>JAXLSJ010000009.1:0-114093 GCA_046330625.1 Candidatus Nanopelagicales bacterium
GTCTCGTGGTCATCAAGCTGGGTCCGGGACCCGCGTGATCGGCTGATCGAAGGCAATCCCGGTCACCGGCGTCGCCGGGCCGCTACCGTCGTTGCGGACGGTGAACGGCAGGTGAACGGTGACCGAGCAGCAGACGACCGAGGTGCGTGGGGCTGCGACACCGTCGAACCGCTGGGTCGGGGTGTTGCCCGTCATCGGCTGGCTGCCGCGCTACCGGAAGGCCTATCTGACCGGTGACCTACTCGCCGGGCTGGTCGTAGCGGCGCTGGCGGTGCCCCAGGCGCTCGGCTACGCGGGGATCGCCGGGGTCCCGGTCATCGTCGGTCTGTACTCGATCCCGTTGGCTCTGGTCGCCTACGCCATCTTCGGATCCTCGCCGCACCTCGTGGTGGGTCCGGTGTCGACCGTGTCCGTGCTGTCGGGAGCCTTGGTCGCCGACATCTCCCATGGGGACCAGTCCGAGGTCGTTGCCCTGACCAGCGCGCTGGCGCTCGGGGCCGGGGTCGGGTTGGTGATCGGCGGGGTCGCCCGGCTGGGCTGGGCCGCGGAGTTCCTGTCGCGCCCGATCGTGACGGGGTTCGTGTTCGGGCTGGTGCTGCTGATCATCCTGGGCGAGATCCCCTCGCTGCTGGGCATGCCGTCGGTGTCGGGCGACGTCATCGGCCGGGTCGGGATCATCCTGCGCTCGTTCGGACACATCACCCCGCTGACCGCTGCCATCGGGATCGCCGCCCTGGCGATCCTCTTCGTGGGCGCGCGGTTCGCCCCGCGCGTGCCATGGGGCCTGCTCGTCCTGGTGGGCGCGATCATCCTGTCGGGACGGCTGGACTGGGCAGCCGACGGCGTCGTCACGGTGGGTCCGGTGCCCCAGGGGCTGCCCCCGATCAGCATCCCGAGCATCGATCCCGGCCAGATCCCGGCGGTCGTCACCGGCGGGCTGGCGATGGCACTGGTCGGCCTGGCCGAAGGTCTGAGCGCTGCCCGCATCTTCGCGGCCCGCGAGGGCTACTCGATCAAGGCCAACCAGGAACTGGTAGGCACCGGGGTGGCCAACATGGCCTCGGGGTTCTCGGGCGGGATGGGAGTCGCGGGGTCGCTGTCGAAGACCGCGGCGTCGCGGCGTTCCGGCGGCGAGACCCAACTGACCGGCGTCTTCGGCGCCGTCATCGTGCTGCTGGTGCTGGCCTTCCTCACCGAGTGGCTGGCGCCGCTGCCCCGCACGGTGCTGTCGGCGATCGTCATCCAGGCGGTCTGGGGTCTGATGGATCTGAGCGCACTGCGTCGCTACCAGTCCATCCGCCGTAACGACTTCAACGCCGCCATCGCCGCCATGATCGGGGTCCTGCTGCTGGGGCCGCTGTACGGACTCCTGGTCGCCGTCGCCCTGGCCGTGCTGGGGCTGGTGTACCGGTCCAGTCGTGCCGACCTCGAGATCATGGGGAAGGTCCCCGAGGAGAAGGCCGCCTGGGGGAGTATCCGCAACCACCCCGACCGACGCACCTACGACGGGGTGATCGTGATCCGCCTCGACGCACCGCTGTTCTGGGCGAACTCCGCCGAGGTCTGCGACCGGGTCCTGGAGAGTGTGGACGCCGATCCCGACGTGAAGGCCCTGGTCCTGGACCTCGAAGCGACCAGCCAACTCGACACGACCAGCATCGACGCCCTCGAACTCCTGTTGGCCCGGCTCAAGGAGCGGGGGGTCGAGCTGTACCTCGTGCGGGTCTTCTACCGCGCCCGGCGCGTGCTGGCCAAGTCCGGTTTCGTCGAGGAGCTCGGACCGGAACACATGTGGCACAGCATCGCGGCCGGCGTCCGGGCGGCGCGCAAGGATGCGGCGCTGAAGGGCAAGAGCCACTCCCAGCCTGAAGAGAACGAGGACGACGACACCAGCGCCGAACGGATCGCGGTCGAGGAGACCGAGTCGGATGACGAGAACGGTGATGGTGAGCGCGCCCCGCGCGGGGGGTACCAGGACCCGTACCGGACCCGTCCCCGCAAGTGGTGGCATCTGGGGTAGCGGGGTGCGGTGGTCTCGGCTTCGCTCGACCACCGGGGTCTCGGCTGCGCTCGACCACCGGGGGCCGGGTCGGGGGTGGGGGTCTCGGCTGCGCTCGACCGCCGGGTCTCGGCTTCGCTCGACCACCGGGGGTGGCGCTACTCCGAACGGGTGATCACCGCGCGGACCGTGAGGCTGATCCCTACGCTCGCGGCGAGAGCCGGTCGTCCGACCGGCGGTAGCGGTAGGAGCGCGCATGGGCATCGATGACATCACCAACAAGGCCAAGGAAGCCGTCGACTCCGTGAAGGAGAAGATCGGCGATCAGGACGAGAACATCGACAAGGCCGCCGAGGCCGTCAAGGGTGTGGCACCCGAGTCGGTCCACGAGCACGTCGACACCGTGGCCGACAAGGCCAAAGAGATCCTCTGATCCATCACACAGCAGAGGCCGTGGCGGGTGACCGTCGCGGCCTCTACTGCTGTGCGGGCGGCCACAGCAGATCGGCGTCCAGGTCGGCGATCGTGGGAGCCCCGAGCAGGGCCATGGCCATCTCCAACTCGGTGCGCAGCATCTCGACAACATGGGTCACGCCTGCGGCGCCGTAGGTGGCCAGACCCCAGATGTAGGGACGCCCGACCAGAACAGCCGTCGCCCCGAGCGCCAGCCCCTTGGCGATGTCCGTCCCGCGCCGGATGCCGCCGTCCACGAGAACGGGGACGTCGCCCCCGACGGCCTCGACCACCCCGGGAAGAGCGTCGGCCGTGGCGGGCACCGTGTCCAGGTTGCGGGCGCCGTGGTTGGACACCAGGACCCCCGCGGCCCCGGAAGCCACACACCGGCGGGCGTCGTCGGGACGCAGCACCCCTTTGGTGAGCACCGGGACCGGTGACAACTCCACCAGCCACTCGAGATCGGCCCAGGTGATGTCCGGGGCCAGCAGTGGGTTGTAGACGCGACGGTGCGGGGGGAGATCCGGTTCGGGATGGGCGGGGGCTGCCGCCATCAGGATCGGATACGACGCGCCCTCGCTGGTGCCCAGGTTGGTGCGCTTGTCGCGGTCGCGAGCCCCCAGGGTGGGGGTGTCGACCGTCAGGACCAGGGCCTCGGCGCCGGCGGCGACCGCCTGTCCGACAAGCTCCCGGGTGAACCCGCGGTCGCGTTGGATGTAGACCTGGAACCACCAGGGTTGTGCCGCCTCCCGGGCGGCAGCCGCCACCCCGGCCAGCGGGGTTCCGCCCAGCGAGCTCTGCACGTAGAGCGCCTCGGCCGCGTGCGCGCCCCGGATCGTGGCGGCTTCGCCGTCGGGGGTGTAGGCGGTGTGGCGGGCCGTGGGGGCCAGCACGATCGGGTGAGGCCAGTCGCGGTCCAACAACCGGATGCCGGTGTCGATGCCGGACACGTCGACCAGCGTGTGCGGCGCCAACCTGATCCGCCGCCAGGCGGCGACGTTGTCCGCCAGGCTGAGTTCGTCGGCGGCACCACCGCTGACGTAGTCCCAGACGGGACCGGAGAGTTGGCGTGCGGCCGGCTCCTCGAGTTGGTGGACCGCGACGATGCCGTCGTCGATCGGGGAGCGGTCACCCACTGACGTGTTTCCGCAGCCCTTCCGTGGCGCCCTTGAGCGTGTCGTTGATGACCTTCTTCTGCACGAAGCCGGGCAGGGGCAGCGACGAGTCGACGTCGAGGCTGACCGTCGCCTCGGTCTTGCCGCCCTTGTCGACCAGCTCCCACGAGCCGGTCTGCGCCTTCTGCGCCTTGCTCGGGGCGACCAGGGTCCACGACATCCCCGTGTCGGAGTGCTGGTAGTCGAGCTGGAACTCGTCCTTGGCGACCTTCACGTCGTTGACCAGGGTGGCCCGGGTCGGGAGGCCGTTGTCGTCGGTCGTGTCGACCACGGCCGAGATGGTGCCCGGCCACCATTCGGTCTGGCCGGGGACGTTGCGGATCGTGGCCAGGACCTGGTCCAGCGGGGCATCGATGGTGACGGATTTGCTTGCGGAGACGCTCATGCCGCCACCCTAGTGTTGCGGCGGCGGGATGGCCGGACGGAACGGGGAACCACGGAATCCGTGGACCAGGTGGCGGAATGTGTGGCTATTGCGAAGGATTGTGGGCCGGCGATTGCTAATCTGGTGGCCCGCCCGCCGAGGAGTGCTCTGTGACCGTCGATCGTGCCCGCCTGAACCAGCAGTTGACCGTCGAGCGGGAGGTCCATCGCTCCCGCACCCCGCAGTCCCGGGCCCTGTTCGAGGCCGCCGACCACCTGTTCGGCCGGGTGCCGATGACCTGGATGAACAAGTGGTCCGGCGGGTACCCGCTCTACCTGGCCGATGCGCGGGGCAACCGCATCACCGACGTGGACGGCAACGAGTACGTGGACTTCGCGCTGGGGGACACCGGCGCCATGGCCGGCCACTCGCCCGAGGCGACGGTCGCCGCCGTCAACCGCAGGATCGGCACCGAAGGCGGTATCACGACGATGATGCCCACCGCCGACGCGGAGTGGGTCGCCGCCGAGCTCACCCGACGTTTCGGACTGCCGCTGTGGTCGTTCAGCCTCACCGCCACCGACGCCAACCGCTGGGCGCTGCGCCTGGCCCGGATGATCACAGGTCGCCCGAAGGTCATGGCCTTCAGCTACTGCTATCACGGCTCGGTCGACGAGACCTTCGTGATCACCGGCGCCGACGGTCGGCCGGAGCCGCGCGGCGGCAACGTCGGGCCGGCGGTCCCCATCGGGACGACCACCAAGGTCGCCGAGTTCAATGATCTTGCCTCCGTCGAGGCCGGGCTCGCGGACCAGGACGTGGCAGTGCTGATCATGGAACCGGCACTGACGAACATCGGCATCGTGTTGCCCGAGCCGGGATTCCTCGAAGGTGTCCGCGACCTGTGCACCCGCTACGGCACGCTGCTCCTGATCGACGAGACCCACACGATCTCGGCGGGCCCCGGCGGCTGCACCGCAGCCTGGGGACTGCAGCCCGACATCTTCGTCATCGGCAAGAGCATCGGCGGCGGGATCCCGTCGGGGGCCTATGGGCTGACCCGCGAACTGGCCGACGCCATCGACCGGCAGGACTCCGCCGACCTGGTGGACGTGGGCGGGGTCGGCGGCACGCTCGCCGGGAACGTCCTGTCGACGGCGGCGATGCGGGCGACCCTGGGCGAGGTGCTCACCGACGCGGCGTTCACGCACATGATCGACCTGGCGACGTCGTTCCGCGAAGGTGTCGAGTCGGTCATCGCCCGCCATGGGGTGCCGTGGTCGGTGGCTCAGTTGGGGGCTCGGGCCGAGTACCGGTTCGCGGCCCCCGCACCGCGCACGGGGACGGAATCGGCCGCTGCCCATGACGACGAGCTGGAGGAGTACCTGCACTTGTTCTTGTCGAATCGTGGGGTGCTCATGACGCCGTTCCACAACATGGCCCTGATGTGCCCCACGACGACGCGCGTGGACGTCGACACCCACACGCGGCTGTTCGACGAGGCCGTCGCGGCGATCGTCTGAACCCGGACGGGGGCCCGGATCAGTGGTCGCGCATGGCGGCCAGTTCCGACGCCATGCGGGCCTGGGCCAGCGCGATCACGTCGGCCAGGGGAGCACCCCCCTCGCCGACCGCCGCACCGATGGCCACCATCGTCCGGTTCTGCCGGGCGGCCAACTGGAGCCGCTGCACGAACGCCTCCGGCGCCAGCGCATCGGATCCGGTCAGCACGATCCCGAACTCACCACCCTGGATCCGGGCCACGACGTCGCGGCCCCGGGTGACCCGGCGGATGGCCTCGCCGGCGCGCACCAGGGCGTGATCGGCGGCTGCCTGCCCGCGTGATTCGTTCAGGTGGCGCAGTTGCACGAAGTGGACCATCACCACCCCGTACTGCTCGGTGGTGTCGGCCCGTTCGATCAGTCGTTGCCACCCGCTGCGGTTGAGGGCACCGGTCACCGGGTCGTGATGCACGGCCTCGGTGAGTTGGTCGGCCTGCTGCTGCAGTGCCGAGTTGTCCATCTCCGCGTCGAGGATCGTCGACAGCAGTCCCGACAACAGGCCGATCAGTTCACTGTCGGCGGCGAGGTCGTCCGCCTGAGGGTCCGGGTCGATCGCGCACAGGGTGCCGAACAACTCGCCGTCGCGGGTGAGGGGGAACCCCACGTAGGCACCGATGGGCAGTTGCTGCCCGATCGGGGCCGCGAGGTAGGCGGGCACCTGGGTGGCGTCGGGCGCGACGTTGGGACCCTCGCCGCGGACCATGCGACTGCAGAAGCTGTCACTCCACCTGAGCACGTCCCCGTCGTGGACGCCGTAGTCGCGATCGGCGGATCGCAGCACGATCCAGTCGTCGTCGATGGTGCGGGTGACCATCCACAGACCCAGCGGATGACGCTCCTGCAGGAACGACAGCACCGCCCGGGCCGCGTCGCCGAACCCGTCGAACCGTCGGGCTCCCTGCAATGCCTGATCCATGTCACCATCCTCGATCGCGGACCGTTTCCGTGTCTCCGTCAGCCGACCGTCGCCGGCACCCCCGGGCATAGGATGGCGGCAGGAGGTCGTCATGGCCAAGGTTTCGATGAGTGTCCAGGACGCGCTGTGGCTGACGATGGATCGGCCCAACAACCTGATGGTGGTCGACGGGGCCATGGTGCTGTCCCGCCCGGTCACCCTGGAGCAGGTGCGTGCGGTGTACACCGATGCCCTGGGCAAGTTCCCGGTCTTCGCCCGGCGGGCGGTGCCGTCCGGGCTGGGCTGGGCCTGGGAGGACGACCCGCACTTCGCGATCGATCGTCATCTGAGCCAGGTCACGCTGCCCCAGCCCGCCGGCATGGCGGAACTGCAGAGGTTCCTGGCCGACCAGCGCACCGCGCCGTTGCCCAAGGACCGACCCCTGTGGCAGGCCTTCCTGATCGACGAGGTCAACCTCGACGACGGCACGACCGGCTCCGCGGTCGTGAACCGCTTCCACCACGCGATCGCCGACGGCGTGCGCCTGACCCAGGTGATGTTGGGTCTGTG
The DNA here is from genome assembly GCA_046330625.1 of Candidatus Nanopelagicales bacterium. Lineage (GTDB taxonomy): Bacteria > Actinomycetota > Actinomycetes > S36-B12 > CAIWTL01. The sequence continues at coordinate 7,019 of JAXLSJ010000009.1, forward strand.
CGACGTTCCCGAGTCCGGCAAACCGGTCACCGTCGCCAAGCCGTCGGCCGACCCGGACCTCAAGGACGTGGTGTCCGGGCTGACCGACACCGCCCGCACCGCCGCCGAAGCCACCGGCAAGGTCGTCGGACGTACGGTCAAGGGCACCGCCGCCGACGTGCTGCACGCCGTCACCCATCCGGTCGATGCCCTCACGGGGCTGCCGCGCCAGGCCGCCGACCTCCCCGGCAGTGTGCTCCACGGGGTGGAGGACGGTGTCCAGCTCGTGCGACACCCGGATCACCTGCTCGACGCGCTCGACGCCATGGGTGTGGAGTCGACCCGGGGGACCCACGACATCACGTCGGTCACCAAGATCGCCCTGGCCGCCAACGAGGACACCATCTGGACCGGGAAACCCGGAACGAAGAAGGCCATCTCGTGGTCGAAACCCATCCCGCTGCCCGAGATCAAGGACATCGGCCGGGCCGGCTCGGCGACCGTCAACGACGTGCTGCTGGCGGCGATCGCGGGTGGCCTGCGCCAGTACCTGCTGGAGCGCGACGCCTTCGTGGACGAGGTCAACTGGATGGTCCCGGTCAACCTCAAGCCGTTCGCCGACAACCTGCCGCCGGATCTGGGCAACTACTTCGCGCTGGTGTTCCTGCCCATGCCCCTGGACACCGCCGACCCGCGGGAGCGGCTGGTGCAGATGCACCAGCGCATGGACCGGATCAAGCACTCCGACGAGGCCGTGCTGACGTTCGGGCTGCAACGGGTCGTGTCCCAGTCGCCGGGTCAGATCGCGTTCGCGCTGACCAACTTCTTCGCCAACAAGGCGGTCGGCGTGCTGACGAACGTGCCCGGGCCGCGGGCCCAGATGACGTTCGCGGGGGTGCCGGTGCTGCAGGTCGTGGGGTTCGCGCCGTGCTCGGGTGATCAGCCGATGACCGCGACGATCTTCAGCTATAACGACGAGGTCACCGTGGGGTTCGCGACCGACGCCGGGCTGATCCCCGACCCCGACGTCCTGGCCGAACACGTCGTGGCGCAACTGCAGGAGTTGGCCGAGGCTGTCGGTACCGCCTGAGGTGTCGCCATCGCGGTGAGCCCGTCCGACCGGGCGACCACCACCCGACCGGCTCAGGCGATGATCAGAGGGTCGTCCGCCGGCGGGATCTCGACCGGGCGGTAGGTGTAGAAGAACGTGCAGGGCGCGTCGCCGGTGTTGGCGGCCTCGTGCGGCACACCCGGCGGGATGTACAGGTAGGAGCCCTCGTCCATGTCGCGCCCGAGCATGGTGCAGTTCCCCGACAGGATGAGGATGTGGTGATGGGCTCCGTGATGCGTGTGCTCGGGATTCACCCCGCCCGGGGCGATCTCCATGAGTCCCAGCACGGTGGCCCCCGACTGCCACAGCACCTTGTGGCGCACCCCTGGCCGGTCCGGGTCGGCGATCCAGTCCATGGCGTCGATGTCCGTGGCGGTCGCGGCGATCACATGGCCCAGGTCGTTGCGCTCCATGTCCCTCACTCCTTCGTCTCCCACCCACGCTAACGCGTCCGGTCACGACGCCGACGGCAGACTGGGGTCATGAGCGCAGGCACCGAGACGATCAGCGGCCGAGCAACCACCCGGGTACCGATCTGTGAACCAGGGGAGAGCGCCGCAACGGTCCGGGCCCGCGTGGTCGGCACGTCGTTCGACACGGTGGCCGACCTGCCGGTGCTGACCGACGGCGAGGTCCGAGGCCTGGTGTCGGTGGAGGCCCTCCTGGCGGCCGCCGACGACACCGCGATGAGCGCGATCATGGATCGCGATCCGCCGACGGTGGCGCCCGGGGTCGATCAGGAAGTGGCGGCCTGGACGATGCTGCAGCACGGTGAGTCCTCATTGCTTGTCGTCGACGGGCAGGGACGGTTCTGCGGGATCGTCCCACCGCAGCGGATCCTGAGCGTGCTGCTGGCGGAACACGAGGAGGACCTGTCCCGGATCGCCGGCGTGGTGCACGACACCGAGAGTGTGCGTGACCGGACGCTGGAGTCGGTTCCACATCGGGTGCTCCATCGGCTGCCCTGGCTGCTGGTGGGACTGGTCGGCGCCATGGTGGCGGCCATGATCGTGTCGTCGTTCGACGAGGCCATCAGTGCTCAGGTGGTCCTGGCGTTCTTCCTGCCGGGGGTCGTCTACATGGCCGACGCGGTCGGGACGCAGACCGAGACGGTCGTGGTGCGGGGACTGTCGGTGGGGGTCCCGGTGGCCCGCGTGGCCCGACGCGAGGTGTGGACCGGACTGATCATCGGGACCTTCGTGGCGATCTTGTTCGTGCCCATGGGGTGGCTGGTGTTCGGCGACCTCGGACTCATGCTGGCGGTCGGCCTGTCCCTGTTCGTGTCGTGCGCGGTCGCGTCGGTGGTCGCCATGGCCCTGCCCTACATCCTGTCGCGGATGGGCCGGGACCCCGCCTATGGCTCCGGTCCGCTGGCCACGGTCGTGCAGGACCTGCTCACCATCGTCTGCTACGGCGTGATCGTCACCCACCTGGTGGTGTGATCACGACGGCGGTGCGGTCCGGCCGTACCGTACCCGCTCCCCGGTCACCGCAGCCCACCACCGGGTGCCGTACTCCCAGTGCCACCACTCCTGCGGGTGGACGACGAATCCGGCTGCGGACATCACCGCGGCGAGAAGTCGCCGCAGGTCGCGCTCGGGTGTCGGACCGTCGGGCTCCAGCGCCGTCGCAGCGGCCTCGGGGACGAAGGCGTCGAACCGCGTGCCCAGCGCCAGTGGGCGGAGGTGCCAGGTGAGGGTGAGGTCCACGGTCCCGCCACTGGCGTGCGGGGGGCATCGGGCGGGATCCGGGTCGGGATAGGCCACGAAGCCCTCGGGCAGCGTGTCGTCGCGGTAGACGGTGTCGTGCAGCACGGCCTGCAGGGCGGGATCGCGCCAGGCATCCCACACCGCCACCCCGAATCCTTCGGGCAGGTCGCCGACGGCCCGGTACAGGCGCTCGGCCGCCGCCGGACGCAACCAGGTGGTGGACCGGGCGTGGGCCCAGCCCTCGTGCCAGTAGGCCGAGAGCAGTCGCACCCGCGGGTGACCGAGCAGCACCAGGTCGCCGGGCTCGGGCGGCGGGGCGTCGGGGACGTGGTCGGGGTCGCCCGCCGTCACCGGCGCCAGTCCCGTGGGGATTGCCGAGCCCGGCACGATGTCGGCCGGCACCGAGGCCCAGTCATAGGTGGGCAGGGGACCGGGGCGCAGCATGGTCTCAGCGTGGGTTGCCGGGGCGCAGCGACGCGGTGATCTGTTCGACCCGCTCCCAGATGATGCCGCGCACCTCGGGGGTGTTCATCTCGCCCAGGTGGGTCACGCGGGCCTCGATGTACCCGTCGAGCGGGTATTCCGGGAACGTCTGCAGGTGGCGGCGGTACTCCGGTTCGGTGGCGATCAGGATGTTCTCGACGCCCGGGATGTCGATGTGGGCCGCGGTGTAGGGGGCGATCACGATCTCGTGGGTGCTGTAGATGTTGGTGACCCGGTCGGCGATGGTCGGCAGGTCGTCGTGCAGTTCGGTCAGGAATGGCGAGCCGGCGGCCATGTCGGTCAGGGCCGGGGCGAGATTGCGCCGGGTGAGTCCCACGAGCCGGGCGACGCGGGCGGCGCTGCGCGACCCCTGCCAGGGGGCGCCGACGCTGAACACGTGCAGCACCTGCTTCGGGTGATCGATCGCGTAGCGCAGGCTCGCCAGCGCTCCTTGGGAATGACCCACCAGCACGACGGGGGAGTCGGCATCACGGCCCTGGGCCAGGAGTCCGCGCCGGATGTCCTTCTCGAGGCTGGCCTGTGAGCGGTGCAACGGGACGGTGACGCCGAAGTTCGCCAAGGTGATCAGGAACGCATTGGGGTGCCGCTCGAGCACGCGCCGCATCATCAGGGTGGCGGCGACGCCCTTGATCGCGGTTCCGGCCACGATCGGCACGGCGACTGGCACGGTCGGACCTCCGTCGGCAATTCGTGTGCGGACAGCACGAACCCGGTCACTCAGGGTTGATCTTCCTATCCTGCCGGAATCCGGGTCGCCGTGCACCAGGTGGGGTTCCGCCGTGTCGGGGCGCGTCGCGCTCTCGCGAGCTCGGGGTCGCCGGTTATCGTGGGGCGACCAGAGGGCCGGGAATCACGTGGAGTTGGGCGAAACGAGTGCTGCCGGTGACAGCGGTGCTGACGGCAGGACTGTTGACGAGCTGCTCATCTCCACGACGGGAACCTCGGGGACGACCGCGAGCGGGAGCGACCCGGGTCGAGCGCGTCGCCCACCCCGCCGGAACTGCCGTGGGGGCCGCGAGGTGTTCCCAGTACCGTCTGGTGTATTCGAATCCGGGATCCGGCAGGTCGATGGAGCCGGCTCACCGGCGACCTCGACGCCCGCTGCAAGGAGATCGAGCGGCTGGGAAGCAGTACGAATACGGTCGGCGCATCATGCCCGTGTTCGAGTTCATCCCGATCGTCGTCCACGGCACCGCAGCAGGCCGACGGCACCCTGCAGGACTGCGTCGGCTACAGCCGGGTCGGCACTATCTCGAGGCCGCGCGGCGCACGAGGCGCTGCTGTTGATGGCGCATCCAGCCCGGCCGCTCGGAGTTCGCGTACCCGAGATGAAGTACTACGAGCAGTTCCTCAAAGGCCGCGTCGGAGTCGCCCTCGACCCCGAGTGGGCGATGGATCCGGCGGTCCCAGAGTCAACTGGGACGCAGCACGGACCCGAACTCAACAGGTCTCCTCGCGCAGATCGTCGCCGAGAACGACCTGCCCGAGAAGGTCATGGTGTTCCACCAGTTCAACATGGCGGCGGTCGAGAACATCCGCGGATTGAAGCCGCGGCAAGGGTCGCCCTCCATCCGCTCGATCGACGGACTCGGGGGCCCCGAGAGCAAGGTCGAGGAGTATGACGCTGATCAAGAATCAGCCGAAGTGGATCCACCCTGGGTTCAAGCTCTTCTACCAGGAGAGGCACCGACACCTCTCGAAGTACGGCAGCCGGCTGATGACCCCAAGGAGGAGGTCATGGCGCAGGCCCGCGCCCGAGTACGTCCTGTTGTACGAGTGACCAGCGCGGAGTGACGGTGATGCCGCCATCTCGTGGAGCACGGGGGCGTTCAGCTCGTTCCAGGCGGTCGGCAGCTTTGGCCCGGGCGAACAGCCGGGTCACGACAGGGCGGTGGGGGAGTCGCGCCACTTCCAGGCGTTCGTTCCATCGGGCGGTGGCCTGCTGGGCCACCACGATCCTCGAGTCGCGAGACCCGACCCGGACAGCGATCTCGTCCGACCAGGGACTGGCCGCGCGCCACCCAGTCCGCGTACTGCCGTTGGGCTTCGGCGGTCGGTGATCCAGGAGACCGGTCGCGCCCAGGACGAGGTCGCGGGCGTACTGATCGGCAGTCGACAGCCACCGCGAACTGCAGGTCGGGCAGATTCGTCGAGCACTCGGCGGGTGATCGATCGAGACGTCCTGCGGCAGTGCCGCGGCCTGGTGCAGGGCGGGACCGGATGCCGGGAAGCAACGCGGTCACCACCGCATGCAGACCTCCTCGAGCAGCAGGCCACGTCGGTGACGCGCAACGCGGTGCCGTCGTCCAGGACGGTGTCTCCGGTCCACGAACCGAAACACTGGTGCACCTCGGTCGCGATCACCAGTGCCTGGTGTATCTTCGTTGCGTTCATGCGTTGGCGTGAACTGCAGGTCCACCCGGCCGTCGGTGTCGTCGCGGATCGTCCACGGCCGCAGCCAGTCGGAGCGGTCGTAGGCCCACGTCAGATCCGCGCCGATCTTGTGTAGCACCCCGTCCACACACAGGGCGTTCTCGGTCATGCCGGTGCCGTCGGTCCACTTGCCGCCGAACTGCAGTCCCACGCTCCGGCCGTCGGCGACTCCCGACGCCGAACCCCAGTTCCACGTCGTGGAGTAGGGCCAGCGCCCCCGGCCGTGATCGAGCACCCCGAACGACTCGGTCGGGTCGAAGCGGTACTCCTGGCCCCGGGCGGTGACGGTCCCGGACGCCGGCAGAGTGTTCTCCTTGACCGTGTACTGGAACCGGTTGTCGCTCCACGGGATGACCACCCCCAGGGACTCATGGCCGGGGGGGCCGGGTGAGCGTCGTCCTTGCGCGTCGACCTCGTCGGTATGGGCCCGCAGCCGGATCGCCAATGGCTCGATCGAGATGTCAACCCGCCCCGACACCGACACCGGTCCACCCCGCTGGTCGCGGGTAGCGCCACCTTGGCCAGGACGATTGCGGTGCAGTCGATGTCCAGCCCGGGCGCCCATCTGGGGGCCAGGCCAGGGTCCAGACGGTGTGCAGGGCCAGGTAGTCGATGCTGCTCACGGTCAGGGCCAGCACAGCCCTGGACACACCAGTACTCCACCGTTTGGTGCGGCCCCAGCTTCCAGGTTCGCCCGGTGCCATCAGGTGACGAGGTCGCCGACGCGGCCCGGTTCGGTGACGTCGTCGGTGCACAGGTCGACAGGGCGGTGATCTCGGGTTCGGCGCTCGACGTAGAGTCGATCAGCCGCGCACATGTAGCGGTGGCCGGGTGGGAGTCGGTCTTGCCGCCGGCCGTGGCGCGCACGGCGGGCAGTAGACCGTCGTCCGGTCTTGACGCGGTACTTCTTCGCTGGTAGGACTTCCAGGCCGGCGTGCTCTTCCTTCTTGTGGTCAGTCGGCACTGGAACGTCGAGTTCGCCTTCGACGACGACCGGAACGTCAAGGATGTTGCTGCAACTGAAGGTCCGTGGATTTCGGCGCCTTGGTGATCGTCGTCTGCGGGGCTTGAGTGCGGTGCCGGCTCAGTCCGCGGTACGATCTTGTCGAGGTGTCGAGCGTCACCTGGCCGACACCGGGGCCCGCAGCCAGTTGCCGGGGTCACCCGGTCAGGAAGGTGATCGAAGTCGGTAGGTGCCCTTCGGGGTGGGCGGGCCAGGTCGTTGCCGGCGAACTGGGCGTCCGGTAGTTCTTGTCGGCGCCGAACGCGGCGAACGGATCGCTTGCGGCGTCTGCCGGGTCTGGGCAGTGCCGCCGGCCGTGACCCGCCCGACCAACTGGGGGATTCGCCAGCGGGTTGGCGAAGGCGACCTGCTTGCCCAGCCCGGCGGCGATCCCCTGGTTGCCGCCACCGGTGTTGTAGGCGGTGCCCACGCCGCCGGTGGTGACGTTGACGACGCAGGGCGCCGCCCAAACCCGTCCCCGGCGACCCGCAGAATCCCGTCGGGCGCGGCGGTGATGGCGCCGTCCTTGACCTTGGTGGTGGCCGAGGCGTACGTGGCGAAACCGGCCAGGCCGCCGGCGGGATCTTCACCAGTTGGTCGGCGTTGGCCGCCAGGTTGCCGTCGGGACCACACCACGCACCAGGCGAGCGTCGGAACCGACCGCGGCGATCGCGGTGGTCGTGGTGGGAGTGGAGCTGACGATGCCGCTGGTGCTGAACAGGGCGACACCTCCGCCGGCACCGCGCCATTGTTGCCTTTGCGTACTTTGCGCTTCGCGGCGATCCCGAGCGGATTGCTGACGTTGGCCAGGTCGAACTCGGTGACATTTGCCGAAGTCACCCGCGCGACGTCGGTGGTCCCCGTCAGCGTGACCCACATCCGGGTCCTCGGGTGACCTGGTTGTTGGGTCCGACGCTGCTGAGGGCGAACGTGCCGTCGAGTTTCGGTGCCGCGTGAGCGACAGCGGCAGCACCAGGGTGGACCCAGGAGAGGACACGGAACGCAGTGACGACGACGCGGGGGCTCATGCGTCCGGAACTGGCAGGACACTCTGGCACTGCGTCGATGCCACGCCCGATCAGATCGGGCCGGCCGTCCTGTCGACACGGTCAGGCGGCGACCGGCAGCGGGACGGTGGTGCGCCGGTCGGTGGGCCCGGGTGGGGTGATGGTCAGGAGGCAGGCGGACGGGTCTTGCCCGGTGCGGTCGGGGACCACGAAGTGGCGGCGGCCCGCTGTGAGGGGCAACAGTGCCAGGGCGAACACCACGAGTGCCACGGTGACGAGGACGGGATACAGGAACTGGGCCGCTGTTGCCGTGATGACGGCGCCACCGGACTCCCAGTGCAACCGGATGAGGTGCAGCAGCGGGAACTGCAGCACGAAGATCGGCGCGTGCGGGCGCCTACATGGCCTCGAAGTGCGTGCAGGTCCTTCGTTGCTGCGGTGGGCAGCGCCACGGTCGCCGATCGCCGCCCTTCCGCGACGGACAGCGGCGGCGATGGCGACTCAGCTGGGGTCGGTGCCCGGGCGGCGCCGGCGACCAGGGCGGCCGGAGCTCCCACGATGCGTCGGCGCGCTCGGCGATCCAGGCGAATCTTGCGGTATGCCCCGGCCAGGAAGAACACCAGGTTGGCCGGTCAGTGCGGGCCACATGGTGTTCTCGGTCGAGGGCGACACCGCACCAACCACGAGGTCGCGCCGTTGACCGGGCGCAGCAGGTTGCGGGGATCGCGGCGGCCAGCACCACGGCTGGCTGGTTACGCGCGCGGCAGTCGGGCTACCACGAAGTAGACCAGGCGAGTGCCATCAGGTACCAGTAGCCGTTGGGGGCGAAGCTGCCCTTGCCCTTGCCGCTTGCGGTGACGGTGTCGCAGGATCGCGCTTGTGCCCGGTCAGGCCGGGATCGGTCGAGGTCACGGTGATCCAGGTCGCCGCAGGATCAGGGACCACAACGCACGTACGGGTACCCGATCCCGAGGGTGCGCTGTCAGGTGTCCGTCCAGGGTCAGTTCACGGCACTCGCCGCGAGCATGCCGGACACGACGAAGAACACGGGCATCCGCAGGGGCTCCAGCATGCCGCCCACCTGCATCCAGAAAGGTCGCGGCCGCGGTGTCGCCCATGGCCATCGGCGAGGTCGGATCAACACGACGAGGATCACGCTGGTGGCCTTCACCAGGTCACCCAGTCCATCCGTCGTGTGTCGTCGCCGCGTTTCAGGTTGTGCCCGGCCGGCACCCGCAGGAAACCCGCCTGTTGGGGACGGCACCCGATCGGCCGGAAGGTGCGCAGAGGGGGCTGGGCTGCTATCGGGCCCGACGAGTCAGGGTTGGAACCGCGGATGTTGCAGGGATGCGGTCCACCGGGCGTAGCCGGCGGCGTCCAGGTGCAGGCCGTCATCGCGGTACAGCGCCGGGTCGGGGCTCCCGCTCGTGCCCAGAAGCGCGGGCCACATGTCGGCGAAGGTGACTTCCGGGCGCTCCCGGGCCAGTCGGCGGTAGCCGGCGTTCAGTTCGCGATATGCAGCGGCGTGGTCCCACCGCGCCGGACTCGGTTTGGCCGAGATCAGCACGACGCGGGCTGTGGGCAGATCGGTCGCGATGTCGGTGAGCACGGCCCGGGTGTCACGCAGGATCTGCTCCGGTGGCCGCCCGGCGTTCAGGTCGTTGTCGCCCTCGTGGATGACCACCAGTTCCGGCCGGAACCGGTCGATGAGCGTGGCGTCATGCGCGGCGAGATCGGCCATGGTGGAACCGCCGAACCCCGTGTTCACCACCTGCGCGCCAGGGAACGCGACCTGGGGGTACTGCCAGAGTCGGATGCTGGAGGATCCGGTGACCACCACCGTGGGCCGGGTCGGATCGGCTCGGAACGGCATGGCGCCGATCCGCGTCACCTCGGTCTCGAGCGAGGGGCCCGGCGGTGTGGTGCGCTGCACGCCCCAGAACGCGACCACCGCCGCGGTGCCCGCCAGGACGGCGGCGAGGGCGCGTCTGCGGGTGGTCACACAGCCATGGTCACCCACATCGTCACAATCCGGGTAACCGCCGACGGGCCCAGCGGGTGAGGCCCGAGGTCATCTGTCCGGCGGCCGTGACGGGCCGGCCGTTGAGGACGGCGATCAGCGAGTCGAGAGCCGACCAGGGGATGACCCCACCGGCGAACAGGACCACACCGCGCAGCGGCATCTCGTCCAGTGCCCCGGCCAACCGCTCAGCCATCAGGGCATCCCCGTCGGCCATCTGCTCGAACTGGCCCCGGGTGTAGCGGTGCAGCGCGGCACGGACGGCCCGACCCACCGACGTCTCGCGCAGTTCGCCGACCGTGGTCAATCGGGTGAAGGGACGATCCGGGCGGGGGCGGGGGATCGGCCGGCCCAGTCGGCGGGAGAACGCGGCATCACCACGGGCGACCAGGGGGCCGCCGTCCTGGGTGGCGGGCGCCGAGCCGGTGATGGTCAGGTCGGCGGTGCCTCGGATGTCGGCGCTGGACGCCCCGACCTCGATGGCGTGGATGCCTGCGGCGCCGCGGCTGCCGGATCGCGTCGAAGTAGGCGAAACGCCCTCGGCCCCAGCTCGACGACGACATCGGTCGAGGCGTCCGGTTCCAGGTGCACCTTGGCGAACCCGCGCAGCTCCCGACGCGGCCGGGGCACGGCACCGGTCGTGTCGTGGACATAGATCTGGATACCACCTTGCCGGCACGGCGCCGGTGTTCGTCACCGGAACCGTCACCAGGACCCGACCGTCGCGGCGGATCCGGGTGCGGTCCAGCTGCGGGTCGCCGAACTCGAAGGTCGTGTAGCCCAATCCGTGACCGAAGGCGAACAGTGGCTCTGGCACGGTGCCGGCGGCGCGGTACCCCACGGATAGGCCTTCGCGGTACTCGACCTGATGGGGCGCCCCGGGGAACCACTGGTCGGAGGGAACATCGGACTGGCGCACCGGGAAGGTCTCGGCGAGTCTTCCGACGGGTTCGCGGTCCCCGTAGAGGACATCGCCGAGTGCCGACCCGCTCGCCTGTCCCCCCAGGTACGCCTCGAGGATCGCGGCGGTTTCCCCGACCCAGGGCATGGCCACCGGCGAGCCGTTCGACAGCACCACGATCGTGCGGGGATTCGCCGCGCAGACCCGTCGCACGAGGGCGTCGTGCTGCGGGGGGAGTCCCAGGTGGGTGCGGTCGAATCCTTCGCTCTCGTCCACGCCGGGCAGTCCCACCATGGCCACGACGACGTCGGCGTCCGCGGCCACCCGTTCCGCCTCGGCAAGAAGGGCTTCGTCGGGCACCGAGTCGGCCGGGTCGTAGCCCGGCGCGTACCCGGCGAGAACGCCGCGTTCGGTCAGCGCATCGACCAACGTGTCGACGCGGGTCGGATTGACCAGGGAACTGCCGAACCCCTGGAACCGGGGATGTCGGCCGAAGGCGCCGACGACCGCCACCCGGGTGCCGGCAGCCAGCGGCAGGATGCCGTCGTTGGTCAACAGCACCGTGCTCTCGGCGGCCGCCCGTCGCGCCAGCTCATGGTGCGCCGCGTGCTCCGGTTCGCCCATGGGGCCGTCGGGCGCACGCCCACCAGCGCCAGGACGCGGTCGACACACCGCTCGACGTCCGCGCGCGCGAGCGACCCGTCGGCCACCGCCGCGCCGCCCATCCCCGTCCGACACCGCGCTGCCGGGCATCTCCAGGTCCATGCCCGCGCGGATGCCGGCGACCCGGTCGTTGGTGGCCCCCAGTCGCTCATCACCAGGCCGTCGAACCCCCACTCGTCGCGCAGGATCGTGGTCAGCAGCCGCCGGTTGTCGGTGCAGAACGTGCCGTTGACGGCGTTGTAGGCCGCCATCACGGTCCAGGGTCGGGATTGCGTCACGGCCCACTCGAAGCCGGCCAGGTAGAGCTCGCGAAGGGTGCGCTCGTCCACGACCGCATCGACCACCAGGCGATGCGCCTCCTGGTTGTTGACGGCGAAGTGTTTGAGGCAGGCGCCCACACCACGGCTCTGTATCCCGTCGACCAGCGCCGCGGCGAGTCGCCCGGCGACGAGGGGATCCTCGGACAGGTACTCGAAGTTGCGGCCGCAGTGGGGATGGCGCTTGATGTTCAACCCCGGACCCAGCACCACTGCCACGCCCTCGGCGGCGGCCTCCCCACCGAGTGCCGCGCCCACCTCCGTGCAGCAACTGCGGGTCCCAGGAACTGACGTGACCGCCGGCAGGAAACACGTGGCCGGGGAGCTCCCCGTGGTGCCCAGATGATCACCGCCCACCTCCTGCTTGCGCAGGCCGTGGGGGCCGTCGCTGAGCATCACGCTGCGGATGCCCGCATCGGGCAGCGACCGGGTGTGCCAGGCAGACGTCCTCTCCGGACAGCAGCGAGATCTGGGCGTCGAGCGACAGGTGGGGCATGCCCTCATCCTGCCGTCCGGCGAATCCGCTCGCCCGGTCAGAGTCCCGGTCGCACCCGCAGCACGACGATCGCGGAGTCCGGGGGCAGGGTCACCGTGCCGTCGGCGCAGGTCGCGCCACCGGTGGCGATGACCGTCTCGGAACTCACCGCCCGCACCGAGCGGGGGGTGCGCCCGAGATTGGCGAACACGGCACACTGTTGTCCGGAATCGGCGTCGCTGCGGCGGTACCCGAGCACATCGGGGGGCAGCCCCCCGATCAGGTCCAGGGAGCCCCGGTGCAGCGCCGGAAGTTCCCGTCGCACCGCGAACATCCCGCGGTACAGGCTGAGCAACGAGTCCGGGTCGTCGTCCTCGACCGCCACGTTGACGGTCGGGTAGTCGGGGTTGACGGGCAGCCAGGGCCGGATCCCCGGCGCGGTGAAGCCCGCGTTCTCGCTGCCGTCCCACTGCATGGGTGTCCGCACCTCGTCGCGGTTCAGGCGTTCCCCCAGTCGCTTGTTGGCGACCTCGGGGATCCAGCGGAAGTACTTGGCCGCCACCGGGTCCAGCGCGTGGTCCAAGGGCAGATAGGTGTTGCCCATGCCGATCTCCTGGCCCATATAGACGGTCGGCACGCCGCGCACGGTCAGCAGGATCACGGCCAGGACCGCCGCCTTGGCACGGTCCCCGCCGACCCGGTCGATCGACCGGGAGCGGTCGTGGTTCTCCAGGACGTAGGTCGGCTGCATCGGGGCGGGGAAGGACTCCTCGAAACGCCGGATCGTGCTGGTGAACCAGTCGGCGTCATATTCGTAGAGCAGGAAATCGAACAGGAACACCAGATCCAGGCCCTGGCCCTCGGCGTTGTACTCACGCAGCACCTCGGGCGACCCGAACACCTCGCCGAGCAGGATGCGGTCGGGGTCGGAGAACTCGGCACAGACCGCGTGCAGTTCGCGGGCGAGGGCGATGTTGTCGGGGGTGTTCTCGGTGTACTCCCGGCGCCAGCCGCGGGGGAACCCGGTGGCGATGTGAGGGGCGAAGGGGTTGTCGCGCAACTGCGGGTCCTTCATGATCTGGCCGAAGATGTCCAGCCGGAAGCCGTCCACGCCTCGTCCCAGCCAGAAGCGGACGGCGTCGAACATGGCCTCCTTGACCTCGGGGTTGCGCCAGTTGAGGTCGGGCTGGAAGGGCAGGAACGTCGCGAGATAGAACTGCCCCCGCTCCTCGCTCCACTGCCACGCGGAATTGACCTCGAGCGCCGAGCGCCAGTTGTTGGGGGGTTTCCGGCCGTCGCGCCCGGTCCCGTCGGCCCACAGATACCAGTCGGACTTCGGGTTGTCGCGCGACCCCTTCGAGCGCAGGAACCACGGATGCTGGTCCGAGGTGTGGTTCAGGACCAGGTCGAACATCACGTGCAGCCCGCGGTCGTGGGCGGCCTCGATGAGTTCCTCCGCGGTCTCGAGCGTCCCGTACTCCGGGGAGACGCCGGTGTAGTCGGTGACGTCGTAACCGAAGTCCTCCTGGGGGCTGGAGAAGAACGGCGAGACCCAGACCGTGCCCACCCCCAGGTCCACCAGGTGATCCAGGTGTTCGATGATCCCGCGCAGGTCGCCGATCCCGTCCGCGTCGGAGTCCGCGAAGGACCGGGGATAGACCTGATAGATCGTCGTCTCGTGCCACCACACCATGGCCTCATCCTGGCGCACCGCACGCCTCGGTCTCCTCCCGTCCGGCGGGTGGAGTGTCCCGCGGTGGCCGTCCACGAAACACACTCGTAACGAAGTCGGCGCATCCGTCACCACCCGGAAACACCGGATCACCCCGGGTCGAAACACGGGCGGACCACTCTCAGGCCATCCGAAGGGGAACCGCCCTGGAGGGAAGGGAGCAGACACATGCCTGAGACGGCGTTGAATTCCGGCGACACCGCCTGGATTCTCACCAGCGCGGCTCTGGTTCTGCTCATGCTGCCGGGCCTCGCCCTTTTCTACGGCGGCATGACGCGAGCCAAGAGCACGCTCAACATGATGATGATGGTGATGGGGGCGCTGTGCCTCGTAGGGATCATCTGGGTCCTGTACGGGTACTCGATGACCTTCGGCACCGACATCGGCAACGGCCTCATCGCCAGCCCCACCGAGTTCTTCGGACTCGAAGGGCTCATGGCCGACGATCCCGAGGCCACGTATCCGGCCATGGCCTTCGTCGCCTTCCAGGCGATGTTCGCCACGATCACCGTCGCGCTGATCGCCGGCGCCATCGCCGATCGCGCCAAGTTTGGCGTCTGGTTGGTGTTCGGCGCCATCTGGGCCACGCTCGTGTACTTCCCCGTCGCCCACTGGGTGTGGTCGGTCGGTGGCTGGATCTTCGAGGGTGCCGGGCCGCTGAACGGGACCCCTGCGATCGACTTCGCCGGTGGTACCGCGGTCCACATCAACGCCGGTGCGGCGGGCCTGGCCCTGGCCATCGTCCTGGGCAAGCGCCTGGGTTGGCCCAAGACCCCGATGAAGCCGCACAACCTGACGCTGGTCATGATCGGCGCCGGTCTGCTGTGGTTCGGCTGGTTCGGCTTCAACGCGGGCTCCGCGCTGGCTGCCGGCAACACCTCGGCCGTGGTGTTCGTGAACACGTTCGCCGCCACGTGTGCCGCGGCGATGGGATGGCTGCTCGTGGAGCGTATCCGCGACGGTCACGCGACGAGCCTGGGCGCTGCCTCCGGCATCGTGGCCGGCCTCGTGGCGATCACCCCGTCGTGCTCCGCCGTGAGCCCGGTGGGTGCCCTGATCCTGGGCGCCATCGCGGGTGTGGTGTGTGCGCTGGCCGTGGGCCTGAAGTACAAGCTCGGATACGACGACTCGCTCGACGTGGTCGGCGTGCACCTCGTGGGCGGTCTGGTCGGCACCCTGCTGATCGGATTCCTCGCCACCGAGGCCGCACCGGCCGGCGTGAACGGACTGTTCTACGGCGGTGGCGTCACCCAGTTGACGAGTCAGGCGATCGCCGCCTTCGTGGTGCTGGCGTACTCGTTCATCCTGGCCTTCGTGATCGGCAAGGTCCTGGACCTGACGGTCGGCATGCGGGTCTCCGAGGACGACGAGGTCGCGGGCGTCGACCGCACCGAGCACGCAGAGAGTGCGTACGAACTGACCGATACCGGAGCCGGCGGCAAGTTCGCCGGCCTCAGTGCCCACGCCGCGCAGCGGGTGGCCAAGGAAGAAGAGGTGAAGGCATGAAGCTGGTCACGGCGATCATCAAGCCGTTCAAGCTGGAGGAGGTGAAGTCGGCGCTGGAGGCCTACGGCATCCACGGGCTGACTGTCTCGGAGGCCAGCGGCTACGGCCGACAGAAGGGTCACACCGAGGTCTACCGGGGCGCGGAGTACACCGTCGACCTGGTGCCGAAGATCCGGGTCGAGGTCCTGGTCGACGCCGATGACGCCGACTCGGTGGTCGACGTCATCGTCAAGACCGCCCAGACCGGCCGCATCGGTGATGGCAAGGTGTGGACCACGCCCGTCGACTCGGTGGTGCGGGTACGCACCGGCGAGCGGGGCGCGGACGCCCTGTAGCACGGAACAAGGAGAAGGTCGGTGCGCAACGACGAGGCGGCAGAGGTCACCCGCGATTTCGTCGCCGCGCGCACCGAACTGCTCGGCGCCCCGGACCACCCGGTCCGGGGCGCCGCCGCGCTCTGGTGGCGCTGACCGACGAGTGGCTGCAGGACCTGTTCCGGCTCGCCGGGGAGAGGGTCGGTCGGCCGCGTTGGTGGCCATCGGCGGGTACGGGCGCGGCGAACTGGCGATCGGCAGTGACCTCGACGTCCTGCTGCTGCACGAGGGGACCGTCGGCGACCTGCCCGACCGGATCTGGTACCCGGTGTGGGACAGCCGGCTGCGGCTCGACCACTCGGTCCGCACATTGTCCGAGGCCCGCCGGCTCGCGGCGCGCGACCTCAAGGTGGTCCTCGGACTTCTCGACGCGCGGCCGGTCGCCGGTGACGAGCTCCTGGTGGAGCGCCTGGCGAGTTCGATCCGGTCGGACTGGCGCGGATTCGCCCCGCGCCGCATGGACGAACTGCGGGCGTCGGTCGATGAACGTCGCGAGCGCCAGGGCGAGGTCGCGCACCTTCTGGAGCCCGACCTGAAGGAATCGTTCGGCGGCCTGCGGGACCTCACCGTGCTGAGGGCGATCGCCGCCGCCTGGCTCACCGACATCCCGCACTCGGACCTGGAGCCGGCGGCGGCACTGCTGATGGACACCCGCGACGCCCTCCACCAGCGCACCGGCAAGTCGGCCGATCGGTTGCTGATGCAGGAGCAGGACGGGGTGGCCGCCACCCTCGGGTACGGGGACTCGGAACGACTCATGCGGGACGTCTCGGCGACCGGTCGGCTCGTCGGGCACGCGTCGGACACCACGTGGTACCGCGTCTCCCGGGTCACCCGTCGGTCGTCGCGTCGGCCGTTCCGCAAGCTCGGGGGTCGCCGTGCCCGGGCGCCGCTCGCCGATGGTGTCGTGGTGCAGGAGGACGAGGTCGTCCTCGCCGCCGACGCCCGCCCGGAACGCGATCCGGTGCTCGTGCTGCGGGCGGCGGCAGCCGCGGCCCAGTCGGGCCTGCATCTCGCGCCGCACGCGGTGCAGCGACTGGCCGAGGAATCCGCGCCCATGCCGGTCCCGTGGCCCGCGGGTGCGCGCGACGCGTTCGTGTCGTTGCTCGGAGCGGGCCGCGCCACCCTGCCGGTCTGGGAGTCGCTGGATCAGGCCGGGGTGTGGTTGCGGCTCATCCCCGGCTGGGAGGTGGTGCGCAGCGCACCCCAGCGCAATCCGGTCCACCGTTTCACGGTCGACCGTCATCTGGTCGAGACCGCGATCCAGGCCGCCAAGTACCAGCGCGACGTCGACCGGCCGGACCTGCTGGTGGTGGGTGCGCTGCTGCACGACATCGGCAAGGGTCGCCCGGGCACCGACCACACCGAAGTCGGTGTCGAGCTGGTGGCCGACCTCGCCCCGCGACTGGGTTTCGACGACCACGACAGCGCCACCCTCGTCTCGCTGGTCCGCCACCACCTGCTGCTCCCCGAGACCGCGACCAGGCGCGACCTGGAGGATCCCGCGACCATCCAGCGGGTCGTCGAGGCAGTCGGGGACCGCAGCACCCTGGAACTGCTCTACGCCCTGACGAAAGCCGACGCGCAGGCGACCGGCCCGGCGGCCTGGAGCGACTGGCGGGCCGCGCTGATCGGTGAGTTGGTCGACCGGGTGCGCGGGGCCCTGTCGGGCGGGTACGAGATCACGGGGATCCCGCTCAGCGCCGAGCAGCAGGACCTCCTCGACTCAGGGGCCACCGATGTCCTCGTCGCGGCGGGAGCGCCCGGCGACATGCTGTCGGTCACGGTCACCGCACCCGACCGGTTGGGGCTGCTGGCCACCGTGGCCGGGGTGCTGGCCGCGAACCGGTTGGACGTCCGGGCTGCGCGCGCCGGCGGCGCCGACGGCATGGCGCTGTCGGAGTGGACGGTGGACCCGGGATTCTCGGGGATGCCCGCGCCCGAACGGCTGCGCGAGGATCTGCGACGGGCGCTCGACGGGACCCTGGACCTGGCGGCCCGCCTGGACAAGCGCGAGGCCAGTTATCGCGATCGCACCGAGATGATGGCGCTCGAGCCCCGGGTCGACGTCGTCCCCGAGGCGTCGGCGACCGCGACCGTGGTCGAGGTCCGCACCTATGACCGGCCGGGAGCGCTGTTCCGGCTCGCCACGGCCCTCGCGGAGTCCGGGTTGGACATCGCCGGGGCGCGAGCCGACAGCCTGGGATCGAACGTGGTCGACGTGTTCTACGTCCGCACCGCCGACGGCGAGCCGCTGGATCCCGACGAGACAGCCGCGGTCGTGAAGCGTCTGGTGGATGTCGCCGGGGCCTGAGTGCGGTGGTCGAGCGGAGCCAGGACCACCACCCTCGGGTGGTCGAGCGAAGCCGAGACCCCGCCGGCGGGGAGACGCGCCCGTTCATGTCGTCATGCCGACTGTCGGGGAGCCGCCGGTCGGGACCTGCGCACAACCGTGACGTCATGGGGCATGGCCAGTCGCTGATTGCGGCACGATCGTGCGCGCCTCAGAAATCCCGGTCGCCGACAGGCGCCAAAACGACAGCTTCGTGTGCATGTGCAAGGGTCTCGGCCCCGCTCGACCACCGGGGCTCAACCACCGCAGACCGACACTTCACCCAACACCCAGCCCGGACCCCGGCACGGGCGAAACGAGACCCGACGCCGGTGGTGGGTTTCGATACGGCGCTGGCGCGCCTACTCAACCCGCGGTGGGTGCGGTGGTCTCGGCTCCGCTCGACCACCGGAGGGGGTGGTGGTCTCGGCTTCGCTCGACCACCGGAGGGGGAGGAGCGTGGTGGTCCTGGCTTCGCTCGACCACCGGGGTGGGTGAGCGACCGGGGTACTCTGGAGGCTCCCGCCCACAGGCACCAGGACTTCACCGAGGGGCACCGTTGTTCGCGTCACTGTCTGACCGCCTGACCGCCACGTTCAAGAACCTGCGCGGCAAGGGGCGGCTGTCCGAAGACGACATCGACACCACCGTCCGCGAGATCCGGCTGGCACTGCTCGACGCCGACGTCGCGCTGCCGGTCGTCCGGGCGTTCTGCGCCCGGATCAAGGAGCGGGCACTCGACGTCGAGGTGTCGCGGGCCCTCAACCCCGGCCAGCAGGTCGTGAAGATCGTCAACGAGGAACTCATCGAGATCCTCGGCGGCCAGACCCGGCGCCTGCAGTTCGCGAAGACGCCGCCGACCGTGATCATGCTGGCCGGCCTGCAGGGTGCCGGAAAGACGACGTTGGCCGGGAAGCTGGCCAAGTACCTCAAGGACCAGGGCCACCAGCCACTCCTGGTCGCAGCGGACCTGCAGCGACCCAACGCCGTCGACCAATTGCGCATCGTCGGCGAGCGCGCCGGCGCCGTGGTGTTCGCCCCCGAGCCGGGCAATGGTGTCGGGGACCCCGTCGACGTGTCGCGGCGAGCGCTGCGCGAGGCGGAGCTGAAGCTCCACGACATCGTCATCATCGACACGGCCGGCCGCCTGGCGATCGATGCCGAACTCATGGCTCAGTTGCAGGATGTGCGCGACGCGGTGTCCCCTGACGAGACCCTGCTCGTCGTCGACGCCATGATCGGCCAGGACGCCGTCAACACGGCCGTGCTGTTCAACGAGCAGATCGGCATCGACGGCGTCGTGCTCACCAAGCTGGACGGTGACGCCCGCGGCGGTGCCGCGCTGTCCGTGGTGGGGGTGACCGGGCGCCCGATCATGTTCGCCTCCACCGGCGAGAAGGTCGACGACTTCGAGGCTTTCCATCCGGACCGGATGGCCGGCCGCATCCTCGACATGGGCGACGTGCTCAGCCTGATCGAGCAGGCCGAGAAGGCCTTCGACGCCGAGCAGGCCGAACGGATGGCGGGCAAGGTCGAGCGGGGTGAGGACTTCACCCTGAACGACTTCCTCGAGCAGATGCAGGCCGTCAAGAAGATGGGATCGCTGTCCAAGCTGCTCGGCATGCTCCCTGGCATGGGGGATGTGAAGCAGCAGTTGGAGTCGCTCGACGATCGCGAGATCGACCGGGTGTCGGCCATCATCCAGTCGATGACCCCCGGCGAACGCGAGGACCCCAAGATCCTCAACGCCTCCCGTCGGCAACGGATCGCCAAGGGTGCGGGCGTCGAGGTCCAGAACATCAACAACCTCGTCGAGCGGTTCGGCGACGCGCAGAAGATGATGAAGCAGATGCGCAAGGGCGGTGGGGGAGCCCCGGGACTTCCCGGGATGCCCGGCATGCCGGGTCTCGGCGGGGGCAAGAAGGCTAAGGGCCGGTCGAGCGGGAAACCCAAGGTCAAGAAGGGCCGATCCGGCAACCCGGCCAAACGCGCGCAGCAGGAGGCGGCCGCCGCGCAGGGCCCCTTGGTCGACCCCCAGTCCCTGGAGCTCCCGAGTCAGTTCAAGGACCTGCTCGGACACTGACATCCCGGACACAGGAAGGCATCTGCCTGTACAGACTTCCTTTCTGTCCCTGCTCTACAGTGGGGTATGGCTCTGAATGTGAAGAACCCTGCTGCGGAGCAGGCCGTCCGCGAACTCATGGCCGTCACCGGCGAGGGGCAGGCTCAGGCCATCGAGCGGGCTGCGCGAGAACGCCTGGACCGTCTCCGCCAGGCCGAGCGCTCGCCTCTCGTGGAAGCTTTGCTGGCCTCCATCCAGAGCGCATATCACGACACTCCCCTCACCACGGATTGGCTGTACGACGAGGCAGGCGTCCCGCGCTGATGGTCATCGACACCTCGGCAGTGCTCGCGCTGATCCGGAATGAGGCCACGGCACCAGATGTGCTCCACGCCCTCCAGTCGCGCCAGTCGCTGCTCATGTCCACGGCCACCTACGTCGAACTGTTCCTCGTACTGGATAACGCGGGGGATCCGGCAGCCGCGGGTCGCGTCGATGACCTCTTGGCGATGCTGGACGTCGACATGGTGGACGTCACTCGCGAACAGGCGCTGGTCGCCCGACAGGCTCACCGGGATTTCGGTCGCGGCAACCATCGAGCGAAACTCAACTTCGGGGACTGCTTCTCGTACGCACTGGCGAAGGTCCGGAAGGAGCCGCTGCTCTTCGTGGGCGGTGACTTCGGATTCACCGATGTGCGTCCCGTGCTCGAATAGGCCCGATCCGATTGCCGTGTCACCACGTCGGGCGGCGCCCATTTGGGGGGTCCGGGGTCCTCTGGCACACTGGTGCGGTTGGTCGTGCGGACCCTCTCAACCGTTCGGCCGGGTCTCGAGGGCCCCAGGTTCGGTTCCCCACCGCGCCGCAAGTCCTCACCCACCACCCGACAGGAGAAGTACACAGCCGTGGCTGTCAAGATCAAGTTGAAGCGGATCGGCAAGATCCGCATCCCGCAGTACCGCATCGTCATCGCCGACTCGCGCACCGCCCGTGGTGGTCGCGCCATCGAGGAGATCGGCATCTACCAGCCCAAGCAGGAGCCGAGCCTCATCCGGGTCGACTCCGACCGGGTGCAGTACTGGCTGTCCGTGGGCGCTAGGCCCACCGAGCCGGTGCTCGCCATCCTCAAGGTGACCGGCGACTGGCAGAAGTTCACCGGCGAACCGGGTGCCGAGGGCACCCTGAAGGTCGCCGAACCCAAGGCCGATCGCTCGGCGATCTTCGCCGCTGCCGCCGCTGACGCGGTCGGCGAGAAGGACCGGCTCGACGAGGTCAAGGCCCGGGCTGCCGCCAAGGCCGCCGAGGCCCGCGACGCCGCCACCGCCGAAGCCGAGGCGCCCGCCGACGAAGCCCCGGCCGAAGCCGCTGCGCCCGCTGAGGCTGCTCCTGCCGAGGCTGCCGCCGCCGAGGCCGAGACTCCTGCCGAGGCCCCGACCGAGACCCCGGCGGACTGATCGTGCTCGCCGACGCGCTGGATCACCTGGTCCGCGGGATCGTGGACAACCCCGACGATGTGTCGGTCCGGGAACGGGAACACCGTCGCGGCGTGACGCTCAAGGTGCGGGTGAACCCCGGCGACATGGGTCGCGTCATCGGCAAGGCGGGCCGGACGGCCACGGCCCTGCGCACGGTGGTGTCCGCGCTCGCCGGACGGGACAACGTCAGGGTCGACTTCGTGGACTCCTCTGAGCGCTGACACGCCCCCCGGCTGGGTCCGGGTGGCGCGCGTCGGCAAACCCTTCGGGGTGCGCGGACAGGTCACGGTGCTCGTCGTCACCGACGAACCCGAGCGGCGGTTCGCCCCCGGGTCCACCCTGTCGTTCGACGAGCGCGGCGACGACCTCGTGGAGGTCGCCGAGTCCGCTCGACACGGGACCCGCTGGGTGCTCCGTCTCGCCGGCAACACCGACCGCGACCAGGCCGAGTCACTGCGCGGCGCCGAGCTCTACGCCCCGGCAACCCCGGCCGAGGCTGCCGACGAGTGGTTCGACTGGCAGCTCGTGGGGATGGCCTGCCGGACCGCCGACGGTCAGGACCTCGGCACGGTCGTGGCGGTCGAGCACGCCCCCGCCCATGATCTCCTCGTCGTGCGGACGCCCGACGGCACCGCCGTGCGGGTGCCGTTCGTCGCGGCGATGGTCCCGCACGTCGCCGCGGACGGGATCATCCTCGATCCGCCCGGGGGTCTGTTCGACACCGACGAGGCGGGCGAGCGGTGAGGATCGACGTCGTCACCGCCTTCCCCGGCTACCTGGCGCCGTTGCAGGAGTCGATCGTCGGGCGGGCCATCGACGCCGGCATCGTGACGGTCGCCGTCCACGACCCCCGCGACGCCACCACCGACCGGCATCGCACCGTCGATGATGCGCCGTTCGGCGGCGGTCCGGGGATGGTCATGATGCCCGAACCCTGGGCCGTCACCCTGGATCCGTTGGTGGCCGACGACCCAGTGGTCGTGGTGCCCACCCCGTCGGGGACCCCGTTCACCCAGCGGACCGCGGAGCAGTGGGCGGGCGAGCAGCACCTGGTCATCGCGTGCGGCCGGTACGAGGGAATCGACGCGCGGGTGTGGCAGCACTACCGCGACCGCGGGGTCCGGGTGGCCGAGGTGTCCATCGGCGATTACGTGCTGGCCGGGGGAGAGGTCGCCGCGCTGGTGATGATCGAGGCCGTCACCCGGTTGATCCCCGGGGTGCTCGGCAACGACGAGTCCGCCGCCGACGATTCGTTCGGGGCCGACCGCGCCCACGCGCTCGAGGGCCCGGTCTACACCCGGCCGCGCGAGTGGCGGGGACTGACGGTGCCCGATGTGCTCCTCAGCGGCGACCACGCCCGGATCAAGGCCTGGCGCGACGAGCAGTCGGCGGAACGCACCCGGGTCCATCGCCCCGATCTGGGCTGAGTTTGGCCCGCTGTGGCGCCGTCGGGCATACTCAAGGGCACGCGACGTTCGCCCCGGCCCCGCCACAGGGGAGTCGGACCTGCTGGTCGCGGAACCTACGAACACCGTGGGCGACCTGTGGCGCCCGCAGAGAGCAGACATCATGCGCAAGCTGGATTTCGTCGACGAGGCATCCCTCCGCACCGACATCCCCGAGTTCCGCCCCGGTGACACCGTCAAGGTCCACGTCAAGGTCATCGAAGGCAACCGATCCCGTATCCAGGTCTTCCAGGGTGTCGTGCTCGCCCGTGCAGGCGACGGACTCCGCGAGACCTTCACCGTGCGCAAGGTGTCCTTCGGGACCGGGGTCGAGCGCCGGTTCCCCGTGCATTCCCCGATCATCGACCGCATCGAGGTCGTGAGCCGCGGCGACGTGCGCCGGGCCAAGCTGTACTACCTGCGCGACCGCCGGGGGAAGGCCGCGAAGATCCGCGAGAAGCGCGAGAACGCCTGAACCGTTAGGCTCCCGCTGTGACGGCTACGGACGCCCAGGCATCACCCGCGAAGCAGGACCGCAAGCTCCCGCTGTGGATCGAGATGCCGCTGGTCATCGTCGTTGCCATCCTGCTGGCCTTCCTGGTCAAGACCTTCCTGGTCCAGATCTTCTTCATCCCCTCGGGTTCGATGGAGGACACCCTGCTCGTGGGGGACCGGGTGGCGGTGAACCGGCTGGCGTATCGACTGGGTCAGCCCGAACGCGGTGATGTCATCGTGTTCGACGGGGTGGACTCGTTCGTCCCGGCCGACGAGGCGCCTCCCTCGGAAGGGCCGATCGCGGGTCTGTTCACCGAACTCGGCCGCACTGTGGGAGTGGTCCCCCCACCCGACACCGTGTTCGTGAAGCGGGTCATCGGTGTGGGCGGGGACAAGGTCGAGTGCTGCGACAACAAGGGTCGCATCACCGTGAACGGCATCCCCATCGACGAGCCCTACCTCTACCCGGGCAACGTCCCCAGCGACACCCCCTTCAGCGTCAAGGTGCCGCAGGGCAAGTTGTGGGTCATGGGGGATCACCGTGCCGCGTCGGCCGACTCGCGGGCCCACATGGGCGATCCGGGTGGGGGTTTCGTGCCGGTCGACCGCGCACTGGGCAAGGCGTTCGCCGTGATCTGGCCGCGTTCGCAGTGGCAGACACTGCCTCAGCCGGCGTGGGCGCAGCAGCTCAACGCCGAGGACCCCCCGGCATCGTCGGGCGGGTGACCGTGCGTCCTTCGCTGCGCCGGGAACGGGAACTCCTCCGGGGCGGGCACGCCACGGTCGCCGGCATCGACGAGGTGGGCCGGGGCGCGCTGGCCGGTCCGGTGGCCGTGGGTGTCGCGGTGGTCGACAGTGCGACCCGGACGGCACCGCAGGGGCTGCGCGATTCCAAACTTCTGACCCCGGCACAGCGCACCAGCCTGGCGCCTCGGGTGCGGCGCTGGGCGCGGCACACCGCCGTGGGGATGGCGGGCCCCGACGAGGTGGACCGATGGGGTCTGACGGCCGCTCTCCGCCTGGCGGCGCTGCGTGCCCTCGAGCAGGTGCCACCGGTGTCGGTGATCATCCTGGACGGTTCCCACGACTGGCTCACCGAACCACCGCCGACGCTGTTCGATCCCGTGCCTTGGCCCGACGTCGAGGTGCCGCAGGTCGTGCGGGTGATCAAGGGAGACCGCATCTGCTCGTCGGTCGCCGCCGCCAGTGTGGTCGCCAAGGTGACCCGCGACAGCCTCATGGTCGACCTCGCGGAGCACCATCCCGGCTACGGCTGGGATGTCAACAAGGGCTACAGCACGGCGGATCACAGTGCGGCGATCCGGTCGGTGGGGCTGTGTGAGCACCACCGGCGGTCCTGGCGTGTCGCGGCCGCCGAGGAGACCCTCGACCTACGGGAACCCACCCCGGCGCAGCTGGGCCCCGCGACCGCCTGACCCACCTGTCCACACCCGGCGTCGCCGGTCCGGTATCCCCAGAACCACACAGGTCCGGTGGCCGAGACGTCGTGCTTCCCACAGTGAGGGCATGACGCTCACACGACAACGGCTCGGCCGCCTCGGCGAGAACTACGCGACCCGCTACCTGCGCGACCGGGGATGGTTGATCCTCGACCGGAACTGGCGCTGCCGGGACGGCGAGATCGACATCGTGGGCCTGGATCACGGTCAGATCGTCATCTGCGAGGTGCGCACCCGCTCGGGCTCGGGGGCCGGAACTGCCGTGGAGTCGGTCACGCCGCTCAAGGTGCGCAAGTTGCGGCACCTCGCCGTGAGGTGGCTGCAGGGACGTGGCGTGCGGGGCCGTGGGGTGCGGATCGATGTCATCGGGATCCAGTTGGACCCTGCCGGTCGCCCCCAGGTCACGCACCTGCGGGGGATCGAGTGAGTGCGCTCGCGCAGACCCGGGGCGCGGTCTGCCTGGGGTTGCTGGGGCAGGTCGTCGATGTGCAGGTGCACCTCACCAACGGTCTTCCTTCGATGACGATCGTCGGACTGCCGGACACCGCCATCACCGAATCGCGCGACCGGGTGCGTTCGGCGCTGGTCGCGAGCGGCTTCGCCTGGCCCACCGGCAAGATCCTGGTGGGCCTGTCTCCCGCCTTCGAGCACAAGCGGGGTTCGGGTCTCGATCTGGCGGTGGCGGTGGGGGTCCTGGCCGGCGACGGGATCCTGGCTGAGCAGGCCGTGGCCGGATCGGTGTTCGTCGGGGAGCTCGGGCTCGACGGGTCCGTCCGATCGGTCCCGGGCGGAGTTGCGATGGCCCTGGGAGCAGCCCGCGCCGATCCGCCCGTGGAACGGCTGTTCGCCAGTCCCGGCACTGCCGATCGCATCGCCCGGCTGCCCGATCTCACGGTCGTCCCGGTGAGTTCGTTGCGCGAGACCGTCGAGGTGCTGCGCGGCGAACGCGAGGCGGCTACACCGTCACCGGATTCGGTGTCCACGGCCGCCGGGGAGTTCCCCGAGCTGTCGGACGTCATCGGGCAGCCGATCGCCTGCCGGGCGCTGGAGGTCGCCGCCGCCGGAGGGCATCACGTGCTGATGTCGGGACCACCCGGAGTGGGGAAGACGATGCTCGCCCGGCGGCTCCCCGGGCTCCTGCCACCGCTGGGCGACCAGCAGGTCCTGGAGCTGGCCGCCATCCGCGACGCCTTCGACGGCGGTGGTGACTCCGTGACCCGGGTCCCGCCGTTCTGCGCCCCGCATCATTCGGCCAGCCACGTGTCATTGGTGGGGGGTGTCCTTCGGGGGGCGACCCGTCCCGGACAGATCAGCCTCGCCCATCACGGGGTGCTGTTCCTCGACGAGGCGCCCGAGTTCTCGCGCGTGACGTTGGAGAGTCTGCGCCAGCCACTCGAGGAGGGGACGGTGTGCATCGCCCGGGCGGCGGTCACCGAACGGCTGCCGGCATCGTTCCAGCTGGTGCTCGCGGCCAACCCCTGTCCGTGCGGCGATGACCGACGCTGCGAGTGTTCCGCGGGCGAACGGCGCCGATACCGCGCACGCCTGTCCGCCCCCCTGCTCGACCGGGTGGATCTGCGCCTCCGGCTGGATCGTCCGCACGGGTCGACCGCGGCACCGACCAGCGCGGAGGTGCGGGCCCGGGTGGTCGCCGCCCGGGAACGCGCCGCCGATCGCCTCGTGGATCAAGGGGTGACGGTGAACGCGAGGGTTCCGGGGGCCGCGCTCAGTGGCCGCTTCGCCCCCACGTGGCAGGCCCGCGCGGATCTCCTGGCCCGCGCGGAGCACGAACGCTGGAGCCGCCGGACCCACGACCGGGTGCTGCGGATCGCGTGGACGGTGGCCGATCTGGCCGGGGTCGACCGCCCGGGGCCGGACGAGGTCGCCCAGGCGCTCGTGCTGCGGGGAGGGAAGGAGACGCCATGAGATCCGCCGAGCCCGACGACCCGGGCTGGCCCCGCCAATTGGCGGACCTCGAGCACGACACACCCCGCCGGTTGTGGATCACGGGGGCCGGTGACCTTCGGCTCCTGGCGGTGCGGTCGGTGGCCATCGTCGGCGCCCGCAACGCCACCAGCTACGGCTTGCAGGTCGCTGCCCGGTTGGCGGCAGACCTCGCCGGAGCGGGCTGGACGATCGTCTCCGGAGGAGCCTTCGGTATCGATGCGGCTGCGCATCGAGGTGCCCTGGCTGCCGGCGGCGCGACGGTCGCGGTCACGGCCGGCGGTGTCGACGTGCCGACACCCCGATCGCACGCCGCGCTCTTCGCCCAGATCGTCGACGCCGGCGCCATCTGCAGCGAGGCGCCGCCGGGGCGTACGCCCCAGGCCTTCTCGTTCCTGCGGCGCAACCGCCTCATCGCGGCGTTGACGCGGGTGACCGTGGTCGTCGAGGCCGGAGCGCGGTCGGGCGCCCTCAACACGGCCGAATGGGCCCAGACGCTGGGTCGACCCGTGTGTGCCGTGCCCGGACCCGTCACGTCGCCGATGAGCGCGGGCACCCATCGACTGGTGCAGGAGGGGCAGGCGCGGCTGGCGGTGGACGCGGACGACATCCTCGCCGTCCTGGGCAGACCGTGACCTGGCGGCGCCGGAGTGCGGCAGCATGGGGGAGTGGACGTCGACCTGCTCGTCGCCGACTTCGCCGATCACCTGCGGCGTCGCCGGGGGGTGTCGCCTGCCACGTGCCGGGCCTATGTGTCCGATGTCCGCAGCCTGCTGACCCACACCGGTCCCGACGGGATCACCGACCTCGACCTGCGGACCCTGCGCGCCTGGTTGGCGGGGCTGACGGCCACGGGTGCGGCGCCGCGCACGATCCGTCGGCGGGTCAGTTCGGTCAAGGTGTTCACCGCCTGGGCCCACGGCAGGGGCGTACTGGCGGCCGACCCGGGCCTGCGCCTGCAGTCGCCGCAGGTGCCCGACCATCTTCCGGTGGTGCTGACGGCCGCCGAGGCCGACGACCTGCTGACCCACGCCGGGCAGGCCGACGACGACCCGGTGGCGACACTGTGCGACCGCGCGATGCTCGAACTCCTCTACGCCGGGGGTCTACGCGTCTCGGAGTTGTGCGGCCTCGACCTGGGCGACATCTCCTTCCCGGACCGCACCCTGCGGGTGATCGGCAAGGGGGACAAACAGCGGACCGTGCCGTTCGGTCCGTCGGCGGCCCATGCGGTGGACCACTGGCTGCGCGACGGCCGGCCCCGGTGGGCCACCCGTCGGTCGGGCGAGGCGGTGTTCCTGGGCCCTCGCGGTGGCCGGGTCGACCAACGGCGGGTGCGCGCCCGGCTGCACCGGCTCATCGAGGTCGCGACCGGGGTGCCCGACGTGGCCCCTCACGCCTTGAGGCATTCGGCCGCCACCCATATGTTGGAAGGTGGGGCGGATCTTCGGACGGTACAAGAGATGCTCGGGCACGCTAGTCTCGCAACGACCCAGATCTACACCCATGTGTCCGTCGAGCGGTTGAGGACCACGTATGAGCAGGCGCACCCCAGGGCCTGACGGGCCTGCCGCCGCGCCGGTCGCCGAACCCGCGGCGGGGTCCGTCGCGACCGATCCCGTGGTGGTGCCCGCCGAACCCCACAGCTTTGAGGAGAACGAGGCCCGCCTGGCGGACCTCTGGGCCACCTACAAGAGCACCGGCGACCGCGAGGTGCGGGAACGCCTGATCCTCCACTACGCGCCACTCGTCAAGTACGTGGCGGGCCGCGTCGGAGTCGGGCTGCCCAACAGCGTCGACCCGGCGGACCTGGTCAGCAACGGCATGTTCGGACTCATCGACGCCATCGAGAAGTTCCAGCCGGACCGGGCGATCAAGTTCGAGACCTACGCCGTCAGCCGCATCCGCGGCGCGATCATCGACGAATTGCGCAGCTACGACTGGGTCCCGAGGTCCGTGCGTCAGAAGGCGCGCGACGTCGAAGGCGCCTATCAGCGACTACAGCTCGAGTTGGGTCGGACCCCGACCGACGAGGAGGTCGCCGCCGAGCTCGACATCACGGTCAAGGCGTTGCGGCAGATCTTCCGACAGGTCTCCTATGTCCACGTCGCCGCCCTCGACGAACTGCTCTCGATCGGGGGGGACAAGTCCGACCGGGTGAGTCTGGGGGACACCATTGCGGACGAGCGCGCCGACGACCCGGTGGCGCTGTTCGAGACCGAGGAGACCAAGGAGATCCTCGGGGTCGCCGTGTCGGCGCTCCCCGAGCGCGAGAAGATCGTGATCTCGCTGTACTACTACGAGGGGATGACCCTCAACGAGATCGGGCAGGTGCTCGGCGTCACCGAGTCCCGTGCCTGCCAACTGCACACCAAGGCTGTCATGCAGTTGCGAGCGCAACTCGGCAGTGAGGGTGCCTGACCGTCGCCCAAGCGATGGCTACGCCACCGTGACGTCGTCACAGCGGGCGCAGGACCACCCGGGTGTGCCCCAGGAGCAGTCTCGGGTCGACGTAGCGGTCGTTCATCAGCGCCCCCCAGTGCAGGCACTGCCCGGAGCAGTGACCACCGGTCGCCACCGTCGCCACGACCTGTCCGGCAGCGACAGGTGTTCCCGCGGTGAGTGAGGACGTGACCGGCTGGTAGGTGGCCCGCAGCATGCCGTGGTCGATCGTCAGCACCGGAGTCCCGGCGACCCGCCCGACGAATCCCACCCGCCCCGCCCGCGGGGAGACCACCGGATCGCCCGCGTGCGCCGCCAGGTCGACCCCGCGATGGCCGGGCAACCAATCGGGGTCCGGCGGATCGAAGTCCCGTTGCAGGCCGCCGGGCACAGGCCACAGGTCCCCGGCGTCGGCCCGGCCCCCTGCCAGGACGGCGGCCGACACCAGCAGGCACAGTCCCAGCACCGTCCAGCGAAGTCGCATCATGACCGTGATGGTCACCTGGCCTGGTCCGGCTGCCGGGCTCGGAACCGCCGGCGGGGACCAGCGCCGGGCAGGCCGCCTGTGGACGAGGGTCGGTTGGGGGGATCCTCCGAATCGGGCTACACTCGACGGACCGGCAGCAGCCGGAATTCGCGTGCTCCCCAGACCCGGATCGCCGGGAGTCGCGGTGGGGTCGGTCCTTGCGGGGAGCCCACCGGACGGAGCACCAGGGCGGTGGCCACCAGGCCGTCGTGAACAACCGACCGCGCCTCAGGGCGCCGAAAGGAACGCTCGTGGCCGTCGTCACCATGCGTCAACTGCTCGAATCCGGGGTCCACTTCGGTCACCAGACCCGGCGCTGGAACCCCAAGATGAAGCGCTTCATCCTGACCGAGCGCAACGGCATCTACATCATCGACCTGGCCAGTTCGCTGTCCTACATCGATCGCGCCTACGAGTTCGTGAGCCAGACGGTCGCCCACGGCGGCACCATCCTGTTCGTCGGGACCAAGAAGCAGGCTCAGGAAGCGATCGCGCAGCAGGCGGCGCGCGTCGACATGCCGTACGTCAACAACCGCTGGCTCGGCGGCATGCTCACCAACTTCAGCACTGTCCACCAGCGTCTCGAGCGGCTCAAGGAACTCGAGGAGATGGACTTCGACGACGTCGCGGGCTCCTCGCTGACCAAGAAGGAACTGCTGACCCTGTCGCGCGAGAAGGACAAGTTGGAACGCACCCTCGGCGGCATCCGCACGATGGAGAAGGTCCCCAGCGCCATCTGGGTCGTCGACACGAAGAAGGAACACATCGCCGTCAAGGAGGCCCGCAAGCTCGGGATCCCCGTGATCGCGATCCTCGACACGAACTGCGACCCCGACGAGGTCGACTACCCGGTGCCGGGCAACGACGACGCCATCCGGGCCGTCGCCCTGCTCACGCGGGTCATCGCCGACGCCGCGGCCGATGGGCTCCGTGCCCGTGCCGAACGGGCCGCCGGCGGCGCCTCCGACGCCGAACCGCTGGCCGAGTGGGAGACCGCCGTGCTCGATGCCGGTGATTCCGCTCCCCAGGCCGCAGCCCCGGAGACAGCAGAGCCGGCCGCTGCCGAGCAGCCGGTCGCCGACCAGCCCGCCGCCGAGCCTGAACTGGTCGCCGAGACCGCCGCTGCTGCGGAGGAGATCGCCGCCGCCGAGGCCACCGACGGCACCGTGGCCGAGGCCGAGGAGGCTCTGGTCGACGCCCAGGCGTTGCAGGCGGCCGAGACCGCAGAGGGTCACGCCCCCGCCGGCGAGACGCAGGCCTGACCCCCGAATCCACCCTGCCGGGCCCAGCGCCCGGTGTCGACAACGAGGAGACATCGTCATGGCCACGATCACTGCGGCTGACGTCAAGCGCCTCCGGGATCTCACCGGGGCCGGAATGATGGAGTGCAAGAAGGCGCTCACCGAAGCCGACGGCGACCTGGACAAGGCCGTCGAGGTGCTGCGCATCTCGGGCGCCGCGAAGGCCGCCAAACGCGGCGCCGAGCGCACGGCGAGCAACGGGCTCGTGGCTCAGAAGGGCAACGCGCTCGTCGAACTGCGCTGCGAGACCGACTTCGTCGCCAAGAACGCCGATTTCGTCGCGCTCGCCGACGAGTTGGCCGGTGTCGTGGACGAGCAGCGTCCGGCGACGGACGCCGACTTCGCGGCACTGACGCTGTCGTCGGGGAAGACCGCCGCCGAGGCTGTCGCCGACCTGTCGGCCATCATCGGCGAGAAGATCGAGCTGGGCCGGTTCGCCGTCGTCGACGGCACCCTCGAGGTCTACCTGCACAGTCGTTCGGCCGACCTGCCCCCGGCGGTCGGGGTGCTGCTGGGCTACGAAGGCGACTCCGATGCCGCCCGTGCGGTTGCGCTGCAGATCGCGGCCATGAAGCCGCGCTACCTCAGCCGTGAGGACGTGCCCGCGGACATCGTCGCCAACGAGCGGCGCATCGCCGAGGCCACCGCCCGCGAGGAGGGCAAGCCCGAGCAGGCTCTGCCCAAGATCATCGAGGGTCGGGTGAACGGGTTCTTCAAGGACAGCGTCCTGCTGGACCAGGCGTCGGTGCAGGACAGCAAGAAGAGTGTCGCGCAGACTCTGCAGGACGCGGGCACTACCGTGACAGGGTTCGCCTTGATCGAGGTGGGCCAGGCCTGACCGGCCGGCGAAGGGACAGCGCGGTGTCTGACACAAGCGACCCCCGTCAGGGGATCCTCGCCGGGACCGTCGACACGTGGCCCGATGCGCCGGTCGGCGGCTTCGGCACCGTGCTGGTGAAACTGTCCGGCGAGGCGTTCGCCGGCGGCGGTGGTCTCGGCGTCGACCCCGACGTCGTGCGCTCGATCGCCGCCCAGATCGCGGGAGTCGTGCGCGGCGGCACCGAGGTGGCGGTCGTCATCGGGGGTGGCAACTACTTCCGGGGTGCGCAGTTGTCGGACCACGGCATGGATCGGGCCCGGGCGGACTACATGGGGATGCTCGGCACCGTCATGAACTGCCTGGCCCTGCAGGACTTCTGCGAGAAGGAAGGGATCGAGACCCGCGTACAGACCGCGATCTCGATGGGGCAGGTCGCCGAGCCTTACGTGCCCCGGCGCGCGCAGCGACACCTGTCCAAGGGTCGCGTGGTGATCTTCGGCGCGGGACTCGGTGCGCCCTACTTCTCGACCGACACCACCGCGGCCCAGCGGGCGCTGGAGATCGGCGCGGAGATCGTGCTCATGGCCAAGGGCGTCGACGGGGTGTACGACAGCGACCCCCGCACCAACCCGGACGCCACCAGGTTCGACCAGCTGACCTACGACGAGGTGCTGCGCCGCGACCTGAAGGTCGCCGACGCCACGGCGATCAGCCTGTGTCGTGACAACGACCTTCCGCTGGTCGTCTTCAATCTTCTGGTCGAAGGAAACATCGCCCGGGCGGTCCGGGGTGAGAGGATCGGAACGCTCATCAGCTGAGCGACGAAGGAGCCCCGAGTGATCGACGACACGCTGCTCGAAGCGGAAGAGAAGATGGAGAAGGCCGTGACCTTCGCCCAGGAGGAGTTCGCGGCGATCCGCACCGGACGTCCGAACCCGGCCATGTTCTCCAAGATCACCGTCGACTACTACGGCACCCCCACGCCGATCCAACAACTGGCGTCGTTCGCGTCGCCCGAGGCGATGATGATGATCATCACCCCCTATGACAAGTCCGTGATCGACGCCATCGAGCGGGCGATCCGCGACTCCGATCTGGGGGTCAACCCGGCGTCGGACGGCACCATCGTGCGGGTGGTGATGCCGCAGCTGACCGAGGAGCGGCGCCGCGAATACATCAAGACCGCCAAGCACAAGGCCGAGGAGGCCCGCGTGGCGATCCGCAACGTGCGCCGGCACGCCAACCAGGTCCTCGACAAGCTGGCCAAGGACGGCGAGGCGGGCGAGGACGACGTCAAGCGCGCCGAGAAGCACCTCGACGATGCCACCCACCAGCAGGTGCAGCGCATCGACGAGTTGCTCAAGCACAAAGAGTCCGAACTCCTCGAGGTCTGACATGGCCGACGCCGTGGCAGAACCCGAACCGGCGGCAGCCGAGTCCAAGGCGGGCCGCAACCTGCCGGTAGCGATCACCGCCGGAGTGGTGCTCGCGGGACTGTGCGTCGCCAGCCTGGCCTGGCAGAAGTGGCTCTTCATCCCGCTGGCGGTCATCGCCCTGTGGATCGGGATCACCGAGATCGCCAACGGACTCGCGACCCGCGGGATCCGCATCACGACCTGGCCGCTGCTGGTGTCGGTGCCGATCATCGGGTGGGCCGCCTACGTCCACGGGCCCCAGGCGTTCCTCGCCGTGGTGGCCGCGCTGGTGCTGATCATCCTCGTGTGGCGGTTGTGGGACGGCACCGACGACTACGTGCGCGACGCGACGGCCTCGGTGTTCGTGGCCGGGTACCTGCCCCTCATGTTGGGATTCGCGATCCTCACCCTCCGCGCCGACGACGGGGCCTGGCGGATCGTGGCGTTCATCGCGCTCACGGTCGGCAGCGACATCGGGGGCTACGCGGCAGGGGTCCTGTTCGGCAAGCACCCGATGGCGCCTGAGATCAGTCCGAAGAAGTCCTGGGAGGGATTCGCCGGATCCCTCATCTTCCAGATCGCCATCGGGGTAGGCCTGTTCGTCACCGTGCTGAGTGGACAGTGGTGGGAGGGAGCCCTTGCCGGGGTGATCCTGACCATCACGGCCACCCTCGGCGACTTCATCGAGAGCGCTCTCAAGCGGGACCTGGGGATCAAGGACATGGGGTCGATCATCCCTGCGCACGGCGGCCTGATGGACCGGCTGGACTCGCTGATCCCCAACGCCTTCGTGTCGTGGGCGATCTTCACCGCCCTGCTCGGATCGTGACCGTGGACCTGCCCGGCATCACGCAGCCCGATGCCGGGGTCCGTCGCGCCCGCCCCGACCTGCACTGGGCGGACCTGGCGCCGGACCGGAGGGGCGAGGCCGTCGGCGACGCCGGACTCCCGCGCTTCCGGGCCGACCAGATCTCGCGGCGCTACTTCGGGCGGGACCAGGCCGATCCCTCGCAGTGGAGCGAGTTGTCCGCCGACCTGTCGCTTGAGGTCGGCCGACGGTGGTTCCCGGAGCTCCTGGACCCCGTGACCGAGGTCAGCTGCGACGGCGACCGGACGGTCAAGAGCGTGTGGCGTCTCACCGGCGGTGCCCTGGTCGAGAGTGTGGTCATGGGGTACCCGCAGCGCGTGACCGCCTGCATCTCCTCGCAGGCAGGATGCGGCATCGGGTGTCCGTTCTGCGCCACAGGTCAGCAGGGACTCACCCGCAACCTGTCCACGGCCGAGATCGTCGAACAGGTGCGCCAGGCGCGGCGGTTGGCGGCGTCGGGGCGCCTTCCGCGGACCCCGGATCATCTGACCAACATCGTGTTCATGGGGATGGGTGAGCCGCTAGCCAACTACCGGTCGGTGGTGGCCGCCCTGCACCGGATCATCGATCCTGCGCCCGACGGGTTCGGCATGTCCGCCCGGTCGGTGACGGTGTCCACCGTCGGCCTGGTGCCGCGGATCGAGGAACTGGCCCAGGAGGGGATGCCCGTCACCCTGGCGGTCTCGTTGCACGCGCCGGACGATGACCTGCGCGACACCCTGGTGCCGATCAACCACCGCTGGCCGGTCGCCGAGGTCCTTGCCGCGGCGGACGGCTACGCGGCAGCCACGGGCCGCCGCTTCAGCATCGAATACGCGCTGATCCGCGACATCAACGACCAGCCGCAGCGGGCTGCCGCGCTCGGCGAGTTGCTCGCCGGGCGCCTCACCCACCTGAACCTGATCCCGCTGAATCCGACACCGGGATCGAAATGGACGGCGTCGGAGCCCGAGGTGCAGGACGAGTTCGTACGGATCGTGCGCGACGCTGGTGTCGCGGTGACCGTGCGCGACACCCGGGGGCGCGAGATCGACGGCGCCTGCGGACAACTGGCTGCGGTCGCGGGAAAGGTCTGACGTGCGCCGTGTCGTCGTGCTCGGATCGACCGGGTCGATCGGGACCCAGGCGCTCGACATCGTGGCGCGCAATCCCGGACGATTCCAGGTCGTCGGTCTGGCCGCCGGCGGCGCCGACCCCGGACTGCTGGCGCGTCAGGTCGTCCAGACCGGCGCCACGCACGTTGCCGTGGCGGACCCGGCCGCAGCAGCCGCGCTGCCCGAGGCGCTTGCCGCGGCTGCCGTGCCGCGCGGGATCCCCGACGTCGAGATTCTCGCCGGGCCGCGGGCGGCCACCGAACTCGCGTCGATGCCCTGCGACGTCGTGCTCAACGGCATGTCGGGCGCAGCGGGGCTGGAGCCCACGCTGGCGGCACTGTCGGCGGGCACCACGCTGGCGCTCGCGAACAAGGAGTCGCTCATCATCGGGGGGCCGGTGGTCACCCGGACCGCCGGTCCCGGGCAGATCGTCCCGGTCGACTCCGAGCACTCGGCTCTCGCCCAGGCGCTGCGGGCGGGGACGACCGCCGAGGTGCGTCGGCTGATCCTCACCGCGAGCGGGGGGCCGTTCCGGGGCCGGACCCGGGCGGAGCTGATCGACGTCACCCCCGACCAGGCCCTGGCCCATCCCACCTGGTCGATGGGGCCCCTGGTGACGGTGAACTCCGCCACCCTGGTCAACAAGGGGCTGGAACTCATCGAGGCGCACCTGTTGTTCGACCTGCCGTTCGACCGTCTCGACGTGGTGATCCACCCGCAGTCGGTGATCCACTCGATGGTGGAGTTCGTCGACGGATCGACCATCGCCCAGGCCAGCCCCCCCGACATGCGACTGCCGATCTCCCTGGGACTGGCCTGGCCCGAGCGGGTCGCCGATGCTGCGCCGGCGTGTGACTGGACCCAGGCCGCGACCTGGACGTTCGAACCCGTCGACGTCGACGCCTTCCCCGCGATCGCCCTGGCCGCCCAGGTGGGCACGGCAGGCGGGGTCCACCCTGCGATCTACAACGCCGCCGACGAGGTGGCGGTCGAGATGTTCCTGGCCGGAGGACTTCCGTTCCCGGGGATTGTGGATACCGTGGAAGCAGTGGTCGCGGAATATGACGGCCGGTTCGACGGGAACGACCTGTCCCTGGCCGACGTCCTAGCAGCGGACACCTGGGCCCGATCCCAGGCACGCGCGCTCGTGCAGTGACCGCCGTGCCGGACCGGCGCACCGACAGTGAGGAGTGCCCATGGGTGACGTGATCGCCAACATCGTGGGCATCGTCGTGTTCATCGGGCTGATCTTCCTGTCGATCGGGCTGCACGAGTTCGGGCACTTCGCCGCAGCGAAGCACTACGGCGTCAAGGTCACCGAATTCATGATCGGTTTCGGGCCGGCCCTGTGGTCCCGGGTCCGTGGCGAGACGCGGTACGGGGTCAAGACCGTTCCGGTGGGCGGATACGTGCGCATCGTCGGCATGTACCCGCCCGGGCGCACCGACCGGCCCGCTCCCACCGGCCGTTTCGGCCAACTGATCGACGAGGCCCGTGAGGCGTCCCTGGCGGAGATCGGACCCGGCGACGAGAACCGCGTGTTCTACCGGCTCCCGGTCCGGCAGCGCATCGTGGTCATGATGGCCGGACCCTTCATGAACCTGTTCCTGGCCATCGTGCTGTTCGGCATCATGCTCGTCGGTATCGGTCTGCCCACCCCCACCAGCAGTCTGGCCGGGGTCGTCGAGTGCGTGCCCACCGTGTCCAACCCGGACGGGGCCGCCACCGCAGGGACCTGCCCGGACGACGGTCCCCGCACCGCGGCCATCGCCGCCGGGCTGCGGCCCGGCGACCGCATCGTCTCCGTCGACGGGAATCCCATCTCGAGTTGGGAAGACGTCAGTTCCTCCCTCGCCGCGGCCTCGGGGAGCACCACCGTGGTGGTCGACCGCGGCGGCACCCAGATCCCGGTGACCGTCGACCTGAGTCCCGTCACGTACCCGGTGTACGACGACCAGGGCCAGCCCACCGGGGCCACGATCCAGCGGACGTTTCTGGGCGTGCGACCCCAGGTCGACTACGTCGGGCTGCCGGTGTCGGCCGTCCCGGGGTACATGTGGGACATCACCACGATGTCGGTGGGTGCGCTGCTGACCATGCCGCAGCGGATGTACGACCTGGGGGTGACCCTGGCGACGGATGGTCAACGCAGTCAGGAGAGCCCCGTCAGCGTCGTCGGCGTCACGCGCCTGGGCGGGGAGATCGCCGCCACCGACGAGCCCGTCGACGCCAAGATCGGTTCCTTCCTGGGCCTGGCCGCGTCCCTCAACCTGTTCCTGTTCCTGTTCAACCTGTTGCCGATCCTGCCGCTCGACGGTGGTCACGTGGCGGCCGCGCTGTACGAGGGCGCCCGCCGCAAGTGGGCCTCCTGGCGGGACCGACCCGATCCGGGCCCCGTCGACACCGCCCGACTTCTGCCCCTGACCTACTCGGTGGCTGTGATCCTGATCGCGGCGGGTGCGGTGGTGATCTGGGCGGACCTGGTCAAGCCCATCACCTTGGGTGGTTGACGCGCGTCGAGTTGGGCATCCCGACAGCGACGGGGATACTGGAACACATCCGAATCCGGAGGTACCCGTGAGCATCTCCCTGGGCACCCCCGCGGTCGCCACCCTGGCGCCGCGGCGCCGCAGCCGCCAGATCGTGCTACGGCATCCCACCCACCCCGTCGCCGTAGGCGGCGACGCGCCCATCTCCGTGCAGTCGATGACCACCACGGTCACCGCCGACGTCAACGCCACCCTGCAGCAGATCGCCGAACTCACCGCGGCCGGATGCCAGGTCGTGCGCGTGGCGGTCCCCAGCGCCGACGACGCCGAGGCACTGCCCACGATCGCCAAGAAGTCGAACATCCCGGTGATCGCCGACATCCACTTCCAGCCCAGGTACGTGTTCGCCGCCATCGAGGCCGGCTGCGCCGGGGTGCGGGTGAACCCGGGCAACATCAAGAAGTTCGACGATCAGGTGGCCCAGATCGCCCGCGCGGCCGCGGAGGCCGCCACCCCGATCCGGATCGGCGTGAACGCGGGGTCGCTGGACCCCCGGCTCCTGCAGAAGTACGGCAGGGCCACCCCCGAGGCGCTGGTCGAGTCCGCGCTGTGGGAATGCTCCCTGTTCGAGGAGCACGGATTCACCGACATCAAGATCTCGGTCAAGCACCACGACCCCGTGGTCATGGTCCAGGCCTACCGACTTCTCGCCGCACGGTGCGACTATCCGCTGCACCTGGGCGTCACCGAGGCCGGTCCGGCCCAGCAGGGCACCATCAAGTCGGCGGTCGCGTTCGGGGCGCTGCTGTCCCAGGGCATCGGCGACACGATCCGCGTGTCCCTGTCCGCGCCCCCCGTCGAGGAGGTCAAGGTCGGCCGCGGCATCCTCGAGTCGTTGAACCTGCGCGAACGCGGCCTCGAGATCGTGTCCTGTCCCTCGTGCGGACGGGCCCAGGTGGACGTGTACACCCTCGCCGAGGAGGTCACCGCCGGGCTCCAGGGACTCGAGGTGCCCCTGCGGGTCGCCGTGATGGGGTGTGTGGTCAACGGTCCCGGCGAGGCCCGGGAGGCTGACCTCGGGGTCGCCAGCGGCAATGGCAAGGGTCAGATCTTCGTGAAGGGCGAGGTCATCAAGACCGTCCCCGAATCGCAGATCGTGGCCACGCTCATCGAGGAGGCGCTCCGACTGGCCGAGGACCTCGCCCCGGGCGGCACCCCCGAGGTCCAGGTCGCCCCGTGACGGTGGGCGTGCCCAGCCCAGTGCAACGTCCGGCAGCCTCCGTACGGGTGCTCGGGCCCGAGGACACCGATGCGTTGCGTTCCCTCATGCGCCGCGACGCGGTCCGGCACTGTTTCGCCGAGGCTCGGCTGGACGCCTGGGGCCTGCACGCCGCGGCGGCCGGTGGCCCATTCTGGGGATATGGGGAGTCCGGCCGCGTCGAGTCGGCCCTCTTGGTGGGCGCCAACATGGTTCCCGTCGAGACCTCCGGACCGGCCCGGGCGGCATTCGCCGCCCACGCACTGCGGCAGGGCCGACGGTCGAGCTCGATCGTGGGACCCGCCGACGAGGTGCTCGATCTGTGGCGTCACCTCGAGCCCCACTGGGGGCCCGCCCGCGAGGTGCGTCCCGACCAGTTGCTCATGGTCGCGACCGTGCCGCCGCAGGTAGACCCCGATCCGGACGTCCGGGTCACGGTCCTGGACGACCTTCCCGGACTCTTCCCTGCCTGCGTCGCCATGTTCACGGAAGAGGTGGGGGTCTCGCCCATCGCCGGAGGCATGGAACCCGCGTACCGCCGCCGCGTCGCCGACCTCATCCGCACCCGCCGGTCCTACGCCGCCTTCGACGGCGACGAACCGGTGTTCAAAGCCGAGGTCGGCGCGCTGTCAGGGCGGGCCGGGCAGATCCAGGGCGTCTGGGTCCCGCCGGAACGGCGACGGGAGGGTCGGGCGTCGCGGGGGATGGCCGCCGTGGTCGCGTTGGCGGCGGAGTTGACCGAGGTCCTCTCCCTCTACGTCAACTCCTACAACACCGGCGCTGTGCGCGCCTACGAGGCCGCCGGGTTCCGGACCGTGGGCCGGTTCGCCACCATCCTCTTCTGACCGGCCGCGTCCGAACCGGCCGTCTCGGATCGGCGACTTGTCGAGGCTCGCCGGATTCCCCGTCGCGGCGTGGCATGCTGTGGCGAGCGCCGCTGGGCGCGGGGAGGGGCGGCATGGCCGGGCAATCGGGGATCAGACGTGTCGTGCGCGTCATCGGCGGCGCCCTGGCCGGAGTCCTCATCGCCGGGGTGTGCCTGGGGCTGTACTACGGGATGGCCAACTTCGAGGAGTTGAAGGGAACGGTGCCCACCCTGTCCGGCATGACGGACGAGGACACCGAACTGCGTGCTGCCGCCGACAGCGCCGTGGGCTACGCCGAGTCGTTCGACCATCCACCGGAGTCCACCCATCAGGGCCGGGGGTTTCGGTTCAACGCGCCTCCGCCCGCAGGAGTGACCGCCTCCCCCGGGCACTGGTGCGGGGGCCAGGTGATCGGGTACCGCATCGACTACACCGCTGCCCTCCTGGCCGGATCGAACCGGGCCAAGGAGCAGCTGAGGTGGAACCAGGCGTTCTCGCAGTGGTCGCGTGCCAGTGGCGGGCGGTATCTCTTCGAGTACCGCGGTGCCGCCGACTATCCCCTCACCGACGCGGCGACCACCAAGTCGTATCCGATCGATCCTGACCTGGTGCCGGAGGGCGAGATCGCGATCAGCTACGGCGTACCGTCCGGGCAATCGGGGTCGAAATGGGATGACTACCGCCACCCCACGCTGGCCGACACCCTGGGCTTCGCCGGCCTGGGTCCCATCTCGTGGAGCAGCGGCCCGCAGCAGAGTCGGATCACCCGCGCCATGATCGTGATGGACGCGATCGACTCCGAGGCCGACCCGCGGACGGTCCCGACGCCCTACGTCCACGAGGCCGGGCATGCCCTGGGTCTGGCGCACGTCCCCGATCCCGGACAGATGATGTACGACACTGCGACGTCACTGTCCGAGATCGCCGACGGGGATCGCAACGGCATCCAGCGACTAGCGGCCATGACCTGCCGGTGAGGTGAGCGAAGCCGTCGGCGGGTGACCGATATCCTGCGAGCACACCGAGAACCGGAGGTGGCGCAGTGCTGCGCATGTCGACCCTGTTCCTGCGCACCCTGCGCGAGGACCCCGCCGACGCCGAGGTGCCCAGCCACCGCCTGCTGGTGCGCGCCGGCTGCGTGCGCCGCGTCGCCCCGGGTGTCTTCACCTGGTTGCCGCTCGGATACCTGATCTACCGCAACGTCGAGGCGATCGTGCGGGCCGAGATGGATGCGGCAGGGTTCCAGGAGGTCCACTTCCCGGCACTCCTGCCGCGCGAGCCCTACGAAGCCACGGGCCGGTGGACCGAGTACGGCGACACCCTGTTCCGCCTGCAGGACCGCAAGAAGGCCGACTACCTGCTCGGCCCCACGCACGAGGAGATGTTCACCCTCCTGGTCAAGGGCGAGTACTCGTCCTACAAGGACCTCCCGCTGCGCATCTACCAGATCCAGACCAAGTACCGCGACGAAGCGCGACCCCGCGCCGGCATCCTGCGTGGCCGCGAGTTCGTGATGAAGGACTCGTACTCCTTCGATGTCGACGACGCCGGGCTGCAGGCCAGCTACGACGCACACCGGTTGGCGTATCGGCGCACCTTCGAGCGGCTCGGACTGGACTACGTG
This sequence comes from Candidatus Nanopelagicales bacterium, assembly GCA_046330625.1. Lineage (GTDB taxonomy): Bacteria > Actinomycetota > Actinomycetes > S36-B12 > CAIWTL01. The sequence continues at coordinate 48,669 of JAXLSJ010000009.1, forward strand.
ATCGTCAGCGCCATGTCGGGGGCCATGGGGGGATCGGCCAGTGAGGAGTTCCTGGCCCCATGCGAGCACGGCGAGGACTCCTTCGTGCGGTGCTCCTCGTGCGACTACGCCGCCAACGTCGAGGCGGTCAGCACCCCGGTGCCGGCCGCGCTGCCCGCCGATGGGGCGGCGGAGTCGCGGGTCGTGGACACCCCCGACACCGAGACCATCGAGTCCCTGGTGGCCCTGATGAACGCCGATCATCCGCGTCCCGACCGCGAGTGGACGGCAGCGGACACGCTCAAGAACGTCGTCGTGATGCTGACGTGGCCGGACGGTCGTGAGGAACCGTTGGCCATAGGTCTCCCCGGCGACCGCGAGGTCGATCTGAAGCGGCTCGAGGCGGTCGTGGCGCCGGCCGAGGTGCGGACGTTCGAGGCTGCCGACTTCGCCGCCCGTCCCGCCCTGGTGCGGGGCTACATCGGTCCCGCTGCCCTGGGTACGGACCGCGCCGTCGGCATCCGTTACCTGCTCGACCCGAGGGTCTCCGCGGGAACCTCCTGGATCTCCGGGGCGGACACCCCCGGCCGTCATGTGGTGGGCTTGGTCGCCGGTCGCGACTTCTCCGGCGACGGCACGGTCGAGGCCGCCGAGGTGCGCGCGGGCGACCCTTGTCCCCGGTGCGGGAGCCCGCTCGAGATCGCCCGGGGGATCGAGATCGGGCACATCTTCCAGCTGGGCCGCAAGTATGCCGAGGCGCTCGAACTGCGGGTCCTCGACGAGAACGGCGAACTGGTCACCGTCACGATGGGCAGCTACGGCATCGGCGTCTCGCGGGCCGTGGCAGCCATCGCCGAACAGACCCACGACGAACGCGGGTTGTGCTGGCCGCGCGAGGTGGCGCCCGCCGACCTGCACATCGTGGTGGCCGGGAAGGGCGACGACATCCTGACGGCGGCCGAACAACTGGCGACCCAGTGCGAGGCCGCAGGGGTCCGGGTCCTGCTCGACGATCGCACGGGCGTCTCGGCCGGCGTGAAGTTCAACGATGCCGACCTGCTCGGGATCCTCGACCATCGTGATCGTCGGCAAGGCGCTCGCCGATGGGATGGTCGAGGTGAAGGATCGCCGGTCGGGGGATCGGCACACCGTCCCGATCGGCGACGCGGTGGCGGAGTTCACCCGTCTGGTCAGGGGCTGACGACCGCCCCATCACCGGTGTCGGGGACGGCGCTGGGCTCGGCGGCCGGTTCGTGCTGGGCGGGATCGGGGCGGACTCGGCGGCCTTGTCGCCGGGGAACGCCGAGGTCCGCCCCCAGGCGACGGCGCGCGCCGCACACTCGGCTGCGGAGGCCACGACGTACCGCCGTTCCGCACCCTCGAACTCCGCCGCCTGTCCGGCGTAGACGTCGACCAGACGCGACTCCACCAGCACGGCGAGGCGACGTGCCGCGGCCGAACTGTCGACCGGGAACGGCATCTCGAACGCCGCGGGTGCGTCAGGATCGACCTCGTCGCGGGCCAGCGCTGCGCGGGCCCGGTCGCGCCCGCGGGAGTGGACCACCACCAGGTCCGCCGCCCGGTTCCGCTCCGATCCCGCGGGGAGTCGCGCGGCCAGGACCCCGTAGGCGTAGGTGGCGGCTTCCTCGCCCATGGCGATGGTCTTCCACGCGGTGACACTCATGGTGTCCCGCTCAGGGCGGCCACATGGCCGGACTCGGAGGCGGCGATCCGGGTGAGGAGTTCGGTGAGGTCGGCGTCGCCGGCAGCGACCGCGGCGTCGGTGCGCTGGCGCACGGCCCGGCTCTCCAGGCGCCGCAGTGTGCGCAGGGCAGCCGCCTGCTGGGCGGGCATCGGCGAGGTGGACGCACTGGGCGATGACAAGGGTGGGGTCGTCGCCATCGCCGCCAGATGCTGGGCATGCTGGTCGCGGATCGGGCGCAGCCGGGTGGCCAGGCCCGGCTGGCGGCTGATGACCGCGTCGTAGGCGGCCAGGAGTTCCTGTTCTCCGGCGGCCACCCCGGCCTGCACCTCGTCGTCGGGATCGACCGACGCGATGAAGGGCAGGGAACCACTCGAACAGGCCGTCAGCACCCCGGCGGTGGCCCCCACACCGAGGCCCAGCACGGTCCGACGGTGCAGGGTCAGACCGGTGGGGCGGGGGATGCGGGTCATCGGGACTGCTTTCGGGGCCAGGGTTGTCGCTACCCTAAGACTCAGACCCGACGAAACTGAACAACGGCCCGCCGCCGCGTGAGGAGAGCCCATCGTGGACGATCTGACCGCTCGCGTCCGTGAGGCCGTCTCCGGCCCCGTCGCGACTGCCGGCGCCCACGTGGAAGCTGTCGAGGTGCGCACCGCCGGTCGACGTCGCCTCGTCCGGGTCAGCGTCGACACCGACACCGGCATCAGCCTCGACGAGGTGGCGGTCGTGACCCGCGCCGTGTCGCAGGCCCTGGATGACACCGACGTCATGGGCGACCGGCCCTACGTGCTCGAGGTCGGCAGCCCCGGCGTGGCCGCCCCGTTGACGCAGGAGCGCCACTGGGTCCGCAACGTCGGGCGTCTGGTGCGCATCACCCCGGTCGACGGAGAGCCGTTCGAGGCGCGCATCGTGGCGGTGGCCGGACCGGCCATCACCCTCGACGTGGCCGGGCAGTCCCGGGTGGTGTCGCTGCCGGACGTGCGCAAGGCCGTCGTGCAGGTGGAGCTGAACCGACCTCAGGGAGGCCGCGATGGACATTGACATGGCAGCGCTCAAGGCGCTCGTACGCGAGCGCTCGTTGTCCCTCGATCTCGTGGTGACCAGCATCGAGGAAGCCTTGCTCAGCGCCTACAACCACCAGCCGGGCTCCGCTGCCCGGGCACGGGTGGTCCTCGACCGCAGCACCGGTCACGTCACGGTGTACGCCGCCGAGTTCGGGCCCGACGGCAGCATCATCGGCGAGGTCGACGACACTCCCGAGGGATTCGGTCGCGTGGCCGCGTCCACCGCCCGGCAGGTGCTGACCCAGCGGCTGCGCGAGGCGAACTCCGATCAGACGTTCGAGGAGTTCTCGGCGCGGGAGGGCGACCTGGTGGGGGGGACCATCCAGCAGGGCCGTGACCCGTCGGTGGTGCTCGTCGACCTGGGCAAGGTCGAAGCAGTGCTCCCGCCGGCCGAGCAGGTGCCGGGCGAGGACTACTCCCACGGTCGGCGCATCAAGGTCGTGATCGTGTCGGTGCGCCGGGGTATGAAGGGGCCGCAGGTCACGGTGTCACGCACGCACCCGGACCTGGTGCGGCGGTTGTTCGCCCTCGAGGTGCCGGAGATCGCCGACGGGGTCGTGGGCATCGAGGCGATGTCGCGCGAAGCGGGCCATCGATCCAAGATCGCCGTGCACAGCACCAACCCGTCGGTCAACGCCAAGGGCGCCTGCATCGGACCGATGGGTCAGCGGGTGCGGCAGGTCATGGCGGAACTGTCGGGCGAGAAGATCGACATCGTCGACTGGAGCGACGACCCCGCGACGTTCATCGCCAACGCGCTGTCCCCGGCCAAGGTCACCGACGTCACGATCGTCAACGAGGAGGCCCGTGCGGCCCGGGTGGTGGTGCCGGACTACCAACTCTCGCTGGCGATCGGACGTGAGGGCCAGAACGCGCGGCTGGCGGCGCGGATGACGGGTTGGCGCATCGACATCCGGTCCGACGAGGAGCCGACACCGCCGGCCGAGCCCCTCGGTGGTCACGAGTCCTCCGCCTGAGCGGCTACACTGATCGATGGTCGGAACCCCTGAACGATCCGCCCCCGTCACGCGCACCTGTGTGGGCTGCCGGGAACGGGCCGCTCAGTCCGACCTGCTGCGCGTCGTGGCGTCGGGCACCCAGGTGGTGCCGGATGGCCCCGTGCGACAGGCGGGGCGGGGCGCATACATGCATCCCCGCACCGAGTGTCTCGATCTCGCAGAGCGTCGGCGGGCTTTCCCGCGCGCCCTGCGGGTACCGGGGCCACTGGCGACCGAGGCACTGGCCGCGCGGCTGCAGCAGGAAATGACCGTCCGAGGATCGGGAGATTGAGATGAGCCCCCGATGACGTCAGCGTCATGAAACCGCCCCCCTACAACTGACGGCTCGGACAACCGCCCGGGCCAGACAGGAGCACCGTGTCGAAGGTCCGGGTCTACGAACTCGCCAAAGAGTTCGGACTCGAAAGCAAGCAGGTCCTCGAGAAGCTGAACGAGATCGGCGAATTCGCCAAGTCGGCTTCCTCGACCGTCGAACCACCGGTCGCGCGCAAGCTGCGCGAGGCACTCGGTGGCAACGACACCCCCAGCACCGCGGCTCCGCGCCGCACCTCGTCGGGGACGTCGGTCCGCCGCGCCCCGACGCCCAAACCCGCGCCCACGCCACCGGCTGCCGACGCTCCGGCGCCCCCGCAGCCGACGGTAACGCCGGCAGCACCCGCCACGCCGGCACCCGCCGAGCCGTCGGCACCGGCCGCCACTGCGGCACCGGCCGCTCCGGCGGCACCCGCCGCGACCCCGGCGCCTCCCGAGGCGCCCGCGGCCCGGGCGACCCCGGCACCTGGCCCGCGGCCGGGCAACAACCCGTTCTCCGGGAACACCCCCACCCGGACCCCGCGTGCCGGAACCGGCAACAACCCGTTCACCGGTAACACCGGACGCGCCCCCGGCGGGGTCGCGGGAGCACCCCGGCCCACGCCCGGTTCGATGCCGCCGCGGCCGATGGGTCGTCCCACGCCGGGTGGCATGCGGCGCGCCCCGGGTCGTCCCGGTGGTCCGGTGGTCCGGCGGTCGCCCGGGTTACGGCCGCGGTCCAGGAGGGCCCGGTGGTCTGGCGGTCGCCCCGGCTACGGCGGCGCCGGTGGTGGTGGTCGTCCCGGTGGCGGCCCCGGTGGTCGTCCCGGTGGATTCGGTCGGTCGTGGTCCCGGCGGCGCTCCGCCGTTCGGCGGCCCACCCAGCGGACCCGGGGTCGTCCCGGCGGTGGCCGGGGGCGTCCAGGCGGCAAACCCGCCCGCGCCCGGAAGTCGAAGCGGGCCAAGCGCCAGGAATTCGACAACATGGAGGCCCCCACGATCGGCGGCGTGCGGATCCCGCGCGGCGACGGTCCGACGGTGCGGCTGGCCCGTGGATCGTCGCTCACGGATTTCGCCGAGCGCATCGACGCCAGCCCGGCCGACCTCGTGACGGTCATGTTCAAGCTGGGCGAGATGGTCAACGCGACGCAGTCCGTCGACGACGACACGCTCAAGCTCCTGGGTGAGGAACTCGACTACGCCGTCGAGATCGTGTCGCCCGAGGACGAGGACCGCGAACTGCTGGAGCGGTTCGACCTGGAGTTCGGCGAGGACGAGGGCCGGGCTTCCGACCTCAAGCCGCGTCCCCCGGTCGTCACCGTCATGGGTCACGTCGACCACGGCAAGACCAAGCTGCTCGACGCCATCCGGTCGGCCGACGTGGTCGCCGGCGAGGCAGGCGGCATCACGCAGCACATCGGCGCCTATCAGGTGCACACCGAGATCGGGGGCGAGGACCGTGCCATCACGTTCATCGACACCCCCGGTCACGAGGCGTTCACCGCCATGCGTGCCCGCGGTGCCAAGGTCACCGACATCGCCATCCTGGTGGTGGCGGCCGACGACGGCGTCAAGCCGCAGACGGTCGAGGCGCTGAACCACGCGCAGTCCGCCGACGTCCCGATCGTGGTCGCGGTCAACAAGGTCGACAAGGAGGGCGCCGACCCCACCAAGGTCCGCACCCAGTTGACCGAGTACGGACTGGTCGCCGAGGAGTTCGGCGGCGACGTCATGTTCGTCGACGTCTCGGCCAAGGCCCGCACCGGGATCCAGGATCTGCTCGAGGCGGTCGTGCTGACCGCCGATGCGGCCCTGGACCTGACGGCCAACCCCGACCAGGATGCCCAGGGTGTCGCCATCGAGGCGCACCTGGACAAGGGCCGGGGTGCCGTGGCCACTGTGCTGGTGCAGCGCGGCACCCTGCGCGCCGGTGAGTCGATCGTGGCGGGTGACGCCCACGGGCGCGTGCGCGCCATGCTCGACGAGCACGGCGAACAGGTGCTCGAAGCCGGCCCGTCGCGTCCGGTGCAGGTGCTGGGGTTGACCTCGGTGCCCGGAGCCGGCGACTCGTTCCTGGTGGTGTCCGAAGACCGGATCGCCCGCCAGATCGCCGCGACCCGGCAGGCGCGCGAACGCAACGCGCAACTGGCCAAGTCGCGTCCCCGGCGCACCCTCGAGGAGTTCCTGTCGCAGGTCGAGAAGGGCGAGGTCCAGCAACTCAACCTCATCCTCAAGGGCGACGTGTCGGGCTCGGTCGAGGCGCTCGAGGACGCCCTGCTCAAGATCGAGGTCAGCGACGACGTGTCGCTGCGGATCATCCACCGCGGTGTCGGTGCGATCACGCAGAACGACGTCAACCTGGCCACGGTCGACGAGGCGATCATCATCGCGTTCAACGTCGGCTACGCCGAGCGGGTCCGCGACCTGGCCGAGCGCGAAGGCGTGGACGTCCGGTTCTACTCGGTCATCTACTCCGCCATCGACGAGGTCGAGGCCGCCCTCAAGGGTCTGCTCAAGCCCGAGTACGAATCGGTGCAGACCGGGTCGGCCGAGGTCCGCGAGGTGTTCCGCTCGAGCAAGTTCGGCAACATCGCCGGCTGCATCGTGCGCGACGGCGAGATCCGGCGCAACGCCAAGGCGAAGTTGATGCGCGACGGCGCTGTCGTGTCGGACACCCTCACCGTGGCGTCGCTGCGACGGTTCAAGGACGATGCCACCGAGGTCCGCGAGGGCTTCGAGTGCGGTATCGGCCTCGGTGCGTTCAATGACATCAAGGTCGGCGACATCATCGAGACCTTCGAGGAGCGCGAGAAGGAGCGGGTCTGATGACCAGCCACGAGGACCGGGTACGCCGGCTGGCCGACCGGATCAAGGTGATCATCGCCGAGATGCTCGAGAAGCGGATCAAGGATCCGCGCCTCGGGTTCGTCACGGTCACCGACGTCCGGTTGACCAACGACATGCGCGAGGCCACGGTGTTCTACACCGTGCTCGGCGAGGACGTCGACCGCGAGGCGACCGCGGCTGCGCTGGAGTCCGCCAAGGGACACCTGCGCACCGAGGTCGGCCGGATCACCGGCGTGCGGTTCGCGCCGTCGCTGACGTTCGTGCTCGACGCGCTGCCGGAGACCGCGGCCCACATCGAGGACCTGCTCAAGCAGGCCGCGGCGTCGGACGCCGAGGTGCAGGAACGGGCCGCATCGGCCCGCTACGCGGGATCGGCGGACCCGTATCGCTCGGATGAGGCGGACGCGGCAGAGCAGTGAACGGCCTGTTGCTGGTGGACAAGCCGGCCGGGCCGTCCAGTCATCAGGTCGTGGCCGGGGTCCGACGGACCCTGGCCTGCCGCAAGGTCGGCCACGCGGGCACCCTGGACCCGGCGGCGAGTGGCCTCCTGGTCCTCGGCGTGGGCCCCGGCACGCGGCTGCTGACGTTCCTCGTCGGGTTGGACAAGGACTACCGGGCGACCATCCGGCTGGGACAGGCGACGGACACCGATGACGCCGCCGGGACTGTGGTGTCGTCGGTGGGGTGCCCGGTGGATGCCGACGTGGAGGAGGCCGTCTCCCGCCTCCGGGGGCCGCTGCTGCAGCGGCCGTCGAGCGTGTCGGCCATCAAGGTCGACGGGAAGCGGGCCTATGCGCGGGTCCGGTCCGGGGAGTCGCCCGACCTTCCCGCGCGACCGGTGACCGTCGACCGGTTCGACGTGCTGTCGCGACGATCCGAGACCGTCGACGGCGTGAGTGTGGTGGACCTCGACGTGGTCGTCTCGGTGTCGAGTGGCACCTACGTGCGGGCCCTGGCCCGCGACCTGGGCGACATGCTGGGTGTCGGCGGCCATCTGACCGCGTTGCGCCGGACCCGGGTGGGCCCGTTCGATGTGCGCGATGCCGTGGTGGACGTCACCGTCGACACCCCCCTCCTGGATCTGGGGGCAGCGGCCGGCATGGTGCTGCCCACGGTGACGCTGGACGAGGTCGACGCCCGCGCGGTCGGCAACGGTGCCCGCTTGCCGTGCGTCGGCGCCGACACGCCCACGGCGCTGATGGACCCGACCGGCCGACTCGTCGCCGTTTCGGTGTGTCGGGATGGGCGCTGGAAACACCTGTTCGTGGTCCCGTCTGCCACGCTGGGAGCAGCATGAACGTGATCACCGGTCCGCCCCGTGCCGGCGCAGCGCCATCGGGCATCGTCACCATCGGCGTCTTCGACGGGGTCCATCGGGGACACCGGCACCTGATCTCGACCGCGCGGGCCCTGGCCGATGAGCGTGGTCTTCCGTTGACCGTGATGACCTTCACCCCCCACCCCTTGTCGGTGGTGCGCCCCGAATTGGCCCCCCTGCAGTTGTCGACGGTGGAGCAGCGCATCGAGCTCCTCGCCGATGCGGGGGCGGACACGGTGCGGGTCGTCACCTTCGATGCGGCGACAGCGGCCATGTCGGCGCAGGACTTCGTGGACCGCTATCTGGTATCCGAATCCGCGGTCAAGGGTGTCGTGGCCGGTGAAGGTTTCCGGTTCGGTCATCGGGCCGCCGGCGACCTCGCGCTGCTCGAACGGTCGGGCGTCGCGGCGGGATTCACCGTGACGGCCGTCCCCCTGGCGGGGGACGACTCGGCCGCTTGGTCGTCCACGCGGATCCGCGAGCTGGTCGCCGACGGAGACGTCGCCACCGCGGCCCTGGGGCTCACCCGACCGCATCGGCTCGAGGGCGAGGTCGTGCACGGTGATCACCGGGGTCGCGAACTCGGCTATCCGACGGCGAACCTGGCCGTCATCCCCGGATCGTGTGTGCCCCTGACCGGGGTGTACGCCGGCAGTGTCGTCCTGGACCCGTATGGGGACAGCCGCCGGACGGTTCCCGCCGCGATCTCGGTGGGGACCAATCTGACGTTCGGCGGCACCGACCCGCGGGTCGAGGCCCACATCGTCGAGCCAGGGGACTGGGACCTCTACGGGGCCGGGTTGGCCGTCGACTTCACGGCCCGGATCCGGGGCATGGTCGCCTTCGACACGGTCGCCGAACTCCTGGACGCGATGGCCGGTGACGTCGAAGCCACCCGCCGCCTGATGTCCGGATAGCCCGCGCGTCAGTCCTGGGACGCCGGGTCCGTCCCGCGTTCAGAGCGCCCGATCCACATGCCCAGCGGGAACAACAGGAGCATCGAGAACGACGCCAACTGGGGCGCCCACAGCGACAGGATCCCGACGGCGACGAAGAAGTAGGCATAGGCCATGGACTTGCGCATGCGCATGTGGGTCGGAGCGAACTCGGGAGTCTGCAGCTGGGGGTTGCGGCTCACGTGGCGTCCGATCAGGGCCAGGAACAGCGAGATCACCGCGAGGTTCACCGTGTAGACCAGCCCCCACCCGTTGGCGAAGGAGACCTCCGAGATGAGCTCGGTGCTGAAGGGCAGGACCACGATGGAGAACAGCCATCCGATGTTGAGCCACGTCAGAGCCACGTCGTACTCGTCGATGGACTCGAACATCCGGTGGTGGATGAGCCAGTAGTTCGCCAGGACGACGAACGAGATCAGGAACCCCCAGACCGCGCCCGAGTGCTCCTCCCAGAAGCTCAGGGGGGTCGAGTGCCCGGTCATCTCGCCGGCGAGCTCGGTCAACGGCAGGACCAGCAGGGTGATGGCGATGGCCACCACGGCATCGCTGAAGTTGACCAGTCGGTCGAATCCACGCTCGGTGTGGGCGTGCGCCTTCACCCCTGGCTCCCGTCTGCCGAGACGGTCGTCACGGTCCTGTCCACCACCACCCGTCCGAGCGTAGTCACGGGAACAGCGTCACGGGTACTGTCCGGGGAACCGGAGGAGCCCGGCATTTGGGGGCCGACGGGCGGGTCGGCTACCCTGGGACCTCGACGGCCATGGGGCGGGCGCCCCGTGGACCGTGACCAACCATCCCGCCGTCGCCCATCCGGGTCGACACCCTTCGGGGAAACGCGTGCGGGACCGACGCGCCCGGAGGAACCATGGCTCTCGCTGCCGACGTCAAGACCAGCATCATCGACGAATACGCCACCCATCCCGGTGACACCGGAAGCCCCGAGGTGCAGGTCGCGCTCCTGACGCGCCGCATCTCGGATCTGACCGGTCACCTCAAGGAGCACAAGCACGACCACCACAGTCGTCGTGGTCTGCTGCTCCTGGTGGGCCAGCGTCGCCGTCTGCTGAACTATCTGGCCGACCGCGACATCGAGCGCTACCGCGCCCTGATCGAACGACTGGGCATCCGGCGCTGACGCGCGACAACTGAATACCATCCACCCACCCGTAACCCCGGACCGCAGTCTCGCCGGTCCTCGGTGGTGGATCCCGGGCCCCTGTCCCGGCGTCCTCGATCGATGACCGCGAACCGGCCGGTGGTGCGTGACCGAAGAGGAGGACCCGTGGAGGGTTCTGTCCACACCGCAACCGCCACGATCGACAACGGCGAGTTCGGCACCCACACCCTGACGTTCGAGACGGGCCGCCTGGCCCGGCAGGCCGGCGGCTCCGCCGTCGCCTACTTCGACGACGACAGCATGCTGCTGGCCACCACCACGGCCGGCAAACACCCCAAGGAGCACTTCGACTTCTTCCCGCTGACGGTCGACGTCGAGGAGCGCATGTACTCCATCGGCAAGATCCCCGGCTCGTTCTTCCGCCGCGAGGGACGTCCCAGCGAGGACGCCATCCTGACCTGCCGTCTGATCGACCGCCCGCTGCGCCCGTCCTTCGTCAAGGGACTGCGCAACGAGGTCCAGGTCGTCGTGACGGTGCTGTCGCTGCATCCCGGGGTTCCCTACGACGTCGTCGCGATCAACGCAGCGTCGATGTCCACGATGCTCGCCGGGCTGCCCTTCAGCGGCCCCATCGGCGGTGTCCGGGTAGCCCTGATCGGCAGCCAGTGGGTGGCGTTCCCGACCCACAGCCAGCTCGAGGAGGCCACCTTCGACATGGTCGTGGCCGGTCGGGTCGTCGGCGACGACGTGGCGATCATGATGGTCGAGGCCGAGGCCACCGACGCCACGGTCGAGCTCGTGGCCGGCGGCGCCACCGCCCCCACCGAGGAGATCGTCGCCCAGGGGCTCGAGGCGGCCAAGCCGTTCATCCGCGCCCTGTGCGACGCCCAGAGCGAACTGGCGGGCAAGGCAGCCAAGGCGACCGCCGAGTTCCCGACGTTCCCCGACTACCGCGACGATGTCCTCGCCGCCGTCGAGACGGCCGCGTCGGACCGTCTGGCCGAGGCCATGACGATCGCCGACAAGGTCGAGCGCAACGAGACCCTGGACCGCATCTCCGCCGAGACCATCAGCTCGCTCGCCGATCAGTTCGCCGACCGCGAGGGCGAGATCAAGGCTGCCCTGCGGGCCGTGACCAAGAAGCTGGTGCGGCAGCGGGTGCTGCGCGACAAGGTGCGCATCGACGGCCGCGGCCTGACCGACATCCGGCAACTCAGTGCCGAGATCGAGGTCGTCCCGCGGGCCCACGGCAGCGCGCTGTTCGAGCGCGGTGAGACCCAGATCATGGGCGTCACCACCCTCAACATGCTGCGTATGGAGCAGCAGCTGGACACCCTCAACCCGGTGACGCGCAAGCGCTACATGCACAACTACAACTTCCCGCCCTACTCGACCGGCGAGACCGGTCGCGTGGGGTCGCCGAAGCGTCGCGAGATCGGCCACGGTGCGCTCGCGGAGCGTGCGCTGCTGCCGGTCCTGCCCACCCGCGAGGAGTTCCCCTACGCGATCCGACAGGTGTCCGAGGCGCTGGGCTCCAACGGCTCGACGTCGATGGGTTCGGTATGTGCCTCGACCCTGTCGCTGCTCGACGCCGGCGTGCCGCTGAAGGCCCCGGTCGCGGGTATCGCGATGGGGTTGATCAGTGACACCGTCGACGGCGACACCGAATACGTGGCCCTGACCGACATCCTGGGAGCCGAGGACGCCTACGGCGACATGGACTTCAAGGTCGCCGGCACCCGCGATTTCGTCACGGCGCTGCAGCTGGACACGAAGCTCGACGGGATCCCGGCGAGCGTGCTGGCCGGGGCCCTGAGCCAGGCCAAGGATGCTCGGCTGACGATCCTCGACGTGATGGCCGAGGCCATCGACACCCCCGACGAGATGAGCGAGCACGCTCCGCGGATCATCACGATCCAGATCCCGGTCGACAAGATCGGCGAGGTGATCGGGCCCAAGGGCAAGATCATCAACCAGATCCAGGAGGAGACCGGCGCGGACATCACGATCGAGGACGACGGCACGATCTACGTCGGCGCGTCCGAGGGGTCGGCTGCCGAGGAGGCTCGTCGCCAGATCAACGCCATCGCCAATCCGGCCATGCCGGAGCCGGGCGAGCGCTACCTGGGCACCGTGGTCAAGACCACGACGTTCGGCGCTTTCGTGTCGCTCATGCCCGGCAAGGACGGCCTGCTGCACATCAGCGAGGTCCGCAAGTTGGTGGGCGGCAAGCGCATCAACGCGGTCGAGGACGTGCTCCAGGTGGGCCAGAAGGTGCAGGTCGAGATCAAGGAGGTCGACCAGCGCGGCAAACTCTCCCTGATCCCGGTGCTCGACGACGAGGACAGCGACGACGCCGACGGGTCGGAGCCGGACGAGGACTGACGTGCCGGCGTTCTTCCCCGCCTCCGAGCAGCCCGCCGGGTCCACCCGGCAACTGCTGCGGGAGCCCGACGGCTCGGTGGTGCGGCGTACCGTGCTGCCCACCGGGCTGCGGGTCGTCTCCGAGAGTGTCCCCGGGGCGCACTCGGTGACCCTGGGCATCTGGGCGCAGGTCGGATCTCGCGACGAGACACCGACCAGCGCGGGGGCCGCCCACTTCCTGGAACATCTGCTGTTCAAGGGGACCCCGACCCGGACCGCACTCGACATCGCCGCCGAGATCGATGCCGTGGGCGGGCAGATGAACGCCTTCACCAGCAAGGAGTACACCTGCTTCTACGCCAAGGTGCTGGGCAACGACCTGCCGGTCGCGGTCGACGTGATGATGGACATCACCACCCGGGCGTCGCTGCGGGCCGAGGACATCGACGCCGAACGCACGGTGGTGCTCGAAGAGATCGCGATGCACGACGACGATCCGGCCGACCGGGCCGGCGAGGCGCTCGACGCGTCGGTCTTGGCGGGCTCGCGCCTGGCGTTGCCCATCCTGGGGACCCGGGAGTCGATCACGGGGATGTCGCCGCGGGTCATCCGGTCGTGCTTCCGGCGCCACTACGTGGCGCCGACCCTGGCGGTCACCGCCGCCGGCAATGTGGATCATGCCCACCTGGTCCAGCTCGTCCGGACGGCCACCGCCGACCTGGACTGGGCATGGGGCGTCGGCCCGGCCGACCTGCCGACGCGGAAGGGTCGGCGTGGGGCCGTGACCGGCGAGGTGCTGGAACTGCCCTGGCCCGGGGAACAGTGCACCGTGTCGCTGGCGACCCGAGGGCTACCCCGGTCGCACGCGGACCGGCGCGCGCTGGACGTCCTCAACACGATCGTGGGCGGGGGCATGTCCTCGCGCCTGTTCCAGGCCGTGCGTGAGGAGCGCGGCCTGGCGTACTCGGTGTACTCCGGCCACGCGGCCTATTCCGACGCCGGGGTGTGGAGCGTGTCGGCCGGCTGTCAGCCCGCTCGCGCCGCCGAGGTGTTCGAGGTCATCGGTGAGGAACTGGACCGGGTCGTCACCGACGGTGTCACCGACGAGGAGATCACGCGGGCAAAGGGTCATCTGTCGGGCAGCATCGTTCTTGCCGGTGAGGACACGTCATCGCGCATGGTCACCCTGGGACGCGCGGAGGTGGCCACCGGCGAATTGGTGGGTCTCGGCGAAGCGCTGGACCGGATCGACCGCGTGACCCCCGACGATGTCGCCCGGGTGTCGCAGACCGTTCTGGCGGGTCCCCGCACGGTGTGTGCCGTCGGCGCCCCGAAGACCACGGCAACGCGACGTGCTCTCGCCGCGGCGACCAGAGGAGGGGCCGCATGACCCGAGTGGGAGTGCTGGGAGCCCGGGGGCGGATGGGCGCCGAGGTGTGCCGAGCGGTCGAGGGCGCCGACGACCTGGACCTGGTGGCAGCGCTGGACGTGGGCGACGACCTGGCCCAACTGGTGGCGGCCGGGGCCGACGTGGTCGTGGACTTCACCGTGCCCGGCACCGTCCTGGGCAATCTCCGGTTCCTCATCGACGCCGGTATAGATGCCGTCGTCGGCACCAGCGGGTTCACGCCCGAGCGACTGGAACTCGTGCGCGAGATGCTCGGCGACGAACCGGCGAGCGGGGTCCTGATCGCCCCGAACTTCGGGATCGGCGCGGTGCTGCTCATGCAGTTCGCCGAACGTGCGGCGCCGTTCTTCGAGTCGGTCGAGATCGTGGAACTGCATCATCCGGACAAGGTCGACGCCCCATCCGGGACGGCCCGCCAGACCGCTGCGGTGATCGCCGCGGCCCGGACGGATCTGCCTGCGGCCCCCGATGCGACCCAGGCCGCCGACGAGCAGGCCCGCGGCGAACGCGTCGCCGGGATCCCGGTTCACGCGGTCCGGTTGCGGGGCCTCGTCGCCCACCAGGAGGTCCTGTTCGGCTCGCCCGGTGAAACCCTGACGCTGCGCCACGACTCCTTCGACCGGTCGTCATTCATGCCCGGCGTGCTGTTGGCGGTCCGTGGAGTACGGAACCGCCGCGGCCTGACGGTCGGGATCGACGACCTTCTCGCCACGCCATGAGGTCGCGCGCGTTCGCGTGGATCCTGGTGGTCGTCGTCGGCGTCTACCTGCTGTTGCTCGGACAGTTGGCGCTGCGCTTCATCACCACCGGCGAGGTGGTGGGGATCCTGCTCGGCGTGGCCATCCTCGCCTTCCCGCTGCTCGGGGCGTGGGTGCTGTGGCGCGAGATGCGGTTCGGCTACCGCATGCAGGAACTCGCCGCGGAATGGCAGCAGTTCGGGATAGATCCGGCCGACCTCACCTACGAGGACACGCTGGCACGGGTGGAGGATCACCCCGACGACTGGGCCCGGTGGTTCGAACTGGGTCTGGCGTACGAGCAGGCGGGCGATCGCAAACGCGCCCGCGCGGCCATGCGCGAAGCCGGCGAGCGCTACCCCGAGCGGACCTGAACGGCCGGCTCGGGTCCGGCTGCGGAGGCAGCGTCGAGTTCACGGCTGCGTTCCTCCTCGGCGGTCATCCACTCCACGGCGACGATCATCATCCACATCGTGTCGATCACCATGACCACGGCCCACGATGGCCCCCGACAGGTGCTGGTCACCCAGGGCGTCAGGCCCGAACGGGCGTGACGAGGCGGCGAACGTCGGGTACAGCACGACGGGAGCGAAGTAGATCACTGCTCCCACGATCGCCTCGGGGATCATCATGGCCCCCAGCGACAACAGCTTGACCGCCGGTGTCGGTCGTCGCACGAGGGCGTTGTCGCCGATCAGCGGCAGGTAGTACAGCACGGCCACGCCCAGGAACAGCGGCCGCTCGACGAACACCTCGGCGTCGTGGTTGCCCAGTGCCCACTCGTAGAACGGTGAGAAGTGGGCGCCGAGCAGCACGCCGGCGAACAGGATCCAGGTGACGAGCGGGTCGGTGGCCCAGCGGACCGCCCGGCTGCCCATCAGCGGGTCGAACCAGGAGTGGGGGACGTCAGGTTGTCCCGCAGGAGGGTGAGCGGCTCGGCGAGGACCAGCAGAGGCGCGACGATCATCATCACGACCAGGTGCTGGGTCATGTGGGCCCAGAAGAACGTGTGGCTCCAGCCGGCCACGGGACCCAGCCACACGACTGCCAGTAGCGCGAGGGCCACAGTGAACGAGAGGCTGCGGGCGAGCGGCCACCGGCGCCGCAGACGACGTACGCCGATCGCGTACAAGGCCGCCGCGGCGACCAGGTTCACGGCGAGAAAGAGGTTCCACTCCCAGGGCCCGGCGAGAAATTGGGACATTACGGACGCTCCGCCGGGTCGCACACGGTTCCGATCCGCGGGGTGGTCATGGCCGCTACGGTATCGCCGAAACGTCCGACGGATCCGACTTCCGACGGCGTGGGACGGAGCCCGAGTGAAACGAACGCTGATGACCGTTCTCACGGTGCTGGCCGGGGTGCTGGTCGTCGCGGGGTCGGTCCTGTTCTTCGGCATGGGGGCACAGCAGCCGACTGCGCTCGCCGCCACTGTGGTGGGGACGAAGAGCACCGACAGCGGCGAGGTCCCGCACGCGACCCTCGAGCTTTCGATCTACCCGAACCAGTCCGACGCCGTGCCGCCGCCCGCAGTCGACGACCCGACTGCCCAGGTGGCCAGTGCATCCCAGCAGTGGCCCTTCTACACCCCATCGACGAACATCGAGGTCCCGGCACATTCGCTGGTGACGGTGACGATCCACCAGTACGACACCGGCGGTCAGATCTACAACCCGTTCCTCGCCACCGTTCAGGGGACCGTGGACGGCACCGCCGACTACGACGGTGAGTCCAAGGACAAGACCGACCCGAACACCGTGGCCCACACGTTCACGATCCATCAGTACCCGGAGTCCACCCAGCCGGACCTGTTCGTCAACGTGCCGGTCCCGGCGAACTCGGCGAACGCCCCGGCTGATGCCAACGGCTATCCCAAGCACCCCAAGGAGATCACCTTCTCGTTCATGACCGGTGATGCGGGCGAATACATCTGGAACTGTGAGTTCCCCTGCGGTTCGGGCTACGTCGAGTTCGGCGGGCCCATGCAGCAACGTGGGTGGATGAGCGGAACGTTGACGGTTGTCTGATGTCCACAGTCGACGACCGCACTCCGCTGGTGGACGAACCCGAGGAGCCGACCAACCGGCCCGCCGCGACCCATCGGATGAAGGACTGGCTGCGCCGGCCCTATGCCCGGCGGCTCATCATCATCGCGTGCCTGTTCGTGATCGCGATCCTGGTGGTGCTGGTGTTCGCCATCTGGGTCACGAACACCAGCGGGGCCCCGGCCTCTGCGATCATGCAGGAGATCGAGGAGACCATGGTCGTGTTGACCGTGGTCTCCGCGCCCCTCATGGCGTTCACGATCGCGATCCTGCTCTACAGCATCTTCGGCTGGGATCATGTGACCGGCGATGAACCGCCGATGCAGGAGAGCCCGGCGATCCGGAGCAACAGCACCGCGGTCATCATCTGGATCTCCGCGACGTCCCTGCTGGCCGCGTTCCTGGTGATCTGGGGGCTCATCGAGCTCGCGGGCATCACGAGTTCGTCCTACGGAACGGTCCCGGCCAACCAGCAGCGGGGTTTCCCCCGGCCGATCGAGGTCAACGTCACTGGCCAGCAGTGGGTCTGGTCGTTCGAGTACACCGACCAGGGCGGGGTGCAGTCCGACGAGTTGGTGCTCCCCGTCGACGAACCCGTCTACTTCAACGTCACCTCGATGGACGTCGTGCACAGCTTCTGGGTGGTCGAGCTGGGGATCAAGATCGACGCCAACCCCGGGGCCATCACCA
This sequence comes from Candidatus Nanopelagicales bacterium, assembly GCA_046330625.1. Taxonomy (GTDB): domain Bacteria; phylum Actinomycetota; class Actinomycetes; order S36-B12; genus CAIWTL01. The sequence goes on from JAXLSJ010000009.1 coordinate 66,209, forward strand.
ACACCGGGGTGACGCCGAACTCGATCGGCACCTACAACATCCGATGCGCCGAACTGTGCGGCCTCCACCACGCGTACATGCAGACGACCGTGCGGGTGGTCACCCGAGACGAATTCGACTCCTGGATCCGCGAGATGGGCGGAGGGCGGACGTCATGAGCAGCGCCACTCAGGTCAGCCACCCGTCGACCGTGCCCCAGCCCCGCCAGCACGGCAAGCCCGGAGGCCTGGTCCGTCGCCTGAACATCGGAACCGGACTGGTCTGCGGGATCGTGCTGGCCGCGATCGCCTACCTCGTAGCCGGCAAGCTCCGCCCGCCACCGACCGACCAGAACTCCCTGGCCCTCCCCATCGGTCTCGAGGCTCAGGTTGCCGTGACCTACGCGGGTTGGGTCATCGGATTCATGATCGGGATAGGGGCCATGGTCGGACCGGTGCGGTGGCTGGCGGGACGGGACCTCACCCACGAGGACTCGGAGTTCCTGGCCGGCAAGGACCAGGGACGCGCCCGGTACTGGCGCTACACGACCGATCACAAGGTCGTGGGGATGCAGTACCTGATCATGTCGCTGGTGCTGCTCGGCCTGGGCGGGCTGCTGGCGATGCTGATCCGGACCGAGCTCGGGGTGACCTGGTCCGAGGTCTTCAACCCCAACGTCTACAACTCGATCATCGGTACCCACGGCATCGTCATGATCATCGCGTTGATCATCGTCGTCGCCGGACCCCTGGGGAACTTCGTGGTGCCGATCATGATCGGTGCCCGGGACATGGCGTTCCCGCGGCTCAACGCCCTGAGCTTCTGGCTGCTGTTCGCGGCCGTGCCGCCGCTGGTGTCCAGCCTGTTCCTGGGCGGGATCCGCGACGGCTGGTCGGTGTATCAGCCGCTGAACTCGCAGGCACCCGTGGGCATGCTCGGCTACCAGACCACGATCATCGTGTTCGCCTTCTCGACCGGGATCGCCTCGGTGAACCTGATCACCACAATCGTCACCATGCGGGCCAAGGGCATGACCTGGAACCGCGTCCCGATCTTCGCCTACGGCATCCTCGGTTCGTCGATCATGGGGCTGATCTGGTTCCCCATGTTCCAGTACTCGCAGATCCTGTCGTGGAGCGACCGGGTGTTGGACAGCTCGTTCTACGACCCGGCCCGGGGCGGCAGCGTCTGGCTCTACGAGAACCTCTTCTGGCTGCTGGGCCATCCCGAGGTCTACGTCATCGTGATCCCCGGGACCGCCGCGCTGATGGAGATCGTCACCGTCTTCACCCGCAAGCCGCTGTTCTCGTACAAGCTCGCGGTCGCCGGGATCTTCGGGGTCGTGGGGATCTCCGGGGTGGTGTGGGCCCACCACATGTACATGACGGGCTTCGCCCCGTCGGCCAACTACCCGTTCATGCTCTCGACCGAGTTGATCTCGATCCCGTTCGGGTTCCTGGTGCTCGTGCTGCTCGGCACGATCTGGCGGGGCACCGTCTGGACCCGACTGCCCATGCTGGCGATCTACGCGGTGGTGTGGAACAAGGTGGTGGGCGGGATCACCGGGGTCTGGCTGTCCGATGTCCCGGTGGACCAGTACATGCACGGGAGCATGTTCGTCGTAGCCCACTTCCACTTCATGCTGATGGGGGCCGCGTTGTTCTCGGCAATCGCCGCCATCACCTTCTGGTTCCCGAAGATGACCGGTCGCATGCTCGACGAGCGGATCGGATCGATCGGGTTCTGGGTCGCCTTCGCCGGTTTCCAGCTGTGCTTCGGGTCGATGTTCTTCGCCGGACTCCAGGGGATGCCGCGGCGGGTCCTGCAGTTCGACAACGCCTTCAACCTCAGCAACTGGCTGTCCACGATCGGGGCCTACGTCATCGGCGTGGGGACCCTGATCTTCCTGTACGCGATCATCACGTCGTGGCGCGGCGGCGCGATCGCGTCGCACAACCCCTGGGCCTCGAACACCCTCGAGTGGCAGACCTCGACCCCGGTGCCGCTCGAGAACTTCCCTGTCCTGCCGGTGGTCACGTCCGACCCCTACGACTACGGCGTTCCCGACCCCTACGACACCCCGGAGACCGATCCCGATGACAAGCCGCAACCGGTGACCGCGTCATGACCGCCGCCGCCCCGGAACTGTCGCCCACCACCGGCGAGCCGGTCGGCGTGGTAGCGCGCCGCAACCGACTGGGGGTGTGGTTGTGCATCGTGTCCGATGCCGCCGGCACCGTGTCGCTGCTGATCGCGTACCTCTACCTGTGGTCGCTGAACGTCAACGACTCCTGGGCACCGCACAAGGATCACTGGGCCTCGGACGGGCTGTTCTGGATCATCGTCGTGGCCATGGTGGTCGCCTGCGCCCTGCTGTGGTGGGGCGTGGCCGGGATCGGCAAGGGACACCGCGGGCGGTTGATCGGGGCGGCGTCCCTGTCGTCACTCATCCTGCTGATCACCCTGGTCGTGCAGATCTACCAACTGTCGTCGTTCCCCTTCGACGTCTCCGAGAGCGCCTACACGTCGGGCACGTTCTGGCTGGCTCTCGCCAACGCGGCGCATCTGAGTCTCGGATCGCTGCTGGTGCTCGCGGTGGCGCTGCGCACCCGGGCGGGTCGGATCGATCCGGGTAATCCCTCGCAGGCCCGACTGGTGGCGATGTGGATCACGTGGTTGTGTGTGGCCGCGACGCTGGGAGCGATCGTGACCACGACCATGAAGGAGAGCCCGAACCACCATCCCCCTGCCTTCCAGTCGTTCACCAACGCTTCGTGATGCTCGCGCGCCCTCGGTTGTTGTGGTGGGCGCTGCCACTGCTCCTGCTTCTCCTGCTCGCCTTCGGCGGCGGGTCTGGCGTCGGCGGAGCATGGTCCGTCACTGCTGCCGGAGCGCGGTTGCTGCATGACATCGTGGCCGTGGTGACGGTGGGCGTGGTGGTGGTCGGGGGCGTGTTGTCGGAGCCGCCCGATGCCCGGTTGCTGCGTCGGGGGCGCGACCTGGCCGTGGTGTGGTGGGCGCTGCTGCCGTTGGTGGGGCTCGTCACTCTGGCGGACATCGCCGGGGGCGGCCCGGTGTCCCTGTCCGAGGTGCTGTTCCAGACGTTGCTCGGCCGGGTGTGGCTGGCGGAGTGGCTGACGGTCCTGGTGCTGATCGTGATCCTGACGCTTGGGCGTTCGCGGACCTCTGCGCGGCTTGCGTTCGGGGTGGCGCTGGTGGCGGTCGTCGTCCCGGCGCTCGTCGGTCACGGGGGGCTGTCGGCCGATCATGTCGCCGCGACCGTGTCGCTGGCCGGGCATCTGGGGGGTGTCGCCGTGTGGGTCGGCGGGTTGGCCGTCCTCTGCGCGGTCCTGCTGTCCGCCCCGGAGCGGGCCACCCGACTGGTGCCGCGATTCAGCGCGCTGGCGCTGGGGTGTGCCCTGGTCGTGGGGGAGACGGGGCTGCTCAACGCGTCGCTGCGGCTTCCGACCCCTGCTCTGTTGTTGACGACCTCGTACGGTTCGCTCGTGCTGGTGAAGGCGGCGCTCTTTGCGGTGTTGGTGATCATGGGCTGGCGACAGCGACGGCGAGCGATCCCCGCTCTGGGAACGGGAGTCGCGATGGTCATCAGACTCGCGTCGGTGGAACTGGCCGTCATGCTGCTGGCGCTGGTCGTGTCGGTGGTGCTGGTGAATCTGGGGCCACCGGTCGTGCCGTCGCCCGAGGGGGTGCTGGCTCCGGTGGCCACGGTGGTACTCCTGGCAGTCCCCGCGGGCCTGGCGATCCTGCGGCGCCCTCACGGTGCGGTTGCCCGGTGGGTGAGAGAACATCCGGAGTCGGCGGTCGTGGGCGCGTTGGTCGTTCTCGCCGAAGCCCTGATCGTCGGTCTGCCGCAGCGGGTCCTGGGTCCCGAACTCGGGGCTCTGGTGTGTGCCGGGATCCTGCTTCTGGCGGGCTGGTTCACCGGTCTCGCCCTCAGTGCGCGCCGCCGTGCACCGATGATCCTCCTGGCGATCGGGGTGTGGGTCATCCTGGCGGCCGGGTGGCTCGGCGGGGTGCAGGCCGGGGGACCGTCACTCGTGGCGGGCATGATCGTCGCCTCGACCCTCGTGTGGTGGTCGCGTCGCCCTTCGTCCGACGTGCGGGTCCCCAACGCCACCCGTGAGGTGATCAGCGCATGAAGCGCAACTTCTGGCGGCTTCACGTACCGCTCGCGGTGGCACTGGTGATCTGTGTGTCGGCGACGATCGTCGAGTACAGCCGAGCGACCGAGGGGGTCGGGCGGGCCTGGGTCTACACGTTCCAGTGGCCCTTGTTCGGCGCGTTCGCCGTGTGGATGTGGGTGCGCTATCGCCGCGAATCCGACGAGCCCCGACAGGCCCCGTGGCAACGGGCGGCCGACCACTGGCGCGCCGAGGTGGCGCGGGCCTCCGACGACGATCCGCAGGCGGCCGCCTGGCAGGAACATGTGGCGGACCTGCGTGCCCATGATCCGGTGGCACCCGTGGTGGGTGATCCCGATCAGGCCAGTGCGGGCGCCACGAGACGATCGCCCAACGTGGCAGAGGCCCAGGCGGAGGCGGGGTCGCGGAAGTCGTCGACGAGTCCCAGTCGGGTGCGCCGATCGACGATGTCCGAGACGGTGAGTGCTCCCTCGGCAGCGACGCCGAACTCGGCCTCGACGCCGTAGTAGGAGCCGCCCGGGACGATGGGCTGGCGCAGTTCGGGGCGGACCTCGCCGAGGTCCCAGACCACCGGCGCCTCGTTGCCGTAACGCCGCCACAGCACGGCCGGCACATCGGGCCGGTCCTCCCGGGGTCCGGCGCCGATCAGGGCGACGTCCGGGGTGCGGCACGGAGTGTCGGTGATCAGATTGACGGTGTCGGCGGCCATGCGCCGGAACGTGGTGAGTTTGCCTCCGGTGACGGTGATCATGTGCCCGGAACGACGCACCAGGTGACGCCGCGAGATGTCGGCGGAGGGGGCGTCGGGATGATCGTCGGTCTGGACCAGGGGCCGGACTCCCGCGAATGAGCCCAGCGCGTCGGCGGGAGTGACGGGCCGGTCGAGGGCGAGGGACAGGATCTCGAGGATCCAGGCGATGTCGTCGGCCGGCGGGGTGGGTGCCGCGAAGTCGTCGGTGGCGACCTCGTGGTCGGTGAGTCCGACATAGGAGATTCCGCCCGGTTGCGGCAGCGACAGGATGAACCGGCCGATCGTGTCGGGGACCGGGACGGTCAAGGACCCATGGCCCGCACCGACCAGCGCGGTGGGCATCACCACATGGGTACCGAGGGACGGGTGCAGGGTGATGGAGTCGTCGAGGTCGGCCGCCCACACCCCGGTGGCGTTGACGACCGTCGTGCCGCGGACCACGAACGACTGTCCCGTGGTGGCGTCGACGGCGGCGACTTCGCCGGTGTTCTCGTCGATGGCGTCGACCCGGACGCGGGTGAGCACGCGGGCGCCGTAGGCGGCGGCGGTGCGGGCGACCGCCACGACCAGGCGGGCGTCGTCGATCAGCTGGCAGTCCCAGCCGACCGAGGCCCCCCGCAGGTCGGTGGTGCGGATACCGGGCACCAACTGGCGGGTGACGTCGGGGTCCACGTGCCGGGCGCGGGGAAGCAGCCCCGTCGGGGTGCCGGCCGCGATGCGCAGCCCATCGCCGGCGCGTTGGCCGAGCAGCGCCAGGCGGGCGGAGCGGCGGTTGTCGGCGAAGTCGGGGACCACCTGGGCCAGGGGGTGCACGAGATGCGGAGCCATACGTCCGGCGATGATCGCGCGTTCGACCGCGCTCTCCCAGGCGACGGCGGGGTCGCCCTTGGCGAGGTAGCGCAGGCCGCCGTGCACGAGCTTGCTCGACCAGCGCGACGTGCCGTTGGCGAGGTCGTCGGCCTCGAGCAGGGCCACCGACAGGCCCCGGGTGACGGCGTCGAGGGCGACACCCACCCCGGTGATGCCGCCACCGACGACCACGACATCGACGGTGGCGCCCGCCGCGAGGTGCGCGATGTCGCGTTCCCGGCGGGTGGCGGCCAGCAGACTGGCCGGATCCAGGGGGCGCAGTTGGGCGACGTCGGTCATGATCGGTCTCCTTCGATTCGCGGAGCAGGGGCAGGGGTCGGGGCTGAGTCGGTGGGTCGCAGGAGACCCGCGATCAGGGGGCGTACCTGGGCGCGCGCGGCGGCGCCCTCGGGGCGAGCGTCGAGGGCGGGGGCGGCGAAGATGAACGACTGGACGGCGGTGACGCAGGCTAGTGCCAGTCCCGCGGGGTCGGTGTCCCGGATGGTCCCGTCGCCGCCCCGGGTGGTCATTCCTGCCGCCAACAGGGGTTCGATCAACGCTGCTGAGGCACGTTGCGTCTGGCCGAACCGCTGCACCATGAGCGGCGTCAGGTATTCGGGATCGACCGCGAGGACGCGGCGCACCAGCGGATGGTCGGAGATCGCTTCGGTGCCCGCCACGATCAGATCGACTGCGCGCTCGTGGGCGGTGTCGCCGGAGGTGGCGGGGATCTCGCCCAGGATGTCGGCCAGTTCGGCGGTGAGCAGTGCCGAGATGAGTCGGTCGAAGGAGTCGAACCGGCGGTAAACCGTCATCCGGGAGACCCCGGCCTGGCGGGCGACCTCGGTGAGGGTGGCCCGGCGGGGCCCGTGGGTCATGATCACGTCGCGGGCGGCAGCGAGCAGGGGATCCGATTCGGCCTGGGGGTCGACGCGGTCCTCGAGCGGAGGGGCCGGCGTGTCGTGGGCGGTCCCGGCAGCGGCACCCGGCAGGGGGGTGTGACGGATTGACGTCATGTGTCACACTGTAACAAACACCTGGGAGGATCGACTATGGCCACGGCGAGTTCCACGACGTATGGACGGTGGGGGACCCCGCCCCATCCGGTGACTCTCTCCGCCCCGGCGGCGGATTTCCTCGGCTCGACCCTGGGAACTCCCCGCCCCCGGCCCTCCCTGCCTCAGGCCGACGTATCGGTGCCCGCTTCCCGGCTCAGCGCCGACCAACTCGACTCCCTGCGAGGGATCGTCGGCACCCTCGGGGTGAGCGTCGCCGACGGTGACCGGCTCGGCCACAGCGCCGGCTGCTCCTTGACCGACTATCTGACCCTGCGCGCCGCCGATCCGGCCGCGATCCCCGACGCCGTCGTCCGCCCGATCGACCACGCCATGGTGCTCACCCTGCTGGAACACTGCGCGGCCACCGGGCTCGCGGTGGTGCCCTTCGGCGGTGGAACCTCGGTGGTGGGGGGCGTCACCGCGCCGACGCCCGGACCACGCATCGCCGTGGCGTTCGACCGGATGACCGACATCGTGACGATCGATGACGACTCGCTGGTGGTCACGGTCCAGCCCGGGATCACGGGACCGGTGCTGGAGCGCATCCTGCAGGCCCGGGGGCTGACCTGGGGGCATCTGCCGCAGTCGTGGGAGCGGGCCAGCATCGGTGGCTATGTGGCGACGCGATCGGCGGGACAGGCGTCCACCGGCTACGGCCGTAGCGACGAGACCGTCGAAGCCCTGCGGGTGGCGACCCCCACCGGCGAATTCCGGCTGGGGCGGGCGCCGCACAGCGCCGCCGGTCCCGACCTGCGGCAGCTGTTCATCGGCTCCGAGGGGGCTTTCGGGATCATCACCGAGATCTCGCTGCGGGTGCGGCGGCTGCCGTCGGTGACCCGGTACGAGGGGATCATGTTCCCGACCTATGCGGCCGGGGTGGCGGCGTTCCGCGACCTGGCCCAGGCGCGGGTGACGTCGGATGTCATGCGCCTGTCCGACGCCCCCGAGACCAACGCCACGCTGCACATGTCCGGCCCGCAGGGGATGGCCGGCGACCTGTTCGACAAGTACCTGAGCATGCGCAAGGTCGCCGGTGGCTGCCTGGCGATCCTGGGCTGGGAGGGGTACTCGAAGTCGTTCGTGTCCGCCCGGCGGTCGGCCGCCTGGTCGATCCTCAAGGCACACGGTGCGGTGTCGTTGGGACGTTCGGTGGGCGACTCCTGGCGCAAGCATCGCTACGACGGCCCCTACCTGCGCGACACCCTGCTGGACAACGGATACATCGTCGAGACGCTCGAGACCGCCACCCACTGGGCCGACATCCATCACCTGCGCGAGGCGGTGAGCGATGCCCTGGTCGGTGCCCTGCGCACTCCCGACGGCGATCCCTACGTGATGTCGCACATCTCGCACGTGTACGAGACCGGCGGCTCTCTGTACTTCACCGTGATCACGCCCGCCGCGGACGATCCGGTGGCCCAGTGGCACGGCGCCAAGGTGGCCGCCATGGAGGCCATCGCCTCGCGGGGTGCCACGATCACCCATCACCACGCCGTCGGACGGGATCACGCCCCGTGGCTGGCTGCCGAGATCGGCGAGGACGGAGTGCAGTTGTTGCGCGGGATCAAGGGTCTGCTCGACCCCGCGGGCATCCTCAACCCGGGCGTCCTTCTCGGCGACTGACGGACGGGTTCCCGGGTCCTCCCGCCCTCGGGCACTAACCTGAGGGCACGCAGTCAGCGAAGGAGCTCCGATGCCCGAGTCCGATGTCCAGTTCCGCAGTGACGTCACGGTGGAGCTGATCAAGGCGACCGCCTCGGATGCCGACGTCGTCTGGGCGGCGCGGGTGTCCACCAAGGGGGAGTCGTCGCTCGACGACGTCTCGGCCGACCCCGAACGCTCCAATGGACTGATCAACTACCTGATGCGCGACCGCCACGGCACGCCCTTCGAACACAACTCGCTCACGTACTTCGTGTCGGCGCCGATCTTCGTGTTCCGCGAGTTCATGCGACACCGCATGGCGTCCTACAACGAGGAGTCGGGCCGCTACCGCGAACTGCGCCCGGTGTTCTACGTGCCGGGGCCCGACCGCAACCTCGTGCAGCAGGGCAAACCCGGCGCCTACGAGTTCGTCCCGGGAACAGACGAGCAGCACGCCATCGTGGCCGAGCAGACCCGGCAGGCGTGCCTGAATTCCTACGCCGCCTACCAGGCCATGCTCGACGCCGGAGTCGCGCGCGAGGTCGCCCGCGGCGTCCTTCCGGTGGCCACCTACTCGTCGATGTACGTCACGATGAACGCTCGCAGCCTGATGAACTTCCTGTCGCTGCGCACCAAGCGGGCCGACTCGCACTTCCCCTCGTTCCCGCAACGCGAGATCGAGATGGTGGCGGAACAGATGGAGACGGAGTGGGCCGCGCTCATGCCGCTGACGCACGCCGCCTTCGAGGCGAGCGGCCGGGTCGCCCCGTGACGACTCCCGCAGCCGGCTGGTACCCCGATCCGGCCGGGTCGGGGCGACTGCGCTACTGGAACGGACAGGCGTGGACTGGGCACGTGTCCCCGCCCGATCCCGAACCCGAGCCGGTGGTCGCGACTCCCGAGCCCGACCCCGAACCGCCGACCCTGACGGCACCACCCGTCTTCGCTCCTGTGGCCGCCGCACCTCCGGTTGCGCCCACCCAGGCGCCCCAGGCCGTGGGTCCCGGGTGGCAGCAGCCCGCCGTCGCCGACCGGCTCGGTCCCGACGGCCAGGTCCTGTCGGGGTGGTGGCGGCGCTTCTTCGGCTACCTGATCGACGCGGTCCTGATCAGCATCATCGCGGCGCTCGTGATCGGCATCTACGCGGCGATGACCGGCGGATTCGGCACCCTGTTCAACGCCGACGCGTGGTCGGCGCTGCTGGCCAAGGCTGAGGCCAACCCCGGCTACCAGCCCAGCCAGGCCGAGATCGAGGGCCTGCTCGGCCCGGGACTACTGCCGCTCATCGGATGGGTCACCGTCGTCAGCCTGTTCCTCAACTTCCTCAACGGCGTGGTGCTGGTGGCCTCGTCGGGGCAGACAGTCGGCGACCGGGTCGTCGGCACCCGCAAGGTCACCGCCGGCCGTCACATCCCCGGCTTCGGCGCAGCGATGCTGCGCTGGCTCATCCCCGTGGCGCTGAGCCTGTTGCAGGTCCTTCCGGTGATCGGGATTGCGGCCCTCGCGGTGTGGGTACTGGACTACCTGTGGCCCTTGTGGGACCAGCGACGGCAGGCACTGCACGACAAGGCCGCGCAGACGTACGTGGAACGAACCGCACTGACGGGACCGGTGAACCGATGACAGACGCACCCTTCGGGCGGATGTTGACCGCGATGGTCACGCCCTTCACCCGCGATGGCGCCCTCGACCTCGCGGCCGCCGCCGAGCTCGCCGCCGACCTCGTGGACCTCGGCAACGACGGCCTGGTCATCAGCGGAACGACCGGCGAGTCACCCACCACGACCGACGCCGAGAAGGACGCCCTGCTGCGCGAGGTCCTGGCTGCGGTGGGCGACCGCGCCACCATCGTGGCCGGAGTCGGATCCAACGACACCGCGCACACCATCGAGTTGGCGCGGGCCGCCGAACGGGCGGGTGCGGCCGGGCTGTTGGTCGTCACGCCGTACTACAGCAAGCCGCCCCAGGCGGGACTGCTGCGGCACTTCCGCGCGGTCGCCGACGCCACGGACTCCCCGATCATGCTCTACGACATCCCCGGCCGGACGGGCGTCCCGCTCGCCCACGAGACCCTCGTCAGCCTGGCCGAACACCCCCGCATCGTGGCCAACAAGGACGCCAAGGCGGACCCCTTCGCCGCGGTGCGGGTCATGGCCGAGACCGACCTGGCGTGGTACTCCGGCGACGACGCCCTCAATCTGCCGCTCCTGGCCATGGGCGCCGTCGGCATGGTCAGCGTGATCGGTCACGTTGCCGCCGACCGACTCGCGGCCATGCACGCCGCGTTCCGTGCGGGCGACGTGGTCACGGCGGCGTCCATCAACTCATCGCTCACACCGGTGGTCGAAGGGATCATGACGCGGACCCAGGGTGTGATCATGGTCAAGGCGGCGCTCGACCTGCTCCAACGCCCCGGTGGTGGCTCGCTGCGACTGCCACTGGTCGAGGCCGACGCGGAACAGCGCGACCGGCTGCGTCAGGACCTCAAGGCCGGGGGATTCGAACTGTGACGAACGTGACGCCACCGCCGCTGCCGAAGGGAGGGCTCCGCGTCGTCGCACTCGGTGGTCTGGGGGCCATCGGGCGCAACATGACCGTCTTCGAATACGACGGACGCCTGCTGATCGTGGACTGTGGCGTGCTGTTCCCCGAGGACCAACAGCCGGGCGTCGACCTGATCCTGCCGGACTTCTCCTACCTCGAGGACCGCTGGGAGGACATCGAGGCAGTGGTCCTCACCCACGGCCACGAGGACCACATCGGAGCCATGCCTTTCCTGTTGCGGGAACACAACGACTTCCCGGTGTTCGGCTCGAAGCTGACCTTGGCCTTCCTGGAGTCGAAGCTGCGCGAACACCGGGTCAAGGCCGACCTGCGGCAGGTCGAGGCCGACACCGAGGTCACCGTAGGGCCGTACACGGTCGAGTTCCTCAACGTCACCCACTCGATCCCCGACGCACTCGCCGTGGCGTTGCGCACGCCCCATCACGTGGTCATCCACACCGGCGACTTCAAACTCGACCAACTGCCGCTCGACGGCCGGACCACCGACCTCAACGCGTTCGCCCAACTCGGCGACGAAGGTGTGGACCTGCTGCTGGTGGACTCCACGAATGCCGAGGTCCCGGGGTTCCTGGTATCGGAGCGCGACATCGCCCCGGTGCTGGATCGGGTGTTCGCGCAGGCGTCGGGCCGACTGATCGTCGCGTCGTTCGCCTCGCATGTGCATCGGATCCAGCAGGTGCTCGACGCTGCCGTGAAGCACGGTCGCAAGGTCGCGTTCGTGGGCCGCTCGATGGTCCGCAACATGAACACCGCGCGCGATCTTGGCTACCTCACGATCCCCGGCAAGACCCTGATCAGCCTCGACGCGATGAAGGACCTGCCCGACGACCGGGCGGTGCTGGTGTGCACGGGGTCGCAAGGCGAACCGATGGCCGCCCTGTCGCGCATCGCCAACCGCGACCACGAGATCGAGGTCGGTCCGGGCGACACGATCGTGCTGGCGTCGTCGCTGATCCCCGGCAACGAGAACTCGGTCAACCGCGTGATCAACGGACTGGTGCGCCAGGGCGCGACCGTCATCCACAAGAGCAATGCCATGGTCCACGTGTCCGGGCACGCATCGGCCGGCGAACTGCTCACGCTGTACAACATCGTGAAGCCGCGTCACGTCATGCCGGTGCACGGCGAATGGCGACACCTGCGCGCCAACGCGGCGCTCGCGATGGCCACCGGCGTGGCCGAGGGCGACATCGTCATGGCCGAGAACGGGACCGTGATCGACCTCGTCGGGGGAGCGGCCCTCAAGGTCGGGCAGGTGCCGGTGGGATTCGTCTACGTCGACGGATCCAGCGTCGGCGACATCACGGAGTCGGCGCTGAAGGATCGGCGGATCCTCGGCGAGGAAGGGTTCATCTCGGTCTTCGTCGCCGTCGACGTCAGCGATGCCAAGGTGGTGGCCGGCCCCGAGTTGCACGAGCGCGGGTTCGCCGACGACGACGAGATCTTCGCCGACGTCCGCCCCGAGATCGCCCAGGCATTGGAGAAGGCGCTGGCCGACGGCGTCACAGAGCCTCAGCAGTTGCAGCAGATCGTCCGCCGGATCGTGGGCCGCTGGGTGTCCCGCACCCATCGGCGGCGCCCCATGATCGTCCCGGTCATCGTCGAGGTCTGATCCGGTCTGATCGGCTGGTTCTCCCGCGCGGGAGGGCCTTGCGGGGCATCCTGATCGGGTGAGGATCTCGTCGCGCTGGGTGAGCAGCGTGGTGCCGGTGGGCCTCGGGTTGGCCCTGCTGGCACCGGCGGCACCCGCGCGCGCCGACACCACCGTCATCACGAACACCGCGTCGGACACCACCTACACGGTGGCGGCGGGGGTGACCCTGCTCAAGATCGTCGCCATCGGCGCCGGTGGGGGAGGCGGCAAAACGGCGGTCGCATCCGGTGGTCCTGGAGGTGCTGGGGCCGTCGTGACCACCTGGCAACCGGTGACGGAGGGCGATGTCCTGACGGTGACCGTCGGGTCATTCGGGGTCTCGGGTGGCAACGCCAGCGGCGGTACCGGGGGAACGGGGAAAGGGGCCGGCGGGAACGGCTACGGTAGCCCTTCCGGCGGGAGCCGGGGTGGTGGGGGAGGCGGTTCCACTGCGGTGATCTCGGTGGCCGCAGGCGTCCAGATCGTGGCGGCCGGAGGCGGCGGTGGCGGAGGCAGTCGCGACACCGGCGGAACTGCTGGCGGGGTGGGGGGCAGCGGCGCGTCCGGGAACACGATTGCCGGTGGCGATGGAACTGGCGGGCCGAATGGCACTCCGGGTCTCGGCGCTAGTGGGAACGGCGTGGGAGGCGCGGCCAACTCCCCCTCGACGACTGATGGTGGAAGCGGCGTGACAGGTGCTGGGTCGGTGGGTGCCTGCGGTCCCCAGACTCGTCCCTGCGGCGGCGGCGGTGGCGGGGGCTACGGCGGAGGGAGCGGCGGTTCCCAGAACACCGGCAACGGTGGCGGCGGTGGTGCCGGTGGGAGCACGGTCAGCACCAACGCCGTGGGCACCTCGACCTTCACTCCGGCTACCTCAGGCACCAATGCCGGCTACGGTGCAGGCGGCGCCACGGACACCAACGGCACCCAGGGTCGGGTGAGCATCACGACCGTCCCGGTGAGCACGGTGGATCTCACGGTGTTCGGCGACCCGAACAGTGTCGCCCCGGCCATCGCCGGCGGTCAGACGCTCGGATCCGACCCGACTCACATGGCGGGGTACACCGGTCTCACAGCGGCGAACACGGCGCCGATCCAGGTCACCCCCACGTGCGGTGGCAGCCCGGGGACGGCCCGCGAGGCGACGGCGACGGGAACCGACGGGGAGTACCAGGCCCTGGTCTGGTGCGACGACGCCAGCGCGGTCGAGAACGTGAAGGCTGGTGTCGTCGTCGGGGGCGGTTCGTGCCTCGTGGCGGCCGGTCTCGCCGCGGGCACCTACGCCGTGGGTTCCGACCAGTCGTCCATCACCGGCTACGGGACCAACCTGCCGGACGGTTCGGGGACACCGGCCTATCGGGCACTGGTCGGCGCGACCCCGCAGGCCTTCAGTCCCGGTAGCCCCATCGGGGTGTACCTGCCGGCCGCGCGGACGTGCGCCACGGCGGCACCGGGGGCACTGCCCACGACGACGACGAGTGGCGTCGGCACACTCACCCCCGCAGCGGTCACGGTCAACGGCGGTGCCGCGAACCTGACGAGCGCCGACGGCAACGGGGTCACCGGCTACCGCCAGGTGCTGGTCACCCCGACCGGCACCACTGGCGTGGGCAGCGGGACTCGCGCCACGTACTGGCGCTGCGGCACCACCAACAGCGTCGCCGTCACGGTGGACTGCCAGATGGGCGGCGCCCAGGGCGTCGCCGTCACCACGGGCGGCACCGGGGGCAAGTGGGACCCTTCCGCCTGCGCCGCCCAGACGATCAACTACCGATATCGGCAGATGACCTACCTCGGATACGGCCTGTGGAGTCCGGTGGGCACCCGCGCCCTCACCGGCCCCTGCTCGTGAGGTGCGTATCGCGGTTCAGTCGGAGAGTCGTTGCAGGACCTCGGGCCCGGTGACCTGACGCAGATCTCCCGCCTCGATCTCGGCCCACGACACGGGGGCTGCCACGCGGAACCGCTCGGTGCCCCGCGGCGAGTAGGGCGCGATGGTGGTCTTGGCCGCGCTGTTCTGGCTCCAGTCGAGCAGGACCTTGCCGGGCCGCAGCGACTTGGTCATCCGAGACACCACCAGGTCGCCCAAGGCCTCTTCGAGCGTGACGGCCAGCGACCGCGCGAACTGCGAGGTCTGCTCCGACGTGGCGCCGCGGGCCAGAGGGCCGGCCTCCGGCAGGGGGAGGTACACCTGCATGCCCTTGCTGCCCGACAGTACGGCGGAGCTGGTCAGCCCGACGCCGGCTGCCGCGTCCCGAACTGCCAGCGCCACGGTGGCGCACTCGGCGAGACCGGCCGGCGGGCCCGGATCGAGGTCGATCACGATCCGGTCCGGTGGCAACGGCCCACCCGACTCAGTGACCCGCCACTGCGGGACGTGGAACTCCAGGACGCCCAACTGGGCGAACCACGCCAGCGCCGCGGTCGGCACCGGGTCCCGCAGTACCGGGTAGCGGATCGGGTCGCGCCCCGCCATGGCGCTGGGGATCCAGTCCGGTGTCCCGGCCGGCAGGTTCTTCTCGAAGAACGACTGTTCGGCGACCCCGTGGGGCCAGCGTTTGCGGGTCAGCAGGCGATCGTGGAGTTGTTCCCCGAGGGGCGCGGCCACGGCCACGAGGTACTGCAGAACCTCCGCCTTGGTGGTGCCGTCGGCCGGGTACATCACGCGGTCGAGGTGGGTGACCCGGATGGTGTGACCGCCGATGCTCACCGACTGGGTGGTCATGGCTGCTCCTCGCCGTGGTTCGGGCCACCGTCGAGCAGTTCTTCGGCTGTCAGGTCTGGACGCACCGCCACGAGAACAGGGTGACGCAACCGGCCGTCGGTGGTGGTGCCCAGATGTCGCACGCTGACGATCAGCACCGGGTCGACCCAGCGGGTCCCCGGGTCGGCGTCGGGGGCCTCGGTCGGCGGGTCGGGGCGCGCCAACTGAGGGAGCACTTCCAGCAGGGCGTCGGAGACCGGCTGCGTCATGCCCGATCCCACGGAACCGACGTATCGCCAGGCTCCGTGGTGGGGGAGTGCCAACGCCAGGGCGCCCACCCGGCGGCGCGCACCTGACTCGGGGCGCCACCCCATCACGGCGGCGTCGGTCACGGTCCGATGGGGCGTCTTGATCCAGTCGGGGCTGCGGGTGCCGGGCCGGTAGCGGGACGACCTCCGCTTGGCGATCACCCCCTCGAAACCCGCCGCCTTCGTGGCCGTCCACAACGCGGCGCCGTCATCGAACTGGTCGGCCAGGACCCAAGGGGAGTCGTCCGGGACGATGTCGGCCAGGAGTCGTCGCCGCTCCGACAGGGGGAGTCCACTCACGTCGCGGCCACGCAGACGCAACACGTCGAACAGGACGTAGGTGACCGGGCATGCCGCGACCAGAGCGGCGTCGGGGTTCCGGCGATGGATGCGGGGGGCGATGTCCTGCAGGGTGGGTGGCTGCGCGGTCCCGGCGGCCACGAGTTCGCCGTCGACGACCGTGTCGGCGGGAAGGGGAGCCGCCGTGAGTTCCGGGAAGGCCGCCGTGAGGTCCCGGCCGTTGCGGCTGGTGAGGTGGTTACCGATGCCGTCGGAGCGGCAAATCAGGCGAATTCCGTCCATTTTGACCTCGTACACCCAGTCCGGCCCGACTGGTTGGGAGCCGGGGGTGGCGAGCATGGGGCGCACGGCGACATGCTGGCGGAATGAGGGCTCTGTGGAAAGGGGCTGTGGCATTCGGGTTGGTCAATGTGCCCGTCCGGATGTATGCGGCGACCGAGGACCACGACGTGCGCTTCCATCAGGTGCACGCCGAGGACGGGGGCCGGATCCGACTGAAGCGTGAGTGCGAGGTCTGCGGACGCCAGCTGTCGTACAGCGAGATCTCGAAGGGCTACGAGGATGACGCCGGCCGGCGGATCATCATGGAGCCCGAGGACCTCGAGAACCTCCCCGTGCCAGGCGGACACGACATCGACGTGGTCGAGTTCGTCCCGTCGGACCAGGTGGACCCGATCCTGTTCGACCGGACCTATTACCTGGAGCCCGACCCGCGATCCGTGAAGCCCTATGTGTTGCTGCGCGAGGCACTGAGTTCCACCGACCGCACGGCGATCGTCAAGGTCGCGATCCGGCAGCGGACCCAGTTGGCGTGCCTGCGGGTGCGGGACGGGGTGTTGGTGCTGCAGACGATGAAGTGGCCCGACGAGATCCGCGCGTCGGACTTCGACTTCCTCTCCGAGGAACCGGCCATCCGGCCACAGGAGCTGGCCATGGCGGAGTCACTGGTCGAGACCATGGCCGCAGACTTCGATCCCGGCGAGTTCACCGACGATTATCGCGAAGCCTTGCTGGCCGTGATCGACCGCAAACTCTCGGGCGGTGAGGGGGTCATCGCGGCTCCCGAGGTGGCCGAGACCGACACAGGTCAGGTCGTGGACCTGATGGCGGCTCTCCGCGAGAGTGTGGCGCGCAGCCAGGCGGCGCGCGGTGCCGCCGATGGGCCGGGCGAAGCCGAGACCGCCGCTGTGTCGACATCCCGGTCGAAGCGGGGGGTTGCGAAGAAGGCCGGGTCGAAAGCGACACCGATCAAGACTGGGTCGGCCAAGAAGGCGCCGACCAAGAAGACCGCGGCGGCGAAGTCTGCAGCGGCGAAGACTGCGGCGGCCAAGGCCCCGGCCAAGCGGGCCGCTGCGAAGAAGTCCACCGCCAAAAAGTCAGTGACCAAGAAGGCGCCGGCCCGGAAGCGCTCCGCCTGACCGTTCGGCGATGGACCGATCCCCAGGACGGTCACGCGGCTTGTCTGGTGGTGCGCCATCGGGTGCGGGGTGTGGGGGTGATCTTCCAGAGGGTGGCGCCAGGAGTGGGGTCGGTGTTGCGCACAATCTCCCAGCGACCCAAGTCGACTTGCCGGTGATGCGCCCAGCAGAGGAGGACCATCTGGTCGAGGTCGGTGGTGCCGCCTTGCGCCCAGGGGGTCACATGGTGGGTCTGGCATTCGCCGGCGGGCCGGTTGCACAGGAGGCAGCCGCGGTCGCGTAACGCCAGGGCGATGCGTTGGGCGGGGGTGGCCAGGCGGGTGGCGCGGCCTACGGCCAAGGGTTGGGTGCGAGTGGCGGCCAGTGCCTGGGAGATCGGGAGTTCGCGGCGGGCGCGGTCGTCGATCAGGGCGCCGGTCCAGGTGCCGGTGCACAGTGCGAAGCGGGTGGCGGCGTCGCCGAGGGTGGTGTCCCGCCCGGGGGTGCCGGCGATGGTGGCGGGGTCGGCACCGTCTCGGACCTGGGTGGCGAGATCGGTCGAGGTCGGGCGTGGGGCTGCCGAGGCGACGCGGTCGGCCTCGGCCACTCCGATGGTGATCGTGGCCGCCACCGGCAGCCCGGACGCTGTGGCGGGCAGGTCGTCGTGGGCGGCGGCGGCGTTGACCAGGGTGATCAACGCATCCGCGCGACGCTGGGCGAGGGTCAACCCGTCACCGTCGCGGCGCAGTGATTCGGCCAGGGCGGTCAAGGCGGCGGTGACCGCGGTTCCGTCGATCCCGGGCAGATCGGCGGTGATCATGGTCATGCCCCCGTGGTGGGTCCACGACAGCGACCGTCGGTCGTAGTCCGCCTGTTCGGCGGCGTCGCGGTCATCGGGGTGGAGAAGGTCCAACGCATGGGCGACGACCAGTTTCACCGCCGCCACCGACAAGCGATCCAGGCTGGGCAGGACTGCCGAGACGATCTGGCACTCGACGTCGAACTCACTCGCCGTAGCCCGCGTGCCAGGGCGGCGACGACGTCGGTGGACACCGTCCCGCACCGCCACAACCGGCCCACGTCACGGTGCCGGTCGGTGAAGGGGCAGCGGTCACCGTCCGGCTCCGGGTGACCCGCGACCAGGACGCCGACCGCTCCAGATGGGTGACCGGGGCATGCGGTAACACGTCCGCGGCTTCCGCCGCCAGCACCGTGCGCCCGATCTCGGCGTCCAACGCGGTATGCAACCGGGCCGGACCGTCAACCGATCCGTCAGCACCGCCCCTCGACCAACCCCGCCGCCAGGCCGGTGCCGGTCACGGTCCCGGAAGGCGGTTACCAGGGCGCGGACGTCGCCGGACACGACCCTGCCCTTCGCCAGCAACTCACCGCCGACTTCGCCGTCGCCAGCGGGCGACTGCGCATCACCGTGCCCGGTGGGGTCCGCCGCTCGTTCGGGTTCATGACCATTCGAACACATGTTCGATCGATGTCGAGGACACGCCGCCGAATCTCCGGAATCTGGCGAGAACCCGTGGGGTCTCGGCTTCGCTCGACCGGTCGGCGGTGGGTTTCGATACCGGCGCTGGCGCGCCTCCTCAACCCGCGGGGGGTGTCGGCTCCGCTCGACCACCGGGTGGTTCGCGCCCGGCCAGGAAGCGCGCCCGTTCATGCCGTCTTGACGGCCGTCCGAGCAGTCGGTTCGCGAGCCCGCGCACGATCGTGACGCCATGGGGGCACTCTTTGTGGCGTCCATTGCGACACGATCCAGCGCGCCTCGGAATGCCGGCCGCCGACCGGCGCCAATACGGCAGTTTCGTGTGCGGGTCGTCGGGTGACCGTCACTGCGCGTCAGTGCCGGGGTCTCGGCTCCGCTCGACCATCGGGGCTTGGCCGTCGGGCCGGGTGTGGTGGTCTCGGCTTCGCTCGACCACCTGGGGGTGGGTTTCGATACGGCGCTGGCGCGCCTACTCAACCCGCGGGCGGTGGTCTCGCTCAACTCCGCGGGTGGTGGGTCTCGGCTTCGCTCGACCACCGGGGTGGGGCGTTTCGGTCACGGGCGGCGGCCCGGCGGAGAACTACAGTCAACCCATGGCCACCCGGTCCAAAGCGTCGTCGCGCCCGAAGAAGTCGTCAACGTCATCGTCGACGTCCAAGTCGTCGTCCAAGGCCGCGTCGAGCTCTGCCCGGACGGCCAAGACCGCTTCCCCCCAGCCGTCCGGTCCCGGCCCTGTCGCCAAGCTGTTCGCCGCGCTCGGCCGACTCCTGCGGGGGGCATGGATGGGCACCGCTCACCTGATCGGTCGGCTGGTGCGCTCGATCGGCAAGGACGAGGAAATCGACCCCGCCGACCTGCGCGATGGTCTCGGGCTCACGTTCATCCTCGCGGCCGTCGTCACCGCGACCGTGTCCTGGTTCTCCGCCGATGGCCCGGTGGCCGGCGCCATCGCCCTCCTGACGCAGGGCCTCGTAGGCCTCGCCCACTGGATCCTGCCCCTGGCGCTGCTGTGGATCGCCTGGCGGCTGCTCCGACATCCCGATCAACCACAGCACACGGGCCGACTGCTGGTCGGTTGGGGGGCGGTCCTGGTGTCGTTCCTGGGACTGCGTGCGGTGGCCGCCGGATCGCCGAGCCCCACCAAAGGGCTCGACGCCATCGGCGAGGCGGGCGGAGTCATCGGATGGCTCGTGACCGCTCCGTTCGTGACCAGCGTGGGAGCCGTCCTGGCGGTCATCCTCATGCTGCTGCTGTTCTTCGTGGGGGTGATGATCCTCACCGCCACGCCATTCCATCAGATCCCGGTCCGGCTGCGGGCGGCCAAGGACCGGCTGAGCGCGGCCCGGCGTCGCCCCGAGCCCGAGGGCCCGCTCGAGGGAGACGAACCCTTCGCCAGCCCCGTGGTGGCGCGCGCTGCCGATGAGGTCGTGCTGCCCGCCGACCCCCCGACCTCGGAGGTCGACGTGGTCGACCGCACGGCCCCGCCGCGTCCGTCGCCGGTGCTGCTCCCCGAAGGTCCCGACACCAAGATCGAGCAACTGAGGCTGACCGAGGACGACACCTACGCACTTCCCGATCCCGGCACCCTGAGCGCTGCCCCGCCGCCGCGACGGGCCACCGCTGCCAACGAGACGGTGGTCGAGGCGCTCACCGAGGTGCTGCGCCAGTTCGAGATCGACGCCCGGGTGACCGGGTTCCAGCGGGGCCCCACGGTCACGCGCTACGAGATCGAGCTCGGGCCGTCGGTCAAGGTCGAACGCGTCACGGCACTGTCGAAGAACATCGCCTACGCCGTCGCATCGGCCGATGTCCGCATCCTGAGCCCGATCCCCGGCAAGAGCGCCATCGGGATCGAGATCCCCAACACCGACCGCGAATGGGTCACCCTCGGCGACCTGCTGCGTTCCCCGGTCGCCACCGGCGACCACCATCCGCTGCTCGTGGGGCTCGGCAAGGACGTCGAAGGTGGCTACGTGTGCGCCAACCTGGCGAAGATGCCCCACCTCCTCGTGGCCGGGGCCACCGGCGCGGGCAAGTCCTCCTGCATCAACGCGTTCATCACCTCGCTGCTCATGCGCTCCACGCCGAGCGAACTGCGGATGATCCTCATCGATCCCAAGCGTGTCGAGCTCACCGCCTACGAGGGCATCCCGCACCTGATCACGCCCATCATCACCAACCCCCGGCGTGCCGCCGACGCACTGCAGTGGGTCGTCAAGGAGATGGATCTGCGCTACGACGACCTGTCGCAGTTCGGCTTCCGTCACATCGACGACTTCAACCGGGCCGTGAAGGCCGGGAGTCTCCAGCCCAAGCCGGGCACCGAGCGGGTGCTCGAGCCGTATCCGTACCTCGTGGTGATCGTCGACGAACTCGCCGACCTCATGATGGTGGCGCCCCGCGACGTCGAGGAATCGATCGTGCGCATCACGCAGTTGGCGCGGGCCGCGGGTATCCATCTGGTCCTGGCCACCCAGCGTCCGAGCGTCGATGTCGTGACCGGTCTGATCAAGGCCAACGTTCCCAGCCGGTTGGCCTTCGCGACCTCCAGCCTCGCCGACAGCCGGGTCATCCTGGACCAGCCGGGCGCCGAGAAGCTCGTGGGTCAGGGCGACGGGCTGTTCCTGCCGATGGGGGCGAGCAAGTCGGTGCGGATCCAAGGCGCGTTCGTCGCCGAGACCGAGATCCGGGCCGTGGTCCAGCACTGCAAGGACCAACGTGCTCCCCAGTACCGCGACGATGTCACGAGCGCCGGGTCCCGCAAGGGGGAGGTCGACGAGGAGATCGGCGACGATCTCGACCTGCTGTGTCAGGCGGTCGAACTGGTCGTCGACACCCAGTTGGGTTCGACCTCGATGCTGCAACGCCGCCTGCGGGTGGGCTTCGCGAAGGCGGGACGGCTCATGGACATCATGGAGATCCCGCGGGATCGTGGGACCGTCGGAAGGGTCCAAGGCTCGCGAGGTGCTGGTGAAACCGGACCAGGTCGGCGAGATCCTCGCCGCCCTGCGGGGCGAGTGACGCGTGCAAGCGGCCCCGCCGGGGCAATACCCTCGACGGGTGAGTTCCGTTGCGTTGGTGACCCTGGGGTGTGCGCGCAACGACGTCGACAGCGATGAACTCGCCGCCACCTTGACAGCCGCCGGTTACGACGTCACCACCGACGAGGCCGGTGCCGACGTGATCATGGTGAACACCTGTGGCTTCGTGGCCGAGGCGAAGCAGGAGTCCATCGACACACTTCTCGGGTCGGTCACCGACGGTCGCCCGGTGATCGCGGTGGGGTGCCTGGCGGAACGCTACGGCAAGGAGTTGGCCGGCGAACTTCCCGAGGTCGATGCGGTCGTGGGGTTCGATGGGTACGCCACCATGGGCGAGACCGTCGCGCGGGTGCTTGCCGGGGAGCGGGTCGAGTCCCACACCCCCGTCGATCGTCGGACCCTGCTGCCCGTGACGCCGGTGGCGCGACGGGCCCGACCCCCGGGGCACGAACCCGTCCTCGACCTTCCCGGTAGTCGGCGGACGCGGCTTCGACGTGGACCCGTCGCTCCGGTCAAGATCGCTTCGGGCTGCGACCGGCGTTGCGCGTTCTGCGCCATCCCGAGGTTCCGCGGTTCGTTCGTGTCTCGCTCGCCCGACGAGATCGTCGCCGAGGTGGCGGGTCTCGCTGACGAGGGCGTGCGCGAGGTGATTCTCGTCAGTGAGAACTCGACGTCTTTCGGCAAGGACCTCGGCGATCCCCGGGCACTGGACTCCCTCGTGTCGCAGGTGGCAACGCTGGTCGATCGCGTGCGGGTGTCCTACCTCCAGCCGGCCGAGATCCGGCCAACGTTGATCGAGGCGATGGTGGCGACTCCCGGAGTGGCGCCGTACTTCGACCTGTCGTTCCAACATGCCAGCGGTCCACTGCTGCGCCGCATGCGCCGGTTCGGGGACAGCGAGTCGTTCCTCGAGCTCATCGGCACCATCCGCGGTCGTGTCCCCGGCGCCGGGATCCGCAGCAATGTGATCGTCGGCTTCCCCGGCGAGACGGACGAGGACGTCGCCATCCTCGAGGACTTCCTGGGTTGCGCGGAGCTCGACGCCGTCGGCGTGTTCGGGTACTCCGACGAGGACGGCACCGAAGCCGAAGGGCTGGCCGACCACGTCGATCCCGACGAGATCGTCGCCCGGGTGGATCGGGTCGCGAGCCTCGCCGAGGCAGTGAGCGCCCAACGTGCCGCCGACCGGATCGGGACGACCGCCACGCTGCTGGTGGAACGCACGAGCCGTGAAGGGTCGGTGGGCTGCTGTGAGTTCCAGGGACCCGACGACGGCGAGACCACGCTCGCGGGGGTGGATGCCGAACCGGGCGACTTGGTCGACATCGTGATCACCGACTCCGACGGGATCGACCTGACGGGTGTGGTGGCCCCGTGAGCGAGACCACCTCGTCGAAACCGTCGAACCTGAACGCACCCAACGCCCTGACCGCGCTGCGGCTGGTGCTCGTGCCGGTATTCGCGTGGCTCCTGCTGGCCGAGGACGGCACGAACCCCACCCTGCGGATCGCGGCCGCGGTCGTGTTCCTGGTCGCCTCGCTCACCGACTGGGTCGACGGGTGGCTGGCTCGTCGCTACGACCTGGTGACCACGTTCGGCAAGGTCGCCGATCCGATCGCCGACAAGGCGCTCACCGGGGTTGCCCTGATCGGCCTGTCCTGGCTACAGCTGCTGCCGTGGTGGGTCACGGTCGTGATCATCGGTCGCGAGGTGATCGTCACCGTGCTGCGGTTCGCCGTCATCTCCGACGGGGTCATCCCGGCCAGCCGGGGCGGCAAGGCCAAGACCGTCAGCCAGATGCTGGCCATCACCATGTACCTGCTGCCCTTGACGGGGGTGTGGGTGACGGTACGCACCCTGGTCATGGCCGTCGCGGTCGTGCTCACGGTCGTGACGGGGATCGACTACGCGGGGCGGGCGCTGGCGGTGCGCCGTCGTGGCGACCTGGTGCGCGAGGCCTTCCGCCCGTGACCGACGCCGTGCCCGCGCTGCGCGATGCCGGACGCACCGTCGCAGCCGCGGAGTCCCTCACCGGCGGTGGGGTGTGTGTCGCGCTGAGCGAGGCAGCCGGCAGTTCGGAGGTGTTCGTCGGGGGAGTGGTCACGTATGCGATCTCGGCCAAGACCGACCTGCTGGGAGTACCCGCCGCGCTGCTTGCCGAGGTCGGTCCGGTGCACCCGGCGGTCGCTGGCGAGATGGCCCGTCGGGTGGCCGCGTTGACCGGGGCCGACATCGGCGTGGCGACCCCCCGGGTCGCGGGGCCCGAGCCGCACGGCGGCCGGGAACCGGGGTTCGCCCTCGTCGGCTGGTGGTGTGCCGGTCGATCGGGGGTCGTGGAGGTTGTCGCTTCCGGAGATCGTGCGGCCGTCCGCGCCACGGTGGTCGCTGTTGCCCTCGAAGTCGTCACGGTCTGTGCTAGACACGGTGCTGTGCGTGCCCGAGACCTGACGGTCGCGGCCGAGGTCACCGATCGGGAATGACCCGCGAGGGGTCCCCGGTTGTGACCCATGTGCCGGACACCGCCGGGCACGTGTCGGACCGAGGCGGTAGCGTCGCGGTTGTCGCAGTGGGAGACGGACTCGCCTCCCACGTGGCACCCAGCAGGGTGTCATCGTCGGAAGGAGGTGGGACTGTGATCGTCGTCCGTGAGATCATCGGCGCTGAACTGCGCAAACGTCGGCAGGACCAAGGCCGGACTCTGCGCGAGGTGTCCAGCGACGCCAAGGTGAGTCTGGGTTACCTGTCCGAAGTCGAGCGAGGACAGAAAGAAGCCTCCTCCGAACTCCTCTCCGCCATCTGTGGTGCCCTGTCCGCCCCCCTCTCCGACGTGCTTGCCGCGGCCGGACGGCAGGCGGCCGTGCAAGAGGCCCGGGCCGCGGGCCGGTCGCAGGCGGCGCACATCCTGGCTGCCTGAGGTGCGCATCGGCGTCCTGGGGGCAGGGCAGGTCGGCACCACTCTGGCGACCGCCCTCGCCAAGGCCGGCCATCAGGTGTCGGTCGGGTCCCGCGATGCCGGCTCAGCGGCGCTCGCCGCGTGGTCGGGCGACCATCCGGGGGCCCGGGTCGGGTCCTATCTCGACGTCGCCGGCGACGAGGACCTCGTCATCAACGCCACCCCCGGACTCGCGAGTGCCTCGATCCTCCAGACCGTGCGTCCCGCCCTGGGGTCCTCGGTCGTGTGGGATGTGGCGAATCCGCTCGACTTCAGCGACGGTGTCGCCGTCGTCCACCCCGACGGCGTGAGTCTCGGCGAACAGTTGCAGACATTGCTGCCCGACAACGCGGTGGTCAAGGTGCTCAACACGGTCAACACCGATGTGATGGTCGACCCGCGCGGGCTCGGCGCCGACCATCAGGTGTTCCTCTGCGGCAACGACGATTCCGCCAAGGACAGCGTCCGCGCAGTGCTGGCCGACCTCGGCTGGACGGCCGACCAGGTGATCGACCTCGGCGACATCTCCGCCGCCCGCGGCACCGAGTCCTACCTGCTGCTCTGGATCCGGCTCATGAGCACGCTGGGAACCACTCGGTTCAACATCGGGGTGGTGCGGCCATGACCCGGTTGTTCCAATGGATGGACGAGCCCAGTCCCGGTGACGGGCGCCTGGTCCTGGTGCACAGCCTGTCGGGGTTCATGGATGCCGGATCGGCGGCGCAGACGGCGGTCTCGCATCTGCTCGACACCTGCGAGACGCGGCTGCTCGGGGAGTTCGACCCCGACACGATCATCGACTACCGGGCGCGGCGACCGCGCATGACCTACAACGTCGATCGGTTCACCGACGTCGATATGCCCACCGTGCAGTTGCACGAGGTGACCGATGAGCGGGGGACCCGGTTCCTTCTGCTCAGCGGCCCCGAGCCCGACTACCGGTGGAACGCGTTCGTCGACGAGGTGCTCGAGATCGTCGACGACCTGGGCGTCGATCTCACCGTCGGACTCATCGGCATCCCTTGGCCGGCGCCGCACACCCGGCCGGTCGGGGTGACGTTCCACGCCACCAGCCCCGACCTGATCCGCGGGCACACGTCGACCCTCGGCGAGCTCGAGATCCCGGGACACATCGCCGCCCTCCTCGAGCTCCGTCTCGGCGAGGCCGGGCACGACGCCATGGGACTCGCCGTCCAGGTGCCGCACTATCTCGTGCAGTTCGAATACCCCCGGGCCGCGATCGCCCTACTGCGCGCCCTGTCGGGTGCGGCGGGACTGGTCCTGCCCACCGACGAACTCGAGGACGCGGCACGTCAGGCCGACTCCGAGATCGACCGACAGACGCATGAGTCCGAGGAGTTCGTGCCCCTGCTCACCGCGCTCGAGGCCCAGTACGACGCCGGCGTGGCCGGCGACGCCGACGCCGCGGAAGAGGGCGGCGGCTCGCCCCTGCCCGACGCCGACGCCATCGGCGCCCAGGTGGAACGCTTCCTCGCCGAGATGGACAGCCACCGCCCCGACGGCGGCACGGCGTAGCCCTGCGGACCTACGCGCGCAGGCGCAATCCCCCGGGGGACAGCACCGCACCTGCTGCCTCGAACACCTCGATGTGACGTGCGTCCGGCGCCACCCCGTTGATGCGCTTCAGGGCGAGCGGGGGGACCGCCCCGGATCGCACGGCCTCGGCCAGGGCCGCGACTGCCGTCGCGGGGTCACCTTCCGAGATATCGCCAGGCCACAGCAGGGCACTCCCGCCCCCGCGCTCGAGGTAGAGACCCGGTTGCCCGGCGGTCAGGACCACCACCGCCCCCGCCTTGCGCCCCGGGCGCCCGGCACCTCCGGGCGGGTCCGGCCACGGGAGCGCCGCCCCATAGGGCTGCGCCGGATCGGCGGCCGCCAGAACCTGCGCTCCGGAGTCGCCCGGCGCCGACCTGACCTCGTCGGCCGCAGCACTCAACGCGAATTGGGCGCCCCCCAAGCCCTCGACGAAGTACCCCCGACGACATAGCCCCTTGTCCTCGAGCGCCGCCAACGACCGGTACTGCACCGCGAACGCCCGGCGCTCCGATTCCACGATGCCGCGCGTGACGAGTCCGTGCCGGTTCAGCAGGATCTCCGCCACCGCCAGAGACGCCCCTGGGTCGTCGGCCGTGGGGGTCGGCAGCGCCGACCATCTGCCGGTCACGGTCCGACCCGGTCGAGGCGCGATCCGGACCCGTCGGCGCCCCACGGTCCGTCGGGGGCGCGCCTTGTGCCCCGTCCGGTTCCGCACGGGCGCGAGCGTATCGTTGGTGATCAGCCCGGCCCACAGCAGGCGCTGCAGGACCTCGTCCACGTCGTCGGCACCCATCGGACGACCCTCCGCCGACAGTTGCGCCGCCAGTTGGTCGGCGAACCATCCGCCCCGCCCCAACGCGGTCAGGATCGGTGCATCCGCCTCGGCGACCTCGGGTGTGGGCAGCAGGGGCGGTGCCAGGTCGCGCGGCGCCAGGCAGATCCACGCATCGCCGGGCAGCGGATCCAGCGCCCACCACACGACCTCGCCGCTGGTGGTCAGGTCGTCCAGGAGCGCGGGGTCGTAGTCGACGACACGCGACGGCAGGATGAGCGACTCCAACTGCGATGCGGGAAGTGGCGCCCCCGCGAGTTGGTCGATGACGTCCAACAGGCCGTCGCGGCCCCGAGCCGGAAGGCCGACGCCGACACTCTGCCAACGGGCCGGGAAACCCGCGAAGGCCGCGTGATCGACCGGCTCGATCTCGTCGGCGTAGCGAGCGGCCGAGGCGCGCCGCACCGCACGCAGCACATCGGGATGCACATACTCCGTGCCGCTCCCGCCCGGACGGAACGCGCCGCTCAGAAGCACACCGGAACGGGTCAGGGAGTCGAGCTGATCCCGGGCGACCGCCACTCCCAGACCGAACCGGGCGGCCACGTCGTCGGCGGTGAAGGGTCCATGGCACCCGGCGAACCGCAGGAGCAGGTCACGCGCCGCATCGGGCCGCACCTCCAGGAAAGCCTCGGGCAGCCCTGTCGGCAGTGCGACTCCCAGGGCGTCGCGCAGCATCCCGGCGTCCTCGGACACGGCGACCCACTCACCGCCTGCATGGTGGAACCGGATCACGCGACGTGACGCGCCCAACTCCGACAGGCGGTCGACGGTCAACCCCCGGTCCCCGCACTCGTCGATCCGCAATGGGCCGATCCGGCGCACCATGTCCCACGCCGCCTCGGTCGTCGTCGCCGCCCGGTCGGCCAGTCGCTGCAGCCGACCCTCGACGTCGGGCAGCGCGTCAGGGTGCAGCAGTTCGCGCAGATCCGCCGTTCCGAGCAACTCGGTCAGGAGTGCGTCATCGAGCGCCAGAGCTGCGGACTTGCGTTCGGCCAGGGGCGAATCGCCTTCATACAAGAAGGCCGCGACGTAGCCGAAGAGCAGCGACCGGGCGAACGGCGACGGTGTGGGCGTCACGACCTCGGTGACCCGCACCGCGCCTGAGTCCAGGGCTCGCAGCAGATCCGTCAGCCCCTCGAGGTCGTAGACGTCCTGCAGACATTCCCGCACCGTCTCGAGCACGATCGGGAAGTCCGGATACCCCGCCGCCACCGACAGTAGTTGGGCGGAACGCTGCCGCTGCTGCCACAGGGGTGACCGGCGACGGGGGTCGCGTCGGGGGAACAGGAGGGCCCGTGCGGCGCACTCCCGGAACCGTGAAGCGAACAGCGCCGAACCCCCGATCAGCGACGTGAGGCGGCTGGTGACCTCGTCGGGATCGACGGCGATCACCTCGGTCAGCGCCGGCAGTGAGTCCAGCGAACCATCGTCAGGGAGACGCAGCACGATGCCGTCGTCCGCCGCCATCACCTGGCCGTCGATCCCGAACCGGTTCTCGATCCGGTCGGCGATGATCAACGCCCACGGTGCGTGGACTCGGGCACCGAACGGGGAGTGAAGGATCACCCGCCGATCGCCGAGTTCGTCGGTGAACTGTTCGATCGTGATGGCGGTCGCGCCCGGGAGGGTCCCGGTCGCTCGCAGTTGCTCGTCCAGATACGCCGCCAGGTTGTCGGTGGCCGAGGGGTCCAGGGGCCTGGGGAGAGCGGTGTCGCCGCTCGCGTACCGATCGAGGAATTCGCCCAGAGCCCGACCCAGGGGATAGGGCCGCCCCACGGTGTCCCCGTGCCAGAACGGGAGTCGGGCCGGGGCGCCGGGGGCGGGGGTCACCAGTACCCGATCCGGGGTGATGTCCTCGATGCGCCAGCTTGTGCTTCCCAGGGCGAAGACATCGCCCACGCGGGACTCGTAGACCATCTCCTCGTCGAGCTCGCCCACCCGGCGGTCGCGGTCGGCCCCGGCGAGGAAGACCCCGAAGTGGCCCCGGTCGGGGATCGTACCCGCGTTGGTGACGGCCAGCCGCGCGGTGCCGGGTCGACCCGCGAGAGTGCCTGCGGCCCGGTCCCACAGGATGCGGGGCCGCAGGGTGGCGAATTCCTCCGACGGGTAGCGCCCGGCCAGCATGTCCAGGACACCTTCATAGGCGGAACGGGGCAGTGCGCGGTAGGGCCATGCACTGCGGATCAGGCCGTAGAGGTCGTCGACGTCCCAGTCGTCCATGGCGAGTGCCGCCACGATCTGCTGCGCCAGGACGTCCAGAGGGTGCCGGGGTGGGGTGACCGGTTCGAGGTCGCCGGCGAGCATGCCGTCGACAGTCACGGCAGCGGCCAACAGGTCGCCGCGGTGGGTCGGGTAGACCACTGCGCGCGACACCGCCCCGACCTGATGCCCGGCGCGGCCGACCCGCTGCAGCCCCGAGGCCACCCCGGGCGGGCTCTGGACCTGGATCACCAGATCGACCGCGCCCATGTCGATGCCGAGTTCCAGGGTGCTGGTCGCCACGACGGCTCGCAGCCGGCCGGCCTTCAGGTCGTCCTCGATCTCGCGGCGCCGCTCGCGACTCACACTGCCGTGATGGGCTCGCGCGAGGACCGGCTCGGCGCCCCGCGACGCGCCCGCCTGGGCCATGACCTCGGCGGGCGGCCGCGGTCCGGTCGGTTCGGGCTGCTCGAGCCACAACTCGTTCAGTCTCGTCGTGAGCCGCTCGGACAGGCGTCGGGAGTTGGTGAACACCAGGGTCGAGGAGGTGTGCTCGATCCGGTCGACGATCGCCTGTTCGACGTGGGGCCAGATCGACGGGTTCCGGGCTTCGTCATCGTCGGCGGGGACCGGGGGATTGGCGAGGTCGGGGACAGGGACGGTGATGGTCAGGTCGAAGTCTTTGTCCGGGGGTGGGGCCACCACGCGGGCCTCGCGGCCGCCGGTCAGGAAGTCGGCGACCACCTCGACGGGGCGCACCGTCGCCGAACATCCGATGCGTTGGATGTCCGGGGCCAACCGGTCCAACCGCGCCAGGGACAGCGTCAGGTGCGACCCGCGCTTGTTCCCGGCCAGGGCATGGACCTCGTCCACGATCACGGTGTCGACGTCGCCCAGGGTGTCCCGAGCGCCGGAGGTGAGCATCAGGAACAGCGACTCCGGGGTCGTGATCAGGATGTCCGGCGGATGGGTCACCAGGCGGCGGCGTTCCATGGGTGAGGTGTCGCCGGTGCGGACCCCCACGGTGATGGGCGCCAGGTCGGGATCGAGCCGCATCAGGCCCGCGAGGGGGCTGCGCAGGTTCCGTTCGATGTCGACGGCGAGCGCCTTGAGCGGCGACACGTACAGCACCCGGGTTCCCTGCCCGGGGCCCTCGGTGATGAGGCGGTCGATGGCCCACAGGAACGCTGCCAGGGTCTTGCCGGAGCCGGTGGGTGCCACGACCAGGGTGTGGGCGCCCGAGGCGATGGCCTCCCAGGCCCCGGCCTGCGCCGGTGTGGGGGCGGGGAAGGACTCGGTGAACCACCGTCGGATGAGAGGCGAGAACTGCGCCGGTCCGTGGTCCACCCGGCCATGGTGCCTGGCGGAGCGGAGTCTGGCCAAAGCCCGGAGGGATCCGGGGTGCGACACTGGCGCCGTGCGACTCACGGAATTCTGGCGGCGGATGGACGAGGTCTTCGGCCCTGCGTACGTCGCCTCGTGGGCCAGTGACTTCGCGATGGCGGAGTTGGCGGGTCGCACCGTGGCCCAGGCACTCGCCGACGGCGAGAGCGCCAAGGACGTGTGGCGCGCCGTCTGTGCCCAGGTGGACGTGCCGCAGGGCCTGCGCTGACCGGACGGTCGGGCCCGACCCTGCGGTCGGCGACACGCGGGACGGTGGTGATTGCCGTTCGAACATCTGTTCGCTTATGGTCGGAGAGTCCGCACGAGCGGATGCCCGGCAGGGCCGTGACCGACGCGTTGTCCACAGATCGCGCGCCGACCCACGGATCTGTCGGACCCCCGACCTACGGTTCGGTGTCAACGGCACCCGACACAGGAGGATCCCACCATGGCTGCAGCGAACGGCCGGTCCGCGGACAAGAACGACGGCGTCACCGACAAGGCCGCCGCCAAGGCGGCATCCGATCGGGAGAAGGCGCTGGACAACGCGCTCGCCCAGATCGAGCGGCAGTTCGGCCGTGGTTCCATCATGCGGCTGGGCGAGGAGAGCCGGGCGCCCATCGAGGTGATCCCCACCGGTGCGATCGCCCTCGACGTGGCCCTGGGGATCGGCGGCCTGCCCCGCGGCCGGATCATCGAGATCTACGGACCGGAGAGCTCCGGCAAGACGACCGTCGCGCTCCATGCCATCGCCAGCGTGCAGAAGCAGGGGGGGATCGCGGCGTTCATCGACGCCGAGCACGCCCTCGATCCGCTGTACGCCGGACGGCTCGGGGTGGACCTCGACAGCCTCTACGTGTCACAGCCCGACACCGGTGAGCAGGCTCTCGAGATCACGGACACGCTGGTGCGCTCCGGGGCCATCGATCTCATCGTCGTCGACTCGGTCGCCGCCCTGACGCCGCGCGCCGAGATCGAGGGCGAGATGGGGGACAGCCACGTCGGTCTGCAGGCCCGACTCATGAGCCAGGCCCTGCGCAAGATGGCGGGTGCCCTCAACACGTCGCACACGACGGCGATCTTCATCAACCAGTTGCGCGAGAAGATCGGAATTATGTTCGGCTCCCCCGAGACCACCACCGGTGGTCGGGCGCTGAAGTTCTACTCGTCGGTGCGTCTCGACGTCCGGCGCATCGAGACCCTGAAGGGCGGCACCGAGGCGGTCGGCAACCGCACCCGGGTCAAGGTCGTGAAGAACAAGGTCGCGCCGCCGTTCAAGCAGGCGGAGTTCGACATCCTCTACGGCGAGGGGATCTCGCGCGAAGGCAGCCTGATCGACCTCGGCGTCGACAACAACATCGTGCGTAAGTCGGGTGCCTGGTACACCTACGACGGCGATCAGCTGGGCCAGGGCAAGGAGAACGCGCGGGCCTTCCTGCGGGACAACCCCGACCTGGCCGACGAGATCGAGAAGCGGATCAAGGAGACCCTGGGGATCATCCCGCGGGTCGACGCGCCGGCCGACGAGGTGGACCTGTCGGACACGCCCATCGATGAGTTGTTGCCGCCGTCCCCGATCGATCTGTGACCATGTCGACGCAGGACGGCGATCCAGAGGCCCTGGCCCGGACGATCGTCCTGCGTCGACTGACAGGCTCTGCGCGAACGCGCGCCGAACTCGAGAAGGCGCTGGCCGCGAAGTCGGTGCCTGCGGAGGTCGCGGAGGCGGTTCTGGACCGGTTCACGGAACTCGGACTGATCGACGACGCCGAGTACGCCGCCGCCTTCACCGAGAGTCGGCGTCACCGGGGCGGCTGGAGTCGGCGGGCCATGCAGGCGAAGCTGCGGGAACGTGGGGTTCCCCGCGACCTGGTGACCGAGGCGATGGCGACCGTCGACGCCGACGACGAGCGGGCCTCAGCCCTGGCGTTGGCGCGTCGAAGGTGGAACACGTCCGTCCCCCTGGAGGTTCGTCGGCGGCGGCTGACGGCGATGCTGGCGCGACGGGGGTACAGCCACGACATCGTCCATTCCGTCCTTCGTGCCGTCGAAGCGGAATCTCCCGACGGACCCGAGGTCGACGACGAGTTCCTCGATGACACCGCCTTCCCCGACGTCGACCTGCGCGAGTAGCCATGAGCTGGCAGACCGGGCTGTGGGACCACGACCTGCAGACGTTCCGCGCGTGGCCGGCGGATGCCCGTCGTCCGCTGTCCGAGGGTGCCTGGATCGACTACGTACCCGGATGGTTGCCCCATGCCGACGCCCTCTACGAGGAACTGCACGACCAGATCGCCTGGCGAGCCGACGAACGCCGCATGTACGACAGCGTGGTCGCGGTCCCGCGATTGACCGCGTGGTTCCCCCGCGCCGAACAGGCCGGAAACCGGACCCTGCTCGACATCCGCGATGAACTCAACCGGCACTACGAACAGCCGTCGGATCCGTTCGTGTCGGCCGGTCTGTGCCTCTACCGGAACGGCGACGACAGTGTCGCCTTGCACGGTGACCGGATCGGCCGCGGCCGGCACGACGACACCCTGGTGGCGGTGCTGTCGCTCGGCAGTCCCCGGGTGTTCCTCCTGCGACCCCGTGGCGGGGGCCGGTCCGTCCGCCTGACGGTGGGCCACGGCGATCTCCTGGTCATGGGCGGCTCGTGTCAGCGCACCTGGGATCACGCCGTCCCGAAGAGCCGACGGCACGTCGGGGCACGCATCAGCGTGCAATACCGGTGCCGCGGGGTGGCGTGACCGGACGACCTCCCCGCGCGCCACTACAGTCAGTGCGTGCATGTGTACCTGATGCGGCATGGTCAGAGCCACGTCAACCTTGCCGATCTGACCGCCACGCACCGCGACGAGCCCCTGACCGATCTGGGCCGGCGGCAGGCGGAACGGGCCGCCGAGTACGTCTCCCGCCGCATCGAGCCCACCCAGATCTACGCCAGCACCGTGGCGCGGGCCACCGAGACCGCTGCGGCGGTGGCTGCAGCGTGCGGCATCTCGGTGACCCCCGACGATCGCCTCCGCGAGATCGGCACCGCCTATCCCGACGGCCGACCCGTTCCCGACACCGAGCTCATGCCCTACGTCCCGGACATGTGGGGCACTCTGCGGCCTTACGAGCCCGTGACCGACGGCGGAGAGTCCTGGATGCAGTTCCGGTCGCGGGTCGGATCCTTCGTGGAGCATCTCGTGCCCGCCCGCGACCGGTTCGGGGACCGCGAGGTCGCCGAGGAGTTGGAGAACGAGAAGGTCCTGGTCGTCTGCCATGCCGGAGTGATCGAGGCGATCTTCGAGTACGTCTTCGAGAAGGGTCCCTGGAGTGTCGTGGCCATCCACACCCAGCACACCGGGATCTCGCATCTTCAGTACCGCCCCATGCCCTTTCTGCCGGACTGGTGGCTGCATTCGCACAACCGGGTCGACCACCTTCCGGAGGACCTGATCTCGTGAGCGACAAGTCGCACGAACTCACCGACCTGTCCCGGTACGGGGTGCTGTCGTTGATCACGGGATTCGTCGTGCTCGCCCTGAAACTGGGTGCCTGGTGGGTCACCGGGTCGGTCGGGCTGTTGTCCGACGCGCTCGAATCCCTGGTGAACATCGCCGCTGCGGCAGTGGCGATCGTCGCCCTCCGGACCGCGAGTCGGCCCCCCGACTCCGGCCATCAGTTCGGCCACGGGAAGGCGGAGTACTTCTCGGCCCTCGTCGAGGGGGCCATGATCGTGGTGGCCGCCACCATGATCGTGATCTCGGCCGTGGAGAGACTGCTCAATCCCCAACCCTTGTCCGAGGTCGGCTTGGGCCTGGTCATCTCGGTCATCGCCTCGGTGCTGAACGGCATCGTGGCCCTGATCCTCTACCGAGTGGGCACAGCGCACGGATCCCTGGCCCTGATCGCCGATTCTCACCACCTGGTCACCGACCTGTGGACCACCGGCGGTGTCCTGATCGGGGTCGTCGTCGTGGCACTCACGGGGTGGGAACGGCTCGACCCGATCATCGCTTTGGCGGTCGCGGTGAACATCGTCTTCGTCGGCGTGCGGCTGCTTCGGCGGTCCACGGCCGGACTCATGGACGCCGCGCTGCCCGCGGACGAGGTCGAGAAGATCCGGGGGGTGCTGCGCGGCTACCAGGGTCCCGAGGTGACGATCCACGGCCTGCAGACCCGCAGCGCCGGACGTCAGCGCTTCGTGTCGATGCACGTGCTGGTTCCGGGTGTCTGGTCGGTCGACCGCGGCCACGACCTGTGTGAGTCCATCGAGTCCGACGTACGCAGCACCCTTCCCGGCACCGCCTGCATCACGCACCTCGAACCGCTCGAGGACCCGCGTGCCTGGGAAGACCTCCACGAGGGGCACCAAGATGTCTGACCACCGGCGACCCGACGATCAGGCCGAGGACTGGTACCGCGATGCCGTGATCTACCAGTTGCACGTGAGGTCGTTCGCGGACGGCAACGGGGACGGGATCGGCGATTTCTCCGGCCTCACCGCACACCTGGACCACATCCAGGACCTAGGGGCCACGGCAGTGTGGTTGCTGCCGTTCTACCCGTCACCCCTGCGGGACGGTGGCTACGACATCGCCGACTACACCGGGATCAACTCCGACTACGGCACGATGCGCGACTTCAAGCGATTCGTCGCGGAGGCCCACAACCGGGGCCTGCGCGTGATCACCGAGGTCGTCATCAACCACACGAGCGATCAGCATGCGTGGTTCCAGCGCTCGCGCCGAGCCAAGCCGGGCAGCAAGTGGCGCGACTTCTACGTCTGGAGCGACACCGACACCGCCTACGCCGACGCCCGGATCATCTTCACCGACTTCGAGACGTCGAACTGGACCTGGGATCCGGTGGCGGGTGCGTACTTCTGGCATCGGTTCTACTCGCATCAGCCCGACCTCAACTTCGACAACCCCGACGTCCACGACGCGGTGCTGAACGTGGTCGACTTCTGGTTGGGGCTGGGTGTCGACGGACTGCGGCTCGACGCGATCCCCTACCTGTACGAACGCGAGGGGACCACCTGCGAGAACCTGCCCGAGACCCACGCTTTCCTCAAGAAACTGCGTGCCCACGTCGACGACCGGTTCCCCGGCCGGATGCTGCTGGCCGAGGCCAACCAGTGGCCCGAGGACACCCGCGACTACTTCGGCGACGGCGACGAGTGCCACATGGCGTTCAACTTCCCCGTCATGCCGCGGATGTACATGGCGGTGCAGATGGAGGACCGCTTCCCGCTGGTCGACATCCTCCAGCAGACCCCGGAGATCCCCGAGTCCGCACAGTGGGCGTTGTTCCTGCGCAACCACGACGAACTCACCCTCGAGATGGTGACCGACGAGGAACGCGACTACATGTATCGCGTCTACGCCGCGGACAACCGGGCCCGCATCAACGTCGGCATCCGACGCCGCCTGGCCCCGCTGCTGCACAACGACCGTCGCAAGATCGAGTTGCTCAACGGCCTGCTGCTGTCGTTGCCCGGGACGCCGATCATCTACTACGGCGACGAGATCGGCATGGGGGACAACATTTACCTGGGCGATCGCGACGGGGTCCGCACCCCCATGCAGTGGACGGCCGACCGTAACGCGGGGTTCTCCACCGCAAACCCCCAGCAGTTGTTCCTCCCGGTCAACATCGACCCGGAGTATCGCTACGAGTCCGTCAACGTGGCCTCCCAGCAGAGCAACCCGAACTCACTGCTGTTGTGGATGCGTCGCCTCGTCACCCTGCGGCAGCAGTACGCGGTGTTCGGCAGCGGTTCCATGGAGTTCCTGCTCCCCGACAACCCGAAGGTGCTGTGCTACCTGCGCTCCGACGGGGACACGACCATCCTGGTGGTGGCGAACCTGAGCCGCTTCTCGCAGTACGTGGAGCTCGACCTGGCGGCCCACAAGGGTCGCATCCCGGTGGAGTTGTTCGGCGGCACCGAGTTCCCCCCGATCGGTGAACTGCCCTACCTGCTGACGCTCGGTCCGCACGCCTTCTACTGGTTCGAACTCGAGCGGGCCTTCGACCGCACCACCGAGGGAGACCCGCTCCCGGTCGTCACCACGAGTGCGACCTGGGCGAGCCTGTTCGACAACAAGCGGTCGAGGGCGGGCATCGAGACGGTCCTGCCGGCTGTCCTGGCCCGTCGACGGTGGTTCGCGGGCAAGGGGCGTCGGGTCACGGGCCTGACCATCCGGCGCAGCGTCAACCTGCCGCTGGGCACCGTCCGCGACTACGCCCGGATCCTGCTGGTCGACGTCACGTACTCCGACGGGGAACCGGAGACCTACGTCCTGCCGGTCACGTTCCTGCCCGAGCCGTATGTCGACCAGTACCTGGCGGAGCACCCCGGGGCCGGACTCATCCGGCTCACGCCCCGTGCGGACAAGGGATTGGACGGCATCCTGTGCGACGCGATGAACGAGGAACTGTTCACCCAGCGGCTGCTGACGCTGATGACGTCACGCAAGCGGTACCGCGACGGGGCTACGGAGGTGCGGGGGATCGCCACCCGGCACATGCACTCGGTGATGCGCGGGGCCCATGGCGCCGACCTCTGGCCCTCGGTGCACCGCGGTGAACAGAGCAACTCGACGGTGTTCTTCGGCGACCGGCTGGTCCTGAAGTTGTTCCGTCGGCTCGAGGAGGGCGTCAACCCCGACTGGGAACTGAGCCGGTTCCTGACGGAGAAGGCCGGGTTCGAGCACACCCCTCGTGCGCTCGGGACCATCGAACTCCGCGATCGGGGGGTGAGCAGTCTAGCCGTGGCGCACGAACTGGTCCCGAACGAGGGCGACGCCTGGCGGTACTTCCTGCATCAACTCTCCGGCTACTTCGAACGGCTCCCGTCGATCGGGCGCCGCCGGCTCCGCCGTGCACCCTTCATCGACCCCCTCGCCATGAGTGGTGCGGCCCCACCGCCCTTGGCCGAGGAGTTGTTCGGTCCACTCCTGCAGAACGCCGAACTGCTCGGCACGCGCACGGCGGAGATGCACCTCGCGCTCGCCAGCGACTCGGTGGACCCGCTGTTGCGGCCGGAGCCGTTCGATCCCCACTACCAGCGCTCGCTGTACCAGTCGATCCGCAATCAGGTCCGACAGGCCGTCTCGTTGCTGCGCAGCCGCCTGGCCACCCTGCAGAACGGTGACCGGGTCGCAGCGCGCGAACTGATCGCGCGGGAAGCAGAGTTGTTCTCCGTCCTCGACGACATCAAGCGCTTGCGGATCAGCGGCCTGCGCATGCGGATCCACGGGGACTTCCACCTGGGCCAGGTGCTGTTCACCGGCAAGGACTTCGCGATCATCGACTACGAGGGCGAACCGGCCAAGGCGATCAGCGCGCGTCGGATCAAGCGGTCGCCGCTGCGGGACGTCGCCGGCATGCTGCGTTCCCTCGACTATGCCGGGTTCACCGCACGTCGTGACTACATCGAGCGCTACAACCTGCGGCGATCGGCGGCCGATCTGGCGGCCGTCGGTGCCGAGTTCTGGGTGGGGTGGGTGAGTCACCGGTTCCTCACGGCCTACACCGAGCAGGTGGGTGCCGAGTTGCTGGTCGAGGATGACGAGTCCACCCGGACACTCCTGCGGGCCTTCGTGCTGGAGAAGGCCGGATACGAACTCGCCTATGAGATCAACAACCGCCCGGACTGGGTCGGGATCCCGCTGCACAGTCTCGTCGGGCTGCTTCCCTGATGCGGGACCGGTGGGCCGGTGCCCTCGACGTCGTCGTGGTCCTGGCATTCGTGATCATCGGCCGTTCCTCGCACGACGAAGCAGCCGTGGTGTGGGGGGTTCTGGCCACGGCGGCGCCGTTCCTGATCGCGCTGGTGGCCGGCTGGGTGGCTGTCGCGTGGCGGGGGTGGGGACTGGCGACCCTCCCGGCCGGGGTCCTCGTCTGGCTCCTGGTCTGGGTCGGGGGACTCGCCCTCCGTTGGGGGGTGTTCCACGGTGGCGTGGCCCCGGGCTTCGTCATCGTCGCGGGGGTGTTCCTCGCTGTCGGACTCCTGGGCTGGCGGGCGATCGCGCGATGGGTGTCCAGAAATGACGAAGCACCCGGTGGCCGTAGCCAACCGGGTGCTTCGTCTGTCGATCAGTAGCCGCGGTCGCCGTAGTTACCGCTGCTGCGCCCGCCGCCGTAGCCGCCGCGGTTGCCACCGCCGCCGCCGTAGCCGCCGCCACCGCCGCGGTTGCCACCGCCGCCGTAGCCGCCACCGCCGCCGCGGTTGCCACCGCCGCCGTAGCCGCCACCGCCGCCGCGGTATCCACCGCCGCCGCCACCGCGGTCCTCGCGCGGACGGGCCTCGTTGACGACGATGCGACGACCGTCGAGGTCGGCCTCGTTGAGGCCGTCGATCGCGGCCTGGGCCTCGGCATCGGTGGCCATCTCGACGAAGCCGAAGCCTCGCGAGCGACCGGTGTCACGATCGGTCAGGACACGTGCGGACTGCACGGTCCCATACTCGGAAAAGGCCTGCTCCAGCATCTCGTCGTGCACGGAATAGGCAAGGTTGCCAACAAACAGTCTGTTCCCCACGGGGAAACTCCTTCATCTCGGTACTCACGCCGAAAGGAACTTCCCAGAACACACTCGGCCGTCCGGTCGCTGTCGACCGTGCCCCCAGTATCACAGCCCGGACGCGGCGCGGCAAACGTCAGGGCCGATTGTGTGGGCAACTCCCCGGGTGCCGCGCGTCGCCGGTCAGGATTTGCCAGGGTGGGGGCGTCGAAAGGGGCAATCGTGCCGCAGCAGTCCGACACACTCGTGATTTTCGGGATCACCGGGGATCTGGCCAAGGTCATGACCTTCGGTTCCCTGTATCGGCTGGAGAAGCGGGGACTCCTGCAGTGCCCGATCGTCGGCGTGGCCGTGTCGGACTGGACCACCGACGATCTTCGCGACAACGCCCGACGGGACATCGAGGGCACCGGCATCACGGTGGACGACGGCGTCTTCGAGCGGCTGATGGCGCGGTTCAGTTACGTGCAGGGTGACTTCCTGGCCGATGACACCTACCAGCGTGTCGCCGAGGCCATCAGTCATGCCGAGGCGCCGGCCTTCTACCTGGAGATCCCCCCGTCACTGTTCGGTCGCGTGGTGGCGCATCTGTCGACGGCAGGGCTCACGCAGAACGCGCGGGTGATCGTCGAGAAGCCGTTCGGTCATGACCTGGAATCGGCCCAGGCCCTGAACGCCGAACTGCACCAACACATCACCGAGGAGCAGCTGTACCGGATCGACCACTTCCTGGGGAAGATGTCGGTCGAGGACATCCTCTACCTGCGGTTCGGCAACCAGATCCTGGAACCGGTGTGGAACAGCAAATACGTGAGCAGCGTGCAGATCACGATGGCCGAGAACTTCGGGGTCGCGGATCGCGGCTCCTTCTACGACCCGGTGGGAGCGTTGCGGGACGTCGTGCAGAACCATCTGCTGCAGGTGCTGAGCATGGTGGCGATGGAACCACCGGCAGGGTCCGGGACGGATGTCATCAACTCGCGCAAGCGCGACGTTTTCGCGGCAATGCCACCGGCTGACCCGCGTCACTACGTGCGCGGCCAGTACGACGGGTACCTGCAGGTGCCCGGGGTGGCGCCGGACTCCGGCACCGAGACGTTCTGCGCCATGAAACTGCAGATCGACAACTGGCGTTGGCATGGCGTGCCGTTCTTCATCCGGGCCGGCAAGGCGATGCCGGAGCGGGTCACCGAGGTGCGCGTGGTGTTCCACCGTCCCCCGCCGCTGCCCCTGGCTACGAGCCGCAACGAACACCCTCGGGCGAACGAGATGGTGATCCGGATCGATCCGTCACCGGGGGCGAGCCTGGAGATGGTCGCCAAGGCTGCGAAGAGTCACAACTTCCGCAACATCCACCTGGACATGGACTTCGCCGACGAGGGCGGCGAGGGCCCCACCCCGTACGAGGAACTGCTCAGCGCTGCCATGGCGGGGGACAAGGACAACTTCGCCGACCAGGCGGCCGTCGAGGAGACCTGGCGGATCGTGCAGCCGTTGCTGGACTCGCCGCCGGACGTCATCCCCTACGCGCAGGGAACCTGGGGTCCCGATGCGGCGGCGGCACTGACCCGCGCCTACGGCGGCTGGCACCTGCCCTGGCTGGACTGACGGCACCGTCGGGGGTCGAACGGCCTTCCGGTGGTCGAGCGGAGCCGAGACCCGGCGGGCCCGAGCCGCAGGTCCAGCCTCAGCGTTCCTGCGCGTGGATCGCGTTGATCAGTCCGATGTGCGAGAACGCCTGGGGCATGTTGCCGAGCATGCGACGGGCCACCGGGTCGTACTCCTCGCTCAGGAGCCCGACGTCGTTGCGGAGCGACAGTAGGCGGTCCAGCAGGACCCGCGACCGTTCGTGCTCACCGATCAGCGCCAGGCACTGCACCAACCAGAACGAGCAGATCAGGAACGTCCCCTCCTCTCCGGCCAGACCGTCATGGGTCTCGTCGGTGCGGTAGCGGAGCATCAGGCCGTCGTGTGACAGATCGCGCTCGACCTCGTTCACGGTGGCGATGATCCTCGGGTCGTCGGGCGGGAGGAACCCGACCAACGGGATCATCAGCAGGCTGGCGTCCATGGCCGTGCTTCCGTAGTACTGGGTGAAGCAGTTCCGGGCAGGATCTATCGCGTTCGCGCAGATGTCCTCGTGGATGGTGTCCGCCAACTGCTTCCAGCGCTCGCGGTCGCCGACCAACCCGAACTCGTCGATGCAGCGGACGACACGGTCGATGGCCACCCAGGCCATCACCTTGCTGTAGGTGAAATGTTGCGGATCGCCCCGGACCTCCCAGATGCCCTCATCGGGCTTCTTCCACTGCTTCTCGACGAAGCCTGCCACCGCCAACTGCAGGCCCCAGGATGCACCCGGTGCCGAGGGCGCCGTCATGCCGTAGGTCCGTCCGAGGTAGGCCGCGTCGCTCAGTTCCCCGTAGACGTCCAACTGGAACTGACCGGCCGCACCGTTGCCGATCCGCACCGGCGCCGAATTCTCGTATCCCGGCAACCAGTCGATGGTCGACTCCGGGAGGTGGCGCTTGCCGGTGATGCTGTACATGATCTGCATCTCCGCCGGATCACCGGCGACCGCTCGCAGCACCCACTGTCGGAAGTCGTACGCCTCCTCGCGATAGCCCTCGTCCAGCAACGCCTGAAGGGTCATGGACGCGTCGCGCAGCCACGTGTAGCGGTAGTCCCAGTTGCGCTCGCCGCCGATGGCCTCGGGCAGGGATGTCGTGGCCGCTGCCGCGACCGCCCCGGTCGGCTTGTAGCTCAGCGCCTTGAGGGTGATCAACGACCGGACCACGGCGTCGCGGTGTTCACCGGTGTAGGTGGCGGTCGCCGCCCACTTCTGCCACCAGCCCGTGCACACCTTGTCGGCGACGAACGGGTCCTGGGGGATCGGTTCGCGCTCCGCCCAGGGTCGGTGCCAGATCATCTGGAACGCCCGGCGGTCGCCGGCCCCGACCGAGATCTCACAGATGGCGTCGCCGCCTTCCTGGGTGACCTCCTCGGGGGCGATGTGAAGCACCGTGTCCGGCCCCGCCTGCGCGTGCAGGCCGGCTCCGTGCGACAGGTAGTACGGCGTGATGCGGCCGAATCCGAACCGTGGCGCGAACGTCGAACGGACCGTGACCCGTCCCGTGACGCCCTCCACGATCCGGATGACACAGGCGACCTCGTGCTCGCGGCGGATCGGCATGAAGTCCACGATGCGGACCACCCCGTCCGCCGTGGTCATGGTGGTCTCCAGGACCAGGGTGTCCTGTCGGTAGGCGCGCGTGACGTCGGTGAGCTCGCCCGTGGGCCGGATGGTCCAGTGGCCATTGGCCTCGTCACCCAGGAGCGCGGCGAAACAGGCGTCGGAGTCCAGTCGCGGGAGGCACAGCCAGTCGATGGCACCCTCGCGGGACACCAGGGCGCTGGTGTGCAGGTCGCCGATCAGTGCGTAGTCCTCGATCAGAGCGGGCATGCGGGTCATCCTGCCCGAGCACGCCCGTTGGTGCGCGTTGGCGGCAGACCGGGTCAGCGTCGTTCGAAGACGAGGTCGGCGATCGGGTGCCCGAGTCGCAGGCCGCGGCGTTCGAAGCGGGTGATCGGACGATGTGGGGGCCGTGGGGCGAACCCGGAATGCCGGTTGACGAGAAGAGGTTCGGCGCTGAGCACTGACAGCATCTGGTCGGCGTACTCCGGCCAGTCGGTGGCGGTGTGGAGGACACCGCCTACCTGCAGTCGGGTCGCGGTGAGGTGGATGAGATCGGGCCGCACGAACCGCCGCTTGTGGTGACGGGCCTTGGGCCACGGGTCCGGGAAGAACACGTGCACTCCGGCCAACGAGTCCGGGGTGATCATCCGCTCGAGGACCCACACCCCGTCGCCGTCGGCGACCCGGACGTTGTCCAGTCCCATCACGTCGATACGGCGCAACAGGGCCGCGACGCCGGCGGTGTGGACCTCGACGGCGAGGAATCCGGTGTCAGGGGCGGCAGCCGCCATCTGCGCGGTCGCCTCACCCATGCCACTGCCGAGTTCCAGCACGACCCGTGAACAGGTGGGGAACGTGGTGGCCAGGTCCAGGGGGTGGTCGCCGAGGTCGACCCCGAATCGGGGCCACAACCGCTCGAGTGCGTCGCGACCGGCCGGACCGATCCGGCCGGAGCGTCCGTGGAAGGTGCGCACCCGGAGTTCCTGCACACCTGCCAGTCTCGCACCACAGGTGGTGGCATCCTGGCGCCGTGGAGCACGTGGTGATGATGCCCGGCTGGTTGGAGCCGCCCGACCTGCCTGGCATCGACTACGTCTTCTGGGACGACGGGGAACCCCTTCCGCCGGACGCGATGTTGGCCCGGGTGACCACCTATGTGCCGCCCTATCTCGCACCGAACCCCGAGGTCATGGCCCGACTGCCCGCCCTGACCCAGGTCCAGGCGCTGATGGCCGGGGTCGATGACCTGGCTCCTCGGGTGCCCCCGGGTGTGACGCTGCGGCGCGCAGCAGGTTTGCACGACACCAGCACCGCGGAGCTCGCCGTCGGGCTCATGATCGCGTCGCTGCGCGGCATCGACGTCGCGGCCCGGGACATGGTCGAGGCTCGCTGGCGTCATGAGCGTCGTCCTGCCCTGGCCGACCGCACGGTGGGGGTCGTGGGATGGGGTGGTGTGGGCCAGGCCGTGGCCCGGCGACTGTCCGGGTTCGAGGTGACCGTGGTGGGGTTCTCCCGCTCGGGATCGGCGGGATCCCTGACGATGGGTGAACTCGACCGGCACCTGGGGGATCTGGACGTCGTCGTCCTGTGTGTTCCGCTGGATGCGACGAGCCGCCATCTCCTGGACGCCACCCGGCTGGCGGCTCTGCCCGATGGGGCTCTCGTGGTGAACGTCGGTCGGGGCGGCCTGATCGACACAGAGGCGCTGGTGGACGAACTGCAGTCAGGACGGCTGCGGGCCGCGCTCGACGTGACCGACCCGGAACCGCCTCCGCCCGACCATCCGCTCTGGCGCTGCCCGGGGCTGTTGATCACCCCGCACGTCGGTGGCGACAGCGAAGCCTTCGTGCCGCGGGCCCGGGCTCTCGTGGCGCGTCAGATGCGGGAACTCGTGGGTCAGTCCTGAGCCACCCAGAACTTCCGGAGTGTCTCGGTGACGTGCCAGGTGGTCTGCGCCCCGGCGGTCAGGCGCACGATGTCGCCGGGACCGATGTCCAGGGATCCAGCGCCCGTGACATCGATCCGTGCCCGCCCTGACAGGACCACGAAGATCTCGTCGACCTCGGTGTCGGTCGACGTGCCGACCGTGTGTTCCCACAGACCGCATGCCATGCCGTCGGCGGAGAGGTCGGTCACCCCGGCTCGTGGCGGCGGGTCCGCGTCGCCGGACCCCACGGAGGAGAGGGTCACCGGGTCATCGGTGCGGGCGATGATCTGACAGGTCATGACGGGACGCTACCCGCAGCGGGGTCCGATCGTGTGCCGCTCTCTGGCGGCCCCGTTAACGATACGAATCCCGGCTGGGTATC
Source organism: Candidatus Nanopelagicales bacterium (assembly GCA_046330625.1). Lineage (GTDB taxonomy): Bacteria > Actinomycetota > Actinomycetes > S36-B12 > CAIWTL01. The sequence goes on from JAXLSJ010000009.1 coordinate 111,030, forward strand.
AGGGTCGGTCAGCGGGGGCAATCGGGGTGAGACACCCGGTCCGTGCGTGCTGCAACTGCTCGTACTGAGGGACGGTGTGGCCGGGATCGGCCAGGGCGGCGCTGCCGCGCCCAGCCCGGTGAGTGCCGCCACCATGAGAGTCGCGGCGACCAGCGCCTGCCGCAGCTGCGAGGGGCGGGCCTTGCGGGTGCTGGTGGGGGAGTAGGTGGTCTGGTCGGGGGCCATGTCGTAGGCCATCATGATGGCTTCCTTTCGGTGTGGTGTCGGTCGTTGACACGACACTGATGCCCCGCGCGCGTCGCTGATCACCCATGCGGTGCGCCGGAACGTTCCGGCAGCCGACCACCGCATGCGGGGCGGTCCGGCGGGCATCACCACCTCGTCAACCGACACCGATCAACGAAGGAGCACAACCCCTCATGTCCGCCACCGAAACCCCCCTCCGGCCCCGACGCCCGCTCGGCCTGTTCGCCGCCTTCGGCGCAGCCCTCCTGGGAATCACGGTGCTGTCCGGCTGCACGCAGACCACCGAGCCGACCCCCCCGGCCCCGGCAGCCACCGTGCAGACCGACGACGATCGCGACGATGTCGACGGCGCGGACACCCAGGACGATGCCGATGACGATCGCGACGACAAGGACGATCGCGACCACAAGGACGATCGCGACGACAAGGACGATCGCGACGACAAGGACGACAAGGACGACAAGGACGATCGCGACGACAAGGACGACGACTGACCCCGTCCTCTCCCCTGACTGCGAGGGCCACCGACCCGGTCGGTGGCCCTCGCCGCGCGTGCGCCGGGCGATACGCTCACAGGATGTCTTCGCTTCTCGACACCGCACGCGGCCCCGTGCAGCTGCTGGACGAAGGTGCCGGCGACCCGGTGCTGGTCGTGCATGGCAGCCCCGGCGGCTGTGATCAGGGTCGGCTCATGGCCCAGTTCCTCATCGAGGCGGGATTCCGCGCCATCATCCCGAGCCGGCCCGGCTATCTCGACACGCCACTGACCGACGAGAACGCGGCGATCGACGCCCAGGCGGACCTCTTTGCCGCAGCACTCGATGCGTTGGGGATCGACACCACAGCAGTGCTGTGCTGGTCCGGAGGCGGGCCGTCGAGCTACCGTCTGGCGGTCCGGCACGCTCACCGGGTCCGAGCCGTCGCGGCTTTGGCGGCCGTCAGTCACGACTATCACTGGCAGATGGGTGTCGACGAGAAGTTCATGTTCGGCACCCGGGCCGGCAACCGCCTCATCGCGCTCATGGCCCGACACAAGCCGGAGCAACTCGTGGCAGCCACCCTCAAGGCCGAGGGCGACCTGACCAAGGACGAGCTCGACAACCTCACCGCCCACGTGTTCGCCGATCCCGTGAAGCGGGAGTTCGTGCTGGGACTGGCCGCCACCGTGAGCCACCGGGGGAACCGCCGGGCCGGCATGGAGAACGACCGGGACACCTTCGCCGAGATCGGCGACCTGCAGTTGTCGGCCATCGAGGCGCCGGTGCTGCTCGTGCAGGGGGACTCCGACACCGACGTCCCTCCCGAGTACTCGCAGTACGCGGCCGAGCGGTTGCCGAATGTCGAACTGATCGAGGTGCCACTCGGCACCCACCTGGCGGCCTTCACTGCCGACGACAGCGATGCTGTGCAGCAGCGCATCGTGTCGTTCCTCCGGTCCGGGGTCCTCGCCTCCTGATCGGGCGACCGGCGGGAAGTCCCGATACGTTGGCCGGGACCCGACGACGGGAGTTCCGTGACCGAACATTCGACCGCCCTCGTGGTCGGCGGCGGATTCGGCGGCTACTACGCGGCCGACGCCCTGGCCCGACACCACATCGAGGTGACCCTGGTGGACACCCGGGGGCGCCAGACCTTCCAGCCCCTGCTCTACCAGGCCGCGACCGGGCTGATGCGTCCGGCTGATCTCGACTATGACCTGAACCGCATGTCGGGGGTGCGGGTCGTGCCCGCCCGGGCGACGACGGTGGATCTGGCGGCCAAGTGCGTCTCGGTGGCCGATCACGACGACCTGTCGTGCGACTACCTGGTGATGGCCACGGGAGCCAGCGTGAACTTCTTCGGGGTCGACGGAGCCGCGGAGCACGCCTTCCCCCTCTACACGCGGGACGATGCCGCGGCCATCAAGGCCCGGCTCCAGCAGCTCGCGCAGACCAAGGAGACGTCGACCATAGTGGTGGTCGGTGCGGGGGCCACGGGGATCGAGGTCACCGGGGCCATCCAGGATGTGGCGACGCATGTGCTGCCCGAGACGTACCCCGAGTTCCGCGGTGAGCAGGTGAAGATCCGCGTGATCGACCGCGCCGATGCCCCGCTGTCGAGTATGTCGACCAAGAGTCAGACATACGCCCGGACCCAGCTCGAGGACGTCGGAGTGGAGTTTCACCTCGGTCGCAGCGTCACGAAGGTGACCGCCGACGGGGTGACGCTGGACGACGGTTCCACGATGTCGTCACAGTTGACGATCTGGGCCGGGGGACTGCAGGTGCGGTTGCCGGACCTGACGCCGGCGCCCCCATCGGTGCGGGGTCGTATCCAGATCGAGTCCGACCTGCGCATCACCGGCCACGACAATGCCTACGCGGTGGGGGACAGCGCTGCGGACCGTGAGGCGCCGCTCCCGCAACTGGGTTCGGTGGCCAAGCAGCAGGGACACCACGCTGCCGACAACATCCATCGACAACACGCGGGCAAGGAACCGAAGCCCTTCCACTATCGGGACATGGGCGACATGGCGATGGTGCGCTACGACGCGGCAGTCGTCGAGATGGGCGCCGACCACCACGAGGTCACCGGCAAGCCGGCGTTCCTGATGTGGCTGGGGCTGCACGCCTACCTGCTGCCGGGCTCGCACCACCGCCGCGACGCGATCCATGAATGGTTCCACGAGTTCTCGACGGGCCGATCCCGCTTCCTGAAGGACTGAACCGGAGTCAAGGAACCGCCTCCGGTGGTCGAGCGGAGCCGAGACCCCGCGGATTGAGTAGGCGCGCCAGCGCCGTATCGAAATCGCGGCTCCTTCGCTGCGCCCGGTCCGGGG
>JAXLSJ010000010.1:0-106365 GCA_046330625.1 Candidatus Nanopelagicales bacterium
TTCACCGGTTGGCGGACCTGAAGGTGGACACTGCCGGACCGCAGCGCAGCATCGACCTGCCGTCCGGGTGAGCGGCAGTTGCTGTGCGGCCACAGTCCCGTGCGGATCGTCGGAACACGACGTAGGGTGACCCGGTGCAGGTCGTGCAGCGGTGGGACATACATCTGCTGCGAGCCGTCGCGATCCTGTCGGTCTTCGCCTATCACACCGGTGTGCCCCACGCGGGCGGCGGTTCGCTCGGGGTCGACGTCTTCTTTGTCCTCTCGGGGTACCTCATCACGTCGGCTTTGCTGCGCAGCAACGACCGCCGGTCGTTCTACCGCAAGCGCCTCGCCCGGACGGTTCCGGCAGCGGTCGTGACGGCGCTGGTCGTGACCGCTGTGGCTCTGGTGGTGGCTCCGGGGGACCGGGAGCAGATGGTCTGGCATCTGGGTGCCTCGCTCACGTGGACCGAGAACATCCTGGTCACCCTGGTGTCCGCCGGCGACCTCGGCGGGGTGATGTCGCTGACCCCGTACACCCACTTCTGGTCGCTGGCGATGGAGGAGCAGTTCTACCTCGTCTGGCCCTGGGTGATCGCCGGAATCGTCGCCGTCGCGTTGCGGCGCCGCACGCTGGCCCTCAGCGCCGTGCTGGTCGGGGTGATCGGGGTGTCGCTCACCCTGTACTGGGCGTGGGCGGCGTCGAACCACGCAGTGGCGTACTTCTCGCCGCTGACGCGCGTGTGGCAACTGGCTGCCGGCGCCCTCGTCGCGGTCTGGCTCCCCCGGATGACGGAGCGGTTCCCCCGCCACCGGGCGCTGCCGGCCGTCGGCCTCGCACTCTTCCCGATCGGCGTGGCCGTATTGGTGGTGTGCGTGACGTTCGGGGGATTCGCCCATGACACGGACTCGCCGTGGTGGGGGGTGACGGTGGTCGCGACGACGGCAGTGCTGCTGGCGACCGGTCGGTGGCTGAAGCCGCTTCCGCCAGCGTTCATGCGGGTCCTGGTTCCGCTGTGGCTGGTCGGCACCCTCTCGTACGGGCTCTACCTGTGGCACCTCCCGGTGCTGTGGACCCTGGTGCACCTCGGCATGCCCGAGCATACGGCCGTGTGGTGGGGGGTGGTCCTGGTCCTCTCGTTCGGGGCGGCGGCCTTGTCCTGGCGGTTCGTCGAACAGCCGAGCATCGCGTGGGCCCGGCGCGCCTCGCGGCCGGCTCCGGCGCCGGTCAGCCAGGACCGGCCGCTGGTGCCGTCGGCCTGACGGCCCGGTCAGCCGGCGGGAGTGTCCGCAACCTCGTCGAAACTGGCGAGGAACTGGCTGCTGTAGAGGTCGTAGTAGAACCCTTGGGCGGCCATCAACTCGTCGTGAGTGCCCTGTTCGATGATCCGCCCCGACTCCATGACCAGGATCGCGTCGGCGTCGCGGATGGTGCTCAGCCGGTGGGCGATCACGAAACTGGTGCGCCCCTGGCGCAGCCGACCCATCGCCTGTTGGATGAGCACCTCGGTGCGGGTGTCCACCGAACTCGTCGCCTCGTCGAGGATCAGAATCGGGGGATCGGCGAGGAACGCCCGGGCTATCGTCAACAACTGCTTCTCACCGGCCGACAGGTTCGCCGCGGCGTCCTCGAGGACGGTGTCATAACCCTGGGGCATCGTCCGCACGAAGTGATCGACGTGCGCTGCGCGGGCCGCCGCCAGGATCTGCTCCTCGTTCGCGTCAGCCGCACCATAGGCGATGTTGTCGCGGATCGTGCCCCCGAACAGCCAGGTGTCCTGCAGCACCATGCCGAAGCAGCGCCGCAGGTCGTCGCGGGTGAGGTCCCGGGTGTCGACCCCGTCGATCAGGATCGCCCCGGCGTCGATGTCGTAGAACCGCATGAGGAGGTTGACCACAGTGGTCTTGCCGGCACCCGTGGGGCCCACGATTGCGACAGCCTCGCCGGGTTGGACGTCGAGGTTCATGTCGTCGATCAGCGGCACGTCAGGGGAGTAGCGGAACGACACGTCGCGCAGTTCGATGTGGCCGCGCGGGCGGTCGAGGTGTGCCGGGTCGGTCGGATCCGGCGACTCCTCCGGCTCGTCGAGCAGCTCGAACACCCGCTCGGCGCTCGCGACCCCGGACTGGAGCAGGTTGGTGATACTCGCCAGCTGCGTGATCGGCATCGTGAACTGCCGCGAGTACTGGATGAACGCCTGCACGTCGCCCAGCGACATCGACCCGCTCGCGACCCGCAGCCCCCCGATCACCGCGATCGCGACGTAGTTCAGGTTCGACACGAACATCATGGCGGGCTGGATGATGCCCGAGATGAACTGCGCCTTGAAGCTGCTCTCGTACATGCGCTCGTTGGCTGCATCGAAGTCGGCGACGGCCTGTCTGCGATGTCCGAACACCTTGACCAGCTCGTGCCCGGTGAACATCTCCTCCACGTGGCCGTTGACCACCCCGGTCCAGTGCCACTGGCCCACGAACTGCTTCTGCGACCGTTTGGCGATGAACATCGTGATCAGGAATGACAGCGGCACGGTGAGCAGCGAGATCACCGCCAGCAAGGGGCTGATCCAGATCATCATGAGCAGCACACCGATGACGGTGAGAACGCTGGTGATCGCCTGGGTCAGCGTCTGCTGCATGGTGGTCGCGATGTTGTCGATGTCGTTGGTGACGCGGCTCAGCAGGTCCCCGCGTGGATGACTGTCGAAGTACTTCAGGGGCAGTCGTCCCAGCTTGGCGTCCACGTCCTCGCGGAGGCGGTACATGGCCCGCTGCGTCACTCCGGCCATCAGATAGTTCTGGCCCCAGGAGAACAGTGAACTCACCGCGTAGACGATGATCGTGATCGAGATGATCCGCGCCAGCGCCGTGAAATCCACGCCGTCGGTGAGGGTCATGCTCGCCAACATGTCGGCCTGGGTGTTCTGCCCCGAGGCCCGCAGCCCCGCGATCGCCTGGTCCTGGGTGACCCCCGGCGGCAGTTGGGCGCCGACGACTCCCGCGAAGACGATGTTCGTCGCCGTGCCCAGGAGCTTCGGACCCAGAACCGCGAAGAACACGCTCGCGACGGCGAGGACCAGAACCACGGCGATCACGACGCGGTCGGGCCGCAGCCGACCCATGAGGCGGCCGAGTGAGCCCGAGAAGTTGCGGGCCTTCTCCGACGGCAACGTCATGCCGAGACTGCCGGGGCCGCCGCCGAAGGGGCCACCGCCGCGACCCATGCCCCCGGGACCGCCCGGACGAGGAGGTGCCGTCGAACTCATGACGCCGCCTCCGCCGCGGTGAGTTGGGAGTAGACGATCTCGCGGTACGTCTCGCAGTCCGCCATCAACTCGTCGTGGGTGCCGGTGCCGACGACGGTTCCCCGGTCGAGGACGACGATCTGGTCGGCGTCGCGGATCGTGCTGACCCGCTGGGCGACGATGATGACGGTGGCGTCGCCGGTCGTCCGGTTGAGGGCGGCGCGGAGTCGGGCGTCGGTCGCGTAGTCGAGGGCCGAGAAGCTGTCGTCGAAGATGTAGATGGCGGGCTCCCGAACCAGCGCCCGGGCGATCGCGAGCCGTTGACGCTGGCCGCCGGACACGTTGGCCCCGCCCTGGTCGATCGGGGATTCGATCCCCTCGGCCATCTCGCTGACGAAGCCGCGCGCCTGCGCCGTCTCCAACGCCCGCCACACCTGGGCGTCGTCGGCGTCCGGGGCGCCGAAACGGACGTTGTCGGCCACGGTGCCGCTGAACAGGAATGCCTTCTGCGGTACCAGGCCGATCCGCGCCCAGACGTCGTCCTGCCGCAGGTCGCGGATGTCGACACCGTCGACCAGGACCGACCCGCCGGTCGCGTCGTAGAGCCTCGGGATCAGGTTCACCAACGTGGTCTTCCCCGATCCCGTGCTCCCGACGATGGCGGTGGTCTGACCAGGCCGCAGCGTGAGCGAGATGCTGCACAGGACCGGGTCCTCCGCGCCCGGGTAGCGGAACTCCACGTCCCGGAACTCGACGAGGCCGTGGACCGGGGGATCAGCCGCGGGGTCGGTCGGGTCGGAGATCGCAGGATCGGTCTCGAGCACGGCCTGGATCCGTTCGGCCGACGCGGCGGCTCGCGGCACCATGACCATGAGCATCACGGCCATCATCACGGCGAACAGGATCTGCATGATGTAGGCGAGGAATGCCGTCAGGTCGCCGATCTGCATCGACCCGTCGTCGACCAGGTGCCCGCCGAACCAGATGACCGCCACCGACGACAGGTTGAAGATCAGCATCAGCGACGGCATCATCAGCGCGAACAGCCGGGTGACCCTGAGCGAGGTGTCCGTCAGGTCGTCGTTGGCGACCGCGAAACGCTGCTCTTCGCTCTGAGTGCGGACGAACGCGCGAATCACCCGGATCCCGGAGAGGTTCTCGCGCAGGATCCCGTTGATCTTGTCGATCTTCACCTGCACCGAGCGGAACAGGGGCACCGCTCGGAACACCATGGCGCCGATCACCAACGCCATGACGGGGATGATCACCAGCAGCAGGGCGGACAGCTGCACGTCGGTGCGCATCGCCATGATGATGCCGCCGAGGGCCGTCAGGGGAGCCGAGATCATCATGGTCAGGCCCAGGAGCACGAACATCTGGACCTGCTGCACGTCGTTGGTCGTGCGGGTGATGAGGGACGGCGCCCCGAAGTCGTTCATCTCGCGCAAAGAGAAGCCTTCGACCGACCGGAACAGCGCGCCGCGCACATCGCGGCCGAAGCGCATGGCGGTGCGGGCGGAGTAGTAGACCGCGATGACGGAGACCACACCCAGGACCAAGGTGATCCCCAGCATGAGCGCACCCGTCGACACGATGTAGCCGATATCGCCGGTGACGACCCCGTTGTTGATGATGTCGGCGTTGAGGAACGGCAGATAGAGGTTGGCCACGGCCTGAATCGCCACCAGGAGCACGACGACGATCAGCGCCCGGCGATAGGGACGCAGGTAGCGGGCGACGAGGCCGATCACCGGCCAACCGTAGTCGCGCGGCGGTGGTCGGGGCAACGAGCGTCGGATGCGCCTGAAACGAGGCTCGACGGTCGATAGGGTTCGGGCCATGTTCGAAGCCGCCGTGTTCGCCGCCGTGGCGCAGTCGGCGCTGGTCGTGGGAGCCATCCTGGTGTGGCGGTTCCACCGCCTGACCAAACCGGTGTATGTCGGGGGATTGATGGCATTCGGTGCGGGTGCCGTGATCTCGGCGGTCAGCACGGACCTGGTCGCCGTGGCCTACGACGAGGCCGGCGCCGGACCGACGGCGCTCGGCATCGGCATCGGTGGCCTCGGCTACTTCGCGATCATCGCGTTCCTCGAGAAGTCCGGGAATTCGGAGCATCCCGCCGCCCCGGTCGAAGAGGCCGCCGAGGAGGCGGTCGAAGGCGACGGTGAGGTCCCCGGCGCCACTCCCACCGAGGCTCGCAACCTGTTCATCGGCATGATCATCGACGGGGTGCCGGAGTCCGTGGCGATCGGCCTCACGTTGCACCTGGCGGCGGTAGGGGTGAGTGTCGCGCTCGTGGGGTCGGTGTTCATCGCCGGCCTCCCCGAAGCCATCGGGGTCGCTGCGGCGCTGTTGGCCGGCGGCTACACGCTCACCCGGATCCTGGCGCGATTCTCGATCGTGGTCCTGATCGGAGCCGTATCCGGCGCGCTGGGCTATCAGGTGCTGGTCGACGCCTCCCCTCGACTGATCGCCATCATCCAGTCCATCGCCGCGGGCGCCTTGCTGGTCGTGGTCGTGAACGAGATGGTGCCCATCGCGATCCGCGGCATCCGCCGGTGGGCCGGGGTGCTCGCCGCAGCCGGGTTCGTCTTCTCCGCCGCGCTCACCTGGGCGTCCGGGCAGGGCTGACCCCCGGCGTACCGTGGAAGTGCGGGGATGGGAGGTTCCCATGAAGACACTTCTCTCTGTCGCCACGATCGCGCTGCTGTGTGCGGGGTGTGCCGGCGGTGGATCCACCGGTGGGACAGCGACCGACACTCCTGGATCCTCCGGGCCGACGCCGTCGGCGGCCCACTCCGCGGGCGGGGACTGCGCCAGGACCGCGGTCGACGGGTCGACGAAGGACGCCGCTCTGCAAGAGATCGCGCAGACGATGTACGACTCGTTGTCCTGCGGCGCCGCGCAGACCCTCGATGAACAGTTGGACGCCGCTGCAACGGCGGCCCAGGCCCAACTGAAGAAGGAAGGGATCGACCGGAAGGTCACGAAGGCCGCCGGGGGGATGACGCTGGCGCTGACGCACGACAGCAGTGGGTGCCAGATCCTGGTCGTGGATTCGGTGGATTCCAAGTCCTTGACCTGTCTGGACCTCTGACGCCGGCCGCGGGTTGAGTAGGCGCGCCAGCGCCGTATCGAAACCCGACACCGGCTTCGGGTCTCGCTGCGCCCGGTCCGGGCTCGCTCGGTGGGTACGTACAGGTTCGCCGGTGGTCGAGCGAAGCCGGGACCACCCAGCGAAGGATCAGCTGGTCCCGAGGAGGTTGCCGATGCCGAGGCCGATCACGTAGGTGACGATCATCGCGAAGGCACCTCCCGCGGCGTTCCGGATCATCGCCCGCGCGATCGGGGCACCACCCAGTCGCGCGCTGAGGAACCCGGTCACGCTCAGGGCGACGATCATCGCCACGATCGTCACGACCACCCGGACCATGCTCTCGGGGGTCAGGAGGATCGCGATCAGGGGCAGCAGTGCGCCCAGCGTGAACGACACCATGGAGGACAGCGCCGCCGCCCAGGGGTTGGTGAACTCCCCGGGCTCGATGCCGAGCTCCTCGCGGGTGTGGGCTGACAAGGCGTCCTTCTCGGTCAGTTCGACGGCGACCTGCCGCGCCAGAGAATCACTCAGGCCCCGGTCGCGGAAGAGCCCCGCCAGTTCCTCGAGTTCCTCGTCGGGCATCGTCTCGAGTTCGAGCCGCTCCTTGTCGACGAGCGCCTTCTCCGTGTCGCGCTGCGAACTGACGCTGACATACTCACCCGCAGCCATTGACAGGGAGCCGGCGACCAGCCCGGTCAGTCCGGCCACCATGATGGCCGTCGTGTCCGTGGTCGCACCGGCGACACCCAGGACCAGGCCCGCGGTGGACACGATGCCGTCGTTGGCGCCGAGCACGGCAGCGCGGATCTTGTTCGTGCGGTCCTGCATCGTGCCACTGTCGTGCGGCTCGGCCAGGCTTCCGTGACGGTGGCGGGGGCTGGGCATGTCCCCAGCGTGCCATGAGGGGTGAGCGGGACTATCGAGGTGTGGCCAGGACGGCCGCGATCGCGCGTCCCAGGAGCTCGTGACCCGACCGGTCCAGGTGTACCCCGTCAGCGCCCGCTGGGGTGACCACCGTCGCGGCGTCGAAGAACCTGACCCCGGCGCGTTCCGCGACCGGGCGGTAGGCCTCGGCCATGAGCCGGGACTCGGACTCCCGGCCCGCATAGAACACCCCCATGAACCCGGTGGGCGCCACGAGGTGGGGAGGCGACACCGCCAGCACGGCGGGGGGCGAACCCTCCGGGCCGCACGCGGAACGCAGGGCGATGTCCAACAGCGTCCACAGCCCCGACGCAGCGTGGCGGGCCGACAGCCCCAGCGGCCCTTGGAGGTCGTTGGTGCCGAGCATGATGACCACGGTGTCCACAGGGAAGTGGGACTCCAGCAGGGGGCCCAGGAATTCGGCGCCGCTGCGGCCGGGAGCGTACGGCGAATCGACCACCGTGGTGCGCCCGGGGAGGCCTTCGACGATCACGTCGACGTCGCCCAGCGTGTCCGCCATGATGGCCGGCCAGGCCTGTTCGGTGGGGAACCGGGTTCCGCTGTCGGGGTCGTAGCCCCAGGTCAGGGAGTCACCGAAACACAGAACTCGTGAACTCACGGCGTCAGTATGCCGCTGCCGGAACGTTCCGGCAGGCCGGTTGCGTGTGCTTCCGCACCGGGTGGGGGACAAGTGGGCCATCGAACGAAAGCAACTCTTCAAGGAGATCGAATCATGAGTACGAAGATCCGCCTGGCCATCGCCACCGCCGCCTGCGCCGTCGTGGCCGGCACCGTCGCCGCCCCCGCCATGGCCGCCACCACCGAGGGCACCATCACCCGCTCCGGTGTCGTGACGACCACCGGAATCCACAAGGAGGCCGAGCTGTCGGGTCTGACCCGCGCCGCCGGCGAGACCCTCGTGGTGAACGACAAGACCGGCAAGAACGCTGCCGGGAAGGCCGATGTCGCCACCGCCGTTCTGTCCCTGCCTTCCGGGGTGAACGACCGGGCACAGGCGCAGCCGCTCACCCAGCTGCCCGACCTCGACGTGCAGAAGCTCGAGGGCATCACGACCTCGCCCGACGGCAAGACGGTGTTCGCCATCTCGGCATTCGACCGTGCGACCCCGTCGTTCAACGTCCTGATGGCCTGGCCCGCCGGTGACCCGTCCGCCGCGCAGGTCGTCGGTGGTGACGCCGTGTCCTCGCAGAAGCTGCGCGCCGGTATCGACAAGGCGCTGGGCAGCCCCGGCTTCTTCAAGATCGAGGCCGTCACGGCCACCGACAGCCAGTTGCTGCTCGGCGTGCGGGAGATCGGCCCGGACTACAAGTCCGCCGCCTACACCGTGACCATCCTCGCGGTCGACTACCGGGTCGCGGCTGACGGAACGGTCAAGCTGGGCGACGCCGTGACCAAGGAGTGGACGATGTCCGCCGCACAATCGAAGGACCTGCCCAAGGCCCCGATCGGTCTCAGTGACCTGGCGCTGTCGGCCGACGGTCGCAGCCTGGTGATGACGACGTCCTACGAGACCTCGGCCCAGACCCCCGACGCGGTCGCCGGCTACCTGTGGCAGCTCGACCTGTCGGCCCTGCGGTCCGGCGTCGACGCCACGCTGGTCCGCACCGAGGCGGGCAAGCCCCTCACCTTCACCCACAAGGCCGAGGGTGTCCTGCCCGAGGGTGGCTCCGTGATCGTGCTGCACGACGACGACAAGCGCGCGACCACGGTGACCACCGAAGGCACGGAGCGCGTGCGCACGATGGACGAGGCTCCGTTCGACGTGGTGACGATGCGCTGACCCTCCCTCCCCCGAGTCCCCCCGCCGACCCCCCTCGGCGGGGGTGACGCATGTTGGGGGAGCCATGGGGTGGAGTACCGTCACGCCATGGCTCTCTACACCTGTCCCCAGTGCGGGATGTCCGTGAATACCACCTGCGGCGCCTGTGGCGCGGACCTCGTCGACGAGGTTCTGACCAAGGATGACGGGTCGACCGTCGAGATCTCGGTCTGCCCGAACGGCCACGGCAAGATCAAGTCGCCCATGTGCTGTGGGTCCGACATGACCTGCACTATCTGAGCGTCGGTGGTCGGGCGGAGCCGAGACCCCGCGGATTGAGTAGGCGCGCCAGCGCCGTATCGAAATCGCGGCTCCTTCGCTGCGCCCGGTCCGGGCTCCCGGGTTGGTCAGGTGTCCGTCTCCGGCGGTTGCGGATCGGGTGGTCTCGGCTCCGTTCGACCACCGGGCAGGCGGCCGCAGTTCGGTGGGTACTGCGGGAACTTCGTTGACCGGAAGGCCGGAGGACTCCGACAGTTGGGTGACGACGCTGCCGATAACCACCAGGAGGAGGAGTCATGAGGAACTGGCGAATCATCGCGGCGCTTCTCGCGACCGTGGCCCTGGTGTTATCGACGTCCTCCGCCGCGTCGGCCGCCGACAGCATCGATCCGGCGCTGCGCACTGTCGCGGGGACTCGCGTGCTCTTCGGGCACCAATCGGTGGGGTGGAACATCCTCGACGGGATGGCCGGGCTCTATGCCCGTCGAGGCGTGACGCCGCCGCGCATGGTCGACCAGGTCACGGCGCTGCCCGCTCAGGGCCGGGGTTTCGCGCAGCAGGCGATCGGCGAGAACGGCAGACCACGGTCGAAGTTCGCCGACTTCGCCGCCGCGGTCGACGCCGGCCGCAACCTTCGCGTCGCGGTCATGAAACTGTGCTTCGTCGACATCTCCGGTGACACCGACCCGACGGCCCTCTTCGCCGCCTACCGCCGGACCATCTCGGGCATCGCGGCCCGGCATCCCGGGGTCCGGCTGGTCCATGTGACCGTGCCCCTGACAGTCCCGGATCCAGCAGCGAACTTGGCCCGCCAGCACTACAACCGCCTGATGCGGTCGACCTACGGTCAGCGCGTGTTCGACCTGGCCCGGATCGAGTCCACCAGGCCGGACGGAAGCCGCGTCGCCGGTCATCTCCACGGTGAGCGCTACTTCTCGCTGTATCGCGGATATGCAGCCGACGAGGGGCATCTGAACTCGGAGGGTGCCCGCCGCGCGGCCCGAGGTTTCGTGCAGGCTGTGGCTTCCGCCGCTGGATGAGCGGTCCCCGACGGTCGAGCGGACTCCGCCGACGGGCGCGCGTGTACATCGGTCAGAAGCCGCGCACCCCCAAGCCATCGATGCGGACTCCGTCGTGGCCCGCGGACTTGACCCGTACCTCCACTCGCGCGTTCGAGATCACGGTCGGCAATGTCACCGTCATGATCTGACGCGGGTGTACGACGCTGCTCGCCAGCGGATAGGTGGCGCGAACGACGTTGTTGACGCGCACCTCGACTGTGCCCGCTCCGGGTCGTTTCTCCGCCACGAGCATCACCCGCTTGGCCGTGACGCCGGTCAGGCTCCGGGTCGCGCCGACCGAGGAGCTGCGCGACAGGGTCCCGCGGTAGGCCGCCGCCGAGGCCACGGGGGACCATGCGCCCCCGGCCTTGGTGTTCCGATCGTCGACCGGCGAGGTGGTGCACCGGTCGGCGCCGGTCGCGGAGTTGTTCGACACGTCGGTCGCCGTCACCCGGACGCACCTGGTCGTCCCCCCTGCGAGGGACGTGCTCGCCGACCGGGCGTCCCGTGCCAGGATCCGGCCGGGCTTCGACCACCCGCCCGCAGTCCCGTTGGGGGCGATCGACCGCGACCTCACCGTGAAGAATCCGAGCCCGCTGCCGGCATCCGAAGCCGTCCAGTGCAGGGTGAACGACGAGCCCAGCGACACGACGGGCAAGTCACCCGGCGTGATCGTGGGTGGGGTCACGTCGGGTGTCGGACGGTTCACGTGAACACTTCGGGAGTCACCGTTGGCCAAGGTGTTGCCGGCAGCGTCAGTGACCGGGCCTCCGGCGAGGACGCCCAACCCGCGAGTCCCGATTCCCAGCCCGGCGGGCATCGTGACCGTGTACGTCTTGGCGTAGATGGGTGCTTCGCCGCTGATGGGCGACACCACGGTCTTGTCCCCTGGTTTCACGGTCATCCCCCCATTGCTCTCGAAGAGCGCGTCCTCGACTCCCGTGACCGGTTCGCTGAACGTCAGTTTCATGGTGATGGTGGGACTCCTGACCGGGTCGCCCACGGTTCCGGCGTGACTGTTGATCACCTCGATCCCGTCCAGGTGCGGGGCCGTGCTGTCGGCCGCCAGCCCGGTGAAGGTCTGGTCCGGCCCGCAGGTCTTGCTGCCGCCGTCGGGGGTGAAACACAAGCGCCAGTGATAGGTGACTCCCGCCATCGCCGGGCTGTAGGTCCACTGAGCCCGCTCGTACCAGGAACCCGCCTCCACAACCGCGGTGGAGCTGCCGGGGTAATTGCCGGCCTGATATCCGATCTCGAAAGCGACCGTCCCGCGCGCGGGGGCCACGACGTAGCCGCGGGATTCGTGTGCCGGCGGGTTGCCGGGTGTGCGCAATGTCGAGGGGGAGGCGTAGGTGATCGACGTCTGACTCGGGGTGGAGTTCCCGCCCGGCATGACGTACACCGGGACCGAGGGGGCCAGAGTGGGACTGCTGTTACCGTCCGCGACGCCGATCTCCGCCCGGACCCGATCGGACACCTGCTGGGTGGCCTTGACGTTGACCGTGAACTCGAGGATCGCCCCATGGGGGAGGGGCCACATGGTCACGCCATCGGGATCTGCTCGAAAGTAGTACCTGCCCTGGCCGGCGGGCACTGCGGTGCAGGCCTGACCGCCGACTGAAGGGCCGGCGGTGTAGGCGCACGTCGGGGCGCCGACCACCTGGAGCCCGGCGGGAAGCACCAGGGTCGTCCCGGCGTATTGGCCCGAGCATGTGTACCCGGGCGCACCGAGGACCACGTGGACCGGGAACGTCTGGCCAACGGCCGGGTCAGGAGTGGCCGACGTGGGATCGCCGCGGTACCCGACATAGGACATGATGCCGGTCTCGGGGTATGGGCTCCCGAAGATCATCGATGGGCAGTTGATCACCGAACTGGTGGCGAACGACCCGTCGATCCATTGGGCGGCCGCACCAGCAGGACCGGTGCCGGCCCCAGCCGCGAGTCCCGTGGCCAGAAGGATCGTGACCACTGCCGACACTGCCCATCGACGCATGACGCGCCCCCGTTCTGATCCGCGGGTCGCGGATCGTGGCACTCACGCTAGCGGGGTGCGATCACCACCGCACCAATGTGCGGATTCGGTAGGCCCGTCCGGGTGGGCGTCGACCGGTCAGCTGGGCGACGCCGAGCTGCCCATCGACCCGCTCTCGTCGGAGCAGTAGTCGAGCAGCTTGGGCGGCAGGCCCGCGCTGGCCGTTCCGCAGATCTCGTCGGAGGTCGACACATCCCAGGTGTCGTTGACTGCCTTGAGGAAGAACACGGTCGGTCCCGGGGTCACCCGGACCGCGGCCCACTCGGTGCCGGCGACGGTCTCGCAGTCGAACTTCTCGATCTGGGAACCCTGGGGCAGGACGGTCACGATGGCCTCGGAGGTGCACAGGGTGTCCGAGCTGCCGCTGGGGGATGCCGTGGTGGGGGCTTCGGTCGGACTGGCGCTGGTGGCCGAGCTCGATGAGGAGCCGGACGAGCATCCCGCCAACGCTGCTGCGGTGAGTCCGGCGGCGCCGATGAGGGCCATCGTGCGGGTGGTGATCGTCATGAGGTGTCTCCTGTGGTGGTCCGGCGCCCCCATCATGCCCGACCACGCCCCGGAAGCGAACACCCTGGTTCGCCCGGGTGGCCTCATGCGGAGCCGCCTGTCGGAATCGAACCGACGACCTATTCATTACGAGTGAATCGCTCTACCGACTGAGCTAAGGCGGCCTGCCGCCGATGGGGCGACCTCGCCAGTATAGGGCGGCGGATCGCTCAGCCGGGGGCCGGTGTTCGACCTCATGGGCGGGGCTCAGCGCGCATCGTCCGGCGTGGCGCGGGACCATCCCCCCATGAGTGACACCGCAACCACCCCTGCCACCCTGACGGTCGCCCCGCGCGGCGGGATGATCGTCGCGGCGCGCTGGTACTGGGGCCTGATCGCGCTGATCGGGACGCTGTCCCTGGTCGTCAGTCTGTGGGTGTCGGCCACGGCTCCCGACAACGGCGGCGCCCTGAACGGGATGATCTTCACCCTCAGCTACTTCACGGTCTGGTCGAACATCTTCGCGCTGATCATCAACTGGGCGCTCGCCGCCGACCCGACCCGCGACGGCAAGGGGTTCCGGTGGCTGCGGATGACCGCGCTGGTGATGATCGTCATCACCGGACTCATCTACGCGATCCTGCTGGCGCCGTACGCCAACCCCAAGGGGATCAACATCTACACGAACCTCGGGTTCCACTACATCGTCCCGTGGGCGACGCTGCTGGGGTTCCTCATCTTCGGCCCCCGCCCTCGGTTCACCTGGGATCTGGTCCCCAAGATGATGATCATCCCGGTGCTGTGGCTGGTCTACACCCTGATCCACGGGGCGATCCTGACCCAGCCCCCGGCGCGCGCTCTGCCGCTGGTGGACGGGGAGGTGGCCGCGGCCCAGGGTGCTCCGCAGAACTGGTACCCGTACCCGTTCATCGACGTCAACGACCCGTCGGCGATCATCCCCGGACTCAAGGGCGAGGGATATGGGGGTGTCGCCATCAACCTGGTCGTGGTGATCATCCTCGGCATCGTGTTCGCCTCGGCTTTCCTGGGCCTCGACCGACTCCTGAGCCGGGGCCAGAAGCCGACCCCGTTGACGGGTGACTCGCCGATGGAGGCGCAGGACGCCCCCGTGTCCGGGTAGCGTGGCGCGATGAGTGCCACCAGTCGAAGTCTGACGCGGCAGACCTGGGGAGTCGTCAAGCAGAACCCGTACCTGCTGTTGTTCCCGGTGACCGCCGCAGCGCTGGGTACCGTGGTGGTCCTGATCGTGATCGGGGCCGGCATGGGGATCCTCGGCTTCTCGACCGCGTCGGCCGATCTCGCGGCTGCCGCGGACGGCGGGAATCTGCCGACCAGCACCAAGGTGATCGGCATCGTCGTCTTCGTCCTGGCCGCCTATCTGGGCACACTCATCACCCAGGTGTGTATGGGCGGTCTCGTCCACTGCGCCGACCAGGAGCTCCAGGGTCGCGACTCGTCCTTCGGCGAGGGGATGGGGGCGGCCCTCGGCAAACTGCCCCACCTGATCGGATGGGCCGCCATCCAGACGGCCGTCGGCTGGCTGCTGTCCCTGATCCAGGGCAACGGCGGCGACAACATCGTGGTCAACATCCTTCGTCTGGTGCTGGCCACCCTGGCGTCGGTGGCGTGGTCGGTGATCACGTTCTTCGTGCTTCCGATGATCATGCTGCGCGACAAGGGGCCGATCGAGGCGATCAAGGCTTCGGTGTCTCTGATCCGCAGCACCTGGGGGATGCAGATCCGCGGAGGAGTGCGCATCGGGATCGTGATCGCGCTCCTCGGGATCCTGCCGGGATTCGTCGCCCTTCTGGGTGGCTTCTACTTCCTCTTCGCCGAGAAGTACGCCGTCGGTGTCCCGCTCATCACGCTGGGCGTCGTCGTCATCCTGATCGCCCAGATCCTGATCAGCGCACTGCGTGCGGTCTTCTCCGTGGCGTTGTTGCACTACGCCGAGGACGGATCGGCGATCGGCCCCTTCGGCACCGACGAACTCGCCGCCGCGGTCACGACCAAGACCAAGAAGTAGCCGACCCCCGACGTCGTCGGTTCACCGAACCGGGCAGCCGCCGAGGGTGAACGTGTTGCGGCGGAAGTCGTCGGAGAACTTGACGCCGAGATACGACCCGGCCAGCACATCGTCGTCGTTGCGGTCGAACACGAAACACGTCCGGTAGTCGCCGGGATACACGATGCCCGGCTTGGTCCGGAAGTCGACGTAGTACCGCTTGGTCCCGTTGTGGCGGACGGTCGCCACATCGGTGATCTCCAACTGGTTGAGCGGCAGCCAGCCCCGCTCGGCCGTGTGCATCACCTTGCTCACCGACTTGTGCGGGTCCCACACGAAGTCGCTGGCCGCGTCGAGGATGTAGGGGCCCAATTGGCGCACCACCGCCTGATGCGTGGGCGCCTGGGGGAGGCGTTGGAGGTCCTTCGACTCCACCCATTGCGCAGTCCACGCGGAAAGGTCCCGACCGCTGTACTGCTCCGCGAGATCGATGATCTGCGGTGTGGTGTAGTTCCGTCCCACGGGTTGCTGAGCCAGTCCCCGCATCACACGCCAGAAGGTGTCGTCGCCGAGTTCCAGGCGCAGCGCGTGGAGCGCAGCCTGCCCCCGGTAGTAGGGAGTGGTGTTCAGCAGGAACCGCATGGTGGGTTCACTCAGCGACACCCGGCCGAACTGCCCCCGCCACCGTTTGCCCCAGCCATCCCACACGTACTGCTCGTGGACGATGTCGCCGAGCTGCCGACCGGTGCGCTGCGCGGTCTCGACGTTCTCGAGGTAGGTGGCGAAGCCTTCGTGCAGCCAGATGTCGCGGGCGCTGGCGGCGGTCACCGTGTTGCCGAACCACTGATGTGCCTGCTCGTGCAGGACGGTCGCCTGACTGGTGTTCCAGGACCCGGCGCTGAACGTGGGCCGCCCGGCGGTCTCCATCGCCGAGTCTGCCCCGTCGACCACGATGGCGCCGGTGGTCGCGAAGGGATAGGGACCCAGCCGGGGGACCAGCCAGCGCAGCGCGTACGCGGTCCGCTGCTGCATCTTGCGGACCGTCACGCCCGAGTTGCGGGCAACCGCGGTGAAGGCCGGCAGGCCGGCCACCGGCCGGGTGCTGTCGGTGAAGCGGTCGAAGGCGACGACCTGGATGTAGGGCTGGAGGGGGGTGTCCATGGCCCAGCGGGTGACTGTCGTGCCGCCCTTCTTCTTGGCACCCAGGAAACGTCCGGTGGACACACCTGTCAGGCCCTTCGGCGCCGACAGGCGCATGCGCCACGTCGCCTTGTCGTAGAAGACGTCGTTGCTGGGAACCCACGTGGAGGTCCCGGTGGGCTCGGTGTACGTCACCGCTCCCGCGCGGGTGCGCAGCCACCCGAACGTGCCGCGTCCGGACTGGTCGCGGACGGGGACGGGGCGACCGGAGTAGGCCACGGTCACCGTGAACGCGGATCCTTGGGTGATGGTGCCGAAACCACGGATCAGGAGCTTGTCGTCGCGGTGGCGGAATCGGGCCTTGGCGCCGTCGACCCGCACCGAGCGGATGTCCAGACCGGCGCGCGCGTCGAGGGAGAAGCGGCGCAGTTCCTGGGTGGCCTGCGCCCGGACGTCCACCGAAGCATCGGCGATGCCGTGGGTGGCAGCGTCATAGGCCAGCGTGACGTCGTAACGGGACACGTCGTATCCACCGTTGCCCGAGGGGCTGAGGTAACTGTCGCGTCCGGTGGTGGCTCCGGTTCCCGCCCCGGCCCACGCTGCGGGGGTGGCGGGGACGGCGATGGCGCCGGTGAGGGCAACGGCGAGCATCGCCGCAGACCAACGCACTCGCGCCCGCACCATAAGAACCTTCCCACCGGCTCGTAGCCGGGCCATCCCCCGGAATACCTCCAGGGTAGGTGACGAACGGCGAATCCGAACCTGGACAAACATCCCAAAATGGTCGCTGTCGGACCGACGGCCGTTCCGGGCTTACCTACCCATGTCCCGCGGGGTCAAACGGCCGATCGCAGGATCGCGCGCGCCTGATCCAACGCAGGCATGACGTCCGCACCGAGTACCGGGGGCTCCATACGCATGCGGAACCAGGGGCGATCCTCGTCGAGCCACTGGACCTCGACCAGGGCCGGCGCCCACCCGTCGTCGGCGGGGCGCCACCCGCCGTAACGGACCTGCCAGCCGGCGCCGACGGTTCCTTCCGGGTTCTTGGAACGCCACGGCACGGTGAAGGTCTGCGGCAGCCCGGTCTCGCCGTCGCAGGCGATGGTGGCGGTCACGGGGGCCGCGACGTCGGGGCCCGCCACATCGAGGATCAGCGTGGTGTCGTCGGTCTGGGTCCACTTCACCCCGGGCAGCGCCCAGGACGCGGGGACCAGGGCGGCCTCGGACCACAGGAACGACACCCCGTCGGAGTCGAGGCCGGGGCCCAGGGTGACGGTGTCGCGGGCCCGCTGCAGTCCGGTGCGGTCGACGAAGGCGTCCATCCCGCGCACGACCGGGCGGCCGAACCATGTCGCGGCGACCTCGGCGACGAACTCCTGCCCGAGCAGGTGACTGGTGCGGTAGGAGACCGGCAGCCAGGGGGACCGGCCCAGCCGGATCCGTCCCGTGCCGACGAACTCACACGTGGCCGCGACCGGGACCCGACCCTGATGGGCGGTCTCGAGCCACTGGTGCAGGAGGTCCGGCCACTGGGGGTCGGGGGACTCGGTGACGGGCTCCACCGGCGTGGCGGCGCGTCGCGGGACGGGAGCCGGGACACCGAGCCCGGCGGCGCCCACCCCGAACAGTGCGGCGGCTCCGGCCAACAGGCGTGCGTCCGGCATTCTGGGCTCCCTCCCGAGGTTGGCGGCGATGCGCCCGTTCTACCCCGACCTTCCGTGGATACACCCGTTGTGTCGAATCAGTGGGCAACGTCGTCGCCGGATCGCAATACTGCGCAACGGAGACCAGGGCACGACATTTGCCCGCTATCAGGAGGACCCGTGGCCACGAAACTGTCGAACACCGACCACTACAACGCGACGCCCGAGCAGATCATGGCGATGATGCAGGACCCCGGTTACGCGAGCGCCAAGTACACCGAACTCGGCGACGTGAAGTTCGAGGTGAAGGATCACGAGCCGTCCGACGGGGGACTGAACGTCACCGTCGACCGCGAGGTGAACGCCAATCTCCCCGACATGGCCAAGAAGGTCCTGGGCGAGACGAACCACCTCGTGCAGACCGAGGTGTGGCGCGCCGATGGGGACTCCTTCGTCGGGAACATGACGATCGACTCGCCGGGGAAGCCGATGACCATCACCGCGACCAACGTGATCAAGCCCGCCGGTGACGGATCGGACTGGACGGTGGACTTCGAGATCAAGGCCAGCGTCCCGCTGATCGGGGGCAAGCTCGAGAAGATGGTCTCCGAGGAGACCAAGCAGTCGCTGGTCAAGGAGTTCGCCTTCAACCAGACGTGGCTCGCGAACCACTGACGCGGGTGCCCTCGGCGTCGCGGCGCCGAGGGCACACCCCACGGGGCCGACATGCCCCTGCTGTAATCGGGGGGTGATCACCGCCCCGACCCGGCGCGACTACGGCGCCGAGGTCGTCGTCGTCCTGTGGGTGTCACTGGGCGCCTCGGCCGTCCGGGCCCTGCTCGTGCTCATCGACCGCCTGACGGCGGGGGTTCCCCTCTCCGAGCAGCAGACCTCGATCGTGGCCCCGGTGACCCCGGACCGGCCCTGGCTGGACCTGCTGTTCCAGGTGTCGTTCATCGTGCTGCCGTTGGGCGCGGTGGCGCTGGTCTGGTACCTGCTGCATCGCTCCGGGGAGTCCCTGGGCGCGATCGGGTTCGACCTCTCTCAGCCGGGCCGGGACGTGGCGCGCGGCGTGGTGCTCGCGGCGGTGCTGGGCGGTCTCGGCCTGGTGTTCTACGTCCTGGCCTTCCGCGCCGGGATCAGTGTCCAGATCGCCGCGGCCACGACCTCGCAATGGTGGGACTGGCCACTGCTGCTGGCGCAGGCGCTGCAGAATGCCGTCGTCGAGGAGGTCGTCGTCCTCGGCTTCGTGGTGCTGCGTCTCACCCAGATGGGCATGCCGGGTCGCTGGGCGGTGGTGATCTCGGCGCTGGTCCGCGCGACCTATCACCTGTATCAGGGGTTCGGCGGGTTCGTCGGCAACCTGGTGATGGGGCTGGTCTTCGGCGCGCTGTTCCTGCGGTGGCGACGGGTGGGTCCGATGGTCGTGGCGCACTTCCTCATCGACGCCGTGGCGTTCGTCGGGTATGCCCTGGTCGCCGACCACGTGTCGTGGTTGCCCCACTGACCGTGTCGGCGGCTGCGACCGAGGATCACTCGGCGGAGGTCTCCTCGGACTCGTGCTCCTGGAACCGGGCGTAGGAGGCGTTGATCTCGGTCTCGGCGTCCGCCCGACCGGTCCACGTGGCCCCCTCGACGGACTTCCCCGGCTCGAGGTCCTTGTAGACCGTGAAGAAGTGCTCGATCTCGAGCCGATCGAACTCCGACACGTGGAAGATGTCGCGCAGGTGCTCCATCCGCGGGTCGTTCGAGGGCACGCACAGGACCTTGTCGTCGCCGCCGGCCTCGTCGGTCATGCGGTACATGCCCAAGGCGCGGCACCGGATGACGCAGCCGGGGAACGTGGGCTCCTGGAGGATGACGAGGGCGTCGAGGGGGTCGCCGTCGAGGCCCAGCGTGTCATCGATGAAGCCGTAATCGTGCGGGTACCGTGTCGAGGTGAACAGGAGGCGGTCGAGCCGGATCCGGCCACTCTCGTGGTCCACTTCATACTTGTTCCGGCTCCCGGCAGGAATCTCGATCGTCACATCGAAGGTCATGGGTTCCACGCGGGGCTCCTTGTTCACTGCTTACGGCTCTGGAGTCATCTTGGTGGGTCGCGATCATCGGTTGCCAGTGGAATCGACGATTCGTGCGGAAGGGATCGGTCGGTGAAGGGTCGTACCGCCGTGGCGTTCGCGACTGTCGCGGGCCTGATGCTCACGGTTCCGATGGTCGCGCCGTCCCTGGCCCAGGACGAGGAGACGGTGGTCCTCGAGCCGGTGGCCAAGGACACCGGCCAGGTCCAGGACCCGGCGTTGGTCGCCGCCGCTGTGGCGGCGCCGGCGACGAGCAAGAAGATGGGCAAGCAGTCCGGCACCCTCATCATCGACGCCGAGTCCGGCGACACCCTGTACGACAACGGGGGCGCCACCCCGCTGATCCCGGCGTCCACGAACAAGATCCCCACCTCCGTGGCCGTGCTCCATTTCGCCGGTCCCAACCGCACCCTGCAGACCACGGTCACCCGCAACGGGAACGACGTCTTCCTGATCGGGGGCGGCGACCCCTTGCTGTCGTCCCGTCCGGACCAGGCGACACCCGGGGACCCCGTCTATCCCCGCAGCACGTCGATGCCGAAACTCGCCGCCGACACCGCCGCGGCGCTCAAGGGTCAGGGCACCGTCAAGATCGCCCTCAAGGTCGATGATTCGTACTTCGACGGTCCGGCGTGGGGGCCCGGGTGGCCGCCGGACTACAAGGTTCCCGGGATCGTCGCGCCGGTGTCGGCCCTGATCGTCAACGACGGCAAGATCGGCAAGTGGGGGCCGATCACCGACGACCCCGCACTGCAGGCCGGCCGGGTGTTCGCCGAGTTGCTCAAGGCACGCGGGATCAGTGTCACGGGGGTGGCCCGGGGGCGCTCGGGCGACGGCGCCCAGGAACTGGCCTCGATCGACTCGGCGCCGATCTACGAGCTCGTCTCCGAGGCGCTCACCCACTCGGACAACCAGACCGCCGAGAACCTCTTCCGGGTGGCGGGCAAGTTCGCGGGCACCGGAGCCTCGTTCACCGGGGGCGGGCAGGCGGTGGACAAGGCTCTCGACGACCTCGGCATCAGCACCCTGATGACGGAGTTCAAGGACGGGAGCGGCCTGTCCCGCGAGAACCGGCTGACCCCGAACATCCTCACCGACATCCTGCGCCGCACCGTCCGCGCCGAGGACGGACTGTGGCCGATCGCCAGTGGTCTGTCGGTGGCCGGGGTCACCGGGACACTGCAGGGCCGCTTCACGTCACTGGACACCTCCTCCGCCTCGGGCTGGCTGCGGGGCAAGACGGGAACGTTGAACTATGTGAGTTCCCTGGCCGGGTTCGTCCAGTCGCGCAGTGGCCGGGTGCTGGCCTTCGCCTCGATCGGCAACGACTCCAAGTCGGCCTTCGAGACTGCCGCGACGATCGACAAGATCATGACCGCAGCCGCCGCCTGCGGATGTCCGGGCACGACCGGTCGGTGACGCCGCGGACCGGTCCTCATCGGAGCGTAGGCTCCTGCCATGGCGATGGTCGACTGGGACAGTGCGGCAGCCGTCGGGCGTCGCCTCGTCCCTCCCGGCCCGGACGTCTCCGCGGCCGAGGCGGGCGAAGCGGTGGAATCGCTGACCGCAGCCGCAGCCGCAGCGGTCTCGCCGGTGCGGGCCACGACCGGCCTGACGGCCGACCCCGCCCTCAACCGCACGATCGTGGTGGATCGGCCCGCCTGGATCGACTCCAACGTGACCGGGATGCGTCTGCTGACCCGTTCACTCGAGCAGCGGATGGACCAGCGCCGTGATCCGAACTCACTGTCGGCGACAGCCGGCGGCAAGGTGTCGGCGGCCCAGCTCGGGGCCATGCTGTCCTGGGTCGCGACGAAGGTGCTCGGCCAGTACGAGGCGATCACCCCGGCGGGTCAGCCGGGCCGGCTGCTGCTGGTCGCGCCGAACATCGTCGCCGCGGAACGCCAGCTCGACGTGCCCCCGGCCGACTTCCGCATGTGGGTGTGCCTGCACGAGGAGACACACCGCGTGCAGTTCGGCGCCACTGACTGGTTGGAGGGTCACTTCCGGGCCGAGGTGGACACCTTCCTGTCCGGGGTCGAGCTCGGCAACGCCGAGGCGCTCCGCCGACTGGCCGCCGTCGCCGGGGCCGTGGTGCAGGTGCTGCGCGGTGCGTCGGGAGCGAGCATCGTCGATGCGGCGCAGACCCCGGCCCAGCGCGAGGTCTTCGAACGGCTCACGGCTTTCATGTCGCTTCTCGAGGGTCATGCCGACTACGTGATGGACGCGGTCGGTCCCGAGGTCGTGCCGTCGCTGGACCGGATCCGGGAGCGGTTCGACGCCCGGCGTCAGAACCCCGGTGCAGGAGACGGACTGTTGCGGCGCCTGATGGGGATGGACGCCAAACTGCGGCAGTACACCGACGGGCGCCGGTTCGTCACAGGCGTGATGGAACGGGTCGGCATCGAGGGCTTCAACCAGGTCTGGACCTCCCCGCGGACCCTGCCGACGACTGCGGAGATCGCCGAACCGCAGCTGTGGGTCACCCGCGTCGTGGGATGAGTGGTCGACCCATGAGGCCGGTCGGGCCCGCCCTGCACCGGGTGCGACGGGCGGTGGGGCACGAACTGACCGACCTGACCGCTGGCGACCTCGTCCTGGTCGCCTGTTCGGGGGGCCCCGATTCGCTGACACTCGCGGCCGCAGCAGCAGCATCGGATCGGCGCGCGGGTGCCGTGATCGTCGACCACGGCCTCCAGGACGGCTCGGCGGAGGTGGCCGCCCGTGCGGCCGACCAGTGCCGGGAACTGGGCCTGGATCCGGTCACCGTGGTGACCACGACGGTCATCGACACAGGCGCCGGTCCCGAGGCTGCTGCCCGTGACGCGCGATACGCCGCCCTCGGGTCGGCCGCCGACACCCTGGGTGCTGCCGCCGTCCTGCTCGCCCACACCGCCGACGACCAGGCCGAGACGGTCCTGCTCGGCCTCACCCGGGGCAGCGGCACCCGATCGCTGTCGGGGATGCCGCGTCGGCGAGGTCTCTTCCGGCGCCCCGTGCTCGATCTGACCCGCGCCGACCTCGCCGCGGCGCTGGCGGAGACGGAGCTCGCAGCATGGCAGGACCCGCACAACGACGATGAGCGGTTCACCCGGGTGCGGATCCGTCGACTGATGCCGATCGTGGAGGATGCGCTCGGTCCGGGCGTGGCCGCGGCACTGGCGCGCACCGCCGCGCTCACCCGCGCCGATGCCGACGCCCTGGACCACTGGGCGGCGCGGGAGTTCGAGCGACTGCGCGACGGGTGGCCGGTGAGCGAGCTGGCGGACCTGCCGTCGGCGATCCGGACCCGGGTCCTGCGTCGCGCGCTCCTCGAGGCAGGGGCCCCGGGGCAGCGTCTGACGGCGGCTCACGTCGCGGGAGTGGACCGGCTGATCACCGACTGGTCGGGTCAGGGCCCCGCGCACCTGCCTGGCCGTGTCATCGCCCGCCGGGAATGTGGGAGGCTCGTCCTGGTCAGTGACGAATGATCGGAGCGAACGATGGGTCCTGAGCACGTCGGGCCGGAGTTGTCCGAGGTCCTCATCGACGAACCGACCCTCAACCGGCGGATCCGGCAACTCGCCGACGCCCTCGCCGCCGATTACGAGGGCCGCCAGATCCTCTTCGTGGGGGTCCTCAAGGGGGCGGTCATGTTCATGGCGGATCTGGCCCGCGCGATGCCGAGCTCGGTCGAGATGGACTTCATGGCCGTGTCGTCGTACGGGTACGGAACCCAGTCATCGGGCGTGGTGCGGATCCTCAAGGACCTCGACGTCCCGCTCGAGGGCCGCGACGTCGTCCTCGTCGAGGACATCATCGACTCCGGGCTGACCCTGTCCTGGTTGCTCCGCACGCTGTCCGCCCGCAACCCGGCCAGCCTCGAGGTCTGCGCGCTGTTGCGCAAGCGCGATGCGCTGCAGGTCGACGTCGACATCAAATATGTCGGATTCGACATCCCCAACGCGTTCGTCGTGGGTTACGGACTCGACCACGCCCAGCAGTACCGGAACCTGAGCGTGATCGCCACGCTCGACCCCGCGGCCCTGACCTGACCAGTGGTCAGTCGCCGCTGAGTTGCGGTTCGCCACGACGCCACACCTGCCGGACGGTCAATGTGTCGTCGAGCAACACGAGATCGGCGGGCGCGCCCGGGACGATCGCGCCGGCATCTCGCAGCCGCAGCGCCCGGGCCGGTGTGTTGGTGGCCGCTGTCACGGCCTGCACGATGCCGCTGCCCGCGGTGCGGGTGTAGTAGCGGACCGCCGCGTCCATGGTGAGGGTGGACCCGGCGATCGCTCCGCCGTCCACGATGCGGGCGATCCCGTCCTGGACCTCGACAGCCAGGCTCCCCAACTCGTACCGGCCGTCGCCGCATCCCGCAGCAGCCATGGCGTCGGTGACCAGCGCGACCCGGTTCGACGATGCGCGGCGGGCCAGCCCCAGCACCGCCGGCGACAGGTGGATCCCATCGGCGATCAGTTCCACGGTGACCTGCGGAGCCTCGGACAGGGCAGTCACCGGCCCGCCCTTGCGATGGTGGACCGGGCGCATCGCGTTGAAAAGGTGGGTGGCCACTGTGACGCCGGCGTCGACGGCGTCGGCGACCTGTCGGTACAACGCGTCGGTGTGACCCACTGCCGCCACCACACCCTGGGCCACACAGGCGCGGATCGTCTCCAGTGCGCCCGGTCGCTCCGGGGCGAAGGTGATCATCCGGATCCATCCCGCGCCGGCGTCCAGGAGTCGGTTCAGCTCGGCCACCGACGGGTCCCGCAACGCCTTAGGGTCGTGCGCGCCCTTGTACCGCAAAGACAGCCACGGTCCCTCGAGGTGGATCCCGGCGATGACGCCGGCCTCGCACATCGGGACCAGGGTGGCCAGTTGCTTCTCCAGCTGCGACCGTTCGGCCGAGACCAGCGAGGCGATCAGGGTGGTCGTCCCGTGGTGCAGGTGCATCCGGGCCGCTGCGGTCACCTGCTCGGGGTCAGCCGACTCGAACGCAGCCCCGGCGCCGCCATGACAGTGGATGTCGACGAACCCCGGGACGAGGGTGCCCGTGAGCCGGGTGGCCGACTCCGGAGGTCGAGACGGCCCGACCTCGGCGATGAGGCCCCGCTCCAGGGAGACCCACCCGCCGCTGTCGATGATCCGGTGGGGGGTGAGGATCCGGTCGGCGGCGAGCACGGTCATACGCTGATTCTGTCGAGCACTGCGGGGGTTCGCGCGTCTCGCGTCGCCCACCGCCTACTCTCGACTCAGATCAGGCGAATCGGAGCGGCGGCTCGACACGAGGTCCGCCGGGAAGGCGGAACCGATGAAGTACCGCGATGTCATGCGCTGGCTCGGGCACCAGAAATGGTTCGCCTGGACGGCGGCCCGGATGGCGCCGGTGGATGCTGCGGTCCTGAAACGCACCGGGGGCAAGTTCGGGCTGCTGGGCAACTACGGCCTGCCGCAGTGCCTGGTGACGACGACAGGGCGCAAGTCCGGCCAACCGCGCACGGTGACCCTGTTGTACGGGACGCTGGGTGACGAGCTGATCCTCGTCGGCTCGAACTTCGGGCAGAGCCACCATCCTGCGTGGGCCTTCAACCTCGAGGCGGATCCCCACGCGGTGATCACGATCGACGACGTCGAGACCCCGATGACGGCCCGGCAGGTGACCGACCCCGACGAACGTGAACGGGTGTGGCAGACGATGTATGACATCTGGCCCGCCTACAACGCCTACCGGGGCCGCGCCGGTCGCGAGATCAAACTCTTCGCGCTGAGTCCGACGACCGACTGAGTGCACAGTCCTTGATGATCATGAGGAAGTGGCGAGCCCCATGGGGCAGGCTGTCGCCACGTTCATGATCATCAAGAGGTGTGCACTCGACCCGGGAAAAGCACATCGGTGCGACTACACCCTTCGGGGGTTCACGTCGGACAAGTCACATCTGGACGCGCGACCTCAAGGAATTGGCGAGCACAATCGACACATCTGGTGAAGCGGTGACTTCACGAGGGACGGTGGGTCAGATGAGCAGTCTGTGGGACAGCGAAGCCGACGAGTGGATGACGGCGGCGCCGGAACGGGAGGACATCGCGCTGTCGATGGCCCACAAGATCGTGCTGCTCATCGGCATCATGGCCATGATCGTCGGACTCTGGGCCCTGACCGCTCCCCAGACCACCACTCAGACCGACGCGACGCTCGCCCCCGCGGGGGCCGGCGCTCAGCAGGTGTCGCACCGCTGACGGCTGAACCGGCGGGGTCTCGGCTCCGCTCGACCGCCGGGGCGGCTCGGTCCGTCAGCCCTTTCGGCCGATGATCAGGTCGGCGACCAGGCCGGTCCATCCCGTCTGGTGCTCGGCTCCGAGGCCGGCGCCGTTGTCACCGTCGAAGTACTCGTTGAAGGCCACCCGGCCCTGCCAACCGGGGGAGTCCAGCAGCGGATGACGGCGGTGGCAGGGGCGGTTCCCCTGATCGTCGGGCAGGAACAGTGACACGAGTCGGTGGCGCAGTTCGTCGGCGACCTGCCGCAGATTCATGAGGTTTCCCGAGCCCGTGGGGCATTCCACGGTGAAGTCGTCCCCCAGGTACATGTGGTAGCGCTCCAGGGACTCGATGACCAGGTGGTTGATGGGGAACCAGACCGGTCCGCGCCAGTTCGAGTTGCCCCCGTACATGGCCGTGCGCGACTCGGCCGGCTCGTAGTCGATCGTGTAGTCCGTGCCGTCGATCGTGATCGAGAAGGGCTGCTTCTCGTGGCGTTTCGACAGCGACCGCAGTCCGTAGGGGGACAGCAGGGACCCTTCGCTCAGGGCGTCGGACAGCACCCGCTCGAGGCGTTCGGGGTCGACCACCGTGAGCAGGATCCGCCAGTGCCCGCCGTCGGGATCCCACTCGGTGGACACGAACCCGGAGCGGCCCATGTCGGCCTCGGCGACATCCCGCTTGCTCATGAACTTGAAGAACCGGCGCCGCAGCTTCTGCGCCTGCTCGAGGTGGGCGACCCCGGGGATGTAGGCCGCGGCGAGCACCGGGATCAGACCGACGATGCTGCGTACCCGCAGCGGCTGCCGGGTGCCGTCGGGGAGCACCAGCTGGTCATAGAAGAAGCCGTCGGCCGGGTCCCACATGTTCACGTCGGCCATGCCGTCGGTGATCGCCGCGAAGTGCTCCAGGAACTTCAGCGCCATGTCCCCGTACACGGTGTCGTGCTCGGCCAGGCGGAGCGTGATGCGCAGCATCGACAGGCAGTAGAACGCCATCCACGAGGTCCCGTCGGCCTGCTCCAGACGCGCCCCGGCGGGGACGTTGGACCTGTCGATGGGGCCGATGTTGTCCAGGCCGAGGAATCCGCCCTCGAACACGTTGTTGCCCTGTTTGTCGACCCGGTTGATCCACCAGGTGAAGTTCACCAGCAGTTTGTGGAACACCTTCTCGAGGAAGTCGAAGTCCCACGCCCCGTCGATCTCGAACACGCGGATGGCCGCCCAGGCGTGCACCGGCGGGTTGCGGTCGTCGAAATTCCACTCGTACGCCGGGATGGCGCCGTTGGGGTGCATGTACCACTCGCGCAGCATGAGCAGCAGCTGGTACTTGGCGTAGAGGGCGTCGACGTGGGCGAAGACGACGGTGTGGAACGCCAGGTCCCACGCGGCGAACCACGGGTACTCCCAGGCGTCGGGCATCGAGATCACGTCGTAGCAGTCGACGTTGCGCCAGTCCGCATTGCGGATGAGGCGGTGCTCGGGTGGTGGGGGCGGCTCGTCCGGGTCTCCATCGAGCCACAACGCCACGTTGTACCGGTAGAACTGCTTGCCCCAGATCATGCCGGCGAACGCCTGCCGCATCACCGCCAGCTCGGCGTCCGACGTGCCTTCCGGAGCCAGGTCGGCGTAGAACTGGTCGGCCTCGGCCAGTCGCTGGTCCATGAGCTTGGCGAAGCCGTGTCCGGACGTGGGGTGATGCGACGGATGTTCCGGCGCCTCGCCCGCGAGTCGCAGGCGGAACTCGACGGTCTCGCCGGCGGGGATCTCGGCGGTGTACCACCAGGCGGCCTTGGTCCCGTTGCGGTTCGGGTTGACGGTGGCCGCTCCCGACACGACGTGGTCACCGATCCCGCCCTTCGGGTAATCGGAGGTGTTGGGGGTGCCCCATAGGGCCATCTCGTCGGACGTGTTGTCGCAGAACAGGGGGATGGGGTGCACCCCGGTGTCCGTCGCCGCGGCCTGGAACCGGTAGACCCCGGCACGCCAGTGCTGCGCCATGATCGTGCCCGGCGTCATCGCCATCGGTTGGTGCCACAACTGGGGGAGCGCCGACTTCCGCCCCCATTCCCACGTGTTGCGGAACCACAGGTGCGGTAGTACGTGGATCGTGTCGGCGTCCGGTCCCTGGTTCGTGACCCGGATGCGCATGCAGATGTCGGTGGGAGAGTCCTTCGCGTAGTCGACGGTCACCGCCCAGTACCTGTCCTCGGCGAACACGCCGGTGTCGACGAGTTCGTACTCGGGTTCGGTGCGGCTGCGCTGCTGGTTGGTCTCCACGAGGTCCTGGTACGGGAACGCCGCCTGGGGGTAGTGGTAGCGCCACGACAGCCACGCGTGGCTGGGGGTGGCGTCGGTGTACCACCAGTAGTCCTTCACGTCCTCGCCGTGGTTGCCCTGCGGTCCCGACAGGCCGAACATCCGTTCCTTGAGGTGGTCGTCCCGGCCGTTCCACAACGCCAGCGACAGGCACAGGTCCTGGCGCAGGTCGGACAGGCCGGCCATGCCGTCCTCGTTCCAACGGTAGGTGCGCCGTCGCGCGTGGTCGTAGGGGAAGAAGTCCCAGGCGTCGCCCGTGGCGGAGTAATCCTCGCGCACCGTCCCCCACGCGCGCTCCGCCAGATAGGGCCCCCAGTGGTACCAGGGTCCCGCTTCCTCGGGACCCTCGTCGAGGCGGCCGACCTCGTCCATCCGGGCGGCCTCGCCGGTCTTCTCGGTGGCCGGATCGGGGGCGTCGCCACCGAAGAAGGGGTTCATGGCTGCACCCTGCCCGAACGTCGCAGCCGATGCGCGGTGCTGCCGCCGGTTGCCTCCGGTGACTTTCGGGACAGGGTGGAGTGATTGCCCGAAGGCATGGCATCCGGGCAGCGGCATCGTTAGGGTCGAGGCCAGTACTCCCTCTCGGAAGGCGGCGTTCATGGCCGGAATTCAGGACATCCTCGGCAGTGTGCTGGGCGGAAGCGGCGGCAGTGGATCCGCCGACATCCAGAAGCTCATCCAGCCGCTGCTGGACATGATCCAGCAGAACGGCGGGCTCCAGCAGGTGCTGGCGCAGCTGCAGAACAGCCCCATCGGCGAGCAGGTGACCTCGTGGATCTCCCCGGGCGCCAACGAGTCCGTGTCCGCCGACCAGGTGGCGCAGGCGGTCGGCCCCGAGACGGTCGAGAAGTTGGCCGAGGAGAGCGGGATGACCCCCGATCAGGTGTCGGGCAGCCTCACCCAGCTTCTGCCGAACCTGGTGGACAAGTTCACCCCCGGTGGCAGCGTCCCCGGCGCCGATCAGATCCAGGAAGTCATCAAGAACATCCCCGGGGCCGACCAGGTCCAGGACCAGCTCGGCAGCCTCCTCGGGGGACTGCTGGGTGGCGGCAAGTAACCCCTCGCATCACGGGGAGGTCACCCTCCCGCTTCGTGTGGCGCCTCGGTCTCGACCGGGGCGCCACACGCATGTGGAGGGTGTTCACGCTTGGCGTAGCGAATTCGGCCCACTTCGGGAAACGCCCGTCGGCCCGCGGCGTTAGCATCCAAGGAACCTGCGACAGGAGCGTGAACGATGTTCGAACGGTTTACCGACCGTGCCCGCCGCGTGGTGGTGCTGGCCCAGGAAGAGGCCCGCATGCTCAACCACAACTACATCGGCACCGAGCACATCCTGCTGGGCCTCATCCACGAAGGTGAAGGGGTCGCGGCCAAGGCGCTCGAGAGTCTCGGCATCTCGCTCGAGGCCGTGCGGTCGCAGGTCGAGGAGATCATCGGTCAGGGCCAGCAGGCGCCGTCGGGTCACATCCCCTTCACGCCCCGGGCCAAGAAGGTCCTGGAACTGTCGCTGCGCGAGGCGCTGCAGCTCGGACACAACTACATCGGCACCGAGCACATCCTGCTGGGCCTCATCCGCGAGGGCGAGGGTGTCGCGGCACAGGTGCTGGTCAAGCTCGGCGCCGACCTCAGCCGGGTGCGCCAGCAGGTCATCCAACTCCTCTCCGGGTACCAGGGAAAGGAGCCCGCGACCGCGGGCGGACCGCAGGAGGGCACCCCGTCGGGATCCCTGGTGCTCGACCAGTTCGGCCGCAACCTCACCGCAGCCGCCCGCGAGGGATCGCTCGATCCCGTCATCGGCCGTGACAAGGAGATCGAGCGGGTGATGCAGGTGCTGTCGCGGCGCACCAAGAACAACCCCGTCCTGATCGGCGAACCGGGCGTGGGCAAGACCGCCGTGGTCGAGTCGCTGGCACAGAAGATCATCACCGGCGATGTCCCCGACACGCTGCGCGACAAGCAGCTGTACACCCTTGACCTGGGTGCCCTGGTCGCCGGCAGCCGTTACCGCGGTGACTTCGAGGAGCGCCTCAAGAAGGTGCTCAAGGAGATCCGCACGCGCGGCGACATCATCCTGTTCATCGACGAGATGCACACCCTGGTGGGCGCCGGCGCCGCCGAGGGCGCCATCGATGCGGCGAGCATCCTCAAGCCCATGCTGGCCCGTGGCGAACTGCAGACCATCGGTGCCACCACTCTCGACGAGTACCGCAAGTACGTCGAGAAGGACGCCGCGCTGGAACGGCGGTTCGCCCCGATCCAGGTGCCCGCGCCCGACGTCGAGATGACCGTCGCGATCCTGCGCGGCCTGCGTGACCGCTACGAGAGCCACCACAAGGTGACCATCACCGACGATGCGCTGGCCGCGGCCGCCCGGCTGTCCGACCGCTACATCAGCGACCGGCAACTGCCCGACAAGGCCATCGATCTCATCGACGAGGCCGGGTCGCGACTGCGCATCCGGCGCATGACCGCGCCCCCGGACCTCCGGGAGTTCGACGATCGCATCGCGGGGGTCCGCAAGGAGAAGGAATCGGCCATCGACGCCCAGGACTTCGAGGCCGCGGCGAACCTCCGCGACAAGGAGAAGACCCTCATCGCCGAGAAGGCGCAGCGCGAGCGGGAATGGAAAGCCGGCGACATGGACATCGTCGCCGAGGTAGACGAGAAGTTGATCGCCGAGGTGCTGGCGCTCATGACCGGCATCCCGGTCACCGACCTCTCGGAGGACGACACCCAGCGCCTGCTGAGGATGGAGGAGGAACTCCATCGCCGGGTGATCGGCCAGGAGCAGGCCATCAAGGCGCTCTCCAAGTCGATCCGACGCACCCGTGCGGGTCTGAAGGACCCCAAGCGGCCCTCGGGGTCGTTCATCTTCGCCGGTCCCTCGGGTGTCGGCAAGACCGAGTTGTCCAAGACGTTGGCCGAGTTCCTGTTCGGTGACGAGGACGCGCTGATCGCGCTGGACATGTCGGAGTACTCCGAGAAGCACACCGCGTCGCGCCTGTTCGGGTCCCCTCCGGGCTACGTGGGGTACGAGGAGGGTGGTCAGCTCACCGAGAAGGTGCGCCGCAAGCCCTTCTCCGTGGTGCTGTTCGACGAGATCGAGAAGGCCCACCCCGACATCTTCAACTCGCTGTTGCAGGTGCTCGAGGAAGGCCGCCTCACCGACGCCCAGGGGCGCGCCGTCGACTTCAAGAACACGGTCATCATCATGACCACCAACCTGGGGTCCCGCGATGTCCAGAAGTCGCTCGGCTTCGCCCCGGTCGACGACGACCTCGGTGCCTACGAGCGGATGAAGGCCAAGGTGCAGACCGAACTCAAGGCGCACTTCCGTCCGGAGTTCCTCAACCGCATCGACGACACGATCGTGTTCCACCAGCTGACCCGCCGCGAGATCGTGCAGATCGTCGACCTCATGGCCGCCCGCCTGGACGACCGGCTGGCCGAGCGCGACATGAGCATCGAGTTCACGACGCCCGCCAAGGAACTGCTGGCCGAGCGTGGCTACGATCCGGTGCTCGGCGCTCGCCCGCTGCGGCGCACGATCCAACGCGAGATCGAGGACACCCTGAGCGAGAAGATCCTCTTCGGGGAGCTGCCGACCCACAGCATCGTCGTGGTCGATGTCGAGGGCGAGGGTGAGGATGCGGAATTCACCTTCACGTCCCAGCCCAAGGCCGAACTGCCCGACGCGCCGCCGGTCGAGGCAGCCGAACCGGAGTGACCCACGGCGTCGGGCCATCGGCAGTGGTGGCATCGGCTGAGTCGGCGATGGCAGGGACCGACGTCCTCGCGGTCATCGAGTGGTTCGACCGCCACCGCCGCGACCTTCCGTGGCGCCGGGAGCCGCGCGATCCGTGGGCGGTCCTGGTCAGCGAGGTCATGCTCCAGCAGACACCGGTGAGCCGGGTGTTGCCCGCCTACCGTGCCTGGCTCGAACGGTGGCCCGGCCCGGACGAACTTGCTGCGGCACCGTCCGGCGAGGCGGTGCGTCAGTGGGGGCGGCTCGGCTACCCGCGGCGGGCGATTCGCCTGCATGCGGCCGCCGTCGCGGTCGTGAGCCGGTTCGGCGGGACGATGCCTCAGGACTACGACCAGTTGCGCAGTCTCCCGGGTGTGGGCGACTACACGGCCTCGGCAGTGCTGGCCTTCGCCCACCGTCGGCGGGTGCCGGTGCTGGACACCAATGTGCGACGGGTGCTGGTCCGTGCAGGCCGGGGACTCGCGGCGCCGAGCGGTTCGTCACCCTCCCGGCTCGAACGGGCGATGGCCGTGGCGGTCCTCCCGGAGGAGCCCGAATCGGCCGCTCATGCCAGTGAAGCACTGATGGAGCTCGGGGCGCTCGTGTGCCGGTCGCGGAATCCCGAGTGCGATGCCTGTCCGCTGCAGGAGTCGTGCCTGTGGTGGGCGCTGGGCCGACCCGACCATGGGCTTCCCGCGGGGCGGCAGCCGGGTTACGCCGGAAGTGATCGACAGGCTCGCGGCGCGATCATGGCGGTGCTGCGTGACGCCGCCGGACCGGTGGATCAAGGGACGATCGATGATGCCTGGCCCGACCCCGTGCAACGCCGGCGAGCCCAGGAATCGCTCCGCGTCGACGGCCTGCTCGAGGTGAAGGGCGAGCTCGTGACCCTGCCGCTGTAGAGTGCCGGGCCCTGCCGGACGCACAATGGAGGGAGGGTCATCATGGATCACGATCGACACACTGACCGGGTTGCTGTCGTGACGGGGGCAGGTTCGGGCATCGGTCGCGCCACGGCGTCGAGACTGCTCGACGAAGGCGCGACCGTCATCGGGCTCGACCGCAGCGACGAGGGCTTCGCGGGTTGGGAGCATCCTCGCCTGGATCTGCGCATGGTCGATGTCACCGACCCTGCGGCCGTGTCCGGACTGACCCTGGAACGGGTCGACATCCTGGTCAACAACGCCGGCGTCATGGATCACTTCGTGCCGGTGGGGGAGTTGGACGACGAGCTCTGGGATGCCGTGATCGGGATCAACCTGACGGCGGTGATGCGGCTCAGTCGACTCGTCGTCCCGATCATGCAGGACCAGGGGAGCGGGGCCATCGTCACGGTCGGGTCGAAGGGATCGCTGTCGGGGGGCGTGTCGGGCGCTGCGTATACGGCATCGAAACACGGCGTGATCGGACTGGCGCAGCACATCGCCTGGTTCTACGGACCCGCCGGCATCCGCTCCAACGTCGTGTGCCCGGGGGCGGTGGCAACCGCGATCGGGGCTTCCGCCATGCCTCGCAGCGACTGGGCCCTGGCGCGCGCCCAGACAGCCATGGCCACCATGGGGTCGATCGCCGCCCCCGAGGACATCGCGGCGGCCATCTCGTGGTTGGCATCGGACGAGGCCCGCACCGTCAACGGCGCGGTGGTCACCGTCGACGGGGGCTGGTCGGCTGCGTGACCGGTCGCGAGGTGGGGTGTCAGGGAACCGTCAGTACTGTTCCCCTTCCCGGGCCGTGAGGTGCCCAATGGTCGTGTGGATGACCTTCTCTGCCTCCTGTTGATCCTGCTGATCGGTGCCCTCCTGCTGGGCACGGTGAACCTTCTGGACCGGCGGGGCCCGCGATGAGTGATGTGTTCGGGCTGGTCATCGGGCTGTTGCTGGTGGCCTACCTGATCTATGCACTGCTGCGGGCCGAGGACCTGTGATGTCGCCCGTCGTCACCGATCTCCTCCAGATCGCCCTGCTGATCGCGTGCCTTCTGCTCGCGCAACACTGGCTGGGCGACTACATGGCGCGGATGCTCCAGTCCCGACGTCACCTGGCTGTGGAGCGCGGCGTCTACCGGGTCCTGGGGGTCGACCCCGACGGTGACCAGCGGTGGGGGACCTATCTGCGCTCGGTGATCGTGTTCTCCGTCCTGGGGATCCTCGTCGTGTACGCGGTGCTGCGGACCCAGGAGTGGTTGCCGTTCTCGGTGGGCCGCGACAACATGCCGGCGTTCCAGGCGTTCAACACGGCCGTCAGTTTCGTGACCAACACGAACTGGCAGTCCTACTCGGGTGAGGTGCTCGGGTACGCGGCGCAAGCCGGCGCGCTGGCGGTGCAGAACTTCCTGTCTGCTGCCGTGGGGATCGCGGTGGCGGTGGCGCTCATCCGCGGCCTGGCCCGGGCGCAGACCGACCGGCTCGGAAGTTTCTGGGTGGATCTGACCCGGATCGTCGTCCGGATCCTGTTGCCGTTGTCGTTGGTGGCGGCGTTCCTCCTGGTCACTCTGGGCGTGATCCAGAATTTCACCGGGGACACGCAGATCACCACGTTGGCGGGAGCCCAGCAGACGATCCCCGGAGGTCCGGTCGCCAGCCAGGAGGCGATCAAGGAGATCGGTACCAACGGTGGCGGCTTCTTCAACGCCAACTCCTCCCACCCCTTCGAGAATCCCGGGGGTCTCAGCAATTGGCTGGAGATCTTCCTGCTCCTGCTGATCCCGTTCTCGTTGCCCCGCACGTTCGGTCGGATGGTCGACGATCCTCGGACCGGCCGGGCGATCCTCGCCGCGATGGCGAGCATCTGGGCTCTCGTCACGACCGGCGTGATCGTGGCGGAGATGCTGCATGCCGGGCCCGCGCCCCAGCTCGCCGGCGCGGCGATGGAGGGCAAGGAGGTCCGCTTCGGGGTGCCCATGTCGGCGCTGTTCGCCTCGAGCACCACCGGGACCTCGACCGGATCGGTCAACTCGATGCACGACTCGTTCACGGCGTTCGGCGGAGGCGGCGCCATGACCAACATCCTGCTGGGGGAGGTGTCGCCCGGGGGTGTCGGATCGGGACTCTACGGGATGCTGATCCTCGCCATCGTGACCGTCTTCATCGCCGGGCTCATGGTGGGCCGCACGCCGGAATTCCTGGGGAAGAGCATCGGTGCCTCGGAGATGAAACTGGTCTCCCTGTACGTCCTGGTGACTCCGGCGCTGGTCCTCACGGGCGTGGCGCTTTCCATGGCCACGGAAGCCGGACGGGCCGGGATCTTCAATCCCGGGGCGCACGGACTGTCCGAGGTTATCTACGCGTGGGGATCGGCCAGCAACAACAACGGGTCCGCCTTCGCCGGCTTGGGCGCCAACTCCGACTGGTACAACATCGGCCTGGCCATCGCGATGGCGCTGGGCCGGTTCCTGCCCATCGCCCTGGTCCTGGCACTCGCCGGATCGCTCGCCCAGAAGCGCACGGTGCCGCAGACCGCCGGATCGATGCCCACCCACGGCCCCCTGTTCACCGTCCTGCTGATCGG
Organism: Candidatus Nanopelagicales bacterium; assembly: GCA_046330625.1. Classification (GTDB taxonomy): domain Bacteria; phylum Actinomycetota; class Actinomycetes; order S36-B12; genus CAIWTL01. The sequence goes on from JAXLSJ010000010.1 coordinate 35,589, forward strand.
AGTCACCGTGATCATCGCCGGCCTCACCTATCTGCCGGCCCTGGCGCTGGCACCGATCGCCGAGGGGCTGTCATGACCGACCTCGCCACCCCGCCCCCCGTCTCGCCGTCGTCCCGGCGGTCGTCGGGAGGACAGTTCTCGCCGCAGGCTCTGTTGGCGGCATTCCCGCAGGCGCTGCGCAAGTTGGATCCCCGGATCATGTGGCATTCGCCGGTGATGTTCGTGGTCCTCGTCGGGTCCGTCCTGACCACGATCGAATCCATCGTGAACCCCACATTCTTCTCCTGGTCCGTGACCATCTGGCTCTGGCTGACCGTGGTGTTCGCCAATCTCGCGGAGTCGGTGGCCGAGGACCGCGGACGCGCGCAGGCCGATTCGTTGCGCGCCGGCCGCGAGGACGCGGTGGCCCGTCGGCTGCGCGCCGACGGTTCCGAGGAGGCGATCCCCGCGGCGGATCTGAACGTGGGCGACGTCGTCGTGTGCGAGGCGGGTGACGTCATCCCCGGGGACGGGGATGTCATCGAGGGCATCGCGAGCGTCGACGAGTCGGCCATCACCGGCGAGTCGGCTCCGGTGATCCGGGAGAGCGGCGGGGACCGGCGTGCGGTGACGGGCGGCACCAAGGTGCTCTCCGATCGCATCGTCATCTCGATCACGGTGCAACCCGGGCAGACCTTCATCGACCGCATGATCCGCCTGGTCGAGGGAGCGGCGCGGCAGAAGACCCCGAACGAGATAGCGCTGAACATCCTGCTCGCTGCTCTCACCCTGGTCTTCCTTCTCGTGATCCTGTCGATAGTCCCGATGGCCGACTACTCCGGGACGCAGCTGTCCCTGGTCGTCCTGGTCGCACTTCTGGTGTGCCTGATCCCCACGACGATCGGCGCGCTGCTGTCGGCGATCGGCATCGCCGGGATGGATCGACTGGTGCAGCGCAACGTCCTGGCGATGTCGGGACGGGCGGTGGAGGCCGCCGGCGACGTGTCGACCCTGCTGCTCGACAAGACCGGGACGATCACCTTCGGAGACCGACAGGCCGTGGCGCTCGTGCCGGCGACAGGGGTCTCGGACGTCGAGTTGGCCGAAGCGGCCCAGGCGTCGAGTTTGGCCGACGAGACCCCGGAGGGTCGATCCATCGTCGTCCTGTGCAAGTCGCAGTACGGGCTGCGGACCCCCGTGCCGGGGGATTGGGCCCATGCGACCTTCGTGCCCTTCTCGGCGCAGACCCGGATGAGCGGCGTCGACATCGGCGATCGCCTGATCCGCAAGGGAGCGGCTGCCTCGATCGTGGAGTTCGTGAAGGAACGGGGAGGCGCCGCCGATCCCGGACTCGACGCGACGGTCGCGCGCATCTCGGCCGACGGTGGGACGCCGCTTGTGGTGGCCGACTCCGATCGGCTGTTGGGAGTGATCCATCTGAAGGATGTCGTCAAGGCCGGGATGCGGGAACGGTTCGACGAGATGCGCGCCATGGGGATCAGGACGGTGATGATCACCGGGGACAACCCGCTGACTGCCAAGGCCATCGCCGAAGAGGCGGGCGTCGACGACTTCCTGGCCGAGGCCACGCCGCAGGACAAGATGGATCTGATCAAGAAGGAACAGGCCTCCGGCCGACTCGTGGCCATGACCGGCGATGGCACCAACGATGCACCCGCCCTGGCGCAGGCCGACGTGGGCGTCGCCATGAACACCGGGACCTCCGCGGCCAAGGAGGCCGGGAACATGGTGGACCTGGACTCCAACCCCACCAAGCTCATCGACATCGTGGAGGTGGGCAAGCAACTGCTCATCACCCGAGGAGCGCTGACCACCTTCTCGGTGGCCAACGACATCGCGAAGTACTTCGCGATCATCCCGGCGATGTTCGTCGTTGTGTTCCCCGGGCTGGAAGCGTTGAACATCATGCATCTGCACAGCCCGCAGAGCGCGATCCTGTCGGCGGTCATCTTCAATGCGCTCATCATCATCGCCCTGATCCCGCTGTCGTTGAGAGGAGTCCGCTATCGGCCGAGCAGCGCCGGCGCGCTCCTCGCCCGCAACATCCTGATCTTCGGCGTGGGTGGGCTGATCGTGCCCTTCGTCGGCATCAAGATCATCGATCTCGCCGTCCAGTTCCTTCCAGGCATGGGGTGATCCCGATGACGTCCACTCTCCGCCAACTGGGCGTGGCAGTCCGCGCCCTGGTCCTGGCCACGGTCGTCCTCGGGGTGATCTATCCCGCGGTCGTCTGGGGCTTCGGTCGCCTGGTCAGCGACCGGGCCGACGGGTCCTTCGTCACCGCGGCCGACGGACGAGTCGTCGGCTCATCCCTGATCGGTCAGGAGTTCACCGGACCTCGGTGGTTCCATCCCCGGCCGTCTGCGGCGGGCGACGGCTACGACGCCATGGCCAGCGCAGGCTCCAACCTGGGCCCCAGCAATCCCGAGCTGGTCGATGAGATCACGCAGCGGCAGAAGATCGCCGCAGCGGCGAACGGTGTTCCCGTCGCCGACCTGCCCCCCGACGCGCTCACCGCCAGCTCCAGTGGCCTCGACCCCGATATCAGTCCCGAGTACGCGCTGCTTCAGGTGGACCGCGTGGCCCGGGCCCGAGGTCTGGATCCTGACCAGGTGCGTCACCTGGTGGACCAGCAGACCGCCGCCCAGGAATGGGGAATCTTCGGGCAACCGCGGGTCAACGTGCTCCTCCTGAACCTGGCCCTCGACAACATGTGACAGTGAAGGGTGGCCATGTCGGAATCCAGCCCCGCAGCGGCAGCTGACCGGTCCTCGGGCGCCCGCGGCCAGTTGCGCATCTACCTGGGCGCGGCTCCCGGTGTCGGCAAGACCTACGCCATGCTCGGCGAAGGGCAGCGGCGACGGGAGCGCGGCACGGACGTGGTGATCGGCTACGTCGAGTTCCATGATCGGGCGCACACGGCGGCCATGGCCGAGGGTCTGGAGACCGTCCCTCGCCGAACGGTGGACCATCGAGGCGTGGTGTTGTCGGAGATGGACGTCGACGCCATCATCCGACGGCGACCGGCGGTGGCGTTGGTCGACGAGTTGGCCCACACGAACGCGCCCGGGTCGCCGAACCGGAAACGCTGGGAGGACATCGAGGACCTCCTGGCGGAGGGCATCGACGTCATCTCCACGGTGAACATCCAGCACTTGGAGTCGATCAACGACGTCGTGGAGGCCATCACCGGGGTCAAACAGCGGGAGACGGTCCCCGATGCGGTCGTGCGAGGGGCCGACCAGATCGAGCTGGTCGACATGAGCCCCGAGGCGCTCCGCCGTCGGATGGCGCACGGCAACATCTACGCTCCCGACAAGGTCGACGCGGCCATGGGCAACTACTTCAGGATCGGCAACCTGACCGCGCTGCGGGAACTGGCGCTGCTGTGGGTCGCGGACCGGGTGGAGGAGGGGCTCGAGAACTATCGGCACGAGCATGGCATCGATCAGACCTGGGCGTCCAAGCAGCGCATCGTCGTGGCGCTCACCGGCGGACCTGAGAGCGCGACCCTGCTGCGCCGGGCCGCCGTGATCACCGGCCGCAGTGCGGGGCGGGAGTTGCTGGCGCTGCACGTCATCCGCGGCGACGGCACTGCCGGTCCCGCCCGGCCCGAGAGGCTGGCACGGCTCCGCCAGCTGACCGCCGACTTGTCCGGCTCCTTCCACGTCGTGGTCGACGAGAGCGTCTCGCACGCGGTCCTGTCCTTCGCCCGCTCCGTCAACGCGACCCAGGTCGTGGTGGGCGCCTCGCGGCGCAGTCGGCTGCGGCAACTGTTCGGGCCGAGTCACGTGGAACAGATCGTCCGGGGCTCCGGCGAGATCGACGTCCATGTCGTCACCCACGAACGTGCCGGCCAGGGGGCCCCGCTCCCCAAGCGACGGGTCGGCGACCTGCGGCGACGACTCGCGTGGGTCGCGGCGGTGCTCATCCCGGTAGCGGTGACGATGGTTCTGATGCCCCTGCGGGGACACCTATCGCTGAGTTCGATCATGCTGACCTTCCTGCTGGGGGTTGTCGCCTCATCGCTCATCGGGGGCATCCTCCCGGCCCTGCTGACCGCCGTCCTCGCCGCATTGGCGGCCAACTACTTCTTCACACCACCGGTCGGAACCCTGACGATCTCGGACCCAGAGAATGCGTTCGCGCTCCTCGTGCTCGTCGCCGTGGGCGTGGTCGTCGCCGCTGTGGTGGACCGCAGTGCGGCCCGGCTCGAGACGGCGTCACGCAGTCGGGCGGAGGCGAATGTGCTCGCGACGCTGTCCACCCAGGTCCTTACCCGTCAGGACGGCGTCAAGGGTCTGCTCGAGCAGGCCTGCGAGACCTTCCGGATGCGTGGTGCGACGTTGTTCGAGAGCACCGGTCCCGACCGGCGACCGAGCATCGCTGTTGTGGAGGTGTACGGCGCCGACGCGCCCGCCGCCCTCGCCGATGCCGACGTGGTCGCGGACGCCGGTCCCGGCCTGACGCTGGCATTGCGCGGGCGGCCGTTGCGGGCGGGGGACCGGCGTCTGTTGGACGCGTTCGCGATCCAGTCGGCGGGGGTGCTGGAGCGGAATCGGCTCGCGGCTCGGGCTGCCGATGCGCAGCGGTTGGCGCAGGTCGACGCTTCTCGCACGGCCCTGTTGCAGGCCGTGTCGCATGACCTGAGGACTCCGTTGGCGAGTATCCGAGCGAGCCTGGAGACGCTGGCCAACGAGGACCTGCCCCTGACCGAGGCGGATCGGGACCACCTCACCACCGATGCGCTGGACAGTTGCGAGCGCCTTCAGGCGATGGTGCTGAACCTGCTGGATCTCTCGCGACTCCAGGCAGGCGCCGTCCATCCCCAGTTCGACGAGGTCCATCTGGATGCCCTGATCCGGGAGGTGGCGGCGGGGTATCCCGAGGATCTCTGGCAGTGGGACATCTCCCCGGGTCTGCCGTCGCTGGTCACCGATGCCGCGCTGCTGGAGCGGGTGCTGGCCAACCTGCTGGGGAATGCCATCAGGTTCTCGTCGCCGGGGCGCCCCGTGCGCATCTCGGCGTCGGTCCTGCCCGGAGGGATCATCGAGCTCCGCATCGTCGATCGGGGGCCGGGGGTCCCGGCGAAGCAGAAGGAGCGCATGTTCGACGCGTTCCAGCGACTCGATGACTCCAGCCCCGGCGGTGTCGGTCTCGGGCTGGCGGTGGCGCGGGGACTGGCCGAGACCCTGTCGGCCACCCTCGAGGCCGAGGACACCCCCGGCGGTGGCCTGACGATGACGGTCACGCTTCCCCTCGCGGGGCCGGCGCGGAAGGAGGCGCCGTGACGACGACGGTCCTGGTGATCGAGGACGACCCGACGCTGGCCCGTGCCTTGCTGATCAACCTGCGGGCGCGAGGATTCGACCCTCACACCGCCCGCACGGGCACGGAGGGGATCGCGGTGCTGGAGCGTCTCGGTCCTGACGTGGTGATCCTCGATCTGGGGCTGCCGGACATGGACGGAGCCGAGGTGATCGAGGCGCTGCGTCGCTGGAGCACCGTTCCGGTGATCGTGCTCTCGGCTCGGGCCGAGGGAAGCGAGAAGGTCAGGCTGCTGGGGCTGGGGGCCGATGACTACGTCACCAAACCGTTCCAGGTCGAGGAGCTCATCGCTCGTATCCGGGCGGCCGTCCGGCGCGGCTCGCTGGCCCGGAGCCCGGTCGAGGCAGCCGTGTTCAGCACGCCCCACTTCACCATCGACCTCGCCCGCGCGACCGTGACGAAGGCCGGGGAACTGATCCGGTTGACCCCCACCGAATGGCGCGTGCTGGAGGTCCTGGCTCGTCACCCTGAGTCGCTGGTGAGTCGCCCCCAGTTGCTGGAGACGGTGTGGGGCGAGGGGTACGAACGGGAGAACCACTACCTGCGGCTCTACATGTCCCAGCTTCGCCACAAACTCGAGCCCGACCCCGCCCATCCGCGCTACCTCATCACCGAACCGGGCCGGGGTTACCGGCTCCGGCTGGACCCGGGTGCGACGGCCGGGCCCTAGCCAGGGCCGACACGCGGTCGATCCCGACCCGGGTGGTCGGCGGTGGCTCCCCGGACGTTTACCGTTGGCACTGTGAGTTCGGTGATGAAGCCAGTCGGCCCGGAGGACTCCGGGGTCTACTGGCGGCGCCGGGCCCTGGTCGGGGGTATCGCCCTGCTCGTCATCATCGTCCTGTGGTTGCTGCTGCGACCCAAGGGCGGCGGCGACGAGGTGCCGGTGGCGGCACCGTCCAGTTCCCCCACGGCCGTCGCCCCGCCCAGCGCCCCTCCGTCGCCGTCGATGTCGCCCAGTGCGTCGGCCGCCGGCGATCTGTGTGCCGACACCGACATCACCGTGGCGACCACCACCAGCGAACCCAGTTACGCGGCAGGGGTGAATCCCGAGATCACCATGACCATCACCAATGCGGGGAGTCTGTCGTGTCGTCGGGACGTGGGCTCCGACGCCAACGAGATCCTCATCTCGTCCGGCGGGGTGCAGGTCTGGTCGTCGGACGACTGCAGCCCCTCCTCCGCGCCCGACGTGGTCACGCTGCGGCCGGGGGAGAAGGCCACGGTCACGCGGGAGTGGGACCGGACGGCGAGCGATCCGTCGTGCTCCGGAGCCGGCGAAGAGGTGCCGACCGGTGCCTATGACGCGGTCGGACGCAACGGCAAGGTCCGCAGCCCCAAGGCGGCATTCACCCTGCAGTAGGCGTGTCCCGGCGAACGTGATCGCGCTAGCGTGGGGACACCGACATCGTGGAGGGAACAGCATGTCCGACCCCACCCCCCCGCCGCCCCCGTCCGACGGCACCCCTCCCCCCACCGGCGGGACCCCACCGCCGCCGCCGTCAGCGGTTCCCCCGCCTCCGGCCGCCGTCCCCCCACCGCCGTCCTCGGTCCCCCCGCCTGCGCCTGGTGCGGTTCCCCCTCCGCCGGTCGGGGCGGCCCCGGCTCCCGCCTATTCGGCAGTCTCGGGTGTTCCCTCGAACGGGATGGGCAGCGCTGCCCTGGTCATGGGCATCCTGCAGTTCGTGTGCCTCGGTTTCCTGGGGTCGATCCTCGCGATCATCTTCGGCAAGATCGGGATGAACAAGGCGAATCGTGGCGAGGCGACGAACGGCGGTGTGGCCAAGGCGGGCTTCATCCTCGGCATCATCGGGCTGGTCCTGTGGATCATCGGCCTGGTGATCGCGGGGGTGATCATCGCGAAGGCCCCCAAGTCGATCGAGGGCCTGTGCGGAGTCCCGCTCCAGGTGGCGGCGCCCAACACGAACCTCGAGGGCTGCACGGTGTCCGGGCAGGACTTCACCGGCAAGAACTACACCGGCTGGAGCATCAACCGCACCAACATGAGCAACGCCAACTTCAGCGACACGACCTGGACCGACAGCGACATCCGCAACAGCGACCTGTCCGGCTCGGACTTCACCGGCTGCACCCTCCAAGGCGTGAACTTCTCCGGCAGCGATCTGACGGGCGTCAACTTCAGTGGCTGCACGTTCGGCAGAGTCTCGGTGGGGAACGCGATCTACGACAAGACCACGATCTTCCCCGAGGACTTCGCTCCCTGATCCCCGCGTCTCACGAGGTCACACGCGGATCGTGCGACTGGTGTCCACGGCAGCCATGGCGTGCTCCAGTCGGCGCAGGCGCACCACGCGGACCGGGGAATCCGTCACATCGGCGGAATCGGGGACCAGGGCCACGGTGAACCCGAGGCGCGCTGCCTCCGCGAGTCGCTGGGCCATCGAGTGGCAGGGGCGGAGATCGCCGGACAGGGCCACTTCGCCCAGGGCGACGATCTCGGGCGGGATCACCAGACCCGTGCCGGCGGAGTAGATCGCCAGACAGGTGGCGAGATCGGCTGCCGGATCGGTGATCCGCAGTCCCGCGACCGTGGCGACGTACAGATCGGCCCTGCCGAACGCGATCGCCGCCTCCCGCTGGGTGAGGGCGGCCAGCATGCTGACTCGTGCGGAGTCCAGCCCGCTCACGATGCGCCGGCCACTGTCCTGGTCGCCGGCCCGCGGGGACAGCAGGGACTGGATCTCCGCCGAGAGGGGACGCCGACCCTCGAGGGTCACCGTCGCGCAGGTGCCGGCGACCGGCTCATCCCGGACCGAGCGGAAGAGCCGGGACGGGTCCGCCAGTTCCGACAGCCCGTGGTCGGTCTGTTCGTAGCACACGACCTCGTCAGCGGGGCCGTAGCGGTTCTTCACCGCGCGTAGCAGTCGGACCTGGGTGTGCGGGTCCCCCTCGAACGTCAGCACGGTGTCGACCAGGTGCTCCAGGGCCCGCGGGCCGGCGATGGAGTTCTCGCGCGTGCTCTGGCCGACCAGGAGCGTCGGCACCCCCCGGGCCTTTGCCTGGCGGGTGAGCACCGCGGCGACCTCGCTGACCTGGGAGATGCCTCCGGCACGCCCGTCGACGTCCGGGGAGGCCAAGGTCTGGACCGAGTCCACGACGACCAGGGCAGGGTTGTGCTCCTCGATGTGCGCCAGCACGGCCCCGAGGTCGGTCTCGTCGGCGACGAGCAGATTCTCGGTGACCGCCCCGATCCGCGCTGCCCGGACCCCGATCTGCTCTGCCGACTCCTCCGCCGACACGTACAGCACGATCGCGGCGGGGTCGCGGACGCTGAACCGATGCGCGACGTCGAGGAGCAACGTGGACTTGCCCACACCCGGCTCGCCGGCGACCAGGACCACCTGGCCGGCCACGAGCCCTCCGCCCAGGACCCGATCGAACTCCGTCGCCCCGGTGGTCACCCGTGGGGTGCGTCTCGAGGTGACCGTGGAGATCGGGGCGGCGGGGCGCACTCGGGAGCTCGCGGTCCGTTTGGTGCGGGTGCCGGTCGACGGTGCCGCGTCGGTGGCCTGTTCGACCATGGATCCGAATTCCTGGCAGCGGGGGCAGCGACCGACCCAGCGCAGGCTGGGGGCCTGGCAGGCGGAACACACGAACGACGCAGTCTTGGCCATGGGTCGAACCTAGGTGACCCCTCCGACATCCACGATGAGGCTGACCGTCGTGCCTCACCTCACCGACCGTAAACCTCGGGCGAACGTGCAGACCTCGGGAGCAGAGCGAGCTCGAGTCCCGCGGTCTGTGCCCAAGCCCGAGGTTTGCGGTCGGTCAGACCGGGTCCGCCGGGTGGATCGCCAGCGGTGCGCGGGCCGACTCGTGCTGGGCGCAATGACGGGCCAGTTCCTCGTAGGCCGGGGCTCCGATCATCGCCACCAGCTCGTCGCGATTGCTCAGGTAGACCGGCTCCGTGCCGACGTGCGCCTCGGTGTCCGACGAGCAGTACCAGGGGAAGTCGTGTCCGCCGGGGCCCCACATCGCCCGTTGGTACTCGGTGATCGTGATGACCAGCCGCTGCGTACCGTCGTTGGCCTCGACCCAGGCGTAGTCGCGCCGGATCGGCAACTGCCAGCAGACGTCCGGTTTGGTGTCGATGTAGGACTCGCCGCTGCGTTGCGCCAACAGATGCAGGGCGCAGCCGGCGCCGGCGGCGAAGCGGGGCGAGTTCTGGAACACGCAGGCCCCGTCGACGACACGGGTCTTCCGATCGCCGTCCTCGTCGGTCTCGACCCAGTCGCGGGTGCGCACCTTGCCTCTCGGCCGCAACTCCCACTCGTCGGCCGTCAGCTTGCGGACCCAGCGCTTGACCCGCTTCTCGTCGTCGTGGTCGGAGAAGTGCGCTCCGTGGGTGCAGCATCCGGCGTCGGGCATGGCGGCGTCGATCCCGCGGCACCCCTGGCCGTAGATGCAGGTCCACCGCGAGGTCAGCCAGGTCAGGTCCGCCCGGATTGACTGGGCAGGGTCGGCGGGGTCGGGGAATTCGATCCACGCACGCGGGAACACCTCGGCGACCTCTGGCACGGCGTCACTGTACCCGCCGGAACGTTCCGGCAGCCCGGTCCCGTTTCTGCCCGCTGCGTCCCGGGGATCGTGTCAGGGCCACGGCACAAGGTCGTGGCACGAAGAAAGGAAAGATCATGAAGAACACCCGACGGACCACGCGGCTCGCGGCCGCCTGCCTGGCCGGGTTCGCCCTGGTGGGGAGTGGATCGGCAGTCGCCATGGCCGCCCCCGCACCCGCGCCGGCGACCGCCCCGGCTCCCGCGGAGCACTCCACCGCCCAGGACCCGCAGTTCGCCTACGGCGTCCACGTGACGATGATCAACGAGACCCGGTCGACGTTGAACTTCGGCACCTACACCATCAAGCCGGGCGAGCGCGCCACGGTCTCGAACGGGTCGAGTTTCGGCCGCGACATCGTCACCTCCTACTCCTACGACGGGGGCCAGCGCTACGGCGTCGAGGCCAAGAACCCGTCCTTCGGGTACCCCTGGATCAAGGTGGCCAACAGTGGGGAACGCGGAATGGGTGAGCGCACCAGCTTCACCACCGAGTTCGACGGCCACAAGGTCGAGGTCTGGCGCGACGGCGACCGCGACGGTGGCTGGAAGCAGTTCACCATCTACGTCAAGGCGTGACGGTGACCATCGGGTGGTGGCGTCGATCATCGAATTGAGCACAATCGCTGATCGACGCCACCGTCCCGGGTCACAATGGTCCCTGTCGAGAGGTGACCGTGGTGCTTCCCCGCACGTTCCTTCCCGCCGTTCTCGCGGCGGCTGCGATGACGTGCGCCGCCGTGATGCCGGCTCACGCCGCCGACCCCTCTCCTTCTCCCTCCTCCGACCCCGGTGCCGCTGCCACCGGCCCGGCGACCCCCGGTGACGACATGGCCGCGGGACTCGCCCCCCTGCTGGCCGCGGCCGACGACGCCCGCGCCGAGCGCCTCGCCGCCGACAAGCGGTTCGCCGAGGCGACTGCCCAGGCCGAAGCGGCCCAGTCCCGGGTCACCAGCCAGAAGGGGTCGGTGGCCGACGCCCGCGACCTGGTCGGTTCCTACGCCCGCGCGGCGTACCGTTCCGGCCCGGGCGAGCTGGCGTTCATCGCCGGCCTGCTGGACTCCGGGTCACCCACGGATCTCATGCGGCGCGTCGACGACGCCGAGCGCGTGGGGTCGAGCAAGGACACCGAATACCAACAGGCGCAGCGTGTCCTGCTGCGTGCCCAGCGCCAGGCAGCCCGCGCCGCCGATGCCCGGGACCGCGCGTCGACCGTCGCGCAGGACGCCGCCGCCCACGAGGCAGCCGCGCTGGCGGACATCACCGACTACACCGGCCGGTGGGCCGATCAGCTCGCCGCCGCCGGTGGCGGGTCCACCGACCAGGACCGCGCCAACAGCGTCGCTGCGCAGGCGTGGTCGGACTGGCTGGCCCGACCCGAGGCCGACGGGGCCCCCACGGTGACCGCCGCGATGGTCGCCACCGGCAAGCACCTGCCCGACGGGGTCTTCCTGCGGCGCACCGACCCCGGAGTCGCGTTCTGGAGCAAGAAGCTGGCGTCGGCGAACACCGCCAAGGCCCGACGCGCGGCTCGAGCAGGAGCCGTGCTCCTGCTCCCCGACCGGACCGTCCAGATGGTCACCTACGGGGTGTCGAAGCTGCAGACGGCCTACCAGTGGCGCGCCAACGCCGACGACTCCGTCGACTGCGCCGCGCTCGTCGACCGTGCCTGGAACCTGCCCGGCCTCACCGGCGCCGCAGCCACCGCGGGACGGCCGACGATCTCGGTGGCCGCGCTCGCCCAGCACATGACCACCGTCCCGGCGTCCCGCATCCGTCCCGGCGATGTGGTCTTCTACGCCGACCCCGGTCACGGGGTGAACCACGTCGGCCTGGCGGTGAGCGGTGATCAGATGATCGCCGCCGCCCCGCTCACCGGAGGCGTGAACGCCACCGACATCGACCCCGACCGGGTCTGGCGGGTGGGGCGCCCCGCGGCGTCGGGTCACACCCGGGACCTGCCCGTCGCCGATCACGGAGCCTGGCAGTGCGGGTCGGATCCCGACGACCTGGCCCAGATCTCGCCGGGGGGCTGGATGTTCCCCACCGACGACGACGACTGGCACAGCGAACGCATCAATCCCGGGACCGAACCCGGTATGCGCATGCACCCGGTCCTGCACTACATGCGCTGCCATGCGGGCTGGGACAGCGGCGACGCCATGGGCGACCCCATCTATGCGGTCGCCGACGGAGTCGCGGTGCTGCATCCGAACAACGGGGGCGCGGGCAACATGGTCAGCATCGCCCACGGCGGCGGGGTCGAGTCCGTCTACATGCACCTGAGCGAATTCGCCCCTGGTATCAACGGTCAGATCGTCAAGCGCGGGCAGTTGATCGGCAAGGTCGGCAGCACCGGACTGTCCTCGGGCCCGCACCTGCACTTCGAGACCCACATCAACGGGCAGCCGGTCGATCCGCGCCACTTCTTCTACAACGACCCGGTCAAACCGGCCTGCTGATCCCCCCTGCCTGTACGGGTACGGTGGGGCAATGCGGCTGGGCGTCATCGACATCGGGTCGAACACGGTGCATCTCCTCGTGGTCGACGCCTACTACGGCGCCGCTCCGATACCGGCCCACTCCCACAAGATCGAACTGCGGCTCGCGCAGCACATGACCGCCGACGGACGTATCGACGAGGCGGCGATCGATGAGCTCGTCGGTTTCATGGGCGAGGCCATGGTCCAGGGCGAGGACCTGGGAGTCACCGAGATGGAGGCGTTCGCCACGTCCGCCATCCGCGAGGCCGTCAACGGCGACGATGTGCTGGAACAGGTCCGCTCGGCGACCGGTATCCCGACCACCCTCCTGAGTGGCGACGACGAGGCACGTCTCACCTTCCTGGCGGTCCGCCGGTGGTTCGGCTGGTCCGCCGGGCGTCTGCTCGTGCTGGACATCGGCGGGGGCAGCCTCGAGGTCGCGATCGGCACCGACGAGGAACCCGACACCGCCTTCTCGTTGCCGTTGGGGGCGGGACACCTGACCCGCACCATGCTCGACGGTGATCCGCCCACCGAGGAGTCCGTCCGGGCGCTGCGCAAGCACGCGCGGGCCGCGGTCGCCACCGCCGTCGGTCGCCTGCAGCGCATGGGACCGGCCGAAGGCACGGTGGCCACCTCGAAGACGTTCAAGCAACTCGCCCGCATCACGGGAGCCGCGCCGTCGAGCGAGGGGCCGTTCGTGCGGCGCACCCTACGGCGCGACGACCTGGAGTCGTGGATCCCCCGACTGGCGGCGATGACCAGCGCCGAGCGGGCGGAGATCCCCGGCGTCAGCGAGGGCCGGGCCTCCCAACTCGTCGCCGGGGCACTGGTGGCCGAGGCCGCAATGGATCTTCTGGACGTCACCGAACTGGACATCTGCCCCTGGGCGCTGCGCGAAGGGGTCATCCTGCATCGCCTGGACGGACTCGACCGGTGAGTGTGTCGACCGCGGACATCGACCCGATGGTCCCGGCCGTCGATCGCGGGCTCACGCAGGACCAGGTCCGGGAGCGGGTGGCGGCGGGCCTCACCAACAACGCCCCCGACCCGCGCAGCCGGAGCCTGGCCGACATCGTTCGGGCCAACACCTTCACCTGGTTCAACGGTCTGCTGGGCACCCTGTGGATCCTCATGGTCCTGGTCGCCCCTTTGAAGCAGGCGCTGTTCGGCCTGGTGATCATCTTCAACACGGGCATCGGGATCATCCAGGAGTACCGGGCGTCCCGCGAACTGGCCAAACTCAGCGTCATCGGCGAGGTGCGACCGACCGTCCGTCGCGACGGACGGGAGGAGTCGGTCAGTGTCCGCGACATCGTGCGCGACGACCTCATCGTCCTCAACGCCGGAGATCAGGTGGTCGTCGACGGCGAGGTGATCGAGAGTCACGGACTCGAACTCGACGAGAGTCTGCTGACCGGCGAGGCCGACGCCGTGGACAAGTCCGCCGGGGCCCCCGCGATGAGCGGGTCCTTCGTGGCGGCCGGGTCCGGGCTCATGGTCGCCACCAAGGTGGGCGCCGACTCCTTCGCCGCGGGGCTCACCGCGGCGGCCAAGGAATACACCATGGCCAGTTCCGAACTGCGGGACTCCGTCAACCGGTTCATCCGGGTGGTGTCGTACCTGATCGTCCCGATCGGCATCCTCCTGGTGGTCAGCCAGCTGCGCGCCGACCAGCCGCTCGACCTGGCGATCCAGGGCAGCATCGCCGGGATGATCACCATGATCCCCGAGGGTCTGGTGCTGCTGACCAGCATCGCCATGGCCGTGGCCGTGGTCCGTCTCGCGCGTCGGCAGGCCCTGGTCCAGGAGATGCCCGCGGTCGAGGCGCTGGCGCGCACCGACGTCGTGTGCGTGGACAAGACCGGCACCCTGACCGACCCCGGTATGGCCCTGCGCGAGGTCGTCCCCGCCGAGGGAGCCGAGGAGTCCTTCGTCCGTCAGGTCCTGGGCGCGCTCGCCGTGGCGGATCCCCGGCCGAACCCGACCATGGACGCCCTGCGTGACTCCTGCCCCGACCCCGGCTGGACCCTCATCGACGCTGTGCCGTTCTCGTCGGCCCGCAAGTGGTCGGCGGCCACCTACGAGCAGGGATCCTTCGTCATCGGCGCCCCCGAGATGGTCATCCCCGACGTCGAGCGGCGGACCTGGTGGCCACAGGCGCGCGAGTTCGCCGATGACGGCGCCCGGGTGCTCGTCGCCGCACGGGTCGACGGCGCACCCTCACCCGACGCACCGCTGCCCCCGGTGACCGAACTCGCGGTGGTCGTCATCGACCAACACCTGCGCGCGGACGCCGCCCCCACGGTGGAGTTCTTCGGTGAACAGGATGTCGCGGTCAAGGTCATCAGCGGCGACAACGCGGCGACGGTCGGTGCCATCGCCCGGCGGGCCGGCGTGCCCGGGGCTGCGGACCCGTTCGACGCGCGAGAACTGCCGGAGTCGGTCGACGCGATGGGCACCGAACTCGAGACCCACAGCGTGTTCGGTCGGGTCACCCCCGATCAGAAACGCCACATGGTCGATGCGCTCCAGCAGCGTGGGCACACGGTCACCATGACCGGTGACGGCGTCAACGACGTGCTTGCCCTCAAACGTGCCGACCTGGGGATCGCGATGGGGTCGGGCGCTCCGGCCACCCGTGCGGTGGCCCAGATCGTGCTGCTCGACAACAAGTGGTCGACCCTCCCGCAGATCGTGTTCGAGGGCCGCCGGGTGCTCGGCAACATCGAACGGGTGTCCGATGTCTTCCTCACCAAGTCCATCTACGCCATGGTCATCAGCCTCGCGACCGGGGTCTTCGGGGTGGCCTTCCCCTTCCAGCCGATCCAGCTGACGCTGGTGTCGTCACTGACGATCGGGATCCCGGGGTTCTTCCTCGCGCTCATGCCCAACACCGACCGCTTCCGCCCGGGCTTCTTCCGACGTGTCCTGCTGTTCGCGGTGCCCGCGGGGATCGTGTGCGCCACGGGAGCGTTCGTCACCTACATGGTCGTGAGTCCCCGGACGGGCGAGATCTCCGCCCAGACCTACGCCACGTTCACCCTCGTCGTCATCGCCCTGGGCGTGCTGCTGCAGTCGGCCCGCCCGCTCAACCTCGTGCGGGTCGCCGTGGTGGCGTCCATGGCGGTCGCGTTCGCCGCTGTCCTCGTGATCCCCCCTCTGTCACAATTCTTCTCGATGCGCATCACCTTGGACCAACCGTTGCTCGTCGCCGCAGTCGTCGGGGCTGCCGGCGTCGCTGTCGTCTTCGCGATCACGCCGTTCATCGACAGGTTGCGGTCACAGTGACGCGCCGCCAGGTCGTGCGGGTGCCCGACGCGAAGGTCGCCCTGTCGACGGCCTCCGTGTATCCGGAGTCGACCGCAGCGGCGTTCGAGATCGCCGGCCGGCTGGGCTATGACGGTGTCGAGGTCATGGTGATGACCGACCAGGTCAGCCAGGACCCGGATGCCCTCAAACGTCTGTCGGACCACTACGCGATGCCCATCCTCGCGGTCCACGCCCCCTGCCTGCTGGTGACCCAACGGGTGTGGGGCACCGATCCCTGGGGCAAACTCGTGCGCGCCCGCGCGGCTGCCGAGAAACTGGGGGCCGCCACGGTCGTGGTGCACCCGCCGTTCCGGTGGCAACGGGAGTACAGCCGTGACTTCGTGCTGGGACTCAAGCGTATGGGCGAGGAGACCGACATCCGGTTCGCTGTCGAGAATATGTATCCGTGGCGCGCGCGGTCCCGCGAGGTCGCGGCCTACGCACCGGGCTGGGACGTGCGGCACGCCGACTACCCGCACACCACCCTCGACCTGTCCCACACCGCGGTGAGCCAGTCCGATCCGCTCAAGGTGGCCGAGGACCTCGGCGACCGGCTGGCGCACATCCACCTCGCCGACGGCTCGGGATCTGCCCGCGACGAGCACCTCATCCCGGGCCGGGGCAACCAGCCCGCGGGGGCGTTGCTCGAGTTGCTGGCGCGACGGGGGTTCGGTGGGACGGTCGTGGTCGAGGTCTCGACCCGCAAGGCGTCCTCGCGCGCCGAACGGGAGGCAGACCTGGCCGAGGCGCTCGCCTACGCCCGACTCCACATGGCAGTGTCGCCGCAGGAGCGCCGTAAGGGGCGCGTGCGGCCCGACTCTTCCCTAAAGTGATCACGTGGCCAAGGACGAGGTAGCCGACGCAGTCCTCGATGCCGCTCGTGCCGCCTTCCACTCCCGCGGCTACGCGCGGACCACGATGCGGGGGGTCGCGGCAGCGGCCGGGGTGGCCCCGTCGGTCATGCGCAAGTACTACGCGAACAAGGAGCAGATGTTCGCGGCGGCGATGCGCCTGCCGTTCGACCCGTCGCGATCGGTGCCCGAACTGCTGGCGCCCGGGCTCGACGGCATGGGGGAACGCATCGTCCGCGGCACCTTCGACGTGCTCAAGGACGAGGATGCCCGCCAGCAGATCGTCGACCTGTTCCAGGCCGGCGCTTCGGCGGGCAAGGCCGCGCAGTCGTTGCGGGACTTCCTCGAGGAGTCGGTCGTCGATCGCGTGGCAGCGACGGTCGGCATCCCCGACGCCCGCATGCGGGCAGCGTTGATCTCGAGCCATCTGATCGGTCTGGCGGCGACCCGCTACGTGATCAAGCTCGAACCGCTGGCGTCCGCGTCCGAGGACCAGGTGGTGCGGATCTACGCCCCGATGATCCAGGACCTGCTCGACCCCACCAAGCCCGTCAAGGGCCTGAAACCGATCCCGGCCGCGCCGGATTCCTGAGGGATGGAGCCAGAGGATGATCCGCCAGACGTTGTTGACGGTGTCGCGCAACGAGAAGATCCGTGACCTTTCCGTTTCCCTGCCGATCACCCGCCAGGTGGTGATGCGGTTCGTGGCCGGCGAGGAGGTGCCCGACGCGGTGTCGGCCACCGCGGATCTGGCCGCGACCGGGCGGCTGGTCACCATCGACCGGCTCGGGGAGGATGTCCTCGAACTCGCCGATGCCCAGCGCACCCGCGACGACTACCTGGAACTCCTCACCGCCTTGGACGCGAACGGCCTGACCGCCGACGCCGAGGTGTCGGTCAAGCTCAGCGCGGTGGGCCAGGCGTTGCCGGGGGATGGTGAGCGGATCGCCCTGGATTTCGCCCACGACATCGCCGAGAAGGCGAGCTCGGTCGGCACCACCGTGACCCTCGACATGGAGGATCACACCACCACCGACTCCACGTTGGGGATCGTGCGCGAACTGCGCAAGGACTACCCCTCCGTGGGGGCCGTGATCCAGGCGTACCTGTACCGCAGCGAGGCCGACTGCCGCGACCTGGCGTACGAGGGCTCGCGGGTGCGGTTGTGCAAGGGCGCGTACAAGGAACCTGAGGATGTCGCCTATCAGGCCAAGCACGAGGTCGATCTGGCCTATGTCCGTTGCCTGAAGATCCTCATGGCCGGGGACGGTTATCCGATGGTGGCGTCCCACGACCCACGGCTGGTGGACATCGCCCAGTCGCTGGCGATCCACAACGACCGGCCGAAGGGGTCGTATGAGCACCAGATGCTCTACGGGGTGCGACCCGAGGAGCAGCAGCGCCTGGCCGACTCCGGCGAGAAGATGCGCGTGTACATTCCGTACGGCGAGGACTGGTACGGGTACATGGTGCGGCGCATGGCCGAGAAGCCGGCCAACATGGGTCTGTTCCTGAAGTCGCTGTCGTCGAAGAAGTGACCGACCGCGGGGTCGGGAGGGAGACCGCCATGGCCGGCATCGCGATCATCGGTGCGGGTGTCATGGGCGAGACCCTCCTGTCCGGGCTCCTTCGCGCGGGACACCGATCGGACGATCTGGTGATCGCCGAACGACGTCCGGAGCGGGCCGACGAGTTGACCGAGCGCTACGGCGTCCAAGTGTCGTCGAACAGTGCCGCGGCCGCGGCGGCGGACACCGTCCTCCTGGTCGTCAAACCCCAGGACATGGCGGGGGTGCTCGGCGAGATCTCGGGAGCCCTGCGTCCCCACGCCGTCGTGATCTCGCTCGCCGCCGGCATCACCACGACCTACCTCGAGGAACGGCTGCCCCAGGGCACGGCCGTGGTGCGGGTCATGCCGAACACCCCCGCTCTGGTCGACGAGGGCATGTCGGCCATCTCGCCGGGGTCATCGTGCGACGAGGAGCACCTGGATCGCGCCGAGGCACTGCTGGCATCGGTGGGCAGTGTGATCCGGGTCCCCGAGAAGCAGCAGGATGCGGTCACCGCCATCTCGGGCAGTGGTCCGGCCTATGTGTTCTTCGTGGTCGAGTCCATGATCGAGGCCGGGGTCCACCTGGGGCTGCCCCGCACCACCGCGACGCAGTTGGCCGTCCAGACGGCATACGGCAGCGCCAAGATGCTGCGTGACACCGGTCAGCACCCGACGGTGCTGCGCGAGCAGGTCACGAGTCCGGGGGGCACGACGGCGGCGGCGTTGCGCAAACTCGAGGCGCACAGCGTCCGGGCGGCGTTCCTCGCGGCGCTCGAGGCAGCTCGCGACCGGTCCGAGCAGTTGGGTTCGTGAGCCGTGAGTGAACAGGTCGTCGTCTCGTGGTCCGATGCGCTTCGGGCCTACGACTTCGGCCCCGGTCACCCGCTGAGCCCGGTCCGGGTCGAGTTGGCGTGGCGCCTCATCAACGAGTTCGACCTGCTGGCGGCCGACCACGTCCATCTGAACGAGGACATCCCGGTCGCCAGTGACGACCAGTTGCTGCGGGTCCACACCCCGGACCTGTTGGCCGCCGTCAAGCAGGGTGGTGCCGACGAGTCATTCAGCGACATGCGCTTCGGGCTGGGCACTGCTGATACTCCGGTGTTCCCCGACATGCATCGAGCAGCCGCCCGGGTGTGTGGAGCGACGCTGGCGGCGGCGGAGTCGGTGCTCTCCGGGGAAGCCGAGCATGCGGTCAACATCGCCGGAGGGCTGCACCACGCGATGCCCGACCGCTCGTCGGGATTCTGCGTCTACAACGACCTGGCGGTGGCCATCCAGTGGTTGCTCGACCAGGGAGTCGAGCGGGTGGCCTACATCGACGTCGATGTGCATCACGGCGACGGGGTTCAGACCGCCTTCTGGGACGACCCACGCGTCCTGACGGTCTCCCTCCACGAGAGTCCCGCCACGCTGTTCCCCGGGACCGGGTGGCCCACCGAGATCGGAGGGCCCAGAGCGCTGGGGACGAGCGTGAACATCGCGCTCCCGGCGGGGACCGGCGACCAGGGATGGCTGCGGGCGTTCCATGCCATCACCCCGCACGTGCTCGGGGCCTTCGAGCCCCAGGTGATCGTGTCGCAGCACGGATGCGACTCCCACTTCGAGGACCCGTTGGCCAGCCTCGCGGTCTCCATCGACGGGCAGCGGATGGCCGCCGAGGCCATCCATCGCTGGGCCCACAAGTACGCCGGCGGGCGCTGGGTGGCCACGGGCGGCGGCGGCTACGAGTGGGTCGAGGTCGTCCCGCGATCCTGGACCAATGTCGTGGCCATCGCCACCGAACAGGACATCGCGCCGGACACCGCCATCCCCGAAGCGTGGAGTTCTTACGTGCAGGTGCTGATGGGACGTCCCGGCCCGGCGCGGATGACCGATGGGTACGAACCGTGGCCCAAACACTGGGACCTCGGCTACAACCCCGCGGACCCCGTCGATGCGGCGGTGATGGCGACCCGGAACGCGGTCTTCCCGTATCTCGGACTCGCCGTGGACAGTTTCAGCGGCTTCTGACCCAGCACCCACCCTCCGGTGGTCGAGCGGAGCCGAGACCCCCGGGTGGTCCACGGGCACCTCGCCCTCTGATTCCCGTCGTGCGGCCACGCGGTCCCACCACGGCGCCAGATATGGCCGACTGAGGGGATTCGCAGCGCGACCGGACGGGAGCACACCGGATCGTGATCCGTTCCGCACTCGTCGGGATTGGGGTCGGGACGTGGGACGGCTACCCTGGGGGGGTCTCCGAGACCGACTACCGAGGATTGTGCATGGGCTCCGTCGTCAAGAAGCGCCGCAAGCGGATGGCCAAGAAGACGCACCGCAAGCTGCTCAAGCGCACTCGGGTCCAGCGACGCAACAAGAAGTAGTCCGCAACCGCAGCACCTGGAGGCTGGCGTGGGTCAGGTCGTCCTTGTCACCGGCGTCTCCCGCTATCTCGGGGGCCAGATGGCTCTCCGACTCACCGAGGACCCGGGCATCGACCGGGTTATCGGGGTCGATGTCGTCCCCCCGCGCGACGACATCGGTCGTGCGGAGTTCGTCCGCGCCGACATCCGCAATCCGATCATCTCCAAGGTGATCAACGCCGCCGAGGTGGACACCGTGGTCCACATGGGGGTCATCGCGACCCCGATCCAGGCCGGCGGACGGATGTCGATGAAGGAGATCAACGTCATCGGCACGATGCAGTTGCTGGCGGCGTGCCAGAAGTCGCCGAGCGTGCGCCGACTCGTGGTCAAGTCGACGACGAGCGTGTACGGCGCGGGTCCTCGCGACCCGGCGATGTTCAGCGAGGACATCGAACCCAAGAACGCGCCGTCGTCGGGATGGGCGAAGGACTCTGTCGAGGTCGAGGCCTACGTCCGGGGGTTCGCCCGGCGCCGTCCCGACGTGACGGTGACGACCTTGCGTTTCGCCAACTTCATCGGCCCCCGCGTCCAGACGCCCATGACGAGCTACTTCTCGCTGCCGGCGGTGCCGGTCGTGATGGGCTACGACGCACGACTCCAGTTCATCCACGAGGACGACGGGCTGCGGGCCATCCACGAGGCAGCCGTCAGCGAGAAACCGGGCCTGTTCAATGTAGCGGGCGACGGCATCCTGCCGCTGTCCCAGGCGATCCGACTGGCCGGTCGGGTCCCCTTCCCGCTCCTGCCGCCCTTGGTCAGCATCGCCGGGCGCGCCATGATCAGCACCGGACTCGCGGACTTCTCTCCCGAGCAGGTGCGTTTCCTGACCTTCGGGCGCGGGGTCGACACCACGCGCATGCGCGAGGTCCTGGGGTTCGAGCCGGAGTACACCACCCACGAGGCCTTCGAGTCCTTCGTCGACGCCCGTGGCCTGAACTCGGTGCTGACCCCCGAGCGGGTCGAGACGGTGGAACACACGCTCGCATCCGTGCTGAACGCAGGAGGAAACGATGCCTGACGCCCGCATCATCCCGATCGGTGGCGGCGAAGACGGGCCGCGGGCCTCGGCCACCCGGACCACCCGCCCCCGGACCCGGCGGGCGACCGACCCCGTCGGCGCCTCGCGTCCGGCGTCGGGTCCGGCCCCTGAGACCGGTCGCACCCGCCGTCGCCCTTCCACCTCGAAGGCCGAGTCCTCCGCGGACGACAAGCCCGAGTTCGAGCCGTTGCCCGGCGGCGACGTCTCGTCGGCCTCGTGGGACGAGCGGGTGGCCGGGACGCTGGCGTTCCTGCGCCGCCGCATCACGGGCGAGTACGACGTGGACGAGTTCGGGTTCGACCCGGAGCTGCAGGACAAGGTCCTCATGGCCCCGTTCCGGCCCTTGTACGAGAAGTGGTTCCGGGTCGAGACCCGGGGTCTGGAGAACGTCCCGGACGCCGGTGGCGCCCTGGTGGTGGCGAATCACTCGGGCACCATCGCCATCGACTCCTTGATGACACAGATCGCCCTGCTCGACCATCATCCGGCGCACCGTCACCTGCGCATGCTCGGCGCCGACCTCGTGTTCCAGACCCCGTTCGTCGGTGAATTCGCCCGCAAGTCCGGCTCGACGCTGGCCTGTGCGCCCGACGCGGAACGGCTCATGACCGGCGGCGAACTCGTCGGAGTCTGGCCCGAAGGATTCAAGGGGGTGGGCAAGCCGTTCAGCGAGCGCTACAAGCTGCAGCGGTTCGGCCGGGGTGGTTTCGTGGCGGCGGCGCTCAAGGCCCGGGTCCCGATCATCCCCACTGCGATCGTCGGGGCCGAGGAAATCTATCCGATGATCGGCGACGCGCGGACCCTGGCGCGGTTGATGGGCCTGCCCTACTTCCCGCTCACGCCCACGTTCCCGTGGCTGGGGCCGCTGGGCCTGGTCCCCCTGCCGAGCAAGTGGATCATCATGTTCGGTGAACCCATCCACACCGAGGACTTCCCCGAAGGGTCCGAGGAGGACCCGATGCTGGTGTTCAACCTGACCGACCAGGTGCGCGAGACGATCCAGCAGCAGTTGTACCGACTCCTCGTCCAACGCCGCTCGGTCTTCTTCTGACCTCAGCCCGCGCCTGATTCGGGTCAGTCACCGGGGTCGGGGAACACACGGCTCGCAAGGGTCTGGACGTCGCGGTCGAGGTGATCGATCCGGCGGTCGATGCTCTCGATTCGCGCGCCGAGGCCGTCCATCCGGGCGTTGAGCGTGCTGTCGAGGCTGTCGATCCGGGTGCCGAGGGTGGTGTCGAGGCTGTCGATCCTGACGTTCATCCGGTCGTCGAGGCTGTCGATGCGGGTGGCGACCGAGCCGATCTCGGTGCGCACGATGCGCAGGAACATGGTCGACATCAGGGTGAGCACGCCGAGCAGGCCGGCGGCGAAGACTCCGATGACGGTCCACACCTGGGGTTCGGTCACCGTGATCACCTCCTCAGTGTGACGGCTTCCGTGTGGCCAGGGTAGAGCGAGATTTGCGTGGATCGATCGGTGATCCACAGCCGTTCGTCCCGCCGCACCCGACTGGACGTCACCAGCCCACTACGCTGGAGTTCCGGAGGGACCATGACAGCGTCAGACAGCACCATCGGTACCGAGTCTCATCACGGATTGGCGCCCACCGGTCTGGGTCGCCGCGCGTGGTGGGCAGTCGTGGTCGTCGGCCTCGTCGGTCAGGTCGCCTGGGTCGTCGAGAACATGTACCTCAACCTGTTCGTCTACGACACGATCACCGACGATCCGGGCACGATCGCCCTCATGGTGGCGGTGAGCGCCATCTCGGCGACCGCGGCGGCCTTCGTCGTCGGAGCGTGGAGCGACCGGGTGGGTCGCCGCCGGGTCTTCATCGCGACCGGCTACGTCCTGTGGGGCCTGTCGACCATGCTCTTCGGATTCGCCACGGTCGACACCCTGGCGGCGTTCGTCCCGGTGGCATCGGCAGCCACGGCAGCGGCCACCGCGGTGATCGTCATCGACGCGATCATGAGTTTCCTCGGCGCCGGCGCCAACGACGCATCGTTCAATGCTTGGGTCACCGACGTCACCGACGAGGGCAACCGCGGACGGGTCGAGGCAGTACTCACGGCCATGCCGCTGGTGGCGATGCTGCTGGTCTTCGGAGGTCTGGACGGGCTCACGAAGAACGGTGACTGGGAACTTTTCTTCATCGTGACCGGGGCTCTCATGATCGTCGCCGGCGGGGTGGCCTGGGTGCTGGTCCGGGATGCGCCCGGCGAACCGGTGCAGCATGACAGCCTGTGGCGCGCCATGATCCACGGGCTGCGGCCGTCCTCGGTCCGGGCGGACCCCGACCTGTATCTCGCGTTGACCGCTCTGGCGATCGTCGGCATCTCCTCTCAGGTGTTCCTGCCCTACCTGCTCATCTACATCCAGCACTACCTGCAGATCGAGGCCTACGCGCTGGTGCTCGCGGTGGTGTTGATCGGCGCCGCGGCCGTGGGTGTTCTCGGGGGTCGGGTCATCGACCGGATCGGCAAGGTCAACGCCATGCTGCCCGCGGCCGGCATCTACGTCGTCGGTCTGGTCCTGACGTTCGTGGCCCGCGGGCTGGTCCCCCTGATCGGCGCCGGACTGGTGCTCATGAGTGGTTTCCTGCTGACGCAGGCCGCGATCGCGGCGTCGGTGCGGGACTACACCCCGCCCGACCGGGTGGGAACGGTGCAGGGGTTGCGCATGGTCTTCTTCGTGGCCCTGCCCATGGTCATCGGACCCGCGATCGGCGCAGCCGTGATCAAGAACGCGGATGCGACCTTCGTCGACCTGGGTCAGGTGCGTCAGGTCCCCACCCCCTGGATCTTCCTCGCCGCCGCTGTCGTGGTGCTCCTCGTCGTCATCCCGGTGACCCTCCTGAGACGGCGACGGCGCGAAGGCGTCAGTTTTGTCGCCCGTGAACCGGGCGGACCGGCGTGAGTCGTCGCCCGCCGCTCGCCCCGCTCCTCACCCCGTGGGGCGAGGAACTGGATCCTGATCGGCCGCTTCCCGAGTACCCACGCCCCCAACTCGTCCGTGACAGCTACCTGAACCTCAACGGGCGCTGGGAGTATGCGTTCCGCGGAACGGTCGACGAACCTGCGGTGTGGGACGGAGAGATCGTCGTCCCCTTCCCCCCGGAGTCATTGCTGTCGGGCGTGGGGCGGGTCCTGCGCCCCGACGAGGTGCTGCACTACCGGCTGTCCTGGGAACTGCCGGACGGGTTCGTGCCACCGGGGGAGCGGCTCCTGCTGCATCTGGACGCCGTCGACCAGTGGTGCGAGGTCCGGGTGAACGGGACGCGCGTGGCGGAGCACGACGGTGGGTCCCTGCCGGTGATCTGCGACATCACCGATGCGGTGCGGCCCGGGGCCAACGAGCTCCGGGTGATCGTGCGCGACCCCACGGACACCGGCCAGGCGTCCCGGGGCAAGCAGGTCCTGGACCCGGGCGGCATCTGGTACACGCCTCACTCGGGAATCTGGCAGACGGTGTGGCTCGAGGCGGTGCCGCCGGGACACGTTGAACGACTCGAACTCGTGCCCGACATCGACAGCGAGACCGTCAGCGTCATCGTGCGGTGGTCGCAGGACGTCCCGGGCCCTGCCGTGCAGGTCCGCGTCAGCGCTGACGGCGCCGAGGTGGCGACGGCGACGGGGGCGGTCGAGGCGCCGGTCGTGGTGTCGCTGCCGGATGCCCGACGATGGTCCCCCGACGACCCCCACCTGTACGACCTGGAGATCACCGTCGGCTCCGACGTGGTGCGCAGCTACGTGGGGATGCGGTCGTTCGGGGTGGGCCCCGACAGCACGGGGCTGCCACGCCTGCTCCTCAACGGTGAGTCGTACCTGCACGTGGGAGTCCTGGACCAGGGGTACTGGAGCGACGGTCTGGTGACGGCGCCCAGCGACGAGGCGCTGATCCATGACATCCGCACGATGAAGGACCTCGGCTTCACGATGCTGCGCAAGCACATCAAGATCGAACCCCTGCGCTGGTACCACCACTGCGACCGCCTGGGGATCCTGGTATGGCAGGACATGGTCAACGGCGGCGGTCACTACTCGCCGGTGACCATCGGGGTCCCGGCTGTGACCCCCTGGCGGCTGAAGGACTCCCACTACCGTGCCTTCGCCCGCACCGACGCGGACGGGCGGTCGCACTGGCTCACCGAGATGCGGGAGACCGTCGACCACCTGCGGAACGTGGTCAGTCTGGCCGTCTGGGTCCCCTTCAACGAGGGGTGGGGTCAGTTCGACTCGCTCGACGCCACGGCCGAGATCGCCGCACTGGACCCCACCCGTCAGATCGACCACGCCAGTGGGTGGCACGATCAGGGCGGCGGCGACCTCACGAGCCTGCACGTGTACTTCCGCCCCTTCCGGGTGCCGCGTCGTCGCCGCGCGACCCGGCACCGGGTCCTCGCCCTCACCGAGTACGGGGGATACTCCCGACGTCTGCCCGAGCACAGCGTCAGCGAGCGGGAGTTCGGCTACCGCCGATACGGGAGCGCGGCCGAACTCAGTGATGCGTTCCGGCGGCTGCACGAGAGGCAACTGGTCCCCGCCGTGCCGCGGGGGCTCGGCGCGACCGTCTATACGCAGCTGTCGGATGTCGAGGACGAGACCAACGGCCTGCTGACCTACGACCGGAGGGTGCTGAAGTTCCCTGCCGACGTCGTGCGCGAGGTGACGGCCGCGTTGCGCGAGGCCATGCCGTGACGGGGACGTTCGAGTATCTGCCGCCCGGAGACGTGCGACCCGCCGGATGGCTCCGGCGCCAACTCGAGGCCCAGGCGCGTGGCATCACCGGCCGGATCGAGCAGGTGTGGCCGGACGTCGGACCATCCTCCGGATGGCTGGGTGGCCCGGGAGAGTGCTGGGAGCGGGGGCCCTACTACGTCGATGGTCTGGTGATGCTCGGCGAGGTGCTCGACGACGATCACCTGCGGTCCCTGGCGTCGAAGTGGATCGAGTGGGCCTTGGCGAGCCAGGACGACCAGGGATTCTTCGGGCCCGGGCAGAACCGTGACTGGTGGCCCCGGATGGTCATGTTGAACGTCCTCATCGCCCACCACAGTGCCACCGGCGATGAGCGGGTCCCGCCGTTCGTCGAGAAGTACCTGAGGTTCGCTCTCGCCGAGTTGCCCCGACAACCGCTGGAGATGTGGGCCGCGGCCCGGGGGGCCGAGATGTTGCCTGCTGTCGCCTGGTACCAGGAACGTGCCGACGCGCCGTGGCTGTCCGAGCTCGCCGACTTGCTGATCTCCCAGTCGGTGGACTGGGAGGCGCTGTATCGGGACTTCCCCTATCCGCGGCCGGTGGCCGGGACGGCGATGGGTCGGCTGCTGCGGTTGTACCTTCCGCCGCGCATCATGATCGAGGACTGGGTGCGCCGGTGGAAGCCGGCGAAGCGGACCCGGTCACGGACCGCCCGGCAGATCGAGAAGGCCAACGCCTCGCCACCCCTGCGCTTCTATCACCGCACGCACGGCGTGAACCACGCCATGGCACTGCGGGGGGTCGCCTACGTTGCCGCGGTGCAAGGGGACGATCCGGACCGGGCGGCCCGTCTCGCCGACGACACGGTCATGTGCCATCACGGCAGTGCGGTGGGGGTGGTCGTGGCCGACGAACATCTCGCCGGTCGCTCCCCGATCCACGGCATCGAGACCTGCACGGTGGTCGAGACGATGAGGTCCTGCGAGGAGTTGGTGCGCATCACCGGTCACGGTCACTGGGGCGACCGGCTCGAAGAGGTCGCCTTCAATGCACTGCCGGCAGCGCTGACGACCGACCTGATGGGGCACCAGTACTACCAGCAGGTGAACCAGGTCGAGGTGACCCGGCGCCGTCGCCC
Organism: Candidatus Nanopelagicales bacterium; assembly: GCA_046330625.1. GTDB lineage: Bacteria > Actinomycetota > Actinomycetes > S36-B12 > CAIWTL01. The sequence goes on from JAXLSJ010000010.1 coordinate 62,974, forward strand.
CTGGTTCAACGGCGGGCGCGACGGCTCGTTGTTCGGCCTGGAACCGACCTACGGCTGCTGCACTGCCAACCAGCACCAGGGGTGGCCGCGACTGGCGGCCAGTGCGGTCATGCGCTCCGTCCCGGATGACGGTCTGGCGGTGGTGGCGTTGGCACCCTGTGACGTGGCCACACGCGTGGCCGGCGCGCGGGTGACCCTGTCGGTCGACACCGACCACCCTTTCCACGGGCGGGTCCGGGTGGTCGTCGGCGCATCCGACCGTGCGGTGTCTTTCCCCCTGCGTCTGCGTATCCCCGAGTGGGCGGGAGTGCCGGGGCTGCTGGTCGACGGCGAGCCCGTGACGCCGCGGATCGAGCGCGGATTCGCGGTGCTGGAGCGGGTGTGGTCCGACGGCGACGAGGTGGTGCTGGACCTCCCGATGGGCCTGCGAGCGGAGTCGGCGCCGGTCACCGGGAAGGGGGAACCGGGGACCGTGATCCGCCGCGGGCCACTGGTCCTGGCGCTCGGCCGCCGGGAGGACTGGCGGGCGGACGACCCGCGGGAACCGGTTCCCGACTGGGAGGTGCGGTCGTCCGATCCCTGGGCCTACGGCCTGGCGTCCGACGCCGTGGCGTCGGCGCGGGTCGAGACCGGCGATGTGCCCGCACACCCCTTCGATCACACGAGTCCCGCGGTCGCGGTCCACCTGTCCGCCGCCCGGCTCCCGGAGTGGCGGACGACCCGCGGTTCCGCGGGGCCGGTCCCGTCACCCCTGATCGGCGCTGCTTCAGACGAGATCCGGTTGGTGCCCTACGGTGCGACCGCGTTGCGGACTACCGTCTTTCCCCGATACGTGCGTACAACTCGTGAGCCCGCACCCCGCCGGTGAGGGTCAGGGGTGGGTCGTGCAGAACCCGAAGTCCGCGCGGGACGTGCCCGCCGGGATCGACGTGGCCCACGACGCCGGGGTGACCGTCACCGTGGTGCCGCTGCGCGTCACGGTGCCATTCCAGGATGAGGTGATCGTGGTGTTGGTGGGCAGGGAGAACGTGCTCGAGTAACCGGTGATTGCCACGGTTCCGGTGTTCTTCACGGTCAGCGTCCGGCAGTCCCCGCCGGCCCAACTGGTGCTGATCGCGATCGAGCCGTTCGCGGTGGCGCTTGCCGGTGCCGCTGTGACGGTCGCCGCGTTCCCGGTGGGCGTGGGGGAGGGGCTCGGCGTCGTCGGGGTGGGGGTCGGGGTCGATGATGGGGTGGTCGAGGGCGTCGGCGATGACGAGCCGCTTCCGCCCGAGTCGTGCCAGGTGGCGGAGGCCAGGGTGGGCGCCGTCCCCGTCACGCAGATCCCGGTGTCGGTGTAGGTCCTGCCCGGGTCCGCCCCCGCCCACGACGGCGGAGTCACCGTGACGCTGTTCCCGGATCGGGACACCGTTCCGTTCCACACGGACGTGACGGCCGCGGTCGACGGCAGCCTGGCACCCAGCCGATCGATCACGATCCGTTGGGAGCGCCCGTTGGCCACCGACCACTTCCCGCACCAGCCGCCGGACCAGGTGGAGTCGGTGGTCAGTGTCGCCGTGACCGATCCGGTGCCCGTCGGGCTGCTCGACGGTGTGGGACTCGGGGACGTCGTCGGTCTCGGGCTGCCGGACGCGGTGGGTGACGGGGTGGGGGTTCCGCTCGGGGTCGGTCCCGGGCCGTAGTCGATCGCGCGGCGTTGGATCAAGGCGGTCAGCAGGTCCATCTTGGCGGTGTTGACCGTGCGCCAGTCGTCGGTCAGGACTCCACCGGTGTCGCCCGAGTTGGGATTCCAGGCCCAGAAGGTCCAGTTCATGCCCTTGCGGCCCAGGTAGTCGGCGAACTGCCTGATCCACCGGCCCTCGACGGTGTCGGTGCCCACGTTCTTCGCCCCGAACTCCCCGACCAGGATCGGGGCGAGCCCGTTGTCGTGGATGTAGCCGAATCCCTTGGTCCACCGGTCGGCGAGGATCGACGCCATGTTCGGGTCGCTGAACCACGGCTGGTTGTAGACGCCCGGACCGTACTCATGTGGGGAGTAGACGAGCCGGTTCGCCACGTTCAGGCGGACGGGGTTGGACCGGACACCCTCCAGATTGCCGCCCCACCAGTGGCGGTCCAGGAGTTGACCGCCGGCCACCTGGCCCTCGATCCCTTCGACCAGGACCAGCTTGGTCGGTGCCTGCGCCAGCACGGCGTTGCCGGCACGTTCCGCGGCCCGACGCCAGTCAGTCGCCGCGCCGGTACCCCAGGTCGCCGACCCGTGCGGTTCGTTCTTGAGATCGAAGCCCACCACGTTCGGAGTGTCCTTGTAGCGCTTGGCGAGATCGGTCCAGGTGGTGACCCAGTCGTCCTCGGTGAACCCGTTCTGGCCGTACCAGAGGTCGTACATGTATCCGTCGTCGGCCTGGGAGTGGTTGTCCAGGATGATCATCAGCCCCTGCGCGGCGGCTTCGGCGATGATCGCGTCCATGACCTGTTGGGGGGTCTTCCCCTGCAGCGCGGCATTGCGCCCGCCGCCGTAGTCGATCCCGCTGGTGGACGTCGACCGCAGGGCCTGCAGCGAGAACGGCAGGCGGATGGTGTTGAAGCCGAGCGACTTGATCTGCGCCAGCATCTCCTTGTAGTCCCGGGTCCACAGGCCGTGGGGGGCATGGTTCGCGGTCTCGAGCCCGAACCAGTTCACGCCCTGCAGCACCACCGGACTGCCGTTGGCGTCGACGATCTGATTACCCGACGTCCGAAGGGGAAGCGGGGGAAGGCCGGTGCCTGCCGAGGCCGGCCCGACCGGCAGGGCCAGCACGGCACAGGCCAGGGCAGTTGCGCTGATCCATCGCACCACTCGATGGAAGACACTCATGGCGATCCCTCGGTCTCGACTGACTCAGCCTCAATGGTCGGTGTCCCAGGGGTGAGTACCAATAGGCCGAACTGATGAGTTTCCCGGGTTCAGGAGGCGGTGTGGCGAGCCGATGATCAGCGGGAATGACGACGGGCCACGGCGACGCCTGCACCCACCCCGACCGCTGTCGCCGCCGCCAGGGTGGCCGCCGCCGGGATTCCGACACGGGTCATGACCCGCTTGCGCCGGAAGTCGTAGACCGGCCAGCCGTTGTCGCGGGCCTGCCCCCGCAGATCCGAGTCGGGGTTCACAGCCACCGGGTTGCCGACAGTCGTCAGCATCGGCAGGTCGTTCGCCGAGTCCGAGTACGCCCAGCACCGCGCCAGGTCCAGCCCGTCGCGCGCGGCGAGGGAACGAACGGCCTCGGCCTTGGCCACCCCATGGAGGGGATGCCCGACCAGGACGCCGGTGTAGTGCCCATCGACGATCTCGGACACCGTGCCCAGCGCTCCGGTGAACCCCAGCCTCTCGGCGATCACCGAGGCGAGTTCCACCGGGGACGCCGACACCAGCCACACCGGCTCACCGGCGTCCAGGTGACGCCGGGCGAGATCCAACGTCCCGGGCCACAGTTTGTCCGTCATCAGCTCATCGAAGACGTCCTCTGCCAGGGCCCGGATCTCACTGGTCGGCTTCCCTGCGACGAAACTCAGCCCCGCCTCGACCGCCTCGGCCATGTCGTCGAGGTCCTCGCCACCGATCATCGTGAAGCGCAACTGGGCGACGGCGAAGCCGGCGATGTCGCGGACGGTGAGCAGCTTGCGTTGAGCGGCGATCCGGGCGAGGTGGAACATGCTCGAGCCCCGGATGAGCGTGTTGTCGATGTCGAAGAACGCCGCCACCGTCGGATCGGCGCCTGCGTGGGGTTCCGGCCGCGGATTGGCGGCTTCCGCGGCCGCCTCGCCCGCACGGCGGTAGGCGCTGAACAGTCGTCGGGTGCGGCCGGACACAAGCTGAGGCTACCGTCCGCACAGGTGTGCCACACTCGGCTCGTGGTGACGAACCTGGCCGATATCGTGCGGGAGTCGGCGGCCGCTCGACCGGCGCACATCGCCGTCGTCGACGGGGACAACAAGATCACCTACGCCGGTCTCGACGACCAGATCACGGCCGTGGCCTCGGGCCTGATCCGCAACGGGGTCAAGCCGGGAGACCGGGTCGCGCTGCTGCTCGGCAATCGCATCCCCTTCGTGGTCGCGCTCTACGGGATCGTGCGCGCGGGTGCCGTGGCGGTCCCACTCAACACCTCGTCGACCGGTCACGAGATCGAGCATGCGGTGTCCCTGTGCGGCGCCCGGGCGGTCATCTGCGACTCGACCACCAACGAGGCGGTCCGCGGAGCCTCTTTGGGAGCATGTGTCGCGATCCTGGCCGGGGCCACCCAGTGGGAGGCGCTGCTCGCGAAGCCCGATCCCTCGGTCATCCCGACGGAGAACGATCCTGAGTCCGTCGCGGTGCTGCTCTTCACGTCGGGGAGCACCGGAAAGCCGAAGGCCGCGATGCTGACGCATCGGGCGCTCCTGGCCAACCTGGACGCACTGCTGGCGCTGGACGCGCCGCCGGCCATCGCCGCCGATGATCGGGCCCTGGCGGTGCTGCCCCTGTTCCATGTGTACTCGCTCAACGCGGTGCTCTCGCTCGCGCTGGCCGCCGGGGCCACGGTGATCCTGTCGGAGCGGTTCTCGGCGGCCGGCACGCTGGAGTTGATCAAACGGCACCACGTCACGGTCGTGGCCGGTGCCCCTCCGATGTATGTGGCGTGGAGCGCGGAACCCGACCTGCGCGAGGCGATCGACGAGGTGCGACTCCTCACGAGCGGCGCGGCCCCCCTGCCGCCGGCGATCTTCGATCAGATCCGCACCGTCACCGGCAAGCCAGTGTGGGAGGGGTACGGACTGACCGAGTGTTCGCCGGTGGTGACGACGACGTTGGTGAGCGGCGAACCGAAGGCCGGGTCGGTCGGGGCCCCGTTGCCCAACATCCAGGTCCGGGTGGCCACCGGCCCCGATGCGCCGGACGACGACGGTGACGACGACGAGGAGACCGGCGAGATCTGGGTGCGCGGCCCCTCGGTGTTCAGTGGCTACTGGCCGGACGGCAGCGGTGGCCCCGACGACGCCGGGTGGTTCCCGACCGGCGACATGGGGTACTTCGATCATGCGGGGAACCTGCACCTGGTCGACCGACGTTCCGACCTCATCCTCGTCAGCGGGTTCAACGTGTACCCGCGCGAGGTCGAGGACGTGATCAACGCCCACGAGGGCGTCGCCGAGGTGGCCGTCACTGGGGTCGGGCACCCTTACTCCGGCGAAGCCGTGAAGGCGTCGGTGGTGCTGCGCCCGGGGTTCGACGTGTCGCCCGACGACATCGTCGCCTGGTGCGAGCAACGCCTGGCCCGCTACAAGTGCCCCACCATCGTCGAGGTCGTCGGAACCCTGCCGCACAACCTGACGGGCAAGCTCGCGCGCGCGAAGCTGAGGGACGGGTGAGCGAACGGGTCGTGCTCTACACCAAGCCGGGCTGTCACCTGTGCGACGTCGCCCGGGAGGTCGTGGAGATCGTCTGTGCGGAACTCGACACCGACTATGCCGAGGTGGACATCTGGGACGACCCGTCGGACGCCGACCGCTTCGCCGACCGCATCCCGGTGGTCGTGGTGGACGGTGCCGAGATCGCCCATTTCCGGGTGGATCCCACCCGGCTGCGGGCCGCGCTCGGGGAGTCCCGGTGACCGGCGCCTTCGAGCTGGCCGACTTCCGGGCCGCCGATGAGGTGGCTTCCCGGGCGGTCCGGCGAACCCCGATGCTCCCGGCGCACTGGCTCGAGGAGGCCGTCGGCGGTCCGATCCATCTGAAGGCCGAGAACCTCCAGCGGTCCGGGTCGTTCAAGATCCGTGGCGCCTACGTGCGCCTCTCCCGGCTCACCCCCGAGGAGCGGGCCCGGGGAGTCGTCGCGGCCAGCGCGGGCAACCATGCCCAGGGGGTCGCGCTGGCGGCGGCCGACCTGGGGATCCCCAGCACCGTGTTCATGCCCAGAACTGCGTCACTTCCCAAGATCGTGGCCACCCGTGGCTACGGTGCCGAGGTCCGGCTGGTGGGCGAGACCCTGGCCGATGCCTTCACCGCGGCGGCTGAATTCGTGTCCAGCACGGGAGCGGTCATGATCCCCCCCTTCGACCACCGGGACATTGTCCTCGGTCAGGGTTCGGTGGGGCTCGAGATTGCCGCCGAGATGCCGGACGCGGCCACCGTGGTGGTCCCGGCAGGAGGCGGGGGCCTGTTGGCGGGTGTCGCGGGGGCGCTGCATGCGGTGGGATCCCGAGCCCAGGTGGTGGCGGTGCAGGCGGCCGGTTGTGCCACGTTGGCCGGATCGTTCGCGGCCGGTCACCCGGTGGCGCTGGACCACATCCCGACGACCATGGCCGACGGGATTGCGGTGGCACAGCCTGGTGCCGTCCCCTTCGCCGTGGCGCAGCCGCTGGTGCACCGGGTCGTCGAGGTCGGCGAGGAGCAGATCGCCGACGGGATCCTCCAGACGTTGGAGCGGTCCAAACTGCTCGCCGAGCCGGCCGGGGTGGTGGGGATCAGTGCGGTGATCGCGGACCCAACGGCCTTCAAGCCGCCGGTGGTGGTGGTGGTGTCGGGCGGGAACGTCGACCCGGTGCTGCTGAACCGGATCCTCGGCCACGGCCTTGCCCTGGCCGGCCGGTACGTCGCCATCACCGTGCGCATCCCCGATCAACCCGGTCGGCTGGCGGGCCTGCTGGCCACCGTGGCGGCCGGCGAGGCGAACGTCCTCGACATCAGCCACCTGCGCAACGATCCTCGGTTGGCGGTCGGCGAGGTGGAGATCGTGATCCTGTGCGAGACCCGCGGCCCCGATCACCGTGCCGCGCTGGTGCAGCACGTCGAAGCCGCGGGCTACCGCGTCACCATCGACTGACAGGCGCATTGCCCTCGCCGGGACTCACTTCGCCTTGGCGGCCCAGAACAGCGCGTCGGCGGGGACGTTGGTCGAGGGCGAACCGGTGAAGACGTTCTTGGCCGAGGTGCCGTTCTTCTTCACGGTCCAGATGGATCCCTCGCCCGGAAGCATCGGGTCGCCGCAGTCCCCGTCACACACGAGGTAGGCGATGCGGCTGCGGGTGGGGGCGTAGACCGGACTGGCGATGCTCTCGCCACTCTGCACCCGGACGAGTTTGCCGGGCTGGGAGCCGTTGGTGAAGATCCGGAGGAGTTTCCGGTCGTCGCGAACCGTCACCAGGCCCTTGCCGTTGGGGTCCCAACCATTGCCGTCGAACATGCCGTTCAGGTTCTTGGTCAGGTTCTTCTGCTTGCCGGTGGCCAGGTCGACGGTGATCACGTCGGAGGACTTGTCCATGCCCTGCGAGGTGTACGTCACCTTGATGACCGACAGCATCGTGCCGTCGGGAGAGTACTGGGGGGAGTAGTAGGAGACGTTGTCCTTGGCCAGCAGGGTCTTGGCCTCGGTGCCGTTCTTCTTCATGACCCCGATCTGCGCGTACTGGCTCTTCTTGCTGTACTGCAGGTAGGCGATCATCTTGCCGTCCGGGCTCACCGACGGGCAGGCAACGGACTTGTTGGTGTGGGAGACCGCCTTGGCGTTGTCGCCGTCGATGGTCATCTTCCAGATCGCCGAGGGTCCCGGCTGATTGCGGTCGAGGGTGTCGTAGTAGACGGCCTGACCGCTGGGCGATACCGAGGGGCACTCGTTCCATTGACCCTGCGAGTCCGCCTGGCTCAGCTGGCGCAGCCCGCCACCGCCGGCGCCGATCCGGAAGACCTGCACGGTGTGGGATCCGGGATCGATAGCGGAGTACACCAGTGGCCCGTTGTCCCCGGCGTGGGCGGCGGTGGCGCCGATGCTCAGCATCAGGGCGGCTCCTGCGACTGCTGCAGTACGCGTCATCGCCGTGGCGGGGGTGAGGGTCATGTCGGTCCTTCCTGTGCACGCCGCGGTTCGGCAGAGTCGAGGAGAGTGTGTCAGCGTGATGCCGATTGTCGGAAGCGGGACACACCCAACGGATGAACCTGTGGCGCCGGAGTGACCGGCGACACGCTGGAGTCAGCCGAGACCCGGCCCGCTCCGCCGGTCGTGGCAGCGGGTCTTCTTGCCGACCATCCGGCACTTCGCATAGGTGGTGCCGCGCACGGTCTTCTGTGTCAGTGTCCACCGATGCGCGCGGGCTCCCGGCTCGGCGACCACGTACCCGTAGCGGGTCTGGGTCCAGAGGTACTCCAGATTCGGATACGGCTTGACGGTTGGAGTCAGGGGAGCCAGCGGCCCGTACTGCGGCCGGGTGTATCCGGTGAGGAAGTCCGGGATGGAGCCGCCGTTGCCGACCACGATCTGGCTGGGTTGCCCCGGGATGCGCACGACCTGGGCCACATGGATGTGAGAGGCGATCATGGCGTCGTAGTGGCTGATGAGGCCACGGCCCGCAGCGGTCTGGTCCACCGCCGTCCACTGGTTCCACCACGGTTCGGGGAAGGCGCCCTGGGTGCTGTCGACGCCGAACATCGGCCGGTGGGTCAGGAGCCACGATTCGCGGCCTTTACCGGCCGGCTCAACCGTGCCGCGTCCCGGTACCCCGGGCGCTGCTCGGCCACCCATGGTGAGACCTCGAGGTTCTTGCCGCCGGAGGAGTCGACCACGACGGCGCGCAAGGTGCGATTGGCGGTGATGGGAAGGTCGAACGACCAGGTCGGTTCGATCGTCTTGGGGGTCTCACCGGTCACCGGATCGGGGGCACACGAAGCGGCTCCCAGCGGTGAGGAGTCCAAGAAGAGTGCATAGCCGTTGCCTGCGCGACGGCACTCCTCGTGATTGCCCCGGACGATCAGCAGCGGCGTGGTCCGCAGAATCGGCGCCATCGGCACGAACACATCGGCGAGCCAGCCGTAATCCGTGTCGCGGAAATCCATCCCCGGAACCGGGGCCGGGCTACCACCGCACTTCTCGAGCACCGTGTCGTCGGTAGGGGTGTTCTCACACGGCGCTTCCCGGTAGTAGAAGTCGCCGGTGAACACCAGGGCGTCGGCCTTCTCGCGGGCCACGGAACGGCTGTTGCGGGCGAGCGGCCAGCGGGCCGGATCGGCGCAGTCCTGATGGAGGTCCTCATCCACGCGACACCCGGTGTCGCCGATGAGTACCAGTTTCCGGAACCGGTCGGGAAGGGCCGCGGGAACGGTGTGACCCGCCACGGTTGCGGAGGTGAGCCCGGTCGGCAGGTTCGCCTGGCAAGCGCGCAGGTTCGCGAAAGCTGCGCCGGTCGTTGCGCCGGGAACCCGCATGGTCATGGACAGGTGGCGCACCCGTCCGTTCTTCACGGCGCGGACATCGGGACACGTCACCCCCCGAGGGATGATGGCGCGCGCTTGCAGCTGATGGCGGGCCGCGGAGCGCGGCACGATCAGGGTGTAGGCGGTGACCACCCCGTGGCCGCTTGCCATTGCCGCCACCGCTGGGTACAGCGCGGTCGAACCTGTGGGTGCGGCCGGATCCGTCGCTGCTGTTGCGGTGCCCGCCGCCCCGGCTCCGGCCAGGCACCCCACGAGGAGGAGGGGCAGCATCTGGCGGGAGGAGAATCGTCGCATCCCGCACCGTAGCCCGCCCGCCGGTCCCGTGTCGTGGGAACCGGTCAGCGCGAGGCGGCCTTGCGGTAGCGGCTGACCCCGAGCGGGATGAACACCGCGAGGAGCCCGAAACACCAGATCAACGACATGAGGATCGGGTTCTGCATGGGGAACGAGTTCCCCGGGTCGTAGCCGGCCGGCAGGTTGCCGAACAGTTCGCGCAGGGCCTGCACCACACACGAGATGGGGTTCCACTCGGCGATCGGTTGCAGCCAGGTCGGCATCGACTGGACCGGGACGAAGGCGTTGGAGATGAACGTGAGCGGGAACAGCCAGATCAGGCCGGCGGTCTGGGCCACCTCGGGGCTGCGCACGCTCATCCCGATGACCGCGCCGATCCACAGGAACGCGTAGGCGAACAGTGCCAGCAGCGCGAAACCCGCGACGATCGAACCGATGGACGCGTGGGTGCGCCAGCCGACCAGCAGACCCGTCAGTACCAGAGCGGTGACGGTGATGCTGGAGAAGATGAAGTCCGACACCGTGCGCCCGGCCAGCACGGCGCCCTTGGCCATGGGCAAGGATCGGAAGCGGTCGATGATGCCGCGCTGCAGGTCCTCGGCCATCGAGATGGTGGTGGTGGCACACGTGAACGCCACGGTCTGGACGAAGATGCCGGCCATGAGGAATTCGACGTAGGAACCGCCGGGGACCTGGATCGCACCACCGAACACGTACGTGAAAAGCAGCACGAACATGATGTTCTGCACGATCCCGAAGACGATCGAGTCGGGGACCCGGAACAGGCGCGTGAGGTTCCGCCGGGTGATCGTGAGGGTGTCGTTGATGGCCGCCTTCGCCGAGGACACCTGCGGTGCCGCGGTGAGCGTGGGTGCGGTCGTGGTCATGCTGCATCCTCGTCGGGTCCGGCTTCGGCGTGGGTCCCCGTCAGGGTCAGGAAGACGTCGTCGAGGGTGGGGCGGCGCAGGGCCACGTCGGCCAGGGCGATCTGTCGGTCATCCAGTTCGCGGACCGCCTCGATCAGGGACTGGGCCCCGGCGCCGACGGCCACCGTGATCCGGCGGTCGTCGGGGTCGACGGCAGGTTCATCGCTGCCCACCGAGCGCAGGACGTCGGACGCCACCCCCAATTGGGTGACATCGGCGACGACGATCTCGAGTCGTTCGCCGCCCACCTGGCCCTTGAGTTCCTCCGCCGTGCCCCGCGCGATGACCTGACCCCGGTCGATGACGGCGATCTTGTCGGCCAACAGGTCGGCCTCCTCGAGGTACTGCGTCGTCAGCAGCAAGGTGGTCCCTTCCTTGACGAGGTCGCTGATCACGTCCCACAGGGACAGGCGGCTGCGCGGGTCCAGGCCCGTGGTGGGTTCGTCGAGGAACAGCACCGGTGGGTGGGCGACCAGGGCACCGGCCAGGTCGAGTCGACGCCGCATCCCCCCGGAATAGCCCTTCACGGGACGGTTCGCCGCGTCGGTCAGGCTGAACTGTTCGAGGAGCTCGTCGGCGCGAGCCGCTGACCGGGTCTTCCCGAGGTGGTAGAGGCGACCGATCATCTGCAGGTTCTCCCGACCGGTCAGGTATTCGTCGACCGCCGCGTACTGGCCGGAGAGCCCGATGCTGCGGCGCACCTGGTCGGCCTGACGGCTGACGTCGTATCCGGCGACAGTGGCCGAACCGCCGTCGAGGGTCAGCAGTGTGCTGAGGACCCGCACCGCCGTGGTCTTCCCCGCGCCGTTGGGGCCGAGCAGGCCGAGGACGGTGCCCTCGGGGACCTCGAGGTCTACGCCATCCAGCGCACGGACCTGTCCGCTGCGGGACTCGAATACCTTGACAAGGCCGGTGGCCTCGATGGCTGCGGGCATGGTGAACTCCAGTCAGGGGGTGTAGTCGGTGACGGCGACGATCTCGACATCCATGGAGTTGCCGTTCGGCAGCGTGTAGCTGGCGGTCTCGCCCACCTTCTTGCCGTCGATCGCGGCTCCCAGTGGCGAGGTGGGGGAGTAGACCTCGATGCTGGCATGCGCCGCCTCCTCGCGGGAGGCGAGCAGGAACGTCTCGTCCATGTCCAAGGCCGGGAAGCGGACGGTGACGACCTTGCCGTGGGCAGCCTCGTCGTGGGCGGAGTCCGGGGTGCCGATCTGGGCGTGGTCGAGGGTGTGCTGCAACTGCTTGATCCGCGCCTCGTTGTGCCCCTGCTCGTCCTTGGCGGCGTGGTAGCCGCTGTTCTCCTTGAGGTCGCCCTCCTCGCGGGCCAGCTCGATGCGTTTGACGATCTCTGCGCGGCGCGGACCGCTCCGTTCCGCGAGCTCCTCCTGGAGCCGGTCGTACGCGTCCTGAGTCAGCCACGTGACGTCGCCCATGTCGCTGCTCCCTTGCTGCCGTCGTGCTGTGTTGCTGTCCCGATGCGGGGAAGTCGAGGCTACCGGACCCACCCGACACCGCGATCCCTCACGAGGCAGCGGGATTCGCCACGCCGGGGGGGAAGTCGGGGGGTGGCACCCGAGGGTCGGTCCCTGCCGGCGCACAGCCCAGGACCGCGACCGACGAGGCCCGGAACAAGGTGGGCAGGTCGACGGTCGCTGTGATGGGGCTCCGCGGGAACTCGAAGGTGCCGTACCCGAGATCGGTGGAACGGGCGTCCTGGGCTCGCACCACGCACGTCACGGGACCCGGCTCGGAACCCCGCAGTTCGACCTGGACCGACACCGCCCGCTCGCCCGCCCGCCAGGTCAGGGCCTTGCCCTCGATGCCGGCCGAGCGGGTCAGCCCGACGGCACTGAAGGCGGCCGCCGCCAGGACCACCACCCCGAGGGCGACGAGCGCGACCCGGCGCCCCCAGGGGCTGCGTACCTCGCCGTAGCGGGCCGCGAGCAGGGGGTCGGCGGCGGACATGGGGCCTCCCGCGTGACGGCTCGTGCGAGACTGGGACTGCCGTCCATTGTCGCCGACAGGTCGGCGACCGTGTACCAGTCCTCGACCCGGGAGCGACCGCCATGACCACCGTGTTCGCTGCACCCACCGCAGAACCTCCCGTCGACCCCGATCGCTACGTCGACCCGGGCATCGTCGGCCCGGGGCTCGTCGGCTTCATCCTGTTCGTCGCCCTGGGCGTCGCGACCTACTTCCTGTGGCGCTCCATGAACAAGCAACTGGACCGCATCGACATCCCCGACGATCCGCAGGCGCGTCCCGTCAACGCGCCGTTCACCCGGGCCGATGTGGTGGCCGCCCCGACCGCGGGGGTCGAGTCGGCCGGGGACCCCGCCCGTAAGGGGCCCGGCTCGCCGGTATGAGCGGCGGGCGCGCGATCCGCGATGTCCTGCTGACACCGCGCTGGATCCTCCGGACGGTCGCTGCGGCCCTGCTGATCGCGGGATGTGTGGCCGCCTCGGTGTGGCAGTACCACCGCACCGCCGACCAGGTCGAGGTGGCGCAGGCCGCGAATTCGGTCCCGGTTGGCTACGAGGAACTGGTCGCCGGCGGCGATTCCCTGGATCCCGGCCAGTTGGGCCGCAACGTGATCGTCACCGGGGAGTCGGGGGCCGGACGCACGTTCATCCGCGAACGTCTGTCCCCGTCCGGCGAGGTCGGCTATCTGGTGGTCGACGGGGTGCATCTGGCGGACGGTCGGGTGGTGGCTGTGCTGCGGGGGTGGGTTCCGCGACCGGAGGGCGTTCCCGAGTCCGTCGGTGAGCCGGTCACCTGGGCCGGTCGGCTCCAGCCCGACGAGAACTTCTATCCGGACGCCCCGGTGACCGACACCGGTCCTCTGCTGACGATCACCCACGCCGGGCTGGCGCAGCAGTGGGGCACAGCGCCGGCCCCCGGATACGTGACCGCCACGGGCCCTGCGGCCCCGGGCGTGACCCCGGTCGCCCCCGTGGTCGGCACCGACCCGGATGTCCCCTTCCCCCTGCAGAACGCCTTCTACAGCATCCAGTGGCTGATCTTCGCCGCGGCGGTGGGCTACGTGTGGTTCCGGTTCCTGCGCGAGGACCTGGCCGAGGTGTCGGAGCCGACCGAGGAACGGGTTAGCCTGTAGCCGATGGACAACGCCCCCGCCGACACGACCCCGCGCGACACCTCCGCGACCGAGTCCCCGCGCCCTGTGAAGGGCCTCTCGGGGGCGTTGACCCGCTTCCGGGTGATGGCCTTCGTCACCGGCGTCGTCCTGGCCTTCATGACCTGTGTCGGGATGCCCTACAAGTTCCTCACCCACCAGGTGACCACGTGGTACTCGCTGGGCTGGATGGCGCACGGATGGCTCTACATCGCCTATGTCGCCGTGGCCCTGGACCTGGTGTTCCGGCTGCGCTGGCACCTGGGCCGGGCCCTGCTGATCCTGGTGGCGGGGACCATCCCGTTCATGAGTTTCGTGGCCGAGCACTACGTGACCAAGCGGGTGCGGCCCATGATCGACCCGGCGGACTCAGTCCAGGGCTGACCGACCCTCCGCGGCCGCCGCGGCCGTCGCCGCGACACGTCCGGCCCGGGTCGCCGCGCGTTTCGCGCTCTTGATCCAGTACAGGAGTTGCTTGCGACGTCCGGGGGAGAGCGCCTCGAACTGCGACTGTGCCCCTTCGGCGGCCAGTGCGGCCGCCAGGTCGTCGGGGATCACCAGATCCTCGACGTCGTCGAGGAACGACCAGGCTCCGTTGGCCTTCGCCCGCTCCACCGCGGCCAGCCCGGCCGGCGCCATCTGGCCGCCGGCGATCAGGACCTCGAGCCGGTCCTTGTTGGTGCGGGACCAGCCACTGTCGGGCTTGCGGGGAGTGAGCCGGATCGCCGATCGGTCCTCGTCCAGGGTGCGCACCGTGGAGTCGATCCAGCCGAAGCAGAGGCACTCCTGGACCAGATCCTCGTAGGGGATCCGGTCGCCGAGTTCGGGTCGGCGCCACGTGACCAGCCAGATGCCGGGACTGGTCGCGTGGTTCGCCGCCAGCCACAGCCGCAACTCCGCCCGCGTGCCGAGGGGGATCTCGTCGTAACCGGCCACCGGACCACTATGGCCCACGCCGGCCCGGCGTGACGCCGCGGCCGACTCGACGAGCGGAGGGTCGGGCACCGACCGGCTACTGTCTGCGTAAGGACCGGAGGTGACGGTGGACTGGCGCGAGGCGATCTACACCCCGTACGCGGGGCGGGTCCGCCGACGCCTCGACCCCGACCGCATCCCCCGTCATGTGGGGGTGATCCTCGACGGCAACCGCCGATGGGCGACGGTCAAGGGATCCAGCAGCGAACAGGGGCACCGGGCGGGCGCCGCCCGGATCGCGGAGTTCCTGGGGTGGTGCGAGGATGCGGGGGTCCAGGTGGTCACCCTGTGGCTGCTGTCCACCGACAACCTGCAACGCGACCCGCAGGAACTGCAACCCCTGCTGCAGATCATCGACGAGACCGCCCACGATCTCGCCGACCGCGGCCGATGGCGGGTGCAGCCGGTGGGGGCCCTGGACCTGCTCCCCGACGAGTTCGCGGCGTCGTTGAAGTCCGTGGCCGAGCAGACCGCCGACATCGACGGACTCACCGTCAACATGGCGATCGGCTACGGCGGTCGCCGGGAACTGGTCGACGCGGTGCGTTCCCTGCTCCAGGAGCACCACGAGAAGGGCACCAGCCTCGACGACCTGGCGCAGCTCCTGGACGCCGAGCACATCGCCGACCACCTGTACACGAAGGGGCAGCCGGACCCCGACCTGGTGATCCGGACCTCCGGGGAGCAGCGACTGAGCGGTTTCCTGCTGTGGCAGAGCGCCCATTCCGAGTTCTACTTCTGCGAAGCGCTGTGGCCCGACTTCCGCGAGGTGGACTTCCTGCGGGCACTGCGCGCCTACGCCCAGCGCCAGCGCCGTTACGGCGGCTGACCGACACCCCTGCGTGCCTGCCCGGGTGGCGCGGGGGCCGTGCCTACGATTGCCGGGTGTCCGTGACCGCGCCGCCCGCCGTCGACGGCACCGACCAGCGTCGTGGCTACCGACCCGGGGGGATCGAGATCGCGGTGGGCGTCGCGGTGCTCCTCCTGCTGCTGCGTCCCCTGCTGGCCGGGGTCCTGTCCGGTCCCGCGCTGGAGGCGGCCACCACGATCTTCCTGGCCATCGTGTTGCAGGCGCTGCCGTTCCTGGTCCTCGGCGTGCTGCTGTCGGCGGCCATCACCGCCTTCGTGCCCCCGACCTTCTGGCAGCGTGCGCTGCCCTCGCGACCCGCGCTGGCCGTGCCTGTGGCCGGCTGCGCGGGGGCAGTGGTGCCGGGGTGTGAGTGTGCATCGGTGCCGGTGTCGGGGGCCCTCATGTCCCGCGGGGTCGCGCCCGCGGCGGCGCTGGCGTTCCTGCTGTCCTCCCCGGCGATCAACCCGGTGGTCATCGTGTCCACGTTCGTGGCCTTCCCCAACAACCATGTGATGGCGTTGGCCCGGTTCGTCGCATCTCTGCTCACCGCGGTGGCGATGGGCTGGTTGTGGTTGCGCTTCGGCCGCGGTGGGTGGCTCCGCATCCCGCGCCGACGCCACGCCGACGGCACGCCGCGCACGCAGGTGTTCCTGGCCAGCGCGGGGCACGACTTCCTGCATGCCGGCGGATTCCTCGTGATCGGCGGGATGGCGGCGGCCGTCCTCAACGTCTTCGTGCCGCGGGAGTGGCTGTCGGCGCTGGCGGACAAGCCGGTGCTGTCGGTCGTGGCCCTGGCGGCTCTGGCCGTGGTGCTGTCGATCTGCTCGGAGGCCGATGCGTTCGTCGCGGCGAGCCTCAGCGAGTTCTCCCTCACCGCCCTGCTGGCGTTCCTCGTCGTGGGCCCGATGGTCGACATGAAACTCATCGCCCTGCAGGCGGGGACCTTCGGTCGGCGCTTCGCCGTCCGCTTCGCGCCGGCGACGTTCGCCATGGCCATCCTGGTGTCCCTGCTGGTGGGCGCGGTGGTGTGGTGAAGCGCGATCTGCAGGGGATCGTCCTGGTGCTCGTCGGAGCCATGATCCTGCGGCTCGCCGTCGGCGACCAGTTCCTGTTCTACGTCTCCGCCGGCATGCGCCCCTGGCTGCTGCTGTCCGGGGTCGCCCTGATCATCCTCGGGGCCTACCAGTGGTGGGAGCTGTGGCGCGAAGGCAGGTCCGCCGGTCATCACGACGACCAGCACACCGCAGTGGATGCCGACGGCCACGACCACACCACGGGGCCCCGGGTGGCCTATCTCCTGCTGATCCCGGTGCTGGCCGTCTACCTGGTGATCCCGTCGGCGCTGGGATCCTTCAGTGCCGCGCGGCAGACCACCACGTCCACCGCACCGGCGGTCGACGCCCGACTCCCGGCCGTCTCCGGCGACCCCGCCACCATGCCGCTGCGCGACTATGTCGTGCGTGCGGTGTGGGACTCGGGGCGCACGCTGCGCGGGCACACCGTCGAACTCACCGGGTTCGTCACGCCGAACCCGGAAGGCGGCTGGTGGCTCACCCGGATGGCGATGACCTGTTGTGCCGCCGACGCGCAGGCCTCGCGGATCGCGATGGTCGGTGCCCCCGCGCCTGCCGCCGACGCCTGGGTGACGGTCACCGGGACCTGGACGCCGGGTGGGGGTCTGCAGGACCCGACGGCGATCCCCCTGATGCGTGCGGACAGGGTCCACCCGGTCGCCCAGCCCCGAGATCCGTACGAGTAATGACAGCCGACCCGCCGTGCTGTCCCGGGGACGGCGCTCGGAACCCCGCGTCACCGCGTGTTCACGTCGTGTGCGGCGTGGCGCAGCACCCCGGTCGGACGCTCGTCGTAGCGTCGCACTGACTCGTGGAGGTCACATGACACTTTCGGACCCACGCACGGTTGCCGGCGCACGGACGTATGTCCTCGACACGTCGGTGCTGCTGAGTGACCCGCGGGCGCTCACGCGCTTCGCCGAACACGACGTCGTCCTCCCCCTGGTCGTGGTGACCGAACTCGAGGCGAAACGCACCCACCCGGAGCTGGGGTACTTCGCCCGCCAGGCCCTGCGGTTCCTCGACGACCTGCGGATGGAGAACGGACGTCTCGACGTCCCCGTGCTGATCGGCGAATCGGGCGGCACGTTGCTCGTGGAGCTCAACCACACCGATGCGGACGTGCTGCCGCCCGGCTTCCGTCTGGGGGACAACGACTCACGCATCCTCGCGGTGGCCCGGAATCTCGCCGCCGAGGGCCACGACGTGGTGCTGGTGTCCAAGGACCTGCCCATGCGGGTGAAGGCGGCGGTGCTGGGCATCCAGGCCGAGGAGTACCGTGCCGAACTGGTGGTCACGTCGGGCTGGACCGGCATCGCCGAGATCGAGGTCGCCGGCGACGAGATCGATGCGCTCTACGAGCAGGGGTCGATCCCCACACCGCTCGATGCCGAGGTGCCGGTCAACTCCGGTGTCGTGCTGCTCAGCGAGCGGGGGAGCGCGCTGGGGCGGGTCACCCCGGACAAACACATCCGCCATGTGCGGGGCGACCTCGAGGCCTTCGGCCTGCACGGCCGCAGCGCCGAGCAGCGGATCGCGCTCGATGCGCTGCTCGACCCCGACATCGGCATCGTGTCGATGGGGGGCCGGGCCGGAACGGGTAAGAGCGCCCTGGCGCTCGCGGCCGGCCTGGAGTGGGTCGTCGAACGGGGGGTGCACCGCAAGGTCATGGTGTTCCGCCCGCTGTACGCAGTGGGGGGACAGGAACTGGGCTACCTGCCCGGTTCGGAGCACGAGAAGATGTCACCGTGGGGACAGGCGGTGTTCGACACCCTGTCCGCGGTCACGACACCCGAGGTCATCGACGAGATCCTCGACCGCGACATGCTCGAGGTCCTGCCGCTGACCCACATCAGAGGACGGTCCCTGCACGACGCCTTCGTGATCGTCGACGAAGCCCAGTCCTTGGAGCGCAATGTGCTGCTCACCGTGCTGTCCCGCATCGGCAAGGACTCCCGGGTCGTGCTCACCCACGATGTCGCTCAGCGCGACAATCTGCGGGTCGGACGCTACGACGGTGTGGTGGCGGTGATCGAGAAACTCAAGGGCCACCCGCTCTTCGCTCACGTGACGCTGACCCGGGCGGAGCGGTCGCCGATCGCCGCGTTGGTGACCGACCTGCTCGAGGACTCGCCGTAACCGCCGGGCCGCAACTGGTCACGTTGGCCGAGGGTGGCGACGACCTGCTGCCGGGGATCGTCTCCCTGATGCGGGCGCACGAGGCAGCCGTGCTCGGCCACACCAATACCAGTGTCGTCGAGGCGGAGTCGGAGGTCCGCGCCCCCGAGGTCGATCGCGAGCGCAGTGTGGTGGCCGTCGACGACGGTCGGGTGGTCGGCCTCCGCCTGGTGATGGTGGACCTTCCCGAGCGGGACGTCCTGCTGGACTGTTGGACACATCCGCAATTGGACGAGAGGGACCAACGCGGCCTGATGGCGCGGCTGGTCACCGAGGCGTGGCCGACGGCCCGGAGCCTGGCCCGGGTTGCCGAGGCGCAGTGGCCGCCGCCGGAGGCGGATCCCTGGCAGGCGTCGCCGGCGACGTGGCAACTGGCCGGCGGCGCCTATCGACAGGACGAGGTGTGGGCGGAAGCCCTCGCGAGCCTGGGCTTGCGCCAAGTCCGCACCTTCCAGCGCATGTCGCTGGTCCACGGGACGGAGGTCCCGCTGCCGCCGGCCCCGGACGGGGTGACCGCGCGGCAGATCGCGGACGAGG
Source organism: Candidatus Nanopelagicales bacterium (assembly GCA_046330625.1). Lineage (GTDB taxonomy): Bacteria > Actinomycetota > Actinomycetes > S36-B12 > CAIWTL01. The sequence goes on from JAXLSJ010000010.1 coordinate 82,162, forward strand.
ACGATCTGAGAGTCGCCCATCGGATCCATCAGCAGGCTTTCGCCGACCACTGGGGAGGGGAGCCGGAACGGACGTTCGCCGACTGGCTGACGGATCAGCGGGCCCAGCCGGGATTCGATCCGGCCCTGTGGTCGATCGCGGAACTGCGCGGGACGGCCGTGGGCCTGTGCGTGGGCAGTGACGCCCGTCGGGAGCTGGGGGTCGCCTACGTTCCCTTGCTAGGGGTGGTGCGCGAGGCGCGGGGGCGCGGGATCGCCCGATACCTGTTGCGGCGGGAATTCCACCGTTCGGCGCTGCGTGGATACGGCGAGACCCAACTCACGGTAGACAGCGAGAGCCTGACCGGGGCCGACCGGCTCTACCGCTCGGTCGGGATGGCGCCGACCGTGACGATCGACGCCTGGCTGGCGCCGATCACCGGGGCGGGCCCACCGGAATGTGAGTGATCGGCTTCATCCGTTCGGCGAAGAAGTCGTTCCCCTTGTCGTCCACGATCACGAAGGCGGGGAAGTCGCGGACCTCGATCCGCCATACCGCCTCCATGCCCAGTTCGGGGAAGTCGATGACCTCGATCTTCGTGATGTTGTCCTGTGCCAGGCGGGCTGCCGGTCCCCCGATCGACCCCAGATAGAAACCGCCGTTGTCGGCGCAGGCTGCGGTGACCTGCGGTGACCGGTTGCCTTTGGCCAGCATCACGAAGGATCCGCCTGCCTTCTGGAACTGGTCGACGTAAGAGTCCATCCGACCCGCCGTGGTGGGTCCGAACGACCCGGACGCCATGCCATCGGGGGTCTTGGCGGGGCCCGCGTAGTAGACGCAGTGGTCGCGCAGGTACCAGGGCATCTCCTCGCCACGGTCGAGCATCTCTTTGATCCGGGCGTGGGCGATGTCGCGGGCCACCACCATGGGCCCGGTGAGGCTGACGTGGGTGCCCACCGGGAGTGCGGCCAGCCTGCGGCGGATCTCTGCCATGGGCTCGTTCAGGTCGATGGGGACGATCTCGTCGCTCTCGGCCGGCTCGTGGTCGGGCAGGTAGTGCGCCGGCTCGCGTTCGAGCTCTTCCAGGAACACCCCGTCGGGGGTGATCTTCCCGAGTGCCTGGCGGTCGGCCGAGCAGGACACGGCCACTGCGATCGGCAGGGAAGCGCCGTGACGCGGCAATCGGATGACCCGGACGTCGTGGCAGAAGTACTTGCCGCCGAACTGGGCTCCCAGGTCGAACTTCCGGGTGAGTTCGAGGATCTGCTGTTCGGTCTCGGGGTCGCGGATCGCGTGACCGGCCATGGACCCCCGGGTGGGCAGGGAGTCCAGGTAGCGGGTGCTGGCGTACTTGGCGGTCTTCAGCGCATCCTCGGCGCTGGTGCCCCCGATGACGACCGCCAGGTGGTACGGAGGGCACGCCGCGGTCCCCAACTCGCGCAATTTCTCGTCGAGGAACCGCATAAGGGCTTCAGGGTTGAGGACCGCCTTCGTCTGCTGGTAGAGGAAGGACTTGTTGGCCGACCCGCCGCCCTTGGCCAGGGTCAGGAACTTGTAGGTCAGGGCGTCGGCGGGGTCCGTGGCTGCGTACAGGTCGATCTGGGCCGGGAGGTTGGTGCCGGTGTTGCGCTCGTCCCAGACGGTGAGCGGGGCCATCTGCGAGTAGCGCAGGTTGAGTTTCTGATACGCGTCGTAGACCCCCCGGGACAGGGCCTCCTCGTCGGGTCCCTCGGTCAGGATGCGCTGGCCGCGTTTGCCCATGATGATGGCGGTGCCGGTGTCCTGGCACATGGGCAGGACCCCCCCGGCGGCGACGTTGGCGTTCTTCAGCAGGTCCAGCGCCACGAACCGGTCGTTGGCGCTGGCCTCGGGGTCGTCGAGGATGTTCCGCAGCTGCTGCAGGTGCCCGGGTCGCAGCAGGTGCTGGATGTCGGCGATCGAGTGGTAGGCCAGCAGTCGCAGGGCTTCGGGCTGGACGACCAGGAACTCGCGACCCGCGGCCTCGATCACCTCGACGTGATCGGCGGTCAATTGCCGGTAGGGAGTGGTGTCCGGCCCCAGCGGCAGCAGCGGCGAGTAGGTGAATTCGGCCATGCCCCCAGCCTATGGGTACGGTCGAACCGTGAGCGATGTCGTGCCCGGACGGCCCGATCCCTGGCAGATGCGCGCCTCCGACGCCGACCGTGAGGCCTACGTGGCGGTGCTGCAGACCGGCTACGCGGAAGGGCGCCTGTCCAAGGACGAGTACGACGAGCGCATGGGCGCCGCGTACGCCGCGACGACCTACGCGGAACTCGCCCCCCTGCTGCACGATCTACCGGCCCCCGCGACGCCGCTTCCGGGACCTCCCACCGTCGCTCCCGTACGGGTGTCGGCTCCGGTGGGTGCGGAATCGGGCTCACCGCTTGTGGCGCTTTTTTCGGAGGTGTCCCGAGACAGTCGGTGGACGTTGTCCGAGGATCAGTTGGCGCTGGCGGCCTTCGGTGCGGTCAAGCTCGACCTGCGACAGGCGCTGCTCGCCGGGCAGCGCACCCAACTGCGGGCGAACGCGATCTTCGGCAGTGTCGAGATCGTGGTGGGCGGGGACATCGACGTCGAGGTCACCGGCGTCGGGGTGTTCGGCGAGTACAAGCGCATCGACCACCGTTCGACCCCGTCCCAAGGCACCGGTGCTCCGGTCGTGGTCATCTCGGGTCTGGCCCTGTTCGGCAGCGTCCACGTGACCGTCGTGGATCCACCGGTTCCCGCCTCGGAGCGTGTGATCGGGAGCTGACCGGACATGAGGCACCATGGGCTCATGACTGATTCCGCCGTGGCCGAGCAGGATGCCGGGCGGCGGCCCGATCACAGTCCGCTGCGCAAGACCATCCGCGACATGTCGTTGTCGATGGGCATCATCGCGGGCATCATCTTCGCCGTGCTGCTGATCACCTGGCGTCCCCAGCCCGACCCGGTGCGGACCATCGATCCCCAGCCCATGGCGCGGACTGCCGCTGCCGTGGCCGGATTCCCCGTCCTCCTCCCCGACGTGGGCGACGGGTGGCGGGCGACCTCGGCGAGGTTCGAGCGCACCGACGAGTCCGACGACGACCCGGTCTGGTTCAACGGGTGGGTCACCCCCGACGACGAGTTCGTCGCGGTCGTGCAGTCGAAGAACGGCACCGACGACTTCATCGACGAACAGACGATCACGGGGCTGCCGGCGGTCGACGCCCCGGCCACGCCCGGGTGGACGGCGGTGGAGAGCAGCGCCAACGATCAGCGATCGCTCGTGCGCGAGGTGGGCGGGGTCACCACGATCGTGACCGGTTCGGTCGAGTGGGACCAGCTGCTCGCGTTCGCCGGTGGGCTCAAGCCCGTCCCGCATTCCGGACGCTGACCGGCGGGCGCCTCACCAGGGCGGCTCCGCGGTGGGCTCGTCGGACTCGGACGTCGGTTCTTCCGCCGAGCCGGAGGTGCTCGCCGCGGCGAGGCGTTGTTCGGCGTTGTCGAGCCATTCGCCACAGCGCTGCGCGAACCGTTCCCCCTGCTCCCACAGGGCCAGGGACACCTCCAGAGGTGCTTCGCCGGCCTCCAGCTGGTGGACGGCCTCGGTCAGACCATCGCGAGCCTGCTCGTAACTCATCTGCGTGGGGTCTGCGGCGAGCAGCGCTTTGATGTCGTCGTTCACTGTTCCTCCGGGGGGACGTCGGCCACCGTGACCGAGAATCGGCCGCGCGCCACGAGTGCCTCGAGCAGGTCGCCGGGGGTCACGGCGCGGGAATCGTCGACGGGGGTCCCCGCTGAGTCGCGCAGGACCGCGTAACCCCGGTCCAGGGTCGCCTGCGGCGACAGGGTGCGGAGCTGCGCGGTGACGCCGGCGACGGCGTTCCGCTCGTTCCGCAGTCGAGCCGCGAGGTCGCGGCGTAGGGCAGTCGCGGCGAGTCCCAGGTCCTGGCGCAGGGGCTCCAACCGGCGTTCCGGTCGGGCCAGGGCCGGGTGTCGGCGGGTGGTCTCGAATGCGGTGCGCTCCTGATGCACCCGCTGGGCCAGCGCGCGACGACTGCGACGTCGACCGTCCGACACCGCCGCGCGTTGCCCGGTGATGACCTGACCGGGACCGCGCATGACCGGCCGCGCGGTGAGACCGCCGACCACCAGGCGCTGGCGCTCTACCTGTTGACTCACCAGCTGGTGCAGGCGCCTCCGGTGGGTGCGCAGGTGGGTCAACTCCTGACCCAGGTCGGGCACCACGATCTTGCCGGCGTCGGTGGGGGTCGAGGCGCGTTGGTCGGCGACGAGATCGAGCAGCGGGGTGTCCTCCTCGTGCCCGATTGCGGAGACCACGGGGGTCCGGGCGGCGAAGACGGCCCGGACGAGGGTCTCGTTGCTGAACGCCAGAAGGTCCTCGAAGGAGCCGCCTCCCCGGGTCACCACGATGACGTCGACCTCGTCGTGGCTGTCCAGCTCGACGAGCGCGGTGACGACGTCGGCCACCGCCGAGGTCCCCTGGACGGCGACCTCGCGGACCTCGAACAGCACGTGGGGCCAGCGTGCCCGGGCGTTGACCTCGACATCGCGCTGGGCGGCGCTGTTGCGGCCGCAGATGAGGCCGATGCGCCGGGGGAGGAGTGGGAGCGGCTGCTTGTGTTCCGGGCGGAACAGGCCCTCCTGGGCCAGCGTGCGGCGCAGGTGCTCGAGCTGCTGCATCAGCGCGCCCAGTCCGACCGCCTGGAATTGCGACGCACGCCAGCTGAGCGAACCGTTGCCGTCGTAGTAGTTGAGTTTGAGTCGCGCCACCACCCGCTGGCCGTCGGTCAGCCGGGCCGCCCGGGCCGCGGTGGCAGTGGTGGCCACGGGGATGGACAGATCGGCATCAGGGTCCCGCAGCGTCAGGTAGACCATGGTCCGGCGTTCGCGCATCTGCGTGATCTGACCCTCGACCCAGATCTGGCCCAGTTGGGCGATCCAGCGGCTGACGTGGCGCGACGCCACCCGCACGGGCATGGGGTCGTCACTGCTGTGCCCACTCCCGCTGCCCGCCATAGGCGCAGGGTAACCGGCGGGTCGGTCAGCGGGCCTACCATGTGGTCATGGCGGCAAAGAGGGTGGTGCTCGCGGCACCTCGCGGCTACTGTGCGGGTGTCGAACGAGCCGTGGACACCGTGGAAGAGGCGCTCGAGCGGTACGGGGCGCCGATCTACGTCCGCAAGGAGATCGTGCACAACCGGCACGTGGTCCAGACCCTCGAGGCCCGGGGCGTGGTGTTCGTCGACGAGACCGACGAGGTCCCCGTCGGGTCGACCGTGGTGTTCTCCGCGCACGGAGTGGCCCCGGTGGTGCACCAGGAAGCGGCGGACCGCGATCTCCTCGCGATCGACGCGACCTGCCCCCTGGTCACCAAGGTCCACAACGAAGCGCGACGGTTCGCCCGCGAGGGGTATCGCATCCTCCTCATCGGGCACGAGGGCCACGAGGAGGTGGTCGGGACATCGGGCGAGGCGCCCGACCACATCACCATCGTCGATGGGCCGGATCACGCCCGCACGGTGGAGTTCAGCGAGGACAAGGTGGCCTGGTTGTCGCAGACCACGCTGTCGGTCGACGAGACACTCGAGACGGTGGCTGTCCTCCGGGAGCGGTTCCCGAACCTGATCGATCCGCCGAGCGACGACATCTGCTACGCCACACAGAACCGGCAACAGGCCGTCAAACTCATCGCCCCGAAATGCGATCTGCTGATCGTGGTGGGGTCACTCAACTCCTCCAACAGCGTGCGCCTGGTCGAGGTGGGGCTGCAGGCCGGCGCCCCTGCCGCGATCCGGGTCGACGGGGTCGCCGAGTTGGACGACGGCATCCTGACCGGGATCGAGGCCGTCGGGGTGACCAGTGGGGCGTCTGTCCCCGAGGCGCTGGTGCGCGAGGTGCTCCAGTGGCTCGCGGAGCGCGGCTACACGAGTGTCGAGACGGTCACGGCGACGGAGGAGACGCTGACCTTCGCGCTCCCCAAGGAACTACGCGCGTCGCGATCCTGAGCTCAGCCGGCGGCGTAGGAACAGCAGTACCGCGATGATGGCGACCGACCCCACCTGGGCGGGGGCAGTCGCGGTCAACTGGGACACGACCATGGCGAACTCACGCCCGAGCGTGGGACGCGAGCCGATCAGCGTGACCTGACCTGCCACCAGGATCACCGCCAACATCACCAGCGGCGGGAACGCGATCGGCAGTCGGCCCAGGGTGGGTGGCGCGACCAGGCCTACGGCGACGGAACCGAGCATCAGCCCGATCCCCGCGAGCGGCGGAATGCTGGTGGCGCCGCTCACCACGAAACCGATCAGGCACAGCACGAAGGTGGGTCCCGCCAACAGCAACAGCAGGCCTCGCAGCGTGATGCGTCGCGACAACGGAACGGAAGGAGTGGGCGTGGGCGTCACGCGAGGTTCATCGAGGGTCGCCGTGGTGCCCGTCAAGTCGACCACGTCGTCGCGTGGCGCGACAGGGGCGGTGGCGTACTCGGGGATCTCGGACTCCCACCAGGGTCGGGGACCGCTGGGGGTCGTGGGGAACCGTGACACCCCCCCACCATAAGCGGCGGTCCGGGTGTGGCCCCGCAGATGTCGACGAGTGTTGCCGGCGGGTCAGGCGGCCGAACTGTCGCCGGGGTTTGCCTCGGGCGGGGTCTGCGGATCGGTGAGGTCGATCTCCGGCTCCACCAGGTCGGCCTCGAGCGCTGCCTGATCGGTGGGCGACGGCCACACACCCAACTGGCGGACCGGTTCGTCCACCGCATCGAGGTCGCGCAGGCCCGCACCCGGCACCGCCAACTTCTCGAACTTGCGCCCGGTCGGCAGAACCCGCGATTCCACGGTGGCGAGCAGCCCGTTGAAGTCCTTCACGCTGCGTTCCAGCGACTTGCCGAGCTTCTCGAACTTGCCGGCGGTGCCCAGCATGCGCTCGTGGTACTCCAGTGCCAGACGATGGATCTCGCGCGCCTCGTCCGCGGCCTGCACCTGCTGCCAGGAGTGGGAGATCGTGTGCAGCATGGCCATCAGGGTGGCCGGCGTCGCGAGCAGCACCTTGCGGTCCAGACCGGTCTGCAGGAGTTCGGGACGCACTTCGAGGGCACTGCTGAGCAGCCCCTCCGACGGCAGGAACATGATGACGAACTCAGGCGAGTTGTAGCGCTTCCAGTACGCCTTCTCGGACAGTCGCAGGATGTGGTTGTGGACCAGACGCCCATGTTCCTCCAGGGCGGCGCTGTCGTCCTCGGGCGTGTTGTCCGACATGCGTAGGAAGGCGTCCAGGGGCACCTTCGAGTCCACGATGACCGACCGGCCACCGGCCAGGGAGATCACCAGGTCGGGACGCAGGACACCGGAGTCCCCGGTGGTGTGGTCCTGCTCGATGTAGTGGACGTGGGGGAGCATCCCGGAGGACTCGACGAGGGCCTCCAGCTGCATCTCTCCCCACGCGCCGCGCCGGTCGGAGCGCGACAGGACCGTCGACAGCTTGCGGGCCTCGGTGCGCACGTCGGCGGTGGCCCGGCCGAAGTCCGTCGCCATCTGGGCGATCTTGTCCTTCAGCTCCGTGCGAGCCTTGAGCTCGGCGTCCTCGGTGGCCTTCAGCCGCGTGGTCAGCCCGTCGAAGGCGGACTTCAGAGGGGCGATGCTCTTCTCCAGGTCGCCGTTCTGTCGCCGCTGCCAGTCCAGGTCCTTCTCCACGGCGCGTCGCGCGGCGTGTTCCGTCTCGAGCCGGCCGGCGCTGCGGGCCAGGTCCTCCCGCAACTGCGCGAGCTCGCGCGCCGAATCGGCCTCGGTGCGGGCCAGGTCGGCCCTGGCGGCCGCCGCGCGTGCGCTGGAGGCAGACCGTCCGATCAGCCAGCCCGCAACAGCTGCCCCGGCGAGCAGCAGGGCGAACAGCGTGAGCAGGCCCAAGAACGTGAGAGCGGTCATGTCGTTCATGCCTCCACCATGCCGCAGGGGTCCGACACATCCGCCGAGCGACGCGGCTGCACCGGAATCGCCCCGGCACGCGGACGCCTAGAATCGGCGGGTGGCCGGACTCACCATCGGAATCGTCGGACTGCCCAACGTCGGCAAGTCCACGCTCTTCAACGCGCTGACCAAGAATCCCGAGGCGGCGCTCGCGGCCAACTACCCGTTCGCCACCATCGAGCCCAACACCGGGGTGGTGGCGGTGCCCGACGAGCGCCTCCCGCGGCTGGCCGACATGTTCGGGTCCGAGCGCATCCTGCCGGCCACCGTGACCTTCGTGGACATCGCCGGGATCGTGCGCGGCGCCAGCGAGGGCCAGGGACTGGGCAACAAGTTCCTGTCGCACGTCCGCGAGTCCGACGCGATCTGCCAGGTGCTGCGCGCCTTCAGCGACCCCGACGTCGTCCATGTGGAGGGGCGGGTGTCCCCGGCCGACGACATGGAGACCATCAACACCGAGCTGATCCTCGCCGACCTGCAGACCCTCGACAAGGCGATCCCCCGGTTGGAGAAGGAAGCCCGCAACGACAAGTCCCGGGCGCCGGTCCTGGCGGCCGCCCAGGTGGCCCGCGAGGTGTTGGACTCGGGTCAGACGGTGTTCGCCGCGGGCCTGGACCGGGAGCCGTTGCGCGAGTTGTTCCTCTTGACGGCGAAACCCTTCATCTACGTCATCAATGCCGACGAGGAGGAACTCACCGACGACGACTTCCGGGCCCGGATGCGCGACCTGGTGGCCCCCGCCGAGGCAGTGTTCCTCGACGCGAAGGTGGAGTCGGAACTCGCCGAACTGCCCGAGGAGGACGCGCTCGAACTCCTCGAATCGGTCGGCCAGACCGAGTCCGGTATCCATGCGCTCGCCCGGGTGGGGTTCGCGACCCTGGGCCTGCAGACCTATCTGACCGCCGGGCCGAAGGAGGCCCGGGCCTGGACGATCCCGGTGGGCGCAACCGCCCCCGAGGCCGCGGGGGTGATCCACACCGACTTCCAGAAGGGCTTCATCAAGGCCGAGGTCGTCGCGTTCGACGAACTGATGGGCCAAGGCGGTATGACGGCGGCCAAGTCGGCCGGCAAGGTGCGCATGGAGGGCAAGGACTACGTCATGGCCGACGGCGACGTGGTGGAGTTCCGCTTCAACGTGTGACGAGTGGCTCGCGACCCGCCGACGCTCCGGCAACGGTCTGAGCACCACCGACTGACGGTCGCCTGTGGAGTTCGCGTCACGCTGACGTCTGGACGCACCCAATGGTGTCGCTTTGGCGCACCCACGAGTGCCTCCCTCTTTGGGCACACACAGCCATGACCGTTGACTATCGATATACTGGAGGATAGTCTCCACTATATGAGAACGGAGGCTCCGCTGCTGGCTCCGATCTTCCGTTCCGACGGGCAGGCAAGACTCCTCGCCGAACTGCTGCTCACAAGCGAGGAGCTGAGCGTGACGGAGCTCGCGCGCCAGGCTGGACTGGCGTATGCAACGGTCCACCGCGAGATCGGTCGATTGGTGGACGCCGGAATTCTGGCGGAGCGAACCGTGGGACGGACGAGGCTCATCCGCGCCGACAGTCGCAGCCCGCTGGTGGATCCCCTACGCCAGATCCTCACCGTGACGACCGGCCCGGCCGTGCTGCTGGGGCGGGAACTCTCTGGCGTGGGCGGCATCGAGTCGGCATTTCTTTACGGCTCGTTCGCGGCGCGGATGCTGGGCCAGGCCGGACCGTCACCGCAAGACATCGACCTCATGGTGCTCGGCGAGCCCGACGTGGACGAGGTGTACGCGGCGTGCTCCCGGGTGGAGGAAACCGTGCACCGACCCGTCAACCCCACGATTCTGACGGCCGAGGAGTTCACCGCTTCGTCCGGATTCCTGGAGAACGTGCGCTCGCACCCGGCGGTTGCCGTGATCGGGGAGCTGCCGTGGCCCTGACCCCGCTTACACGCATCCAGTCGGCGACCATATCGGCGCTGGTCGGGGCCCACCGATGCGAGGCTGTGCCGCCGGACGCCGAGCGAGCGGCGTCCTTCCTGCGGCAAGCGGAGGACCGGGTGAGCCAGTTGCCCTTGCTGACCAGCGACGCGGTGAAGTTCGGCGTCGCCTACGACGCCTGCCACGACGTGGGTGAGGCGACGATGGCCGCATACGGCTTCCGGACGACGAATGGCCCGGGCCAACATGAAGCGCTCGGGCGATTCCTTCGGGCGGTCTTCGACACAGCCCCGGCAGAGCAAGCTGCTCGTGAGTTCGATCGCTTGCGTCGGGCTCGAAACCAAGACAGGTACGAGGCGAGGCCGATCGGGGCAGCCGTGTCCCAGAAGGCCGAGCGCGTCGCTCGAGTACTCGTCGATGCTGCCCGGTCACGCAGGATCGGACGATAGGCCGCCCTCACCGACGGGCCTTCAATCGATCGAGATGAGCGCACGGGTGATCCGTCGCTTCAACGGGTGACGGGCACCTCGGCGGCACTAGGTTGGCGGCAGTCGACCCAGAGGAGTCCCCGTGGCCAAGAAGACGCCGAGCACCCAGCCCGTGGCGAAGTGGAAGGAGACCCCGGACAACCACGACTATCCCGCGGCCGGCAGTTACCTGAGCCTCATCGCGGATCCCGACACCGTCAAAGATCTCGTCGCGCGGCTCAAGAAGGCGCCGATCATGACCCACAAGGCCAAGGACATCCTGCGCGGGGCGCGACTGGAACTGCTCCCGATGGACAACGAGCACGTGAAGGAGGACCTCCGCAAGATCGTCCAGGGCGTCGAATTGTCGCCGGTCCTGATCATCCGGGGTCAGATCCACAAGGGCCTGCCCACCCAGATCGCCGACGGCTACCACCGGGTCTGCGCCAGCTACCACCTGGACGAGAACACCGACATCCCCAGTCGAATCATCGACCTCTGACCTCGGACCGCTGCGTGCCATGAGTCCCTACGTCGCGGGGGCCCTGGTGCTGGTCTGCGTGGCGCTCGGCTGGGGCGTCGGAGTCCTGCTATACCGCCGGGTACTGTCGTCCCGCACCCGTCCCGACCAGAGCGACGTCGGGTTGACCGACGCGGTGGCCTTCGTCGGCGGAGCCTTCGGCATCATCCTCGGTCTGCTGCTCGTGTTCGCTGTTCAGCACTTCGCTGACACCCGGGACATCGCACGGCAGGAGGCGGCCTCCGCGGTCGCCATGTTCAATGCGGCCAGTCCGTATCCGCCGGAGGATCGCAGCGATGTGCGCCGTTCGGTGATCTGTTACATGCGAGCGGTCGCGCAGGACGACTGGGAGGCCTCGCGCCGCGCCGATCTGACCGGCTCGGAGAACGTGGCGGCGTGGGCCGCCAAGATCCAGCACCGTGTCGACGCGCTTCCGTTCGAGACCAAGAGCCAGGAATCCACGCACTACTTCATGGTGGACAACAGCCTGCAGTTGGACTCGGACCGTTCGGTGCGACTGCAGTTGGCACTGCCCGAGATCCCCCCGGCGATCTGGGTGGTGATCTTCGTCTGCACGTTCGGATTCATCACTCTGTTGACGATCCATCTGGGACCCAGACGCCGACTGCGGATCATCACCGTGCTGGTCTCGACCGTGGTGCTTCTGGCGGTGGTGATGAGTCTCGCTGCGCTCGACGAGCCGTACACGGGGACGACAGCCACCATCGCCCCCGTGGCGATGGAGTCGTCACTCGTCGCGCTCGAGGACGCGTTCCCGAAGGAAGACTGGGGTCCCTGCCCGACCCTGGTGGCCAACGAGCCCCAATGAGGGCGGTCACAGAACGGCAAACACAGTCCGGCCCCTCACGCCGCGTGCCATAGTGCAGCGGTGGTCCGCCGGGACCGCTCACCATCAGTCCGGGAGGGGCCCCGCCATGGCATTGAGCCGCGAGACGCTCGAGCAACTTCGCGTCGACCACAAGGAGCACTTCCGCCTGGCCGACCACGACCCGGGGTGGATGCCACCGGCCGCCCGACAGGTGTCGAAGCGGGAGCGCAAGAAGTTGGCCGACGCCATGCTGGCCGACAACGTGCAGGAACTCTCGGACGCCCAGGAGATGCTGTACGCCGACGACAGGTACGCCGTCCTGCTGGTCTTCCAGGCGATGGACGCCGCGGGCAAGGACGGCACCATCAAGCATGTGATGAGCGGGGTCAACCCCCAGGGGTGCTCGGTCACGTCCTTCAAGAAGCCCAGCGAGGAGGAACTCGATCATGACTTCCTCTGGCGCTGCGCCAAGGCGCTGCCGCCGCGCGGGAACATCGGTATCTTCAACCGCTCGTACTACGAGGAAGTCCTGGTGACGAAGGTTCACCCAGCGATCCTGGACAGCCAACGGCTGCCCGTGACGGCCCGGGGCAAGGCGTTCTGGCAGGCCCGCTACGACGACATCAACGCTTTCGAGCGGCACCTCGTCCGCAACGGCACGGTGGTGCTCAAGTTCTTCCTCAACGTGTCCAAGGACGAGCAGAAGGCCCGGTTCCTGGAGCGACTGGACACCCCGGAGAAGAACTGGAAGTTCTCGGCGGCCGACATCAAGGAACGGGGCCGCTGGGACGACTACCAGCAGGCCTACCAGGAGGCCATCTCCGCGACCTCGACGCCGTGGGCGCCGTGGTGGGTCATCCCCGCCGACCGCAAGTGGGCGATGCGTGCGGCGGTCTCGGACATCATCACCACCACGATCAAGGGTCTCGACCTGCGGTATCCGCAGTTGTCGGACGCCGACCGGGAGGCGTTGGCCGCGGCTCGGGCCGAGCTGGAGGCCGAGTGATCCGGCGGCTGCTGCCGATCGCCGGCGCCGTCGCCCTCCTGGCGGCAGGGTGCTCGTCCGAACCGGCTCCCGATCCGTCCGCGCCCGCGGCCCCGGTCGGTTCGGTCTCGATCTCGACCACCGAACCGGCGCAGCTCCTGCTGCCGGCCATGGCAGCCGAGAGCGGCTCCGGCGACGTCGTCGACGCGATGTGGACCGGCTTGGTCGACTACGACCCGGTGACCGCACAACCGCGGCTCGCGCAGGCAGCATCGATCGAGACCACGGACAACCTGGTCTGGAAGATCACTCTCAAGCCCGGCTGGACGTTCCACGACGGCACCCCGGTGACCGCCGCGTCATACGTCGACGCCTGGAACTGGGCGGCCGCCTGCCAGAACAAGGCCACCAACCAGAGCTTCTTCGGCCCGTCGGGCGCCAACATCGCAGGATTCGAGCAGACGGCCGGCAGCGTGAGCGCCTCGGGCGACATCACCTGCCCCGATCAGCCGGTGCCGCTCACCGGTCTGGCCGTCACCGGCGAACTGACCTTCACCATGACGCTGGCCCAACCGGTGGCCATCCTGGAGTCCATCCTCGGCTACTGGGCGTTCTCGCCGATGCCGCAGTCGTTCTTCAAGGACCCCGAGGTCTTCGCCGCCGCGCCGGTCGGCAACGGACCCTTCCAGTTCGTTGCCCGGACCCCGGGGACCGACATCACGATGAAGGCCGCATCCGGCTATCAGGGCTCCGACCGCCCGCAGGTCGAGACCATCCAATGGCGGGTGTACGACGATCTGGACAAGGCCTACGAGGACCTGCGCTCCGCGCGTCTGGACATCCTCACGAGAATGCCGACCGACGTCCTGGCCGGCGACCGGTGGCAGGCGGAACTGGGCGAAGGCAACTTCCTGCTCAAGCCGGCCGGGCTCTTCACGTCGTTGACGTTCCCGCTCTACGACAAGCGCTTCGCCGCACCCGAACTGCGAGCTGCGCTGAGTCGTGCGGTCGACCGGGCGGCCATCGTGTCCGAGGTCTGGCACGACACGGTGGTACCCGCCGATGCGTGGGCACCCCCGGTCGTCGAGGGCTACGAACCCGGCGCCTGCGGCGACACCTGTGTCTACGACGCCGCGGCGGCGAAGGACCTGTTCGCCCGGGGCGGGGGTTTCACCGGCGACCTCGACATCGCCTACAACGCCGACGGCGGGCACGCGGAGTGGGTCCAGGCTGTCTGCGACTCGATCACCAACACCCTGGGCATCACCTGCGTCCCCCAGCCGTTCCCCACGCAGAAGGAGTTCGTCCAGGCGATCAGCGACAAGAAGATGGTCGGCCTGTTCCGGACCACCTGGCGCATGGACTATCCCAACCTGCAGAACTTCCTGGAGCCGCTGTACGGTCGGACCGGAGCCAACGAAGGCGGGTACCACGATCCCCGATTCGACGCCCTGATGGCCGAGGCGCGGCAACTGCCGGCCGCCGAGGCCATCGCGAAGTACCAGGAGTCCCAGACCATCCTGTCGGGCACGGTGCCGGCGATCCCGCTGTGGTCCGGGACCGTGCAGATGGGGTGGAGCAAGAAGGTCCTTCCGGGGTTGGTCATCACCCCGTTCGCCACCGTGGATCTTGCGAGTGTGCGGGTCGCGACCACCGGTGTGGAGCAGTCGGAAGCCCCGACGGAGTCGGCCTCCGCGACACCCACGCCGTCCGATGTCCCCTCCGGATCCGTGAGTCCGTCGGGGCCCGTCGAGTCGGTTCCTGCCAGTGAATCCGCCACGGTGCTACCGATTCCGTCGGTGTCCGCGGGGGCGTAACGATTCGGCCAATGCGGTAGGCGCATTTGGTGCTGGTGTTCACGCGCGATTAACCTTCAGGCATCCGAGGGGGTCCTTGTCTATCTCCCCTCATGGAAGGAATCGGCATGAGTCTCCGCACACGCGGGCTCGCGGCGGGAGTCATCCTCGCTTCCGGAGCCCTGGCGCTGTCCGCCTGCAGCAGCAGTGGTGGAAGCAGCGGCGGCAGCAGCGGTGGCAGCGGTTCGACCGGGGGTACCTACTCGATCGCCATCGAGGCGCCGCAGTTCGGGCTGGCCCCGACCAACTGCTACGACCTGTATTGCGCCCAGGTGGACCAGGGCATGTACACCGGACTGTTCGAGTTCGTCACCGACGACTCCGGCGCCATGGTGCCGCAGAACAGCTTCCTGACCAAGAGCGTCACCCCGTCGAGCGACAACAAGACGTACACGATCGAGATCAATCCCGGGAACACCTTCACCAACGGCGAGAAGGTCACCGCGCAGACGTTCGTGGACACGTTCAACTTCGCGGCCAACGGCGGCAACGGCCAGCAGCTCGGATTCATCTTCGGGCCCTCGCAGCTCAACGTCGAGGGATACGACGCCGTGTCCGGCACCGACAGCACCGACGGCAAGATGTCGGGGCTCAAGGCGGTCAACGACACCACGCTCGAGATGAAGCTCGCGGCTCCGCTCAACCAGAGCCTGTTCATGAACTTCATGGCCGGTCCGCAGATCTACCCGATGCCCAAGGAGGCCTTCAAGGATCTGAAGTCCTACCAGAAGCAGCCCATCGGCAACGGTCCGTACAAGCTCGACGGCGCGTGGGACAACTCCACCGGCGGCAAGCTGGTGAAGAACCCCGACTTCAACGGGCCGGCCGGCAATGCCGACTCGATCGACGTGCGGATCTACGCCAGCGACGACGCCCAGTGGGCCGACCTGCAGGGCAACAACCTGGACGTGGTGACCACGCTGCCGCAGAACGCCTTGGCCTCTGCCTCGTCGGTGCTCGGCGACCGGTACATCAACACCCCGGGTGGCCTGCAGTACTCGTACTACGGCTTCGCGGCTGACGATCCGACCTACAAGAGCAAGGACGTCCGCATCGCCATCGCCCGCGCGATCAACACCAACGAGATCAACACGAAGTTGTACTACGACACGCGTCAGGCGGGCACGAGCTTCGCGCCCAGCACTATCGCGGGTGGTGGCACCGACATCTGCGGCGAGAACTGCACGTTCAATGCCGAAGCAGCCAAGGCCTCGCTGGCCAAGGGCGGCGGCTGGCCGCAGGGCGCCAAGGTCCATGTGGCGAAGCTGGCCAACTCGACCGGCGACGTCGAGACCGCGATCTGCAACCAGATCCAGCAGAACCTGGGTGTCACGTGCGTGGTCGACACGTACAAGGACTTCGGGACGTTCCTGACCGCCCAGCAGAACAAGGAGGTTCCCGACGGAACCCTCATCGGTTCGGGCTGGATCGCGGACAACCCGACGATCCAGAACATGATCACGGCGAACTTCACGTCGGACAGCCCGAACAACTACGTGGGGTACAAGAACCCGCAGTTCGACAAGCTGCTGCTCGAGGGCACTCAGGCCTCCGACGAGAACGAGCAGATCGCGAAGTGGCAGGAGGCCGAGAAGGTCCTTCTCGACGACTTCCCGGCCTGGCCGTTCCAGATGCGCAACACCGTCGGTGGTTACTCGACCCGCGTGAGCAACGTGTCGATCAACCCCGGTGGGTTCGTGAACCTGTCGACGATCAGCGTCAACCAGTAGTCGGTTTGTCCTGATTCCCGGTCCGCCGGGGTCAGGATGACTACACTCCTGACCGGACCCGGCGTCTGCCGGGTCCGGTCAGTCGTTTCCCGGGGTCGTCCGGGGAGAGCGAGGGGTCATGGGTCGCTATGTGATCAGGCGCCTTCTCCAGATGATCCCGGTGTTCTTCGGTACGACCCTTCTGCTGTTCCTGTTGATGTCGGTGGTCGGCAACCCGCTGAACGCCCTGACGCCGGCGCAGAAGCAGAATCCCGCGTACGTCGCCTATCTCACCGAGCAGTTCAACCTCGAGGATCCGGTGATCGTCCAGTACCTGAAGTACATCTGGAACGTGTTGCACGGGGACTTCGGTCAGACCTTCGGCGGCCAGTCGGTGTGGGACATCGTGGTCCAACGGTTCCCCGTGACGTTCACCCTGGCCGTCACCGCGGTGGTCATCGAGATCGTCCTGGGAATCTCGATCGGCGTCTTCGCCGCCCTCAAGCGTGGCAAGTGGTTCGACAACCTGTCCCTGGCCGTCGCACTCATCCTCATCGCGATCCCGCTCTTCGTGCTGGGCTTCACCCTGCAGTGGTTGTTCGGGATCAAGCTCGGCTGGGTGGCCCCTTCGGGCATCTCGCAGGGATGGCCGACCAGCTACATACTCCCTGCGTTCGTCCTGGCCGCTGGATCGCTGGCGTATGTCCTCAGGCTCACGCGACAGTCCCTGCTCGAGACGTTCAACATGGATTTCATGCGCACGGCCAAGGCCAAGGGCCTGCCCCGGCGCACCGTGCTGCGCAAGTACGCGCTGCGCAACAGCCTGATCCCGGTGGTCACCTTCCTCGGTATCGAGTTGGGGACCCTGATGGGCGGCGCCGTCGTGACCGAGGGGATCTTCAACATCCCCGGCATCGGACAGCAGTTGTACAGCTCCATCCGTCAGGACGAGACCGTCGTGGTGGTGGGGATCGCGACGATCCTGGTGATCGTCTACCTGATCACGAGTCTCGTGGTCGACGTCCTGTACGCCGTGCTCGACCCGAGGATCCGCTATGAGTGACATCCAGCTCGAGGTCGACTCCTCGCCGGTGGCCGAGGCCAAGTCCCGCACGCTCATGTCGGACGCATGGGCCGACCTGCGCAGCAACAAGATCTTCTGGATCTCCGCGGTCCTGCTCGTGCTCGTGATGCTCATGGTTCTGTTCCCCGGACTGATCGCGGACTCGGCCAAGACCTCGTCGCTCACGGGTGGCTGCAACCTGTCGAACTCGCTCACCCCACCCGGCGACGAGTTCCGCATGGGAACCGACCAGCAGGGATGCGACGTCTATGCGCTGAGCGTGTACGGGGCCAGGCCGTCGGTGGCCGTCGGTGTCCTGGCGGCGATCGGCACCACGCTCATCGGGGCGATCCTGGGTCTGGTCGCCGGCTTCTACGGCGGCAAGACCGACTCCATCCTGTCGCGCATCTTCGACATCTTCCTCGGGGTGCCGTACATCATCGGTGCCATCGTGTTGCTGTCGGCGGTCAAGCTTCCCGGTATCTGGGGGGTGACCATGGCGCTGACGCTGCTCAGCTGGCCGGTGGCCGCCCGCATGGTCCGCGGCAAGACCATCGAGGCCAAGAACCAGGACTACACACTCGCTGCCCGCGCGTTGGGGGCGACCAACGGGCGCATCATGCTCCGTCACATCCTGCCCAACGCCGTCGGTCCGTCGATCGTGGTCGCGGTGATCAGCCTGGGTCTGTTCATCGGGGCCGAGGCCACGCTGTCCTACCTGGGGCTGGGTATCCAGCCCCCGGACTTCTCGTGGGGAACGATGATCGCCGCCGCGCAGAACACCTTCTTCCAGGCTCCCTGGACCCTGTTCGTCCCCGCCGGGATGCTGACCATCGCGGTGCTGGCCTTCGTGCTGCTGGGCGAGGCCGTCAGCGAGGCCCTCGATCCGAAGCTGAGGAAGTGATCGCGTGGCCGAACGACTTCTCGATGTCGACGAGCTGAAGGTCGAGTTCGCCACACGCGACGGAGTGGCAAAGGCCGTCAACGGCGTCTCGTTCACCCTCGACCGCGGCCAGACGATCGCGATCCTGGGCGAGTCGGGGTCGGGCAAGTCGGTGACGGCCCAGGCGATCATGGGGATTCTCGACACACCGCCCGCGCGCATCTCCGGCGGATCCATCAGACTCCAGGGCAAGGAGCTGATCGGGCTTCCCGAGGACGAGTATCAGAAGATCCGTGGCAATCAGATCGCCATGATCTTCCAGGATGCGTTGTCGGCTCTGAACCCCGTCATCAGCGTGGGGGAGCAGATCTCGGAGATGTTCCGGATCCACGAGGGTCTGAACAAGAAGGACGCGAAGGCAGCCACCATCGACGTGCTCAAGCGGGTGCGCATCCCGGCGGCCGAGGAGCGGTACGGATCCTACCCGCACCAGTTTTCCGGCGGCATGCGGCAACGCATCATGATCGCGATGATGATCGCGCTGAAACCGCTGGTCCTGATCGCCGACGAGCCGACCACCGCCCTCGACGTGACCGTCCAGGCGCAGATCATGGACCTGCTCAAGGAGTTGCAGGCCGAGACCGACATGGGTCTGATTCTGATCACGCACGACCTGGGTGTCGTGGCAGACGTGGCCGAACGGATCTCGGTCATGTACTCGGGGCGCACCATGGAACGCGGAACCGTCGACGAGATCTACACCCACACGGCGAACCCGTACACCTACAGCCTGCTCCAGTCGATCCCCAAGATCGACAATCGCGAAGGGCGCCTTCCCGCGATCAAGGGCTTGCCGCCGAGCCTGTTCAGCGTCCCGCCCGGCTGCGCGTTCAATCCACGTTGTCCGCGGGCCCAGGACAAGTGCCGTGACGGTGATCCGCCGCCGTTGACCGAGGTGGCTCCCGATCACGGGAGTCGCTGCTGGTTCGCCGAGGAGGTGTATGAGCATGGCCTCGAGTTCTGAGCGTGTCATCGACGCCGGCGGGCTGGTCAAGTACTACCCGATCACGCGCGGCATCCTGTTCAAGAAAAAGATCGGCGATGTGCGCGCGGTGGATCACATCGATCTGACCCTCAATCAAGGCGAGACCCTGGCGATCGTGGGGGAGTCGGGGTGCGGCAAGTCGACCACCGGTCGGCTCCTGCTCGGCCTCGAGCCCGTCACCGAGGGGTCCGTCGAGATCCTCGGCGAGGACATCACGTCGATGTCGGCCAAGCAGTTGCGGGCCAAGCGACGGGACATCCAGATCATCCTGCAGGATCCCTACACCTCGTTGAACCCCCGCATGACGGTCGCGAGCATCATCGGCGAACCCTTCGACATCCATCCCGAGGCGCTGCAGGGTCGTACGAAACAGGAGGCGGTGCGGGATCTCATGGACCGGGTGGGCCTCAACCCCGAGTTCGTGAACCGCTACCCCCACCAGTTCTCCGGTGGCCAACGGCAGCGCATCGGGGTGGCCCGGGCGCTGGCCTTGAAGCCGAAGATCATCGTGGCCGACGAGCCGGTGTCGGCGCTCGACGTCTCGGTGCAGGCGCAGGTCATGAACCTGCTGCTCGACCTGCGCGACGAACTCGGGCTGTCCTACGTCTTCATCAGCCACGACCTCGCCGTGGTGCGCCAGATCGCCGACCGGATCGCGGTCATGTACCTGGGCAAGATCGTGGAGACCGGACCGCAGGACCACATCTACCGGGCGCCCGCGCATCCCTACACCGCAGCCCTGATCTCCGCGGCCCCCATCCCCGATCCCGAGGCGCAGCGCGCCCGCGAACGGATCGATCTCGAAGGAGACGTCCCCTCTCCTGCCGATCCCCCGTCGGGTTGTCGGTTCCGGACCCGTTGCTGGAAGGCGCAGGACAAGTGCGCGGCCGAGGAACCGGCATTGCATGACATCGGAGCGGGGCAGTTGGTGGCCTGTCACTTCCCGCTGACCCCCGAGGAGGGCTGGCAGGACCATCGGGCGGTGGGGGGCGAAGTGCTTCCCGAGACCGATGTCGTGGGCGAGGCATGATCCGACTCCTCCCGGCGTTGGTCGCGGCGGGGATGGCAGTTGCGGTGCCCGCCCAGGCCGCCGTCACGCCACCGGCCGGCGGCGACCACGGCCACGTCCTCACGCCGGTGCGCCCCGAATCCGAGGGCCGGGCGTTCCCGGCCGGGGCCGTCGGCGACCGGGGCAGCGGCGAGGTATCCGGCACGGTGTCGCCGGGACGGGATCGTCATGCCTCGATCGCGCGGGGCGAATTCCGGCAGAGCGGCCTGGTCCCCCGGGATGTCCGTGCCGAGTTCCTCCCCTGGCATCGGCTGGCGGCCACCGCCCCCAACGGTCCGGTGGATGGTTCCGGGGTGCGGAAGTTCCCGGCTGCGGACGGCACTCTGTACGACCATCCGGTGGTCCAGGTCCAGTACGGACTCATGGCGCTGGAAGCCTTCCGTCGGCACCGTGCGCCTCGCCTGCTCAGGGCCGCCATGGTGCAGGCCGACCGCCAGATCGCCCGACGCACCGTGTCCCGGGGTGGGTGGTTCTACTCGTACCCCTTCGACTTCGTCCTGGCCGCTCGGCACGGTTTCATCGAGCGGACTCCGTGGTACTCGGCCATGGCTCAGGGCGAGGCGCTGAGCCTGTTCAGCCAGCTCGCGCAACTGCCGGCGCTTCCCCTCGAGCAGCGCGACACGTATCAGGCTGCGGCGGACGCCACGTTCCGTTCCCTGATACTGGATCCCCGTCCGCCCCGTCCGTGGGCGACCATGATCGACAAGTCCGGGTACCTGTGGCTACAGGAGTACCCCAGTCGGCCGGTGTCGGCGTCGGACTACACCTTCAACGGTCATGTGTTCGCACTGCTCGGGCTCTACGACTACTACCGACTCACCGGTAACCGGCTTGCCGCGCAACTGTTCGACGGCGCCGCGACGACAGCACGGCACTACGCCCACGTGATCCGGCGGCCCGGATCGTTGTCCGCGTACTGCGTACGCCACAACGTCTTCCGTGAGCACTACCACTCGATCCACATCGAACTGCTCCTGCAGCTGCACTGGCTGACCGGTGATCGTGCGTTCGCCCGGCTGGCGGCGCGGTTCCAGGCCGACCATCCGCACTGACACCACGCGCTACCCCAGGTGGCGGCGGAAGAACTCGAGTTCGCGTCGCAAGAGGTTCTCCGCAACGGCCTCCTGCGGGGTGATGTGCGTGACCCCCGACAGGGGCAGCACCTCGTGGTCGACCCCCGCCCCCAGGAGTGCGCTGGACAGCCGCAGGGTGTGGGCGGCGACCACGTTGTCGTCGGCCAGACCGTGGATCAGCAGCAGCGGGCGTCCGGCCGACCCGGCGGCGCGGGGGAGCAGCGACGAACGTCGGTACGCGTCCGAATCCGCGCTCGGCATTCCGAGGTAGCGCTCGGTGTAGTGGGTGTCGTACAACTCCCAGTCGGTGACGGGGGCGCCGGCGACCGCGGCATGGAACAGATCGGGCCGCTGCATCACGGCGAGCGCCGCGAGGTAGCCCCCGAAGGACCACCCGCGGATCCCCACGCGGCCCGGGTCGACGCGGTCTCCGAAGACCGCCGTCACCCGTTCCAGGGCAAAGATCTGTCCGGCCAGCGGCGGATCGGCGAAATCGTGGTGGATGGCGTACTCGTTGCCGGGCGTGCTCGGCGAACCGGGCCCGTCGGCGACCACGACGCAGAATCCCTGGTCGGCGAGCCATTGCTCGGTCGCGAACGCCCCGGCGGCCCGGATCGCCCGTTGCGAGTGAGGGCCGCCGTACGGCGACATGAGCATCGGCAGCGGCTCGGTGGTCGGGCTCGTGGGGAACAGGACGGCGATCCGGTGCCATCCCGAGTCATCGGGCAGGAATGTCGGTGCGACGGTCACCGGCGCAGCCTCGGCATGGCTGGGGATGGTCCACCGGGTGGTGGGGGTGGACACGGTGATCACGGAGCGCGGGGAGTCGAGGGAGGCCCGCGACAGGATCGTCGTCCCGGCCCGGGTGGTGCCCGCTGACCACCCCCCCGGATCGGACAATCGGGTGACGCCGCCGTCGGCCCCGAGTCGGAACAGGTCACACGTGCTCGGATCGTCCTGGGAACCCACGAAGGTGACCCCCTCGTCCACGGCGCACACCGCATTCACCTGCAACCCGGGTGGTGTCGCAGCGACGACGACCCCCGAGTCATCCACCACGAGCAGCCGGCGGGTGTCGGTGGTGTCGTCCACCTCCACCACCGCCAGTCCCCGATCCGTCCACCGGGGCGCGCCGGGGACGAGTTCCACCCAGTCGGCTCGCGTCTCGTGCCGCAGTTCGCGCAGCGTCCCCGAGTCGGGATCGACGGCGAAGGTGGCGAGCTCGGTCTGGCGCCGGTTCTGCAGCGCGACCAACGGGCCCTGCTCGTCCCAGCGCACCCTCGCCAGGTACTCCCACCCCGCGACGCCGGCGACCTCGAGGCCCTCGCCGTCCAGGTCGGTGAGATGCAGCGTGACCCGGGCGTTGGGGGTCCCGGCCGCCGGGTACCGCACCGGAGTCGCGGCTGTGGCGGGTCGGGAGGGGTCCGAGATCCACCAGGTGTCGACCTCGCTGTCATCGACACGGGCGATGAGGAGCCGATCGGATGCCGGGCTCCACCACATCCCCGAGTACCGGCCCATCTCCTCGGCCGCGATGAATTCTGCGCTTCCCCAGGTGACCCCATCCGCGTCCGGGGTGCGCAGGGTCCGGCGATCCGTTCCGTCCACCGCCAAGAGTTCCACGGCCCCCGCGCGGACGGCGGCGACCCACCGGCCGTCGGGGCTGACGGCGGGAGTCGTGTACCCGGAGTCCGCACCGATCTCGTTGACTGTGCCGTCTGTCATGAGCCAGACCCACAGGCGCCCCGACAGGGTGAAGGCCACGGTTCCCCAGTCGTGGGCCACCGAGTACCCGGTGATGCCCCCGGACACCTCGCGGAGGCGCTCCCGCCGGGCCCGTTCCTCGTCGGGAAGGTCGTCGTCCGCGCCGGTCAGGAGGGCGCCGACATCGACGACGCGCTCCTCGTGGACCGGGGTGTCGGCCATGCGGGCGCGCCACAGATGGTTCACGGGGTCGGTCGGGCCGTCCGAGCGGAGGTAGAGGATCTCGCTGCCATCGGGAGAGACGACGACGTCGCGCGGAGCGCCCAGACGGAATCCGCGGGTCGCCGCCTTGCGGCGGGGGAAGGAGTCGGTCACCCGACCACCGTAGTGTCAGCCGCAGACGTGAGACGCCCCGCTCCGGAACTCCGGAACGGGGCGCCTCGTCGCCTGAGCGACCTGGTTCAGCTGGGGTTCTTGACCTTCTTGATCTGGAAGAACGGTCCGCTCTGACCCTGGATGAACATCTTCGACTTCTTGCCCCGGGTGCCGGCGGCGACCAGGAAGTTGTCGGTGGTGTAACCCTGGGCCAGCCACTCGTGCAAGTAGTTGCTGGCGTCGTAGCAGCTGACCTTGCGCACGTAGGTCTTGTAGTAGCCCTGCTTGATCTTCACCTGGTCGATGCTGTCGTTGTGCAGCACGTGGAACGTGCCGTCACCGCACAGCTTGCCCTTGGTGTTCTTGGCCATGGCCGAGGTGGCCGGGACCATGGCGCCCAGAGCCACCATCGTGCTCGCGCCGACGGCGATGATCGCCTTCTTGTTCATGGAACCTCCAGTTGTGGGGGGAATCCCCGCTTCGGACATTAACCCGCCGACTTCGACGGATGCCGCATTGGACGCCCGTACGGTCTACGCGGTTCCCCACCCCCGGTGGTCGAGCGGAGCCGAGACCGCTGCGCCCGGTCCGGGGTCCGGGCTCGGGTCGGGCGCCTCTTGGAGTAGAGGAACCGCCTTCGGCGGGCTGTGTCGGATGGATGCGCGCCTCGCAGGCTCGGCTGCGCATCGGGTTCCGCTTCTACAGTCGCCGACGCCGACCCGGACCCCGTCCGGGCTCGGTGGTCGG
>JAXLSJ010000011.1:0-91322 GCA_046330625.1 Candidatus Nanopelagicales bacterium
CACGACCGATCGCTCGCAGAACGCGCACGTGCCGTCGAAGAGCACGATGCCGGAGTCCACGACTTGATGCTAGTGGCCGCCTGCCCCACACCGGCCGCCCTGCGTCCTCGGCGACCGCCCTCCCTCGGAGATCGCGGACGGGCACAATCGGGATCACGCGCGCGAGAGCGAGGTCCGAATGCCGGCTGTGGTGGCCCGATGGGTGATCGCCGCGGTGGTGGCCGTCGCTGTCCTCCTGCCCGTGGTCGGGAACCAGAGCGCTCGCGCGGAGCCGACAGCCACGGCGCCGGACCCGGCGCAGGTGACCATCGGCGCCTACATCGACAACATCCAGATGGTCAGCCTCGAGACCAACAGTTTCGACGCGAGCATCTCGGTGTGGCTGCGCTGGACCGATCCCGATCTGAATCCACAGGATTCCCTGGAGATCACCAACCTCTTCCAGAGCTGGTCGCTGACGACCTCGTCCGCCTACGACGAACCCGTGAAGCAGGCAGATGGGTCGTACTACTACCTCGTTCACTACCAGGGTTCCTTCAACACCCCGTTCTCCGTGGCCGACTACCCCTTCGACTCCCAGACCCTTCAGGTGGTGCTGCAGGACACGACCGCCGACGCCGGCGAACTGCAGTTCGTCCCGGACAGTGAACCGGCGGGCATCGACCCCACGGTCACCCTTCCCGGCTATGACATCGGAACCCCGTCGTTGACGACCGGTGACTACACCTACTCCACCAACTTCGGCGAGTGGGATCCCCAGCCCGGCTCGAATGTAGTGTCCCGGGTCGTGGTGTCCGTCCCGCTGGCGTCGCCGGCGGTCCCCGGCTTCGTCAAGACCGTGCTCCCGATCCTGCTGGTGGTGGCCACCGCGTTCCTGGTGTTCTTCGTCCCCGTCGAACTCGTCGAGGCGCGGGTGGGGCTGGTGATCACGGGCCTGTTGACTCTGGTGGCCATGCAGCTCGGGCTCAGCGGCGAACTCCCCGACGTGGCCTACCTGCTCATGCTGGACGTACTGTACCTGTGCGCCTACGCGTTCCTGCTCTTCGCCATGGCCGATGTCATCTTCACGGCCCGGCGCGTCCGGTTGGGGAACACCGACGGCGCCCGCACGGTGAACCAGCGGGTCATGGTCGTGCTCGCCCTGGGGTACCTGGCAGCCACCGCCGGGACCATCGTCTTCTACGTGGCGCAATAGCGATCACAAGCCGCGAATCGCCCTTCGGGTGGTGGGGCAAAATCCGGCTCAACGCGCATCACCACCCCACAGACTTACTCTTCGTACATGGGTGGTGACTCTGAGCCCCCATCGTTGCGAGGGCTCACGAGCGGTGCGCGGCGCCCGCGTACCGGGCTGGCGCGCGCCCTGGTCGCGCTCCTCGCGACCCTTCTGGCCGTCTTCGGGCTGGGCGTCTCGACCCCCGCCGCGGCCTCCTCCGAGGCCTTCGTGTCGACGTGGCGGACCACCAACATCTCGACCGGATCGTCGGGCAGTTCCCAGATCCGCCTGCCGTTGATCAGCAGCGGCACCTACAACTTCGTCGTGGACTGGGGCGACGGCAGTTCCAGCACCATCACGTCCTCAACTCAGCCAGAGGTCACCCACACCTATGGCTCGTCGGGGACCAAGACACTCAGCATCACGGGCACCGTCCGAGGATGGCGGTTCGGCAACAGCGGGGACCGGCTGAAGCTGACCGACATCAGCAACTGGGGACCCCTGCAGCTCGGCAACGACGGCGGCTACTTCTGGGGTGCGGCGAACCTGCAGATCTCGGCCACCGACGAGCCGGATCTGAGTCTGACCGACGACCTGTCCAACATGTTCCTCAACGCCTCGGCCCTGACGGGCGGCACCCTGTCGGACTGGGACGTGTCCGGGATCAAGAAGTTCGTGGGGACCTTCCGAGGCGCCTCGGGATTCACCGGTGACGTCAGTGCCTGGGACACCAGCCAGGCCGATGCCATGAACTCGATGTTCCGGGGCGCCAGCTCGTTCGACCGGGACCTGTCGGCGTGGGACGTGTCCCACGTGACCTCCATGGGGTCGATGTTCCGCGACGCGACCGCCTTCCATCGCAGTCTGGCCGACTGGGACATCGGCAGCCTCACCGACGCTTCCTACATGTTCGACGGCACGAGCATGACGCGCACCAACTACGACGCCACCTTGCAGTCATGGGCCGGTCAGACCGTGAAGCCGGCCGTTGAGTTCGACGCCGGCGGGAGTAAGTACACCGTCGGCCCTCCCACCGCAGCGCGCGCCGAGCTGGTGGACTCCGACGCCTGGACGATCACGGATGCCGGGCAGACGGATGTCCCGAATGCCCCTACCGGGCTGGGTGGAACGCGTGCCCCCAACGGCGCGACGATCACCTGGAACGCGGCCGTCCCCAACAACAGCCCGATCCTCGACTACACCGTGACCGCCTCTGCCCCCGACGGCGCGGCAATCCCCGAACCCTGCGTGACCGCAGCCGGAACGCGGACCTGCACCTTTGCCGGACTCACCAACGGTGCGGTCTACACCTTCACGGTGACGGCGCGAAACGAGGTCGGCTCGTCGTCGGGCGCCACCGTGCAGGTGACGCCGCAGATCGATCAACCGTCCACTCCGGCCAAACCGTCGGCCGTGGCACTCGACAGTGAGGCCTACGTGACCTGGAGTGCGCCGACCGGCGGCGGCACTCCCGGCGGATACCGGGTGGAGGCGACCCCCGGCGGCAACACGTGCACCACCGAGGTGGGCGTGGACGACAACCCGCTGACCTGCACCGTGACCGGACTGGCCAACGGGACCGACTACCGGTTCACCGTCACGGCGACCAACGTCGGGGGCGAGTCGGATCCGTCGGTCCGGTCGGAGGCGGTCACTCCGGGGCCGGTCTTCGCCACCACATGGGACACCACCCACACCCGCGACGACGGAACCGGCGAGAACCGGATCAAGCTCCCCCTGCTGCTCGACGGCACCTACGACTTCGTCGTGGCCTGGGGCGACGGACGGGTGAGTCACATCATCAGCAGCGACGTGACGGTGGGCGGTGAAGGTATCCGGCACGTGTACGAGACACCGGGTACCTACCACGTGACCATGACGGGGACCATCCGCGGATGGAACCTCAACCATGGAGTCGCCGGCAGCGGCGAACGCGAGAAGCTGGTCGATGTCAGCAGTTGGGGACCGCTGCGTCTCGGCTCGCCCACCTCGACCGACGACTACTTCAAGGGCGCCACCCACCTGCAGGTATCCGCGACCGATGAGCTCGATCTCACGGGGACGACGAGCCTGGCCCGGGCGTTCGCCGACACTCCGGCCTTCGACGGGGCGATCGGGAACTGGGACGTGTCCGCCATCGCCGACTTCAGCGAGATGTTCGAGGGTGCCACGGCATTCGACACGGACCTGAGCTCGTGGGACACCGGTTCCGCCACGACGATGGCCCGGATGTTCGCCGGGGCCACGGCGTTCAACCATCCCTTGGCCGACTGGGACATGTCCCAGGTGACCTCGCTGGAGTCCATGTTCGCGGGAGCCACGGCTTTCAACTCGTCCGTCGACTGGAGCGACCTGGCGCACGTCGCCACTGCCGCCGACATGTTCCGTGGCGCCACGTCCTTCGACCAAGCCGTGAACTGGCCTGCTGCACTCCCGCTTCTCACCAACACCTCCGGCATGTTCCGCGATGCCACGTCGTTCGATGCCACCGCGGACATCGACATGGATGGCGTCACCGATGCCGCCCGGATGTTCGCCGGCGCCAGTTCCTTCGATCAGCCGCTGGCATGGGACACCCGCTCGGTCATCAGCATGGCGGGCATGTTCGCCGGCGCCAGTTCCTTCGACCAGGACCTTTCCTCATGGGACTTCGAGCAGGTGAGGAGATTCGGGACCTTCCTCAACGGGACCGGCCTCGGCATCCACAACTACAACCTCCTGCTGGCCCAGTGGGCCGATCAGGATGTCCAGCCGGACACCGGACCGGGAACCACCACCGCCGACCGCACCATCGACGTGTCACCGGCGCGGTACTCGGAAGGGCGTCCGGCAGCCGATCGGGCAGAGATGGTGGGGCGGGGCTTCACGATCATCGATGGGGGATCCACGAACGAGGACATCCCCGAAGCCCCCACCAGCGTCGGGGTGGCGGGGGACGGTTCCGATGCCACCGTGACCTGGGTACCGGGGAACGACCACAACAGCCCGATCGAGTACTACACGGTCACCGCCCGGCTGAAGACGGCCCCGTTCACCGAAGTCACGGCCCAGGCCACCGAGACCGCGCACGAGTTCGTCGGCGATCTGCCCGAGGGCTACGCCAACTACCTGTTCTTCATCACGGCCACGAACGGGGTCGGAACCTCGCCGCCCTCGGACACCGAGGCTCCCCATACCCCCGACGCCCCGGCTGTCGTGGCGGGCGACGGCCAGGTCACCGTCACGATCACCCCCGCCGAGGGGGGAGCCCGGGCCGCCAGTTACGTGGTCGAGGACGTGTCATCCCCAAGCCGGTCCTGCACCATCACCGCCCCGGCGACATCGTGTGTAGTCAGCGGCCTCACCAATGGCACGCCCTATCAGTTCAAGGCTCAGGCCGTGAACTGGGTCGATGCCTCCGACTTCTCCGAACCGTCGGCACCCACTGCCCCCGGCCCCGCCTTCACCTCGTCGTGGCGCACCGGCAACACCTCGAGCGGGTCGTCGGCCGCCAACCAGCTGAGCCTGCCGCTCGTGGCCTCCGGCACCTACGACTTCTACGTCTCGTGGGGTGACGGCGTCACCGAGCACATCACCAGCCACAACCAGCCCGCGGTCACCCACACCTATGCCCGGGCCGGCACCAAGGACGTCACGATCACCGGCACCATGACGGGATTCCGTTTCAACAACTCCGGTGACCGGTTGAAGCTGCTCGACGTCAGCGCCTGGGGGCCGCTGCGCCTGGGCAATGCGGGAGCCTACTTCTACGGCGTGGCCAACCTGACCGGCACGGCTACCGACGCGCTGGACCTGACCGGCACCCATGACCT
This sequence comes from Candidatus Nanopelagicales bacterium, assembly GCA_046330625.1. Classification (GTDB taxonomy): domain Bacteria; phylum Actinomycetota; class Actinomycetes; order S36-B12; genus CAIWTL01. The sequence continues at coordinate 5,029 of JAXLSJ010000011.1, forward strand.
GTCCAACGCCTTCCTCGAGGCATCGTCCTTCAACGGGTCCGTGGCCGGGTGGGACACCGACCAGGTCGTCGACCTGACGAACACGTTCAAGGACGCCGACGCCTTCACCGGCACCGGCCTGGGCACCTGGGACGTCTCCGGCGTGACCGACATGTACGGCACCTTCCAGAACTCGGGGGTCTCCGCGGATCTGTCGGGTTGGCAGGTCGGCGCGGTGACCGATCTGCATGCGACATTCGCCGGGGCCACGGCCTTCGACCAACCGATCGGGTCCTGGGACACCGGTCAAGTGCAGGACATGGGCGACCTGTTCAACGGGGCCACCGGTTTCGACCAGGATCTGTCCGGGTGGGACACCGGCTCGGTCACCGATCTGTCCGGGACCTTCCGCGACTCCGCGTTCGGGGGCGACATCTCCGGATGGGATGTCCGCCACGTCACGACCTTCGACAACCTCTTCCGCAACACCGCGGTACCCACCGGGGCGGCGGGGGTCGGCTGGTACAACCGTCTGCTCACCGCCTGGGCGGCTCAGGATGTCGTGGATTCCAGCGCCGGACACGACATCGTGCTCACCGTCTGCGGCACGGCGGACATGGCCGGGTCCGACTGCGCCGAAGGCGCCCCGCAGTATTCGCCCGGAGCCCCGGCGCGGGCCCGTGACACGCTCGAGAAGCGAGGTTGGCAGATCGTCGACGGCGGGCTGAGCGATCTGCGACCCCCGGACCGGGTGACCGGTGTCCACACCATCGCCGGCCCCGCCGACGCCACGGTGACCTGGGACGCCCCGGCAGACAACGGCAGCCCGATCACCTCCTATGCCGTCACCGCGCTGAGCAAGGTCGACCTGGCTCCCACCGGTTCGTGTGCCACGTTCGGGGCCGACACCATCTCGGACTGCGACCTGGGGGGCGGGCTCGCCTCCGACTTCTACTTCGTCGTGACCGCCACCAACGCGGTCGGCACCTCCGAACCGTCGCGCTACGACGCTCCGCCGGCACCGCAGGCGCCGGTCGCCGTCCCGGGCAACGGCTCCGTGCGCGCGGTGGTGGCCCCGATGGACACCGCGGACGGGTTCGAGGTCCGAGTGGTGGAGCATCCGGACACCACGTGTCTTGTCACCGACCCGGACATGTCGTGTCTGCTGGACGGCCTCACCAACGGGCAGGACTACACGCTTCAGGTCCGGGCCTCGAGCGACGCGGGTTCCTCGGAGTGGTCGGCAGCCTCGGACCCGGTCACCCCGGGCCCCGACTGGTTCACCAGTCGCTGGGACACGACCCGCACCAGCAGCGGATCGTCGTCGGCGCGCACGATCCGCCTTCCGCTGACCGATTCCGGGAGGTACGACTTCCAGGTCGTCTGGGGTGATGGCGCCACCGGCCATCACGACGACTCCTCGGTGGAGCACACCTACACCACCGGCGGGATCAAGTACGTGGCCATCCGAGGTGACATCGACGGGTGGCGGTTCGATACCACCGGCGATCGCAAGAAGTTGCTCGACGTGAGCAACTGGGGCTCCTTGACCTTCGGCAATGAGGGTGAGTACTTCGCGGGCGCGAGCAACCTCACCGTCAGCGCCACCGACACCCCGGACCTCACCGGCACGACGACCCTGCGCGCCGCCTTCCGGGGTGCCACCAGCCTGACGGGTGGGCTGGGAGGCTGGGATGTCTCCGGGGTCACCGACATGGCCGACATGTTCGCCGGGGCCTCGTCGTTCAACGAGGACATCGGTGGCTGGGACGTGAGCCACGTCGAGGACATGTACGGGATGTTCTTCGGGGCCACGGCCTTCGACCAGGACCTGTCGTCCTGGGACACCGGCCGGGTCACGACCATGCGCAACCTGTTCCGCAGTTCCGGATTCACCCACGAGGTCGCGAGTTGGGACATCGGACAGGTGACCGACATGGCCGGGATGTTCCGCGGGATCGCGCCCATGACCGGCGTCCGGTTCGTGAACTGGTACAACCGCCTGTTGACGGCGTGGGCCGCCCAGGACACGCAGAGCGACGTGATCCTGACCGCCTGTGGGCCGGTCGACGATTCCGTGGACTGCCCCGATGGGCTGCACTACTACGGGCCGGCCGCGCAGGCGGCCCACGACACCCTGCAGGCCCGCGGGTGGACGCTCGTCGACGGCAGCCAGGCAGCGGCGAACGTGCCCGACAGCCCCGCGCAGATCACGCTGCTGCGATCGGGCGCCGAACTCCAGGTGAGCTGGGTGCCACCCGCGGACAACGGCAGCCCGATCACCGGCTACCGCGTGGTCACCGACCCCGGCGATCAGGTGTGCGAGACCGTCGACACCTCCTGTTCCGTGACCGGTCTGAGCGACGACGAGGCCGACAAGTACTCGGTGCGCATCACGGCCACCAATGCCCTGGGGACGTCGGATCCCTCGGACCCCTACCCGGTGCTGCGTCCCGGCGCGCCCGGGACGCCCAGCGCACAGCGGGGCGATGGGGGAGCGACGGTCACCGTCCCGGCTGCGACCACCGGGGGACCGGCGAGTCGGTACGTCGTCACCGCAGCCCCCGGTGGGGCGACCTGTCAGGTGACCGACCTGCAACCACCCCTCACCTGCCAGGTCGCGGGTCTGACCAACGGCACGGCGTACACCTTCTCGGCCACCGCGGACAACGACGGCGGGACGTCGGCACCCTCCGGATCCTCCGACCCTGTGACACCGATGGCCCCCGCGCACCAGCCTGAGTTCGGGGATGTCGAGCGGACGGCCACCGGCTTCACCGTCCCCCTGCGCAACTTCGCCCCCGACGACGTCTTCGACTGGGCCGTCACCGCGACCAGTGGGGGAGCCACCGCCCAGATCGATCCCGTCACCGGGTGGGTGACCGTCACCGGCGCCGACCCGGCGGAGACCATCACGGTGACCATCGCGGCCACCGCCTTCGGGTACCTGGACGGCTCCGCGGAGCAGTCCGGGCAAGCCCTGGCGGCGCGGCTCGATCCACAGCCAGGTCCGATCACCCGCGACGCCACAGGATTCCACTTCCACCTCGAGAACTACGTGGGTGACGACCGGACCGACTGGGAGTGGACGGTGGCCGATCCCGAGGGCGACGCGACGGCAGCCTTCGATCCCGACAGCGGCGATGTCACCGTGTCCGCTCTGGGCCCGGGGGAGTCCGCCACGGTAGTGGTACGTACGCATCGGGCCGGACACGCCGAGGGCACCCTGTCCCAGCCGGGCTCGGCCCTCGCGGCAGCCCTGACGCCGGAGTTCGGTGCCGTGGAACGCACCGACGACGGGTTCCGGGTCCCGGTCGAGAACTACCTCGCCCACTCGACCGACTTCGACTGGACGGTGGTGGACCCATCGGGCGATCCGACGGCCTCTCTCGATCCCGACACCGGGTGGATCACGGTGGCCGACGCCGCACCGGGCGCCACCGTCACCCTCGAGGTCAGGACCGAACGCGAGGGGTACGTCGCGGGCTCCGCCGAGCAGCGGGGAGTGGCTCTGGAGGCGGGACTGACCCCCGACCTGGGAGTCCCGGTCCGCACCGACACCGGCTTCCTCATGCCGATCCACAACTATGAGGCCAACCGGGAGGCGTACCACTGGGCCGTCGCCGACCCGGAGGGCGACCCGACCGCCGTCCTCGACCCCGAGTCGGGCGAGGTCGCCGTCACCGGCGCCGCGCCCGGCGAGTCGGTCACCGTCAGCGTGACGACCACCCGGGACGGTTTCGCGTCCGTCACCGCTCAGCGATCGGGGCGAGCACTGGACGAGGCCCTGCGTCCCACGTTCGGAACAGTCACGCGGGAACCGCACGGATTCACAGTGCCCATCAGCAACTACCTCGAGAACAAGGACGACTGCACCTGGGCGGTGCCGGAACCCGAGGGTGACGTGACCGCCGAATTGGATCGGGACACGGGTCTCCTGACGGTGCGCGGGGTCGTCCCGGGACAGTCGGCCGAGATCGAGGTGACGACCGGTCGCCCGCAACACGCCGACGGCAGCAGTGTGGTGACGGGGCAGGCGCTGGAAGCGGCGCTGGTCCCGGAGTTCGCCGACGTGACGCGGACCGCCGGCGGAATCGTCGTGGACGTCACGAACTACGCCACGGACGGCAACGACACGACATTCACCTGGAGCATCGAGACCGACAGCAGTTACACCTTCGAGAACGGGCGACTGGAACTGTCGGGCGCCGGGCCCGACACCCCCGTGGCCGTCGTGGTCCGCACCTCACGCCCCGGATTCGCCCCGGGTGAGGCCGAACTGACGTCGCGGTCGCTGAAGGCCCCGGTGACTCCCCGGTTCGGGACCCCGGAGATCGGCAAGACCGGGTTCACGGTCCCGATCGACAACTTCGACGACTCCCCGGAATGGGTCGCCACCGCCGTGACCCCGGACGGGGGTCGGGCCGTGATCGACGATTCCGGACTGGTCACGGTGACCGACCTGCCCCCCGGGACCGAGTCGTCGGTGACCGTCGAGTCCCGCAGCAGCGATCACGTCCCCGGGTCCGCCACGGCGACGGTCACCACCGCCATCGGCGATGCACTCACCCCCCGCTTCGGGGCCGTCACCCGGACTGCCGTCGGATACCGGGTCCGCATCGACAACTTCCTCCCGGGATTCACCTGGCGGGTCGAGGGCGTCGATCCGGGCACCGCGACCGCGACCATCGACGACTCGGGCGAGCTCACGGTCAAGGACGCCGAACCCGGAGCCACCGTCACCGTGACGGTGTCGGCCACCCAGTTCGGGTACGCCGACGGTTCCGCGCAGGTGTCCGGTACCGCCCTGCAAGCGGCCCTCGTCCCCCACTTCGAGACCCCCACGCGCACTGCCGGGGGCTTCACCGTGCGCATCGACAACCACTCGGACCGCTACACGTGGACCCCCGAGGTGACGTCGCCCGAGGGTGCGCATGCCACCATCTCCGACTCCGGCGAGTTGTCCGTCACCGGCGTGCCACCCGGCACCGAGGCCACGGTGTCCGTGACCACCACGCGCGAGGAGCATGCCCCCGGTACCGCCCAGGTTTCCGGCACGTCGCTGAACGGCGCCGCGTTGGCACCCGAATTCGACCCCCCCACCCGCGCGCCCCACGGCTTCACCGCCGAGATCAACAACTTCTCCGACGCTTACCAGTGGTCGGTGTCCGAGCCCCCCGCACCCGCCACCGCCGAGATCGTCGACGGGGTGCTGATCGTCGACGGTCTGGACCCGTCGGACTCTCTGCAGGTCGAGGTCACCACCCACCGGCGGGGATACGACGACGGGAGCACGTCGGTCACCGGGCAGGCACTGGCGGCCGCCTACGTCCCGCAGCTCGGCGGCGTGACGCGTACCCGGACCGGATTCCACGTCGACATCCAGAACTTCACCGGTGCGGGCGCGGACTACCTCTGGTCGGCGCAAGTCCCGGACGGCCTCCACGCGACCATCGACGACGAGGGCCGGGTCACCGTGACGGGGCTGGCGCCGGGTGCCGACACCACGTTGACCGTGACGACGCGGCGGTCCGGTCATGCCGACGGCACCACGAGGCAATCGGGGGTGGCTCTCGAGGCCGCGCACACCCCCGAATTCCGGGCCGTCGAGCGAGCCCGCGGAGGGTTCTCCGTGGCGATCGCCAACTACGCCGCCGATGACGGCTTCACCTGGCACGTGTCCGATCCAGAGGGGCCCGCCACGGCGCGATTGGACAGCGGAGAGATCATCGTGACCGGACTGGCGGCCGGCCAGTCCGCGACGGTGACGGTGACCGCGGAACGCGAAGGGTTCGACACTGGCACCGCCGATCAGTCCGGCACCGCCCTGGATGCCGCCCTCACCCCGCAGTTCGAACCGGTCACCCGCACGCCGACCGGGTTCACGGCGGAACTGTCGAACTACCAGGCCAACAAGGACACGTTCACCTGGACGGCACTGGATCCCGACGGCCCAGCTTCGGCGGTGCTCGACCCGGAGTCGGGAATGGTCACCGTCGCCGGACTGGCTCCGGGCCAGGCCGTCACGGTGACAGTGACCACCGACAGGACCGGCTACGAGAGCGGAGCCGGGGATGTCGAGGGCGCCGCTCTGGAGGCGGCCCTCACCCCGGAGTTCGAGGACAGCACGCCGACCGAGACCGGATTCCGGGTCTCGATCCACAACCACGACGCCGACCACACCTGGTCGGTCACCGGGACCACACCCGCGGGCAGTCACGCCACCATCGACGAGGACGGCGTGGTGACGGTGACCGATGTGGATCCCGGCACCGAGGCCACCGTCACGGTGGAGACCACGCGACCCGACCACGCACCTGGATCGGCCACCGCTCACGGCCGCTCCATCAACGGTCCCCAACTGGACCCCGAGTTCGGTGATGTGACCCGGACCGACACGGGATTCGAGGTCGAGATCACGAACTACACCGACGCCTACGCCTGGACCGTCACGCAGATCGATACCGAGGGCGCACATGCCGCGATCGACCCCGACAGGCATCTGCTGACGGTCACCGACCTCACACCCGATACGACGGCGACGGCGACCGTGGGGACCACCCGCAGCGGGTACGACCCGGGATCGGCCGAGATCACGGGGACGTCGCTCAAGGCCCCGGTCACGGCCCAGTTCGAGGCGATCACCCGCACCCCCGATGGCTTCACCGCGGAGATCGGCAACTTGGAACCGGACGACGAGTTCGAGTGGCAGGTCACGGCGACGACGCCCGTCGATGCTGATGTCGACCTGAGCGGCCGCGTGATCACCGTGACGGGTCTGGCTCCCGACACCACCGCGACGGTGACTGTGGGCACCACCGCCGACGGATACGCCGACGGCGAGGCGACCGTCGAGGGCCGTTCCCTGAGGGCCCCCTTGACCCCGCAGTTCGGCGGCGCCCAGCGGCGCGCCCATGAGGTCTCCCTGCCCGTCACCAACTACGACAGCGACTACCAGTGGTCCGTCACCTCGGACCACGGTCAGGCATCCGTGGACGCTCGCACCGGCACCGTCACCGTCACGTCCCTGGATCATGGGCAGAGCGCCCATGTCACGCTCGAGACCTCGCGGGCGGGCTACGCCGACGGGTCCGCCGCCGGCGACGCCCGAGCCCTCGACGCCCCCCGGGACGCCGAGTTCGGTCCCGTCACCAGAACCCCCGCCGGCTTCGAGGTGGACATCACGAACTACTCGCCCGACTTCGCCTGGGGCGCCCGCACCAGTCAGGGCGACGTCGCCCTCGACAACGCGGGCCACGTGACCGTCACCCGACTCGCGCCGGACAGCCCGGCGGTGGTGACCATCGCCTCGACCCGGTCGGGCTACGTCGCCGGTGAGAGCACCGTGACCGCGCGATCGCTCAAGGCGCCCCGGATCGCCCGCTTCGGCACGGCCCGGATCACGGCTGACGGATTCGAGATCCCGATCGACAACTTCGACGCGGACTTCCGCTGGGTCCCCACCGCGACCCGCACCGCCGACGAGGTCACGATGGACGACAGCGGCCGCATCACGGTGTCCGGCCTGGCCCCCGGGACACCCTCGGTCCTGAGGGTGCGGAGCACCCGGCCGGGTTACGCCGTCGGGACCGCCCAGATCACCGTGTCGTCCCGCCGAGGCCCGGCGTTGACCCCGACCTTCGGACGCCGCATCCCGACGGCCAAGGGCTTCACCGTGGAGATCACCAACTACCGCCGCGCTTTCCGGTGGAGCGCCCGGTCGACCGTGGCCGGGGCCCGGGTGACGTTCGACAGCTCGGGTCAGATGACCGTTGCGGGGTTGGCCCCGGCCACCTCCACCACGATCACGGTGTCCACCACGCGGACCGGCTATCGCCCGGGTCGCGCCGCGGTCACGGGTCGCTCCCGACCCCGGCCGCCCGTGATCAAGCCGCCGGTCACGGCACCGGCCGCACCCCGGTTCCGGTCGCTCACGGCACGGTCTCCGAGGCAACTCGCGGCGCTGTGGGCACCGCGCGCCACCGGTGGTGCCCCCATCCTGCGGGCCACGGTCACGTGCCGACAGATCGGCGGACCGGGTGTCCGCACCGTCCGGGGGAAGACCCGGACCCTGATCATCGGGCGCCTGAAACCCGGCACCCGCTACCGCTGTGCCGTGACGGTGACCAATCGCGTCGGGACCAGCGTGCAGTCGGTCCCACGGATCGCTGCCACCAAGGCGAAGGTCAGGCGATCGTGATGATGGTCCTCCGCCGCGCTCTGGCATCACTCCTGGCCGTCGCCACTGCGGCTCTCGGCCTGGCCATGACCAGTCCGGCCGCTCGCGCCGACGCCTCGCCCGCCTTCGTCTCCGTCTGGGACACCGAGGACACGTCCGCGGGATCGAGCGGCGCCGACCGGATCACGCTCCCTTTGCGGCCCGACGGAACCTACGACTTCCTGGTGGACTGGGGCGACGGCCACACCGACCAGATCTCCGCGGCCGACGATCCGGCCGCCACCCACACGTACGACACCCCGGGCCGCCAGACGGTGAGCATCACCGGCACCATCTCCGGCTGGGCCTTCGACGGTGCGGGGGACCGGCTCAAGCTGCACGAGGTGTCGGCATGGGGGCCACTGCAGTTGGGCAACACCGGTGGCTACTTCCGGGGCGCGGGGAACCTCACGGTCACCGCGACCGACGCCCCCGACCTGACCGGGACCACCGACCTGTCTGATGCGTTCCTCGACGCCGCTTCACTGTCCGGCGGGCTGAGTGGGTGGGACGTCTCCGGCGTGCGCAACATGCGGGCCATGTTCCAGGGGGCCACGCAGTTCCAGGACGACCTGTCCGGCTGGGACGTCTCCTCCGTCACGCGCATGAACTCGATGTTCCGCGGCGCCGAATCGTTCGATGCCGACCTGTCCGGCTGGGACGTCTCATCGGTCACGACCATGGCGTCGATGTTCCGCGGCGCCTCCTCGTTCGAGCGCGACCTGGGCGCCTGGAACGTCGCCGAGGTCGACGACATGACGGACATGTTCCAGGGAGTGAGCCTGGACCTGGACACCTACGACGGGATCCTCGAGGGATGGGCGCAGTCCGCGCTCACTCCTGGGGTCGATTTCGACGCCGGGAACAGTTACTACAACCCGACGACCTCCGGTGATGCCCGCGGCATCCTCACGGGGAACCTCGGGTGGACGATCACCGACCTGGGCCCGGCCGCCGTCCCCAGCCCACCTCGCTCGGTGGCCGCGGTCGCCGGGTCGGAGTCGGCCACCGTGTCGTGGTCGGCACCGGCGAACGACAACCATTCGGCCGTGACGGGCTACACGGTCACCTCGAGCCCCGGCAGCGGAACCTGCACCACCGAGGAACTCACGTGCACCGTCGAGGGCCTCACGAACGGCACGCCCTACACCTTCACCGTGGTGGCGACGAATGCGGTGGGCTCGTCCAATTCCTCCGCCCCGTCGCTGGCGGTGACACCCGAGACCCGCGAACCCAGCGCCCCGCGCAAGCCCTTCGCGGCACCCCAGGACGCCGACACCCTGCGGGTGTACGCCACCAAGGGCACCGGTGGCGGGATCCCGACCTCGTACGAGGTCACCGCATCGCCCGGTGGTGCGACGTGCACGATCACGCCGCCCGCCACGTCCTGCGACTTCACCGGACTGACCGGTCAGCCCTACACCTTCACCGCCCGCGCCCACAACGAGTTCGGCTGGTCGGAGACATCGGGCGCCTCGGACGCCGCCACACCTTCGGTGCCGATCCGGATGAAGTGGAACACCACGCTGACCGCCGACGGAACATCGGATGCCCGCTCCCTGGCCCTGCCCCTGGTCAGCGACGGGACCTATGACTTCGTGGTCGACTGGGGCGACGGCACCGGGGGACGGGTCACGTCCGCCTCCGATCCCGATCGGGTCCACACCTACGCTGTCGGAAACGGTGGCGAGAAGGTCATCACCATGGCCGGAACCCTGCGCGGGTTCCGCTTCAACAACGCCGGCGACCGGACGAAGCTGCTCGACGTCATGAACTGGTCCGGCCTGCGCCTGGACACGCCCCTCGTCGATGGCGACTACTTCTACGGGGCCGGCAACCTGACCACGTTCAGCGCCACCGACGCGCCGGACATGTCGACCACCAACAGCCTGTCCCAGGCGTTCTACCGGGCCGGCAGGTTCAACGGAGCGATCAGTCATTGGGATGTCTCCCACGTGACCGACCTGTCGTACGCGTTCTCCGACGCCTACGAGTTCAACCAGCCGCTGAACGGCTGGGACACCAGCCACGTGACGACCATGTTCGCGATGTTCAACTACGCCTACGCGTTCAACGGGGCCATCGATCAGTGGAACACCGCGTCGGTCACGGACATGCGGTGGATGTTCCGCAACGCCCAGCAGTTCAACCAGCCGCTTCCCCACGACGGGAACAAGTGGAACACCGGCAATGTGACGCGGTTCGGCAGCATGTTCGAATCGGCCCCGCGATTCAATCAGTCACTGGCCACCTGGACCACGGCCTCGGCGACCGACATGAACCGCATGTTCAACGGCGCCTCGGTCTTCAACGGCGCGGTCACCGGGTTCGACACCAGCGACGTGACCGACCTGAGCTACATGTTCCAGAACGCGGCCGCGTTCAACCAACCGGTCTCCCACTTCGACACCGGCAAGGTCACCAACCTGACGGCGACGTTCAACGCTGCCCGCGCCTTCAACCAGAGCATCGGCAACTGGGACGTCAGCAAGGTCACGAGTTTCGCGTCCGCGCTGGCCAACACCACCGTGTTCAACCAGGACCTCAGCGGCTGGGACACCGGTTCGGCGACCACGCTGGCGGCGATGTTCCTCAACGCCACCGCCTACAACCAGCCCATGAACACCAGTGGCACCGATTGGGACGTCGGCAATGTCACGTCGTTCGCGCAGACGTTCCGTGGCGCTACGGCGTTCAACCAGCCGCTGGGCAACTGGAACACGGCCAAGGCCACCACGATGGCGTCGATGTTCGCCGGGGCGACGGCGTTCAACCAGCCGCTGGCGACCTCCGGGAATCGATGGAACACGACCGAGGTCACCGACATGTCGTCGATGTTCTCCGGGGCGACGAGCTTCAACCAGGACGTGCGCACCTGGGACATCGGTGGCGTCACGGACATGAGCACCATGTTCACCGGAAGCAGCCTCGCCACCGCCAACTACAACAAGTTGCTGGTGTCGTGGGCCTACGGGTACGCCAGCGATGGCGTCGCCCGCGGGCAGGGGACCGGCGTGACGGCGGACGGCGTCGTCTTCAGCGCCGGCAGTGCCCGGTACTCCACGGGACTGCCCACCACGGCTCGCACCTTCCTGGTCAACGAGCGCGGGTGGGTGATCACCGACGGCGGGTCGACCGGCCAACCGGTTCCCCCCGAGCCCGACCAGACCGAGACACCCGCGACCCCGGCCAAGCCCATCGCCCTCCCGCGTCCCAGTGGGGCGAAGGTCGGGTGGATCACCCCGCCCGTCACCGGCGGCGACCCCGCCAGCTACCAGATCACGGCCAGTCCCGGCGGCGCCACCTGCACCATCACCCGGCCGGAGCGCACCTGCGTGGTCGGCGGCCTCGACAACGGCACCGACTACACCTTCACCGCGACCGCCACCAACACCGTCGGGACCTCACCGCCGTCACCGGCGTCGGACGTCGTCACCCCCGGCGAGGCCTTCCAGACCACCTGGCGGACCAACAACTCGGGAGCCTCCAGCAACCGGCAGGTCACCCTGCCGCTGATCCCCACCGGTACCTACGACTTCACCGTCCGATGGGGCGACGGACACTCCGACGTCATCCGGTCGGCCTCGGACCCGGCGGTCACCCACACCTATGCAGCACGCGGGGACTACGACGTCGCCATCACCGGGACGATCACCGGCTGGAACTTCAGCGGCGCCAAAGGGGGCGACCGCCGCAAGTTGTTGGACGTCAGCCGGTGGGGACCGCTCCGCGTGGGGAACGACGGTGCGTACTTCCAGAACGCGGGCAACATGACGGTGACGGCCACCGATGCCCTCGACCTGACGGGGACCACGAACCTGAGCAGCATGTTCGCCGGTGCACCCCGATTCAACGGGGCCATCGGCAACTGGGACGTCAGCCGGGTCACGAACCTGTCCAGCATGTTCTCCGGCGCGTCGCAGTTCAATCAGCCGCTGAACACCTGGGACACCTCGGCAGCGACGAACATGTCCAGCATGTTCGTCGGGGCGACCCGGTTCAACCAGCCACTGAGCGACTGGCGGACGGGCAACGTGACCACGATGTACCGGATGTTCTTTGCTGCCGTCGCCTTCAACCAGCCCATCGACCGCGACGGGGCCAAGTGGGACACCGGCAACGTCACCACGATGGCGCAGATGTTCTACAGCGCCAGCGCGTTCGACCCGGACCTGGACGGATGGGACACCGGCCGGGTGACGACGCTGTCGGAGATCTTCCGCTCGGCTGTCGCCTTCGACGGGGCCATCGGCAACTGGGACGTCAGCAAAGTCACGACCCTGTCCTACGCCTTCGCCGGCGCCATCTCGTTCAACCAACCCCTGAACGAGGGGGACACGTCCAGGGTCACCTCCTTGGCCGGGACCTTCTATCAGGCAGACGCCTTCAACCAAGCGATCGGGCACTGGAACACCTCGGCCGTCACCGACATGTCATGGATGTTCCGCCAGGCGGACAGCTTCAACCAGCCCATCGACAGTGAGTCGGACTACAGCCGATGGGTCACGGGCAACGTCACGAGCATGAACCGCATGTTCGAGAGTGCCATCGCCTTCAACCAGGACCTCAACAGCTGGAACACCTCGAAGATCACCGGTGCGGGGGCTGGAGGCCATGTTCTCCGGCGCCACCAACTTCAACGGCAGGATCGGCAACTGGGACGTCTCGGGGGTGACGACGCTCCGCTCCTTCCTCAACAATGCCCGGAACTTCAACCAGGATCTCAGTCGCTGGAACACCGCCAAGGTGACCGACTTCGGGTACCTGTTCAACGGCACCAGCTTCCGCGGCGACGTCTCGACCTGGAACGTCGAGTCCGCCACCACGATGGAATACATGTTCTGGGACATCACCCCGCCGGTGAACCTCCGGGGCCTGCGCTCCACTCCCTGGTACAACAAGATCCTCGTGGCGTGGTCCCGTCAGAACGTCAGACTTGGCGTGAGTCTCTACCTGCGGGACACCGGCTACAGCGGCGCCAACGCCTACCCGAAGTACTCCACCCACTATGACGGCCAACCCCGCTCGGCCGCCGAGATCGCCCGGGAGAAGCTCGTCGGCTACAGCGCGGGCCAGAAGCGTTGGAACATCAGCGATCAGGGATCGACACCGGTCGATGCCCCGGGCATGCCGCAGAACGTCGAGTTCTCCCGCACCGGCGACGGCAACGGCTCGACCGCCACGGTCACCTGGGAGCGGCCTATCACCGGCGACCTGATCGCCCCCATCACCTACGTCGTCGCGTCGACGCGTGGCGGCTTCGGGTGTGAGACGACGGAACTCACGTGCACCATCACCGGCCTCCCGGTCGACGATCGCGCCACGAGTTTCCACCGGTTCACCGTGACCGCAACCAATGCCATCGGCGAGTCCGACCCGACCACCGCCCTGCCGGCCGTGAACACCCCGCCCATCCAGGCGCCCGTTCTCGGGACGCCGGTGCCGACCGAGTATGGCTTCACCACGCAGATCACCAACCACACCGACCTCTACGACTGGAGCGCCACCGCGACCCAGGGGTCGGCCACCGTGTCACGCACCGGGCTGGTGACAGTCGGCACCGCGGAGAACCCCGTCGCTCCCGACACCCGCTCCACGGTGACCGTCGTGTCGGGCAAGTTCGGGTACGCCGACCAGTCGACATCGGTGACCGCTCGTGCCCTCAAGCAGAAGCTGGTGCCGAGGCTCGGGCCGGTGACGCGAACCGTGCACGGGTGGACGGCGGAGATCACCAATGTCGATCCCGACTACGCCTGGGCCGTGGGTGCCGTCCCGAACGGGGCCGCCGAGATCGTCACCGAGTCCGGGCACACGACCGTGGTCGTCACGGGTCTCAACGACGGCCAGGAGACCACAGCGACGGTCACGACGACCCGCCCGGGCCATGCGGACGGGGTCACGCCCGTCACCGCCACGGCACTGGGCGCCGCTCTCGTCCCGGAGTTCGGCGACGTCGAGCGCACCCCTGACGGTTTCACCGTGGTGGTGTCCAACCACCTCGACGCCTTCACCTGGGCCACGCCCGCGACCAGCGCCGGAGCAGCAGCCTTCGAGCAGTCCGGGGAGAACACGCTGGTCCGCGTCACCGGACTCGGGGCGGACACGCCGGCGACGCTCACACTCGCGACCAGCAGGGAGGGCTTCCGCCCCGGGTCCGACTCCCTGACCGCTCGCTCGCTGCAGGCGCCGGTGACCTTCAGCCTCGGCTCGCCCCAGCCGACCCCGAACGGATTCACGGTGCCGATCACCGGGTACGACGCCGATTTCACCTGGCGCGGGGTGGGCGATCCGGCGGGCTCGGTCACCGTCGAAGGGGGAGTGGCGACGGTCACCGGGCTGGATCCGCACACCACGACCGAGATCACGGTGACCGCCACCCGTGCGGGTTTCACGCCGAGTTCCCAGTCGGTCAGCGGCACGTCACTGGAGGCGGCCCTGACCCCCGAACTGAGTGAACCGGTGTCGACCCCGCACGGATTTACGGCCGTCATCGACAACTGGGACGGCGCCTACTCGTGGACCTCGTCGACCACCGCAGGTGACGTCGACATCGTCCAACGCGGGGACATCCACGAGATCCAGGTGACCGGCCTCGACCCGGCGGATCCCGCGACCGTCACCGTCCGCACGACCCGTACCAACCACGCACCGGGGGTCTGGGAGTTCACCGCGTCGTCGTTGCGGGCGCGGCTCGATCCGCAGTTCGACCCCATCACCCGTCAGGACGGCGGTTTCCAGACCCGGATCAGCAATTACGACGGCGACGGATACGACCCCGGCGACTACCGGTGGACTGCCGACAGCAGCGCAGGCACGGCCACGATCGACGAGCAGTCCGGTGTCGTGACGGTCACCGGACTCGACGACGGGGCCCCAGCCACCGTCACCGTGACGACCGAACGCGACGGCTACGCGCCCGGTACAGGCGAGGTCGACGGCGAGGCGCTGGCCGCCGCCCAGGTGCCCCAGTTCGGCGGCGTCGAGCGCACGGCAGGTGGGTTCGAGGTCGAGATCACCAACTACGACGACAACTGGCAGTGGGCCGCTCACGCCGACCAGGGCGACGCCGACATCCAGACCCGCAGCGAAGCCCCGGATCTGCGACACGTCGTCGTGGTCACCGGGTTGGCCGACGGGCACGATGCCACCGTGACGGTGACCACCAGGCGCACCGACTATCTCGAGGGCAGCGACACCGTCACCGGCATCGCGTTGGAGCAGGCACGCACCCCCGAGTTGGGCGCTCCGCGGGCCACCCACCGTAGTTTCGAGGTGACCATCACGAACTACGACCCGGCCTGGCAATGGGACGTCCACGCGGAGACCGGAAGCGCGGTGATCCGGGAGCGGGGACAGGCACCCGATCTGACCTACGTCGTGGTCGTCACCGGCTTGGCATCCGATTCGTCGAGTGCCCTCACCGTGTCGACGACCCGGGCCGGCTACCGCGACGGGTCCACCACCGTGACCGGCGAGACGTTGAAGACGGCCCGAACCCCGGAGTTCGGAACCCCGCAGCGGCGCGACGGGGCCATCCGGGTGCCGATCAGCAACTACGTCGATGACTGGCACTGGAGTGCCCGGTCGAACGTCGACGGTGCACCGGTGGAGATCATCACGGTCGGCCGGGACCACATCGTGGAGGTCACCGGTCTGGCCGCGGGGCAGTCCGCCACCGTGACGGTGACGAGCAGCCGGGACGGCTGGTACGACGGGTCGGCGGACATCACGGTCGCGGCCCGGGAGCCGTCGCTGGCTCCCGCTTTCGGCCCGGTCCGGCGCACCGCCGGAGGCTTCGAGGTCGAGATCACCAACTACGACGACAACTGGCAGTGGGCCGCCGACGCCGATGAGGGATCGGCGGACATCCAGACCCGCGGCGAAGCCCCGGCAGTGCGGCATGTGGTGGTGGTCACCGGACTGGGTGACGGGGGTCAGGCCACGGCGACCGTCTCCACCAACCGGACCGACTATCTCGAGGGCGGCGACTCGGTGACGGCGCGAGCGCTGGACGCGGCCCGCACCCCGGAGCTGTCCGAGCCCACGGCCACGGACGGCGGTTTCGAGGTCGAGATCACCAACTTCAACGAGGCCTGGCAGTGGGTCGCGGAGTCCGAGGCCGGGTCGGCGCAGATCGAGACCCGTGGCGCGGAGCCGAACCTCCGCCATGTGGTGGCCGTGACGGGGCTCGCCGCCGACTCGGAGACCGACCTCACGGTGCGCACCACCCGCGACGGGTACCGACCAGGTTCGGCGACGGTCGGCGGAGCCGCGCTGAAGTCCGCCCGCACCCCCCAGCTCGGGAGCGTCACCCGGGGCGAGGGCGGATTCACGGTCCCGATCGACAACTACGACGACGGCTGGGACTGGTCGGTCGAGAGCGACACGGGCAGCGCCGAGCTGGTCGTCAACCCGGGGGAGACCCATGTGGCGGTCACCGGGCTGGGTGACGGCGAGTCCGCCACCGTCACCGTCACGACCACCCGCACCGGCTGGTTCGACGGCACCGAACAGTCCACCGGGACAGCCTGGGAGGCTGCGCTCACCCCGCAGTTCGGACCGGTGCAACGCACCGCGGGGGGCTTCGAGGTCGAGATCTCCAACGGCGACGATGCCTGGCAGTGGGCGGCCCAGTCCGCCGAGGGATCGGCTCGGGTCGAGAGCCGCGGCGAGGCTCCGAACCTGCGGCACGTGGTGGTCGTCACCGGGTTGACCGATGGGCAGCGAACCAGCGTCGCCGTGACCAGCCGACGCACGGACTATCTCGATGGCACCGACACCGTCGCGGGCACCGCCCTGGACTCCGCCTACATGCCGGATCTGGCCGACCCGACGGCCACCGACACCGGGTTCATCGTCGAGATCACCAACTACGACAACCACTTCGACTGGGACCTCGCCGTGACCTCCGGATCCCTGGAGCTCGACCCCGACACGGGCATCGTCACCGTGGACGGGCTCGGGGTGGACGGCGAGGCGGATCTGACCGTGACGACCACACGAACCGGGCACCGTGCGGGGACCGCCACGATCACGGGGTACGCGTTCCACAGCCCATTGGTTCCCAGCCTTGAGGCCCCCGTCCGGGCCGAAGGTGGGTTCTCGGCGGCGATCACCCACTACGACCGCGATTTCCGATGGTCGGCGGAGGCCACGGTGGGCGAGGCGCGGGTGAAGCAGGTCGACGACACCCACTGGGTGGTCGAGGTGACCGGTCTGGCCGACGGCGAGGAATCCACCGTCACCGTCACGACCTCCCGACGGTGGTTCCACGACGGGTCCGCCGAGGTCACCGGGGCGGCGTTGACGGCGCCGCTGGTGCCGGACCTGGGCACGGCCGTGCCGGGTGACCGTTCGTTCACCGTGCCGGTGGGCAACGACGACGCAGACTTCCAGTGGGAGGTGTCCAGCGACGTCGGCACCGCATCCCTGTCCGACCACGTGATCACCGTGACCGGACTCACCAACGGACAGACCGCCACCGTCACCGTGACCACCACCCGCACCGGCTACCTCCCCGGCCACGCCACCCAGACCGGCAAGGCCCTGGAAACCGCCCGCACCCCCCAACTCGGCACCGTCCACCGCCGCGACGGCGGCTTCACCGTGCCCATCGACAACCACAACCCCGCCTGGAACTGGGACGCCACCACCACCGCCGGCGACGCCGAGATCGTCGTCAACCCCGGCGAAAGCCACGTCGACGTCACCGGACTGGCCGACGGCCAACCCGCCACCGTCACCGTCACCACCACCCGCCCCGGCTGGTTCGACGGCACCGACACCACCACCGGCGCCGCCCTGAACACGGAACTGACCCCGACCTTCGACCCCCCCGTCCCCGGCGCCCACGCCTTCACCGTGACCATCAGCAACTACGACGGCGCCGACTACGACCCCGGCGACTACACCTGGGAGGTGTCCAGCGACGCCGGCACCGCGGAACTGAACCGCGACACCGGCGAGATCACCGTGACCGGACTCACCAACGGCCAGACCGCCACCGTCACCCTCGACACCATCCGCACCGGCTACCTGCCCGGCACCGCCAGCATCGAGGGCCGCGCCCTGCGCACCGCCCTCACCCCCGACTTCGGCCCCGTCACCCGCACCCCCGGCGGCTTCACCGCCCCCCTCACCAACTACGACCCCGACTTCACCTGGAACGCCACCAGCACCACCGGCGACGCCGAGATCACCCAGATCGACACCGTCTGGAGCCTGCGCGTCACCGGACTCGGCATCAGCGAACGCGCCACCGCCACCATCACCACCCACCAACCCGGCTGGTTCGACGGCACCACCGAACTCCGAGGCCGATCCGAGTTGGCCCGGCTCGACCCGGTGTTGGGACCGGTCGTGCGGGCCGAGGGTGGGTTCTCGGCGGCGATCACGAACTACGACGAGGACTACCGGTGGTCGGCGGAGGCCACGGTGGGCGAGGCGCGGGTGACGCAGGTCGACGACACCCACTGGGTGGTCGAGGTGACCGGTCTGGCCGACGGCGAGGAATCCACCGTCACCGTGACGGCCGGCACCGGATCGGTGGATGGCTCCGCCGAGGTGACCGGGGCGGCGTTGACGGCGCCGCTGGTGCCGGACCTGGGCACTGCCGTGCCGGGTGACCGTTCGTTCACCGTGCCGGTGGGCAACGACGACGCAGACTTCCAGTGGGAGGTGTCCAGCGACGTCGGCACCGCATCCCTGTCCGACCACGTGATCACCGTGACCGGACTCACCAACGGACAGACCGCCACCGTCACCGTGACCACCACCCGCACCGGCTACCTCCCCGGCCACGCCACCCAGACCGGCAAGGCCCTGGAAACCGCCCGCACCCCCCAACTCGGCACCGTCCACCGCCGCGACGGCGGCTTCACCGTGCCCATCGACAACCACAACCCCGCCTGGAACTGGGACGCCACCACCACCGCCGGCGACGCCGAGATCGTCGTCAACCCCGGCGAAACCCACGTCGCCGTCACCGGACGCCGACGGCCAACCGCCACCGTCACCGTCACCACCACCCGCCCGGCCGACGGCACCGACACCACCACCGGCGCGCCCTGAACACGGAACGACCCCGACCTCGACCCCCTCCCCGGCGCCCCCTTCGTGACCATCAGCAACTACGACGGCGCCGACACGACCCCGGCGACTACACCGACAGCGACGCCGGCACCGCGGAACTGAACCGCGACACCGGCGAGATCACCGTCACCGGACTCACCAACGGCCAGACCGCCACCGTCACCCTCGACACCATCCGCACCGGCTACCTGCCCGGCACCGCCAGCATCGAGGGCCGCGCCCTGCACCGCCTCCCCCCGACTTCGGCCCTGTCACCGCACCCGGCGGCTCACCGCCCCTCACCAACTACGACCCGACTTCACCTGGAACGCCACCAGCACCAGCGGCACGCCGAGATCACCCAGATCGACACCGTCTGGAGCCTGCGCGTCACCGACTCGGCACAGAACGCGCCACCGCCACCATCACCACCCACCAACCCGGCTTTCGACGGCACCACCGAACCCGAGGACGGGCGATCCTGGGTGCGCTCACCCACCTCACCGAGCCGGTGCGTCTCGACGGCGGTGTCCGCGCTGACATCACCAACTTCGACGAGGACTATCAGTGGTCGGCCACCACGACTACCGGCCATGTGGTGGTCCACGACGTCGAACGGGACAGCCAGACCCGTCACGAAGTCTGGGACCGGTCTGGCCGACGGCAAGGGCCACGGTCACGGTGACGGCGGACACCGGGGCCATCGAGACCGAGTCGTCGTTCACGGCCGCGCGTTGCGCCGGGCGGACCGGGCCCGGCCGGCGGGCGACCGTTCGTCACCGTGCCGGTGGCCAACGACGACGCGTTCCGAGGTGTCCAGACGTCGGCACCGCATCCTGTTCGACGGTGTGATCACCGTGACCGGACTCACCAACGGACGACCGCCACCGTCACCGTGACCACCACCCACCGGCTACCTCCCCGGCCAGCCACCCAGACCGGCAAGGCCCTGCGCCCACCCCAACTCGGACCGTCCACCGCCGCGACGGCGGCCACCGCCATCGACAACCACAACCCCGCCTGGAACTGGACGCCACCACCGCCGGCGACGCCGAGATCGTCGTCAACCCGGCGAAACCCTCGACGTCACCGACTGGCCGACGGCCAGACGCCACCGTCACCGTCACCACCACCCGCCCCGGCTGGTCGACGGCACCGACCACCACCGGCGCCGCCCTGAACGCCGCCCTGACACCCGATCTGGGGATCGCCACCGCCGGTCGAGGGAGTTTCCTGGTGCCGATCGGCAACTACGATCCCGACTTCACCTGGTCCGCGACCAGCACCGTCGGTTCCGCCGATGTGGTCCAGGTCGACGCCGTCTGGTACGCACGGGTCCGCGGACTGGACCCGCTGCAGAGCGCCCGCGTCACCGTGACCACGGCCCGCAGTGGCTACCTGCCGGGTTCCGCGGACCAGGACGGAGCCGCTCAGATCGGCGGCCGCCTCGACCCCATCCTGGGGACTCCGACGCCCACCGCCGACGGCTTCACCGCCCCCGTCACCAACTACGACCCCGACTTCACCTGGGGCGCCGCCGCCACTTCCGGAGGCAACGCGACAGTCGCCCGCCGGAATGGCCGGTGGCTGTTGGTCGTCACAGGTGTCGCCCCGGACACCGATGTCGACAGCACCGTCACCACGACCCGCCCGAACTACGACACGGGGTCGGCAACGGCGTCCAGTCGAAGCCTGAAGCAGGCCCTCACCCCGCAGTTCCGGGCCGTGGAACGGATGAGAGGCGGCTTCAGTGCCGAACTCGTGCGTTACAGCTCGCGGTACCGCTGGACCGCCACCACGACGGCCGGACGGGTGTCGGTGTCCGACCAGGGGGTGGTGCGGGTGACGCGGTTGGCGGACGGCGCATCCGCCACGGTGACGATCAGCACCACTCGGGCGGGACACGCCCGGGGGTCGGCCCGCGTGTCGGCACGTGCCTTCTACCCGGCCCGCACCCCCGCGTTCACGCCTCGGGTCCGGACCACGTCCACGATCTCGACACGCGTCCGCAGATTCGACCCGGCCTTCACCTGGCGGATCACGTCGGACACGGGACGCGCGACCATCGACGGCGCCGGGCGCATCCGGGTGGTCGGACTGCGGCCCGGGCAGGGGACCTCGGTGACCGTCTCGACCCGCCGGGTCGGATTCGAGTCCGGCACCGCCACCTTCACCGCCTTCGCGAAAGTGAAACGGCCGAGAATCCCCTCGGCCACCACGCCCGGCGCCCCGCGCATCACCCAGATCGTGGCGAATCAGACTCTCCACACGGCACTGCTGCGGTGGTCGCCGACCACCACGGGGCGGGCCCCCCTCCTGCGAGCCCAGGCGCTGTGTGTCGCCGGCACCGCGAGGGTCACGGCCGTGGGCACCAGGTCGCCGCTGACTCTCCGGGGTCTGACCGCCGGCCTGCGGTACACCTGCACGGTCACCGTGACGAACCAGATCGGCACCAGTCCCGCGTCCAGGCCGGTGAAGTTCCGCGCACGATAGGGCCGGTTGCGGCAGGCTGGGGGGATGATCTCCCGCATCGTCGCCGGACCGCTCGCCGCGGTCGTCTCTGTGACCGCTCTCGTGGGCCCCGCCGCGGCCAGCCCCGGCGACGGAGGTGGGGGAGCGGCGGACATCCCGGTCTGCGGGTACCGCAACTGCCTGTCTGATGGCGAGGTCGTGAAGGTGATGACCCGCAACATCTTCCTCGGCGCCGACCTCGGACCCGCGTTCAAGGCCACCGACGCGCGCAGTTTCATCGAGGCCAACGGCGAGATCCTGCGTCAGGTCGCCGCCACCAACATGCCCGTGCGCTCCAAGGGCCTGGCTCACGAGATCAAGAAGGCGAAGCCCGACATCGTCGGACTCCAGGAGGCCGCCCTGTGGCGCACCGGGAAGGTCGATCTGAATGCTGCGCTGAAGCAGAAGCCCATCGCCACCCACGTGTACCAGGACTTCATCGACCTCCTCCTCAAGCAGCTGAACCACGGCAGGAAGCGCTATCGCCTCGGCTACGTGACCCACAGATTCCTGACTTCGAGGGCCCGGCCGACGTCGATGGGAATCCCGACACCGGACGATGGGCGCGGACAAGGACGGGCGCCTCACGATGCAGCGACGCGATCCTGGTACGTCGCCACCAGGGAATCCGGTTCCGCAGCAAGAAGGCAACCTCGTTCTCCGACGCCAACCTGTTCAAGGTCAAGGTCGCGGGGCTCGTGGACGTGAAGGTCCTCCGGGGGTGGCAGTCCGTGGTCGTCAAGGTGAGGAACAGCCCGTGGTTCCGCTTCAGCAACCTGCATCTCGAGGCCTTCGACGACCGGTGCGAAGTGCCGAGCATCAGAGCCCGCCAGGCCCAGGAGTTCGTGGACAAGACCAAGCACGGGGACATCCCGAACATCGCCGTGGGCGACTTCAACTCCGACAATCCCGGACTGGTGCCGGGGGACCAGCAGGCCTACCTGGTCATGCGACGCAACGGCTACGTCAGCGTCGGTACCCGGCATCCACTGAGTTGCTGCATCAAGGAGTCCTACGACCTGCGCTCCGGGTCGCGCAAGGACTTCGACCACCGGGTCGACCAGATCTTCACCAGCACGCCGCAGCGCGTGGTGAAACTGTCGTCCTCGGTCACGGGACGTCAGAAGCACAACGGATGGTGGGACTCCGATCACGCTGGGGTGACCAGTCGCCTCCTGATCCTGCCCAAGCGCTGACCCGCGTCGCGATGCACCCCGCGGCGGGGTTTCGACGTCGGATTTCTGGCGCAGAATGGTGGCATGGATGCTCGTGGGGACTCAGGAACGATGAAACGGCCGGGGGACGACAGTTCCGCGGCCCGGTCCGGCCAGGAGGCCGAATCGCAGCGCAGCACGCAGGACACCCTGCGCGAGGCCTACGACACCACCAGGGACTGGATCGTCACTGATCGCGTGCGTCTGTTCGGATCCGCCGCGGCCGCCTCGTTCGTCCTGATGGTGATCTGTCTGTTCGTGCCCCACTGGATCTTCTCCGTGCTGATCGCCGGCTCGTTGGCGCTCATCACGGCCGTCCTGGGACTTCTGGCGGTGGGCACCTGGGTGGCCGCCCGCAAGGGTGCGGTGTCCAACACCGGCGATCTGTGGGACTCGGACAACTCGGACACCGCCACCGTCGAGGATCTGCTCGACGGGTTCGGTTTCTCCGAGGACGGCCACCAGGACCAGCGGCCGCCCGGCCGCTGACCGGCCACGAGGACCCGGCCGCCGCCGGAGACCGCGGCGGGGTTGCCGATCAGTAGCCCTGGTTCTGGCCCTTGTTCCAGAGCTTGAACTTGCGCTTGCCGTACCGGTCGATCACGTAGTTCAGCGACGCCCAGATGTTCAGGTACGGCGTCATCTGGTAGCGGGTGGACCGCCATCCCGGCTTGGCGTAGGCCCGATATGTCGGCGCGATGATCTGCAACAGGCCCTTCGACGGCATGCCGGCCGCCGCGTTGGAGTCCCACCGGTTCACCGCGTAGGGATCGCCGCTGGACTCCTGCTGGATCTGCGCCAGGATTCCCGGAAGGTACTTCGCCGCGATGCGGTGTTCCCCCATCACCGCGAGCACGAGGTTGGCCCATCGGGTCACCTGGGTCGGGAACCGGCCCCCGTCGGGATGCCGCAGCTTGAACCCGGTCCAGGGGGTGTCGCGGGTCCGGAACGTGGCCTTGGGGTAGTCCGCGAAGGGTATGTTCATCGACTTGGGGGACAGCTGACGCTCCGCGGGTGCGGTGATCGCCGTGGCTGTCGCCGGCGCGGCGTGGGCCAGCGTCGGGGCCAATGCCACCGGGGCGGCAAGGACGAGGGCGGCAGCGGACATCCGCAGCGAGACGGTCATGGAGACTCCAGATCGGATCGTCACCGGAGAGCCGGTGGCGGGGCGGCGGGCTCGCCGTCCCCTGGCGTTCCGGCACACTCTGCCTCCCCTTCTCGCGCAGCGCAAACAGTTCTGCGACATTTCTGAGAAGTCAGCGGGACGCGACGCGGAGCAAGTGGGGAACATCACACCCCGGGCACCGGACAGCGGACGGCAACGTCGCCGACTTCTCCCGAGCGTCGGCGCACGCCGCACGGGGACCACGCCGGTATCGTGGCTGCGATCACAGGAGGTCGAGTGGCAAAGCGCATCGTGGGGGCCGTGCTGCTGATCCTCGGGATCCTTCTGGCGGCGGGCGGGGGACTGTGCATCGCGGCGTTCGGACCGTCGGGCAACCTGACCGTCCGCAGTACCCCGCTCCAGACGGCCCCCGACGGCTACGCCCTGGTGGCCGACGTGGTCGCGGTCAACGCCGGCTTCCCCGGGTCCAGCCTGCTGGGGACTCCCACCCTGGGGGCGGATTCGACCGGGCCCGACCGGTTGTTCGTGGGCATCGGGTCGCGCACCCAGGTGAACGAGTATCTCAACGGGGTCGCCTTCGAGGCGGTGCGCCAGGACGGTTCCCAGTGGCAGTCCTTCTCGGTACCCGGGGGCAAGAAGCCGGCTCCCCCCGCCGACCAGGATCTGTGGATCCGCCGCGCCACCGGGAATGCCCCCACCGTCGACTTCAGTGGCAGTTCGACAGGCACAACGTTCGTCGTCATGAACGACGACGCGGGGCCCGACGTGAAAGCCCAGATCGTGATCGGCTACACCTCACGGTGGATCTTCCCGTTGTCGGTGGCCGCCATCGTCATCGGCATCTTCCTGGTCGTCTGGGGAGGCGTGTGGTTGTTCCGGCGTCGGACCGCATCGGACGAGACCATGGTGGGCGACTCCGCGTGAAGGTCCAGGAGACCGAGGTCCAGACCGACCGGATCCTCACCGTTCCCAACATCATCAGCTTCATCCGGCTCCTCGGCGTGCCGGTGTTCCTCTGGCTCATCCTGGTGCCCCAGGCCGACGGCTGGGCCCTCGTCCTGCTGGTGGCCTCGGGGATCTCGGACTGGCTCGACGGCAAGATCGCCCGGGCCACCGGTCAGATCTCGCGTCTGGGGCAGATCCTGGACCCCATCGCCGACCGGCTCTACATCGCCGCCGCCCTGCTGGGACTGGCGTTGCGCGGGATCATCCCGTGGTGGCTGGTCGCTCTCCTCGTGGCCCGCGACGTCATGCTGGCCGCGCTGCTCCCGGCACTCAAGAAGCGGGGACTCGTCGGACTCCCGGTCCACTTCCTGGGAAAGGCCGCCACGTTCTGCCTGCTGTACGCCTTCCCGCTGTTGCTTCTCGGTGATGCACCGGGGACCCTGGGAGAGGTTGCCCGGGTGGTGGGATGGGCGTTCGTCATCTGGGGCACGGCGCTGTACTGGTACGCGGCGCTGCTGTACGTCGAACAGGCCCGACGGGTGTTCGCGGAGCACCCGGCATCTGAGGGGTGATCGTGCGAGCGGTCCTCATGGCGGGTGGCGAGGGGCTGCGGATGCGGCCCCTGACCACCAACATCCCCAAACCGCTGCTCCCCGTCGTGGGTCGTCCCCTGATGGCCCACACCCTCGAGCGCCTGCGCGACAGCGGCATCAGCGACATCGTCGTGACGGTCCACTACCTCGCCGGGCAGATCCGCGACTACTTCGGCGACGGATCCGACTTCGGCGTGGATCTCAGCTACAGCACCGAGACCCGCCCCCTGGGGACCGCGGGCAGCGTGAAGGCCGCCGCCGCGGCGCTCGCCGGTGAACCCTTCCTGGTGCTGTCCGGGGATGCCATCGCCGACGTCGACCTGGCCGACGTGGCCCGGCGGCACGAGGAGTCCGGGGCGGCGCTGACGATGGTCCTCACCCCCCGCGACGACCCTCGCGAGTTCGGTGTCGCCGTCCTGGGCGAGGACGACCGGGTGGTGGCCCTGGTCGAGAAGCCGGGATGGGGCGACGTGCTCAGCGATCGCGTCAACACCGGCATCTACTGCGTGTCCCCCCACGTGTTGGACCGCATCCCCGACAACACGCCCAGCGACTGGGCCCGTGATGTGATCCCCGAACTCCTCGCGGCGGGCGAACCGGTCATGGGGTACGTGACCGAGGGGTACTGGGAGGACGTCGGCTCGCTCGCGGCCTATCTGGCTGTGCAGCGTCACGTTCTCGAAGGGCGGGCCGGACCGATCCGGGGAGCCTTCGAGGTCCGCCCTGGCGTCTGGCTGGCCGAGGGAGCCGAGGTCGATCAGGCCGTCTCGCTGGTGCCGCCGGTCTTCATCGGGCCGTTCGCCCGCATCTCCGCCGGCGCACAGGTCGGACCCGCGACCGTGATCGGGGCCAACACCGTGGTCCGTCGCTCGGCCCGGATCGACCATAGCGTGATCCTGGAGGGCTGCCGGGTCGATGAGGGCGCAGAACTGCGCGGAGCCATCGTCGGGCGCGACACCCAGGTGCTGCGGGGGAGTCGGGTCGATGACGGGGCGGTCGTCGCCGACGACTGTGTGTTGGGCGAGGAATCGGTGGTGGCCGCCGACGTGCGGGTGTTCCCCGGCAAGAGCATCGATGCCGGCGCCGTGGTGCGCGAATCCGTGGTGTGGGAGTCCAAGAGCCGCAAACACGTGCTCGGCCCCGGCGGCATGTCCGGCCTGGTGAACGTCGACCTCAGCGTGGACCGGGCGGTCCGGCTGGCATCGGCCCTGGCGAGCACCCTGCCCAAGGCCTCGGTCGTCACAGTGGGCCGCGACCACTCCCGCGCGGCCCGGGCCTTCAACCGGGCGATCACCGGGTCGCTGACCGCGGCGGGCATGAACGTGCGCGACCTGCGCACGGCGGCGGTGCCCATCGTGCGGGCCGACACCGCGAACAACTCCGCTGCGGGAGTGGTCCTCCGCACGACCCCGGGGCGCCCCGACTCGCTGGACATCATGCTGCTCGACTCCCGGGGGACCGACGTCAGCAGCGCGGTCCGCCGTTCCGTGGAGCGGGCCTTCGTCACCAACGAGTTCCGCCGACCGGCACCGGCGGACTTCGGTGACGTCGAGGTGCCTCATCGGGTCGCCGAGGACTACGCGAACAACGTGCTGGCCGCCGTGTCGGTCGAGGGCGTCGCAGCAGCGGCGCTGCGTGTGGTCGTCGACACCGGCGGCGGAGCGGCCGCACTGGTGCTCCCCACCGTCCTTGGTCGCGTCGGGGTCGACGTGCTGGCAGTGAACAACTGGCTCGCCGAGAGCCGTCCCACCGACACCGGCGACGACCGGGCCAAGGCCCTCACCAGTCTCGCGGGTCTGGTCGCCACCTCGCGCGCGGACTTCGGGGTGCGGTTCGATCCGGCCGGCGAACGACTGAGCCTCATCGACGAGACCGGTCGGATCGTGCCCGACGACCGCGCGGCACTCATCGTGGCCGACCTGGTCTGCGCCGAGACCCACGGCTCGGTGGCTCTTCCCATCACCACCACCCGGGTGGCCGAGCGGGTCACCCGGTTCCACGGGTCACGGGTGCTGTGGACCCCGGTGGGGGAGCGGGCCCTGTCCGCCGGGATGGGAGCTGCCGACGTGGTTCTCGGCGCCGATGGCGAGGGCGGATTCATCGTGCCGGGCGTCGGTCGGCATCTGGACCCCTTCGCCGCGTTCGTCCGACTCCTGGGCCTGGTGGCGCGGACCCGGCTCACCGTGTCCGCCATCGACGCCCGCATCCCGCAGTCCTACGTCGTCACCACGGGGATCGTCACTCCTTGGGCGTTCAAGGCGGCGGTGATGCGCTCGGTGCGCGACCAGGCGAGGACGCTGACGGTCGAGGACGGCTACGGGGGGATCCGTATCGTGTGCGGCGGCGACCGGTGGGTCTTCGTGACCGCTGACCCCACCGAGGCCGTCACCCACGTGTGGGCCGAAGGCGTGGATGCCGACGATGCCGAGGAACTGCTCGACGAGTGGGCCGAACGCATCCGCACGGCCCTGCCGTGACCCGATCCCGGGGCCCGGGCGAGCCCTCGCCATGGCAGGATGCGAGGAGATACGAAAGGGATGGCCGTGAACCCACCGGAACTGCAGTACACCGCCGAACACGAGTGGATCCGCCCCGCGGAGGACGGTGTGATCCGTTTCGGGATCACGGACTTCGCGCAGGATGCCCTGGGTGACATCGTCTTCGTGAACCTGCCCGAGGTCGGGAGCCAGGTCACCGCGGGACAGCCCTGCGGCGAGGTGGAGTCCACCAAGTCCGTCAGCGACGTGTTCGCCCCGGTGTCCGGCACCGTCACCGCCCGCAACGAGGCCCTGGACGACGAACCCGGTGCGGTGAACACCGATCCCTACGGCAGCGGGTGGCTCGTTGAGGTCAAGGTCGAGGGCGATGCCGTGGAGCTTCTGACGGTCGAGGCCTACGACAGTCACATCGCTGCCCTCTGACGGCGACCGGGGGCACCTGAACCTCCAGTCCGGGTTGACCCACGCCGTGCTACTGGCCTAGGTTTCAGTGAGCCACGTCACTGTGGCCGTTGGGGTGTTCGGGTGGGAGTCGGGATGTCGGAATCGGGTGCGCCCTCTGGCGCCGTGCCGCCGGACGGTGGGGATGATTCGTCGCGGAGTGCTGCGGAGTCGCCTGCCGAGATGACGGCCAACATCGAATTGGTCCTGTGCCCCACCTGTGGGCAGCCGGTGCTGCCCAACAGCCGCTTCTGCAGCTCGTGTGGCACGGCGTTGGCCACCGGCGACACCACAGCGATGCCCCAGGTCGACGAGAGCGGACCGCTGCCCGTGCTCGACCCCGAAGCAGTGGCGGGGCTGGCACCGGGCGAGGCCGTGCTGGTCATCCACCGCGGCCCCGCCGAGGGGGCACGGTTCGAGCTCAAGGACTCCCCGGTCACGGTCGGTCGCGGGTCGGACTCCACCGTCTTCCTCGATGACGTCACCGTGAGCCGACGCCATGCGGAGTTCGCCCGCACCGACGAGGGCTGGACCGTCACCGACGTCGGCAGCCTCAACGGCACCTACGTCAACAAGAAACTGGTCGACACCGTGGTCCTCACCACAGGCGACGAGGTGCAGATCGGCAAGTACCGGTTCCTGTTCTTCCAGGCGGTTCCCGCATGAGCGCCATGATGGAGGAGAGCGGTCGCGCCTCCCTCACGATCGGCGAGGTCCTCAGCCTGCTCACCCCCGACTTCCCCGAGGTGACCATCTCGAAGATCCGGTTCCTCGAGTCGGAGGGCCTGGTGTCCCCGCATCGGGCCAAGTCGGGCTACCGGCGATTCAGCGCCGACGACATCGATCAGTTACGTCTGGTGCTGACCGCCCAACGCGACCGCTACCTCCCGTTGCGGGTCATCAAGGACCATCTGGCGGCAGGCACCCTGCGCGAGGCAGTTCGACCTCAACCACAGGTCGAGATCGCGGCCCTGCCCGACCCGCCGGAGGACCGCGCCCGCACGACCGATGTCGACCCCAACGCCTACTTCTCGCGTTCGGAACTCGCCGAGGCCAGCGGGTTGACCCCCGACCAGCTCCAAGCCCTCATCGAGGTCAAGGTCATCGTGGCCGACGAGGCGCACCGGTTCACGGGAGCGGACGTGCAGTACTGCCGCGCCTACGCCACCCTCACCAGCTTCGGCGTGGACCCCCGGCACATGCGCCAGGCACGCAACGCCGCTTCCCGCGACGCCCACCTGATCGGGACCGCGATGGCCCACCTCAGCGGCGAGGCGCGCACCGACGCCGCGGCACGCATGCTCGACGCCCTGAGCGATGCCCACTACTGGCAGGTGCGGGCCGAACTCCATCGGCAGAGCCCCACGTCCGGCCACCGCCCGCGTCGCACCACGCGCTGACGGTGCCCGTCTCCCGACCCGCTCACTTGCTCAGCCGACCCTCAGCCGGGCTAAGGTGAAGACGTGCGACCGTTGGACGTAGTGGGCGTCCGTCTCGAGATGCCGTCGAATCAGCCGGTCGTCCTGCTGCGCGAAACCGGGACCTCTCGGTACCTGCCGATCTGGATCGGCACGGTGGAGGCGACCGCCATCGCGTTCGCCCAGGAAGGGGTCACGCCGCCCCGCCCGCTGACCCACGATCTGATGAAGGACCTGATCGACGCCCTGGGTCAGGAGTTGCAGGAAGTGCGCATCACGCATCTGGCGGACGGGGTCTTCTACGCCACCCTGACGTTCGCATCCGGCGCCGAGGTGTCGGCCCGGCCCTCCGACGCCATCGCCCTAGCCCTGCGCACCGGAGCCCCGGTCCTGGCGACGGCGGAACTGCTGGACGAGGCGGGTGTCGAGATCGAGGACGTGGACGCCGAGGCGTCGTCCGACAACGAACCCGATCCCGGCGTCCAGGAGCAGGAGGTCGAACGCTTCCGGGAGTTCCTCGACCACGTGACTCCCGAGGACTTCGACTCACCCGGGTGACACGTCGGCGTGTCCCGCGGCATGTCGTTGACCGCGCGGGGTGTCTCCTCTAGGTTCCGGAACTAGACTGTGACTCACTCGTCGACATGCCCTCCGGGGTTGGTGACGGGCCCACCGGGTCCGTTGTCGGCGAAAGGGTAGGCGTTCGACTGGCAGGAGAGCCCTATGGCCGATGAGAGCCCGACGGCCGAGACGCCGAGCCATGCCGGCGATGAACAGACTGCGTTTTTCGGACGACAGCGAATCCAGCCCCTTGCCCGAGGACATCGGCTATCGGGGACCCGTCGCCTGCAACGCCGCGGGGATCACCTACCGCCAACTGATCACCAGCCCGTACCGCCTGCCGAACCCTCCATCCGCAATGCCGTGGGGTCGGGGCGGCAGCGGCTCTACTCGTTCCGCGACATCCTGATCCTGCGGATCGTCAAACGCCTCATCGACACCGGGGTCTCCTGCCCAACATCCGGGCAGCCGTGAAGCACCTCGGCGATCGCGATGCCGATCTGGCGCAGATCATGGATGAGCGACGGCGCCAGCATCTACGAATGCCGCAGTGAACACGAGGTCATCGGATCTCGTCCGCGGCGGCCAGGGAGTGTTCGGCATCGCCGTCGGCAGTGTGTGGCACGAGGTCTTCGACCCTGCCTGGCGAGTCGGCCGGACGGGGCGAATTTCGTTTCGAAGGCGCCGTCGACGAACTCGCGGCCCGGCACCGCCCGTACCGGCTGAGCGGAGAGCGTATGGAGTCCCGTCCCCTGTCCCGCTTCGTCGGACGGCATCGTCGGGCCCTCGGACGACGACATCGCCGCGATGCTGGCCGAACTCGGGTTCGACGACCTCGACGCCCCGATCGCCGCAGTTCTTCCGCCGGACATCCGCGCACACGGCTGCGCCCCGAACCCTGCACGGAGTCCGACGCGCTCACGGAACTGCGGGGGCTGGCTGCCCGCAACCACCTGACCACGCCGCTGATCGGCATGGGGTACTACGGCACGGAGACCCCCGCGGTGATCCGTCGCCGGGTCCTCGAGAATCCCGCGTGGTACACCGCCTACACGCCGTACCAGCCCGAGATCTCGCAGGGACGGCTCGAGGCGCTCCTGAACTTCCAGACCCTGATCAGCGACCTGGACTGGTCTGCCCGTGGCGAATGCCTCGCTGCTCGACGAACCCACCGCTGCCGCGGAGGCCATGGCGCTGGCGCGGCGCACGTCCCGCAGCCAGTCCGACACGTTCGTGGTCGACGCCGACACCCACCCCCAGACCATCGCCGTGCTCCAGACCCGCGCCGAACTCATCGGGATCACCGACATCCGCGATGTGCGCCTCAGTCGGACCGCCCGACGACGCCTTCGGGGTCCTCCTGTCCTACCCCAGCAGCCTCGGTGACATCAGCGATCCGGCACCGGTCGGCCGCCGCCAGGAGCGGGTCTGGTGGATCGCCGTCGCCACCGACCTGCTGGCGCTGACCATCCTGCGGCCTCCTGGAGTTCGGTGCCGACATCGCGGTCGGCTCGGCCCAGCGCCTGGGTGTCCCGATGGGGATGGGCGGACCCCACGCCGGATTCATGAGCGTGCGCGAGGGCCTGGAGCGGGCGCTGCCCGGTCGCCTCGTGGGGGTGAGCGTCGACGCCGACGGTCGGCCCGCGCTGCGTCTTGCGCTCCAGACCCGGGAACAGCACATCCGCCGCGACCGGGCGACCAGCAACATCTGCACCTCGCAGGTCCTGTTGGCCGTCATCGCCGGCGCCTTTGCCGTCTACCACGGCCCCGAGGGCCTGCGGGCCATCGCCGAGCGCGCCCACTCCCACGCCTACGCCCTGGCGCAGGGCCTGCGTGCCGGGGGAGTCGACCTACTGCACGAGTCGTTCTTCGACACCGTCGCCTTCCGGGTCCCGGGCAGCGCCGAAGCGGTCCTGCGCGAATGCGACCGCCTCGGTGTCGGCGTGCGCTACGTCGATCGGGACTCCGTGTCGGTCAGCACCGACGAGTTGACCACCATGGACCACGTCATGGCGGTCTGGCAGGGTCTGGCCAGCGCAGTGCCCGAGTTCGGCGAGGCACTCGCCCGCTCCGAGGTTCCTGGCGAGGTCTCCGATTCCGAGGCCATCCCGGTGCCCCTGCGCCGGGAGAGCGACTACCTGACCCACCCCGTGTTCCACCAGTACCGGTCCGAGACCGAACTGCTGCGATACCTGCGTCGACTCTCCGACCGCGACATCGCCCTCGACCGGGCGATGATCCCGCTCGGTTCGTGCACGATGAAACTCAATGCCGCGACCGCGATGGAACCGATCTCGTGGCCCGGCTACGCCGACGTGCATCCGTTCGCCCCGCTTCATGAGATCACCGGGTACCGCGACCTCATCGCACAACTCGAGGCCTGGCTGGCCGAGATCACCGGCTACGACGCGGTGTCCGTGCAGCCCAATGCCGGGTCCCAGGGCGAGTTGGCCGGCCTCCTGGCCATCCGCGCCTATCACCGCAGTCGGGGCGACGACCAGCGGGTCGTGTGTCTGATCCCCAGCAGCGCCCACGGCACCAACGCGGCAAGTGCCGTCATGGCGGGGATGACCGTCTCGGTCGTGAGATGTCGCGAGAACGGCGACGTGGACATCGACGACCTGCGGGCGCAGCTCGAGGCCAAGGGGGATACGGTCGCCGCTCTCATGATCACGTATCCGTCGACCCATGGGGTCTTCGAGACCGAGGTCACGGCCATGTGCGACCTCGTGCATGCTGCCGGTGGGCAGGTGTACGTCGACGGGGCGAACCTCAACGCCCTGGTGGGGATCGCCCGGCCCGGCCAGTTCGGCGCCGATGTCAGTCACCTGAACCTGCACAAGACCTTCACCATCCCGCACGGTGGCGGCGGACCGGGCGTGGGCCAGGTCGCGGTCAAGAGCCACCTGGCGCCGTTCCTTCCGGGGCACCCGTTGCGACCCGAGGCGGGACCGACGGGACGCGGATACCCGGACGGGGGTGTGGGTCCCGTGTCGGGAGCGCCGTGGGGGAGTGCCGGAGTGCTGCCCATCCCCTGGACCTACATCCGCCTCATGGGCGCTGCCGGCCTGCGACGGGCCACCGAAGTCGCCGTGCTGTCGGCGAACTACGTGGCACGTCGACTCTCCAAGGCCTACCCGATCCTGTTCACGGGTCGCGACGACCTCGTGGCCCACGAGTGCATCCTCGACCTGCGGCCGCTCACCAAGGAAACCGGCATCACCGCCGAGGATGTCGCCAAGCGGCTCATCGACTACGGGTTCCACGCCCCGACCATGTCGTTCCCCGTGGCCGGAACCCTGATGATCGAACCCACCGAGAGCGAGAGCCTGGCGGAACTCGACCGCTTCTGTGACGCCCTGATCGCGATCCGCGACGAGATCGACAAGG
This sequence comes from Candidatus Nanopelagicales bacterium, assembly GCA_046330625.1. Taxonomy (GTDB): domain Bacteria; phylum Actinomycetota; class Actinomycetes; order S36-B12; genus CAIWTL01. The sequence continues at coordinate 38,993 of JAXLSJ010000011.1, forward strand.
TGTCGGCGGGGGTCTGGCCGGTGACCGACTCGCCGCTGCGGCACGCACCCCACACCGCCGAGATCCTGGTCGACGACTGGGACCGGCCCTACTCCCGACGTACGGCGGTGTACCCGGTGCCGGAGTTGGTGGCCGATAAGTACTGGCCGCCGGTGTCCCGCATCGACCAGGCCTACGGGGACCGCAACCTCGTCTGTTCCTGCCCACCGGTATCGGAGTACGCCGGCGACGGCAGCCTGTGACGAGTGAGATCACCGAGTTCGGTGGACTCATCGTCGTGGCGGTCCTGGTGGCCGCGTTCGCCCGCAACCGGGGAGTCAATCCGTCGTTGCCGCTGCTGGGGGCGGGTCTGATCTTCGGGCTGCTGCCCATCGGCCCGGACGCCCCGGCGGATCCTGAGTTCGTGCTGGTGGTGGTCCTCGCACCTCTCGTGTTCGGCGAGGCGCTCAGCAGTTCGATCGTGGACCTGCGCACGGTCTCGCGACCCGTCATGGCGCTGGCGATCGGCCTGGTCATCGTCGGTGCCTTCGTGGTCGGGGGCGTGGCTGCGCTGTTGCTCCCCGGTGTGCCGTTGACAGCCTGCCTCTGCCTGGGGGCGATCCTCGGCCCGACTGACGCGGTCGCGGTCTCGGCGACAGCGCGCTCTGTGGCACTCCCGCGGCGGCTGGTGAACATCCTCGAAGGCGAAAGCCTCGTCAACGACGGCACCGCGCTGACCCTCCTGCGGGTCTTCTCGGTGGCTGCGGCAGCGGGCAGCGTCGCGGTCGGCGAGGTGTCCCTGATCCTGGTCGAGAGTGTGGCGCTCGGACTGCTCGTCGGGGCATTGGCGGGTTGGCTCCTGGCGCTGCTCACCGCGCGGGCCCGGGACACGACCGTGGCCAACGGGGTCATCCTGATCGCTCCGTTCCCGATCTACGCTGCCGCGGAACGGGTCGAGGGGTCGGGCATCCTGGCGGTCGTCGTGGCCGCACTGATCCTGGCCCACGCGACATCGTCGACGGCGACCTACGCCGGTCGGCTGCAGGCCACGAGTCTGTGGCGAGCAGTCATCTTCATCCTGCAGGCGGTGGCGTTCTTCCTCGTCGGTATCGACGTCCCCGACGCTCTCCGGCAACTGACCCCCGACGAACACCGGCAACTGTTGATCGTCGTCCCGGTCGTCGTGATCGCCCTCATCGCCACGCGATTCGTCTTCGTCTACGGCATGACGACCATCGCCGGCACGCGGCGGGAGTACCGCCGTGGCTGGATCGTCCTCGCGTGGGCGGGCACCCGCGGTCCGATCTCGGCCCTGGCGGCATTCACCCTGCCCCTGACCACCAGCGCGGGTGCGGAGTTCCCCGCCCGCTCCTTGATCATCAGCATCACGTTCTGCGTCGTGGTGGTGTCGCTGCTTTTGGCGCCGACCATGGGGCCGCTGGCCCGCCGGTGCGACCTGCCGCCCGACGACGACTCCCGGACAGTGCAGCGGGTTCGGCTGGCCCTGGCCCACGCGTCGCTGGAACGACTCGACGAGATGGTCGCGGCCGCCGATCGCGCCGGGACACCCCTTCCCCCCACGACCGTCACCAGCCTGCGCACCGCGGTGGACATCCGCGTCGAGCGGCTCGAGGAGTCCGAGGTCGAGGACGAGCAGACGGACGACGACGCCCCGCTGACGACGTCGGAGCTCCGGTTGAGCATGGTGCATGCGGAGCAGGAGGAGCTCCTGCGGCTACGTGACGAGGAGGGCCTGCCCGATGCCCTGATGCGTTCGATACAGAAGGAACTGGACCTGCGCGCCAAGGCGGTCCAGGTCGGCTGAGGCCGCAGCCGACGACTCACGTCCGACCGTCGCGCTCCTGCGCCTGGCGCAGGGGATCGCGGGCCGGCATCCAGTCGGCCAGCCTCACCTCGAAACCGGCCAGGCGCAGGGCGTCCACCACGGCCGTGTCGTCATCCACGATCAGGCCGACCGGGTACTCCCGCTGCAGCCGCCGATACAGCTGGACCTTCACCTGGGCGGCGGGGCGGAAGTCCCGGGGGCGACGCAGGTACAGCAGACCCTCGGGGAGTCCGTGGCGGCTGAGCCAGTCGGCGGTGACGGAGCGCAGCGACTCGGGCCGTCCGGACACGTAGACGATCGTCAACCCCGACGCGGCGAGTTCCGCCACCACCGCGGCTCCCTGGGGCAGGACCGGATCGGCGTCGGCGGCGGCGAAGAACGCCGGCCAGTCCTTGGGTCGGCGCTCGACATGGTGCAGGCGATGTGACGCATCGGCGACCACACCGTCGATGTCGATCCCGGCGAGCACGACGTCGTCCATCCGGTCAGCCTAGGCGGTGGCCGGTTCGGCCGGGGCGGTCGTTACAGTCGCCCCATGGCATTGGACATCGACGTCGTCAGGACCACCTTCCCCCAAGCCGTGCCGATGGTGGGCACGCTCTCGTTGGAGTTCACCGAACTCGACACCCGCCGGGCCGTCATGGTCCTGCCCGACCAGCCCGAGTATCACAACCACGTCGCCGGACCCCACGCCGGCGCCATGTTCACCCTCGGTGAGTCGGCCTCCGGGGCACTCGTGTTCGTGAACTTCGGCGACCGCATGGGCGATGCCACCCCGCTGGCCGTCGAAGCCACGATCCGCTACCTCAAGTTCGCCAAGGGCCCCGTCACCGCCACCGCCACCCTGGACCGGGACCCCGACGACATCTCCGCCGAACTCGACGAGGGCCGACGACCCGAATTCCGCGTCGAGGTCGCTCTGACCACCGAGGACGGCACCCAGACGGGGTCGATGAGCGTGTTGTGGACCCTGAAGCCGAACCGACGATGACCTGGAGCCCGGGGGATCCGATCACCTCGGCGGACGACTACCGGGCGAGTCTGCGCGGTCGCGACCTGCGCGTCCACCTGATGGGGGAGCGCGTAGCCGAGCCGTTGGACCACCCGGTGATCGCGCCGTCGGTCAACGCCATGGCCGAGACCTACGCGCTGGCCACCGAGGACCCGCAGCTGGCCACCGCCGGGTCCACCGTGATCGACGCCCCGGTGAACAGATTCCTGCACGTCACCACCGACGTGAACGATGTCGTGGCCCAGAACCGGATGCAACGACGACTCGGGCAACGCACCGGGACCTGCTTCCAACGCTGTGTCGGCATGGACGCAATCAACGCGCTCTTCTCGCTGACCTTCGACATCGACACGTCCGCGGGCACCGACTACCACCAGCGGTTCCGCACCTGGCTGGCCGAGGTACAACGCCAGAACCTGGTCGTGGGGGGCGCCATGACCGACCCCAAGGGCGACCGGTCCCTGCCCCCGCACCGCCAGCCGGATCCGGACGTGTTCCTGAGAGTGGTCGAACGCCGTGATGACGGGGTCGTCATCCGCGGCGCGAAGGCCCATCAGACGGGGGCGCTGAACTCCCACTGGATGCTCGTGATGCCCACCCAGCGGCTGACGTCCGACGATCGGGACTACGCGGTGGTCGGCGCCGTCCCGGTCGACGCGCCCGGGATCACCTACGTCTACGGTCGCCAGGCGAGCGACGACCGCGCATCGGGTTCGGACATCGACGCGGGCAATGCCTGCTTCGCCGGGCAGGAGGTGCTCGTGATCTTCGACGATGTGCTCATCCCCACCGAACACGTGTTCATGGACGGAGAGTGGGAGTTCGCCGCCGACCTCGTCGAGAGGTTCACCGCCTACCATCGGCGCAGCTACGTCTGCAAGAGCGGTGTGGGCGACGTCCTCATCGGCGCCGCCGCGTTGGTCGCCGAGTACCACGGGGTGGACCGGGCGTCCCACGTGCGCGACAAGCTGGTCGAGATGGTTCACCTCAACGAGACCATCTACGCCGCGGGGATCGCCTCGTCGCATGAGTCCTTCGCCCGTCCGGCGGGGAACTTCGAGAACGACGGCCTGCTGGCCAACATCTGCAAGCACAACGTGACCCGGTTCCCCTACGAGATCGGCCGACTCGCTCAGGACCTGGCGGGTGGGCTCCTGGTGACCCTCCCCGGCGACGAGGAGTTCCGCGACGTCGAGATCGGTCCGGTGCTCGACAAGTATCTGTCGCCAGGTTCGGGGCGGGCCACCGCCGACCGGCGTCGGGTGCTGCGCCTGATCGAGAACATGACCATGGGCCGCAATGCCGTGGGCTACCTGACCGAGTCGCTGCACGGGGCGGGGTCGCCGCAGGCTCAGCGGGTGCAGATCGAACGGCAGGCCGACCTCGCCGACAAGAAGCAACTGGCCCGGCGGCTGGCGGGCATCACCAGCCCGGAAGTTCCGGATAGCGCAGCCACGAATCCGCGGCAGTGATGGTGCAGCCCGCTGGGTAGCCGTCGATGACCGCCCGACACTCGGTCCAGGCGGCGCTGCGTCCCGGCTCCACCGTCGCCGTGAACGCCACGGTGTCGCCCGGTGCGAGGTAGTCATGACCCACCGCCCGGATCACGCCACCGCCCGAAGTCGAGGCGGCCCCGGTCAGCGACACGACATGGACCCCGGCCGGGATCGCCACGCTCCAGGTGTCTGCGGCCGTGGCCGACGCGTTGGTGACGGACACCTCGACCGACTGCCCGGAGCCCCAGTCGTCGACCACCCGGTAGTCCAACTCCAGCTGCGCGGACGGCGCGACCGACGGGCTGGGGCTGGGAAGCGCTCGCGGCTCGTCGGAGTTCGCGGCCACGGTGCAGTCCAGGGGCGCCCGCGTGGTGCACGAGGCGGGGCCCAGCGGCGCCGGTCCCAGGGCCGCCACCCGCAGGTGCACGGTCGTGCTGGCCCCCGGAGCCAGTTCACGCAGTGAGGACAGCGTCAACTCACGATCATCCTGGACGGACACGGCCCCGGTCACGTCGGTCACCAGGTGCGGGAACGGCACGGACACGTCCCATCCGGTCAGCACGCGGTCCGACTCGTTCGTGACGGTCAACTCCACGGTGAGCGGTTCCAGGGCATCGACATGCCAGGTCAGCGAGAGGCCCTCGTCGGCCCGGGCCGGCGCCACGCTGAGGGCGACCGCCAGCACCATGCCGACCAGGGCCGCCAGACCTCGTCGCACGTCGATCCCTCCTGACGCTACGTAGACTTAGCCTACCCGCTGTAGTCGGATGGTGACGCACTCCCCCGGGAAAACGGCGAAGGCGCCGGGGGAGTGGTCCTCCCGCGGCGCCTTCGTCGGCGTTTGACTGCTCGGTGTCACCCGTTTCCGTGGGCCTGCCACAGAACGCGGGGGTCCTTGAGCAGCAACTCGACGTTGCGGTCCTTCTTCTTCCCCGGACCGCCGCCGTCGGTGGTGGCCTTCATCTGGGGATCGTTGGCCGCGAGTTGCCGCGACAGCGACGCGAGCTGCGAGTTGCTCATCTTCATGGCGTTGGTCCCGGGCTTCGGCGCCTTGACCGAGGCGGCCGTGTTCAGGATCGTGCCGAAGATCGACAGGGTGCCGTCATGGTTGTCCATGAACTGCACCGTGCGACTCTGCTGCGGCCAGTCGACGTGCGACGCGGTGTTGATCTGCCAGAACCCACTGCGGTACTTGCTGCCCTTGGGCCGCGTGTACGAACTCACCGCATTGTGGTGGGTGTGACCGTTCACGTAGGCGACCACGTTCGGGTAGCGCAGCAGCAGCTGGTCGAGCGGCTGCTTCCCCGACCGACCGAAGTGCAAGGGTTCCGAGTTCCGCGGGTCGCTGTCGCAACCGGCTTCCATCGGGTCCGTGCACACGCCGGCGGCCTCGTCGGGCGTCGGGTTGTCCATCGTCCCCAGCGTGTGGTGCGAGGAGATGATGATCATCTTGTTCTTGCCACTGTCACGCTTGATCTTGCCGTTGCGGACCTCGACGGTGGAGTACTTGTCCAGTTGCTTCTTCAGCCACTGGAACTGGGGATCATCGACGTTCCCGCTCGCGCCGCCGCCTTCGGCGTTGGTGTCGAGCATGATGATCCGGAACTTGCCGCGGTTGAAGCCGTAGTAGGTGGCGTTCTGGTTGGACGCCTTCAGCTGCTGCTTGCTGACGTATCCGAAGCCGTGACCGTCATCAGAGCCCTTGAGCATGTCCTTGAACTCCAGCTTAGACACGTAGCGCCGATCCGGGTCCGGTGGCACTGGCTGCATCTTGGTCAGGGCATTGATGACGCCGTTGAACTGCGGCGGCTGGGACAGCCACTGGAAGACCTGGTCGCCGGGCAGTCCCTTGGCGTCCTCGGGGTTGACGTCCTTGTTGGGCCACGGCTTGCTGCAGCCGGTCGCGATGCCCTCGATAGACAGCACCGAGACCTTCTGGTTCGCCGGCACATTGCCTTGGACCAAGGTGTCGTGGTTGCCGCGGGTGATGTACCAGGGAAAACCAAGACCCTTGGACTTCAGCTTCTTCTGGGCCGCATCCATCAGGTTCGGGTACTTCGGGAAGGACCCGTATCCGAACATGTCGCCGGTCGCGCCGATGTTCGGATCCCAGAATCCCTGGTACCGGTCATTACCCTGACCAGGCCAGTCCTTGAAGTTCTGAACGCCGGTGTATTGGCGCTTCTTCACCCGCTTGTTGAGCATCTTGACTTCGTCATCGGTCAACTGGCCACCGAGAACCCGGCACTTGGCCTGGTCTTCGGTCTTGATGAGCTTGCCCGAGAAGGGATCCACGGTCCCGCCCTCGAGAGTCTCGCGGAACATCTGGACCTCGTTCTTCTGGGCGCTGTCCGCGATGTCGCCGGTCAGGATGGCGAACCTGAGCTTGTCGTACTTGCCCCGACTGTCGCTGACCCGGCTGACGCGGTTGGCGTCCATGTTGCGGATCGTGGAGTCGAACACCCGCACCCCCAGCGCCTCCTGAGGCCGCCAGGCCGCCGAGGTGGGGCCGCTGATGGGGTCGACCAGTTCGAGTCGGGCGGGCGACATCTCGTCGGCGATCTGGGGATCGGTGAGCTGTCCGAAGAAGGTCAGCGAACTGCGGCGATCCGACCGGCCCTTCTTGGCCTTCGTGATGTCGGTGCGGACCGTGTAGGGCTCGCCCTTCTGCTTGGTGAGCTTCCGCCATCCGTCCTTGGAACGTTTGATGGTCTGCTCGAGGGTGGACTTGCCCTCCTGATCGTTGCCGGCCAGGGCGGCAGGCGCGCCGATCATCGAGGCACACACTCCTGCGGCGACCGCGGCCCCCAGGGGTTTGCTGAAACGCACGACAGCTCCGTTCATTCTTCGGTTGGGAGCACCCTACGGGCGGTTGTCCCCTGATGCAGCGGAAACGACCCACGTGGCCCACGCCCGGCGTCCGGTCAGGGGGACGGGTGTCGTCGCCGGGCGACCAGGTATCCCAGGAAGGCGACCAGCCCGACCACCAACTGGGGGAGGAACCAGAAGAGGCGCCAGATGACATCGGCGGCAGCAGCCTGACCCGGCGTCGCCCCGAAGGCCACCAGAAGTCCGATCAGCGCGATGTCCACGGTTCCCAATCCACCAGGGGTGAGCGGGAACGACGTGAGGAGGATCGCGGCGGAGTAGGCGGCGAAGGCCTCGATGAGTGACACCTGATCGGGGAAGACACCGATCCCGGCGAGGGCACACACGAGCACCAGGAAGGGTGTGGCCTGCGCAGCGACGTTGGTCACGGTGAGGGCGACCCACTTGCGGGAGATCAGGTCGTGGGCGCTGTCATGGAAATCGACGGCGGCGGTGACGACGTCCGGCGGATCCCGCTTGATCACCCGGAAGACGCGGTCGACGACCGCCTGCCCCCACGTGCCCACCCGTCGTGCCCCCGCCTCGCTGCGGACGACGAGGACGATCACCACCAGGGAGACGATGAAGGCGATGAGACCGATGATCGCGATGCCGGTGAGGTGTCCGTTGGTCCGCCCCTCCAGCACCAGAAGGGCCACGCCGAGCGACGGCATGCCCAAGGTCAGCAGATAGGTCCAGACCGCGTCGGCACTCACGGCTGCCGCCGACAGGGCGGGGGAGACCTGGTAGCGGTTGAGGATCGCGTATTGGGTGCCGACGGCGACCGCCCCGCCCCCCGGTACGGCATTGCTGACCAGGAATCCGGACTGTCGCTCCACGAACCCCTGCCAGTAGGACAGCCCCGGGACAGCGACGAGGACCGTGAAGGGATAGACGACGATGTTGATCAGCGCGGCCACCACCAGGACCGCGATCCAGGCCGTGGGGATGGTGGTGAGTTCGGTGATCGCCTCCTCATACGTCGCGGCGTTCTGATCGATGAACCAGACCACGAGGGCGATGACGGCAACACCCAGGAAGGCGCTGACGACGATACGGATCGGGGAGACGCGGGTGTGGGACGCCGCCTCCTGGATGTCCGTGCCGCTCACCTGACGCAGCGTAGTGATCTTCGGGCCCTGCTCGCGCTGCGGCGACACGGGCGATTCGAGCGAGCCCGCCCACCTGCGAGCTCCGGCGCTGGCACTCTGGTCCGGTGACCACGACCACGCCGACGGCGGCAACGCGGCAGCGGCTCCTGTTCCAGGCACTCCTGCCGTATAAGCGGACGTGGCTGGGACGTGACATCACGGCGGGTCTCGTGCTGTCGGCACTTCTGGTGCCGCAGGGCATGGCGTACGCGGAACTCGCGGGCCTTCCCCCGGTGACCGGCTTGTACACGTCGGTCCTCTGCCTGATCGGGTACGCGGTCTTCGGCGCATCGCGCATCCTCGTCCTGGGTCCCGACTCGTCGCTGGGGCCGATGATCGCCGCCACAGTCCTGCCGCTGGCCATGGCCGAGGGGGACCCTGGAAAGGCAGTTGCGCTCGCGTCAATGCTGTCGCTGATGACCGGGGCGATCATGGTCGCGGCGGGGTTGTGGAAGGCCGGCTTCATCGCCGACCTCTTGTCCAAGCCCACAATGCTCGGGTACATGAACGGCTTGGCCCTGACGATCATCGTCGGCCAGCTCGACAAGCTGGTGGGCTTCTCCGTCGACTCCGACGGGTTCCGCGGCGATGTGGTCGGATTCTTCCAAGGGGTCGCCCAGGGCGAGGTGGTACCCGCGGCAGCGGCGATCGGGATCGCCAGCCTGCTGATCATCATCGCCTGCAAGCGGTTCATCCCCAAGGTCCCGGGCGTACTGGTGGCCGTCGTGTTCGCCATCCTCGTGTCCGCATTGGCTGGACTGGCCGACCGGGGGGTGAAGGTCGTCGGTGTTCTGCCTCAAGGATTCCCTTCGCTAACCTGGCCGGCCATCGGGCTGACCGATGTCGCCGTGCTGTTCGCCGGGGCATGCAGCATCGCCCTCGTGGCCCTCACCGACACGATCTCGACGGCATCCTCGTTCGCCGCTCGCCGAGGTGAATCTGTCGATGGCGACAAGGAGATGATCGGGATCGGCGCCGCCAATATCGCGGCGGGGCTGTTCCAGGGGTTCCCGGTGTCGACTAGTGGCTCGCGAACGGCGGTGGCCGATCAGGCCGGTGCCAAGAGTCAGCTCACCGGCCTGGTCGGGGCGGCGGTGATCACCCTGATGTTGGTGGCGATCCCCGGACTGATGCAGGATCTGCCCCAGCCGACCTTGGGCGCAGTGGTCATCGCCGCGGCCTGGTCGCTCGCCGACATCCCCGCCTCGCGCCGCCTTTGGCGCCAGCGTCGTACCGATTTCGCGATCATGATGGTGGCGTTCCTCGGCGTGGTGGCTCTTGGGGTGTTGCCGGGTATCGCGATCGCGGTGACCCTGTCCATCGCGAATGTGTTCCGGCGCGTGTGGTGGCCGTATCACGCGGAACTCGGCCGTCTGGACGACCAGCCCGGCTATCACGATCTCGACCGCTACGACCAGACGCTGCTGAACACCTTGCCGGGCTGTGCCATCGTGCGCTTCGACGCGCCCCTGATCTTCGCCAACGCGACATCGTTCTCGAACTTCGTGCTCGAGCGGAGCGATGCCATGCGGGACATCCAGCCGGGGTGGATCGTGCTGGCCGCGGAGTCTGTCAGCGATGCGGACACGACGGCCTGCGACATGCTCGAGGAACTCGACGCCACGCTGGAGAAGCGCGGCCACCGGTTGATCATCGCCGAGATGAAGGGCAAGGTGAAGGAGAAGCTGCGGGACTACGGACTGTACGAGCAGTACACCGAGGACCAGTTCTTCCCCACCGTCACCAGCGCGACCAAGGCCTTCCGCGCCCTCACCGGGGCAGAATGGACCCCGGTCCCGGGAGCGGGCCCCGGCGAGCGGAGGGCGGACGATGTCGACCGACACTGACAGGAGTGGCGTCGTCCCCTCCACGTCCCAGCGGGTCCAGGCCATCGTCGCACTCGTCTGCAGCGCGCTGCTGGTGGTGGTCGTCGCCGTGGCTGTTCTGCGCAACCCGGCCATGCTCGTCGTGGCGATCCTCGGACTCTTCCTCGCCGGCTGGGGCGGGTGGTGGGTCGTCACCGAACGTATGCCACGCCGGGCGATCGGTATCGTCGTCGCAGCCGGGGGAGTGGTACTGATCGGCATCGGACTGGTGAAGGGTGTCACGAACTCCGACACCGCGATCCTGGTCGGCGTGCTGGCCCTGATCCTCTTCGCCGCCGCGGCAAGTCAGGCGCGACTGGCGCTCGCACAGGGGCTGCACGCGGGCGACGTCGTCATGGCCGAGCGGCCGCGCCATCCGGTCCTCATCGCCAATCCCAAATCCGGTGGCGGCAAGGTGGAGAAGTTCCACCTGATCGACAGGGCCCGGGAGCAGGGGGTCGAGGTCGTCCTGCTCCAGCCGGGGGACGATCTCGAGCAGTTGGCCCGTGATGCGGTCGCCCGAGGAGCCGACTGCCTGGGCATGGCCGGAGGCGACGGGTCTCAGGCGCTGGTTGCCTCAGTCGCGTCGGAGCTGGACCTTCCGTTCGTCTGTATCTCCGCCGGCACCCGCAACCACTTCGCCCTCGACCTGGGACTCGACCGCGAGGATCCGGCAGCGGGCTTGATCGCCTTCACCGAGGCGGTGGAACGATCCATCGACTACGCCACGATCCATGCCGGTGACGAGGATCGGCTGTTCGTGAACAACGCCTCGATGGGGGTGTACGCGACCATCGTGCAGGAGGAGGGCTACCGCGACGCCAAGCGGCAGACCTCCATGGAGCTACTGCCGACCATGCTGGGGAATGCGGATCGGCCGTTCGACCTGCAGTTCACGACGCCGGACGGCACCGAAGTCGACGGAGCCTTCGTCATCCTGGTGTCCAACAACCCCTATGTCCTCGGCCCGCAACTGGACGTGTCCCAGCGACGGAGCCTGACGACGGGGGAACTGGGGGTCTTCGCCATCACCGCCACGACAGGGGCCGAGGCCGCTGCGCTGGTCACCCGCACGGCGATCGGCCTAGGCAAGCGCGACCCCAATCTGCACGAGTTCACGACGCCGCACTTCGAGGTCCGTTCCCGCTCGGGGAGCGTCTTCGTCGGCGTCGACGGCGAGGCACTGGAGTTGCCGGCGCCGCTGACGTTCCGCATCCAGCCCGGGGGCCTGCGCATCCGGGTCCCCGCCGACAGTCGGCAGCGACTCGCGCGGCGTCAGTCTCGCAACATCACGCTGGCCACGCTGTTGGACATTGCGCGAGGCCGCCCGGCCCGGGTCGGCTGAGGCGGCACCCGTGGACCTCCTGGTCACGATGGTGCCGCTCGCGTTGGTCGTGGGCCTGAGCCCTCTCCCGATCCTGCCGATCCTGTTGCTGCTGTCGACGACACGGGCCAACGTGGTGGCCTATCTGATCGCGTGGGTCGTGACCCTCACCGCGGTCGTCCTGGTGACGGTGTTCCTGGGGTCGGCAGCAGCCGAAGCATCCGATGAACCGGCTCCCAGCATCAACTGGGTGCAGGTGGTGACGGGGGCGGTTTTCCTGGTCCTGGCGGGTGTCAAGTTCCTCGGCTCGCGAGGAAAGGACTCGCACGAGCCCCCGGGGTGGATGGCCGCCCTGGAGTCCGCCACCCCGAGTTCCACCGCCAGGCTGGGGGCGCTGCTCGCCGGTCTCAACCCCAAGAACCTGGCCATGGCGATCGCGGCCGGCGCAGAGATCGCGGTATATGCGCGGGGCGCAGCCGACAAGGTCGGTGCCATCGCGGTGTTCGTGGTGATCGGGTCCCTCGGGGTGGGGGTGCCCGTCGTGGCCCGGGTGATCCTGGGGGACCGTGCGGCCGGTCCGCTGGCCACCGGACGGGACTGGCTCATGCGCAACGCATCGACCGTGTCGATCGTCGTCCTGCTGGTGCTCGGGGTTCTGTTGCTGGTCAAGGGCCTGTCGGGCGCCTGACCGGTCCGGACCCGTACTCAGGCCTGCCGCGCCTCGACCTGCCGGGCGAACTTGCGGAGCGAGTGGGTCACCGCCCACTTGCTGACCGGCCGCGTGACCCGGTAGAGGAATCTGCCCACAGCGCCTCCTGGGATCGACAGATCCTCGATCCACACGACCGTACTCCGGTCGTTGCCGGCGGGTTCGACGCGGAAGGTGCCGGAGCCGCGGATCACCCTGCCGGTGTGGTCGACGGTCACCTCGACATCGTCGACCCAGTCGCGCACCACCATGGTGTCCAGGAACCCGACCCGCCCGACGCCGGTGAACGCCTCGAGCCGGTCGCCGGCACCGCGGCGCTGGGGGCCCACGCTCCTGACGTCGGTCCCGAGCATCCACTCTCCTTGGGTGTCCCAGGCGGTCAGGGCCGCGAACACCGCAGACGGCGACGCCGCCACCGGGACTTCAACGGTCAATTGGGGCATGGCCCCAGGTTCACCGCTGTCGCGGTCCGGGGCAAGTCACCGGGGCCCCGGGTCGGCCCGCACCTGCTGCGCGAGGATCGCTGCGTGGGTCCGGTCGCGGAGTCCCAGCTTGCTGAGGATGCTCGATACGTGGGTCTTCACCGTGGCCGGTGCGATCGTCAGCTCCTCGGCGATCTCGGCGTTGGACAGCCCGTCCCCGACGAGGCGCAGCACCTCCAGTTCCCGCGGCGTCAGCCTTCCCGACAGCTCCACTGTCGTGGCGCCGCGGGGATCGGTCTGGGCAAGTCGCGGCAGGAGCCGGCGCAAGACTCCCGGATCCATGACGGCACCACCACGGCCGGTGGTGATCACCGCCCGGACGAGGTCATCCGGATCGGCGTCCTTGAGGATGAATCCGGACGCCCCGGCATCGAGTGCGGCGAGGACCTCGGCATCCAGGTCGAACGTGGTCAGCACGAGAACCCGAGGACCGGCCTCACCGGAGGCGGTGATCCGGCGGGTCGCCTCGATCCCGTCCAGATTCGGCATCTTGAGGTCCATGACCACCACGTCGGGGGCCAGCTGCCGTGCCAGCACGAGCGCCTCGTTGCCGTCAGCGGCTTCGCCGACCACCTCGATCTCCGGGTCGGACCCCAGCAACATGGCGATCCCCGAGCGGACCAGATGCTGGTCGTCGGCCAGTACGACACGGATCACGTCGCCTCCTCGGGAAGCTGAACCCTGACCTCGAACGTGTCCGGCGCGACCTGCTCCGCGGACCACGACCCGCCGCACTCCCGCACCCGCCGTTCCATCCCCGCCAATCCTCGGCCACCGGCCGGTGCCGGGGGAGGGGGATCCGGGTGGTCCGGTGACTTGCTGCGGATCGCCAGATCCAGGGAGCGATCCGACCGGTGGGCGGTCACCCGCACCTGCGTGCCATCTCCCTGATGCTTGATCGCGTTGGTGAGCGCCTCCTGGATCACGCGGTAGGCGACCAGGCGCAGGTTCGCCGGCAACCTCTCCAGTTGGTCGAGTCCCTCGGATCGGACGGACAGTCCGCCGGCCGCTGCACCGTCCAGCAACGCGGCCACCTGCGCTTCCGGCGACTCCGATGCGGTCTCACGTTCGATCAGCCCCAGCACGGCGCGCACCTCACGTTGGGCCCGCCGGGAAGTCTCGGCAATCACCCCGAGCGCTTCGGCAGCGCGCTGCGGATCCTGCAACACGATGCGCTGGGCCCCGCTGGCCTGGGCGGTGACGATGGCCAAGTTGTGTGCCAGGGAGTCGTGCAGGTCGTGGGCGATCCGCTCGCGTTCGGCCAGCGTCGCCCGTTCGGCGATCCAGTGCTGTTCCTGCTCACGCTCGCGGGTCCGGCCCAGGCGCACCGTTCGGGTCCAGGCGCCCAGGGCGATCATCAGGGCGGTCAGGGCCGCCATCACCGTCGCGACAGGAGGGCTGAACTGCAGCACGAGCGCCAACAGGGGACCGGCGAGCCCGATACCGAATGCCCAGAGGACGTGCCCGGTGGATCGGGCGCACCGGCCGGCGTCGAATGCGGTGAGCAGCACCACCAACGGCACCACGGCAGCCACGGGCGGGAGCATGTCGATGCGCAGCCACACGACGAGGACGACCATCGCGGCGGTCAGCACCACCAAGGGAAACCGCGCCCGCCACCAGATCACGACGGCCAACAGACAGCAGGCCAGGGCGGTCCAGACAGTGGCCCGAAGCGCCACCGCGGCCCCGACCAGAAGCACTGAGGCCACGGTCGAGAAGGCCGGATAACTGCGGGATTGCCACATGAGGCCTCCCAGTGTCGCAGGCGAGCGCCCCCAGGAAGGGGACGCTCGCCCAACTCCGCCGAGCCGCATTGCTACCCCTGCGGAACGGCGATCGCCCGGTTGCGACCGTGTCGGATCGCGGGGATCCCGGCACCCAGGACACCGGCCACGGTCGTGGCGGCGACGAGGCCCAGGGCACAGAGGACTGCGGTGAGCGACACCCCGCCGATGCCGAGGAACAGGATGTTCACCAGCGCCAGCCCGGCAGCTGCTCCGAGCACTGCCCCGACTGCGGCGAGCACCCCGCCCTCGGCGCTCAACACCCGGGTCAGGCGGCGTCGGCGCAGACCCACCGCTCGCAGCATGGTGTGCTGAGCCGCTCGCTGCTTCATGGCCGCGATCGAGCTGGCGAGGAAGCCCACCAGTGTGAGGACGGTCGCTCCCACGGCAAGTCCCATCCCGGTGCGCATGGCGGCATCGAACACCGACTGCGAGCGGTCGATGTGGATGTCGGCGGACTGCGCCGTTCCCACGTTCTCGACGGTCACGTGGCTCAGTGCGGCCTCGGCCTGGGGGAGTGACGAGGGGGCCACGAGCACCGCGGATGGGTTCCCCGGGTAGGTGAAGCCAGCCTCGGAGGGAAGCCGGCTGTACAGGGCGTCGTAGACCTGGCCCGCGTCGCGTGGGGCGAAGGTCAGGACGGTCGGGTTGTTGTCGATGACCTCGGAGGCGGACGCCAGTTCCTGACCGGTGATCAGCATCGCCGACAACGCCGTGGCGACACAGACTCCCGCGGCAGCGAACCCGATCATCCGACCGGAACGGACGGGAGCGCCCTTGATCAGCATGCGGGTCAGCGCCCGGTCCGATCCGAAGCGGCCACCCCACAGTGAACTGACGCCAGAGGCGATGGCCGGCGCCAGCACGTTGACCCCGGTCATCAGGAGGATCCCGCCCACCAGGAGGGCGATCGGCATGGACGGGCCGGGGACCAGTCCGACGGCGCAGCAGGCGACACCCAGAATCAGGGGCGCCGCGGCCTTCAGTCCGAGCCGGCGGTGTCCTCCGGCCAAGTCGTTGTCGGCGGTCTCGGCCTCACCCAGCGCCTCGAGCGGGCTGAGATCGCCGAGCTGCTTGAGTCCCCGGCGCATACCCCAGGCGCCGGCGACGAGCCCGGCGGTCGCGCCGACGATCAGGAAGCCGATTCCGGGGGTCATGCCCAAGGCAAGCGTCGCGCAGGCCCCCAGCGCCACCCCGATCACGGTCCCCAGGCCGGTCGCCAACAGCGCCTGCGTCCGCAGGATGCGACGCACGCGCCGCACGGGGATCCCCAGAGCCCGGAGGCAGGCGAAGTCCTTGCGACTGGCAGCGATCGACGCGCCCAGCGCGGTGGACACCGCCAGCAGACCCATGAGGAGAACGATCAGGACGATCATGCCGAAGATCACGTAGATCGCTCCAGAACTGGTGTCCGAGTGCGCCTCGTTCCAGGTGGCATCGCTGGTCACCTGAGCCGGGTAGCCGGCCCTGGCCAGGTCGTCGCGAACGCGGGTGGTGTCCGCATCCGGCGCAGCAGTGACCATGAGGTTCGTGGGAACGTCGGGACCCGCGGCCCACCGGAGGTCGGACAGCGGGAGACCGACGGTCGCGCCCTGGCTCGGAACGGGAGTGCTGCCGGGTTCGGTGAGTCCACTCACGCGGAACGTCCGCACATCTCCCTGCCAGCCGCGCATACCGACGTGCGAGCCGACGGCGAGGTTGAGCACCTGAGCGGTCTCCGGATCCAGCACCACGTCCCCGCGAGACAGCGGTTGGCCCGCAGTCCCGCTGGGATCGTCGGCGACATAGCCGACGGCGGACCCGAGGTAGGGGCGGTCATCGCCGGCCATGAGCGCGACCGATGGAGCGTCGTCCTGGGGCACCTGGGCCGTGACATCATCGACCTCCGCGACGCGATCGGCCGCAGCGAGGTCGGCGGAGGTGAAAGCTGCGCCGTCACGTGCGGGCACGATCAGGTCGGGCCTGGGTGTGTCGGTGACGAACGCCCGCTCTGCATCGGCCGACAACTGCTGCAGTGCCGTCCCTCCCGTCACGACGAGTGTCGTGGCCAGCGCGGTGCTCGTGGAGACCGCCCACAGGCGTGTGGTTCCTCGTAGCGTCAATCGACGTGGGCTCGCGCTCATCGCAGGCCCCTCACGTGAGCTTCGATCGTGACCCGTGGTGGTGTCGGGACTGCTTCCGAGACGTGGCCCTCACGGATGAAGATCACCTCGTCCGACGCGTCGGCTACCACCGGGTCGTGGGTCACGATCAGCACCGAGTGACCGTCATCCACGAGGCTGCGGAACAAGTCGAGGATCGCGTCGCGGTTCTCGATGTCGAGGTTTCCGGTGGGCTCGTCGGCCACGATCACGGCGGGTCGGGTCACCAGGGCGCGGGCAATCGCGACGCGCTGCCGCTCGCCGCCCGAGAGTTGCGCCGGCAGGTGGTTCATCCGGTGGCCGATGCCCACACAGTCGACCACGTGGTCCCACCACGACCGATCGAGAGGCACCCGCCACAGAGCGGCGGGCAGCTCGATGTTGTCCTTGACCGACAGCGACGGCATCAGGTTGAACGACTGGAATACGAAGCCGATCCGCTCGAACCGCAGGCGGCATAGCTTCGCCTCGGACAAACCGCTGATCTCCACACCGTCGACCCAGACCCGTCCGGTGGTGACCCGGTCGAGGCCCGCCAGGACGTGGAGCAGCGTCGACTTTCCGGAACCGGACGCGCCCATGATCGCCGTGAGGCGACCTGGCTGGATGTCGAGGTCGGTGTGGGTCAGGGCTGTCACGGGACCGCCCTTCGACTCGTAGATCTTGGTGACTCCCCGGGCCGAGATGACGCCCCGGGGCCCCGAATGATCGGGAGATGCGCTGGGCACGGCCCCCGGGTGGGGAGCCACGGTCGCGATATCGGTCATGGGGAACGCCTCCTGGTGCTTGTGTGATCCGTCTGTCCAGGCTGCGGGGTCGACGATCGGTGAGGCATCGGTCCCTGGGCGGATCTCTCGACGACAGGGCCTACGCCTCGCGGGGGAGGAGACAGCGGCCTCCCACGCCACTGACGAGGCAACCGCAAACCTCTCGCCACTCGAGCCCGTAGGGGCCCCGGCACGCTCAGGTGCCCGTCCCGACGGCGAGTGGCGAGAGGATTCTGGTTGCTACGGGGTGGACGCAACGGGTTCGGTGACCGAATTCATCGACGGAAGCATCACCGGCCGGGAGTCCACGGGCCGGCGCCAGGACTTCGACCGACGCCAATACAGGTAGGTCACCAGCCCGATGGGGATCGGCACCAGGAAGGTCGCCAGACGATAGAGCAGCACCGCCGCCATCAGGGCGGCCTGAGCCGATGTGGGCAGCCCATAGCCGAGCACCCCGACCAGGACCAATTCCGCCACTCCGAGCCCTCCTGGAGTCGGGATCAGGAGCGAAGCGAGCAGGACCGCCGAATAGGCCAGCAGGATCACCGCGGCCGAGATCTGCGCGCGGTCGAAACCCATCAGACGCACGGCGAGGAACAGCACGGCGAAGGCGGTGAACTGCGAGAACGCGGTCGTGACGGTCAGGGAACTCCACCGGAACCTGATCAGTCCCACCGACAGCTTCCGGAAACGGTCGATGTCGCCCCCGAAGGACCGGTCACTGGGTCGCCGGACCAGCGACGTCACGCGATGCCAGGTGTCATCGCACACCCGACCCAGCCGATGGGCGAACCGCTCGCTGCTCAGGACGAGGACAAGTACGACGAAGGCGATCGCCACCAGCACCGACACGATCAGCGCGGCCCACCCCAGACCCGCGGGACCCCACCCCTGGAGCCAGACGAGCACGAGGGCGGCGCTCAGGAGCACGTACTTGGTCATCTGCGACCAGGTTCCGGTGAGCAGCACCTCGGCGGTGATGTCATCGAGGCGGAAGCCCCAGGACCGCAGCATCGCGAAGTTGAGTCCGGTTGCCACCGCGCCTCCCTCCGGGACCGTGTTCGACAAGGCGGCGGAGGCGGTGTTGGTCACTGCGGCTTCACGGATCCGTAGACCCGGCAGCCCGGCGGTGATGGGCGGCCAGTTGGTGGCCAGGTTGACCACGCCGAGGGCCAGGAACAGGACCACCAGGCCCGGCGAGATGAGGGCCACCGCCGACGACACGTCCTGCCCGGACATCTGGGTGAACAGGAACCACAGCGCCAGAAGAACCACACCGTAGGAGAAGAAGCCGCCGATGATCTTGCGCATGATCGAGCGGGGCCGGTCGGGAGGGAGCCCTTCGGCCGAGGGATCATCGGGCACTGTCGTCGCGCCGGAGTCGTCGGAGTCGGACATCCCCACATTGTCCGTCACCGTGACACGCTGATCAGCGGGGGAGGGGTCGGCGTGGCGTCAGGCTCTTCGACGTGGCTCGTCCGTGGGCCGCCACGACTAGGGCGCGGAGGCACGGATGCGGCACGTCCGGCCGTAGCAGTCCTTCAGGCGATTCCACTCGGCGACCAACTTGTCCCGAACCTGCGCGTACTCCGGATCTTGGGCGATGTTGGTCAACTCGTCGGGGTCGTTGCGCAGGTCGTACATCTCCTCGAAGCCGTCCTCGTAGCGCCACCAAGCGAAATGCGGGTTGCGCACGCCGTCGAACAGAGGGAGGTTCTCGCCGTTCGGGGCTCGCTGTGGACCGCTGGACAGCAGTACGGGCCGCTTGCGGATGTTGTGGTGTCCGGACAGGACGGGTCGTAGGGACATGCCGTCCGGGTGCCGACCTGTGGGCTTGGCGTGGGCGAAGTCCAACAGGGTCGGAGTCAGGTCGATCAGGGACACAAGCCGGTTCACCTCGGCATTCGCGCGGATCCCCGGACCTCGCATCACGAAGGGGATGCGCAGGGCGGGTTCATACGGGAAGTACTTGCCCATGCTGATCCGGTGCTGACCCAGCAGGTAGCCGTTGTCGCCCATGAAGACGATGATCGTGTTCTTGAGCTCTCCGGCGGACCGGAGGTTCTTCACCACCGCCCGAACGGCGTCGTCGACCGCCAACAGGGAGCGGCGGCGGCGCCGGTTGTCCTCGACCATGTCCTGGATCTCCTCGTGGGTGAGGAGGGGCAGGTCGCGGACGAAGGGACCCTTGTCGCTGACGTCGGCTTCGTTGAAACTCGGACCACGCGCCAGCGGCATGTTCGGGAACTTGTCCTTGTCTCGCGGTGCGGGACGCGGGGGGATGCTCTTGATCCCGAACTGGGGATCGGGATCGTCGGTGTCCACCCACGGCTGGGGGATGAATCCCGACTTCAGGGGAACGGTCTCCACATGAGGGGCGAGGAACGCCACCTGAAGGAAGAAGGGACCCGGACGCCGCGCCTGCTGCCGCACGACGCGGACCGCCTTGCGCCGATAGACGTCGGTGGAGTAGGTGGCGGGGTCCTGCTTGCGGAACTTCCCGTAGGTGTGACTGCCGCCCGGCTCGTTGAGTTGGTAACCCCACATCTGATAGGTCGAGGGGTCCGCGGAGCCGTGCCATTCCGACCAGCCGGTCGGAACTTTCACGTTGTCGCGGTTGGGATAGGCGTAGCCGTTGATGTACTTGCCGATGTGGACGGTGTAGTAGCCGGCCTGCTGCAACCAGTACCCAATGCTCTTCTTGCCGGACTTCTTCTCCCATGGCACGTAACCACCCGCGGGGGGGAAGTTGGCCGAGACACCGTTGTTGTGCGGGTAGGAGCCCGTCATGTGCGCGGCCCGGGACGGGCAGCAGATCGCGAACGGGGTGATCATCTGGTTGAACGTCACGCCATGCATCTGCAGCATCGAGCGGGCACGTTTCATGACCGCGAGGTCGGCGAGGGTCTGGTCGTCGGTCTGGAGGATGACGATGTTGGGGCGTTTGTCGCCCACCGCGGCACCGCCATCGGCGGGTGCGCTTTGACGATCGGGGGAGTGGGGTTTCGCGGCCCGGGCCGGGGTGGCGTCGGGCGCCGTCGCGTTCGACGCGTTCACCGCCAGCGCGGCACTCGGGCCCACGCACAGCAGGAGGGCGATGAGTCCGATCAACGCATGTCTGATCCGCATCATCCGTGCCTCCCGGGCGAGCCGCTCGATCGGCCCAGACTAGGCGCTGAAGCGCTGGGAGGGTGGCTCAAGTTCCGTCTCCGATGCACCACACGCTGCGGCCTGCGCGGAATCAGTGGCCGAACGGGTCACCCGACCCGGGCTGACTGCCACGTGCACACGCAGGCTTCGTTGCCCTCGGGATCTCCCAGCACCCAGAACGACGGGGTGTATTCGTCGGTGATCAGCACCCCGCCGGCGGCGATGGTGTCGGCGACCCGCTGCTCGGCGACCTCCGCCGGGACATTGACGTCGAGGTGGATCCGGTTGCGTTGGGGTCGAGGAGCATCCATCTGCTGGAACCACACGGTAGGTCCCCGTCCGGTTCCGTCGACGAGAGCCGCGTCGTCATCGATGACATCCTCGCTGCCGTAGCCGAGCACGGCCCGCCAGAACGGACGCACCGCAGTGATGTCCAGGGCATCGATGGCGATGTCCACGCTCTGACACCCCTGCAGCTCGACGCGGTAGCCGTGCGCTGCGGCGAGTGCGCTGATCTCTCCGGCCAACTCGACGTCCCGGGAGCTGAGCCCGCCGACGTCGTGGGTCGTGGTGCGCACGTGGACAATGTCCGGATAGCGGAGGTCCACGTTCGCGTGATGGTGGCGACGGTCGCACAGGTCCGCCATCTCGGCGACGCAAGCGCCCGCCCGCGCGAAGGAACCACAGTGGAAGGCCGTCTCGGCGGCGTCGACGACGACGCGCCAGTCGGGCAGATCGAGTGCGGCGAATTGCGCGGCGGTGATGCGGTCGGCCATGGCACGACGCTACTCAGGTCACGACAGGGACGGGGAGTCCAGAGGTCGGATCGAGACCCGTTGGACCGGGGCATTACATTACATAATGTCTATTATCGGCGTTCGCGCCATGGCTCCCCAGAAACCAGCCCCGACCGTCACTGGGCCCGGATCACCGTGGCCGCGCTCATTGGCGACGTGCCCGCTCGATTGGTCGCCGTCACTGCCAGCGTGACGCGAGTCCCGGAGTGGACGTTGCTGATCTTGCCGCTCCATTTGGGGGTCGTCGTGGTGGCGAGGGTCTTCCAGGTGGTGCGCTTGATCTTGAGCGAATACGACGTCACCGGACCAGTCGGCGCCTGCCAGGCCAGCACCGCATTTCCCTGTGAGGAAATGGTGCCGTGCACCGTGCCGGGAGCCTTCGGAGGCCCGAAGGGCGTGACGATGTTGCTGGTGACGAACGCACTCGTGCCGACAAGGTTCCGGAAGGCGATCCGGAACTGGTAGTGCCTGCCGGGCTGCAGGCCGGTGATCGCCGCGCGCGCCGGAATGGTCGTCCACGCACCGGTGCCCAGCCGCTGCTGAAGCAGCGGGGTCGCCGTCGGATTTCCCCGGTCAGCGGGCTGACCCCAGGTCAGCGTCGCCGAGCGAGGGCCGCCCACGGCCTTGAGATGGGTGGGTGCGCCGGTGGGCAGATCGACATTCAGGAGGCGGTTCGGAGACCCCGCCTGACCCCACGGGAACGTGAGCAGGTTGGGCGTTGCGCGAGAGGCGATGAGTGCCTTCACCTGTGTAGCCGTCCGGCCCGGATAGCGACTCCAGAACGCCGCCGCAGCGCCGGTGACATGCGGTGTGGCCATGGACGTCCCCGACATCCAGATGCCGAGGTTGTGGTCCGCGTAGTCGGTGGACAGGATGTCTTTGCCCGGAGCGTAGAGGTCGAGGCAGGGGCCGTAGTTGGAGAAATCGGTGTCCGAGTCGTTGCGATCCGCAGCACCCACGGTGAGGGTGCCGACCGAACTGGCCGGCGACACATCGCAGGCGTTCGCGGAGTCGTTCCCCGCAGCCGAGACGATCACTACTCCGAGATCGGCCAGATCAGCCACCGCGGAGTTGACCGTGGCGTTGTAGGACCCGCCCAGACTCATGTTCAGCACCGCGTGGGTACCCGGATGGGAGTTCACCCAGCCAGCCACCCAGTTCAGGCCGGCCAGCAGATTGCTGTTGTAGTAGTAACTGGCACAACCGAAGATGTTCACCGGGTGCAGCGTCGCGGCGCGGGCCATCCCGTAGCGCGACGAGGCGATGGTGCCACTCACATGCGTGCCATGGCCCACACAGTCATCGACACCCGTGTACACGTAGGCCCCTTGGCCGATTCGTCCCGCGAACTCGGGATGATCGAGATCGATCCCGGTGTCGATCACGAAAGCCTGAACGCCCGACCCACTTCCGGGTGCGAGGTACTGGCCGTTGAGCGGCAACCTGATCTGATCAGTGCGATCCAGGCCCCAACTGCTCACTGCCACCGCGGTGCCACCGTCGGGCTTCACTGCGGCAGGAGTCGATTCCGGACTGCCGGTCTTGTCTCCCTGACCCGAGGAATCCAACGCGATCGGCTCATCGGGAGTGACCGACACGACCCCTGGACTGTGGCTGAGCCGACGAGCCTGCGCGGGGGTTGTGGTGATCACACTGCCGTGGAATACCGGACCACGCAGTGGGACCCGGCTATTGTCAGCCGCTGTCACCGCCCTTCGGGCAGCCGCAATGGTGGTGGTCTCGACCAGGAACCGGCGAGTTCCCGGAGCCGGAGCGGCCAAGGAGTCATCTCCGATCTTGTCCGCGGCCACGGCGTCCCGGGAACTGTTGACCTGGGCAGTGGAAGGCCCGGAGGTCGCCACTCCCCCGGCGGCAACCAGCGCCGCGACGAATACGGTGATCATGAAGGTTGGGACGTTGTGTCGTGACATGACAGTCACCTCGTTCTCCCCGACGGGCTTCACACCGACAGCCGGGTGGAACCCCTACTTCCAGTGGACTCCGCCCGTTGATCGGTGTCCACACCGGGGTCTCGTGATCCGTATCACGCAACGGCACGCGGGCGCGGCGACGGGTCATCTGATCTAGGCTGGGCCCGTGCCCACCTACGAGTTCCGCTGCCGCGCGTGTGGCGACACGTTCGTCGAGTCCTGGCCGATGGCGCAACTCGACCCCGCGACGTGCCCTCAGGCCACGGCGACACGGTGCGGTTGCTCTCGGTCGCGGGCAGCGTCGGCAGCCTCGGTTCCGGTGAGGCTCCGGCCTCCGGTGGCGGATGCTGCGGCGGCGGTTGTTGCGGCTGACCGTCGATTCGCGTCAGTCTGTCGCCGCTCCCACGTACTCGGCCAGGTGCCGACCGGTCAGCGTGCTGTGCTCTGCGACCAGGTCCGCGGGTGTCCCCTCGAACACGATCTTGCCGCCGTCGTGACCCGCACCCGGACCAAGGTCGATGATCCAGTCGGCGTGGGCCATCACGGCCTGGTGATGTTCGATGACGATCACTGACTTGCCCGCGTCCACGAGCCGATCCAGCAGCCCGAGCAGCTGATCGACATCGGCCAGATGCAGGCCGGTGGTCGGTTCGTCGAGGACGTAGACACCGCCCTTGTCGACCATCCGCGTGGCTAGTTTCAGCCTCTGGCGTTCTCCGCCGGACAGGGTGGTCAGCGGCTGTCCCAGAGTCAGGTAACCCAGCCCCACATCGACCATCCGGTCGAGAATCCGATGAGCCGCCGGGAGTGCTGCGTCTCCGCTGCCGAAGAAGTCGCGAGCATCGGCCACCGACATCCCCAACATCTGGCTGATGTCCCGTCCGCCGAACTGATACTCCAGCACCGTGGCGTCGAAGCGGCGACCCTCGCACACTTCGCAGACCACCGAGACGCCGGCCATGATCCCCAGGTCCGTGTCGATCACCCCGGTGCCATTGCAGTTCGGACAGGCGCCTTCGGAGTTCGAGCTGAACAAGGCCGGCTTGACGCCGTTGGCCTTGGCAAAAGCCTTGCGGATCGGGTCGAGGAGCCCGGTATAGGTGGCGGGATTGCTGCGCCGAGACCCGCGGATTGCCGTCTGGTCGACCGTCACCACGCCGTCCCGACCAGCCACGGAACCGTCGATCAAGGAGCTCTTCCCCGAACCGGCGACCCCGGTCACCACCACCAGGACACCGAGTGGGATGTCGACGTCGACATCCGCCAGGTTGTTCGTGGCGGCGCCACGAACTTCAAGCACCTCGGTGCTGGTCCGCACCGAATCCTTGAGCCGGACCCGGTCGTCGAGGTGTCGGCCGGTCAAGGTGTCACTGGCCCGCAGATCCGGCACGGTTCCCTCGAAGCAGACGGTCCCACCCGCCGCACCCGCACCGGGCCCGAGGTCCACGACATGATCGGCGATGGCGATCGCCTCGGGTTTGTGCTCGACCATCAGCACCGTGTTGCCCTTGTCGCGAAGGCGCAGCAGCAACTCGTTCATCCGCTGGATGTCGTGCGGGTGCAAGCCGATCGTCGGCTCGTCGAAGACATAGGTCACGTCGGTCAGTGATGACCCCAGGTGACGCACCATCTTCACCCGTTGCGCCTCTCCCCCGGACAGCGTCCCGGACGGACGCTCCAGGGACAGGTACCCCAACCCGATCTCGACGAACGAGTCGAGAGTGCCGCCCAACGCTTCGAGGAGGGGCGCCACCGACGGGTCGTCCAGTGAGCCGACCCACTCCGCCAGATCGCTGATCTGCATGGCGCAGGCATCGGCGATGTTGACGCCCTCGATCCGGGAGGATCGGGCATCTTCGGTCAGCCTGGTTCCGCCGCAGTCGGGGCACTCCCCCAGTGTCACGGCCCGTTCCACGAATGCCCGGATGTGCGGCTGCACCGAGTCCAGATCCTTGGACAGGAAGGACTTCTGGATCTTGGGAATGATCCCTTCATACGTCAGGTTGATGCCGTCGACCTTGATCTTGGTGGGCTCCTTGTAGAGCAGATCGTTGCGTTCCCGCTTGGTGTAGCGACGGATCGGCTTGTCCGGGTCGAAGAACCCACAGCCTCGGAAGATGCGCCCGTACCACCCGTCCATGGTGTATCCGGGGATGGTCAGCGCCCCCTCGTTCAACGACTTCGTGTCGTCGAAGAGGGCGGTCAGATCGAAATCCGACACGCGGCCTGTTCCTTCGCACCGCGGGCACATGCCACCGGTGATCGTGAAGCTGCGGCGCTCCTTCGTGGTGCGGCCGCCCTTGGTCTGGGTCACTGCTCCGGCGCCGCTGATAGATGCCACGTTGAAGGAGAACGCCTGGGGTGAGCCGATGTAGGGCGTCCCCAATCTGCTGAACAGGATCCGCAGCATCGCGTTGGCATCGGTTGCGGTGCCGACCGTGGACCGCACATCCCCACCCATCCGCTCCTGGTCGACGATGATCGCCGTCGTCAGGCCATCGAGCACGTCGACGTCCGGGCGGGCCAGGGTGGGCATGAATCCCTGGATGAACGCGCTGTACGTCTCGTTGATCAGCCGTTGTGACTCCGCGGCGATCGTGCCGAACACCAGGGAACTCTTGCCCGATCCGGACACACCGGTGAAGGCCGTGAGCCGGCGCTTCGGGATGGCGACGCTGACATCTCTCAGGTTGTTGACGCGGGCTCCCACCACTCGGATCGACTCATGGCTGTCAGCCGGGTTCTCGGTCACCTGCCGAATCGTGCCACGAACCCGGAACGCGCGCCTCCGCCAGTGGTGCCGTGACCAGTCCGAATTGGCTGAAGGTCGTCCGAGGCCATGACCCGCAGACCGTGGCGTGGTCGCGGTATCGTCGCCGCGACGAGGAGGTGCCATGGCATTCCACGACCTGCCCTGGTGGGGCTGTGTCCTACTGGCATTCATCCCTCCCGCGATCATCGCGTTCATCGCCTATCGGCTCTCCCAACGCGTCAACCGCGACAACGACAATCTGATGACGTCGGCAGGCCGCTTCTCCGGGGCCGCCCTGGTCTTCCTGTGTGCGTTCCTCGTCGGGACCATCTGGACCCAGACGACCGCCTACCTCGAAGGCTGGCGGGTGGAGTACCGCACGGCGCTGGAACTCCAGCGGGCGGCCGAGATCCTGGCCCCGAACACGTCCAAGCCGCTCGTGGCGGCCGTGGACAACTACCTGACCGCGGTCCGGGACCACGAGGTAGACCCCGACCAGCCGTGGCAGGACCGGTGGACCGGAGCGCCCGCGGTCACCGACGCCGCATTGGCGACGAACAGCGCCTTGACCACACTCAGCGCCACAATGCCCCGCCACGACGCGGCCGCGCTGACGGCGATCGGCGATCGCCTGATCCAAGCCCGCGATCGTCGGGTCGAGCTCAGCCTCCAGCCCGGCGTCCCTGACCTGGTGATGATCGTGGTGATGTTGCTGGCCTGGTGCGCGACTCTGTGCCTCGCGATGTTCCCGCCGACCAGCCAGCTAGGCGTCAAACGGTTCCAGACGATCATGATCGTGGTGATCGTCGGCTTGGTCCAGGTGCCCGTCTACTACCTCGGGGCCACGGAGTCGGTGAACGAGTTCGTCACCACGCTGCTCTCGCGTTGACGCGTGGTCTCGACTCCGCTCGACCACCGAGGCGCGACCAGCGGGGCCACCGGGTCAGTGCCAGGCGCTGACTCGCGCGAGGAAGTCCCGGGTCCGCGGGTCGGTCGGGGAATCGAAGAAGTCGTGAGCCGGGCCGCTCTCCCAGACCCGACCGTCGGCCAGGTAGCAGACGGTGTCGGCGACGTCTCGCGCGAACCCCATCTCGTGCGTGGCCATCAAGATCGTCATCCCGGCGTCCTTGAGTTCCTTGATCACCTCGAGCACCTCCCCCACCAGTTGCGGGTCGAGTGCCGAGGTCACCTCGTCGAACAGCATGAGCTCGGGACGCATCGCCAGGGCCCGCACGATCGCCACGCGCTGCTGTTGGCCACCGGAGAGCCGGTCCGGATACTCGTCGGACTTGTCCTCGAGGCCGAAACGCGCGAGCAGTTCCGACCCCCGCTGCTTCGCCTCGTCGCGCGACAGCTTCAGCACCTTGCGGGGTGCCAGCGTGATGTTGTCGATGACCGACATGTGCGGGAAGAGGTTGTACTGCTGGAAGACGATCCCCACGCGTCGCCGCACCTGGTCGAGGTCCACATCGGGCGCCGAGATCTCGATCGGGTCATCGTCCTCGAGTCGGATGGTGCCCGCGTCGACCTCGACCAGCCCGTCGATGCACCGCAGCAGTGTGGACTTGCCCGAGCCCGAGGCACCAATGAGGGCGACGACCTCGTGGCGGGCCACGTCGACGCTCATCCCCCGCAACACCGGGACCCCGTCGAATCCCTTGTGGACATCGCGCACCGACAGGAACGTCATGACACCCCCGAGGCACTGCGTCGACGCGCTGCCCGCTGCTGCAACCAGTCCGTAAGTCGCGTCAAGGGCAGGGTGAGGGCCACGAACAGCAGCGCGGCCACGACATAGGGCGTGTAGTTGAAGTTCGACGACACCTCGATCTGCGCAGCGCGCAGCACCTCGACCGGGCCCAGGATCGAGACCAGAGCGGTCTCCTTCTGCAATGCGATGAAGTCGTTCAACAACGGCGGCACGACCCGTCGGATCGCCTGCGGGAGCACGACAAAACGGGTGGCCTGCAGCGCCGACAACCCCAGCGAACGCGCAGCCGCACGCTGCGACGGATGCACCGAGTCGATCCCCGCCCGATACACCTCGGACACGTAGGCCGAATAGCTCAGAATCAGCGCAACGGTCCCCCACACGAGTTCCGAGTTCGGAATCCCCGGCAATCGCAGAGCCGGCACCCCGAATCCCAGCAGCAGGATCAGCAGGATCGTGGGGACACCCCGGAAGAAGTCGACATACACCGTGGCCAGGATGCGCAGCGGCAGGAACACCGGACCCTTCAGGCCCCGGGCCAGCGCGATGAGCAGCGAAAACACCAGGATGAACACCTCGGCGATGAGGAAGATCTTGATGTTCAGCACGAACGCGCGGATGACGGTCGGCCATGCCTCGACTGCGGCATTCCAGTCGAAGAACGACTCCTGGACCGCCGGCCAACCGGGAGCCGACGTGATCGCGACAAGCAGGACACTGAAGACGACGACCGTGGAGATCGCCGCGATCAGGCCGTTGCGACGCCCCCGTCGCCGGGTGTCGGCGTAGCGCCGCGGATCGACATAAGGCAGGTCAGGCGCCTCGAGCGGAGCCTCCGCCGGAGTGGTCACCGACTACGAGCTGGTCGGTGAGGAAGAGGCCCCGTTCTGGCTCTCGAAGTACGGCGCGTTCTCGCCCGCGAGCCACTGGTCCTGCAGCTGCTGCAGTTCGCCGGAGTCCTTGAGTTCGTTCAGCGCCCAGTCGACGCACGACTTGATCGAGGAGCCCTTCTCCATGAGGAGGCCGAACTGCTCACCCGAACCGTCGGGAGCGAACTGACCGACGATCTTGGCGTCCTTGAACTCCGCTGCGGTCACGTAGTACGCGGTCGGTAGGTCCACCACGATGCCGTCGATCTGCCCGGCCTCCAGCGCGCTCTTCGCGTCGTTGGTGTCGTTGTAGACCATCGGCGCGGTGTCGGGCTTCACGACTTCGTTGATGAAGTCGAGGCTGGTGGTGCCGACCTGGGCTCCCAACTTCGCCTTCTTCAGCTCGTCGATGGTGGTGGCGTTGGCGATCGACGAGTTGTTGAGCGCCACGACCGCCTGATTGACCGTGTAGTAGCCCTCGGAGAAGTCGACGGCCTGGGCCCGCTTGGGGGTGATGGAGATCTGGTTGATGTCGAAGTCGAAGTCCTTCTCGCCCGGGGCGTAGGACTTGTTGAAGGGTTCCGTCACCCACGTGACGTCCTCCGTCGCGTAGCCGAGCTTGCCGGCCACCGCGTAGGCCACGGCCGACTCGAAACCCTTGCCGTTCGAGGGATCGTCGTCCTCGAAGTACGGCGGGTAGGCCGGTTTGTCCGTGGCCACCGTCAGGCTGCCCTGGGTGACCGTGGGCAGCGCCCCGTTGCTGCAGTCAGCAGACGATGCGGCACTCGGCGATGCCGACTGCGACGAGGTGTCGGCGGGGGCCGAGCAGCCCGCCAGGGCGATCAGGCCCAGCACGCCGATGGCAGCGAACGACCGTGACTTCATACGTCCCTCCCAGGTGACTCGCAGAGTCTACCCGTGGGTGGCCGGTACTCCCCGAACCCCGCAGGGTGCGGTCAGTGGGAGTACGTGCAGACGATCGTGGCCCGCGCCAGGGCGTGGGCGGTCAGGTGAAAACCGACGACGGCATTGGTCGTGTCCGGCCCCAGCCCCAGTTGCTCGACATCCAGGGCGTGGACGACGAAGTAGTAGCGATGGTCGGCATCGCCGGGCGGCGGGCCGGCGCCGCCGAAACCGGGATCGCCGTAGTCGTTGCGCATCTGCACCGCCTGCGCGGGCAGCCCCGTTCCGTCGCCCGCGCCCCGCTCGAGGTGGGTGATGTCGGCCGGGATGTCGACCACCTGCCAATGCCACCAGCCGCACAAGGTGGGGGCGTCCGGGTCGAAGACGGTGACCGCGAACGACTTGGTCTCGGCGGGGTACCCAGACCAGGACAGGTCCGGCGAGGTGTTGTCGCCGCCCCCGCCGGTGTGCACCTGCGGCAGATGGAGCCGCGACTCGTGCGTGATGTCGGGACTGGTCACCGTGAAGGACGGGACGTCGGGCAGATAGTCGTAAGGGTTGGGCGGGCGTCGCCGGTGCAGATGCATGTCGTCTCCCTGATCCACCACGAGAGTACCGTGGGGTCGTGGCCGTTCCCCTGACTCCCACCGCAGTCCCGCCGCCCGTCGCGCCGGCGATCCTCCTACCTGACGGGACCCCTGAGTTCGGGGTCTACTCGGGAATCCCCGTCGAGATCGACTACAGCGACCTGACCGGCCCCTGGACCCGAAACGCCATGTCACGGTTCCTGCGGCACAAGCGCTGGCTGTACGTGTTCGTGGCGACCGACGAGATCGTGCTCATCTCGGCCATCGTCGACGCGGGCCCGACCGGCACCGGGTTCATCATGATCACCGACCGCGCGACCGGCGAGGTCCTCGCCGATGCGAGCCGCCCCGGTGGCGCCGGACCCCTGACCGGCGTCGGCGACAGTCCGGTGGTGGGCCACCGCAGCCACTACACCATGCCCGGGACGATCATCAGCGCCAGCGGCGACGAGCGGGAACTGCAGTTCCGCGCCCAGTTCCATTCGTTGCCGTTCGCTCCGTTCATCAGCGACCCGATGGTCCAGTTGGATCTTCGACTGGCGACCGACGTCCACCCCGGCATCACCGCCGTGTCCGAGATCGAACAGGACTCCCCGCTCGTGACCGCCACGGCGAAGAACGCCGCCCTGCCCGCCCGCGGGCAACTCACCCTGCGACGCGACGGGCGCGCCACGGACTACGACCTGTCCGGGGGGCTCGGCGGGTTCGACTACACCAACGGATTCCTACCCCGGCACACGGCCTGGCGATGGGCCTACCTGACCGGTCGGCTCGGCGACGGCCGTCCCGTGGGCCTGAACCTGGTGAGCGGATTCAGCGGGATCGGCGACAACGCCCACGAGAACATCTGCTGGATCGACGGGAGCCCACATCGCCTCGACCCCGCCGCGCGGATCATCTTCGACGCCGCCGAACCCCGAAAGCCCTGGCAGGTGACCACCACGGACGGGGCCGTCGACCTGCAGTTCACGCCCCTGGCCGTACACAGCGAGAACCTCAACCTGGGCGCGGTGCGCAGCCGGTTCATCCAACCCAGTGGGCACTTCTCCGGCACGATCCGCGTGGCGGACCAGACCCTGACGATCGACGAACTCCCCGGCGTCGTCGAGGACCAGGACGTGCTCTGGTGACCGAACTCGCGCCGCTGCTCATCTCGGCGCCGTTCGGCAACTACCTCCAACCCGACGGGACCACTCCCACTCTGGGCACGTTCACGGCACTGCGCCGCGGTGGTCGACCGGCGGCATTCGGGCGAGCGATCCTCACGGTGCGCTACTACCGCCGGCTCGAGGCGTGGGTCAACCGGATCGGGCTGCGCAATCCCGGGATCGAATCGATCATGCGCCACCCGCCCCACGGCCTGCCGGTGCGCGAGTGTGTCGTGTCAGTGCACGGCTTCACGCCGGACGAATGGCACCTGCTGCTGGACCGGGTCCGGACCCTGCGTCCGGCTGCCGTCGAACTGAACGTCAGTTGCCCGAACGTCGGGGAGATGACCTGGCCCGACGAACTCTTCGCCGACGCGGTGGCCACCGACGTGCCCGTGATCCTGAAGATCCCGCCGGTGCGCTTCGAGACGATGGTGCTCGATTCCGCCGCCGCCGGTGTGAGGTGGTTCCACGCGACGAACACCCTCCCTGTCAGTGGCGGGGGCATGAGTGGCGCCCCACTGCGGCCGCTGGCCGTACGCGCCGTGGCGTGGCTGCGCGACGCGCTGGGATCGGATGTCGGCATCATCGGCGGCGGCGGGATCCGCGCGCCGGAGCATGTGCGCGAGTTCGCCGACGCCGGGGCGAACCGGTTCGCCATCGGCACCTACGCCATGCGCCCGTCCGCGGTACGGGGACGCCTGGATCGCCGACATCCGCGAGGCAGCGGAGCAGAACTCCTCGGAGGTCTGGGAGGTGGACTGACGACCGCCGGCGGTGTCAGGCATTCACTTGGTCAACGGCTCATCGATCTGCCCGTCGGCGTTCTTGTCGATCCCGACCGGCACGCGGGTGCCGTTGCCCTTCCACTTGCCGTACTCGATCACCAGCGACTCGTCTGGCGCCAACGGGATCGGCTCGCTCGAACCGTCCTCGCTGGAGCGCGCATCGATCCGCGCCATGCGGAAGTCGATCACGGACTCGCCACTCCCCCCCGTCCTCGCCGTGACGATCTCCTTGTCCCGATCCAACGAGACGTCGACCGTTCCCCCCTTGGCCAAGTCCAGGCCACCGAAGAGGAAGTCGTAGGACGCCTCCGGGTCATCGAACCCCAGTGACAGATCGGGTGCGGCCGCGGCCTCGGTGCGATACGAGGTCGTGTCGGTGGTGGGGTCGTAGTGGATCTCATCGGTGGCTCCCGGCACCATGTCGATGTTGTCCGCGGACCAGTAGGTACCCGGTCCGATGATCGAGACGTCGGCGTGGTGGGGCTTGGTCATGGTCGTACCGTCGATCTTCACCACGAACGGGATGCCGTCGGGGACCACCTGCACCTCCGGATCCCCGCGGCTGGAACTGAAGGGGGCGAAACTGGTGGCGCCGGGGATCGGCTCACCGTCGTCGCCCGCCACCGATACGGTCACGCCGTGGTGACCGGCCCCCTGATTGAGGAACACCATGTTGTACGACTCGGCATTGCCGACATCGGGCGGCCCGCTCGATCCGTCCTCGTCCCCGCCGTTGCCATCCGCAGAGTCGCAGAACGGGCAGGCCTGGGTCTGCAGCATCGTGTCCACCGGATACAACTGCATCTGATTGTTCGCCCCGCCCCGGTAGATCTCCGGCGAGTTCTGCGGGTCGGCCGAGGTCCGGTAGGTCCACGTGTCTGCCGTGGTGTCCACCTCGATCTGCTGGGGCTCCATCGGGAAGTTGTTGTCATAGACCGTGATCGTCTCGGTGCCGTCAGCACCCTGCTGCACCGACACCGGGGTGATGGCGTGCCCGTCGGCCTGTTCGCCATCCTGAAGGCGGTAGATCGCCAGGACATATCCCTTTCCTTGGCTCCATCCCTGCTCCATCCGGTCAATGGCCTCGGCAGGGCCCACGGTGATGCCCGACGACTGCGTGGGTTGGGTGAACTGCGTGGCGAACAGCGATGCCAACTCCCCCTGCAGCGCCGGATTGCCCTTCAGGTGCAACGCACTCGCGTCGGGTCCGCCGTAGTCCTCCGCGTTCACGGCCCGGGTGTACATGGCCCAGGACAGGCCTGCCATGCCGAAGCAGTGACCGCCGTCCATGGAGTCGTTGATGCGCCTCATCCACGCCGCGGCCGTGGGAAACAGCGTGCAGTTGTCGCCGTCGATGCGGGCACACGTCCGGTCACCGAACAGATGGCGCATCGTGGCGGGATCCAGGTTCTGCAGGTCCGGCTCGTTGGCGTAGTTCTCGAAGGAGAAACCGTTGGTGGCGACCTGGAAGCCGCTGTTCGGGACGGGCGAGTCGCTGGGCTGATCAATCGTCGGGTCGCCCGCTGAGCACGCGGTCAGGAGGGCCAATACCCCGATTCCGCACGCCCACTTCGGAAGGCCCATACCTCTGAGCGTAGGCAGACGACGGCGGCGACTCCCGTCGATGCCCGGGTAGGGGACTTTCGGCCCGGTGGAGGCGCGCGCACGCAGCGCGTGCCTCGCGGTCCCGCCCTCGCTACGCTCAGCGGTCAGACCGAGGATCAGGCCTTGAGCATCAGGAGAGCATCATGAGCACATCCGCAGCTGCGGTCGCCGACGAGTCGACCGGCAAACGCAAGGGGCCGTGGCGGTGGATCCGCTGGGTCCTGCTCGTGATCCTCATCCTCCTGATTCTGCTCTTCGCCACCGTGGTGTTCGTGTTGTTGCGCTACAACATCCCCAGCAATGTCAACGGGCTGACCGCCCAGAGCGTGTGTTCCGGCACCTTCGTGGCCGGACGGAACGCGGACGAGGTGTTCACCCAGGACGTCGCCCCGCAGAGCCCGGTCACCAGCCTGGTCTCCACGACCGTCGACGAGGCGAACCGCAGTGTCAGCGCCAAGTTCCTGGGGATGTTCGAACGTGAGGCGGCATTGCTGCCCGATCGGGGGTGCGTGCTCGACGTGACCCCGGATCCGAACGTCACGCCGTACACCGTCACCGAGCCGATCCCCGCACCCTGGCCACAGGGCGATGCCGCCGAGAAGCCCACTCAGTGGGGTCCGGGGGTGAACAAGGCGAAACTCCTGGCCGCCGTGGCGAAGGCGTTCGAGGGAGCCGGGGACCCGAACGCGGCGAACGCCCGGGCCGTCGCCGTCGTCCAGGACGGGCGTCTGCTGGTGTCCCAGGCCGCACCAGGGTTCACGACCACCACCCCACTGCTCGGCTGGTCGATGACCAAGACGGTCAACGCGATGCTGTTCGCCCAGTTGGCCGACAAGGCCAACCTGGATATGTCGACCAAGGTGGTCGATGTGTTCCCGGAGGGTAAGGAGCCGCCGTGGGTGGCTCAATGGCGGCAGGACGAGCGCAGCACGATCACCCTCGATGACCTGCTGTTCATGCGCGCGGGACTCGACAACGCCGACGACTACGGCCCTCTCGCGAGTGTCGTCCAGATGCTCTACGGCGAACCGAGCATGGCCGACTTCGCTGCCGAGTCGCCCTCGGTACATCCCCCGGGGACCTTCTGGGCGTACAGCACCGGGATCTCCGACATCATCAGCCAGATCTCCCGCAGCAGATTCCCGGACGACAAGGCCTACTGGGCCTACCCGAAGGCGTCGTTGTTCGCACCGATCGGCGCCGACACGGCCTCGCTCTTCACCGACACCTCGGGCACGTGGGTCGGCGGCTCCTATCTCTGGGCCGATGTCGGAGACTGGGCCAAGTTGGGCCAGGTGATGCTCGACGACGGGAAGTGGCAGAACCGTCAGGTGCTCCCCGCCGGCTTCTGGAAGTGGGCCGGGACTCCCGCCATGCCCGATGGCGAGGGACACGGCTACGGGCGGCAGACCTGGATTCCGGGCCAGCCGGTGGGCGGCGAATGCGCCAACACCGGGGTTCCGCCGGACACCCTCACCATGGAGGGCCACTACGGGCAGTTGGTGGCCATGGTGCCCTCGAAGAACGCCGTCGTGGTGCGTCTCGGCTGGACGATCACCAGCAGCAACTTCGATTCCTGCGAGTTCCTCGGCGACGTCTTGGCGGCTCTGCCGGCGAAGTAGGCGCAGACGGATGTCGCTGAGGGCGACTCCCTGCCCTGACTCGATTGCGGAGAATGGATGCTCCGTCGTATCGCGCTGATTGCCCTTGCGGCGCTGGTGATGCTGTCGTCCTCAGTCGCCGCACTGGGTACGGTCGGCGCGGCACCGGCCCAGGAAAGTTCGGGCGCGGACTGCGTCCTGATCGACACTGACTTCGACATCGACGACATGATGGCGATCCCGCTGGTGATCGGGAACCGTCCGGTGGCGGCGATCATCACCTCCGAGGGGTACACCAAACCACGCAGCGGAGCCGCCGCGCTGTCCCGGCTGATCGCCGAGCCCGGTCAACGCACGATCCCCATCATCGTGGGCGCCGCAAGCCACCTGACCCGATCCCGAATCATCGATCACTGGGGTCGGTTCGTCTTGGACTACCGCGCCCTGATGAACCGGCTCAACGACTTCCTCCCCGTCCCCCTGCGACTGTCCCGACCCCAGGGCCCCCGCTACGAACGTCAGGTTGCCCAGGCGGTGGCGGGTTGTCGTTCCGTCGACATCAAGGTCATCGGCACCTTCACGTCATTCGTCCACTACAGCCCTCGGATCCGCTCCAAGATCAACCAGGTCGTGATCATGGGCAAGCCGTTGCGCGGTGACACGTCCCAGCGGCCCGGCAACCTCCTTCAGCTGCGAGTACGACATGCCCGCCTGCAAGCGGGCGTTCGACCGGCAGCTGCCCGGCCTAGAAGTACGCCTACGTGGATGTCCCCCGCACGCATTGTGACCACACTCCCAACGCCGCGGGCTGCGCCGGCAGGTCTACGGGCCGACCCGGTCGATGGTGGACCAGTTGCGCAATCCGGGACTGCCGTACACGCTCAAGCAGGTACTCCTGAACCACCCCGGCAGCTGGGCCATCGATCGCTGGGAGGAGTCGGTCTCGGGGGCAAGTCGCTGCTGTGGGACCAGTCGGCCTCGTTGTACCTGCTCAAGCCGGATTCCTCCACGAAGTCGGTGGCCGCGGTGGCCACTACGAGACGACCAGATCACCAGTTGCGTTCCGACATCAATGGACCAGACTGACGGACCGGGCAGTCCGCTACCGGACCTCGGCGGCGCTTCGCTGACTCCGGCGGTGCCGCAGGGGACACAATCAGCCGAACGGCCGCGATCTCACTGCGGCGGAGGCAGTCGCTCCTCGGCGATCGAGTTCCCTCCGTCGACGATCAGGCACTGCCCGGTGACGTAGGACGCCCCGGCGAGGCACAACCAGGCCACGGCCGCCGCGATCTCGTCGGGCTGGGCACTGCGACCCATCGGCGTCCAGGCCGCCTCCTGGGCCTCGTGCTCGGTCTGCGAACCGGTGGCGATCCACCCCGGGGCCACCGCATTCGCCGTGATCCCCGCCGGGCGAGATCCACTGCCAGCGATCTCGTGAGACCGACCATGCCCGCCTTGGCCGCTGCCGTAGATCGGCTCCTCACGCATAGCCATCGCCAGTCCGGTGACGCTGGCGACGTTGACGATGCGAGAGCCGGGTCCGAGATGAGGCAGCGCCGCCGGGTGACCAGGAAGGCCGTGTCCAGGTTGCGGGCCAGTCCGGCGTGCCAGGTCTCCACACTCAGGTGCTCGACCGGGCCGGCCTCGAAGCCGCCACTGACGCTGACCATGCCCGCGTTGTTCACCACGATGTCCAGACGCCCATGCCGGGCCAGCACCTCGGACATCAGGGTGGCCGTCTGGGCTTCGTGCGTCAGGTCGGCGATGTGGCCTCGACGCGGTGACTCCCGCCCGGGACAGCTCCGACGCCCGCTCGTGGATTCGTTCACTGGTCGCCGCCACCGCCACCGCGGCACCGAACTGCCCCAGCAGTCGGGCCGATGCCTGACCGATCCCGTTGGCCGAACCCGCCCCGGTCACCAGGGCCACCCGACCGGTCAGGTCGAAGGCAGCGGGCAGGTCAGCCATGGTGCGGGGGACGTTCGTCGGCGTACCAGTCGTCGTCGCGGCGTTCGACCATGTCGCGATCATCGGCGGTCACGTCGGGCAGGAGCTCGTGCTCGCCGGAGTCGTCCCGGGATCGGGGAGGTTCATTCGGGTCGGTCACACCTCAAGGGTGACACGCGCCGTCAGGGGTCGGTCGGCTATACAGGTCCCGGGTCGTCCAGCCGGTCGACCCTCGACGCACGAGGAGCCGTGCATGTCCCGTCGTCCCGGGCCGGCGAGTAGCAGGCCGTGGCCGTTCGAGCCCTTCGAGGCGATCGCCCATCGTGGCGGCGCCTGGGAGGCCCCCGAGAACAGTCGCATGGCGTTTCGACGCGCGGTGGACCTCGGGTACCGGTTCCTGGAGACCGACGTGCGCGCCACCGCCGACGGTGTGCCGGTCATCTTCCATGACGCGTCACTGGACCGCACGACGTCGAAGCGCGGCCGCATCGCCGACCTGCCGTGGGCCGAGGTGAGGGCGGCCCGGATCCACGGGAGGCAGCCCATCATGACCCTGGAGCAACTGCTCGAGGAATTCCCCGACACCCGCTTCAACCTCGACCTCAAGGAACCGGCCGCAGTCGAGCCCTTCGTCGCGGTGGTGCGCCGGATGAATGCGTGGGATCGCCTGGTCGTCGGATCGTTCAGCCACGATCGGTTGCAGCGCGCCCGGCGCGTAGGCGGGCCTCGCCTAGCGACCTCGCTGTCACCCCCCGAGGTGTTCCGCCTGTGGCTCGCGGCGCGTGGCCGGGGCGGCCGCTATCGACCACCGCCCGCGACGTGTGTGCAGGTCCCGCCGTCGGCTGGTGGACGACGGGTGGTCGAGCCCCGGTTGGTGTCCATGGCTCACGGCATGGGATGGCACGTCCATGTCTGGACGATCGATCAGGCGACGGTGATGGAGGAACTCATCGAACTCGGTGTCGATGGCCTGATGACCGACCGGCCGACGCTGCTTCGGCAAGTGCTCCGGCAACGGGGCCTGTGGCGGGAGTGACCCCGGTGGTCGAGCGGAGATGTGACCCTGCCCGGTGGTCGAGCGGAGTCGAGACCACTGGCCACGGCCGCGGGTTGAGTAGGCGCGCCAGCGCCGTATCGAAACCGCGGCCTCCTCGGCAACGTCTCGCTGCGCCCAGACCGGGGTTCGGGCGCGGCCGTCATTGCGACACGAACTGGTGCGCGCGGTCAGGATTCCGGCAAGCGGCGAGTTCGGTGGTCTCGGCTCCGCTCGACCACCGGAGGGTCAGCGTGAAGATGCGTGGAAGTCGTCGACGCCGGACCGCAGGGTCTCGAGGGACTCCTCGAGCAACTCCTCCAGCTCCGCGATCGAGCGGCGCTCCAGCAGCATGTCCCAGTGGGTGCGCTGCGGCTTCTGTGCCTTCTTCTCGGGCCGCTCGCCGCCGCGCAACAGGGCTTCGGCGCCGCAACGGCATTCCCAGATGGCCGGAATCTCGGCCTCAAGGCTGAACGGCAGTTCGATCGTCGTCCCGCAGGTGCAGTCGTAGAACACCGTCTGCCGA
The DNA here is from genome assembly GCA_046330625.1 of Candidatus Nanopelagicales bacterium. GTDB lineage: Bacteria > Actinomycetota > Actinomycetes > S36-B12 > CAIWTL01. Next base: position 77,774 of record JAXLSJ010000011.1, read on the forward strand.
TCGGCAAGACGCACGTTCTCGTCGGTCTCGTAACTCAATGCCCCGAGTCGGGTACCCCGCAACGCGCCGTCTGCCATGACTGCCCCTCCTGATTGTGTCCACCCCAGGTCTTCCCAGGAATGGTGCAACATCTGCGACGTGATTTGTGTTCCCCCGGTTCCCGTGCCCTAACCCCCACGAGGGGGCCGTGGCCGTAATGTGACCTGCCTCACGGGCTCCGTTCACTCTTTCGGCGGAAGGATCTCCCCACGGATGACCGGGGGCCCCGACGGGGCGGGTCCGCCCGGTGGTGCGGTCGGCGGCCCGGCGGGACCTGGGTCCTCGGTCACGATCGTCTCCCCCACGATGACCATCCCGCTCGAGGATCGGGCCGCCAGTGGTCGGCGGATCGCCGGGAGCAGCAGCAGGGCGCCGAACAGGTCGGAGAGGAATCCCGGGACCGCGAAGAACAGCCCGGAGACGAACAGCCACCCGGACTGACGGATCTCGGCTCCGGCCTGCTCCATGTCGGCCTGCGACATCGTCGGTTCCGGATGGACGGTGCGCGCGACCCCGGTGACCTCGTCGATCTCGACGTACGGCTGCGCCCGCCGGGCCGGTGCGGCCACCGCCCGGAACGCGGTGATCCCGGCGGCCCGCATGAGCAGCAGCCCGATGACCAGGCCGGCCGCCAACAGCAGCAGGGTCCACCCCCACCCGATGGTGCGTCCGACCCAGAAGATCAGCAGGATCTCGATGATCGGATAGGCGATGACGGCCACGCGGGCCAGGAAACGGCTCACCAGCCACTGGCCTTCCGTCGGCGGCGATGCTCACGCCACCGCCGAAGTCGTTCGGTGCGCTCGTCCATTCCCCACACGGTCACCCGCCACAGCGCTTCGCGCACGATGCGGTTGTCCATCTTGCTGGTGCCCAGTTCCCGCTCCTCGAAGGTGATGGGCACCTCGACCACCCGCAGGCCCGCCTGGACCGCCCGGAACGCCAGATCGACCTGGAAGATGTAGCCCGCACTGCCCACCGAATGCAGTTGCAGCCGCCGCAGGGTGGTGGCGCGGAATGCCCGATAGCCGCCGGTGATGTCCGCGAGCGGGACCTTCAGCGCCACGCGGGTGTAGATGTTGCCGCCGCGCGACAGGAACTCCCGGCTCTTGGGCCAGTTGACGACCTCGCCCCCGGGCACGTAGCGGGAGCCGAGCACGAGGTCAGCGGTGCGGAGGGCATCGAGCAGGCGGGGCAGTTCCTCGGGGCGGTGCGACCCGTCGGCGTCCATCTCGACGATGACGTCGTAGCCGTTCTCGAGAGCCCACTGGAACCCCGCCAGATAGGCCGCCCCCAGACCCTCTTTGCCGAGGCGGTGCATCACATGGATGTGGTCGTCGGCAGCCACGAGCCTGTCGGCCAGGGCGCCGGTTCCGTCGGGAGAGTTGTCGTCGGCGATGAGGATGTGCGCCGCGGGGGTCGCGGCGCGCACGCGCGCGGTGATGCGCTCGATGTTCTCGCGCTCGTTGTAGGTCGGGATGATGACCACGATGCGTCCGAGGTCGGCGAACTCAGCCGTCGGCACCGGGGGGTTCATGGAGACATCCTTCCGCACATGAGACACGTCACCGAACCCCCTACCCCGTGGTGGCGTCGCGGAAACCGGAGCCGCGTGAATCGTTACCCCGGCGCAGCCCCACGGCGAACGCCACGAGGGCTGCCGCCAGGCCCATCAACTCCGGCCAACCGCCGAGCACGGCCGCCGGGGACAGGTGTGTGCTCTGGGGCAGATCATCGATCAGCCACCCGGCGGCCCGTTCGGGCAACATCCCCGTCTGCGTCCCGTCAGGGCGGAACATGGCCGAGATCCCGTTGGTGGCCGCGACCGCGGTGGACCGCCCCTGCTCGACGGCCCGGATCTTGGCCATGGCCACCTGCTGCTCGGACTGGCCCCCATCGGTGTAGGTGGCGTTGTTCGTCTGCACGGCGAGCATCTGCGCACCGGCCAGGACCGTTCCCCGCACGATCTCGTCGTAGGCGACCTCGAAACAGATGACATCGCCCACCGTCACCGGGCCCACAGGAAGGACCCCGGGATCAGTCCCCGCCACGAAGTCCCGGGGCACCAGGTCGAACCGACCGATGAAGCGGGTGAGGAGGCCCCGGAACGGCACATACTCGCCGAACGGCACCGGGTGCTGCTTGACGTAGCGCGGACCCGGCCCGGTCACCGGATCCCAGACGACCCCGACGTTCAGCACCGTTGTCGGGTCCTCGGGATTGGTGACGACGGCTCCGACCAAGATGGGTGCGTCGATGGCCCGCGCCGCCGTCGAGATGGCGGCAGCCGCATCGCGGGCCGCGAACGGATCCACGTCGCTGGAGTTCTCGGGCCAGACGACGGCCTCCGGCTGCGGGGCGGCTCCCTGCCGGACGGCATCGGCCAGCGCCAGGGTCTGGGCGACGTGGTTGTCCAGGACTGCCCGACGCTGGCCCTCGGTCGCGAATCCCAGGCCCGTGGCGGGTACGTCTCCTTGGATGACGGCCACCACCGCCGAGCCGTCGGCCGACGCCAGCGTGGGGATCGGGACGACAGGGACACAGACGGCGAGCACCGCCACCACCCCCGACCACACGCGATGGTCGCGCCACGTGACCACCGACCACAGCAGTGCGGCGCCGGCCAGGGTTACCAAGAAGGTGAGCAACGGGACCCCGCCCCACCACGACATCCCCACCCAGCCCGACTCGGACTGGCTGAACCCCAGGCGTCCCCAGGGCCACCCACCGAGCGGGATCCGGTCGCGCAGCGCCTCTTGCGCGACCCAACCGCAGGCCACCCACAACGGCCACCCACGGATCCGCGTGACCGCCGCCGTCCCCGCCCCGGCCAGGGCGAACCAGGCGCCGCTGTAGAGGGTGAGCGCCACCCAGGCGTCAGGTCCGACGACCACGATCCACCGGATCAGGATGCCGAAGAACACCACCCCGAACAGGACCCCCAGACCGGCCCCCGCGACCAGACCACGGTCGCGGCAGGCCCACGTGAATCCGGCGATCGCGAGGATCGCCAGCGGCCAGAGCCCGAAGGGCGGGAAGGCGAACGCCAGGAGGACTCCGGCGACCGCCGTGACCGCGACCGCGACGAGAGGCCGCATCACTGCCACGCGTCGTGGATCACGCGCCCGTCGGCCATGGTCAGCAGACAGTCCGGACCGGCCGTGGACTCGACCAGGGTCGGCAGGGGCGGGGTCCCCGACCGTGGGTCGGTCGACCACCCGGCGATGCGTTCGTCCGGGGCCTGGACCGCCAGTTCCCCGGCGTCCCACACCGCCAGGCTGGCCCGGAAACCGGGCCGGATCACCCCGGCATCGTCGATCCCCACCGCCCGCCAGCCGCCGCGGGTGTGCGCACCGAACGCCGCCCGCGCACTGATGCGGGCCGACTCGGTGTGGTGGAACATGGCGGCCGCCACCGAATGCCACGGGGTGACCGCCGTGACCGGGGTGTCGGAGCCGAAGGCCATGGCGATCCCCGAGCGGGCGAACGCGGCAAAGGGGTTCAGCGCGGCAGCTCGCTCCCCCAGCCGCGCGGCATACATGCCACCCGGGCCGCCCCACAGGGCATCGAACTGAGGCTGGACACTGACTGTGAGCCCGAGCCGTGCGATGGTCGCCAGGTCCGCAGCGGTGGGCATCTCGACGTGCTCCAACCGGTGGCGACCGGCGCGGACCCGGTCGTCACCCACCGAGTCGGCGGCCCGCCGGAACCCGTCGAGCACCTCGGCCAGGGCGCCGTCGCCGATCACGTGGAAGCCCGCCTGCACGCCATGGTCGACGCAGTCGATGATGTGGTCGGCCGCTTCGGCCGCCGAGACATGTCGGACACCGCGGGTGTCCGCGTCGGCATACGGCGCGGACAGGAACGCCGTGTGCGAACCCAGGGCACCGTCCGCGAACAGGTCGCCGCCCGCCCCGATCGCACCGAGTGCGCCGGCAGTTGCGGCGCCGCCGAGTTCGCCCCAGTAGGCCGTGACGGCGGGACCGGAGTCCGCCGCCAGCAGCTCCGTCAGGTCGGTCCGGCTGCTGATGTCGGGGCCGGCCATCTCGTGGACGGCGGCGATCCCCGCGCGGGCGAAGGCGTCGAAGGCCACCTGGTGGAGCCGCCTGCGTTGATCCGCGGTGATGCTGTCCAGCACCGCACCGCGGGCCTCGTGGTGGGCGTCGGAGTGCAGCGGTCCGGTCGGATGGAATCCCCGCACATCGGTGACGTCGGGGAGCCGGTCGAGCAGCGCCGTCGACGCGAGCGCCGAGTGCACGTCGATGCGGGTCAGGTACACCGCGCTCCCGCCGCAGGCGGCGTCCAGGTCCTCGCGGGTCGGCAGGGTGGGATCCGACCAGGTGCTCTCGTCCCAGCCGTGGCCGAGGACGATGTCGTCGGCGGACACCGAAGCGCAGTGGCGGCGCACCCGGTCGAGCACGTCGGCGCCACTGGTGGTCCCGGTGAGGTCGAGGCCGGTGAGGTTCATCCCGGTCGCGGTGACGTGGACGTGTGCATCGACGAACGCCGGCGTGACCAGGGCACCGGCCAGGTCGATCTCCCGATCGACACCGTCGGCCTGCGCCAACGCGGCCCCTTCATGGCCCACCCAGGCGATCCGATCGTCCTCGACCAATACGGCGGTGGCACCCGGATCGTCGGGGGTGTGTACGAGCCCGTGATGGAACAACGTCCTCATCGTCAGCCCAACAGATTGCGGGAGATGACCAGCCGCTGCACCTGATTGGTGCCTTCGACGATCTGCAGCATCTTGGCCTCGCGCAGATACCGCTCCGCGGGGAAGTCCTGGGTGTAGCCCGCGCCGCCGAGCACCTGGACGGCGTCGATGGCCACGGCCATGGCATTGTCCGTCGCCACCAGTTTGGCAACGGCGGCCTCAGTGGAATAGGGCAGGCCGGCATCGCGACGCCGGGCCGCCGCGAGATACAAGGCGCGACCTGCCTGCACCTTGGCGGCCATGTCGGCGATCAGGAACCCCAAGCCCTGGAACTGTCCGATCGGGCGCCCGAACTGCTGCCGCTCTCGCGCGTAGGCGACGGCGGTGTCGAGTGCCGACTGTGCCAGGCCCACCGCGCAGGCGGCGATCCCCAGCCGTCCGGAATCCAGTGCGCTCATGGCGATGGCGAAGCCACCGCCCTCGTCGCCGATGAGTCGGTCAGCGGGCACCCGGGCATCGGTGAGGACGATCTGCGCCGTGGTCGATCCGCGGGCGCCCATCTTGCGCTCCGGCGCCCCTGCTGCCAGTCCCGGTGTGGCCGCGTCGGCGAGCAGACAGTTGACCCCGCGCGAGCCGGAGGTGCCGGCGTCGCGGACGAACAGGTTGTAGAAGCCGGCCTCGCCCCGTGCGTGATCCACGCCTTGGTGCCGTTGACGACGAAGGTGTCGCCGTCCCCGACGGCCGTCGTGGCCAGCCCGGCGGCGTCGGAGCCGGACTGCGGTTCCGACAGGCAGTAGGCGCCCAGCAACTCCCCGCCCAGCATGTCCGGCAGCCACTCCTTGCGCTGCGCGTCGGAGCCCGCAGTGGCCAGGGGGAAACACGACAGCACATGCACGCTCACGCCCATGGCGACGCTGAGCCAAGCGGCAGCAAGTTCTTCGACGACCTGGAGGTACACCGTAGCCCAGCCCCCCACCGCCGTACTCCTCGGGATAGGGCAGGCCGAGCAGGCCGGCGCGGCCAAGGGTGCGGAACACCTCGCGCGGGAACTCCCCGACTCCTCGTGCGCGGCCGCCAGGGGTCGCAACTCACGATCGGCGAGCTCGGTGGTCAGCGAGCAGATCCTGGGCGTCGCGGTCCGAGAAGGCGCCCGGTCATCCGACGATCTGCAGATCCCGGGGACGGTCGTTCGCGAGGATCGGTCCGTCGGACCCGCACACGACGATGTCCTCGATCCGCGCGCCGTGGCTCCCGGACTGGTAGATGCCCGGCTCCACCGAGAACGCGAATCCCTCCTCCAACGGCGTGGCATTGCCCGCGACGATGTAGGGCTCCTCGTGGGTCTGCAGTCCGATCCCGTGGCCGGTCCGGTGGATGAACAGGTCGCCGTAGCCGGCGCCGGCGATGATGTCGCGGGCGATCGCGTCGATGTCCTGACAGGGCACGCCGGGCCGCACGGCCTGCACGGCCGCCCACTGGGCCTGCTGCAGCACCTCGTAGTACTCGCGGAACTCCGCAGGTGGTTCACCCACGCTGTACATCCGGTGGAGTCGCTGCAGTAGCCGGCCGCCGTCGTGCCGCCGATGTCGACGACGACCGGGTCGCCCACCTCGATGACGCGGTCGCCGAGCTCGTGGTGCGGACTGGCGCCGTTGGGTCCCGGAGGCCGACGATGACGAAGTCCACGCGCTCGTGCCCGGCTTCGATGATCGCGCCAGCTCGATGTCGGCTCCGACCTCGCGCTCGGTACGACCCGCGCGCAGCCATTCGTGGACCCGCGCATGCACCGCGTCGATCGCGGAGCCGGCCTGACGCAGGGCATCGATCTCCGGGCGACTTGCGCATGCGCAGCGACCTGATCACCGGGCCGGCCAGCGCCAGTCGGGCTCCCAGGACGTCGGCGAAACGCAGCGCCTTCTCCGCCCACATGTGGTTGTCCACCGCCACGTCGGTGACGGGGCCGATCATCTCGGCGGTCTTGGCGAACGGGTCCTCGGTCTCGCTCCAGGGAAGCAGGTCGAGTCCCAGGGCACCGGCCGGCGAGGCTTCTGGCCGCCGGGATCTCCAGTTCGGGGACCACCAGGAAGGGGTCGCCAGCGTCGCGGACCACGAGGCAGGTGAGCCGTTCCAGCGGATGGCGTCGTAGCCGGTCAGATATGTGAGGTCGGGACTGGGCGACACGAGCATCGCCCCCCACCCCTGCGCCTGCATGCCGCTCCGGCCTCGATGCGCTGTCGCAGGTCGTCGGTCGTGACTGGTGAACGCGCCATGGGGTCGCCGTAGCCCGCGGCACCCGACCGCGCTCGGCCTGGATCCGGGCTCAGCCGCGGCCGGGTCGCACCGGTGGTTGCTGATCGTCCAGCCGGTTCAGGAATCGGGACACGGTCCGGGTGAAGGCGTTGCGCGCCGGATCGGCGCTGAGCGGGTCGATGTGGGCGTAGGTCGTCGACCGGTCGACGACGGTGACCGACGAGCGGGGCAGCCCCGAGCGATGGGCCAACTGACGCCACGCCTGCCCGACCCGGCTGCCCCCCAACGCCGCGTCGAAGGCGTACATCGGCAGCGGGACCTGGCGGCCGGAAGACCGCCTTGACCCCCAAGACCTTCTGCGCGGGGTTCGCGATCCCGTTGTTGACCGTCTGGCCGTCGAGACTCAGGCGGGCGGGGTGGCGTTCACGACGTGTCGTCGGCCCGACCGTGCTGGGCGAACACCCGGGCGGCCCAGGGCCGCTTCCAGTCCACCGTTCACCCAACCGCGGGGATCGCCGGCGGGGGCCAGGTGCCCGATGCGGCTCTGCACCAGCGCCAGATACGGCGGCGAGGTGTTCACGTCGACGCTGTAGCCGTACTGCGCCACGTTGCTCGCCGGCACGGGCGGCTGAGGGCGGCCGGCACCAGCGGCAGCTGCTGGAGCAGGAGCGGTCGTTCGGCTGGGTGACTGCCGTGGTCGATCCCAGGGCGTTGAACACCCCGACGCCCAGGGCAGACCCAGCTCCAGCAGATCGAGCCAGGGCGATCCGGCGTCGATCGTGGCCCGGCCCGCCTCGGCCTCGGCCGCGGTGGGGAGGTCCCGCGCGGCGCCGCCACCGTCGATGAACACCAGTCCATTGTCGAGGTCCTGGCCCCGGGCGTCGGCGAAGTTCCAGGTGGCGTGCAGGCCGTCGCCGAAGGCGACCGCCCAGGGAGTGCCCGCCCAGCACGGACGGTGCGCTGTCCCCTGCTGTCCGGCGGTTTCCGCACCACCCGGCGGATGTCGTGAACGGCGACGTTCATGCCCCACTCGCGGGCGAAGGTCGTCTGCTCCGTGGTCTTCGTCGAAGTGGGGGGCGATGGCCGGATCGGTCAGCCAGCTCAGGGTAGTAGTCCACCAGCGACTGGGCACCCAGCCGCCCGGCGGTGTTGGGCGGCGAGGCCGGGAGTTGTCCTCGAGAGTGCCCGCGCCGCTCGATGGACCAGATCTGCCACCCGGGGCTGCGTCGGTAGATCGCCTGGGCTGCCAACCGGAAATCGCCGCCCCCGTACAGAGTCCCAGATGAGGACCGCGACGGTAGCTGCGCCGAGCGGGACCTTGCCGAGCACCCGCACCTTGTCGTAGCGGTCGGGGGTCCCGGGCGTTGCAACCCGGCAGGGTCTGCCAGCGGCCGCGGAAGCGGCTGCGGGGGTCGAACTCCAGGCCAGGGCCACGAGGGCTGACGCCCACGACAGCACGTCGGATCATCGGAGACCTCCTTCCGGTGACAGTCATTATGTCCCGGCATGATGGTCCGGTGACCCGACTGCTGTTGCTGGACAGCGCCTCGATGTACTTCCGTGCCTTCTTCGGCGTTCCCGACCGTTTCCACGCCGCCGACGGCACCCCGGTGAATGCCGTTCGGGGGTTCGCGGACGCGGTGGCGAGATCGGTGGCGGTGCTGCGTCCCGATGCGATCGTGGCGTGCTGGGACGACGACTGGCGCCCCGCCTTCCGGGTGGAGCGGGTGCCGTCCTACAAGGCACACCGGGTGGTGTCGGGATCGGCCGACACCGCACCGCCAGGCCTGGCGGAGGAAGTCCCCGACGCGCTCGCCGTGCAGGAACCGATCATCGAGGCGCTGCTGGCGGCGGTCGGGATCAGCCGCCTGGGAGCGGCGGGGTTCGAGGCCGACGATGTCATCGCCCAGCTGTGTCGCGATCACGCCGACGGTCCCGTCGACATCGTCAGCGGCGACCGCGATCTGTTCCAACTGGTGGACGACGCCCGCGGTGTCCGGGTCGTCTACACCGCCAAGGGCATGAACAACCTGCAGTACGCGACGGACGACTGGCTACTCGACCGCTACGGGGTCACGGGCGGGGCCTACGCCGACCTGGCATTGCTGAGAGGTGATGCCAGTGACGGGCTCCCGGGTGTTCCCGGGATCGGCGAGAAGACCGCTGCTTCCCTGCTGTCCCGGTATGGGGATCTGACGTCCGCACTGGCGGCGGCGGCGGCCGACGATCCCGGCATCGCGGCGGGAGTCCGCAAGAAGTTGCTGGCCGCCACCGACTACCTGGCCGCGGCCGATCCGGTGGTCCGGTTGACCCACCACGTCGACCTCCCGGCCGGTGATCACCGCGTGCCCCGCAGCCCGGCCGATCCTGCCACCCTGGTCGATCTGGTGGACACCTACGGCCTCGAGACGCCGGTGAACCGACTCCTGAACGCCCTCGCCGGGCGCTGACCGCCGGCCGCCGGGTCACTCCCGCATCGACGAGTAGGCCACGACACCGCGGTCCACCAGGTGTGCGGCCTGGCGCGCCTGCTCACCGACCGGGCGACCGTCGGCCGCGGCGGCGATCTGGCCCAGCAGGTCGATGACCTGACGGCTCCAGCGCACGAAATCCCCGGCCGTCAGGTCGGCCTCCCACAGCACCGATTCCAGTTGCCGCCCCTGGGCCCACCGCAGCATCGGCCATGCGAGGCCGAGGTCCGGCTCGGGCAGGGTCCGGACCCCGTACTCGTCCTCCAGCCGGGTGAGCCGCTCCCACGTCTGCACGACCTGATCGATCGCGGCACCCGCGGCCCCGGAGGGCATCCGCACCGGTGTGCCGTCGTCCTTGCCCCGCGACTCGTACACCAGCGCCGCGCACACCGCCGCGAGGTCGACGGCGGACAGGGAGTCCCAGGCCCCGGATCGCAGGCACTCGGCCACCACCAGGTCGCTGTCCCCGTAGATCCGTGCCAGCATGCGTCCGCTGGGGGTGACCGTGTCCCCCCCGTCGGCGAGATACCCCAGGGACTCGAGCAGGGCGCAGATCCGGTCGAACTGCCGGGCGATCGTGGCGGTGCGGGACTCGACCCGGCGCCGCAGCCCATCGTTGCGGCGCCGGAGCTTGTGATAGCGCTCCCCCCAGCGGGCATGATCCTCGCGCTGGTCACAGCCGTGACACGGGTGTTGCCGCAACTCCCGCCGCAGGGTGTGGATCCGGTCGTCAACCGGGCTGTCTCCTCGCTCCGGCTTCGCCGGGTCGGGGAGGTCTCGGGCCACCTCCCGTAGCCGGTCGGCCAGGACCCGGCGGGCAGTGGCCGACCGGGGGTGGAAGTCCTTGCCCACCTTCACGCGGGCGACCGATGTCGCGCCGTGGGGGAAGTCCGCCAGGCCCAGCCGGCGGACCCGACGATCGAGGTCGACCGCCACGATGCGCGGGTCCCCCGTCGACGCAGGATCCACCGCCTCGACCACGACTGCGGGCCCCGAGCGACGTCCCCGCGCCAGCCTGATGACGTCGCCGGTCCGTAGCTCCCGCAGCGAGTCCGCGGAGCGTTCGCGACGCAACGCCCGGGCCTGCCGTTCCCCGTCACGCTCCAGACCACGCAGCTCGTCGCGGAGCGCGGCGTATTCGGCGAAGTCCCCCAGATGACACTCCATGGCCTCGCGATAGCCCGCCAACGCCTCGTCGTTGCGCCGCACCTCGGCGGCCAGGTTCACGATGGAGGCGTCGGCCTGGTATTGCGCGAACGAACTCTCCAGCAGTGCCGTGGCCCGGTCCCGGCCTGTGGTGGCCACGAGGTTGACCGCCATGTTGTACGACGGCCGGAAACTGGATCGCAGCGGGTAGGTGCGAGTGCTGGCGAGGCCGGCCAGCTCACGGGGATCCAGTCCCGAGTGCCAGACGACGACCGCGTGCCCCTCGATGTCGATCCCCCGGCGCCCGGCGCGTCCGGTCAGCTGCGTGTACTCCCCCGGGGTGAGATCGACGTGGCTCTCGCCGTTCCACTTCACCAGCTTCTCGAGCACGACGCTGCGGGCCGGCATGTTGATGCCGAGCGCGAGGGTCTCGGTGGCGAAGACCATCCGTACCAGACCGCGTTGGAAGAGGGTCTCGACGACCTCCTTGAACAACGGCACCAGTCCGGCATGGTGGGCGGCGATTCCGCGTTCCAGGGCGAACAGCCAGTCGTCATATCCCAGCGCAGCCAGGTCGCGCGGGTCGATCCGGCTGCAGGCCTCCTCGGCGTAGCTGCGGATCTCGTCGCGCTCCGTCTCGCTGGTCAGCCGGATCCCGGCCTGCAGGCACTGGTCGACGGCGGCATCACAGCCGGCCCGACTGAAGATGAAGCTGATCGCCGGCAGCAGATCCGCCTGATCGAGGCGCCGGACGAGGGACGGGCGGGACACCCGGTCGGTGCTTCGGTGGCGGCGTCCTCCCCGGGGCGGCCGGTTCCGCCCGCGGGACATGCGTTCCATCCGGGCCTCGTCCTGCGCCCGGTGCAGGAGTTCCGGATTGACCTTGCGCTGCGCATCGTCGACGAACAGGTCGTGCAGGTGCTGGCCGACGAGCACGTGCTGCCACAGCGGTACGGGTCGGAACTCCTCGACGATCACGTCGGTCGGACCCCGGACCGTGCCCAACCAATGACCGAACTCCTCGGCATTGCTCACCGTTGCCGACAGCGCGGTCACCGTCACGCTGTCCGGCAGGTGGATGAGCACTTCCTCCCACACCGCGCCTCGGGAACGGTCGGCCAGGTAGTGCACCTCGTCCATGACGACGTGGGCCAGGTCGGCCAGGGACGTCGACCGGGCATAGATCATGTTGCGCAGGACCTCGGTCGTCATCACGATGACCGGGGCGTCCGAGTTGATGCTGTTGTCGCCCGTCAGCAGACCGACCTTCTCGGGGCCGTAACGGTCGACCAGGTCGTGGAACTTCTGGTTCGACAGTGCCTTGATCGGGGTCGTGTAGAAGCAACTGCGTCCCGCCTCGAGGGCCAGATGGACGGCGTACTCCCCCACCACGGTCTTGCCGGCTCCGGTCGGTGCAGCGACCAGCACTCCACGGCCCTCGTCCAGGGCCCGGCAGGCCGCCAGCTGGAACGGGTCCAGGGGGAAGTCGTAGTGCTGCTGGAACGCCTGCAGGTCGCGGTCCTCGCGGGCGCGACGGCGGGCGGCGGTGTATCGCTCCGCCGGGCTGCTCATGCCCCCAGTGTCGCGTACTCGGCCCCGGCCCAGCGCGCGATCAGGGCTTGAGCGGACTGTCGGCCGGCACCACGACCCGCAGGGCGCGGGGTTCGATTGTGATGTCCGCCGGAAGCGGGCCGATCCGCTCGCCGTCGGCATACACGATCTGATCGGGGGCCTCGAGTCGAATGTTCGAACCGTTCAACTGGGAGACCGCCGGATGTTCGACGTGGGTGCCCTTGTACACCTTGGGGAAGGTCCGCAGGAACTCGAACTTGCTCACCTTGTGCAGCCAGGTCAGCGTCAGTTCGCCGTCGTCGGGGATCGCCCCGGCGCAGACGTTCATCCCGCCGCCGTACGAGGTCCCGTTGCCCACCGCCACGAGCATGCCGCGGTCCTCGTGGACCACGCCGTCGACCGTCACCCGGTAGGGCACGGCCGAGAACGTGCGCAACTCGGCGATGATCCCCACCAGATAGCGGGCCTCGCCCTTGGGCCACCGCATCACGTTGGCGCGTTCGTTGACGCAGGAATCGAAGCCGCTCGACAGCACGCCGAGGAAGTACCGCTCCGAGCCGTCGGCGGTCACGACATGGCCGAGATCGATGGAGCGGACGTTGTAGTCGGCGATGACATCGACGCACTTCTCGAGATCGTCGAGCGGCAGGCCGAGCAACCGTGCGTTGTCGTTGCCGGTGCCCACGGGGATCACCGCCAACGGCGTGTCGGTGCCGGCGACCGCCTGGATGGCCAGGTTGATGGTCCCGTCCCCGCCGGCGGCGACGATGGCGTCGACCCCGTCGGACACGGCCTTGCGCGCCATCTGGAGCGCCTCGTCGGCCGATCCCGCCACCAGCAGGGCGGCGTCGATGCCACGGCGATGCAGGAGCGTGCCGAGTTCGGGGGCCGACTTGCCCCCCTTGCCCTTGCCCGCGGTGGGATTGACGATCACGCCTACTGTCGGTGCCATGACGGAAAGAGTAGGTGGTCACCATCCGTGACCCTGCCAGGGGGTGACACTCAGTCGATCGGTGTCACATCATCCAGGGACGAGATCTGGTCGTCAGGAACCTGATCGGCCTCCGCGGCACGGCCCTTGCGGCGGTCGTTGAGCCAGGCGATAGCCATGACAGCGGTCAGCAACAGCATGATCGGCACGGCCAGCATGGTCATCGTGAAGGGGTTGCCGTCGGGCGTCGCCACCGCGGCGAAGAAGAACGTGCCCAGCAGGATCCAGCGCCAGGCGTTGATCAGTGTCTTGGCCGGCAGGACCCCGGCCAGGTTGAGCAGAAGGGCGAACAGCGGCAACAGGAAGCCGATCCCGAACATGATGACGGTGTTCAGGAAGAAACTCACGTAGCGGTCGACATCGACGATGTTGCTGACGTTCTCAGGGGTGAACCCGAGCAGGAACCCCAGCGCGTTGGGCATG
>JAXLSJ010000012.1:0-83727 GCA_046330625.1 Candidatus Nanopelagicales bacterium
CTCGACCGCACGGATCAGACCGAGGTTGCCTTCCTGGATGAGGTCCAGGAACAGCATGCCGCGGCCGGTGTAGCGCTTGGCAAGCGAGACGACGAGGCGCAGGTTGGCTTCGAGCAGGTGGTTCTTGGCGCGGCGTCCGATCACGACGAGCTGTTCGAGTTCGTAGATCTTGTCGTCGTTGAGCTTCTTGAGGAACGCCGGGTCGGCCAGCTTCTCCTCGGCGAACAGACCCGCCTCGATGCGCTTGGCGAGCACGACCTCTTGCTCGGCGTTGAGCAGGGGAACCTTGCCGATCTGCTTCAGGTAGTCCTTGACCGGGTCGGCGGTGGCGCCGGCGACGGTGACGGTCTGCACGGGTTCGTCGGTGTCGTCGTTGTCGGACAGGACGAATGCCTGGGAACCGCTGTCCTCGGTCTTCTCCTCGGACTTGGCGTCCTTCGGGTCGGTCTCGAGGGTGGCTAGATCCTTCTTGAGGTCGGCCTCGGCCTCGGCCTCGATCGCGGCGGCGGCATTCATGTCCACCTCGTCGGTGGCGGCATCGACCACGATGATCTCTTCCGTGGCGGCAGCTTCCTTGGTGGCGGCCTTCGAGGTCGTCTTCTTGGCGGCGGCCTTGCGGGGCGCTGCCTTCTTCGCGGCGGCACTCGCCGACTTGGTCGTCTTGGCCGCAGCAGCCTTCTTGGCGGGAGCCTTGGTCGCGGTCGACGCAGCCTTCTTGGCGGGAGCCTTGGCTGCGGTGGACGCGGCCTTCTTCGCCGGGGTCGACTTCGCAGTCGTGGTCTTTGCGGTGGCCTTCTTCGCGGTCGTGGTCTTGCCGGCGGTCCCATTCTTCGCGGGGGTGGCCTTCGTGGCCGTGGTCTTCGCCGCGGTCGAGGTGGTCTTCTTCGCCGGAGCGGCCTTGGCAGCCGGCTTCTTCTTGGCCGGAGCAGCCTTGCCCGCGGGGGCCTTGGCGGCCGCAGTACGTCGGGCGGTGGCGGTCTTGGCTGCCAACAGTCCTCCTCGAAGGGGATACGAAAGGCCCGTGTCAAGTCCCTGCGAACTTGGACGGGCTGGGCGCCGGGGCGCCAACGGACATTGTAGGCACGTATCCGAAGATCCCGTGGACCCAACACCCTGCGGCGACCCTTGCCCCCACCTCAACACGACGAGGAATCGGGTGATTCCCAAGCGAGCGGCGTGTTCTCGCCTCATGTACCCCATCCGCCGTGCGGATATGCATCAGTGGGCCGGTCGACCGGAATCCGGCCGACCCGTCGCAGGTCGAGGCCGGGCTACTTCTTGATGGGCGGCGCCTGGTTCGGCGCCAGATACGTGCCGATCAGGCGCCACATCGCGTCGCTGGGGTTGCCGGGGTAGTTGCCGTCGGCGTCGAAGGCGCCCTCCCGGAACGTCGCCACCACGGCGATCGAGATCCGGCGCTGGGGCAGGGTGGCCATGGCCGCGCTGTAGCCGCCCAGGAGAGGGTTCTGCAGGAGCCATCGGCCGGACCTGACGATCCCGATCCCGTAGTTGTAGCCCCGGACCTGCCTGAAACACTCCGGCACGCAGTTGTCCTGGGGTTTGCCGAAGCCCAGCAGGTGCGGGCCGGTCATCTTCCGGTAACTGGACCTGGACAGCAGGCTCCCGGAGCCGATCGAGTCGGCGGACCTGGTCAGGTCGTACACATCAGTGGTCTGCGTCGCCCCCACCGGCGTCCCCCAGGCGGAGTTCCAGGAGGTCGACTCCTCGTAGAAGCGCTGGTTCGTCGGGATGGCGAAGAAGCCGCGGCGTTCCGAGGAGAACGAATGCAGCACCGGGCTGGGGATCTGAGAGGTCTGCGACGACACCGTGCTGGACAGTCCCATCGGTCGAAGCACCTGCTGGCGCAGCAGGGTGGCCAGGGGCTTGCCGCCGACCTTCGACAGGATCTTGCCGAGGACCATGAAGTTCGTGTGCGAGTAGCTCCAGTTCGTGCCGGGCGGGAACAGTTGCGGGCGGCTGAAAGCGATCTTGCGCCGTTCCTTGAAGCTGAACGTCTGGAACGGGTTGCGGAGGTAGTCGGTGGTGAAGGTGGGGTCTTCCTCGTAGTCGGGGTAGCCGCTGGTCTGGTTGCCCAGCATCTTCAACGTCACCTTGTGCGACAGCGGTAGCCCGGGCATCCAGCGATCGACGGTGTCACCGAGACGCACCTTGCCCTGGTCTACGAATCGCATGAGCAGTGTGGCCACGTAGGCGAACGCGACCGCACCGTTGCGGAACCTCATGTCCGGGGTGGCCGGCACCCCGGACAGCGACGAGCCGAAGGCCTTGGTCATGATCACCTTGTCGCCCTTGGTCACCCGCACGATGACCGCGCGGAGGTGGTCGTCCTTCATCGTGCGGCGCACGATCCGCGAGATGTGGGACGCCTGGGACTTCTGGGAGACCGCGGCCGATGTCTCGAACTCCGGGGCGGCGGAGGCGGGGCCGGGGGTCACCAGACCGACCGCCAGGGCGGCAGCCGACACCACTGCCGCACGCCGGATCGCCCGCGGGGCTCGGGCGCGCCCGGCGGGTGCTGCGACGGGAGAAGGGTGGGGTGAAGGTGTCATGTGGCTGCCGTTCGGGTCGTGGGTGGGCGCCGTCCCCGTCGGCTGTGGCAATCCGGCGATTCTAACGCTCACGCCTCGACTCCCCCATCGTCGAGTTGGGCGGGCCGCGGGCCGGTGAGGGTGTTCACCGGGACCTCCGATACCGTTCAGCACGCATCCACCACGATCCTGGGCTCCAGCGGCCAGGAAGGTTCCCATGATTCGCATTCCTTCCCGCCCCGTCGCCGCCATCCTCGGCCTGGTGATGTTGTCGGGCGTCGCCGCATGCTCCTCGGGTTCCTCCACGCCGGCCACTTCCGCCTCGACCGCGGCACCCTCGGCGGCCGCGAGTCTGACGCCGGCAATGGAGACGGACCTGCAGAAGGCGCTCGACGACGTTCGCAAGGAGTTCGGTGCCCCCCGGGATCCAGGCCGGCATCTGGACCGACAGCGGCGAGTGGATCGGACCTCCGGTGTCGCCAAGCAGGGCACGTCGCAGCAGATCACCCCTGCAGACCACACCCGCATCGGCAGTATCACCAAGACCATGACGGGCACGGTGATCCTGCAGCTGATCGACGAGAAGAAGTTGTCGTTCGACGACGTCATCGACACCTACGTCCCCGGGATGCCGAACGGCGACACCGCGACGATCAAGAACCTCCTGGAGATGCAGAGCGGCATCCCCACGTACACCGACGACACCAGCGCCGTGAACACGTACACGAAGGACCCGACGACCGCGTTCACGCCTCAGGAACTAGTCGACTCCGTCAAGAAGAAGCCGGCCATGTTCGCCCCCGGTGAGCAGTTCTTCTACTCCAACACCAACTTCGTGCTGCTGGGCATGGTGATCGAGAAGGTGACGGGGAAGTCCATCGCCGACAACTTCAATGAGCGACTGCTCACCCCGTTGGGCATGACCCAGACGAGTCTGCCCGGGAAGTCGACGGAACTGCCCAGCCCCTTCCTGTCGGGCATCAGCGAGCAGGCTGATCCGCTGGGCACGGTCAAGGACGCCACCAACTGGAACCCGTCGTTCGCGTTCACCGCGGGCGAGGCCATCTCGACGCTCGAGGACCTGCACAAGTGGGGCGTTGCGCTGGGGACGGGCGAGGGGATCCTCCCGCCGGAGACGCAGCAGATGCGGGTCGACTCGGTGAACACTTCCGTGCCGCCGAACACCCCCGAACGCTCGTATGGCATGGGCATCGTCAACACCGCCGGCTGGCTGGGGCACGTGGGCGACATCCCCGGCTACAACACGGTGCTGAACTACCAGCCGGAAACGCACACCACGGTCGTGGTCATGGTCAACAGCGACATCACCAAGGGACCGCAGTCCCAGCCGGTGTCGCCGGCGGTGGCGGCCTTCGAGGCGATCGCCGGCATCCTGACGCCCGAGACGTCGAGCGCGTCACCCTCGAGCTCGGGCAACTGAGTCGCGTCAGGCGACGGCGGCCGCAGCGAAGTCCGCATAGAGATCGCCGGGAAGCGGATACCTGAGCTTCCACGTAATGGCCATGGGTCTTTCGCCCTCGTGGCCCATGTAGGTGGCGGGACCCAAGAACCAGAAGGCTCGATCCTCAGGGGACATGCGAGCGAAGAGGAACACTTCCGAGCCGCGTGCCGCGTGATGTTGGTACCGCTGCCCGGTGGGCGAACCGGCACTGGTTGTCGATTGGCTTTCCCAGTGGAAGAGGTCCGAGCTGATCGCGTAGTCCCGGTACTGAGTCGTAGGGGAGAATTTCCTCGATGACTTGTTCAGGGTCACCAGAAACAGGTCGACCCCTTGGTCCTCCGCCCACTTCACCCCTTCACGCCACTCAGGCACCCTCGCGCCAGCCCCTTGCTTCATGGCAACCAGGATCTCCCGTCGGGTATACCGGGCGTGGACTCTCAATGGAGTGTCTGATCGGTTGTGCAGCACCTTCGTCAGACGATCCACGCGGCCCCGGAGAATGGGCATCAACTCGCCGATTTCAGCCAGCACCTGCGGATGTCTCCACACCAACGCCGTGAGCTCGTCCAAGCTTGAATCTTGGAGGACCTGTCCAGCCAAGCTCACCACGAACATGCGCAGCAGGGCGCCTTCCGCCACCGAGGCTGGCGCGGGAGGTGCTGGCGAAGCGGCGAATCGTTCGTAGGCGGAGAGTCGTTCCCCGTCATCAATGTGGGTGAGCCGGCCGATAGCCCGCCGGAGCTCGGTCTCGTGCGGTCCGCCCGGCAGCGTCTCCCGGCCCGCCTCAGCCAGCAGATCCGACCAACATCGACCGTTGGCGTAGATGTCGTCCAGGTCCAACCCTGATTCCTGCAAATAGCTGGCCAGGCGCGGCTCATGGCCTTGCGCAAGGAGACTGGTCAACTCAGCCACCCGCTGGCGCCAATTGCTGGGCAACGAGTCCCTGATGCTCCTCAACACAACGCCCTGAGCCACGCGGTCAAGCCAGAAGTCGCAACCTGCGGGAAGGAACGTGAAACCGTCGCGTACTCCCTTTTCGAGGTCCTTGCGGGACAGGCCGAACAAGGCTCGGTAGCGAGCATCGAAGCGGAACTCCCGACGGTGCTGTCCGATGAAATCGACAACCGTGCATACGCTCTTGCCCTCCGCTCTACGTAGCCCCCGGCCCAGTTGCTGCAGGAAGATGGTTGCGCTCTCGGTAGGTCTCAGCATCAGCAACGTGTCGACTGCGGGAACGTCAACTCCCTCATTGAAGAGATCGACGCTGAAGACGACGTTGATCTTGCCGTCCCTGAGGTCCGACAGTGCTGCTCGTCGCTCCTCCTCCGGAGTCTCACCAGTGACGGATACCGCCCTGATGCCGACTTGGTTGAAGTGGTGCGCCATGAATCTCGCATGGGACACGCTCACGCAGAAGCCCAGCGCTCGCATGCTGTTCACATCAGCGACGAATCGCTGGGTCTGGGCGATCACGGTCCGCGCCCAAGCATCATTCGCTGTGTAGACATTGGCTAGTTCCGTGATGTCGTAACCAATCCCCCGCTTCCATGGCACGTCGCGGAGGTCCATCCCGTCATGGACTCCGTAGTACTGGAACGGCACGAGACGTTGCTGATCGATGGCGTCCCACAGGCGCAGGTCCGCGGCAATCCGATCCCCGAACCAGTGCAGGATGGGCATCCCATCCGCACGCTCAGGGGTTGCCGTGAGCCCCAGCAGCTGTCGGGGTGACACTCGCGACAGCAAGCGTTCGTAGGACGGTGCGGCGGCGTGGTGGAACTCGTCAACGATCACCACGTCGAAGTGAGTTGGGTCAATGTGTTCGATGCCGGCGGCGTTCAGGCTTTGGACGGAGGCGAATACATGCTCGAACTGGAGCGGGCTCTCCCCGCCCACCCACTTCTCGCCGAAGGCGGGGTCTCGCAGTGCCAGACGGAAGGTCGAGCGCGATTGATCCAGGATCTCTTCGCGGTGAGCGACAAAGAGAAGCCGCGCGCGCGGAAGTCGTTGCCGGAGCCGCGTGTAGTCCACGGCCGCCATGACAGTCTTCCCCGTCCCTGTCGCGGCGACGAGCAGGTTGCGGTCATAGCCCTGCTGCCGGGACGCGTCGACCTGTTCGAGCAGGTGCTCTTGAAATGGTTCGAGTCTGAGCTCGATGGCGGGGAGGATCCCGGGGTGTACGGCGGCGCTCCTGCCACGTGCCGTTGCCTCCGCGAACTCCTGAGTGTCGTAGGCACGGAAGTCCCCATTGCGCCAGGCACCTTCGAATGCGGCCTCGAGCTTCTTCAGTACGCCAGGGTTCCTCCGCCCGCTGATGCGAACGTTCCATTCCTGCCCCATCACTTGTCCGGCGTGACTCAAGTTGGACGAGCCGACGTAACCGGTGGAGGCGCCCGAATGTCGCTTGAAGATCCATGACTTCGCGTGCAGGCGGGTGGTGGTGGTGTCGTAGGAGACACGTATCTCGGCGCCGATTTCGCGAAGCGCTTCCAGCGCCCGAGGCTCGGTGGAATTGGTGAAAGTTGTGGTGAGGACTCGCAGCGTCTTGCCCTGCTCCGTGTGCCGGGTCAGCGCTTCAAGCAGGGGTCGGATCCCTGTGAATCGGATGAAGGCGATGATCGCATCGACGCTGTCCGCTGATTCGATCTCAGTCTCAATCGCTCGTGACAGCGAGGGCTCGCCCCGCGCGTTCGTCAGCAATGTGGTGTCGAGCAGTGGGACCTCTGGAAGGGCGACCCGTGCTGGACTGCCATCCGGATTGGTGCGGCTCAGCGATCGGAGCATCCGCGCTCTGCCCGAGGGGAGGTCTTGGGCAACTTCCAACTTCGGCGCGAGCGGTTGGAGTCTCTGCCCGATCGCACGGATCAACTCACTGCCTTGTTCGACGCGCGTGGCTTCGGGCATCGATTCAATGGTCTTTTCGATGAGGGCCGAGACGTGCAAGGTAAGCCGATCGGCCGCCTCGGCGACATCCAACGCGGAGATGTCTGGCTGCCCGCGATCAGCGAGCTGCTCCTCGAGGAGACGCTCCAATCGGGACGTCAGGATCTCCTCGTAAAGACCGGGTGAGATCGGGTTCCCCGTCAAATCAGACATGTTCGGAGCTTCAACCATGCACCTGCTGTCACGCCACCCGATCCAGGCAGACTGCGACCGATCGACCGCCATGGAGCCGGACAATCGCGCGCCGCGTTGCGCTTCTACTCCGCCCCAGCGTGCGCTCGTCGCCTGACGCGCAGGGGCGTAGCGTGGAAGTGGCGGGGAATCCCGCCCCGCACTTCGGTGGGGGTGACCCTCATGGCATCCATCAAGACATTCATCAACACCCAGCACCTGGCCATCCTCGGGGACGCGTTCCTGATGACTTCGGCGGCATTCGCTGGGGTGATCGGAACGAGCAGTCTGGTCATCGATCCCACGGGGACGCTGCCCCCCGACAAGGAATGGGTGGCGGCTCTGTCCTCGCTCCTGTCTCTTGCAGTGGTCGTCGTTGTGCCTATCGGCGTTTGGCTGCTGCACGGGCGGCGCCTGTCGATCATGGCGGTGCTCGGCGGGGTTCTGGGCGCTGCGTCCACGGCCGTCGTGTTCTTCGGCTTCGTCGCGCTGTCGATGCTGCTGGGTTTCGCCGTCTCCCCGGTGTGGGACGTGGAGTACGCCGGACCCCTGCTGATGCTGATCGTCGTTGCGACAGCCTGCGTTGCGTGGGTGATCTGGCTAGTGGTGGGCGCAGTCCGGGACCTCGCCAATCGGCGTGACCACCCGAGGATCGACGCGCTGCGCATCCTGAGCACGGTCGTGCTCGTCGTCTACACGGCGGGAGTCGCGATGTGGATCGCCGGCAACCCCGCCGACGACAGTCTCGACGCGCTGATCTTCGCGCTCGTCGCCGGCATCGCTGCCGCCCTCGCCGTGGCGGGAGCAGAATTGGCCACCACCTTGTCGTCGACCGCGAAGCCCGCGCCCACACCCTCCGCACCCATTGGGCTGGACAGCACCACGAACCTGACGCAATGATCCTCAGCGTGGGAAACACGTGGGCCAAGGCGATGTCCGCGGCCGTCATCGCGATCCCATTGGCGCTGGCCGGATGCTCCGGGGAACCGACACCCGCACAGATGTCGGCGTCCGCTTCCCCGTCGGCCACCGCCAAGGTGATGGTCGTGGACTACGGGGTCGACGAGATCAACGTCGCGGTCGGTCAGAGTGTCGACTCCAGAGCACCCGGCGAGGTGCTGTGGTCCGCGGCCAGCAGCGACGAATCCGTCTTCCAGGCGATCCAGCCCACCGATGACCCCTGACCTGAACACCCCCGGCGGGGTCGCGGCCGCCCCGGGCGTCGCCACCATGACCATGACGCTGCCGACCAACGGAGCCACGTGGGCCGTGAAGGTCCGCGTGATCGGTCCCAGCCCGTCGAACTGACCTCGGACTCTCTGGCGAGGATCTCGTTGCCCGCGGCTGGGATCAACGCGTCGCGAGCGGTAAGTCACTGCGTCAGGACTTCGCCTTTCGCCTTCTGCGCCTGCTTCCACTCCCGCACCTTCAGCAGGCTGTCCGGACCGGTGACGTCGGCGATGCTCATCGTGGTTCCCTTGTTGCCGTAGGGGGCGCACGCCTTCTGCCAGCCGACGGGTTTCACGTCGAGTTGCTTGGCCAGCAGCGCCAAGAAGATCTTGGACTTCTGGTCGCCGAATCCCGGCAAGGCCTTCAGACGCGCACGGATCTGGCCAGTCCCCTCAGCCCAGAGCGGACGCGGCGTCGCCGGAGCAGCCTCATCGACCACGATCTGGGCCAGGGCGGCGACCCGCGACACCATCGACCCCGGGTACCGGTGGACGGCCGGCGGCCCCTTCGCGGCGGCGAGCAGCGTGGCCTCATCGGCCGCGAGCACGGTCGCCGGATCAAGCCGACCCGGAGTGCTCCAGCCGGGACGCCAGCAGAGCCGACCGGCGAAGGCCTGCTCCATCGGGAACTGCTGATCCAGCAGCATGCCGACCAGGAGCGCGAAAGGGTCGTCGGACAGCAGCGCGTCGGCGTCGGGATCCTGCGCCAACGTCAAGGTGTGGCTCATCCGCCCACGGTAGACCGCGCAGGGTCAGCGAGTCGGCCGCAACCGGGATGCCGCGGTGACGACGTTGACCCTCGCGGAGTCCTGGTTGGCCTCCACGGCACCTCCGATGGCACGGATCGCGAGCGACCCGTTGATGCGGAAGGTGCCGTCCCAGCTGGCGGTGACGGTGATGGTGCGCGATCCCCGCGTTCGGTAGGTATGGTTGACGGCGGTGTCGGCCAACGACTGCCCGCGTCGGCGGTGGACAGCGTCGTCCCGTCGCCGAAGTCCCACGTCCAGCGGGCGGAGACGGTCGTGGTGACGGGGATCCCGACGACGTCGTCGTCCCAGGTCACGTCGCCCTCGGGTTGGCCGCTGTGGACCAGCACGGGATGGTGACCAACGGTCGCCGGTTGACCGAGATCCGCGGTCGTGGCACGTGGTGCAGGACGCGGTCTCGGGCCAGGCGGCGACCTGACCGACGGTGGGTGCGCCGGTGAGATCGCGACAACTGACGGCACCCGCACCCAGGCTCCGGCCCTGGCCGTCCACTCCCGCACGAAGGACTCGCCGGGCGGGCACGATCGGTTCGACAGCGTCAGGCATCCCGAGCCGGGTTGCGGGCTGGTCGGCAGGACGCCCATCACACACACGGGTTCGAGGATGACGACGGCTCCCGGATCCGCCGCCCGACCCGGGTGTTCCCGGCGAGGCGTTGTCGGCGCGCACCAGCGCGCCGTCGAGGGGCGTTGACACCGTCGGTGGCGTGCGCTGCGGGCCGGCCGCCCGCGAGGACGACGAGGATCGCGACGATCCCCCGCTTGAGATGTGCCACAGCTGCTCCCGAGACCGATGTTGTGGGAACGCTATGGGCGGGCGCCGCGGTGAGAGGCTGGGGGTGGCGAGTGGAGAGGTTGGACACAGCGGTGTGGTCGGTGGGTGCGGTGGTCTCGGCTCCGCTCGACCACCGGTGTGGGGTCATCGGTGGGTGCGGTGGTCTTGGCTCCGCCTGACCGCCGCTGCTCTCGGCAGTGGCTCGGGTCCGCCGCCGCGGCCAGGGTCGCCCCCACGATCTGCCCGACCCGGTCGGACTCGATCAGGAAACCGTCGTGACCGAACGGCGTCTCGATCACCTCGAGCCCGGGGCACCTGGTGATCTCGTCGGCGAGCTGCTGCTGCGCCAACGGATACAGCCGATCCGTGTCCAGGCCGGCCACTGGCACCGGCACCGTGATCCCGGCCAGCACCTGCTCCCGCGATCCTCGCCCGCGCGCCACATCGTGCGTCGTCGTGGCGTCGGTCAGGGCCACATAGGTTCCTGCGTCGAACCGGTCGGCCAACTTGTCCGCGTGATGATCCAGATACGACTGCACCGGCGTACCGCCCCGCGTCGGGATGGCGACCCGATGCCTCGGCGGCGTGCGGGTCCTCGCCCTTCTGGGCCTGCGCCCAGCGGAGGTCCAACTCGCCGGCGGTGCGGTAGGTCAGGTGGGCGAATCGGCGGGGCGATACCCATCCCCACCACCGGCGCGGTGACCCCGTAGTAGTCGCCCCCGAGCCAGTCCGGGTCGGCGGTGATGGCATGGATCTGCGCGGTTCGGTACCGATCTGATCGGCCGACGCGGCCGCCGCAGTCGCCAGCAGTGCCGCCGACCGCACCGGTCGTGGGATACATCACCAGCCACTCCAGCAGCGCGCATACCGCCCATGGATCCCCCCGATGACCGCCGCGAACCGGTCGATGCCCAGCCGATCGGCCAGGCGGGCCTCGACCTCGACCTGGTCGCGGGTGGTGATTCGCGCCACCGAGAACCATAGGGGCTGCCCGTCCGGCGCCGGGCTGCTGGGCCCGGTGGTTCTCTGGCATCCGCCGAGCACGTTGGTGCACACCACGAACCACTCGTCGGTGCTCTGATCACCTCGCTGGGACCGATGAGCGCGTCCCACCCACCCGGAGTCGCTTGCCCGGGAGCCGTCGGCCCTGCCGCATGCGCGTCGCCGGTGAGGGCGTGTTCGACCAGGACGGCGTTGCCCCCGTCGGGCGCGAGGGTCCCCAGGTCTCATACGCCACAGTCACCTGCGGAAGGCGCCCGCCGAACTCGAGGTCCAGGGCCCCGACCTCGGCGAAGGAGCGGGAGCAGCATGAAGTCGCCCTCCCGCCAGGCTCTGCCGGCAGGAGGACGACCCGAATCGGGGTTCACAATCAGGCCTGGGCTTCGGCCTTGGCCGAGCGGAAGCCCGCGTCGAGGTCGGCGAGGATGTCGTCGATGTGCTCGATGCCGACCGCGAGGGTGCACCAGGCCCGGCGTGACGCCGGCCGACAGCTGCTCCTCCGGGGTCAACTGCGAGTGCGTCGTCGACGCCGGATGGATCACCAGGCTGCGCACGTCGCCGATGTTCGCCACGTGGCTGTGCAGTTGCAGTCCCTCGACGAACCGCCGCCTCGGCCTCGACTCCCCCGGCGATCTCGAACGCCAGCACCGCGCCGGTGCCTCCGGGCGCGTACTTCTGCCCCAGCTCGTACCACGGGCTGGTGGGCAGACCCGCGTAGTTGACGCTCAGGACCTCGTCGCGGGTGGTGAGCCATTCGGCCACCGCCTTGGCGTTCTGGACATGCCGCTCGATGCGCAGCGACAGGGTCTCCAGACCCTGCGCCAGCAGCCACGCGTTGAACGGGGCGACGGCGGGTGCCCAAGTCGCGCAGCAGCTGCACGCGCGCGCCTTCATGATGAACGCCACGTTGGCGCCGAACTGCGACCCGACTCCAAGATCATTGGCGTACACGAGGCCGTGGTAGCGATCGGGCTGAAGGTTGTAGTTCGGGTACCGCCCGGGTACTGCGCTTCGAATGTCCCGCCGTCCACGATCACCTGGGCGATCATGGTGCCGTGGCCACCGATGTACTTGGTGGCGGAGTGCACGACCACGTCGGCGCCCCACTTGAGCGGCTGGATCAGGTAGGGGTCGCCACCGTGTTGTCGACGATCAGCGGGACACCGATCTCGTGCGCCACCGTCGAGATCGCCTCGATGTCGAGGATGTCGTTCTTGGATTGGCGATGGTCTCGCCGAAGAACGCCTTCGTGTTCGGCCGCGCAGCCGCGCGCCAGGACTCCGGATCGTCGGGATTCTCGACGAACGACACCTCGATCCCCAACTTGGGGAACGTGTAGTGAAACAGGTTGTACGTCCCGCCATACAGGCTGGGGCTGGACACGATGTGGTCGCCGGCCTCGGCCACGTTCAGGATCGCGATCGTCTCGGCAGCCTGACCACTGGACACCAGCAGCGCGCCGACGCCGCCCTCCAGCGCCGCGAGCCGGTCCTCGACCGCGGCCTGGGTCGGGTTCATGATCCGCGTGTAGATGTTGCCCAGTTCCTTGAGGGCGAACAGGTTGGCGGCGTGAGTCGTGTCGTTGAACGTGTACGACGTCGTCTGATAGATCGGCAGGGCGCGGGCGTGGGTCGCCTCGTCGGGGGTCTGGCCGGCGTGGATCTGCTTGGTTTCAAAGGACCAGGCGTCGCTCATGATGGGTTTCCTCCAGTGATTGATGTGAGCGGTCAGGGACAGGAAAGTGGGCGTCGGGCATCGAGCCCGCACGAGTCGACGGGGAACGCAAGAGTGCGTCGGTCAAGCCCCGGCGACGCCGGTCATTCGACAACAACACATGACAACCACCTTCACCAGTGGGCCTTGTGGGTCAAGGCCGCGCTTGTCTTTCGACCCGGTCCTCACCCGGAGCACCCCACCGCGGTCGGAGGGTTGCTGCTCAGCAAGCCGGGGCTTGACGCTGAGACTCGTGACCTGCCCCGTACGGTAGCCGACCGGCCGCGGCATCGTCCAGTGCGGGTCAGTCCGCGGCTCCGTGACGGCAGGTGTCCTCGTCCAACGAGGAGAGCGACGCCAGCCAGACCGAAGGCGACACCGCCTGGTCCAGGCAGGATCGGATCAGTCCCGACAGGGAGTGACCCGGATCGGCGGCCCGGGCCCGATCCAGGCAGGCCGTCGCCCGGGTCCCCTCGCCGGCCTGCCAGGCCATCAGGGCTGCCACTGCCGCCACCGGAGCCACCGCATCGGCCGGGGCCCGGCGCAGGGTGGTGGCGAACACCTGCCACCGTCGGGCGCGGGTGACCGCGCGACCGGCGGGCGTGCATTCCAGCCGCCACAGGACCACGTCGCGGGCCCGGATGTCGCGGCAGACCCGCGCGACCAGGTCGATGTCGTCGGCTGTCAGCGGACGGTCGGTCTGGAGCAGGACCGTGAGCTCGTCGATGGCGGCGTCGCGCCACGCCTCGAGGTCGGGTCCCGGCGCCAGGGCCGGTCCCAGATCGGCGATCGGGTCGGCGGCAGCCACCTCGCCGATCAAGCAGTCGCGATCCGGGACGGCCGACCAGCCCCGGGTGACCAGTTCGACGACCATGGCGCTGTGCGGATCGACAGGATGCGGCGGGCACCGCGGATCGCAGTCCAGACCCTGCCAGGAACCCGCGGCGCTGCGTCCGGCCCATTCCACCCCGATCCCCGCCATGAGGAACTGCAGGGCCAGCGCCACCAACGTCGCCGGGTCCGGGGCCGGGGTGTCGACCTCGACGATGAACACCGATCTCGCCCCGCCGCTCGACGCCCGCTCCGACAGGGTCCGGACCACGGTCTCCGGGTCGGCGCGGCACGCCTGCCAGTCAAGGCGCGAACTGAGGACCATGCGGCCCTCGGGGTCGAAGAACAGGCACACGAGGCTGTCCGTGGGCGGGTATCCGAGGAACAGCGGGATCGCCGACAGGATCTCGGCGGGCACCGGGCTGCGCGAACAGGAACTGCGGGTGGTGTCGTCCATGGGACCACCGTGGTCGGTGTGTTCCGTCGGGACCGATCGAGGTGACCACGGTGGACAGCCGACGCCCGAACGCCCTGTGGACACGGCGTGTCGGTGCTTCCACCGGTGATCCCGGCCCCCTAGATTCGCCACGAGCCCGACTGGATGGCGGAGGGGAAGCCGCCACCCAGTCGGGCTCTTCCATGACCGTTCCGGCCTGCGGCTCAGGCAGCGGCCGCGGCGGCCTGCTTCTTGCGGCGGTGGTTGATGTCCCAGCGCCAGTAGAAGATGCAGATCAGGCCGATGGCCATCTGGGGGATGTAGGACGCCGCGCGCCACACGAGGTCGGCCGCCGTGGCGGCACCGTTGTCGACCCCGAACGTGGTGAGCAGCCCGATCAGCACCGCGTCGACGGTGCCGAGCCCTCCCGGCGTTACCGGGATCATGATGCCCAGCTGGGAGATGGCCCAGCAGCCGTAGGCGACCCAGATGGTGGGCATGCCGACGTCCTTGGTCACGCCCAGCAGGGCGGTGTAGAGGATCAGGAACTGCGACCAGGACACCGCGATCTGGGAGATCGTGATCACGTGCCAGCGCTTCTCGACCAGCGACACGATGTCGTGGCGCAGCTTGAGCACCTGCCCCTTGAGGTCGATCGTGGTGTCCTTCTTGAACCGGTGGATGATCCCGTTCACGACCTTGTCGGCCCAGGTGCCGATGCGCTCCGCGTTGGTCTCCGAACGCAGGATGAGCGCGAACAGGCCGATGATCACGACCAGCGCCGCCACGCCCAGCACCGCACCCCAGACGTAGCTGCCGGCGCCTTCGCCGGACAGGGTGAGGGCCAGGATGCCGGTCACGGGAAGGAACAGCGTGACGAAGACACTCCACAGTCCCGTGGCGCCGATGGCGGCGGTGGCCACCGTCGGGGTGGCCTGGTAGGACGTCAACTGCGCGTACTGCAGACCCAGCCCGAAGGCCCCGCCGGCGGGGATGCCGTTCGAGACCGCGAACGCGGACTGGTTGACGACGAAACCCTCTTTGTAGTGCAGGCCCGGAGTGGCTGCGACGAACGGCCAGCCGTAGACGAACAGGTACCACAGCGTGGCAGCGACCAGCGCCGCGATGGACAGCGTGGTCATCGCCTTCACATAGTCGGCGGCTTCGGAGTAGCTGCCGATCTGCGGGATAACGCGCGTGAACACGATCGCCAGGAAGACGATCGCGACGATCCCGCCGATGATCGTCTTCTTCCGGTCGATCCCCCCCGCACCGATGCTCGCCCGGGCTTCGGCGTCGGTGAGTCCTGCAGAGGTCCCCTCCCCTGCTGCGGCGGCAGCGGTGCCGTCCTCGGTCCGCTCGGGGGGGACCGCCGCGTCCTCGGCGGGGTCGTCGGCGCCAGGCTGTGTGCTCACGCCCCTGATCGTAGGGGGTGGGCGCCGTGACGGGCGCCAGCCCGCAGGCACTGGTTGCGCGGATCGGCAGGGCCGCACATGGTGTCGCCGACGCTCACTCGAGGTCCAGCTCGTAGGTGATCCACATCGTCCGCTTGGCGAAGCGGTCGTAGAGGGTGCGTCCCCGATAGTTGTCGTCGGCGGTGAGCCATTGCAGCGACGGCCAGCCCCGGTCCCGGGCGATGTCCGTGAGCTGTTCGGCGACAAAGGCCCCCAGGCCGCGACCCCGGGCTGCGGGGTCGATGAAGAGGTCGTCGACGAAGCCGACGTCTCCCCCGATCAACGTGAGCGGCTGCGGCCGGAAGTGCAGCAGTCCGATGACCTCGTCGTCGGCGCACAGCAGGCGGCCCTCCTCGGGGTGCGCCGGGTCCTGGAGCCACCCCCAGACCGTGTCTGCCTTCTCGTCGGAGAAGTCCGTCTCGTAGAAGGTGCAGTACTGGGCGAACAGGTCGCGCCAACGCACGAAGTCGTCGCTCGCGATCTCGCGCAGGGTGTAGCTCGTCACGGTCAGATCTTGTCAGGCTTCGAGATCTCCGGGTACAGATCGCCCTGCGCCGCCAGAGACCCGGTGCGTCCGCCGCCACTGCCGCGCAACACGAAGGCGAAACCGACCGCGAACACCGCACCGAGCAGCGGGCCCACCAGGTACACCCAATAGGGCCCCAGGTCGCCGCCGACCAGATTGGGTCCCAGGGTTCGGGCCGGGTTCATCGACGCGCCCGACAAGGGCGCCGCCCACAGCCCGGCCAGCGAGATGTAGGCCGCGACGGCGGTGGCGGCAATGAGACCGACGCTCTGCGCCCCCGACGCGGTGCCCAGGATGACACTGACGAGCCCGAAGGTGAGCAGCGCCTCGGTGCACATCGCGAGGAACGGCGACGTCTCCGCCCCGGGGTAGGACCCGCCGATCGTCGACGACACCCCCACCAGGTGGGTCAGCATGAGCGCCGCGAGGCAGGCCCCGACGACCTGGGCGATCACGTAGGCGGGCACGCGCCGCCACGGGAAGTCCCGACGCAGGCTGAAGGCCAGCGTCACCGCGGGGTTCAGATGCGCGCCGCTGACCTTGCCCATGAACATGATGACGCCCATGACCATCAGCCCGGGCGCGACGACGGCCATCGCCAACCCGACGGTTCCCGGGTACTTCGCCCCGACCATCGGCGCCCCGGCAGCGACGGTCACCAGGAAGAACGTGCCGACGATCTCGCTGATGACCCGCCGCCATTCCTGGCGCGGATCCTCGAAGTCCTTCACCCGGGTGGTGACTTCGTTCTCGACCCAGGCCAGGTAGTTCGGCGCCTGGGTCGTCGTGGGCGCCGACCCCTGCGGCTGGGGGGTGTCGGGTGTGCTGTCGGACATGAGGCCTCCTCCTGGTTCCCGTTTCTACCGCGGGAAGCCGTGTGGCCGTGGCTACGACACGTCCGGCCCGGTGCGGCAGCGCCGCCTGAGGATCAGCGAGAGCGGGGTTTGCGGGGTTTGCCGCCGCGGTGATCCTTGCCCGAGCGTGGTCGGTCATGGGGGCGGTTGCGATGACTGCGGTTGTCGCGGGGACGTCGGTCGGCCGGGACCAGCCCGATGGGGGTGCCCGCGATACGGGTACGGGCCAGGCGCTGACGGACGTCGGCCGGCAGGTCGGCGGGGAGTTCGACGATCGAGTGGTCGGAGCGGATGTCGATACGACCGAAGTCGCGGCGGGTCAGGCCGCCCTCGTTGGCCAGCGCCCCCATGATCTGTCGCGGATCGACGCGCTGGCGCCTCCCCACCGAGATCCGGTAACTCGTCATGCCCCGGCCGGGTTCCCGGCGCTGCGGCGCCCGGGCTCCCCGTCGTTCCTCTTCGGGGTCGAGCAGCAGCGGTGTGTCTCCCTGCAGGACCACGGCGAGGGCGGCCGCCACATCGGCCTCGGGGACGTCGTGTTCGCGCACATAGTGCCCCACGACATCGCGGAACTTCGCGACCTCGGGAGACTGCAGCGCCGAGGTGATGGCCGCGTCGAAACGGGCCAGACGGGAGTCGTTGATGGCCTCGGCACTGGGCAGATCCATCTGTTCCAACGGCTGACGCGTCGCCTTCTCGATCACTTTCAGCAGGTAACGCTCGCGAGGGGTCACGAAGGAGATCGCCTCGCCCGAGCGGCCCGCGCGCCCGGTGCGCCCCACCCGGTGGACGTAGGACTGCGTGTCGGTGGGGATGTCGTAGTTCACGACATGGCTGATCCGGTCGACGTCCAGACCGCGGGCGGCGACGTCGGTGGCCACGAGGATGTCCAGACCCCCGGACTTCAGTTGGTCGACGGTCCGCTCCCGGGCGCCCTGCGGCATGTCCCCGTTGATGGCCGCTGCCGACAGCCCCCGCGCCCGCAGTTTCTCGGCGACGGTCTCGGTCTCGTTCTTGGTCCGGACGAACACGATCATGCCGTCGAATTGCTCGACCTCGAGGATCCGGGTGAGGGCGTCGACCTTCTGCGGGTAGGCCACCACGAGATACCGCTGGCGGGTGTTGGCCGACGTGGTGGTCTCGGAGCGCAGCGTGACCTCGGCCGGCTCGTTCTGGTACTTCTGCGAAAGGCGTCGGATGGCCGGCGGCATCGTGGCGGAGAACAGGGCGACCTGCTTGACGTCGGGGGTGCGGGCCAGGATGGCCTCGACGTCCTCGGCGAACCCCATGGTCAGCATCTCGTCGGCCTCGTCCAGCACGAGGAACCGGACTCCCGACAGATCGAGCGTGCCCCGATCCAGGTGATCGATGATCCGCCCCGGGGTGCCGACCACGATCTGCACCCCACGGCGCAGCGCGCTGAGTTGGACCCCGTAGCTCTGTCCGCCGTACACGGGAAGGACCGTGACCGACTCCATCCGGGAGCCGTAACGCTCGAACGCCTCGCAGACCTGAAGAGCCAGTTCCCGGGTGGGGGCCAGGACCAGCGCCTGAGGGGTGCGCTGATCAGGGTTCAGTCGCTCCAGAATCGGGAGCGCGAAGGCGGCGGTCTTGCCGGTTCCGGTCTGGGCGAGGCCGGTGACGTCGCGGCCCTCGAGGAGCAGCGGGATCGTGGCGGCCTGGATGGGCGACGGAGCCTCGTACCCCAAGTCGTGCAGGGTCTCCTGCAGCGGGGCGGAGAGGCCGAGTTCGGCGAAACCCGGCGTCGTGTCGTTGTCGGGGTTCACCGCACCAATCTATCGCGCGTGGGCCTGCATCGGCTCCACGCCGACCGGCCCCCGAGGCACCCGACCCCGATCAGCCCCGTCCGGGAAGTCCCCCCTGTCCCCGCACGACCAGGCGAATTCCGCGCCAGGGGTTGACCGCGTATCCGGGCACCGTCTGGGGTGTCACCCCGACCGCGGACAGCCACATCTGATACGCCGTAGCGGTGACGACGCCGCCGTGCCACCGGCGCCACACGATCGTCGTGTCGCCGAGCGGCGGGGGCGGGGCGATCGTGTCGGTGATCTCCACGACGTTGCCGCCCTGGTCCAGCGTGCCCCACGGGGAGCGGGTCTTGGCCTGCCCCACCGTGCTCATGTTGCCGACGTAGATGTTCTCCAGCGGCTTGAACGGGGTGTACTCGCACTGCTCGGTGCTGAACTGCGTCGGGCACCAGTCCGGAGCCACTCCCGGGACCGCCTCGAACGAGGCCAGCGGCTGGGTGCGGGAGTTGCGGACGTTGCCGTTCTTGTCGAGCTTCGTCGCCGCCGGTTGCTCGCCGGCCGCACAGCCGGACTCATCGACCGGGCAGTGCACGTAGCGACCGGGGTTCGTCGGGTAGTCCCAGTACGAGTGCTTGCCGCCGCCCTTCGGGTCGAAGTAGGCGGCCTTGATCCACTCGTCCTGACTCGACACGGCGAATCCCTTGGCCGAGTTCCTGGTCGCCTTGCGGTCGCTCATCGTGTACATGCCGGTCTCGGTCTCCCGCGAGAGTCGGACCGTGTAGGAGGTGCGGCGGAGGCGCTTCCCGTCGACCGTGCGGATCCGGCGGGTCTGTGTCGTGATCAGGTCACCGTTGCCGAGGGCGTTGGCCAGGCGGGCCGCCCGCGTGAAGTCGGCGACGTTGTACGGCTTGTCGGCCCATTCGGGGGACGCCACGTAGTAGTGCTGGCCGCGCGGGGCGCGCATGTTGCGGTTGACCGACCCGTACTTCGGCCACACCCGGGAACTCTGGGCGGCGTCCCACAGCCGGTGCCGGTTGCGGCCGCGGGGGTCGACGGTGTTCAGGAAGGTGACCCACTGCGCCACCGTCAGCTCCTTCTCGGCGATCCGGTAGGCGTAGGGGACCCGACCGACGGCCATGCACGAGGTGGCGGCGGCGTCTTGAACCGCGGGATCGGCGTCCTTGTCGATGATGGCCCGCACCGACGGGAAGGCGGCCAGGCAGGACGCCTTGCTGCGGTACACGTCGTTCCAGAACGGGATGATCCAGGCGTTGCGGTTACGGGGGGAGCGGACGGTCACGGTGTCGAGCTTGATGGTGTTCGACGATGTCCTCGGGGTGGGGAAGATCTCCGTCACCGAGTTCGTCGCGAAGTTCGCCGTGTACAGGAAACCGGCCGCATCGGACGCGATGCCGATCGGGCGACGACCGGTGCTGGCGATCACCTGCGAGTGACCCTTGCGCGTGATCTTCGAGACGTTGTGCGATCCGTTGTTGGTCGTGAACACCGAGCCGTAGGGATCGACCGTGATCCCGATGGGTCGCCGGCCCGTGCGGCCGAGGATGCTCGACTTTCCCTTGCGCGTGATCTTGGAGACGTTGCGCGAGTTCCAGTTCGCCGTGTACAGGTTTCCGGCCTTGTCGATGGCGATGGCCTGCGGCCAGCCGCCCGTCGTGCCGAAGGTCGAGGACTTGCCACCCGGAGTGATCTTGGTGACGGTGTCGGCGCCCTCGTTGGCGGTGAACACGTTGCCGTGCCGGTCGAGCGTGATGCCCAGCGGCCGGGAGCCGGTCGTGCCCAGCGTTGACGAGACTCCGGCCGGCGTGATCTTGGTGACCGTGGCGTCGACGTAGTTGGTGGTGTACACGTTGCCGTCAGGATCCACGGCGATGCCGATGGGTTTGTCGCCCGTCGTCCCCAACACCGTCGACACCCCATCCGGTGTCAGCTTGGTCACCGTGTCGGCGCCGAGATTGCTGGTGTAGACGTTGCCCTCGGAGTCCACCGCAATCCCCCGCGGGGTCTTGCCGGTCGTGCCCAGAGTGGTGGACTTGCCGGAAGCGGTGATCTTGGTGACCGTGTTCGCCCGCGAGTTGGCCGTGTACACGTTGCCGAAGACGTCGACGGCGATCCCGTCGGGTCCGGCGCCCGTGCGGGCCAGCACAGCGGAGTCCCGGCGTGGGGACTCGGCTAAGGCAGCCGGCGACGCGCTGAGTGCCCCCGCGGCCACTGCGCAGGATGCGACCAAAACAGCCACTCGCCGGGCCGGCACGGACGAGATGCGAGTCATGAGACCTCCGGTCATCGATGATCACTCCGACGATAAGGGGGCCGTCAGTGCGGATGCAGATCGTAGGCCCACTGACGCACCGCATACTGGCACCACCTCTGGCAGCCGATGAAGGGGGCCGCGATGACACGGGCCCACGGGTCTTCGCCGCGCCAGGAATCGCGCTCGCGTTGGCGCCGGGTGAGCGCCGCCGGTCTGGCCGTCGTGGCCGCTGCCGCGACATTGACGGTCGTTCCCGCAGACGGCCAGGAGCCGCGTCCGAACGTCGGAGTCGACCGGAACCCGATCAGTCGCAGCTCGATCGACTGGCATCCCTGCGGCCCCGAGGTGGAATGCGCCCGGGTCACCGTCCCCTTGGATTGGGACCGGCCCCAAGGCCGCAGCATCCGGCTGAAGGTGGCGAAGCACGCCGCCAGAAACCCGGGCGCACGCATCGGATCGCTGTTCATCGGCCCGGGTGGTCCCGGCGAATCCGGCGTCAACCTCATCAAGGGCGGAGGCGGCGACCTGGACGCCTGG
The DNA here is from genome assembly GCA_046330625.1 of Candidatus Nanopelagicales bacterium. Lineage (GTDB taxonomy): Bacteria > Actinomycetota > Actinomycetes > S36-B12 > CAIWTL01. Next base: position 21,287 of record JAXLSJ010000012.1, read on the forward strand.
GGCGACGGCCGTTTCGACGTGATCAGTTGGGACTACCGGGGCACCAACGCGAGCGCGCCGGTGCGCTGCTTCCGAACTCCCCGCAGCCAGTCCCGGTTCTGGCGGGGCGAACGGATCCCCATCACGCCACGCGCGTCGAGAGAGTTCCGCGCCACCACCGCGGCCCTGGCGCGGCGGTGCGGCAACGTGAGCGGATGGCTGCTGCCCCACATCTCGACCGCCGACAACGCCCGCGACCTGAACTACCTGCGCCGACTGTCGGGTGACCGCCGACTCACCTACGTCGGACTGTCCTACGGCACCTACCTGGGCCAGACCTACGCCAACCTCTTCCCGCGGAAGGTCCGCGCGATGGTGCTGGATGGCGTGGTGGATCCGGTCGCCTACTCCAAGAACGCCGAATCCCGGATCGCCAACGGGGTGTCCCCCAGCGACGAGGTGTTCGAACAGTTCTTGGCCCATTGCCGCACGGCCGGACCGCAACGATGCGCGCTGGCCGGGCGCCGCCGCAGCCCCGAAGAACTGATGACGCGGTTCTTCCACCGCGTCCGTCACAAGCCTGTACCGGCACCGATGTCCGACCCACCCGGGCGCCTGTCGTACCTCGACCTGCTGGTGTCCCAGTTCGAGCCGATGCGAAGCCCGCAGGCGTGGCCACAGGACGCGCAGTCCCTGAACGCCGCCAGAACCGGCGATGGCACGGATCTGGAGAACGCGGCCCGCCCGTTCCAGACCCCCACGGGCTGGGCCGGGATCACCACCTCGGCGGCGATCCAGTGCGCCGACTCCCCCGCCCGTCGGGACTCCCATGCCTGGCCTGCGGTCATCGGCCGGTTCAACCGCGTCAGCCGGATGCAGGGGCGGGTGCAGGGATGGTGGCTGTGGGCGCCGTGCGCCTCCTGGCCGGTGAGGGGCCAGGACACCTATCGCGGACCGTGGAACGCCTCGACCCGCCATCCGATCCTGCTGATCGGCACCCGCCACGACCCCAACACCGGGTACGCCAATGCGGTGCGTTCGCAGCGGTTGTTGGGCAACGCCGTGCTGCTCACCCACAACGGCTACGGGCACATGAGCTTCCAGGACCCCAGCGCCTGCGTTGACCGTGCCCGGGTCGCCTACCTGGTCCACCTTGTGGCGCCCAAGCCCGGGTCGGTCTGCCGCCCCGATGAACCGCCGTTCGGTGCCGGCGGCAGCCAGGGATCTGGCTGACAACTCGGTGCCGCGATACTCTGCGCAGACACCTGTGCATCCCGGGGAAATGTACGACTCGAGGGATACCGGTTTGCAGCACGCGTTCACATTGCTCCTGGCGACTGCGACAGCAGCCCTGGTCGCGACGGCACCTGCGGCTCAGGCCGCAGTGCCTTTCGATCCGCCGTCTCCCTCCCCATCGGCGAACGCGGTGACGGCGGCGAAAGCATCGAAACCGTCGTTCGCCGCGACCAAGAAGGCCGGTCGCAAGGCGGTGCGGGCGGCACTCAAGGAGACCAAGTCGACGTCGGCGTCGGTGGCATTGGTGTCCGGCGACAAGACCGTGTGGAGCCAGACGTTCGGCCGTGTCGACAAGTCGGGCGCCAAGCCCTCGCCCACCGACACCTACGGGACCGGGTCCGTGAGCAAGATGGTGACCACCATCGCCGTCATGCAACTGGTCGACCAAGGGAAGGTCTCCCTGGATGCCCCGGTCACGCGTTACGTGAACGACTTCTCCATGCTGTCGCCGCAGTACCGGCAGATCACCGTCCGGATGCTGCTCAACCACTCGGCGGGACTGCCGGGCACCGACTATGCCGACGGCGTCAGCTTCGCGCCTATCCTCGGCTACCCCGACCGGGTGCTGGCTGGGCTGCGCAACTCCCACCTGAAGACGACCCCAGGCGCGATGAACGTCTACTGCAATGACTGCTTCACCTTGGCCGGCATCGTGGTGGAACGCGTGTCGGGAACACCGTTCGACGACTACGTGGCCGCCAACATCTGGAAACCGCTCGGGATGAGGCATTCGTTCTACACCTCGACGATGCCCAAGCGCGGCACCTACGCCCCCGTCCTGGTGGACGGAAAGCCGGAACCGTTCGAGGTCACCAACATCTGGGCGTCCGGCGGCCTGAACTCGACCTCACGCGACATGGCCCGTTTGGCGAGGGTCTTCACCGGCGACGGGGTGGTGCGCGGTAAGCGGATCCTGTCCAGTTCCGCCATTTCGCAGATGAGCGTGGACCAGACCGCCACAACGCTTCGGGCCGGAAACCCCGGCGGCTTCCGCTATGGCTTGGGCTGGGACACCATGCAGGATCCGGCTCTGAAGTCCGCCGGGGTACGCGGGTGGACCAAGGGGGGCGACGTCGGTCAGTACCACGCCGGCTTCGTGGTCGCTCCCGACCAGGAACTCGCTGCCGTGGTCGAGGGCGCCGGATACGGCTTCAGCTCCACAAGCGCGGAGAGGATCGCGCACACCATCCTGTTCCAGGCGCTTCGGGACACCGGCGCCATCGAGAACCTGCCCAAGCAGGTCAAGGGGAAGCCGGCCAAGGACCTGGTGACATCACGACTGGCCAAGCGGAAAGCCAAGCGGATGGCGGGCATCTACCTCTCCCACGGAACCAGCATCAAGCTCTCCCCGGGCAAGCGTGGTTCCCTCATCTTGTCGACCGGTTCCGACGGGTCGTGGACGCGGGCGCCGGGGCGCCTGGTCCTGCGCAACGACCGAACCTTCTGGGGAACCCAGATCGACGCATCGTTCCGAACCGTGAAGGCTTGGGGCCGCACGTACCTGGTCCAGCGTCGCATCGGTGGCACGGGCACCTACTACACGGACAACGCCAGCGGCCAACGGGTCCGCTCGAGCGGGTCGCTATCGCCGGAGTGGCGGGAGCGCGTGGGGCAGAAGTGGCTTCTGGCCAACGAGGCTCCCAGTTCGATGGCCTGGGTGGACGCGGCAACTACGAGCCTCAAGATCGCTGCCATCCCCGGGCTGTCCGGATACCTGTGGGCCGCGGGAACGCAGTTCGGATCCGTGCCCTTCAACGCCATGACCAGTGACACGCTCGGCACCATGTTCCTGCAGGTCCCGCTGCTGAACGGACGCGATCTGTACGACTTCGAGTTCACCAAGCGGAACGGGGAGGAGTTCCTGACGTTCGACAGCAGCGTCCTTCGACCCGTCGCCAAGGTTCCCGCCCTGTCCCCGGGTAGCAACCAGGTGACCATCGGCACCGAGGGACTCGTGGAATGGCGGAAGCTCACGTCGGCGGCCTCGATCCGGATCTCCGGTCAGAGCAACTGGAAACTGTTCGACAAGGACCTCTCCCTGATCGACTCCGGCGGATCGACGAACGCGAAGAAGAACGCCCCGGCCGGCGCGTTCTTGGCTGTATTCGGTCGAGTCGGTCAGGCCGCGCACGTGGTGGTCAAGTAGGCCCCCGCTTCGAGTTACTGACCCTCTTGGGGTGCGCTTCCGGTGACCTCGGACTCCCACAGATCGCCGTCGGACTCCACGTCCATCTCGTCCAGCGACGGGCTGCCGTATGACGCCTGGTGCTCGACGGCCTCCTCCGCCTGCTCGAGCTCGCGCTCGGCCTGATCCGTCTCGAAGTCATCATCGTCGGTGGTCGGTGTCATGATCACTCTCCCAACGCTCGACGCATGTGCGTCCGATTGTGGTTCCCCATCAATCTACCCCTGGGCCGATGCGGGCCGGACGTCGGAGATTGCGGTCGGTTCGGCCGCCGGCTCATCCCTTATGGGAGCGGGACGGCAGGGAGTACGCTGCCGCATCACCCGATTCGCTGGTGGTGGCCCGACTCGAGGGACTTGATGTCATGCGCACACTGCTGATCACGGCACTGGCCACAGCCACCATGGCGACGTTCGTCCCCACCGCGCAGGGCCAGGAGGTCAGCCCAATGACCGCAGAGCGACACCGGGCCGCTCAAGCAGCCACTGGCCAGTCGTTCACCGCCACCAAGAAGGCAGGCCGTAAAGCCATCCGCGCCGCGTTGCGGGAGACGGGTTCCTCATCGGCGTCAGTGGCGCTGGTGTCGGGCCGCAAGACGATCTGGAGTCAGACCTTCGGCCGCGTCGACAAGGCGGGCAGGAAACCCTCACCGACCACGAAGTTCGGAATCGGGTCGGTCAGCAAGATGCTGACCACCATGGCAGTGATGCAACTGGTGGACGAGGGCAAGATCTCGTTGGACTCCCCCGTCGTCCGCTATGTGCCGGACTTCGCCATGCTGTCACCGCAGTACCGCCAGATCACCGTGCGAATGTTGCTGAACCACTCGGCCGGATTCCCGGGCACCAACTTCTCCGACCTCTGGAGCCACCAGCCCATCCCCAGCTACGTCGACGGCGTCCTGACCGGACTGGCCAACTCACATCTGAAGACGACACCGGGCGCCATGAACGTCTACTGCAACGACTGCTTCACGATGGCCGGCGTGGTGGTGGAGCGCGTGTCCGGAATGCCGTTCCAGGACTACGTGAGGGCCAACATCCTCGAACCTCTGGGGATGACGCATTCGACCTATCCGACATCCGTTCCGAAGCCGGGAACCGTGGCGCCGATCATGCGGGGGAAGCGCGCCCAGCCGATCGAGCTCACCAACGCCTTCGCGACCGGCGGCATGATGTCCACATCGCGCGATATGGCCCGGCTCACCACGGTCTTCACCGGCGACGGCGTGGTGGCAGGCAGACGCATCCTGTCGAGCTCCGCCATCCAGCAGATGGCTGTCGACGAGACAGCCACGACGCTTAAGGTCGGGCCGCGCAGCTTTCTTCGCTACGGATTGGGCTGGGACACCGTCCGGGATCCTGCCCTGAAGTCCGCCGGCGTGCTCGGCTGGACCAAGGGTGGTGACACCGTCGACTATCACGCCTCGTTCGCGATCGCCCCCCACCAGCGGCTGGGAGCCGTCGTGCTCGGCGCGGGGCAGGGATTCAGCTCCATCGCCGCTGAGACGGTGGCTCAGACCGTTCTGCTGCACGCCCTGGTCGAGACCGGTGCGGTCAAGCGCCTTCCCGCCCAGGTCAGCGGCACCCCCGGCAAGAACCAGGTGACCAAAGCGAAAGCCAAGCGGCAGATCCGGAAGCTGTCGGGCATCTACCTTGCCCAGGCGGACTCGCTGAAGCTGACCCGAACGAGCCACCGATCGGTGAAGGCCGCCAAGTTGGTGGACGGCGTCTGGGTGCCCAGCCCCGGCCGATTCGTGCTGCGCAACGACGGTGCCTTCTGGTCGACCAAGAGCCCGGGCACCTCGATTCGCTCCGTTCAGGCGTGGGACCGCTCCTACGTGGTGCAGCGCAGCATCGGAGGTGTGGGCACCTACTACTCCCACATCGCGAGAGGGCAGAAGACCCGCTCCGGTGGCGCTCTGTCGTCTGCTTGGAAGTCCCGGGTGGGCAAGGAATGGTTGTTGGCCGACGAGAGTCCGCGGTCGTTGAGTTGGACCCTCAACGGCACACCGGCTGTGGAGATAGCCGCGATCCCCGGCCTGTCCGGATACCTGCTGGCCAAGGGGGCCATCGTCGACTCCGTCCCCTTCGACGCCACCACGAGCGACAGCCAGGGCACCATGTTCCTGGAGATCCCGCTGGGGTTCGGCCGCGACCTGTACGACTTCGAGTTCACCAAGCGTAACGGCCAGGAGTTCCTGACATTCGACAGCAGCGTCCTGCGGCCCGCCGCGACCGTCCCCACCATGTCGGCCGGTGACCACACCGTCACCTTCAGCGCGGACGGATGGGTGGAGTGGCGCAGACTCTCTGCCGCGGCGGCCGTGACATTGTCCGGTCAGAGCGACTGGAAGTTGTTCGACCACGACCTGTCCCCGATCGGCTCCGGAGGTTCGGCGAGGGTCACCAGGAAGGTGCCGGACGGGGCCTACGTCGCCATCTTCGGCGCCCCTCACAGCAGTGCGACCGTGGTGGTCGAGTAGGGGTCAGCAGGGCTGAACCAGGCCGAACCGCCCCGACCAACTTCCCTCGCAGCAGATTCGCTGAGACGCATCTCCCGATTCCCGCGTGACTTACGCAGAGCACGCGGCAGAAACGGTGAGACTTCGCACTCAGCTGCAGCCGCTCGTCGAGCCGCAGCCTTCGCAGACGTAGCAACTGCCGGCCGGCCGCATCTTGATGCCGCAGGTCATGCACAGCGGGGCGTCTGCTGACTTCCCGGTGATGACCTCGAGGAGTTCCGCCGTGGAGTGAGCCGTCGCCGGCGCGGCCGGGGCCGCGGGCGCCGCCAGTTCGCTCTCGACCGGAGCCGACTGCTGCAGCGCCTCGATCTGGGCGTCGTCGACGACCGGATCGGGGGCCGGGGCCGAGTACTGCCCCGTCAGGGCCGCAGCACGCTCCTCGGCGGTATGGATGCCGAGGGCGGACCGATCCTCGTACGGCAGGTAGTCCAGCGCCAGTCGACGGAAGATGTAGTCCATGATCGACTGAGCCATGCGGATGTCCGGGTCGTCGGTCATGCCGGCCGGGTCGAAGCGCATGTTCACGAACTTCGACACGAACGCCTCGAGCGGCACGCCGTACTGCAACGCGATCGAGACGGCGATCGAGAACGCGTCCATCACGCCCGCCAGGGTGGATCCCTGCTTGCCGAGCTTGAGGAACACCTCGCCCAGACCGTTGTCGGGGTAGGACCCGGCGGTCATGTATCCCTCGGCTCCGGCCACGGTGAACGACACCGTCTGCGACGGGCGCCGCTTGGGCAACCGGTGCCGCACGGGTCGGGCATGACCGTGGTCGTCGACCTCGACCTCGGCAGTCGTGGAGCCGGACTTCGACTCCGACAGCGGCTGTCCGACCTTCGAGGCGTCGCGGTAGATGGCCAGGGCCTTCAGCCCGAGACGCCATCCTTCGAAGTAGATCTCCTCGACATCGTCAACGGTGGCCTCGCTCGGCATGTTCACCGTCTTGGAGATCGCCCCCGACAGGAACGGCTGCACTGCCGCCATCATCCGGACGTGGCCCATGGGAGTGATCGCCCGATCGCCGACCGCGCAGTCGAAGATCGAGTAGTGCTCGGCCTTCAACCCGGGTGCGTCGACGACGTTGCCGTGTTCGGAGATGTGTTCGACGATCGCCTCGATGGTCTCGGCCGTATAGCCCAGCTTGCCGAGGGCCTGCGGGACCGTCGTGTTCACGATCTGCATGGAACCGCCACCGACGAGCTTCTTGAACTTCACCAACGAGAAGTCCGGCTCGATGCCGGTGGTGTCGCAGTCCATCATGAAGCCGATCGTGCCCGTGGGGGCCAGGACCGAGGCCTGTGCATTGCGCCACCCGTTGTCCTGTCCGATCCGGACACATTCCTGCCATTCCTCCGCGGCCACCTTGGCCACGTCACGGTCGAAGGAGGCGACGGAACGGATTCCGTCGGTCGCCGACGCGTGCTTGCGCATGACCCGCACGTGGGCCTCGCGGTTGCGGGCGTAGCCCTTGTAGGGACCGACGACTCCCGCCAGTTCGGCACTGCGCCGATAGGCCACGCCGGTCATGAGCGACGTGATGCTCGCGGCCATCGCGCGACCCCCGTCGGAGTCATACGGGAGACCCGAGGCCATGAGCAGGGCCCCCAGGTTCGCGTAGCCGATCCCGAGCTGCCGGAAGTCGCGCGTGGTGCGACCGATGGCCTCGGTGGGGAAGTCGGCGAAGCAGATGGAGATGTCCATCGCCGTGATGATCAGCTCGACGGCTTTGACGAACCGTTCGGTCTGGAACGTGCCGTCCGTGCCGAGGAACTTCATGAGGTTCAGCGACGCCAGGTTGCACGACGAGTTGTCCAGGGACATGTACTCGCTGCAGGGGTTGGACGCCGTGATGCGGCCGCTCTCGGGGTTGGTGTGCCAGTCGTTGATCGTGTCGTCGTACTGGATCCCCGGATCGGCGCAGGCCCAGGCAGCCTCGGCCATCCGCCGGAACAGGCCCTTGGCATCGACCGTCTCGAGCACCGAACCGTCGGTGCGCGCCTTGAGTCCGAAATCCCCGCCCGACTCCACCGAGCGCATGAACTCGTCGGACACCCGCACCGAGTTGTTGGCGTTCTGGTACTGGACGCTGGTGATGTCCTTGCCGCCCAGGTCCATGTCGAAGCCGGCGTCACGCAGGACCCGGATCTTCTCCTCTTCGCGGACCTTGGTGTCGATGAACTCCTCGATGTCCGGATGATCGACGTCGAGCACGACCATCTTCGCGGCCCGACGCGTCGCCCCCCCGGACTTGATGGTCCCTGCGCTGGCGTCGGCACCCCGCATGAAGGAGACCGGACCCGACGCCGTGCCCCCGGAGGACTGGAGCAGTTCCTTCGACGACCGGATCCGCGAGATGTTGAGACCCGCCCCGGAACCGCCCTTGAAGATCAGTCCTTCCTCGCGGTACCAGTTCAGGATCGAGTCCATCGTGTCGTCGACGGCCAGGATGAAACACGCCGAGACCTGCTGCGGGCTCGTGGTGCCGACGTTGAACCACACGGGAGAGTTGAAGGAGAAATACTGGTGCAGGAGCAGCCAGGTGAGCTCGTCGCCGAACACGCCTGCGTCCGCCTCGGTCGCGAAGTAGCCGTGTTCCCGGCCCGCCTCGACGTAGCGACTCACGACCCGGTCGATCAGCTGACGCAGCGACCACTCCCGCTCGTCGGTGCCCACCGCGCCACGGAAGTACTTGGTCGTGACGATGGTCGAGGCGTTCACGCTCCACGACTCGGGAAACTCGACCCCCCGCTGCTCGAACACCGTCTCGCCGGTCTTCCAGTTGGACTGCACGACGTCGCGCCGCTCCCACGTCACCGTGTCGTAGGGATGCCGGCCGGCCTCGCTGAACACGCGCTCGACGGACAGGGCCTTCTGCGCCGACCGGCGCGGCGCGCTGTCACGCACCTGATCGTGGGGGGTCTGGGTCATCTGCGTTCTCCTTCGTGGGGTGGACGGGGAAGTCTCGGGGTGTTCAGTTGTGCTCGGGGTCAACGGTCGGGTCCGGTCTGGCGCAGGGTGGCGATCTCCTTCTCGAAATCCGACAGTGACGAGAAGTCGCGGTAGACCGACGCGAACCGCAGGTAGGCCACCTCGTCGAGGTCGCGCAGCGGGCCGAGGATGGCCAGCCCGACCTCACCGCTGGGGACCTCGGCCGACCCGCTCTGCCGGATCGTGTCCTCGACCCGCTGGGCGAGCACCGCAAGGTCGTCGTCGCTGACCGGACGTCCCTGACAGGCCTTGCGGACGCCGGCGATCACCTTGGAACGGAGGAAGGGTTCGGAGGCGCCGCTGCGCTTCACGATGTTCAGGCTGGGGGCCTCGACGGTCGTGAAGCGGCGGCCACAGGAGGCGCACTGGCGCCGCCGTCGGATGGCCGCACCGTCGTCGGTCGCGCGCGAATCCACGACTCGGGAATCCGCTTCGCGGCAGAACGGACAATGCATCCGGCCGACCCTCCTTGTCGCGTTCCGACCGCCAACCTGTGGACATCCCTGGGGGTGACCTGTTGATGGCCTGTGTATCTCCGACCACAATCTGTGGATGAAACACACTGGTGTAACTACTAGATGTGGGGAACTTATGCCCTCACCGACCGACGCGCAACCCCCATTTCGCGCGTGTCGCTCAACTCGCGTTCGGCAGGAGGACGACCTGTCCGATTTGTACCTCTGGACCGGTCAGTCCGTTGAGTCGCATGATGCGATCCACGGTCTCCCGGGGATCCGCGGACGGCGCCGCGGCCACGGCGAGCGCCCAGATCGTGTCGCCGGGCGCCACGGTGTGCTCCACCAGCGCCGGCGCCCGCTGCACGACCGCACCATCTCCGAGCGGCGTCGCCGGCCGGGCACCCGCCCGAGCCACCGCAACCGCCCCGGCGGCGACCACCAGCGCGGTGATGAGTCCCAGCGCCAGCAGGCGCCCCCAACGGATCGCCGCGAGCCGGGTCCCCAGGCTGCGCCGCGCCGTGGCCACACGCACGCGCGGCGCCATCTCCGGCATCGTCGGGGAGAACCCCGGCATCCCGCTACTTCCGATGATCATCTGCGTCATGACCCGCTCCTCTCTAGCACTGGATCGAACGGTTGTTCGATAGAGCAGTGGTACCAGGAGGGTCCGACACGCGTCCAGAGTTTTTCGAACATATGTTTGAATCCGTCGGTCGGGGGCCCTACTGTCGAGACAGGAACTTCGAGGAGGGGCCATGGGCACCAGCAGGACCACCACGGACGACACCAAGGGCCACATCAAGGACGCTGAGGGCACGCGTGGCGACGGTGCCGTGGCACATCTGACGGCGCGACAGCGCCGGATCCTGGACGTGATCCGCGACGCGGTCGAGGAGCGCGGATACCCGCCCACCGTGCGCGAGATCTGCGAATCGGTGGGCCTGGCGAGCACCAGCAGCGTCGCCCACCAACTGACGGTCCTGCAGGAGAAGGGGTACCTCCGGCGCGACCCGCACCGCCCCCGGGCCCTGCTCGTCACCGACGCCCCCGGAACGGCAGCCCCGGCCGCTCCGGTCACCGAGCTCCACACCGACGCCGACGTGGCACTCGTCCCCCTGCTGGGGCGGATCGCCGCCGGTGGCCCGATCCTGGCGGAGGAACAGGTCGAGACGGTGCTGCCCCTGCCCCGCGACCTCGTCGGCCAGGGCCAGTTGTTCCTCCTGACCGTGGTCGGGGACTCCATGATCGACGCCGCCATCTGCGACGGCGACCTGGTCGTGATCCGCAGCCAGCCGTCGGCCGAGCCCGGCGAGATCGTCGCGGCACTCATCGGCGACGAGGCGACGGTCAAGACGTTCAGCCGCAAGGACGGACACGTGTGGCTCCTGCCGCAGAATCCCGCTTACGACCCGATCCCCGGCGACGATGCCCGCATTCTCGGTCGCGTCGTCAGCGTCATGCGGCGGCTCTGAGCCGCGAGACGGCTCCCGGCCGGCCGGGAGCCGCCCGTCGGCCCGGCGCCGTCACGCGGTCGGATCGTCCTCGCCATCCGCGGCCTCCCGCAGCCGGGCCAGGGCGGCGGTCGCCACGGCCGCATCGGTCGTGGCCCACATGGGCGGGAGCGACTTGCGCAGGTAGCTGCCGTACCCGGCAGTCACCAGTCGCGGGTCCAGAACGGCGACCACCCCGCGGTCGGCAGGGGTCCGGATCAGCCGTCCACTCCCCTGGGCCAGCAGCAGTGCGGCCCGGGGGACGGAGACCGTGACGAACCCGTTGCCGCCTGCTGCCTCGACCCGTTCCGACCGGGCCGCGAGCACCGGCTCATCCGGCCGGGGGAACGGGATCCGATCGATGATCACGCACAGGCACGAGGCTCCGGGGACGTCGACCCCTTGGAACAGCGACATCGTGCCCACCAGGACGCTGGTGTCGTCGTCGGCGAACTCATCGACCAGTCGGGCGACCGGCTCGCCGCGCCGCTGGACGTGAACCTGGACACCGGGCACGACCGGACGTGCGATCAGCTCCTCGGCGACGGCGTCTACAGCCCGCCACGACGACAACAGGATCATCGTCCGGCCCCCGGCTGCCGCCACCAGCTCCCGGATCCGGGTCAGCAGCGCCGGGTCCACTCCGCCCCGGCCCGGTCGGGGGAGGTCGGTGGCGACGTACAGGATCGCCTGGCGGGCGTAGTCGAACGGCGACCCGACGTCGACCCCCCGCCACGTCCCTGCCGCGAGTCCCAGGTCGCCGGCCGGGCCGGTGAACTCGCCCCCGAGGGTCAGCGTGGCGCTGGTCATGATCGTCGCGTCGCGGGCGGTCAGGTAGTCGCCCACCTGGTCGGCGACGGACAGTGGTGCCACATGCAGCGACACCCCCGGGAAGGTGCTGAGCCAGGTGACGTCGCCGGCGGAGCCGGAGATCAGCCGACCTGCCACCTCGTGGATCTCCTCCAGCCCCGAGGCTGCCCGGTGCCGCACCGCGCTGTCCTCGTCCTTCGACAGGCTGCTGAGGGCCAGATGGCAGGCGTCGCGGAGCACGGCCAGGGGTTCGATGAGTTCCCGGGGCATGGGGCGCACCTGTTCGTCGAATGCCGCCAGGGCTCCCGACAACGTCTCGACCGCCTCGTCGAGGCGCTCAGCTGCGTCCTGGGTCAGCAGTGGCCGCGCCGCCCGAGCGGCGCGCTCCGCCATCCGTACCGACAGTTCGGCGGTGGCGGCCGTGGTCGCCCGGGCGGCGAACTCGTGCCCCTCGTCGATGATCAACACGTCGTGTTCGGGCACCACCGGGTTGTCGTCCATCGCGTCGAGGGCCAGCAGCGCATGGTTGGTGACGATGATGTCGGCGTCGTTGGCCAGTTCGCGGGCACGTTCCGAGAAGCAGTCGGCCGCGAAGGTGCAGCGGGCGGCCCCTACACACTCGCGGCCGGTGGCGGACAGTGAACGCCACACCCGGTCGTCGACCTCGTCGGGGTAGTCGTCGCGGTCGCCGGTCTCGGTCTCGTCGGCCCACGTCCGCAGCCCGGACGCCTGCTTCTCGAGTCGACTGCCGGCCAGACCCAGGTCGAGTTCGACGCCGGGATCGTCGTCGGCACCCGCCAGTCGGGCCTGGCAGATGTAGTTGCCCCGCCCTTTCAGGACCGTGAACGAGACGTCGGCGTCGAGGCCCCGGACGACCGCCGGAAGGTCCCGGGAGACGAGTTGACGCTGGAGCGCCAGCGTCGCCGTGGCGATGACCACGGTCGCACCGGCGGACTGCACGGCCTGCACGGCAGGAACCAGGTATCCGACGCTCTTGCCGGTCCCGGTGCCCGCCTGGACGAAGAGGACCTCTTCGGCGGCGATGGCCTCGGCCACCTCGGCCGCCATCCGCTGCTGGGCGGGACGCTCGGCCCCGCCCATGGCTGCCACGACGCGCGCGAGCGCCGGGCCGGGGTCGGGGGAAGTCACCGCACCACGGTACGCGGTCTCAGTGCCGCCAGGATCGGGCTGTGGATGTCGCGCGGGTGGACAGCCACGCCAGCAGATCGTCGAACGACAGAGGTTCGGACTGCAGGTACCCCTGAGCCCTGTCGCAGCCCATGCCCCGCAGGAGGTCGGCCTGTTCGATGGTCCGCACCCCCTCGGCGACCGTGACCACGCCGAGGCCGCGTCCCACCTCGATGATCGCTCTCATGAGCGCCAGTGCCTTGGTGCTGTGGGCCAGATCCGCCACGAACATCTGGTCGATCTTGAGGATGTCGACGTCCAGGTCCCGCAGTCCGCTGAGCGACGAGAAACCGGTGCCGAAGTCGTCGAGCGCCACCCCGAAGCCCTCGGCCCGCAGTTCGGACAGCACGGCGCGGGCGAGTTCCGCCGACTCCGCGACGGTGGTCTCGGTGAACTCGAACACCACGGAACGGGTCGCAACCCCGGCGGCGGCGACCTCGGCGGCCAACATCCCCGCGAAACCGGCGTCGAAGACCGCGGGCGCGACGTTCAGCGACACCGTCAGATGAGGCCAGGTGCGGTTCAGCGTCCGCAGGTCCGCAAGGGCCTTGGTGCGGATGGCGCCGTCGATCCGGGCCACCTGACCCACGCGTTCCGCCACGGGGATGAACTCCTCGGGCAGTTGCAGCGACCCGTCCGGCAGCCGGCGCCGCGCCAGCGCCTCGACGGCCACCACCATGCCGTCGCGCAACCGGACGATGGGCTGGTAGTGCGGCACGAAGTCGCCGGCGGCGAGCCCCCGCTCGATGTCCGCCATCTGTTCCCACTCGGCCAGGAGTTCGTCGCGCATGCTGAACTCGAACCGCACCAGCGGAAGGTGAGGGCCGGCCAACGACCGTGCGGCCGCCAGATCGGCCTGCTCCAACAGATCCACGGCGCGTTCCGCGTCGGAGTACGAGGTCGAGTAGCCGGCGGCCAGGCGAACCGTGACCGCCTCCTGACCGGGGATGTCGACCAGCGTCAGAGCCCCCCTAAGGTGATCGGTGAGCCGGGCGGCGGCCACATCCGGTGCCGAGTCCCGCAGCAGGGCCGCGAAGCCGTCGCCCCCGAGCCGCCCCACGGCGATGATCGGCCCCGGAGCCTGTTCCAGTCGCGTCGCCACCGCCTGGAGGATCAACTCCCCGGACTCCCGGCCACGTGCGTCGTTGATGGCGCGGAAGTCGCAGACGTCATACACGACGACGGCCAGTTGCCGCGGGTCGGACCAGGTCTGCGCCTCCTGCACCGCGCCCGCGAAGGCCTCGGCGTTGAGCAGACCGGTCAGTCGGTCGCGCCGGCGGGATTCGCCGAGCAGGATGCGCATCCGCCGGCTGTCGGTGACGTCCTGACCGGTGAGCACGAAACCGTCGACCCCCAGCCCCGCCAGCGGGGCCACGTGGAACTGCATGTCATGGGGTGCCCCGGAATGATCGACCAGGGAGATCTCGAGGGGATGGGCCGGACGGTCCGGGAAACGCTGTGCGGCGCGCACCGCCGACAGGGTCAGTGGGGGCAGCAGCGTCGCCAGGTCCCGGCCCACCATCTCGTCGAGCGTCGATCCCACATGGGCGCAGAACGAGGGGCTGGCGTAGATCAGCCGGTTGCGTCGGTCGACGACGAGGACCACGTCGCGGCTGTTCTGGATCAGCGTCTGGAACCACGGCTGATCGGTCGCCTGACGGAACGTCGTCGCCGCAACGGTGACCTGAGCGCGGCGCAGTTCGCCGCGGGCGGTGAGCCGCAGCCACAACACGGCCGTGATCACCAGGAAGAGGATGAGCGCGAGTGCCGCGGCCGTGAGGCCGGACGGGACCGGGCCGGAGGCCAGCGACACGAGAAGGACCCCGGCCGCGATGGGCACCGGGCTCAGGGGGACCACACTCGACCACGCGTCGCGCACCCACAGCTGCCGGACCCCCTCCTGCTCGTCGCTGCGACGCAGGGCCGCGAGGGCGACCAGTCCGGCGCTCACGACGAACCCGGCCGACGACCAGGTGGCCGACGTGGCCCGATCGCCGAACGGCAGCACGTCCGCCAGGGTGTCCACCCCGGCGTAGACCAGGACGGCCAACTGGAGCAGGATCACCGGGACGATCGGCAGGAAGCCGCGGCGCCGCGCCGCAGCCGCCAGCCCCAGGACCATGACGACGCCGGCGAACTCGACGACACTGCCGAATCCCATGATCCAACGCACGAGCGTCGATCCACGCGCCGGCTGGGCGGGGACGACCAACATGACCCACACGATCAACAGCCCCAGGGAGCCCACGACGAGGTCCCACACGACAGCTCGGCGTTCGGCCACGTCCAGGGCGAAGGGCCAGGTGGCGATCGCCACGGCGACAAGGCAGGGGACGCCGAAGACCGCCAGCGGTACCGCGTCGACCAGTGGCGGGTAGACACCGGTGGCGCTCAGGGTGATCAGGTTGGCGACAGCCTGGAAACCGAGCAGCGCCCCGGTGGCGAAGGCGAGCAGGAGGAACGCGGTGCGTCCCCGGCCCCGGTCGCGGCGCGCCCGCTCGAGGCAGCTGACCGACGACGTGAACGCTGCCGCGGCGAGCGCCAGGGCGGCCAGCGCCCGTGCGCGAAATGTGGTGTCGGTCCCGCTCGACTGCAGGACGATCATCACCAGCACCGCCACTGCGGCAACGGTCCAGGCGACGGCCACCAGCAGCCGGACCCGGAACGACGAACCGACCCTCATGGCGCCTCAGTCCTCGTCCGGGTTCACGACCGCGGGGTCGTCGCTGAAGGGGGTCAGCCGCGCCGCCAGCCGCTGCGGGACCAACGCCTGGATGCTGGTCCCGTGGTCGGAGTAGTCGCTGGTGATCACCTCGCCGTGCTCATGGATCTCCGACACGAGGTCGCCCCGCTCGAACGGCACCGTCACCCGCACCGGCACATCGGGGCGCGGCAGCCGCGACTCGATGCGGTCGCGCAACTCGTCGATCCCTTCGCCGGTGGCGGCCGACACGGCCAGGGCGTCGGGATGCTGGGCCCGCACCTCGGCCAGCACCGCCGGTGGGGTGATCTCGCACTTGTTCACCACGATGATCTGGGGGATGTCTCCGGCGTCGATCTCGGCCAGGACCTCGCGCACGGCGGCCAGTTGGCCCAGCGGGTCCGGATCGCTCCCGTCGACCACATGGACCAGGACGTCCGCCTGATGCACCTCTTCGAGCGTGGACCGGAACGCCTCGACCAACTGGTGCGGCAGGTGACGCACGAAACCCACGGTGTCGGACAACGTGTACTCGCGGCCCGAGGGCGTCCGGGCCCGCCGCACAGTCGGGTCCAGGGTCGCGAACAATTCGTCGCGGACCAGGACCCCGGCGTCGGTGAGGCGGTTCAGCAACGACGACTTGCCCGCGTTGGTGTAGCCGACGATGGCGGCCGCCGGCGTGCCGGTGCGCCGCCGCTCGGCGCGCTGCACGGTACGGGCTCGCCCCATGGCGGCGAGTTGGCGGCGCAGCCGCGCCATCTGCGTGCGGATCCGGCGGCGGTCGGTCTCGAGTTTCGTCTCGCCGGGACCACGCAGGGCGCCGATGCCGCCCCCGCCGGTGGCCGCCTGGCGGCTCATGGCCTCGCCCCACCCCCGCAGTCGCGGCAGCATGTACTGCAGTTGGGCCAGCTCGACCTGTGTCTTGCCCTCGCGGCTGCGGGCGTGCTGGGCGAAGATGTCGAGGATCAGCCAGGTGCGGTCGACCACCTTGACCTTGACCACCTTCTCCAGCTGGCTCAGTTGGCCGGGGGTCAGTTCCCCGTCACAGATGAGCGTGTCCGCGTCGAGGGCGCTGATCAGCTCTGCGAGTTCGCGCGCCTTGCCTGACCCCACATAGGTGCCGGCGTCGGGCGTGTTGCGGCGCTGCACGAGAGCGTCGAGCACCACGGCCCCGGCGGTCTCGGCGAGGCGGGCCAATTCCTGCATCGAGCGTTCCGCCTGCGCCGCGGTCCCCGACGTCCACACCCCGATCAGCACGACCCGTTCCAGCCGCACCTGGCGGTACTCGACCTCGCTGATGTCGGTCAGTTCCGTCGACAGCCCGGCAACCCGGCGCAGCGCCTCGCGCTCCTCGACCTGGAGGCTGCCGTCGGTCGGCGGGAAGGGTTCGCTCATCGGTGCGCCTGCCACCACTGGGGGTCGACGTGGCCCTCGGCGACGAACTCCGTGGGCCCGGTCAGCGCCAGGTCGTCGCCGAGCGTCACCTCGAGCTCGCCGCCGGGCACCTCGACGGTGATCCGGTCGGCTCCCCCGTGGTGGACGTGATGGACGTGGGCGACGGCACAGGCGCCGGTCCCGCAGGACAGGGTCTCGCCCGAGCCCCGCTCCCACACCCGCATGGCGATCCGGTCGGGACCCTTGATCTCGGCGAACTCGACGTTGGCGCCGTCGGGGAAGACCGCCGCAGGCCCGGCCGAGGCGTCGGTGATGTCCCCCAGCCCGGAAAGGGTCGGCAGCACTGCCACCGCGTGCGGGTTCGGGACCAGGGTCCCCACCGCCGGCCAGGTGCGGTCGCCGACGCTCACCGCGACGTCGCCGACCTCGGTGGCCGCCCCCATCCAGACGGTCACCCGCCCGTCGGGTTCCCGACGCACGAGTCGGCGGCCCCCTCGGGTGAGGATGGGGAAGGACGTGTCGGTCACCCACCCGCGGTCGGCCAGGTGCTGCGCGAACACCCGGGCGCCGTTGCCGCACATCTCGGCCAGGGTGCCGTCGCTGTTCCGGTAGTCCATGAACCATTCGTCGCCGTCGCGCACCACCCGCAGCACGCCGTCCGCGCCGATCCCGAACCGCCGGTGGCACAGCGCGGCCACCAGACGCGGCGTCAGGTCCCAGCGGCCGTCCGGATCATCGATGATCACGAAGTCGTTCCCCGTGCCGTGGCCCTTGCGGAAGGCAATGGTCATGCCCCCCAGGGTAGTGCCGACCACGGTCGGCCCGGGTCAGCCGACGACACCTCGACGCGGCGGGGCGATCGCGGCGGCGTAGGCGTCGGCCACGATGCGCAGCACCTCGGGCCAGACCTGCAGCGGCGGCACCTCGGTGTTGTGCCGGGTGATGCGTGATCGCAGGGCGTCATCCGTCGCCATCCGGGCCATGTCCCGGGCCAGGACGTCGTCGTCGGCTGCCAGCAGGCCCTCGACCTCGTCATGGACGAACTCGGTGAGTCCGGTCTGGGATCGGGCGAGCACCGGCAGACCCGTCGCCCGCGCCTCGAGCGCGGCGAGCCCGAAACTCTCCTTGACCGACGGCTGCACGAACACGTCGGAGTCGAGATAGAGCTGCTTCAGGTCGGGGCGGGTGAGCCGACCCACCAGCGTGACGTCGTCACCCAGACCGTGGTCGTCGATGTGTTTCTGCAGCCGCTCCCGGTGCGGACCGTCCCCGGCGATCGCCAGGGTGATCCGTCGATCCGGGCGCTGCGCCCGGACCTGCCGCCGGGCCGAGGCGAACATCTCGAGAAGGGGCGTTGCCCGCTTGCGCGGCGCGAGCCGCATGGCGGTGACGAAACGCACCCGTTCGGGATCATGCGGGAGCCGCTCGGCGGCGTTCCACTCCCCCGGGTCGACTCCGTTGGGTGTCACCAGGACGGTCACGTCGTCGGGCAGAACCGCTGCCATCCGGTCGGCCGCCATCCGACTGACGGCCGCCGGCTGCACCCCGCGGCGGGTCCACCGCGCGAGCGTGTCGGCGGCGCCGTATCCGGACCTCGCCGCGGCACCCCAGACGCTGTGCACCGTGACGAGGACCGGCACCCCCACCTCGACCGCCGCCCGGATGCCACCCCAGGCGAACGGGGACACGACTCCGAGGTGGACATGGACGACCTCGGGGTCGATCTCACGCAGCAAGGGCGCGACGGTCGCCCGGGTCCGGGGATGGACCGGGAGTTCGAAGGGCATCCGGGCAGTCGCCCGGTACACCGTGACGCCGTCGAGTTCCTCGACCCCGGAGCGCACCTCGTGACCAGGGGTCGCGGTGATCACCGCGACCTCGTCGCCGGCAGCAGCCTGGCGGCGGGTCAGTTCCGTGACCTGGACCTCGATGCCCCCGAGCCGAGGGAGGTAGCAGTCGCTGATGTGGGCCACGCGCACGGGCCGAGGCTACAAGCCGGGCTGCGCCGCACACGTCTCATCCGCCATGATCGGCGCGTGCCCCGCACCATCGTGTTCTTCCACGCGCACCCCGACGACGAGGCCCTGCTGACGTCGGGGACCATGGCCCGGGCCGATGCCGAAGGGGCTCGGGTCGTCCTGATCACCGCCACCGCGGGCGAAGCCGGACTGGCCGACGACGAGCTGACGGCGACGCTGGGATCGCGCCGGGTTGCCGAACTGGAGCGTTCGGCCCGGATCCTGGGGGTGCAGCGGCTCGAGGTCCTGGGGTACCCGGACAGCGGGTTGGACGGCGCGGGATCGTCATCCGCGACGCCCTTCTGCCGGGTGCCGGTCCCCGAGGTGGCCAGGCGGGTGGCGGACATCTGCGCCGAGGAACGTGCCGACGTCCTGGTCGGCTACGACGCCAGCGGCGGCTACGGCCATCCCGACCACGTGCATGTGCATCGCTGCGCGCGGGCGGCCGGCGACCTGCTGGGGGTCACCCTGTTCGAGGCCACTGCGCCGCGGTGGCCCTTCGCGGCGGGCGTGCGCCTGGCCGAGGCGGTCGCACCACTGCCCGCCGACTTCGACCCGCAGCCGTTCCGCACCGCCTTCACCCCCAGTCGCGAGATCACCCACCGGGTGGACGTCCGGGACTACGCGGACTTCAAGCGTGCGGCGCTGGCGGCACATGCCAGCCAGGCCACGGGGGCCGACGTCCGCACCCTCGGCGCGCTCCTGCGCCTGCCCCGGCCGATCTTCCGCAGCGTGCTGGGCACCGAGTACTACCGACGGGTGCGGTGATCGCCGATCACGGCGAGTGCGTCGTCGACCCCGGTCACCCAGACCACCCGCGCGTCGCCCCGGAACGTCCGCTCCTGGCGGCGCGCGAGCGCCCGGGTGGCGCGGACCGTGTCGGCGATGGCGTCGTCGCGGGACAGCCGACCCTCGAGATGGGCGATCGCCTGCGTATATCCCACCGCGCGCGACGCGGTCGGAGCCGTCGCCAGCCCCGCTGCCAGGAGCCCGGTGACCTCGTCGAGCAGTCCGACCGACCACATGTCCCGCGTGCGCCGGTCGATCCGCTCGTCGAGTTCCGGGCGCGACCGGGTGAGGGCCATGAACGTTGTCGTGCGCCACGGCACCGGGGGTGGGAGCCGGGCCCGGAAGGATCCGGTGAGCTCCACGACCTCCAGTGCCCGCACGACTCGGCGCAGGTTGCGGGGGTCGATGTCGGCGGCGGCGGCCGGATCGCGTTCCCGGAGCCGTTCGTGCATCGCGAGATGTCCCAGCTCCTCTGCCTCGCGGAGCAGTCGCGCGCGCAACTCGGGGTCATTGGGCGGAAGATCGAGTTCATCGCACAGCGCGCGCACGTACAGCGGCGAACCGCCGACCACGATCGGTACCCGGCCGCGCGTCGCGATGTCGGTGACGGCCGCGCGCGCGACCGCCTGGTACTCGGCCACGGACGCCGCCTCATCGATGTCCCACAGGTCGAGGCAGTGATGGGGCACGAGTCGGCGCTCATCCGGGCCCGGCTTGGCCGTGCCGATGTCCATCCCCCGGTACAGCTGGAACGCGTCGGCGTTCACGATCTCGCCGCCGAGTGACGCGGCCAGGTGGAGTCCCACCTCCGACTTCCCCGACGCGGTGCTGCCGACCACGGCCACGATCTCCGGTTCGGTCGCGGCCATACGTCGACACCTCCCGGCGTGGCCGCAGGGGTGACGGCCACCGAGTGCGGCACTCTACCGGCAGCGCCTTCCGTAGGTGGAGCAGGCACCACCGTCGATCACGCAACTCACACTCTCCTCCCCCACCGACTCTGAAAAAGTTGTTGGTGGGTAACCTCGTCACGACAAGATCCACTCAGGAGGACCCCATGAGCGACACATTCGACAATCTCAAGGAACAGGCGCAGAACGTCGTCGATCAGGTCAAGGACGCGGTCGGGGGCCTGGCCGATCAGCACGGCGACAAGGTGTCCGACGCCGTCAATCAGGCGACCGACTTCATCGACGACAAGACCGGCGGCAAGCTGTCGCCCGTGACCGACAAGGTCGACGAGGTGACCGGTGCCGTCGTCAACACCCTGCAGTCGCAGAACGAGAGCGGCGCCACCGAGGCGGCGTCCTCGGCGGCCGACGCCGTCAAGGACGCGGCGGACAAGGCCACCGACGCCTGACGCCGACCTGCCTCACCGATACGACGGGCGTCCGGGTGACCGGGCGCCCGTCGCGTCTGTCCAGGAGGCAACCCAATACGTGACCCCGAAGGGCGCCCAGCACTCCCGCATCACCTCGACCCACTCCGGCGTCAGCCATCGGCCCAGCGATCGCCACACCGGAGCCGTGGTGCACCCGGCGGCCAGTGCGGTTCCGTCGTCCAGAGCACGCAGGGACGAGCCGTCGAGGCTGTCCAGACCGGCGGTCAGCCGCTCATCCAGTTCTCCACCCCCGGGGCGGGGGGCCTTCGGCCCGACCGCGGCAGAGCCGTCGGCGACGAAGATGCGCACGTCACCCGCACGTTCCGATCCCGGATGGCCCCGCACCCGCACCCCACGGAAGCCCGCCCGGTCCAGCAGATGATCGGCCACCTCCCACCCGGTCGTCGACGCCGAACCCGGGCGAAGGTCACGCGAAAGATCAGGTGCCGCTTCGATGATGACCTCGTCGGCGCCGGAGACGAGGTCGGCGAGCATCCGGTCGCACGCCTCCAGCACGGGCCCCATCTCGGCCGGTGCTCGCCGGGCGATGCCCGGGAGCAGGAGCGGCGCCGCGGGCACCAAGCCGAGGCGGGTCATGGAAGGGCCGGCATCCCCAGCGCCACGACCTTCTCATCGCCATCGGGAACAGCACACCCCTCACTGACGGGCATCGGATCGACGAGTTCGATCCCCGAGTCGGCGAGCAGGTGGTGCGGTGCGGCGTGGGTGACCGTGGTGGTCACGAGGTCGCCGGGGCGCAGGTCGCGATCTGCGGACAGATGGACCAGTCGGTTGTCGCGGGCGCGGCCGCTGATTCGGCGGTCTCCGTCCTTGCGACCCGCCCCGTCAGAGATCATCACCTCGACCTCTCGCCCCACCAGGGCTCGGTTGCCGGCCCACGCCACCTCGTCGACGACCGCCGCGAGCCGCTGATAGCGATCGGCGACCTCGCTCGCCGACACCTGGTCGGGATAGGTCGCGGCCGGGGTTCCCGGGCGCGGCGAGTACTGGAAGGTGAAGGCGCCGGCGAACTGCGCGGTCCGCACCAGGTCGAGAGTGTCGGCGAAGTCGGCCTCGGTCTCGCCCGGGAATCCGACGATGATGTCGGTCGTCACCGCGGCATCGGGGATGGCTTCCCTCACCTGGTCGAGGATTCCCAGGAACCGATCGCGACGGTAGGAGCGACGCATGCGCCGCAACACCTGATCCGACCCGCTCTGCAGCGGCATGTGCAACGACGGCATGACCGTGGGGGTCTCGGCCATCGCTGCGATCACCGAACCGGTGAAGTCCCGCGGGTGGGGACTGGTGAACCGGACCCGACGGATCCCCGGGACCGCCCCGACCGCCCGAAGGAGTTCGGCGAAGGCGTCGCGGCGGCCGAACTCGACGCCGTAGGCGTTGACGTTCTGCCCCAGCAAGGTGATCTCCCGGACACCCTGGTCGGCGAGTGCGGTGACCTCGCCCAGGATGTCGCCGGGTCTGCGATCGCGTTCCCGGCCCCGAAGCGACGGGACGATGCAGAAGGTGCACGTGTTGTTGCAGCCCACGCTGATCGACACCCAGGCGCTGTGTGCCGACGCCCGACTGACCGGCAGGTCCGACGGGAACGACTGAAGCGTCTCGACGATCTCCACCTGTGGCAGTGCCGTGCGATCCGCGCGCTCCAGCAGAGCGGGCAACGATCCGATGTTGTGGGTCCCCAGGACCACGTCCACCCAGGGAGCCCGGGCCACGATCCCGTCCCGGTCCTTCTGCGCCAGACACCCGGCCACGGCGATGCGCATGTCGGGTCGGCGACGCTTCAGGGGCGCCAACTGGCCCAGGTTGCCGTAGAGGCGGTTGTCGGCGTTCTCGCGCACGGCACAGGTGTTGATCACGATCACGTCGGGATCTTCGTGCTCGGCGGCGGGCACGTAGCCGGCGTCGCGCAACAACCCCGCCATGTGCTCGGAGTCGTGGACGTTCATCTGACAGCCCAGGGTCTGGACCCGATAGGTGCGTACCGGCATGGAGCAAGGATAAGGACGAGGTGGAGGCTGGGCGACTGTCCCAGGTCCCCCGTGACCGTCGCCCAGCCTCACGCTGTGTCGCAATGCACCCCCGTAGCGTTGCGACGCCTCCATTCTGCTCCTGTCGGCGGCACGCGTCTGCCGCCTCGTGTCCCCTCTTTGGCGGACATTCCGAGCGTCGCGCAGCGGACATTCCGAGTGCTGCGGGACATTCGGGCGATCATTCCTCCACGAGGTGATCGCGCAGGGCTTCCCGATACAGCGCGGTCTTGGTGTGGGCCGGACGCCCGGCCGCCGCGTATTTCGCCCGCACGCGCGCGATGTACTCCTTCGCGGTGTGGATGGACACATTCATCTGTCGGGCGACAGAGGCCATCTTCATCCCCGAGGCGTAGAGCTGGAGAGCCCGCAACTCCTGGTCCGACAAGGTCGGGCGCCGCGGATCGTCGTCACTGGCGATGATCCCCGCCACCTCGCGCGAGGTCATGTCCGCCCCGCCTGCTGCGCCGATGATCGAGTAGACCAGGGTCTCGTGCGGCTCCCATTTGGGCACGAAACCGGCGACCTCGGCCCGCAGGAACTCGCGGACCCGTTCCACGTCGGCCATCGCCGACACGATCAGCACGCGCCAGCCGTGTTCGGCCATCGCCGATACGTCCGCCACGGTCGCCACTCCCTCGGTGCCCAGGTCGAGGTCCAACAGAACGACATCGACCGGCACCGGCGGATCGAGATCGAGGAGCCCGGAAGGCCTCACGCCGGCGTAGGTGACCACGAATCCGTCCTGGCGCAGCGCCGCCACCAGTCCGTCGCGGATGAGGAGATGATCGTCGATGACGGCGACGTTAATCGTGCCGCGATCGAACGTCGACTCGGCCATCGTCCGCCCCGTTTCCCCGATCACCACGGCCGGTGGCCCCGGCAGTGCCCTTTCCCCCGCTCCTGATTGTACGGTCAGCAAGGACACCGGCCGACCGCGGCGGGGCGCGGCGGCAGCGGCATCAGCCGGCCGCCGCCACCGCCCGGACCGATTCCCGGGCGATCGCGAGCTCCTCGTCGGTGTGCACGACCCAGACCGAGATCCCGGACTGTGCGGTGCTGATCCGGCGATCGGCGGCGCCCGGCCGCTCATTCGCCTCACGGTCGAGGTCGATGCCCAGCCCGAGCAGGTCGGCGCACACCCGTGCCCGGGTCCAGGCGTCGTGCTCGCCGATCCCCGCGGTGAACGCCACCGCATCGACCGAACCCAGCACCGCGACGTATGCACCCAGGTAGTGCCGTACCCGGTGGGCAAAGACCTCGCGCGCCAGGTCGGCGTCCCGATCCCCCGCGTCGGCCCGCTGGTGGACCGACCGCATGTCGTTGACCCCCGCCAACCCGACCAGGCCGGCGTTGCGATTGAGGGCGGCGTCGATCTCGGCTGCCGACATCCCGGCCCGACTCAGGATCAGTGGGATCGCCGGATCCACGTCACCGCTGCGCGTTCCCATGACCAGACCCTCGAGCGGGGTCACCCCCATCGAGGTGTCCACGCTGCGCCCCCCGGCGACGGCGCAGGCGCTGGCTCCGTTCCCCAGATGCAGGGTGATCAGGTTCACCGACGCCGGCGGGCGACCGAGCAGCTCGGCGGTCCGCCGGGCCACGAACTGGTGCGAGGTCCCGTGGAACCCGTAACGCCGCAGACCATGTGCGGCCGCCAGGTCGCGGTCCAGGGCGTAGGTCCTGGCCGCCGCGGGCATGGTGGCGTGGAAGGCGGTGTCGAACACCGCCACGCCCACGGCGTCCGGATAGGCGAGCTCGGCGGCCCTGATCCCCGCCAGCGCGGCCGGGTTGTGCAATGGCGCCAGCGGTACGCAGTCGGTGATCGCTACGATCACCCGGTCGTCGATCACGGCCGCATCGGTGAACAACGCTCCCCCATGGACGACCCGATGACCGACCAGCGACGGTTGCAGGTCGGCAGCAGTCAGCCCCGCCCGGACCCGGCCGAACGCCGACACGTGATCGGGGACATCGCTGCCGGGTTCGCCGATCCGCTCGACGAGTCCCTCGACCCGCCGACCTCCGCTGTCCGGGTCGACCACCGCGTACTTCAGCGACGAGGAGCCGGAGTTCACGACCAGGACGGGGCCGGTCACGAGTCGGACCTGGCCGTCTGTGCCTGGATCGCGGTGATCACGACGGTGTTGACGATGTCATCGACCGTCGCCCCCCGACTCAGGTCGTTCACCGGCAGGCGCAGACCCTGAAGGATCGGCCCGATGGCCACGGCTCCCGCCGAACGCTGGACCGCCTTGTAGGTGTTGTTGCCGGTGTTCAGGTCGGGGAAGATCAACACCGTCGCACGGCCGGCCACGGCCGACCCCGGCAGCTTCTTCGCCGCCACCGACGGGTCGACGGCTGCGTCGAATTGGATCGGGCCCTCGACGGGGAGTTCGGGCGCCCGTTCTCGGACCATCTGGGTGGCCTGGCTGACCTTCAGGACGTCGGCGCCGGACCCGGAGGAGCCGGTGGAGTACGACAGCATCGCCACGAACGGGTCGACGCCGAAGGACTCGGCGGTGGCTGCCGAGGACAGCGCGATGTCGGCCAGCTGCTCCGCCGTCGGGTCGGGGACCACGGCGCAGTCCCCGTACACCAGCACCCGGTCGGGCATCGCCATGAGGAACACACTGGAGACCACCGACGTCCCGGGCGCGGTCCGGATGATCTGCAGCGCCGGGCGCACGGTGTCGGCGGTGGTGTGGGCGGCACCGCTGACCATGCCGTCCGCCGCCCCGGTGTGGACCATCAGGGTGCCGAACCACGAGGGGTCCGCCGCCAGGTCGTGCGCGGTGTCCGCGGACATGCCCCGCGCCCGACGCGCCGCCAGGATCTCGTCGGCGAACGTGTCCCGCTGCGGGTCGGTGCGCGGGTCACGGATCTCGACCCCGTCGAGGTCCAACCCCAGGCTGTGGCTGCGGGACGTGATGTCCTGCCGGTCGCCGAGCACGGTGAGGCGCGCGACGTCGCGACGCATCAGCCGGTCGGCGGCGACCAGGATCCGATCGTCCTCGCCCTCGGGCAGCACGATGTGGCGCCGATCCTCGCGGGCCCGCGCCACCAGTCGCCGCTCGAACATCACCGGGGTCAGCGTCTGCGACCGGGTTCCCAGCACCCGGGCGATCAGGTCGTCGATGTCCACGTGATCCTCGAACAGCCGCAGCCCGGTGGCGAGGCGACGCTCGTCCCCCGACTCGAGGCTGCCGCGCGTGCGCGAGACCGTGTCGACGGTCTCGTAGGTGCCGCTTTGCGTCAGCAGGATCGGCAGCGACGCCTCGCCCAGCCCGGCGGTGAAGGCCGCGACTGCCGGGTCGGGTTCGTATCCCCCGGTCAGGAGCAGCCCGGCGATGGGGGGGAACCCGGCGCTGAAACGGGCGGCCTGCGCCATCAGGATCACGTCGGCCCGGTCGCCGGGCAGCACCAGCAGCTCGTGCGGCTGCAGGCGGGCCATCAGATGCGGCAGCGTCATGGCCGCCACCGTGACGTGATGGATGTCGCGGGCCATCGCCTCGGCGTCGCCGGACAACACCCGGGCATCGAGGGCACGCGCCACGTCTCCCATCGTCAGGTGTCCCAGCGCCGGTTCCTCGGGAAGGAACCACACCGGCGGCTCCGACCGCGACCCCATCGCCGAGCGGAACTCCGTCATCTCCGCAGGGGGCACGCGATTGACGATGTATCCGATGATCGGCACGTGCCGCTCGGCGAGACTGCTGGTGACGGCTGCCAGGACCCCGGCGAGCTGGTCGGGACGATGCGAATGGGCGCGGGCGACCACGACACACGCGGCGCCCAGGTGGGCGGCGACCTCGGAGTTGAGGGCGAACTCGAACGCCGCCGACGCACCCGTGAAGTCGGTGCCTTCCACCACAACCACGTCGCAGTGGGTGGCCAGCTCGTCGAAGGCGGTGAGGATCCGGTGTACCAGGGCCGGCTCGACGGTCTCCCCCAGCCCGCGGGTCTCGTCGGTGGTCACGCCGAAAGACTCCTCGTAGGTCTGGGCGAGGCGGAACCGGGACCGCATGAGTTCGATCACCGGATCGCGATCCGGCCCGGCAGCGATGACCGGGCGGAAGTAGCCCACGCTGCTCGTCTGCGCCGCCGCCGCCTCCATCGCCCCGAAACTCACCAGGGACTTGCCGCTCTCCGGTTCCAGCGAGCTGATGTAGATGACGGTCGGGGCCGTCACGGCAGGACCCCGCAGTGGGCCATCGCCATCCGCAGCAGACGGTCGCGGCCCCCGGGGAGCTCCACCAGGACGTCGGGACTGAACGCGTCCAAGGGTGTCAGCCACGCCAGGTCCAATGCCTGTTGCGACGGGCGGCATTCGCCGTCGACGGGCACCACGTAGGCCAGCGACACGGCATGCTGCCGCTCGTCGACGAACCCGGTGACCGAGGGGTCGGGGAAGTACTCGACCACGGTGAACGGTTGCGGCGACGCGGGGACGCGCGGCAGCGCCAACGGCCCCAGGTCCTTCTCCAGATGCCGCAGCAGCGCATCGCGGATCCGTTCGCCTTTGCGCACCCGTCCGGACACGAACATCCGGCTGAGCAGTCCATCGGGCCCGGGCGCGAGCAGCAGCCCGATCTCGGTGACCTGCCCCCGATCGTCGACCCGCACCGGGATCGCGTCGATGTAGACCACCGGGAGCTGATCGCGCGCCTGGCGCAGGTCATCGTCGGACAGCCAGGTCCCCTGGGTCTCCGTCATGTCAGCCGACATGGCACCTCCTCACTGCCCCATCCTGACGCGCCCGGCCACCGGATGCGGGGGGAAACCGCGGGCATGCCCGAGTTGGTTGCCGAGCCGTTGCCACCCCGCAAAGATCGGTGCGCCGACGGAAGGACTGGATCATGAGCGCAGCAACCGAACAGAAGACCCCCACCCGGGGTCTGACCGTCGCCCCGGCGACGGCTCTGGTGACCGGGACGATCATCGGGTCCGGGATCTTCACCCTGCCCGCCGCCCTGGCCGAGTTCGGCCCGATCTCCCTGGTGGGTTTCGCGCTGACGTCGGCGGGCGCAGTGCTGCTGGCCCTGGTGTTCGCCGCCCTCGCACGGCGCACGCCCGACGTCGGTGGCCCCTACGCATTCGCCCGGCACGGCTTCGGCGACTTCGCCGGGTTCCAGGCCGCGTGGACCTACTGGGTCGGCGCGTGGGCCGGGGTGGCCGCCATCTCGGTGAGCATGGTCGGCTACCTCGGCGATCTGATCCCCGCCGTCTCCGAGAACCGCATGATCGGAGTGCTGTGCGCCGTGGGGGCGATCGCGATCCTCACCCTGGTCAATGTGCGCGGGGTGGTCACCGGCGGCATGGTGTCGCTGATCCTGACGGTGCTCAAGATCGTGCCCCTCCTCATCGTCGGCACGCTCGGGTTCGTCGCCTTCGACGTCGCCGACCTGGGCGAGTTCAACACCACCGGCCTTCCGCCCCTCGAGGTGATCGCCACAGTGATGGCGCTGACCCTGTTCAGCTTCATCGGGGTGGAGTCGGCCACGATCCCGGCCGGCGACGTGGAGAAGCCCGAGAAGACGATCCCCCGGGCCACCGTGATCGGGACGGTCCTCGCCGCCGCCGTCTACCTGCTGAGCACCACCGCGGTCTTCGGCGCCGTGCCCAATGATCAGCTCGCCACCTCGGAAGCCCCCTTCTCGGTTGCGGCCGAGGCCATGTTCGGCGACTGGGCCGGCACGGCGGTGTCGGTGGTGGCGGTGATCTCGTGCCTGGGCGCCATGAACGGCCTGCTCCTGCTGTCCGGCCAGGTGCCGATGGCCGCCGAGATCGACGGCCTGGCGCCGAAGTTGTTCGGCCGCCTCAACAAGTTCCACGCGCCGTGGACGGGACTGCTCGTGGCAGGGGCGCTCGCCGCCCTGTTCACGGCCATGAACTTCACCGGCGGGAACCTGGTGTCGGTGTACTCGCAACTGCTGTTGATCTCGACGGTGACCACGCTCGTCCCGTACGCGTTCAGCGCCGGGGCCCAGGTCAAGTACCTGCTCATCGACCACGGAACCGTGCCGGTCGCCCATCTGGCGCGATCGCTGACCGTGGCGGTCCTGGCGATGGCCTACACCCTCCTGGCGTTCTACGGCGCCGGCGAGACCGAGATGTACTGGGGTTTCCTGTTGATCCTGTTGGGCATCCCGGTCTACGTGCTCATCCTGTGGGACCGGTCCGCGCGCCGCTCGCAGTCCGCCACCGCATAGCAGGCCACCGCCACCGCCGCGGCGACGTTCAGCGAGTCGACACCGGCGGCCATCGGGATCCGCGCCCGGATCGAGGCCCGGTCCTGTTGGCGGGCAGGAAGTCCGGGACCTTCGGTGCCCAGGATCAGCGCCGTCGGACGGTCAGCCGGGGCCAGATCGCCCAGCGGTACGGCGTCGGGGGCGGGTGTCAGCGCGACTGTCCGGAACCCGGAGAGATCGGTCGCCCAGTCGGTGGTCACCGTCCAGGGGATGCTGAACACCGCCCCCATCGACACCCGGACACTGCGCCGGTACAGCGGATCGGCACAGTCGGTGGTCACGAGCAGGGAGTCCACCCCCAACGCGGCGGCGGAGCGGAAAGCGGCCCCGACGTTGGTGTGGTCGACCAGTCCCGACAGCACCACCACCAGCCGAGCCCCGGCCAGAGCGTCGGCGACCCGGGGCAGTGCCCGCCGGGTCATCGCCGCCATCGGACCCCGGTGCAGCCGGAACCCGGTCGTGGCGGTGATCACGGGCCGGGAACCCACGAAGACCGGGCAGTCGGTGTCGTGGTCGGTCAGCAGACGATCCACGTCGGGCACCCAGCGCGGCTCGGTCAACACCGAGCGGGGGCGGTAGCCGGCGGTCAGCGCGCGTTCCATCACCGACAACGACTCGGCCATGAACAGACCCTCGGCGGGTTCGCGGACCCGCCGCAGGGCGACGTCGGTGAGGGACACGTAGTCGTGGACCCGGGGGTCCGCCGGGTCCGTCACCTCCACCGCGCGGGCTACCGGGACTCCCCGCCGAATGCGGTGCCGAGGTGCTCCATCGCCCGGCTGAGTTCCGCCGGGACCACCCAGACCTTGTTGGCCGACCCCTCGGCCAACGTCGGCAACGCCTGCACGTACTGGTAGGCCAGCACCTGCGGGTCCACCTCGGCCTCCTTGATCGCCTGGACTACCCGGTGGATCGCCTGCGCCTCGGCGTCAGCATTCAGCACTCGGGCGCGGGCGTCGCCCTCGGCGGTGAGGACGGCAGCCTCGCGGGAGCCCTGGGCGTTCAGGATCGCCGACTGCTTCGCCCCTTCGGCGTTCAGGATGGCGGCGCGCTTGTCGCGTTCGGCCTTCATCTGCTTCTCCATGGACTCCTGCACCGACGGCGGCGGGTCGATGGACTTGAGCTCGACCCGGTTGACGCGGATCCCCCACTTGCCGGTGGCCTCGTCCAGCACGCCACGCAGGGCCATGTTGATCTCCTCGCGCGAGGTGAGGGTGCGTTCGAGGTCCATCCCGCCCACCACGTTGCGCAGGGTCGTGACGGTGAGCTGCTCGACGCCGGTGATGTAGTTCTGGATCTCGTACGTCGCGGCTTTCGGGTCGATGACCGAGAAGTAGATCACCGAGTCGATCTGCACGACGAGGTTGTCCTCGGTGATGACAGGCTGCGGCGGGAAACTCACGACCTGCTCGCGCAGGTCGATGAGGGGCTTGAGCCGGTCGATGAACGGGATGACGATGCTCAGACCGGGCAGCAGGGTGCGGTGGTAGCGCCCCAGGCGCTCCACGATCCCGGCGCGCGCCTGCGGCACGATCCGGATCGTCCGGGCCAGGGTGATGATCACGATCAGGACGATCAGCACTGCCGCCACAGGACCCACGGGAAGTGTCATGGCTCCTCCTCCTTCATCGAACTCGTCGGGCGATGCGGACTCAGGCCACCAACGCCGTCGCCCCGTCGATCTGCAGGACCTGCACGTGGGCGCCCTCGGGATAGACGCTGGACCCGTCGTAGGAGCGTGCGCTCCACACCTCGCCGGCGATCTTGACCCGACCGTCGTCGCCCGTCACCTCGCTGGTGACCCGGGCATCGGCCCCCACCAGAGCCGCTGCTCCGGTGCGGATCTCGCGCGGGACCTGGATGTGTCGGCGTGCGACGGGGCGCACTACTCCGACCATCGCCGCGCTCACGACCGCAAAGACCAACCACGGGGCCCACTCCGCCGACGTGATCGCTGCGGTCCCAGCGGCCGCCAGCGCCCCGATCCCGACGAAACCGAGCACGAGCGCGCCGCCGCTCACGACTTCGGCGATCCCGAGCACCAACGCTGCCAGCAGCCACAGACTCCACGGCTCCATGTACCCAGGGTACGTCCGCCGCGAGCGGTGGTAGCGGGTCAGATCCGTGGGCTCAGGTAGCGAAGGCCCAGTACCGCGAGAGGACCCGCCGCACCGACAGCGGGACGTCGAAGGTGCGGGACAGGTTCTCGTCGGTCAACACCTCGTCGATCGGGCCCTGAACCAGCACCCGTCCGTCGCGCATGAGCAGCGCGTGGGTGTAGCCGGGCGGGATCTCCTCGACGTGGTGGGTGATCATGACCTGCACGGGGGCTGCGGGATCGGCCGCCAGCCGTCCCAGCCGTTCGACCAGACCCTCGCGCGAGCCGAGGTCGAGCCCCGCGGCCGGCTCGTCGAGCAGGAGCAGTTCCGGGTCGGGAACAGCGCGCGGGCCACGAGGGCCCGTTTCTGTTCGCCGTCGGACAGAGTGCCGAAGCGCCGGATGGCCAGGTGGCCGATCCCCATCATGTCGAGCAGTTCGTGGGCGCGGGCGATGTCGATCTCGTCGTACTTCTCGCGGAACCGGCCCGCGATCGCCCATCCGGCCGTCATCACCACGTCGAGGACCGACTCCCGGGCCGGGATAAGTGACGTGGTCCGCGACGACACCACCCCGATCAGTGGGCGCAGCGCGAAGACGTCGATGAGGCCCAGGGGTTCGCCGAGGATCTCGATAGTGCCGCTGGTGGGATGCGAGGTCGTGGCAAGGAGGTCCAGGAGCGACGTCTTGCCCGCCCCGTTCGGGCCGAGCACCACCCAACGTTCGCCGACCTCGACGGTCCACGTGACGTCGTCGACGATGTCCCGGTCGCCACGCCGCACGGTGGCAGACTGGGTGCGCACAACGGGGGCCACACGCGTCACCCTACCCGCGACGACCAGCACCACCGGAGAGGCGAGTCCTACAGTTCCGCCATGACACCCGAGGTTCCCCCCGACATCCGGATGGCGGCAACGGCGGGCGGACTGCTGTGGTGGCTCAATGCGCTGCTCGCCCACACGGCTCCCCCGGACCGCGCCACCGAGCACCTGTCGGGTCGCGTGCTCCTGCCCGGTGACTCCGATCCGACATCGTGGACGCTGGCCCTCGCGGCCCTCCGTCAGGGCCCCTCACTGCGGTTGTGTCTCGTCGCGCCGGGCGACCCCCTTGGGCTTCCCGGTCCGGCAGCGGTCACCGCCGAGATCGTGACGGCCGGCGTGGCCCTTCTGTCCGACGACTTCGCCCTGGTCCCCGATCCGCCCGGCCGGGTCGACAGCCTGTGGCGGGGCCTGGCCACCGCCCCGACCTCGTCCTACGCGTCGCCCCTGGGCACGCTGTCCGAGGCCCGTTCCCTGATGCGGACGGCCATGGCCGAACTGACCGCCGGCGCAGCCACCCGAGATCCGGACGATCGCACCCTGACCGGTATCGCCGCCCTGCGCCGCTTCGAGGTGCCCAGCCCGCCGCCGGGGGTAGACCCGGTCGCGGCGCAGGTCGCCGACACGGCGTTGCGCGTCTGGTGGCTCACGACGCTGGTGGTCGAGCAGGCCGAACGTGGGGGCGAGTCCCCGCCGGACGGCCTGGGCGAGCTGCGACCCCTGGCCCGCCGAGCGGCGTCGGTGGCCTTCAGCGAACCCGTGGGGTGAGCACCGGCTGTCAGGTGGTCGAGCGCAGCCGAGACCACCCGCCCACGTCGAGCACGCCCCACGGTGGTCGAGCGCAGCCGAGACCACCCGCCGCACGTCGAGCACGCCCCAACCCGGGACGGGGTCGGGTCGGCGCACAACCGAGTGCACGCTTCTTGATGATCATGAGGGCGGCGGCAGGCCGCTCCCGACGGTCCGCTACCTCTTCATGATCATCAAGGACTGTGCACTCGTTTCCCAGCCCGCGGACACGGTGGTCTCGGCTTCGCTCGACCACCGGAGGCGGGGTCTCGGCTCCGCTCGACCATAGGGTGGGGCTACCGTGGCCGTGCAATGGACGACACCACCACCCTGCTCATCACCCTCAGCGGTCATGACCGCCCGGGGCTCACGGCACGGATCTTCGAGGCACTGAGCGGCGACGTCGTCGATGTCGGGCAGTCCGTGCTCCAGGGTCGGTTGGTGCAGATGGTGCTGTTGCGCGCCACCCCCGATGAGGTCGCGATCCTGTCCCGGAACCTGGCGGCCGTGGCGGCCGAACTCGACCTGGACGTGGACATCAGCCTCGCCGACCCCGCCGACCGGCGCCACCGGCTGCTCCGCCACCGGATCACGATGCTCGGTGCACCGATCACTCCCGAGGCCGTGGCGGGAGTGGCCCGCGCCATCGCTGCGGCCGGGGGCAATATCGAGCGCATCGACCGGATCGCCCCTTACCCGGTGACCGCGGTCGAACTGGTCGCGTCCGGGTCCGACGTCGAGTCGGTGCGCACGCTGGTCACCGAGGCGGCCCGCGAGGTGGGTGTCGACATCTCGGTGCAACCGGTCGGCCTCGACCGGTTCGGGCGACGCCTGGTGGTGCTGGATGTCGACTCGACGCTGATCCAGGACGAGGTGATCGAACTCCTGGCCGCCCACACCGGCAATGCGGCCGCCGTCACCGCGATCACCGACCGGGCCATGCGCGGCGAGATCGACTTCACCCAGTCGCTGACCGAACGGGTGGCCCTCCTCGAGGGCGCCCCGGAATCGGTGATCGCCGAGGTCCGCGACCAGATCCGGCTCACCCCCGGCGCTCGGACACTCACCCGCACCCTGATCGGACTCGGTCACGAAGTGGCGCTCGTGAGCGGCGGATTCCTCGAGGTCGTCGCACCCGTGGCCGCGCAGTTGGGCGTGACCCGGGTGCGCGCCAACCGGCTGGAGGTCGTCGACGGGCACCTCACCGGGCGGGTGACCGGACCTGTCGTGGACCGCGCGGGGAAGGCGGCCGCCCTGCGCGAATTCGCGGCCGAGGCCGGGATCCCCCTGTCGCGGACCGTCGCCATAGGGGACGGCGCCAACGACCTGGACATGATGGCCGCCGCAGGTCTGGGAGTGGCCTTCAACGCCAAGCCGGTGGTCCGACAGGCGGCCGACACCTCGGTGAACGTCCCGTTCCTCGACTCCGTGCTCTTCCTGTTGGGCATGACCCGCGAGGAGATCGAGGCCGCGGATGCCCTGCTGCCGACCGCCTCCTCAGCCGCGGGGGACGACGAAGTCGATCAGACGGGCTGACCCGGTCGTCCACTCCGGCCACGGTGCGTCGGACTCCAGCACCGCGATCGCGGCGGTCGGGTACTTGACCTCCATCCGGGCGCCGGCGTCCGCATCGCTCCCCGGACCGGCCAGCAGGTCGGCGAGTTCCTCGCATCCCGGGTTGTGCCCGACCAGCACCAGTCCGTCCGGATCGTCGCCCATGGTGGTGATCACCGCGAGCAACTGCTCCGGGTGGGCGGCGTAGATCCGTCCGTCGGTGGCAATGGGGACCGTGGTGGGGAACTGGCTCGAGGCAAGTTCCCACGTCTGTCGGGTCCGCCGCGCCGGGGACACGATGGCCTGTGTGACCGGGGCCGACGCCGTGGCCAGCCAACGGCCGGCCACGGGAGCGTCGCGGCGCCCACGGGGACCCAACGGCCGATCGATGTCGGGCACCCCGGGCGGATAGTCGGACTTGGCATGTCGCAGGACATACAGGGTGCGGGTCATGGCCGCCATCCTGGCAGCCGCGGCAGACGGATGCCCGGGACTGGGGCAGGATGGGGGGATGCCGGAGTGGGACGCCGATCAGCTCGCGCAGCTAGCCTCTTCGCTGCCCGCCGACTACGCGGCCCTGCGCTTTCAACGCGTCCGCACCGCCGTCCACACCCGGCGTGACACCCAGCCGCAGGCGGATGTCGATCATGACGACGTGGGTGTGGGGGTGCGGGTCCTGCTCGACGGCTGCTGGGGGTACGCCGCCACCGACGACCTGTCGGAGGCGGGCGTGCGGTCAGCCGCCGAACGGGCACTGGCGCTCGCCCGGGTGGCCGCACCCACCACCCTGACTCCGGTCGTGCTGGCCGACGAACCCCGCCACGTCGGCGAATGGGCCTCGCCCCATCAGGTCGACCCGTTCTCGCTCACCGCGCGTGACCGTGCTGACTTCCTGACCTGGGGCTGTGACCGACTGCTGTCGGCCGACGGGGTGGACCACACCGAGGGCCATGTGATGGCGGTCCGTGAGGACACGCGGTACGCGGACTCCGCCGGCACCCGCACGACGCAGCGGCGTGTCCGGGTGCACGCGGAGTTCTCGGCCATCACGGTCACCTCGTCCGGGTTCGAGTCGATGCGCACGATCGCGCCGCCTGCCGGCCGGGGTTGGGAGTACGTCACCACCGACGGCCCCCACGACTGGGCTGCGGAACTGGCCGAACTCCCCGCCCATCTGGCAGCCAAGGCCCAGGCACCCTCGGTCGAACCCGGGACCTACACCCTGGTGCTGCATCCGAGCAATCTGTGGCTCACGATCCACGAGTCGGTGGGCCACGCCACCGAACTCGACCGCATTCGGGGGTACGAGGCCAACTACGCGGGCACGTCGTTCGTGGGCAGTGACGATCTGGGGCAACTGCGCTACGGATCTCCCCACATGAACGTCCGCGCTGATCGCGTCGAGCCGCACGGGCTGGCGACGGTCGCGTGGGACGACGAAGGGGTCGCCGCCCAGGACTGGTCGCTCATCACCGACGGGACCCTGGTCGACGTCCAACTCGACCGCGCGATGGCCGCCACGCTGGGTCGCCGCAGCAACGGGTGCGCCTACGCCGACTCCGCCGCCCACGTGCCGATCCAACGGATGCCGAATGTCAGCCTGCAGCCCGATCCGGAGGGTGGCGATCTCGACTCGCTGATCGCCGGGGTGGACGACGGGATCCTGGTGGTGGGCGACGGATCTTGGTCGATCGACATGCAGCGGTACAACTTCCAGTTCACCGGTCAGCGGTTCGAAAGGATCCGCGCCGGTCGACGGGCCGGTCCGCTGCGCGATGTCGCCTACCAGGGCAGGACCCCGTCGTTCTGGGGTTCTCTGGCCGCGGTCGGTGGCCCCGAGACCTACGAACTGGGCGGCGCGGTCAACTGCGGCAAGGGCCAGCCGGGACAGGT
This sequence comes from Candidatus Nanopelagicales bacterium, assembly GCA_046330625.1. Classification (GTDB taxonomy): domain Bacteria; phylum Actinomycetota; class Actinomycetes; order S36-B12; genus CAIWTL01. The sequence goes on from JAXLSJ010000012.1 coordinate 57,945, forward strand.
CGCGCCGGTGTCGCACGGATGCCCGGCGGCGGTCTTCGACGGCGTCAACATCCTCAACAGCGCGCAGGAGGCCGGCTGATGTCGGCGCCACTGTCCCCGCAGGCAATCGTCGACGCAGCCCTGTCGGCGGCCCAGGGCTGCGAGTTCGCCGTCGTCGTGCGTCACTCCCGCAGTCTTAACCTGCGGTGGGCCAACAACCAGCTCACCTCCAACGGCGACGACACCGGAACCCAGGTCGACATCGTGGCGATGGACCCCGATGCAGGGACCGCGACGGCGTCGGGGCATGTCGCCGACACCCGCGACATCGTTGCTCTCGTTTCCGCGTCCCGGGCCGCGGCAGCGCGGGCGGAGCGGACGGGAGAGGCGGAACCATTGTGGGACGGGGGGGTGTCCGGCGACTGGGATCAGGACCCGCGGGACACGTCGGCCGCGGTCCTCGACGATGTTGCCGCCGGGCTCGGCCGGGTCTTCCGCTCCCCCGGAGGTGCCTCCCACTCCGGATACGCCGAGAGCGCCCTCACCACCACCTATCTGGGGACCACGGCGGGATCCCGCCTGCGACACGCCCAGCGGACCGACCGGTTCGAGATCACGGCCCGCGACTCCGGGCGCTCCGCCTGGGCGGGACATGCGTCGCTTGGGGTCGACGTCGACGAGGTCGCTGCCGGTCTCGCTCACGACCTTGGTCACCAGACGCGAGCGCTGACCGTCGCCCCGGGGCGGCATCGGGTGATCCTCAGCCCCAGTGCCACCGCAGATCTGATGATCGACCTGTACTGGAACGCCGACGCCCGGCCGGCGGCCGAGGGCCGCAGCGTGTTCTCGGACCCTGACGGCGGAACCCGTATCGGCGAGCGGTTGGCCCCCGCGGGACTGAGCCTCGTGAGCGACCCGGGCGACCCGGAACTCGCGACCGGGGACTTCGAGATCGTCACCGCCGACAGCGATTCGGCGTCGGTGTACGACCATGGACTGCCGCTGGCGGCGACCCGATGGATCGACGATGGCGTCCTCGCCAGGCTGATCGCCCCCCGCACGGTGGCCGGCAGGCTCGGCGTCCCGGCGGCCCCGGGCATCGACAATCTGCGGCTGTCGGTGGCCTCCGGTTCCGGTACCGTCGCCGACGTCGTGGCGCGCACCGAGGACGCGCTACTGGTGACCTGTCTCTGGTACAACCGCGTCGTCGATCCCCAGACCCTGCTGTTGACCGGCCTGACGCGCGACGGCGTGTACGTGGTCCGCGACGGACAGATCGTCGGCAGTTGTGGGAACTTCCGGTTCAACGAATCGCCGGTTTCACTGCTGAGTCGTATCGTGGATGCAGGCGGGGGGGAACGGACGCTGGCGCGGGAGATGGGCGACTACTTCAACCGCGCTGCCATGCCGGCCCTCACTGTCGAGGACTTCAACCTGTCCACCGCGAGCGAGGCCCACTGATGTCGCTGCCCGACCACCGCCCCACCTCTCCGGTGGTGCGTCGCGATGTCGAGGTCCACAGCGTCACGTCCGCCCAGACGGGCCTCAGCGAGGAACAGCGGGCCCGTACCAAGCGCTACCTGATCTCGATGGGGATCCGCACGGCGTGTTTCCTGGGCGTCATCTTCACCGAGGGCTGGGTGCGGTGGGCCCTCGTCGTGGGCGCCGTCGTCCTCCCCTACATCGCCGTGGTCATGGCCAACGCGGGTCGCGAGAACGACGACTTCGACGGCCCTCAGGAGGTCCCCCCGTTGGACCTGCCCGCCCTCGAGGCCCAGCACCGCCACCTGGACCCCTGACCGCAAACCTCGGGCCAGCGCACACAACTCGGGACCACACAGGCTCCTGCGGCCGAGGTTTGTGCCTACGCCCGAGGTTTGCGGTCTTACTCTGGGACGGTGCTGACGCTGCTGCGCACCCCGCGCTGGATCGGGTTCACCGCCGCCGCGTTGGTCGCCATCGTCGCTTTCGGTCTGCTGAGCCTCTGGCAGTGGCACCGGGCTGAGCAGAAGCGGGCGGAATTCGCGGCGGTCGAGGAGCAGTTCACGGCCGCGCCTGTCGCCGTGCGGGACCTGTCCCAGGCACGCGACTGGGAAGCCGTGACCCTGTCAGGCACCTACGACCCGCAGCGGCAGTACCTGGTGCGCAACCAGCCCCAGAACGGCGCGAACGGATTCTGGGTCGTGACCCTACTCGACACCGAACCGCGCGATATCTGGGTCGTGCGGGGTTGGGTGCCCGCGGACCTGAGTACCGGCCAGGCACAGCAACCACCCGCACCTCCCGGCGGAGCCGTGGACCTGACCGGATACGCCCGGGTGGCACCCGAGGGGCCGGCCTGGGCGGAGGCCGACCTACCGGCCGCCCAGATCAGCCAGGTCGCGGTCGCCGACCTCGACCAGGCCGCGGGTGTCACCACCACACCATTCTTCGTCATCGCCTCACGAGATCCGGCGCTGGCACCGATCCCCCTGCCGGAGGCCACGGACAGTCGCAACCTGTCCTACGCCGGGCAGTGGCTGCTGTTCGCGGCCATCGCGATCGGCGGCTGGTACCTTCCTACGGCGCGAGGCGCAGGAAGACTCCACAGCCGATCAGCCCGAGGCCCCTCGAGGACGACGGGCTGACCATGGACCTGCACCTGGCCGACGGCACCTATGTGATCACGGGCGGCACCAGCGGCCTCGGCCTGGCGACCGCCCGCAGCGTCGCCGCCGAAGGCGGCCGGACCGTGCTCGTGGGCCGCACCGTCGACCGGGCCCGCACCGCAGCGGTAGCGGAGGTCGCCGGTATCCCGGTGGCGGTCGACCTCTCCGACCCGGGCGGCGGACCGATCCTCGAGGCTGCTGCCGACGGCCCGCCCATCCGGGGAGCCCTGCTCAGCGTCGGCGGACCCCGCCCGGCACCGTGCTGTCCACGGGCGACGACGTGTGGCGCTCGGCCTTCGAGTCGTTATTCCTGGGACCCCTGCGGATCGCCCGCGCCCTGATCGACGCGTCCCCAGACCTGCAGTCGCTCGTGTGGATCCTGTCGTCGTCGGCACGGTCGCCCATCACGGGCCTGTCGGTGAGCAACGGACTGCGTCCCGGACTCGCGATGCTGGTGAAGGACCTGGCCGACGAGGTCGGGCCGCGCGGCATCCGCGTCAACGCCCTGCTCCCGGGACGGATCGACACCCCCCGCCTGCGCGACCTCGAGTCACACGCCCCCGATCCGGCTGCCCTGCGCGAGCAACTGTCGGCGAGAGCATCCTGCTGCGGCGGTGGCCGTGGCCGCCCCGATAGACCCCGGTGACGTCGCCGCGTTCCTGCTGTCACCCCGGGCGTCCTACATCAATGGGATCGCCGCTGGCAGTGGACGGCGGGGCACTGCGCGCGGTGGCCGGCGGGCACCTGACCACGGGAGCGTCTTCGGGGGTCGCCAGGTCAGGCGTCGACGTCCGCCGCTGCCGGATGGAACTGGGTCCGGTACAGCTCGGCGTAGAGCCCTCCTGGGCGGCCAGGAGTTCATCAAGTCCTCGACTCCACGACCCGGCCACGGTCGACGACCAGGATCCGATCGGCATCGCGGATCGTGCTCAGGCGATGGCGATCACGATCGCGGTGCGACCGCGCAGGGCTTCGTTCAACGCACGCTGGACCGCGACCTCGCTCTCGCTGTCGAGGTGCGCGGTCGCCTCGTCCAACACGACGACGTCCGGCTCCTTCAACAGCAGGCGCGCGATGGCGAGCCTCTGCTTCTCTCCGCCGGATAGCCGGTGGCCGCGGTCGCCGACCACGGTGTCCAGACCGGCGGGCAGCGCCCGCACGAGGTCGCCGATCCGCGCCGCATCACAGGCGGCGAGCAGTTCGTCGTCGGTTGCTCCGGGGCGGGCGTAAGCCAGGTTCGCCCGGATCGTGTCGTGGAACATGTGCGAGTCCTGGGTCACCACCCCGACAGCCGCATGCACCGACTTCTGCGTGACGTCGCGCAGGTCGTGACCCGCGATCGACACGGACCCCGACGTCGGGTCGTAGAGCTGCGTCACCAGCGGTCGTGGTCTTGCCGGCTCCGACGGTCCGACCAAGGCCACGGTCTGTCCCGCGGGGACCTCGAAGTCGATGTCCTGCAGCACTTGGCCCTGCATCATCGGCCCGTCGTGGGTCCGGGCCACGGACTCCAGCGACGCGAGCGACACCTCGTCGGCGCGGGGGTAGTGGAACCTGACGTGGTCGAACTGACCGGGGAGGTGTCCCTGGGCAGCCGACCGGCGTCCGGTCGATCGGCGACCATGGGTTCCAGGTCGAGGACCTCGAAGACCCCGTCGAACGACACCAGCGCGGTCATCACGTCGACCCGGACATTCGACAGGGCCGTCAGTGGCGCGTACATCTGGGCCAGCAGCGCGATGATCGCCAACAGCGTGCCCAGCGTGAGCGCACCTGTGATCACCAGGTTGCCGCCCACGCCGTACGCGATAGCCGTCGCCAGGGACGCCACCAGAGTGAGCGCAGTGAGGAAGTACCGGTTCGACAGCGCGATCTTGATCCCCATGTCCCGGACTCCGGCGGCTTTGGAGTCGTAGGCCGCCGACTCCTCGTCGGGCCGACCGAACAGTTTGACCAAAAGGGCGCCGGCGACGTTGAAACGCTCGGTCATCTGCGTGCTCAGGTCGGCGTTCCATTGCATCTGCTGCCGGGTCAGTTGTTGCAGTCGCCGCCCCATCCACCGGGCGGGGAACAAGAAGATCGGCACCAGGAGGAGTGCCAGGAGCGTGATCTGCCACGACAGCCAGAACATGGTGACGAGCACGACAACGACGGTGATCGCTGCCGACCACGCCGCTGAGAGTCGAGGTGAAGGCCTGCTGGGCGCCGATGACGTCGGTGTTCAGCCGGGACACCAGGGCGCCGGTCTGCGCCCGGGTGAAGAAGGCCACGGACTGGCGCTGGACGTGGTCGAACACCTCGCTGCGGAGGTTGAAGATCAGCCCTTCACCGATCCGGGCCGACAGGTAGCGGCTCCATAGGGCCACGGCCGCGTCGATCACCGCGATGACGGCGACCAGGAGGGCTGTGGTCGTGACGACCGCACTGTTTCCCACCGAGATGCCCGAGTCGACGATGCGTCGGAACAGCAGGGGTTGCACGACGGTGAGCACGGCGTCGACCGCCATGGTGATCAGGAAGAACACCACGAGGGACCGGAACGGCCGGGAGTACGACAGGATGCGGCGCAGGAGTCCCTGGGGCAACTCCTCCTTGAGCACCGAACGGTCGCGGGCGTACGAACGCGAGGCCATCGGGCCACCGTGTGACATCGTTTCCCCTCCCGGCCTGCCCCCGGGAAGGTAAATGCCGGTGACCGCCCGCACATTCCCCCGTGGGCCGGGCTACTTCTTCTTCCCCGACTTCTTCGCAGCCTTCTTGGCGGGAGCCTTCTTCGCCGCCGCCTTCTTGGCGGGAGCCTTCTTCGCAGCCTTCTTGGCGGGAGCCTTCTTCGCCGCCGCCTTCTTGGCGGGAGCCTTCTTCGCAGCCTTCTTGGCCGGCGCCTTCTTCACTGCGGCCTTCTTGGCCGGCGAGGCAGCCTTGCGGGTGGCCCCTCCCCGTCCGCGCAGTTTCGTTTTGCTGTCCTTCAGGATGCGATGCACGAACCCGTAGGAACGCCCGTGCTCCTCGGCGAGTTCACGGATGCTCCGCCCCGCCTGGTACTCCTTCTTGAGTTCCCGGGCGAGCTTCGTGCGGTCTGACCCCGTGATGCGCTGCCCCTTGGCGACTGTTGCCACTGATACCTCCGTCGTGCCCAGCACGGCGCTGGCCGCACGGTGACCATGATCACGCAATCTGGCGCCGCATGCCTGCCCTGTGGCGAACAATTCCGAAATGCCGGGGTCAGGCCAGCGCCACAAGATCGGCGTAATCGGGATTCCAGTGATCTTCTACGCCGTCCGGAAGCAGCAGCACTCGCTCTGGCGACAGCGCAGCGACAGCGCCTTCGTCGTGACTGACCAGGATGACCGCACCCTCATAACCATGCAGCGCGGCCAAGATCTCCTCACGGCTGGCGGGGTCGAGGTTGTTCGTCGGTTCGTCCAACAGCAGGACGTTCGCGCCCGACACCACCAGCATCGCCAGCGCCAGACGGGTCTTCTCGCCGCCCGACAGGACCCCGGCGGGTTTGTGGACGTCATCGCCGCTGAACAGGAAGGAGCCCAGGACGTCGCGCGCCTGCTGCTCGTCGATGTCCGCCGCGCCCGCCAAGAGGTTCTGCAGCACCGTGGCCTCTGTGTCCAACTGCTCGTGCTCCTGGGCGTAGTACCCCAGCCGGAGGCCGTGTCCGGCGTGCACCTCGCCGGTATCGGGCTCGTCCTGGCCGGCCAGCAACCGCAGCAGGGTGGTCTTCCCGGCGCCGTTCAGTCCCAAGATCACCACGCGGGAGCCCCGATCGATCGCCAGGTCGACATCGGTGAACACCTCCAGCGATCCGTAGTACTTGCTGAGCTCGGTGGCCGTGAGCGGGACCCGACCGCACGGGGCGGGACGGGGCAGTCGCAACTTGGCGACCCGGTCCGCCTGACGTTCCTCCACCCCTTGCAGCATCTGATCGGCGCGACGCAACATGACCTGAGCCTGCTTGGCCTTCGTGGCCTTGTACCGCATCCGTTCCGCCTGATCGCGCAGCGCGCCGGCCTGCTTCTGCGCGTTGGCGTTCTCGCGGCGGCGGCGCCGCTCATCCACCTCGCGTTGACGCTTGTAGGCGTCCCAGCCCATGTTGTAGATCTCCAGCACCGCGCGGGTGGCGTCGAGGTGCATCACCCGGGTCACCGTGTCGGCCAGGAGGTCGACGTCGTGACTGATGATCACCACCGAACCGTGGAAGGACTTGAGGAACCCCCGCAGCCAGGTCACCGAGTCGGCGTCCAGGTGGTTCGTGGGTTCGTCGAGGAGAAGTGTCGGCGCCCCTGAGTAGAGGATGCGGGCCAACTCCACCCGCCGTCGCTGCCCGCCCGACAGGGTTCCCAGCGGCTGGTCCAGCACGCGCTCGGGCAACCCCAGATGCCCGGCGATCGCCTCGCCCTCGGCGGTGGCGGCGTACCCGCCCAGGCGCAGGAACTCCGCCTCGGCATTGGCGTAGCGACGCATGGCGCGGTCCCGGGTCTCGTCGTCGGCGCTGGCCATCCGCTCCGCTGCCCGCGTCATCCGCCGCTGCGCCTCGTCGATGCCGCGCGCCGACAGGATGCGGTCGCGGACCCGCTGGTCCGGGTCGCCGGAGCGCGGATCCTGGGGCAGGTATCCGACAGCCCCACTCACCGCCACCTCCCCCGCCGCCGGATTGCCCTCACCCGCCAGCACCCGGGTGAGCGTCGTCTTGCCGGCGCCGTTGCGGCCGACCAGTCCCACCGTGTCGCCCGGCGCCACCCGGAACGACGCGTGCTGGAGCAGCAGGCGCGGCCCCGCGCGCAACTCGAGGTCCTGGACTGTGATCACCGGTGCTCCGCAACGCAGCGACGCCCACGGATCGGGGCGTCGTCGAGGAACTGTCCTCGTCCGCCCAGTCTAAAGGCGCATCGTGACCCCTGCGTCGACCGCGAGGCGGCGCTACTGTGACGACAACGATCTGGGAGGTCCGGTGAAGTTCGACGACCAGAACGTCGACGCGTCGCAGTTGCAGGACCAGCGCGGCGGGCGCGGCGGCATGAGTCGCGGGACCGCGGTCGGCGCCGGTGTGGGTGGTGTGGGCATCCTGGGCCTGCTCATCGCGCTGATCTTCGGCGGGGCACTCCCCCAGAACACGGCGACCTCCCCGGCACCCGCGGCCGACACCACCTCGGATGTGGCGACCCGGTGCAACCAACCGGGAGCCATCGAGCAGTACGACGACTGCTACATCGTGAAGATCTTCAACGAGACCAACGAGATCTGGGCCGGACAGGTGAGCAACTACCAGCGTCCGACGCTGGTGCTGTTCGAGCGGGGTGTCCGCACCGCCTGCGGCCCGGCATCCAGCGACACCGGGCCGTTCTACTGCCCTGGCGACGGCAAGGTCTACATCGACCTGGGTTTCATGAAGCAGTTGCAGCGACAGTTGGGGGCCGAGGGGCGCAATGCGCAGGCCTACATCGTCGCCCACGAGGTCGGCCACCACATCCAGAACATCACCGGCACCGAGCGCCGGGCTCGCCAACTGCAGCAGCAGAACCCCGGCCGGGCCAACGAGATCAGCGTCCGGCTCGAGCTTCAGGCGGACTGCTACGGCGGCGTGTGGGCGCGTCAGGCGAACGATCGCGGCAACGTGCAGATCACTCAGGACGAACTGAACGAGGCGCTCAACGCCGCCGCAGCGGTCGGGGACGACCGGATACAGGCGGGATCCGGCGGTCGTGTGCGCCCCGAGTCCTTCACCCACGGCACTGCTCAGCAGCGGGCCCAGTGGTTCAGCAAGGGATTCGAGTCGGGCGACCCCCGCGTGTGCGACACCTTCTCCGGCTGACCGCAGAACTGCCCCGTGCGGGTCAGGTATGCGGTCCTGAGGGTCAGGTGTGCGGTTCTGCGTCAGGACTGCGGTCCGGACTCAGATGTAGTTGCCCGGCTTGCGTTCATCCGAGGGGTACTGGTCGCTCATCCGAGCGCCGAGCAGCCGGCGGGTCAGGTCGTCGCGCTGGCTGAGGAGTTCGTCCAGGGACTGCTCCAGATCGGAGGCCTCGACGGTGTCCGAGCCACGGACACCCGCCAGCAACACTGCCCGCCGCATCGCCTCCTTGGCGAAGCTCGCGGTGACACCCTCACATCGGTCGGCCATCCGATCGACGTCATCATCCGACAGGCCCAGGCCCTCGGCGTACAACCGGAACAGCCGACGCCGGCCCTCCTTGTCGGGCAACGGCACCTCGACGGCCAGATCCACCCGACCCGGACGTGCGGCCAGGGCCCGTTCGAGCACCTCGATCTGGTTCGTCGTGAGGATGAACGCGACATCGACGTCGTTGCCGATCCCGTCCAGTTCATTCAGGAGTTGCAGCAGCAGGGGATGGGAGCCGCCCCGTGCCCCGCGGTCCTCGGCGATGAGGTCGACGTCTTCGACGATGACCAGCGCCGGGTGCAGCTTCCGGGCGATGTCGCAGGCCTGGGCGATCTTCTCCACTGCGGTCCCGCTGACCAGGACGACCGTGAAACCCGGGAGCTGACCGAGCAGGTAGTTGATCACGTGGGTCTTGCCGGTGCCCGGTGGGCCGAAGAGCAGCACCCCTCGTTTCAGGTGCTGGTCGTGCGACCTCAGGAACTCGCGATGTTCGGCGATCCCGGCCACCTGGCGTTCGATCCGCTCCAGCAGGTCACCGGGGAGGATCACCTGCTCGCGGCTCACGGGGCGGGGGTCGTGGAACCGCAGCGGTCCCACGCCCTGGGAGAAGGCGTGGGAACTCATGGACACGACCTTGCCGCGGAACACGTTGCGCTCCGACATGAGGACCTCGAGCCGCTGGAAGAACGCCTCGGACACCTCACGCTGGGGGCTGGCCGCCTCGAGCGTGGCCGGATGGTTGTGGTCGTCGGGGTCGCCCCCGCGCAGCCACAGCGCCATGGGGACCCGCTCTGGTCCCCAGTGCAGGAGCACCATCGCCCCGGCGAGGCACGTGAGATCGACGCCATCCCCCACCGGAACCGACCGGTAGTCCACCGGGCCCACCTTGTAGTCGGAATCGGCCAGGAGTTCCGAGAAATCCCGGTACAGGCGTCCGATACCCGAGACACCCAGGATGTCCGGCTCCCCCATCTCCTCGGCGATCCCATCGAGGGCGAGCTGGATGTTCGGGAGTTCGAACGACGGGTAGGACCGCGACACGATGGGCAGGCCGATGGGCGAGACCCCCAGGCTCGTCTCGATCCGCTTCGCGAGGGTCAGCTCATCGCCGCGGGAACGGTGGACCACATCCCGGAGGAACTGTTGGAAGAGCTGCCCGAATTCGTTGACGTCGGTGGGCAGGCCCTCGTCGGCTCCGGTGTTGTCGGGCATGACCCATTCCTAGTGGATCGCGGCACCGTTCGCCGGTCAGCTCAGACGTTGAACCCCAGCGCGCGCAGCATCTCACGACCGTCGTCGGTGATCTTGTCCAGACCCCAGGGCGGCATCCACACCCAGTTGATCACGTGCTCGGACACCACCCCGTCGAGCGCCGCCCGCGTCTGATCCTCGATCACGTCAGTCAGCGGACAAGCCGCCGACGTGAGGGTCATGTCGATGATCGCCGTGTTCTCCGCATCCACGGTCACTCCGTAGACCAGACCGAGATCCACCACGTTGATACCCAGTTCCGGGTCGACGACGTCCCGCATAGCTTCGACGACCTCGTCCTCGGTCACGACCTCACTCATCGCCGTTCTCCTTCCGGGCCACCTCGACCGCATCCTTGAAGGCCATCCAGGCCAGCAGCGCACACTTGACCCGCGCGGGGTACTTGGCCACGCCGGCGAACGCGACGAGGTCGCCCAACTGATCTTCGTCGGGCTCCGCCTTGCCCTGGGAGTGCATGAGTTCGACGAACTCGTCCAGGGTCGCGAACGTCTCGTCCAGCGGGCGGCCCTCCGCCTCGTCGAACAGGATCGAGGCACTCGCCTGCGAGATCGAGCACCCCTGGTTCCAGTACGAGACATCCTCGATCGTGTCGCCGTCGAGCTTCACCCGCAGCGTGATCTCGTCGCCGCACGTCGGATTGACGTGGAACACCTCGGCGTCGAAGGGCTCGCGTAAACCCCGGCCATGGGGGTTGCGGTAGTGGTCGAGGATGACTTCCTGATACAGCGATTCAACGTCCATCACACCACCTGGAAGAACTGTTGGGCCCGGACGACTCCCGCAACGAGAGCGTCGATGTCGGAGACGTCGTTGTAGACGTGGAAGGTGGCCCGGGCGGTGGCCGGCACCCCGAACCGGCGGCAGGTCGGCCACGCGCAGTGATGACCGACGCGCACCGCCACGCCGTCGTCGTCGAGCACCTGGCCCAGGTCGTGCGGGTGGATGCCGTCGACGACGAAAGACACCGCTCCCCCGCGGTCGACCAGGTCGGTGGGCCCGATGATCCGGACGCCCGGCAACGACCCCAGGCCGGCGAGGGTCGCCGCGGTCAGATCGAGGTCGTGCTGCTGCACCTCGGCCATGCCCACGTCGCGGAGGTAGTCCGTCGCTGCGGCGAGACCCACGGCCTGGGAGATCATCGGCACCCCGGCTTCGAACCGCTGGGGCGGGTCGGCGAAGGTGCTGCCCTCCATGGTGACCGTGCGGATCATGGAGCCGCCCGTGATGAACGGCGGCATCGCGGCCAGCAGTTCGGCCCGCCCCCACAGGCAGCCGATGCCGGTAGGTCCGAGCATCTTGTGTCCGCTCCAGGCCATGAAATCGATGTCGAGGGCGCGTACGTCGACCGGCATGTGGGGCACGGACTGGCACGCGTCGAGAACGACAAGCGCCCCGACCTGGCGCGCCCGGGCGGCGATCACGTCGACCGGGTTGATGGTTCCCAGGAGGTTCGACTGATGCACGAAGCTCACGACGCGAGCCCGGGGAGTGATCACCTCGTCGAGGTCAGTCAGATCGAGCCGGCCGTCGTCGGTGAGGCCGATCCACCGCAGCACCGCCCCGGTCTTCTCGCACAACTCCTGCCAGGGCACGAGGTTGGCGTGGTGCTCCATCTCGGTGACCACGATCTCGTCGCCCTCGGCGAGGACGAACCGGTCGGCGTCGGCGGGCAACGGCAGCCCCCGGTCGGACCGCAGGGTGGCGTTCAGGAACCCGTACGCCACCAGGTTCAGCGCCTCGGTGGCGTTCTTGGTGAACACGATCTCGTCCGCAGCCGCGCCCACGAAGGCCGCCATGTCGGCACGAGCGCCCTCATAGGCCTCGGTGGCCTCCTCGGCCAGTTGGTGCGCCCCCCGGTGGGCGGCCGCGTTGCTGGTCTCAAGGAACGCCCGCTCGGCGTCGAGCACCGCACGGGGTTTGTGCGAGGTCGCCCCGGAGTCGAGGTACACCAACCGCTTCCCGTCGCGCACCGTGCGCGACAGGATCGGGAAGTCGTCGCGGATCGCGGCTACGTCCAGGGTCATCGCGCGCCGGTCGGTTCGAACTGTTCGTAGCCCTCGACCTCGATCCGCTCCGCGAGTTCGGGGCCGCCTTCGGCCACGATCCGCCCGTCGAGGAACACGTGGACGAAGTCGGGATGCACGTAGCGCAGGATCCGCGTGAAGTGGGTGATGAGCACGATGCCGGTGTCGCCGGTCTCGCGGACCCGGTTGATCCCCTCCGACACGGTGCGCAGCGCATCGACGTCGAGCCCGGAGTCGGTTTCGTCCAGGATCGCGATCTTGGGCTTGAGCAGCTCCAACTGCAGGATCTCGGCACGTTTGCGCTCGCCCCCGGAGAACCCCTCGTTGACGTTGCGTTCGGCGAACGACGAGTCCACCCCGAGTTGCCCCATCGCCTCGCGGAGCTCCTTGAGCCACAGGCGCAGCTTGGGAGCCTCGCCGCGCACCGCGGTCGCCGACGTGCGCAGGAAGTTGGACATGGACACCCCGGGCACCTCGACCGGGTACTGCATGGCGAGGAACAGGCCCGCCCGCGCGCGCTCGTCGACCGACATCTCGAGCAGGTCGGCGCCGTCCAAGGTGGCGGTCCCCTGGGTCACCGTGTACTTGGGATGACCGGCCAGGGCGTAGGCGAGGGTCGACTTGCCGGATCCGTTCGGGCCCATGATCGCGTGGGTCTGGTCGGAGTGGACGACGAGGTCGACACCCTTGAGGATCTCGCGCTCCTCGCCGTCGGCGGCGACGCTGATGTGCAGGTCTTCGATGGTCAATGTGCTCATGAGCTCTTCTCCAGGGGGCGGCCGACCTCGACGGTCGTGTCGGTGATGCGGGCGGGGTAGGTGGTGACGGGTTCCCACGCGGGCGGCTCGTCGGGTTCGCCGGTGCGCAGGTCGAACCGGGAACCGTGCAGCCAGCACGAGATCGTGGCGTCGGGGTCGACGACGCCCTCGCTGAGCGGCACCTCGGCGTGGCTGCACACATCGTGCAACGCGAAGACCTCGTCGCCGACCCGGGCGACCACGATGGGAGTGCCGTCGATCTCGACGCCGCGGGCGGTTCCGTCGGCGAGGTCGTCCAGCGTGCAGACGGCGACATACTCGGTCATGGCCGCTCCTGAGCGATGTCGGCGAGTTCCTCGTCGACGGCATCCATGAGCGCGGTCTCGACGTCCGGGACCCCGATACGCCGCACGACGTCGGCGAAGAAGCCCCGCACGACCAGTCGACGGGCCTCGGGGGCCGGGATACCGCGGGACTGCAGGTAGAACAGCTGCTCGTCGTCGAACCGGCCCGTCGCGGCAGCGTGCCCGGCACCCACCACGTCGCCCGTCTCGATCTCGAGGTTGGGGATCGAGTCGGCGCGAGCGCCCTCGGTCAGGACCAGGTTGCGGTTGGTCTCGTAGGTCGAGGTCCCCGTCGCGGCAGCGCGGATGAGCACGTCGCCCACCCACACGGAGTGCGCCTTGGCACCCGCCAGGGCGCCCTTGTAGGTGACGTCGCTGCGGCAGTCGGGCACGGAGTGATCGACGAAGAGCCGATGCTCGTGGTGGCGACCGTCGCGGGTCAGGAAGGCACCGATGAGTTCCGCGTCGCCGCCGGGCGCTGTGTAGGAGACGTCCGACGACAGCCGCACGAGATCGCCGCCCAGGGTGACCGCCACGGCGCGCAGCCGGGCGTCGCGTCCGAGCACCGACCGGACATGACCCACCAGCACGGCATCGTCGGCCATGCGCTGCACCACTGCCACCGTGGCAACGGCGCCGTCGCCGACCCGCACCGTGATGTCGCCGGCATACGCGCCGCTGCCGGTGTGGGTGATGACGACCACGGCCGATGCGTCGGCCCCGATGTCGAGCACTACCTGCCCGAACGCCTGGGGTTCTGCCTGAGCCTCGACGTCGAGTCGGATGGGATCGGTGATCGCCGTCCCTGCGGGCACCTCGACGACAGCAGCCTGCTGGAAGGCCGCGCGGGAGATGGCCGAGACGCGGTCGGTCGGCGGGGCCACGATGTCGAGCCGGGGATCATCGCGCTCCACCACCCGGACCCATTCCGCTCCGGTGGTGACGCGATACGTCGTTCCGCCGACGCTCTGGGCATGATCGTGGAGCCCGGCCAGCCGGCGCAGCGGCGTGAAGCGCCAGGCCTCCTCGCGGCCGCTGGGGATCTCGAACCGGTCGGGGTCGCGCACCTCGGCGGCAGTGTCGACGGCGGTCATCCGACGGCCCCTTCCATCTGCAGTTCGATGAGCCGGTTGAGCTCCAGCGCGTACTCCATGGGCAGTTCACGGGCGATGGGCTCGATGAAGCCCCGCACGATCATGGCCATCGCCTCGTCCTCGGGGATCCCGCGGGACTGGAGGTAGAACAACTGGTCCTCGCTGACCTTGCTCACGGTCGCCTCGTGGCCCAGCGACACGTCGTCGGTGCGGATGTCGTTGTAGGGATAGGTGTCCGACCGACTCTCGTTGTCGACGAGAAGCGCGTCGCACCGCACCGTGGAGGCCGACCCGACGGCGTTGGGCATCACCTGCACCAGTCCCCGGTAGGACGACCGGCCGCCGCCCCGCGCGACCGACTTCGAGATCACGGAGCTCGACGTCCGAGGTGCGGCATGGACCATCTTGGAACCCGCGTCCTGATGCTGACCGGGACCGGCGAACGCGATGGACAGGGTCTCGCCCTTGGCGTGCTCCCCCATCAGCCACACGGCCGGGTACTTCATGGTCACCTTGGAGCCGAGGTTCCCGTCCACCCACTCCATGGTGGCGCCGCGGTCGGCGCGCGCCCGCTTGGTCACCAGGTTGTAGACGTTGGTGGACCAGTTCTGGATCGTGGTGTAGCGGCAGCGCGCGTTGTCCTTGACGATGATCTCGACGACCGCCGAGTGCAGTGAGTCGCTGGAGTAGATGGGAGCTGTGCAGCCCTCGACGTAGTGCACATAGGCGCCCTCGTCGACGATGATCAAGGTCCGCTCGAACTGGCCCATGTTCTCGGTGTTGATGCGGAAGTAGGCCTGCAGCGGGATCTCCACATGCACGTTCTTGGGTACGTAGATGAAGGACCCACCGGACCACACGGCGGTGTTCAACGCCGCGAACTTGTTGTCGCCGGCGGGGATCACCGAGGCGAAGTTCTCGCGGAAGACGTCCTCGTGCTCCTTGAGGGCCGTGTCGGTGTCGAGGAACACCACGCCCTGCTCCTCGAGGTCCTCGCGGATCTTGTGGTACACCACCTCGGATTCGTACTGAGCCGCCACCCCGGCGACCAGACGCTGCTTCTCGGCCTCGGGGATCCCGAGCTTGTCATAGGTGTTCTTGATGTCCTCGGGCAGGTCCTCCCAGGACTCCGCCTGGCGCTCGGTGGAGCGGACGAAGTACTTGATGGTGTCGAAGTCGATGCCCGACAGGTCGGCGCCCCATGACGGCATCGGCTGCTTGCGGAACAGCTCCAGACCCTTGAGCCGCAGATTCAGCATCCACTCCGGCTCGTCCTTCTTCGCCGAGATGTCGCGCACGACATCCTCGGACAGCCCGCGGCGCGCCGCCGCGCCGGCCGAGTCCGGATCGGCCCAGCCGTACTCGTAAGTGCCCAGCCCGTCGAGCTGATCGGGAGTGGTCATGAGCGGATCCTCTCTACCGTGACGTCTTCGGCCGGTCCTGTACTGCCTGTGGCTACTGCGGCGGTGCACACGCCGTCGCCATGGGCGATCGTCGCCAGGCGGGTGACCGGAGCCCCCACCATCCGCGCCATCGCCACAGTCTCCGTCTCGCAGAGGACCGGGAACTCACCTGCCACGTGGGCGACGGGGCAGTTGTGCTGACAGATCTGGACGGCGGCCACCTGGCCAGGTAGAGCTGTCACCGTGGCGGCGAAACCGTCGTCGGACATCGCTGCGGCCAGCACTTCGGCCTTGCTCCGGGAGTCCCGCGCGGTCGCGAGGAGGGGGAGGTAGCGCCGTTCCAACTCCTCGGCCCGCTGTTGCGCGAACGCGGTGACCGCATCCTCGCCACCGTGCTGGGCCAGGAACCGCAACGCCGACACGGCGAGATCGTCGTAGGCCTGATCGGATGCGTCGCGCCCGGCGGCAGTCACCGAATACACGCGCGGTGGTCGACCCCGACCCCGCGAGGGTGCGGGACCGAATGCGGGCCGTTCCCCTGACTCGATGAGCCCGTCCGCCTCCAACGAGTCGAGGTGGCGGCGGACCCCGGCCGCCGTCAGTCCCAGGCGCCGGGCGAGCTCGGGGGCGGTGGCGGGACCGTCGACGAGCAGCGACCGCGCGACGCGGCGACTGGCCTCGGACGGGATTTTCACAACACCATTGTTGCCTAATTGTCTCGGCGGCGACAGACCGCCCCCCGAGACGTCAGCCACATCCCGGGTCCACGCCCTCGGTCTGTCGCTGCCGGTACGGCGTCAGCGACGTCGGGTGACGTGCGGCAGGCGGCCGTCGCCGTAGGTCTCGACAATCTCGGCGACGACGATGTGGTAGCCGCGGTACCACCTGTCGTACTGCGCCTTGGCGGCGCGATGGGCGGCCACGTCGGCGAACTCGCGCAGTGCGGCCAGGGAGTTCCAGAAGTAGACCGCGTTTCGGGTGACCCCGTCCTCGGAGACCCACATCTCCTGCCCGACGTAGCCGTCATTGTCGAGGGCGGCCGCCTGGATCTCGGCGTCCAATCGGTGGAACTCGTCGTCGTAGTCACCGGGCTCGAACATGAATGAGATCTGGAACATGAGAAGTCCTCACTGAGGTCGGGGAGCGGCCTCGATCAGGCGTCGGGTCGTCGTGACAGCCGGCCCGAGTCGGGTGAGTTCGGCGACGAGGTGAGCCGCGGCGTCGTGGAGTTCCTCGGTCGTCATGGGGTCGAGCGCGTCGAGGATGAACAGGGCGCTGCTGGTGGTCTCACCGAGCTGCGTTCGCCGTGCCTGCCGCCAGTTCCAGCGCCGGCAGGTGACTCCCCTGTCGTCGCCCCAGATCACCTCGCCCGGATCGGGGTGTTCGATCACGCTGTGGCCGGAGGAGGCGGTATCGAAGGGCTCCGCACCGGTGGCCCGGGTCAGCCGGGGAGCGCCGTCGTAGCGGCTCAGGTCCTCACCACCCACCGGGACCTGGTGCAGCACCGAGATCGCGTTGTAGATGTCGGTGAGCCGGTTGACGCGGGGCAGCCCGGTGTCGGCGCGGCGCAGGAGCGACTCGAGGCTGTTGCGGGTGCGCTGCGGCTTGGCCCCGAACGCCCGGTAGGCGTCACGCCACGCCGCCACATGAGGCAACTCGTGCGCAGGTCGACCTGCCAAGGCCGTGCGAGCAGCCACCTCCGCCGCCCCCAGCAGCGCCTCGCTCGCCGGGTCGGACGGGCCGGGTTCCAGCCCGTCGACAGCGATGAGCAGGGCTCGATAGTCCGGGCGCAGCGCGAAGACCTCCTCGTCGACCCACGCGTCGGCCAGGAAACCGGCCATGGCGCTGTCAGACATGAGCAACCTCCGATCGTGGCCGGGGCCCCACTCCCGGCTCCATCACCGCCAGCGAGAAGCGCGCCTTCTCCGGGCCTTCATTGCAGTAGGAATGCGGCACGTCGCCGCGGATCGAGACCGCATCACCGGCCATGAGGGTGACGGCCTGATCGGCGACGCCGACCGTGATGGCGCCGTCGAGCACCTGCAGGAGTTCCCGCGTGCCCGGCACATGGGCCTCGCTGTCCTTGCGATCACCCGGACCCAATGTCCAGTCCCACAACTCCATCACGTCAGGCGGCCCGCCATCGCCCACCAGCGTGCCCGCACCGCCGGACTCACCCCGCCACAACACGACGCCCTCGCCGAGCCGGGTGACGGAGATCAACTCCGACTGCGGGGGCGCCACCAGGGCCGGGAGCCCGACGCCCAGGGCGCCGCTGAGCCGCAGCAACGTCCCCACGCTGGGGTTGGTGTCCCCGTGCTCGACGTTGATCACCATTCTGCGACTCACGCCCGACGCTTGAGCGAGTTGATCCAGCGTCCAGCCACGAGCCCGACGGACCTCCCTGACCCGGTCACCGATCACCGAGGCGATCGCGGCTGTTGCCTCTTCCATGAGTGCACCATAGTGCACTTGTCGTGCAGCAAGCAACCGCCACCGGTTTCGCGGAATCGCACCGAGCCGGGCATCTCGCCCCACAGCGCAGGCAGAAAGTCGCCCCTTCGAACCGACCTACACTGAACGGGTGACAGCGCCGGAGCCAGCGATCCTGCTGCAGGACGTGCACAAGTCGTTCGGAACCGTCGCCGCGCTGACGGGCCTCGACCTCGCGGTCGCCACCGGGCGCATCACCGGCCTCCTGGGACCCAACGGAGCCGGCAAGACCACCGCTATCGAGATCTGCGCGGGCCTGCAGCACGCCGACTCCGGGACCGTCAGGGTCCTGGGTCGTGACCCGTGGCGCCAGAAGGCCGCCGACCGGGCCGCGGTGGGGATCATGCTGCAGCGCGGCGGGGTCTGGGCCGGAGCGAGCGCCGAGCAGGCAGTGCGTCACGTGGCCCGCTTCTACGCCGACAGCTGGGACCCGCAGGCCCTGATCGACCGACTGGGCCTCGGATCGCTGGGCAAGACACCGTTCCGGCGGATGAGCGGCGGAGAGCAGCAGCGCGTCAAACTGGCGTGTGCCATGGTCGGGCGTCCCCGCCTGCTCGTGCTCGACGAACCCACCGCCGGGCTCGACCCGGCCACGCGTCGCGAGGTGTGGACCCTCGTCACGGAACTGCGCCGCGCCGGGACCACGATCCTGCTGTCCACCCACGCCATGGAGGAAGCCGAGCACCTGTCCGATCATCTGGTGATCATCCACCGAGGCGCGTGCGTCGCCAGCGGCACCGCCGCCGACCTCACCGCCGACCCGGACAGCCAGACACTGCGGTTCCGCGCCGGCCCCCACCTCGACCGCACGGCGCTGTTGCGTGCCCTGCCGCCGGGCTTCGCCCTCGACGAGGACCACCCCGGCTCCTACCGGTTGTCCGGGGCGGAGATCGAGCCGGCCACCGTGGCAGCCGTCACGGCGTGGTGCGCCCAGCACGGCGTCCTGGCATCGGAACTGTCGGTGCAGCAGCGCAATCTGGAGCAGGTGTTCCTCGACGTCACGGCCGAGGAGGTCGCCCGATGAGCCTCGCTCCCGTGGGCCGGGCGGCCCCGACCGCTCAGATAGTGCGCTCGCAGGCGGGCCTCGAGTGGCGCCTGCTCATGAGCAACGGCGAGCAGTTGCTGCTCACGCTGATCATCCCGATCGCGCTGCTCCTGGGCCTCGGCCTCACGAACATCGTGTCGCTGGGGGTCGTCGGCCGCGAGGCGCGCCTTGAGATGCTGGTGCCCAGCATCATGGCGCTGGCGGTCATGTCGTCGGCGTTCACCGCCCTGGCGATCTCCACCGGTTTCGACCGGCGGGGCGAAGCCATCAAGTTCCTCGGCACGACACCGTTGAGCCGAGCCGGACTGTTGGCCGCGAAGGCCCTGGCTGTCCTGGGGGTTCAGGCGATCCAGCTATTGATCATCGCGGCCGTCGGACTGCTCCTGGGGTGGCGCCCGGGCGGTGGGGTGGTGTGGGCTGTCCCGGTCATCGTGTTCGGCACGGCTGCGTTTGCCGCGTGGGGCCTGGCCCTGGCCGGCGTCCTGCGCGCCGAGGCGACCCTGGCGCTGGCGAACGCCATCTACCTGCTGCTCCTCATGGCCGGTGGTGTGATCATCCCGCCCGACCGCTTCCCCGGACCGTTCGCGACCGTGGTGTCGCTCCTTCCGTCGGCGGCGCTGGCCGACGGGCTGCGGGCCGCACTCGGCCCGGGCGATCTGTCGATCATCGTCTCCTCACTGGGGATCCTGCTCGTGTGGACCCTCGCCGGCGCGTTCGTCGTCCATCGCAGCTTCCGGTGGACCTCCTGATGCCGGACCGACTGCCCAACGGCCGCGATCTCGGCGAACTGCGCACCGCCGCTGGGCTCCCCCTACGGCGCGGGGTCGTCTATCGCAGCGCCGCGCTCATGCGGCCCGAACACGCCACGGCCGCAGCCGAGTTGGGCATCACCCAGGTGTACGACCTGCGCACCACCGGCGAGCGCGAACAACGGCCCGACTTCCTCCCCGACGGTGCAACGAGCATCGTGGTCGACCTCCTGGCCGACGACCCTGACGCCGGACCGGCGTCCCTGGGGGCGCTGGCCCGGGCATCGGTGTCGGGCGACGGGGTGACTCTGACCGCCGACGAACTCGACAGCACTTTCGTCGCCGGGTACCGCTCGTTCGTGACCCTCGACAGCGCGCGGGCGGCCCTGGGCACGATCCTGCGCGACCTGGCCGATCCCACCGCGGAACCCGCCGTCCTGCACTGCACCGCGGGCAAGGACCGCACGGGCTGGGTCGCGGCGGTGCTCCTGACGACCCTCGGGGTGCCGTGGGACGACGTGATGGACGACTACCTGCGCAGTGGCCCGGCGGTTCGGGCGCTCCTGGCGCCCTACCGGGAGCAGTTCGCCGCCCAGGGGGGCGACGTCGCCGCCCTGGATCGTGCCATCGCGGTGTACCCGCACTATCTCGAAGCCGCGCGCGCCGCCGTGGTCGACACCTTCGGCGGGTGGGACGGCTATCTGCGCGAGGGCCTGGACATCGACGTCGACACGCGCAGCGCCCTGGTGCAGCGACTCGTCGTCGGGTAGCGCCGTGGGCCGGACGTACCCTGGGACGGTGACCACGACGTCCCCGCGGCTTTCCACCACCACCGCCAATCCGGCGCCGACCTGGTTGCTGTGGATCTTCCGCGTGAACCTGATCGTCCAGGTGGGGATCGTGGTCACCGGTGGCCTGGTGCGACTGACCGGGTCGGGGCTGGGCTGCCCCACCTGGCCCGAATGTGTCGACGGTTCCCTGGTGCCGACCGCGCGCCAGGAGGAGGCGTGGCACAAATACGTGGAGTTCGGCAACCGTACGCTGACGTTCCTCCTCGGACTGGCGGCGATCGCCGCCCTGGCCGGCGCTCTGATCTGGTGGCAGCGCAACCGCAGCAACGGGCGCGTCCTGCGTGCCCCCATCGTGGCCCTGGCCGCGATCCCGCTGCTGGGCACCGTCGCCCAGGCCGTGCTCGGCGGCATCACCGTCCTCACCGGACTGCACCCGGCCATCGTGGCTGCGCACTTCCTGTTGTCCGTCGCGATCATCGGAGGCTGTGTCGTCCTGGTCGATCGGGCCCAGGACCCCGGCGACCGGCCGGTCGTGCCACTGGTGCGCCGCGAGGTGACCCTGCTCGGCGACGCCCTCGTCGTCACGTCGTTCGTGGTGCTCGTGCTGGGGACCATCGTGACCGGCGCCGGTCCGAACTCGGGTGACTCCGACGTGACCCACCGCTTCGGGATCGACCAGCGGGTGGCCGCCTGGGTCCACGCCGACATCGTCTACCTGTTCCTGGGACTCATCATCGCGATGGCGCTGGTCCTGCACCTGGTCGACGGTCCGGCCGCCGCCAAGCGGCGGGAATGGCAACTCGTCGCGGTGGTCCTGGCTAACGGCGTCCTGGGCTACCTGCAACTGCTCCTGGGATTGCCGTGGGCGGTCGTCGCCGGGCACATGCTGCTGGCGTCCCTGGTCTGGGTTGCGGCCCTGCGACTGCGGCTCGCGCTGCGTACCCGCGGCGTCGCCGAGTCCGCCGTGGTCGACCTCCGCTGACGCAGGACCGCGGCCCGTGGGCCGCTCCCCACCCGGTTCCGGGCTACTTGTTCACCACCCGCTCACTGCAGCCGGTGCCGACCTTGTGCTTGAAGGCCTTGTTCAGGAACCGATCCATGATGGATCCGCGGTAGCCGAGCCGCCCATTGTCGGCCAACTGGTACATCGTGGTGAAATGGCTGGCCGGCGATGAGTTGGTCTTGGCGTACAGGTCCAGCCTTACCGAGGTGTCACGGCAGACCTTCTTGGTGGCCATCGATTTGTACAACTGCCGCGCCAGACATGCCCGGGACTGCGGCAGGGTGGGCTCATCGTTCTGGCAGTACACGAGGGTGTCGTCCATGCCTTCGGTGATGAGCACGGGCGCCACCGAACCGTCGGCCGTGCGGGGTAGTTTCGAGAACGGGTTGATGCCCTGCGGTCCGGGCATGTTGTAGGACAACCAGGTGCACCACTTGTTGATGCCCTTGGACACGTTCTTGCTCCGGCAGGTGCGGTCCATGCGCCCTTGGTACACGCCCTGACTGTCCGGCTTGCCCCAGATGCTGGGGATGAAGAACGGGTTGGCGGCCGGGTCCACCAGGTACTTCGCGATCGCTGCGGCGAGTTTCACGGCGTCGGATGTGCACAGCGCGGCGACCTCCTCCGCGGACTCCTTGCCCTCGGGGCTGAGGACAGCGCTCAGCGCCGGTCGCACACCTCGCGGATACCCGGGGAAGAGGGCATGGCGACCCGGTTTGCCGCTGTCGCCGTACTTCTTCCAGGAGTCCAGGACATACGAGAACAGGACCGGACCGGCCTGCTGGTGCATCTCGAGGTCCCCAAGGTGGTAGCCGAGCAGCCGCCGAGGTGTCTTGTCATTCGCGATGAACGACGAGGCCGGCACTGCGGCCACGATTCCCACCTGCTTGATGGCCGGCTGGTGGCGCACGGCGGTCTCACTCAGGTAGCGCTTGGCCAGTTGTCCGGCCCACAGCGCCGCGTGGCCTCCCTGCGACGCGCCCCAGAGCCCGAGTTCCCAGGTGCGGTGTTCCTGATGCTTGACCTTCTTGACCAACTGGATGCCCGTTCGCACACTGTCCAGCACCGCAGCACCCTCGGGGATGCCGGCCACGTAGTTCTGTTGCTTGTAGTCCCGACGCCCAGCTGCGGAGTAGTAGTCGGGCGCGGTGATCATGCGGCCTTCGTCGATCAGGCCCTGCCAGATGCCGTTCGACGGCTCCCCTGCCGGCAGCGCGGTGCCAGGGAACTGGATGGCACCGTTGCTGAGGAAACGGCCAGGGTTGTTGGAGGCCATACAACTCTGGTGAACCCCCACCGTGCCGTGGGCCCACGCCAGGATCTCGTTGCTCTGACCCTTCTCGGGCATGACCACCAGGCCGCAACTGGCCTGGACGTGACGCTCATCCAGTCCGCTCGTGGTGAAGAGCACGCGGAACATCCGCGCCCCGGTCAGCTGCGACGGGTCGACGGACAACTCCTGGTACCCCAGCAGCTTTCCGGGCTTCTTGCCCTTGACGTCCGGGTACTTCTCGCAGGGCGGCAAGCCGTTGTTGAGCTTCCCGGCGGTCGGTGCCGGGGCGGCGTGCGCGACCCCCGACATCACCTGCGGAAGCGTCGCCATCCCGGTGAGCAGCCCCACCGAGACGGCCCCTGCCAGGAACCGACGAACGCGTGTCATACCGCCGCACTGTAGGAGCCGACCCCGCCTGTGTCGCGACGAGCAGCCGCACGGCGGCGCTGCTCCGGCGGAGTCCGGATCAGTGCAAGAACGGGTCGATGCCGACCGTGAGGAAGAGCAACGACAGGTACGTGATGGAGCCGTGGAACAGCCGCATGGGGTTCAGACGTGCAGTCCCGACCCGCCGCTGCAGCGCGTGCGCCTCCCACAGGAACAGCGCCCCCAGGACCACCGCCGCCGCCGAGTACAGCAGACCCATCCCTGCGACGGGGATCAGCACCAGGGACGTGGCGACCATTGCCCAGGCGTACCGGACGATCCGCCGGGCAACCGCCCCCTGGTCGGCGACCACCGGCAGCATCGGGACGTTGGCGGCGGCGTAGTCGGCCTTGTAGCGTAGCGACAGCGGCCAGTAGTGGGGTGGGGTCCAGAAGAACACGATGAGGAACAGGACAACCGGCGGCCACGCCAGCGAGCCCGTCACCGCCGACCAGCCGATGAGCACCGGCATGCAACCGGCTGCGCCACCCCAGACGATGTTCTGAGGAGTCCGACGTTTCAACAGCAGGGTGTAGCCGACGACGTAAAGCGCGATGGCCACGGCGCCGAGTGCTGCCGCCACGGGGTTGGTGAGCAACAGCAGCACCGCGATCGCCAGGAACGACAACACCCACCCGAAGACCAGGGCATTGCGTTCGGGGATGACCCCGGTCGCCAGCGGTCGGGACCCGGTCCGGTGCATGACCTTGTCGATGTCCCGGTCGAGGTAGGAGTTCATCGTGTTCGCGCCCGCCGCGGCCAACGTGCCGCCCAGCAGGGTCCCGAGCGCGATGGTCAGGTTCGGCAGCCCGTCCGCGGCCAGCAACATCGCCGGCACGGTGGTGACGAGCAGGAGCTCGATGATGCGCGGTTTCGTGAGCGCGACGTAGGCGGCGACCGTGTCGCGCCACGTGCGGGTGACGGTGAGAGAAGTCGCCTGCTCGGTCATCGGACGCGTCGACGCCACGGACTCGGTCGGATCGATCGCCGTCACCCTGCTCCCATCGACCGGCCTTGGCTCCTCAGCGGTGCCACTCCACTGACCCCCACTGACTGTGCATCCTATCGTCCCGCACGTGGAGTCGGAGGTACCGACGTCGAGCCTCCGCATTCCGTATCCTTGGGCCGGCCAGAAGGCTGTTCCGATCGGACGCGTGGGGATGAATCACCCATTTGGCCGGTCCGGTTCGTCGCGCTTCTGTGACTCATGTGTGATCTTATCGATACATAGCGTCACGCTGAACGGGGTGAACGAAGAGGGCTTGCGGGCCCTGGACCTCGGGAGGTAGACGATGTTCCACCATCACTCACCACGACTCGCCGCCGGTGCCGGCGTTGCCGCCCTGCTGGCCGCATCGCTCGGTGTCGTCGGCGTGACGTCGGCCCAGGCAGACGACGTCAATCCCAGCAACGCGACCCCCACCGTCGCGATTGACACCGACACCCTGAGCATGGCTCCGGACAACGGCGTCGGCGACAACATCTACACCGTCGCGGTGACGGTCGGGGACGCCAACTCCCTGGAGGACCTCAATACCGTGACCCTGTGCCTCTACAGCACTGCAGACGGCGACGCGACCTGCACCAACCAGGATGCCCGCAACACGGCACTCATCACCTGGACTCGCAGCGGCGATACCTTCGACATCGATGCCACCAGTGGCACGGAGGCCAGCAACTGGGAACTGGGCACCGGCGGGGACTCCGAAGCCTCGACGAACAATGCGTCGTACTCGTACTCCGGCTATGTCGCCACCGATGTCTCGATGCAGATCCTGTACCGCTTCCGGGTGAGCGATGCCACGCGCCAGGGCGCGTGGAGCGTCCGCGCCGTGGCCAACGATGGAGACGCCACCCAGACCGCTAACGACACCACCGGGTACTCGGCGAGTTGGTACGGCCGCGTGGCCACGCAGCGCGCCGGATACAACTGGGGTGACGTCGCCTCGGGCAGCAGCGCCACAGCGGACAACCTGTCGGCGGGCACGGTCGTTGCCAACGGCGGCTCGGACATCCAGATGGCAACGACGTCGTTCTTCAATGGCACGACCACCATCAGCAATGCCGGCGGAACCACCAACACCTCGGTCTCGGCCGACCGTCAGTTCGCGATCGACGTCGACCCGGGCGTGTCCTACGACGGGACCGGCACCGGACGGTTGACCGGGTCCCTGGCGGACGTAGAAACCGGTGATCTTCTCACCGGCACCACCGAGGCCGGTGACACGAGCAGCACCCAGTCGTTCAAGCTGTGGCTGGGCAACAAGGCCCCCCGCGCTGCCAGCCCCTACAGCGGAACCGTGACCGTGGGCGTCACCGAGGACTGACCCACCACCGACCCGTGGGGGGGG
>JAXLSJ010000013.1:0-83064 GCA_046330625.1 Candidatus Nanopelagicales bacterium
CTGCGCAAGGGGGACCTGCTCTTCTACGGCCCCGTCGGCAGCCAGCACGTGTCGATCTACATCGGACACGGCCAGCAGATCGGCGCCAACAACCCGCGTACCGGCATCGTCGTCGACGACATCGACGGCAGCTACTGGGCCGCCCGCTTCGTCGGAGCGGGACGCGTGATCCGCTGATCGACTGACCCCGGGGCGGCGTGACCGCCGACCTGGGAGCCGCAGGGCGGCACCTACTGCGTCGTGATCCTCCCGGGCCCCCCGCCGCCCCGGATCCGGCCCCTCACCTCAGGGAATCAGCGGCAGTGGTTCCGGACGGTGACCATGTCCTTCGGGGTTGCCCCTCATCGGACGCACCCAGGCGTTGACCATGCTGGAGTACACGCTGGCATGCACATGGTCGAAGTGGGTGTTGGTGCAATCGCCGTTGTTGTAGTTGTCCGGCCGCCAGTACCCGACCGTCGTCCACGTGTTCTCGTCGGCATGCTCCCCGGGATTACGGATGTGGTCCTGCCAGATCAGGTAGTCGATTCCTAGACGATCGGCATTCTCGAACAAGTAGCGCGCCAGTCGGCTTCCCATCCGCTGCTCCGCCGGGGAACGGGTGTAGCTGCCCTTGGAGCCAGTCACGCACCCCGACGGCATCATGAAGTCGATGGCCTGTGACCAGTCCGGCATGTGGCCGTTGTACGTCCCCTGCATCTTGATCGGCGGGAAGTTCGTGTAGACGCAGCGCGACATTTTCCGAGCGTTCGCACTCATATCGTTCCAATTGAACCCTGTGAAGTCGCGGAAGAAGGCCTTGTAGTGCGACCCGACGGGGGGGCACCGGTCGAGCCGCGCCCCCGGAGGATTGCACGGGATCTTGCTGCCGTACGTCCCGATGTCATTCGCCCTCTCGGCCGGGGTGTCGGCCAGGTAACTGGCCCACAGCCGAGCCTTGGTCCCGCGGATCCCCATCACGGTGGGACTCGGGGGCATGAACGTGGCGCTGAAGACTGCCGCCGCCTTGGCGGGATTGATCCGGGTGCGGAAGGTCGTGTCGTTGAAAACGCTGAACCCACCGGCCATCTCATGCAGGAGGTACGTCGTCTGGGACGCCAGGCTCCAGCGGTTTCCGCCGGCAGCGTTGACCCGCTCCACATAGCGGTTCCACCGCTTGCGGGGCCACTGGGCGATGCCGAACCTGGTCTTGTCGTCGGAGACCGCCGTCGGCGTGAGTCCGGAGACGTGGTCGAGGTTGCCCAGTACGCCCGCGGTGGCAGCGGGGCTGTAGCCGGCCACACGGAGCCGCTTCCAGATGTAGCGCGCCCGCTTGAACGATCCCGGAGTCACGGCGCCGGTCGGGCAGACCGCGGTCACCGCAGTCGACCGCTTCTTCTTGGCAGGGACCGCCGAGGCGGATGGACCGACCACCAACAAGGGGACCGCGACCATGGTGAGCGCGAGGAGGAGGATCAGTGTGCGGGGGGTGTGTCTCATGGTGATCTGCCCATCGGCGCGGGTTGAGGACGGCTTGAGGACCCCTGGATCATGACAGATCACACACGCAAGTGCGACCATTTCGGGACATACGGTAATCGGTCGCGGCGGTCCAGATTTCGTGCCCTCCGGGGAGTCCGGTGGGAGAATGGCACCGTGGGCACACCTCTGTGGGACGACGGGGTCCCCGACTTGTACGCCGTGCTCGGCGTGTCGCCCGGCGCCGATGACGCGGCCATCACCGCCGCCTGGCACCGCCAGGCCCGGGCGACCCATCCGGACACCGGCGGCGACCCCGCGCAGTTCCGCGCGGTCAACGTCGCGTTTCTGGTGCTGTCCGACCCGCAGGAGCGCCGTCGGTACGACCTGACCCGGATCGCCCCGGGACCGGAACCGGTCCCCCGCCGCGACACACCCGCTCCTCGGTGGCACCCCGTGCTCTGGGTACTACTGGGAGTAGCCGCCCTCGTCGGGTCTGCGCTGTGGCCCTGGGTCACGGTGATCACCGGTGTCGTCGTCGGCGTGGTGGTCACCACCCGCTACGTGGTCCTGGCCCGTCGCCACCCGGGCTTCTTCTGAAGCCAACCCCAGCGGTCGAGCACAGCCGAGACCACCGCACCCTCGACGAGTCCCTCCCGGGCGCGTGTCGTTCAGGTCGTCGAGGCGTCGTAGATGCTCTGGATCGACGCGTCGAGGGCCGCGGTGAACTCCGCCTCGGTCATCTGCGCGGTGAGCCCCTCGGTGAGCGCGCGACTGAAACTCGCCACCATGCCGTGGTTCGCGGCCAGCAGCCCATCGGCCTCGGCGCGGGTGTAGCCCCCCGACAGGGCGACGACGCGAAGGACCCGGGGATGCTCGATCAGGGGGGTGTAGAAGTCGGGCGTGTCCGGCAGCGTCAGCTTGAGCATGACCCAGACGTCGTCGGCCAGTGCGTCGAGCCACTGCAGGATCTGCGTTCTCAGCAACTCCTCGGCGGCGGCCTTGGTAGGACTGTGGATGTCGATCTCGGGTTCGATGATCGGAACCAGGCCGGCGGCCACGATGGTGCGGGCCACCTCGAACTGCTGGTCCACGACCTCGGCCACGCCCGTCGCGTCGGCGTTCTTGATGACCGAGCGCATCTTCGTGCCGAACACACCCTTGGTCAGCGCCCGTTCGAGCAGAGGCTCGAGGTCGGGCAT
Organism: Candidatus Nanopelagicales bacterium; assembly: GCA_046330625.1. Classification (GTDB taxonomy): domain Bacteria; phylum Actinomycetota; class Actinomycetes; order S36-B12; genus CAIWTL01. Next base: position 2,661 of record JAXLSJ010000013.1, read on the forward strand.
GGGTCTCATGACCTGCACTCCGTCGGCCTCGTCCGCCAGGCCCTTGTCCACCTTCAGGAACGGCACGACGTTCTTCTCGTTCCAGAGGTAGTCGGCGGTCCCGCGCCCCTCGATCTCACGGTCCATGGTCTGCTCGAACAGAATGGCTCCCAGGATGCGGTCGCCCCCGAAGGCCGGATCGGTGATGATCCGGGATCGCATCTCGTGGATCAGATCGAACATCTGCTCGTCGTTGCTGTAGGCGTCGTCGGGAATCCCGTACAGGCGCAGGGCTTTAGGCGTGCTGCCGCCGCTTTGGTCCAACGCGGCGATGAATCCGGAACCGTTGCGCATCTTGTCGAACTGCTGACTGTCCATACCTCCACGCTAGTCAGGGGTCGCACCCCGCAACACCCGGCGGGTGGTCTCGGCTCCGCTCGACCGCCGGAGACGGACACCTACCGACCACCCAGCCCGGGCAGGGTACGGGTCGGCGTCGGCGACTGCAGAAGCGGAACCCGATGCGCAGCCGAGCCTGCGAGGCGCGCATCCATCAACACAGCCCGCCGAAGGCGGTTCCCTGACCCCAAGAGGCGCCCGACCCGAGCCCGGACCCCGGCACGGGCGCAGCGAGGCCCGTCGACCGCGGCCGGTTTCGATACGGCGCTGGCGCGCCTACTCAACCCGCGGACGGTGGGCGGGTTTCGATACGGCGCTGGCCCGCCTACTCAACCCGCGGCCGTGTGCAGTGGTCCCGGCTCCGCGCGACCACCGAGTTCGCCGGCGCTCGACCCAGGAGTTGCGGAACCCGTAGAATCCCGGCATGACCGACCACGGAAACAGCACCGACATCTGGGCCGAAGGCAGCAATTCCGAAACCTACGACCTGGATCGTGCCCACGTCTTCCACTCGTGGAGCGCTCAGGGCGCCCTGAAGCCGAGGGTGTTCGCCTCGGGCCTCGGGAGTCGGGTCTGGGATTTCGAGGGCAACACGTTCCTCGACTTCAGCAGCCAGTTGGTCAACACCAACATCGGTCACCAACATCCGGCCGTCGTCGACGCGATCAGCCGACAGGCCGAGGTCCAGGTGACCTTGGCGCCGCAGCATGCGTCGTTGGTGCGGGGACGCGCGGCGAAGGCCATCACCGAACTCGCACCCGACGGTCACGACAAGGTCTTCTTCACCAATGGGGGCGCCGACGCGGCCGAGAACGCGATCCGCATGGCGCGGCTCCACACGGGCAAGCACAAGGTGCTGAGTTTCTACCGCAGTTATCACGGCAACACCGGAGCCGCCATCAACGCGACCGGCGACCCGCGCCGCTGGCCCAACGAGTACGCCTACGGGCATGTCCACTTCTTCGGCCCGTACCTGTACCGATCGGCCTTCTGGGCCACCACCCCCGAGGAGGAGTGCCAACGCGCCCTGGAGCACCTCGAGCAGGTGATCCGCTTCGAGGGACCGGACACCATCGGCGCCATCCTCATCGAGACCGTCGTCGGGACCGCGGGCATCCTCATCCCGCCGGACGGCTACCTGGCGGGGGTCCGCGCGCTGTGTGACAAGTACGGGATCGTGTACATCGCCGACGAGGTCATGGCCGGGTTCGGCCGCACCGGCGCGTGGCTGGCGATCGATCATTGGGACGTCAACCCCGATCTGATCATCTTCGCCAAGGGCAGCAACTCCGGCTACGTCCCGCTCGGCGGCGTCATCATCAGCAACGAGATCGCCGCCACCTTCGACGATCGGGTGTTCCCCGGCGGTCTGACCTACAGCGGCCATCCGCTGGCCTGCGCCTCGGCTCTGGCCACGATCGACGTGATGCAGCGGGACGGCATCGTCGACCACGCCCGCACGATCGGGGAGGACGTGATCGGCCCCGGCCTCAACGAGCTGGCAGAGCGCCACCCCGTGATCGGCGAGGTCCGCGGGATGGGCGTGTTCTGGGCGTTGGACCTGGTGTCGGACCGGGCCACACGCGAGCCCCTGGCACCCTACGGTGGCACCAGCCCGGCGATGACCGCGCTGGCCGCGGCCTGCGTTGCCCGTGGTCTCTTGCCGTTCACGAACTTCAACCGCCTGCACGTCGTCCCGCCGTGCATCGTGTCCGCCGAGGAAGCCCGCGAGGGCCTGGCCATCCTGGACGAGGCACTCACCGAGGCCGACACCTACTACACCGGCTGACGAAGTCGACCCGGCGCGGCCCTAAGGTGGCGCCATGGCAACTCCCGCTCAAGAGGTCGCCCCGAGCGACATGGCCAAGACGATCCTCCTGGCCATCGCCCTGGGGATCGGCGGCTCTGTGGTCGCCTCGGTATTCCTGGCAATCCTCACCGTCCTGCAGGACTTCGTGTGGCAGGATCTGCCCGCTCACTTCTCGCTGTCGGCGGGTACCTGGTGGTACGTCCTGGCCTGGGCGATCGTCGCTGCTGGTCTCATCGCGATCGCGCAGCGCATGCCGGGCAAGACCGGCGGGGTGCCGATCACCGGTCTGCACTTCGACATCGGCCCCAAGGAGATCGCCTCGGTCGCGCTGGCCGCCATGGCCACCCTGGCTCTGGCGATGCCGTTGGGCCCGGAAGCGCCGCTGATCGCCTGTGGCACCGCACTGGGCGCCTTCGTCGCCCGGAACGCCGGCGACGAGGCGAAGAAGCTGGCCATGCTGCTCGGCGGTGCCGCAGCCATCGGGGCGGTGCTCGGGAACCCGTTCATCAGCGCCTTCATGTTCCTCGAGTTCGCCGCGCTCGGCGTCCTGCCGGCCGCAGCACTGCTCCCCCTCCTGGTGTCGCTGGGCACCGGCTATCTGGTCATGTCCGGCCTCGGGAGTTTCAGTGGTCTGGGGACCCACGCACTGTCGGTGTCGGGTCTCGCCCCCATCGATCAACTCCCCATGTGGAGCCTTGCCACCGGGCTCCTGGCCGCGTTGGTCGCGGGATTGCTCACGCTGGTGGCGCGCGCCATCGGCTGGCAGGTGTTCCCGTTCACCAAACGACGGCCGGCCCTCACCGTCCTGGTCGCCGCCATCGTCATCGCCCTGGTGGGAGCCGGAGCCGCGGCCTGGGCGGACCTGCCGCTGGACACGGTCCTGTTCGACGGCGAGACGGGACTGAGCGCCGTCCTGGCATCGACCTCGGCCGGAGCCATCGCCATCGTCACCTTTGGCCGCATGATCGTCTACGGCATCGCCCTGAGCGCCGGCTTCCGCGGCGGTCCGATCTTCCCCGCCATGTCGCTGGGTGTCGGCGTGGGCGCGATGGTCGCCCTGTTCGTCGATCCTTCGCTCGAGACCCCGATGGTCGTCGCCGGGATCGCGGCGTGTGTGGCAGCGTCCCTCAAGTTGCCGTTCACCGCCGGCCTGTTGGCCCTCCTCGTGACCTCGAGCGCGGGTGTGGTGACCGCACCCGTGGCGATCATCGGGGCGGTCGTCGGCTTTGTCATGCGCGTGGCCCATGACAAGAAGTGGCCCCCTCCCGAGACCAGCGCGGCTCCCGGTTCCGCGGCCCCCGCGCCCGCTGCCGCCTGACGGTCAGGCCGAGGTCACCCCCAACGTCTCACCGGTGTAGCCGGGGAACACCGTGCGGATCTGCTCGACCGATGCGCCGGTCCGGTTCGCTAATACATCCGCCAGGACCGCGCGATAGTCCGTGGTCGCCGTGAGGTCGCCCTCGGTGAGCCGGTCGGGGGCCAGGGTTGGCCAGGCGCCGTGCACCCCGGTCACCACATGTCCCCCGAGGACGAACATGCAGTTCCCCCACCCGTGGTCGACACCGCCGGACTCGTTCTGTTCGACCCGGCGGCCGAACTCGCTCATCGTCACCAGCGTCACCTGATCGAGTCGCGGACCCAGGTCGGTGGCGAACGCGGCCAGGGATCCGCCGAGATCGGCCAGTTTGTCGTGCATCCAGCCGTAGTCGACGGGACCGAGGTCAGCGTGCATGTCCCAGTCACCTTCATCGATGGTGATCACGCGCACCCCGATGTCGGCCGCGATCAGACGGGCCGCGTCCCGCAGCGCCCCCCCGAGTCCGGTGTCGGGGTAAACCGCCCCATGGGCGGGATCCGCGTTCTGCTCGATGAGGGTTGCGGTGGTGTCCAGCGCCGCCAACGTTCCCGTCGCCGAGGCCGCCATCCCCGCCGGAGCATCGGAATGCAGGCTGGTCAGCGCCGTGCGCCACCGGGCGCGCTCCGTCGCGTCATCGGCCCCGTTCAGGGAGAAGGAGCGCAACGACTCCATCCCCAGTTCGGGTTGGGGGCCCCGCAGCGAGAACGGGATGGACGACGAGCCCAGTTGCACCGCCCCGAACGGTCCCGCCGCATCGTGCGTGCCGAGGGTGCGGTCCAGCCAGCCCGTGCGCAGGTTGGATCCGGGGGCGGCACGCTCCATCTCGTCCATGGCCGAGAAGTGGCTGCGGTTCGGATTCGCCAACCCGGCAGCGTGCACCACCGCCAGGTCGCCGCCCTCCCACACCGGACGCAGCGCCGACAACGACGGATGCAGACCGAAGGTCCGGTCCAGGGTGATCGCCGAGTCGCTCGGCACCGCGATGGTGGGTCGCCAGGTGCGATAGTCGGGGTCGCCCACGGGCGCCACCGCCGACAGTCCGTCGAATCCACCGCGCAGGAAGAGCACCACCACGGTGTCGCCTGCCCACCCCGCATCGGCGCCGAACGCGACGCGCACGTCGACCATGGACGACGTCGCCACCGCGGCACCGCCGATTCCCAGGGCTCGCAGCAACGAGCGACGACTGACCGCCATCCGGCGGGCCTCGGGGCAACTGTGGCTGTCGGTCATGGCGGTTCCTATCGCACTGCCTGGTAGGGGGAGTCGAGCAGGAGGGCGACCAGGTACGGCAGGCGCCAGGTGATGGCGCCGGAGTCGGCACGCAGCACGTCGCCGGCGTTCTTGCCCAGGAACGTGAGGGCTGCCGCCCGGTGCGCCGGGGGCAGGGTCAGGCCGAACAGAGTCTGGGCGACGGTGTCGACCAGCGCTCCGTGGGTGGCCGGCAGGTCAGCCGCCCCGACCGCGGCCCGCAACGTCGGACGGTCGAAGGAGGTGGGCCACCACCCGGCCGCCACATTGAGGGACGAGTTCCAGCGGTTCAGGGTGCTCGACGTCGACAGCCACGCGGCGGCCACGTCGGTGTAGCCCGTCGGGAACGGCGCACCGAAGGGGTTGTGACCGGCGTCCTCGGCCAGCCACACCAGTCCCATCGGGCCCTCCACCCCCTCGGAATCGGGCCGCAGTCCTAGCAGACGCGACACCGACACGACCATCTCGAAGGGGCGCCACATCTTGGCGCCGATCGAGGCCGCGAACTCCGACGAGGCGAACAACTCCCGAAGCACCGGGGCGATCCGGGTGTCCGAGGCCTGGTAGACGGCCGCCAGGCGGGAGACCAGGCTCGGGGGCGGTTCATCGGCCACGAACCGGCGGGCCAGGATTCCCGCGATCCGGTTCGCGGTGGCCGGGTGGTGGGCCAGATGATCGAGGTACGCCAGTGCGACCGCCTCGCCCCCTTCTTCGGTGGGATTGGGGTGGCTGAAGTCGAGGACCTGCACAGGTCCCACCCAGTGCCGCCACGGCTTGTACTCGTACTCGCCGGACTCCCAGTCGACGCTCAGGCCGGTCAGGATTCGCGCGGAGTTCAGGACGTCGGTCTCGCTGTATCCGGCCGACAGCCCGACCGTGTGGAGCTCCAGGAGTTCCCGGCCCTGGTTCTCGTTGGGGTGCTCGTCGTCGGAGTCACGGTTGTTCAGGTAGGTGAGCATCGCCGGATGAGTGCCCGCCGCGCGCAGCAGGTCGGCGAACCGGCCCAGCGCGTGACGCCGGATGGTCCACGCGTAGTGCGCGCGCGATTCACTGACGTCGTCGCCCGGGCAGGTGACGTTGAAGTGGTTAGCCAATTTCCACAGGTCCTCGAGGACCGTCAGCAACTGGCGCTTTGCTCCAACGCGCGCACGGCGAATCCCGACAGCACCGACATTCGTTGTTCCAGCCGGGGCATCGGTCTCGATGAGGTCGCGGACCTTCCAGATGGGCTCGGACTGGTCCGGCAGGCGATCCAGCACACGCCGCAGGCGCTGTCGTCGATCGAGGCCGATCCACTTGCCGCTCCAGCCAACCGGGGACGCCGAGCCGCGTCACATCGTCGAGTTCCGCGGCCGTGGGTTCGAAGCCGGCCCGCCGCAGCACGCGAGACGGGCCGGGTCGACGGGCGCGTAGACCGACACCGAGCGGAATTCCACCCCGGAGTGGGAGTCGGCGTCGGAGTGGGAAAGCACTCGCTGTGGCGCTGGGGCTCGGGCTCGGCGCCGGTGACGTCGTGGGCTTCGGCGTCGGGAGTCGGGTGGGCTTCCCGGCGTCGGACTGGGGGTGGGTTTCGGCGTCGGTGTCGGTTTCGTCGCCGCCAGCAGTTGCAGGTGCAGCGATTCGCCGTAGACCAGCGTCAACCGGGGGCGCCACATCGGGCACCCGGACCCACACGCCGGGCTCGGTTGCGCAGGCGGACCCGGAAACGAATTGCGCCACGACTGTCCGGGTCGAACCGGCGATCGCGGTGACCTTGGTCAAGCCAGGTCCATTTCACCGCCACCCGCTGGGTGACCTTCCGGTCATGATGGCCCTGGCCGGGGTCATGGTGGCGCCGACCACGGTGACGGTGCCCGCCTCTACCATCGAGCACCCGTCTGGGATCGCCGTCACTGCCTGCCTCCTGCCCGCGGGCCGATAGGCATGTGTCGGCATGCGGGAACCCGGATTACCGAGGAAACGCGCTCGAAACCGTCCACGGATCTCCGGGGCCGAGTAGCCGCCGAAGGCTGCGCGCCGCAACCCGTACGGTGTCGTCATGACCGCAGACCTGACTGCCGAGACCGATGCCGGCCTGGTGACTGGTTACCTCGCCGTGCCCCGGCTCAGGCCCCTGGCCGCCGGTGTAGCCATGCCGGGCAACGAGCTGTTCCGGCTGAACGACGACATCAGGGCCATCACCGACCGGTTCGCGGTGCGGGCTACCTCGCCTTCGCCCCCCGACCTGATGCCGTGGAACTGGGTGGCCTGCCTCGCGGCGCGGCCTGCTCGATGGGCACCGGCCGAGGAGCGCCTGCGGAGCGGGTCCTGGCGGTTCGGGACTGGTTTCGCCGAACGCGACGACTGCACGCGGCGCGTCGGCATCGCCGGATTCTGCTTGGGCGGTGGATTCGCGATCGTCCTGGCGAACCAGGGCACCGGATGCCGCCGCCGCCCAGTACGGCAGACTGCCGCAACCTCACCGCCGCACTGTCGGGCAGCTGTCCCATGGTCGCGTCCTACGGCGCCGACAAGATGGCCGCTGCCCGGCGCGGCTCCCCGGATCGAGGCGGCTCGCCGCCGCAGGGTCCGGCCGACGCAGCGGAGGCGCCAGGGAAAAGCGCCACTCGTTCATGAAATCAGGCGCACTCGCCGTGGTGGGCCGAAAGCCGTTCGCCGCTTGATGCATGTCGGCTACGTGGCTGGCAGCCACCGACGCGTGGACCGCATCCCGACCCTGTTCGATCTGCCCTGAGGTCGCCGTTAGGCTGACCGCACCGACGAAGGGAATCCCCATGGACCTCCGCACCCCGGCTGCCCTTGCCGTGAGTTCTGTCCTGCTGTTCGGTGGTGTCGCGGCGTGCAGTTCGTCGACGAGCACGCCCTCGGAATCCGCCTCCAGCGCCACCCCCACTGCGGCGGCCACGCCGAACGGGGTGCAGAAGCAGGACGCGGACCAGATCCTGGAGCCGGCCAAGACGGCGGCCAAGTCCGCAAAAGCAGCGCCGCGCCTGCCGTCGCGACCGACAGCAACGGCAAGAGGTCCTGGGCACCGACCTGTCGATCGGTCAGGACGGTGCGCAGGGCGGCCTCCTCGGCCGTTCGACGGCGCCACCGTCGAGGTCGTGAGCACCAAGGACATGATCTACGTGAAAGGCGACGCCTTCGCCCAGAGCCTCGGCACCGAGGCGGCTGCCCAGGTCCAGGGCAAGTGGGTCGGCATCCCGATGGACAACCCCGCCGCGCAGTCGTTCACCGGACTGAACTCCATCGAAGGGTTCGTCGACAGCGTCCTCAGCACCCCCAAGGGGCTCAAGAAGGGCCAGGAGAAGGACATCGACGGCACCTGGCGATCTCGCTGGCCAGCGACGCGGGCAATTCTGCGGGTCGCCACGACGGGCGAACCGTACCCCTGCAGATCGATGCTCCCGAAGGCCAGAAGGGCACCCTGACGTTGTCGGACTGGAATGCCCTGGTCACCACCGCCGCCGCCGGCCGATCAGGTGACGACATCGGTTCTCTGCAGAGGCCGCACTGGTTCTTCGGCCCCGTCAGCCAGCTGACGATCCGCTTCATCCGTCCGGCGCTGTCCCGGCCCCGGACGAGGCCGGATACCCGCCTGGAGCGCGCCTGGGTGCCGAGGTGCTCAGGCGCCGCGCCTGCTCGAGGTCGAGCGCACCGCCGGCGGTCACGGCGCCGACGAGGCATCACACGCCCATCGCCGCACACCGCGCACCGCGCCCATGTTCGGTCCGGTGGCGCACCTGTATGTGTACCCGAGTTACGGGATCCATCGGTGGTGCGTGAACGTGGTCGCCCACGCCCGACGCGTCAGGCGGCGTGCTGCGCCGCGCAGCCGAGGTCCAGTCCGGGGACGGCGATCGCCCGACACGCCGCTGGCGGCGCGCGCTACCTACCTCCACCGCGCCGCACCCGCGGCCCGGCCCTGGCCAGCGGTCCGGGACGACTGGACAGGTGCTCGGCGTGGACCTCGCCGACAGCGGACGTCCGCTGTCCGACGGTCCGGTCCGATTCCTCGACGCACCACGCCGGATGCCCGAACTCCACCCAGGGCACGCGGGCCGCGGGTGGGGATCAGCCGGAACACCGTTCTTGCCCTGGCGGTTCTGGATCGCCGGCGACGTCGCGGTTGCCGGCCGGATGCCCTGACCAGCGGGATCGACCGGACCGGGCGCAACGTCACCTTGACCGCCCGGGCTGCGGGCCCCGATCGGCGATGTCCAGGCCCGGGTCCATTCATCGAGATCGAAGGTGTGGGTCACCAGGCCGTCGACCCGGTAGTTGGCCGCCAGCCACCGGCGATCTGCGCCATGGTGGGTCGCCCGCCAGCGCGGGCTCAGGGCCGTAGAAGGCAGCGCCGAGGATCGACAACTCGCGGTGCCAGACCAGTTGATCGCCAGTCGGCGTCCTTGGCTTCCGGCCGTTCCCACCAGCACCAGCGTCCCCGCGGGCGCAGCAGGTGCAGCCCGAGATCGATCGTGCTCGAGTGCCCGACACAGTCGAAGACGGCGTCGACCCCTGTTCCAGGATCGGGGTGCGGGTCATGCGGGGCGGAGCACGTCCCCCGTCGGTGTCGGCCAGGGCTCGCACGGCGTCGGGTCCGGCCGGCAGGATCCCATGCCCCCAGCCAGCGCCTTGCGCTCGCCGCCGAACTGCGCCGGCCGACCATGATGATGCAGGTCTGGTGCCGCATCCAGGGCGGCGCGGTGAGCAGCCCGATGCTCCCGGGGCCGATGACCACCACCCGGTCACCGGCGCGTTCCCAGCGCAGGGCGGCGTGCAAGGCGATCGAGGCCGGCTCGGCAAGGACCGCTCGCCGCGAGGGCAGGTCGCCGACGACGTAGCAGTGAGACTCGTGGGCCACCAGCTCCTGGCCCCAGCCGCCGCCCACGGCGTCGGAGTAGCCGATCACCGGTGCGAGGCACTCGACGATCCCGGGCTGGTCGAACCGCTCGCAGAGGTGCGGCTGCTCGGCGGCACATCGGGCACAGGGTTCGAAGCCACGCAGTTCACAGGCGATCACCGGGTCGACGACGACCCGGTCGCCCTCCGTCAGCGTCGCGACGCCGGGACCGGTGCCGGACACCACCGCCACGATCTCGTGTCCGGGGATCATCCGGTCGGCCTGGTAGAACGCGCTCAGGACGAACGACAGCTTGGCGTGGGCCAGACCCATGTCGCTGCCGCAGATGCCCGACAGTTCGGGCCGCAGCCGGATCTTGTCCGGGGGCTCGGCAACGTCGGCGGCCTGGGACGATCGTCGGAGAGCCCGAGAATCCCCCGGGGCCCCCACCCCGCGTCATGGACCCGGCCGCGGCCGCGGTCCACAGGATAGCGCGGGGGTGGACGGCAAGCCACTACTGCACGCATCACGCGGCTCCTCTCCGACAGGCGGCGGCCCGATCGAACGACTCCCAGGCCCGACGGCCGCAGTGGTGCGCCAGCGGTCGACGCCGACTCCCGGATCGGCAGGTCGATCCGGTCCAGCGCAGTTCCGCGGCGGAACTGCGCGCGAACGCCGCACCGGTGAACGCCGAGCGGGTCTGGAGCGGGCGGCCGGCTGCGGGCACATCGGCCACCAGTTCCGCCTCGAGGGTGTCGCGGTCGTCGCGGTAGGCCGCCAACCGGCGGATAGTCCAGCAACGTGCGACGGTGCAGGAGCTCGTGACGCCACCACAGGGTCCGCGCGTCGAACCACCCGCGCGGGCGAGGCCCGGTGTCCGGGAGCCCGGAGTCGACCCATGCGGGCTTGAAGATCGACGTGCAAGGGGCGGCGGTCCCGGTCACCCAGGCGGTCGCCCCGTCGGCGCCGATCCGCACCACGAGTGACCCGGTGGTCTGACTCGAGCGCACCGGACCGTAGCCCGCATGCATGCACACGTCCTGACCCATGACCGGATAGGCGGGCGACCACGAGGGATCGCTGCTGCGATGACCGCGCAGGACCGCCATGGCATGGGCGACGTCCACCCGTCCGCCGGCATCGCTGAGCGCGTCGGTGGTGCGGCACTGGCGATCGCCGGCCGCGGCGAACTTCGTGAAGACCGGCTCGGTCCAGCGGCGGGCCACATCGGTGCCGTCGGTGACCCCCATCGACGCCAGGTCCCACTGCGTGCGGGTGGTCAGCCCGTTGGAGATGGACCCCACCCGCGTGACGCGTCGGGCCACCCAGTCGCGGCCCATGGTCTCGAGGATCCAGGCCTCGTCCGCATCGGCGGCCAGGAAGCTGTTGTCGTAGGTGAAGTCGTGGGTGTGCCCGGCCTGACCGCCCTGGCCGTACCGCTCCAGCAGATCGGTGATCACCGTGACGGCTTCGGCGGCCGACCCGGCCCGTTCCAGTCCGAGTCGCAGGAGGTCCATGCCGAGGAGTCCCGGCTCATCCTCCTTGGTCCCCTTGTTGAACAGGGCCTCGTTGCCGAGCACCACGCCGGCGTCGTTGAGCCCCATCTCGGCGCCCCAGATCCAGTACGGCTTGGCCAGCAGCATCCGCCGGGTCGGACCGGTTCGGGGGATGGTGATGTGGGTGCAGCGGACCTCGGAGCCGGCCGCGTGGTCGGCCGCGGGGACGACGACGAGTTCGTGCGCCTCGTTGGGTTCCCGATCGCTGTTCTTGCCGAAGATCATCGAACCGTCGGCAGTGGCGGCGCCGAGGGCCACGAAGGTGTCGCACATGACTACTCCTCACGGGTGATTATCCCCGCCGATCCCCGGCGGATCAGCCCCCCGGCGGTCCAAGGTCCCCCCTGATCGGGACCAACGGCTGAGTTCGGGAGTCCTCCGGCGGTGTTGCCGGACGGGCGACGCTCGTACGCTGGAGTTGGGGACGTATACACCTGGGAGGTGCATGATGTCACAGCCGATTGTCGTCGGATATGACGGTTCACCGGCCTCCGACCTGGCCCTGGAGTGGGCAGCTCAGGCGGCCGCGGATCGGGGTCTTCCCCTCAAGATCGTCGTGGCGTGGAATCTGCCGGCGGTGAACTTCGGCGCCGGCGCCGGGACCACCTACGAGTCAGCCCTGGTCGACGAGATGCGGGCGGACGCCGATGTGGCCGTCGAGAAGGCCCTCACGGCTGCCCATGCGGTCAGCCCGGACCTCGTGGTCAGTGGCGAGGTCATGGTCAACCCGCCCGCCGCAGCGCTGGTCGAACAGTCGCACCACGCGTCGATGATGGTGCTCGGGTCTCACGGCCACGGTGGGTTCACCGGCCTGCTGCTGGGCAGTGTGTCCCGGCAGGTCGCGACACACTCCAGTTGCCCGGCCGTGGTCGTGAAGCCGTCGGGCGATCCCGAGGCTCGCGAGGTGGTCGTGGGTGTGGACGGGTCCAAGCCCGCACTCAAGGCACTCGACTTCGCGTTCGACCATGCCAGTCGCCGCGGCCTCAAGCTCCGCGTCGTGCATACGTGGGAAGTCCCGCCCATCGGGGCGATCACAGGGGTGCCCACGTTCTCACCGCCGGAGTTGCTGGCCGACATCAAGGGCAACGAGATGCGCACGACCGCCGAGGTGCTCGCCGGCCACCGCGATCGTTATCCCGATGTCCGCGTCGTGCAGGACGTGCAGCGCGGTTCGCCGGTCCAGGTGCTCACCGACCTGTCCGAGCACTCCGCGCTGGTCGTGGTGGGGTCGCGTGGCCGTGGCGGCTTCGTGGGCCTGCTGCTCGGTTCCGTGAGTCACGGGGTCGTGCATCACGCCCGCTGCCCCGTGGCGGTCGTCCACTGAGTCAGTGGACCCGTCGGCAGAGTGTGACGTCGGTGGTGTCGGGGGCCGCGGCTATCGTTGCGCCATGACGCAGGACAGCACGGCCCCCGCCGTCGATCAACGCATCGTCTGGATCGACTGCGAGATGACCGGTCTCGATCTGACCAGCGACGCCCTGGTCGAGGTCGCCTGCGTGGTGACCGAGGCCGACCTGACCCCACTCGACGAGGGAATCTCCGTCGTCATCAAGCCGGCCGACGACGGACCGCTGGCGGCCATGGATCCGATCGTGGTCGAGATGCACGAGAACTCGGGCTTGATCCATGAGATCCCGGACGGCGTGACCTTGGCCGAGGCCACCGAGCGGGTGCTGGAGTACGTGAAGGGTCACGTCCCCGACGCGCGGCGGGCGCCTCTGGGCGGTTCGACGGTCTACGTCGACCGGGGTTTCCTCGCCCGCGACATGCCCGAACTGGACGCCCACCTGCACTACCGGGTCGTGGACGTCTCGAGCCTCAAGGAGTTGATCAAGCGCTGGTACCCCAAGGTGTACTACGCGGCTCCGGAGAAGACCGGCAACCACCGGGCGCTCGGGGACATCCTCGACTCCATCGACGAACTGCGCTATTACCGCTCGGCGGTCATCGCTCCGGTCGGGGAGACCGCGTCGACACCGTCCGGCAGCGACTGACCCGGCGGACCTGACCGAAGGTTCGCCGACGCTACAATGGCTGCGCTGCGACTGACGCAGCGATGGTGGGTGTAGCTCAGCTGGTAGAGCACCTGGTTGTGGTCCAGGTGGTCGCGGGTTCAAGTCCCGTCACTCACCCCATAGCCCCGGTGGTCGAGCGAAGCCGAGACCACCCGCCATCCGGGACATACTGACGGGGTGGCCATCGACCTCAACGCGGACCTGGGCGAACTGACCGGGAGCGACGGCGTCCGTGCCGATGCGGCATTGATCGAGATCGTCAGCAGTGTCAACGTCGCCACCGGTGGCCATGCCGGGGATCGCCAGTCCATGACCCGGGTGTGCCGGGCCGCCGCGGCAGCCCGGGTCACGGTGGGCGCTCACGTGTCGTACCCGGATCGGGCCGGGTTCGGTCGGGTTTCGCTCGACATCCCCGCCGCCGTGCTGCGGCGCAGCTTGACCGCACAATTGACCGAACTCAGCATCGTCGCGGAGTCCGTGGGTGCCCCGGTCCGCTACGTCAAACCCCACGGCGCGCTCTACCACGACGCAGCGCGTGACCCCGGGTTGGCGGACCTCCTGCTGGACGTAGCGGCAGGAGCCGGCATCGGCGTCCTCACCCTCCCGGGGCGCACGCTGCAGGTCCGCGCACGGGCGGCGGGAGTCGCGGCATTCGCCGAAGGATTTGCCGACCGGGCGTACCGCAGCGACGGCACCCTGCAGCCCCGTGATCAGCCCGGGGCCGTCCTCCACGACCCCAGCCTCGTGCGCGACCGGGTGGTCGCCTTGGCCCGGGGCGAGTCGATCGACGCGGTCGACGGCAGGGTGGCCCTGACCGTCGACAGCATCTGCCTGCACGGGGACACTCCGGGGGCGATCGCCCTCGCCCGCGCGATCGCCGACGGTCTCGACGAGGCGCGGATCGCCGTCCGACCCTTCCTGGCGACGGCATGACGCATCCCGCGCCCCCCATCACCGCCTGGCACCCGATGGGTGAGGACGCCGTGCTTCTGGAGTTCGCCGATCCCGAACTGCGCTGGTCGGTCGCCTCGCCGCTGGCGCGGGAACTGGTCGTAGGAGCGCGGACCGTCCTGGTCCGCTACGACCCCACGCGCCACGCCGCTGGAGCGGTGGTCGAATCCGTGCAGGTGGGGGGCCAGACCGGCCGGGTCCCACGGGAACACCTGATCGACGTGGTCTACGACGGTCCGGATCTGCCGGACGTCGCCCAGCGCGCCGGATTGTCGGCACCCGAGGTCGTCCGGCGACACACCACCACGGTCTACACCTGTGAGTTCTGCGGGTTCGCTCCCGGGTTCGCTTACCTCTCGGATTGGACCCCGCGCTGGTCGGGCCTCGGCGCGACAGTCCCCGTCCGCGGGTTCCGGCCGGCGCCGTGGCGATCGCCGGCACGTTCACCGCGGCGTACCCCACACCGGCCCCGGCGGCTGGCAACTGCTGGGGACCACCTCGGCCGCCCTGTTCCGGGTCGACCGAGACCACCCTGCGCTGATCCGTCCCGGCGACCGCGTGCGTTTCCGGGAGGCCCGGTGATCATCGTCCGCCATCCCGGGCCGCTCACCACGGTGCAGGATCGCGGCCGACCAGGGTGGTCGAGCGTGGGTGTCACTCCCAGCGGGGCGTACGACCGGGCCGCGGCTCACCGGGCGAACCGACTGGTGGGCAACTCCGAGTCCCACGCAGTGCTCGAGGCCGTCGGTGGTGGCCTGGACCTGGAGTTCGTCGACGCTTCGGTGATCGCGGTCACCGGTGCCACGGGATCGGTCGCAGTCGACGGTGTGGCCGCGGCGCGGAACGCCACCGTGATCGTGCGGGCGGGGGCGCGACTGACCCTCGGTCCGCTCACGCGCGGGTTGCGGTCCTATCTCGCCGTGCGGGGAGGGATCGCCGTGGCGCCGGTGATGGGGTCGCGATCCTGGGATTCGCTGGGACGGGTCGGGCCACCGCCACTGGCCGTCGGCGATGCACTGCCGGTGGGACCCGGCCGGGGTGCGCTTCCTCCGCTCGATCATGTGCCGGTGGTCGCCGACGACGGGGCCCTCACGATGGCCCCCGGGCCACGACTCGACTGGTTCGCCGCCGACTCGTGGCGGCTGCTGACCTCGACGGAGTATCTGGTGAGTCCCGACAGCGACCGGATCGGCGTCCGTCTGACGGGACCGGCGCTCACCCGGGTGGCTCATCGACGCACTGCGGAGCTGCCGCCCGAGGGCATGGTGCGCGGAGCCATCCAAGTTCCCCCGGACGGGCTCCCGATCCTGCTCGGTCCCGACCATCCGACGACCGGCGGCTACCCCGTCGTCGGGGTGCTCAGCGGTGCGTCCTCGGACCGTTGCGCGCAGTTGCTCCCCGGGGATCGGGTGCGCCTTTCTGCTATTCTCGACCCGGGTCGCTAGCTCAATTGGCAGAGCAGCGGACTCTTAATCCGCGGGTTCGGGGTTCAAGTCCCCGGCGGCCTACCACCGTCCCGGTTGCCTTCCCTGGCGACCGGGACGCTTGTTTTCCGGCCCCCCATGCCCGCCCTGGACCGTGGGTCACGCGGTGGCTGCCTGCCACTGGCGGCGGTCGATCCGCATCACCAGGCAGTCGTCCTCCCCGAACCGGCGTGGGCCGACCTCGCGGAACCCGCAACGGCGGTAGAAGCGGATCGCCCGCGTGTTGGTCGCCAGCGGGTCGATGAGGACCGCCGTCACCTCGGGGGACGAGAAGCAGCGCTGCAGCGCGAGGCGCATCATCTGGGTACCCCAGCCGTGTCCCAGGTCGGACTCCTCGCCGATCCAGATGTCGATCGCCCGCAGATTCGGTGGCACGTCTCCCCAGTAGTGGGTGACCTCCCGCGCCGGGTCGATGATCTGGACGAGGCCGATCGGCCGGCCGTCCAGTTCGGCGATCAGGTGCCAGGTGGCGTCGTCGCGGGAGTTGATCGCGACTGCCCAGTCCTGGTCGTCGTCGGCGCCGGTTGCCGCCACGACATGAGGTTGCGAGTCCCACCGGGTCAGCAGGTCGACGTCGTCGAGCGCGGCCGCGCGGAAGGTCACCGGCATCGGACCACGCCGCCGGCGCCGCTCTGTCGGGTCACGTCTGCAGCGACGGCAGGTCGATGAACAGGTCGAGCGTGTCGGCGTTGGCCAGTCCCTCGGTGTTGCGGACCGGGCGTCCATGGACGACGTCCGCGACGGCCAGCTCGGCGAGTTTCCCGGACCGGGTCCGAGGCAGGTCGGGCACCATCACGATCCGGGCGGGCACATGTCGTGGCGAGCACTCGACGCGCAGTCGACGTCGGATCCGGTCGGCCACATCGTCCGGCGCCGGCACCGGGCCGTCGACGGTCAGCCCCGGGTCCGCCGGGCGCACGAACAACACGATGCGGGTGTCGTCGTCCCACTCCTGGCCGACGGCCAGGGCCTCGGCCACCTCGGGCAGTTGCTCGACCTGGCGGTAGATCTCGGCCGTGCCGATCCGCACTCCCCCGGCATTGAGGGTGGCGTCGGAGCGGCCATGGATCACGAGCCCGCCGTGCTCGGTCCACGACGCGAAGTCGCCGTGGGCCCACAGTCCGGGGAACCGTTCGAAGTACGCGGCCGTGTACCGGGACCCGTCGGAGTCGCCCGCGAACCGCAACGGCATCGACGGGAACGACGAGCGGCACACCAGCTCGCCCCTCTCGCCCGGGCTGGCGCGCAGCGAGTTGCCGGCAGCATCGAGCACGTCGACATCGGCTCCCAGCGCCGGACCCTGGATCTCGCCGGCATACACCGGCCGGGTGGGGTCGCCGATCACGAAACACCCGCACAGGTCGGTGCCCCCGCTGATCGACGCGAGGTGGACCTGGGGATCGACGTCGCGGTAGACGAAGTCGAACCCCTCGGCGGACAGCGGTGATCCGGTCGAGGTGATGGTCCGCAGAGTCGACAGGTCGTGAGTGCGGCCGGGCGTCATGCCTGCCTTCGCAGACGAGTCGAGGAATTTGGCGCTGGTGCCGAACAACGTGACCCCCTCGGCGGCCACGACGTCCCACATCGCCTCGGGTCCGGGATGGAACGGCGAACCGTCGAACAGCGCGATCGTCGCCCCCGATGCGAGCGCCGTGACCAGCCAGTTCCACATCATCCACCCACACGTCGTGAAGTAGAAGACGCGATCGCCGGGGCGGATGTCGCAGTGCAGTTGGTGTTCGGTCAGTTGCTTGAGCAGGATCCCCGACGCCGAGTGGACGATACATTTCGGCCGACCGGTCGTCCCCGACGAGTACAGCACGAACCCCGCGGTCGCCACTGGTTCGCGGCGCGTCCGCACCGGCCCGGCGGCCCGCCACCCGTCGCCCCAACGGACGACCGGCACCCCGACGTCGGGCACCTCGGCGCCGATCTCGTCGACCAGCGCGACGGCGCGCACCGTGGGCAGCTGCGCCAGCACATCCGCCAGGAGATGGGTCCGGTCGTGGATGCGGCCCCCGTAGTGGTAGCCGTCGGCGGTGATCAGCACCACCGGGTCGACCTGGCTGAACCGGTCCACCACGCCGGCCACCCCGAAGTCCGGGCTCGTGGACGTGAACACGCCACCGAGCCCGATGGTCGCGAGCATGGCGATCACCGTCTCGGGAAGGTTGGGCATCCACGCCGCGACGTGGTCGCCGGGACCGACCCCCATCGACACCAACCAGTCCTGACAGGCGGCCGTGCGTTCGGCCAACTCCTCCCAGGTCAGCGTGGAGCGTCGGCCGTCCTCGCGCAGCGAGATGATCGCCTCGGGGCGGGCACCGGGCCGGGTGCCGCCGGCCAGCAGGTTCTCCGCGTAGTCCAACGTCGCGTCCGGGAAGTAGCGATCACCACGAAGGTCGGAGCCGCGAGTCACCGCGGGTCCGGTGCCGCGGGTCCCCACGACCCCGCACTCCTGCCAGACGAGGTCCCAGAAAGCGTCCGGCTCGGACACGGACCATTCATGGAGAGCCACCGAGTCCGGCACTCCCGCACGCTCGCAGAAGCGTTGCATGAGGGTGTCGTCGCCTTCCGGCGTCCACAGCAGGTGCCCCTGTTCCGCCATTGCTCCCGCCTACAGGTAGAGACCGGTTCCGGTGTCGGTGTGCCGATCGGAGGCCACCGCGTGCACGTCACGCTCGCGCAGGAGGACGTACTCCACACCCTGCAACTCGACGTTCGCGCGATCCTCGGGCTCGAACAGGACACGATCGCCGCCGGCGATGGTGCGCACGTTGGGACCGGTCGCGACCACCCGTGCCCACGCCAGCCGCTTGCCCACCTGTGCGGTCGCGGGGATCAGGATGCCGCCACTCGAGGTGCGTTCGCCGTCCGGCCCGTCGCCTCGGACGAGCACCCGATCATGCAAGAGCTTGATCGGAAGCGGATCGACCGCGTCGGTCATCCAGCGCTCGGCAGCGCAGCGAGTTCGCGGGCGTCGCGGGCCATGGCGGCGTACTCCGGATTCACGCTGGCCCGGGGAACCGGGACCCAGACCACCTGGCTCAGGCGCTTGAGTTCGCGGCGGCGCGCACGGGCCTTGATCCCCTTGCGCAGGATCACGACGCCGACGACCACCCCGACGACAGCGGCTACGCGCTCCCGACGCACCTCACCGGTCGCGGGATCCACGAAGACCCCGGTGACCTTCGCCCGGGCCTTGGCGGCCAACGCCTGCGGGGTGGTCTCTGCCTTCAACTGCTCGAGGTTCTCGGCCAGCCGCTGGCGAGTGGCCTCCATGTCGGCCGCGATCTCCTCGGGGGTCCGGGATTTGCTCGTCTCGTTGTCGGACAACGCACTGCCTTCCGTCGCTTCGCTGGAAGCCTACGCGGTCGGGTGCAGGGGGTCGAACCCGAAGGGCAGTTCCAGGCGGTGGTGGGCGAGCAGGGGCGCGTCGGCGAGCAGTTCCCGGGTCGGGCCGTCGGCGACGATCTGCCCCCCGCTGAGGACCACGCTGCGCGGACACAACTGCAGGGCGTAAGGCAGGTCGTGGGTGACCATGATCGTCGTCCGGTCGAGGCCGAGCACGAGTTCGGCGATCTCGCGGCGGCTCGTCGGGTCCAGATTCGACGACGGCTCATCGAGCACCAGCACGTCGGGGGCCATCGACAGCACGGTGGCGAACGCGACCCGGCGCCGTTGTCCCAGCGAGAGGTGGTGCGGCGGCCGGTCGGCGGCGTCGGCCATGTCCACCGCGGCCAGAGCCCGCGCGACCCGGTCGGCGACGGTCGCGCTGTCGAGCCCTTGGTTGCGGGGACCGAAGGCCACGTCCTCGCGGACCGTCGGCATGAACAGCTGGTCGTCGGGATCCTGGAACACGAGTCCCACGCGACCACGGATGGCCGCCACCGTGTCATCGGCGACAGTCTCGCCGGAGATGCGAACCTGGCCCGCCGTCGGGCGCAACAGGCCGTTCAGTTGGAGCATGAGCGTGGTCTTTCCCGCGCCGTTCGGCCCCAGGACCGCCACCCGCTCCCCGGGCTCGACCCGAAGGTCCACCCCGGCCAGTGCCACCGTTCCATCAGGGTAGGAGTGGTGGAGGTCCCGGACCTCGACGGCCGGAGTCATCCGAGCCTCGCGATCGACATCGCCGCCACCAGGGCGGCCAGCACGGGGACGACCGCGGCCACGAGCCACTGGGCCGCGGCGACCGGACTGCGCTCCCCCGCCGGCGCCTGTCCGGTGTATCCGCGGCTGAGCATCGCCAGATGGACCCGCTCGCCGCGTTCATAGGAGCGGATGAAGAGGGTTCCGGTGCTCTGCGCGAGCACGGCCCAGGCCCGGGACCCCGCACCGTGAAGCCCCGGGCCTCGCGGGCTCGGGCCATGCGGGTCCACTCGTCGGTGACCACGTGGACGTAGCGCACCATCGAGGCGACGATCTGCACGAGGATCTCCGGCAGGCGCAGGCGGCGAAGCCCGTCGATCAGGTCGCGGGTCGGCGTCGTGGCGGCGAGCACGAGCGAGATCAGGACTCCCGCCGTGGCTTTGGCGATGATGCCCCACGCGGCCCAGAGGCCGGGTTCCGACAGGGACACAGGACCGACGGCGATGTCGGGCTCCCGGCCGAAGAACGGCAGGAGGACGGCGAAGGCCACGAACGGCAGTTCGATCACCATGCGGGGAAGCAACAGTCGTAGCGGCAGGCCGGCGGTCACGACGAGTACGAGCAGCAGGACCGCGTAGCACGCGAAGGCCCACACGGCCGTCGGCGGCGTGAGCACGATGGCCAGGATCGTGACGATGGCCGCGAGGATCTTCACGTGGGCCGGCAATCGGTGGACGATCGAGCTTCCTGGCACGTAGAGGCGCTCTCCCGGGTCGTGTCCGTGGCGGTGATCACCCACCGTGGGCCGGCTCCCCTGCCCGCTCCAGGTCTGTCGCGGAACGTCGTCCAGCCGTCACCAGCCGGAACAGCCGAATCCGAGCAGTGCGGTCACGGCGACACCGAGGATCCCGGCGACCCCCACCGAGATCCGCTCGTCGCTGACACCGCTCACGGCGTAGTCGGCCAAGGGGGATCCCGCAGTCGCCGACGTCTGCGCCTTGTCGGCGAAGCCGTTCTCGGCGGCCACGTACTCAAGGCCGTCAGGATGGGAACTCGCGTAGTAGGAGAGGCGACCCCCGCCAGGGCCAGCGACACGACAAGACCGATCAGGACCAGCACGGCTACACCGCGCCCACGACGCGCTCTCATGCGGCACTCGCCGCCGGCACGGGGGCGTTGTCCCGGGATCGCAGGCCTTCCAGGCCTGCGACGAGATCCGGTCGGGTGGCGGCGACCGCCAGCACGATCAGTGCGGTGATCACGCCTTCGACGGCTCCGATCAGCACGTGGACCGACAGCATGGCGGCCACGACCGCCCCCAGGTCGATGGCCGTCGTCCCCCCCAGTGCGAACTCGACCAGGAAGCCACCCACCGCGCCCAGGACGGAGAGCCAACCCGCGAACCAGGCGCCCGCTCCGATCGAGCCTCGTCCGTCGCCGAAGGTGCGGACCACCAGGCGGAAGATCACCCAGGCGACGACCGGGGCGATGATGGCCATGTTCACGATGTTCAGGCCCAGTGCCGTGAGCCCGCCGTCGGCGAACAGCAGCGCCTGGACGATCAGCACCACCGTCAGCGCGAGGACTGCGGCGTAGGGTCCGACCAGGATGGCCGCGAGCGCGGCACCGATGAGGTGCCCTGAGGTCCCGGCCCCCACCGGGAAGTTGATCATCTGCGCGGCGAAGATGAACACCGCGACCAGCCCGGCCAGCGGCGCGGTCCGGATCGTCGAGAGTCCGTCGTGCTCCCCGGACTGCGATCGCCACCTCCGGCGACCGCCACCATGGCAGCACCGGCCGCCACCGGGCGGAGACGAACCCGTCGGGGATGTGCATAGGCTCTCCTGGCCATCGTCGGTGCGGCGCCTCGGCGACGCGATCAGGGCAGAACCCATCGCTATTGCAAGGCGTTTCGCAATAACCGTACCGCACCCGCCCCGGTGGCCGGGCGGAGCGAGACCACCCGCCCGGCGGCTTGAGTAGGCGCGCCAGCGCCGTATCGAAACCCACCCCCGGCGGTCGAGCGAAGCCGAGACCACCCGCCCGCGGGTTGAGTAGGCGCGCCAGCGCCGTATCGAAACCCACCCCCGGCGGTCGAGCGAAGCCGAGACCACCCGCCCGCAGGGTTGATGAGGCGCGCCAGCGCCGTATCGAAACCCACCCCCGGCGGTCGCCCGCAGCCGAGACCACCGCCCGCGGGTTGAGTAGGCGCGCCAGCGCCGTATCGAAACCCACCCCCGGCGGTCGAGCGAAGCCGAGACCACCCGCCCGCGGGTTGAGTAGGCGCGCCAGCGCCGTATCGAAACCCACCCCCGGTGGTCGCCCGCAGCCGAGACCACCCGCCCGCGGGTTGAGTAGGCGCGCCAGCGCCGTATCGAAACCCACCCCCGGTGGTCGCCCGCAGCCGAGACCACCCGCCCGCGGGTTGAGTAGGCGCGCCAGCGCCGTATCGAAACCCACCCCCGGCGGTCGAGCGAAGCCGAGACCCCGGGGATTCGATGGGCGTGTCCCCTCGACATCGAATCGAACATGTGTTCGACTATGTCATGGGGATGAATCCAAGTACCGGCACTGAAGATCACGACGCCGACACCCCACCCACAGCGGTGTTGCTGGCGGGGACGCCGTCGTGTCCGGCGGACGTTCGCGGCCTGGTGACCGCCTTCGGGACAGTGACCGGCACGCCCTTGGGGGCAGGAGGTCTGGCAGAGGGGGCGGTGTTGACGGATCGGTTGACGGTCCTGGCCCGCCTGCACACCGCGTTGGATGCCGAGATCGGGCGCACGCTACTGGCGGCGGAAGCCGCGGACGTGTAGCCGCATACCCCGGTCACGCACCTGGAACGATCCGCGGCCTGGTCCCGGTCCGGCGCCAGCCGGACAGTGACCGCCGCCCGGTTCACCGACCGACACCGCGACATCGGCCACCTGTGGCGCTGCGGGAAAGTCCCCACCGACGTCGTCGCCACCCTGGCACGCGGGCTGCGGCAGGTGACGTTCGACGTCGAGTGCCAGATCGTCTCGGCAGTCCTGCCCAGCCTGGATCGCTTGTCGGTGGCGGCGGTGAAACTGATCGTCGCCCAAGCCCTGGACCTTCTCCACCCCGACGACCGCGACGCCGCCGAACAGGCGGACTACGACCGACGGTCGCTGTCGTGGACCCACCACGGGGGCATGACCATGATCACCGCCGATCTGCCCGGGATCGACGGAACCGCGGTCACCGCCGCCTTGACCGCCCTGGCCGAATCACTACGTGTCGACGGTGACGGGTTGACCCTCGCCCAGCGTCGCGCGGATGCGTTGATCACCCTGGTCAACGCCGCCGCCGCCCACGACGACCTGCCCGCCACAGCGTCCGGGCTGCCGGTGGCGGCCACGATCACCATCGGGGTGGCCGAGGCCGACCGCGTCGCCTCGGCAGCCCCACGCCCGACCTCGACCGATCTCGCCACCCAGGTCCGAGACGGTGCCGACCCCGCCACCATCGCCGGCACAGCCGGCAGCGACACCACCCTCGGCGATGCCGCCACCCGCTTCGCGCTGTGCACCGGCACCTGGACCGGCGCCCTGATCGACGACCGCGCCCGCCGCGAACTCCCGATCTCCCAGGCACTGGCCGCCACTCGCACCCAACCCTTGGCCGTAGGCCGCGCCACTCGCCTGGCCACCCCCGCCCAACGCATCGCCCTGGCGTTACGCGACGGCGGCTGCCTCCTGTGCAACCGGCCCGCCGGCGAATGCCAGACCCACCATGTGACCCCCTGGGCGCAAGGCGGCACCACCGACCTCGACCAGATGGTCCTCCTCTGCTGGGCGCATCACCGGCAAGTCGACTTGGGTCGCTGGGAGATTGTGCGCAACACCGACCCCACTCCTGGCGCCACCTTCTGGAAGATCACCCCCACACCCCGCACCCGATGGCGCACCACCAGACAAGCCGCCTGAAACGCACTCGTCCGCCCCAACCTGGCGTACGGAGAACGCGGAGTGGCGGGAACGACGACCTCCGCAGCGTTCGGGCTCCGACCCAAGACCGCTGCGGGTCGAGATACGTGCGGGTGGAGAGACTTGAACTCTCACGTCCGAAGACACAGGAACCTAAATCCTGCGCGTCTGCCAGTTCCGCCACACCCGCCGGGTCGGGGCCATTCTGCCAGTGCCGTCAGATCCCGAGCTCAGTGCGCAGCTTGGCCACGTGGCCCTTCGCCCGGACGTTGTACATGGCCTTCTCGATCTTGCCCTTGGGGTCGATGACGAAGGTCGAGCGGATCACGCCGGTGACGGTCTTGCCGTACATCTTCTTCTCGCCGAACGCGCCGTACTCGGTGAGCACCTTCTTGTCCGGATCGGACACCAGGGTGAACGTCAGGCCGTCCTTCTCGCGGAACTTGGCCAGTTTCTCGGGCTTGTCCGGCGAGATCCCGATCACCTCGATGCCGGCGGCGTGCAGCGCGGACAGCGAGTCCCGGAAGTCGCACGCCTGCGTGGTGCATCCCGGCGTCATCGCCGCGGGATAGGCGTAAAGCACGACCGTCTTGCCGGCGAAGTCCGACAGTTTCACCGTGTTGCCGCCGTCGTCGGTCAGGGTGAATGCGGGGGCCTTGTCGCCCGGCTCGAGTCGGTCGGTCATGGGGATCGCCTTTCCATCGGCCGGCCCGTGCGGCGGGTCCGGGATCAGTGTCCCGAGCCTACGTGGCGGGGCGATCAGTCGTCGGTCGGGTCCGGCGTCGACTCATTCCTCGGGGTCTCGGTCGCCTTGCGCTTCGGGGGCAGGACGATGGTCATCGGTCGGGTGTGGTCGGTCCAGGAGTGCCCGTCCCAGTAGCGCTCCTGCGGCATCCCTTTCGGATCGGGGTACCACCCGGGGTCGATCGCGCCGAAGTGCTGACTCATGGAGCCACCCTGTCACAGTCCGGCCGGCCCCGTCGGACCTCAGATCTCCGGACCCAGGTCCCCGTACCTCGGTAAGCGGGCCACGGTCGCGCCCGTGGCGGCGCGCGGTACCGGCACCGTCGCCACCCGGGCCCGGAACCACTGCTCCACGTCAGCGGCGGGCAAGGGCGGGCAGATGTGGAACCCCTGACCGAGATCGCAGCCGAGTCGGGTCACGGCCTCGAGGTCGGCCTGGTCCTCGATCCCTTCGGCCACCAGCACCAAACCGAGACCGTGCGCCAACAAGGCCGTGGCCTCCACGATCGACGCGAGGTCGTCGCGGCGGGCCACCCCGCACACGAACGACGTGTCGAGTTTGAGTTCCTCGGTGGCCACCATGCGGATCTGGTTCAACGCGCTGAAACCGGTGCCGTAGTCGTCGACGGACAGGCGCACGCCCATGGCCGTGAGTTCCCCGATCACGCGTCGCGCCCGGTCGGAGTCGCCCACAAACACCTTCTCGGTGACCTCGAGCATGAGACGGTCGGCCGGAACCCGGTGTCGGCCCAACAACGATCCCACCGTGACCGCCAGCCCCGGGTCGAGCAGGTTCATGGCCGACAGGTTCACCGACACCGTCCAGTCCAGACCGGCGGCCCGCCACGCGGCCGCCTGGGCCAACGCGATGTCGAGAACCCGCAAGGTCAATGGGCGGATCAGGGCGGTCCGTTCGACGAGCGGGAGGAACCACCCCGGCGGAAGCACTCCGCGTTCCGGGTGGTGCCAGCGGAGGAGCGCCTCGACCCCGACCACCTCACCGGACCTCAGGTCCAGTTTCGGCTGGTACACACACGCCAGCCGGTCCTCGGTCAACGCGACCCGCAGCTCCTGCAGGCACATCAGGTGATCGGAGTCAGCCTCGTCCCATTCGGGTTCGTACAGGCACGTCCCGGACCGGGACCGCTTGGCGTGGTACATCGCACTGTCTGCGGCGCGCAGGAGCTCGTCCAGCGTCGTCCCGTGCTCCGGGGCCAGCGCGACCCCGATGCTCACGTCGGCGCGCAGTTCCAGACCGTTGACCGGGAGCGGCGGGGCCAGGGCGATCCGCAGCCGTTCGGCGGCGCCCACGGCGGAACTCGGATCCGACGTTCCCCGCAGGAAGACAGCGAACTCGTCGCCCCCCAGTCGGGCGACCAGGACATCGGGACCCACGGCATCGGACAATCGCCGGGCCATCTCCTGGAGCACGTGGTCGCCGGCCGCATGGCCCAGGGAGTCGTTGACCTGCTTGAACCCGTCGATGTCCAGCAGCAGCAGGGCACCCGAGGGGAGATTCCCGGACCCCAGGCGTGAGGTGAGGGACCGCCGGTTGGCGACTCCGGTGAGTTCATCGCGGTTCGCCTGGAGTTTCGCCTGGTGATAGGCGGAGGCGTCCTTGAGCATCTGTCCCCCACGCCACACCCCGATCACCACCGCTCCCGCGGCCAGGCAGACGGTGACGATCGGCAGGTGCGACTGGGTGCCGTAGATCAACAGGCAGAAACTGGCGGCCCCGGCGACGACGCTGACGGCCGACCAGGCATGCTCCTCGACCAGGACCGGCGAACCGACCGGGCACCAGGCGGCGGCCGCGAAGATGGCGAAGGCCAGCAGCCATCCCATGTCGAGCAGCGAGCCCACATGGTACTCGGAGGACATGATCCCCAAGAGCCACATCGAGTCCGTGGCCCACAGGACGCCGGACGCGACCAGCAGGGCCCACCACATGGACCCGGTCCGGCGCCCCAGCAGTCCCACGATCCCGGCGAGACCGGACACCAGCAGCAGGTCGCTCACCGGGGTGGCGAACGCCATGAACGTGACCCACGATTCCGACCCGAGGCCGGCCGAGATGGCGGGAGCCATCAAGGACAGGAAGGCGCCGGCAGCGAGAGCCACGAGCAGGCCGTCGAGCCACACTCCGATGGCCTTCGACCCGACCCGGCCGACGACCAGAAGCCCCACTGCCACATAGGCGAAGGGGAAGAACACCAGGTACCCCCAGTCGGCCACCGTGGGGAATTCCTGGTGCGACGGGATCACGACGGCCGTGTACCAGGCGTCGCTCCACGTCCAGATCACCATGCCGGCGCTGAGCAGCAGCCACGCGCCCCGGTCCTGGGTGCGGGTGAGGCCGCGCAGGAGGACGAGCGTCGCGAACCCGGCCAAGAGCAGCGTGTACAGGATCAGGTCACGGCCGGCGACCCCCGGACCCGGTGCCGCGATCAGCCACGCGACGTAGCCGACCGCTGCGACAGCAACGGCCAGCCACAGTCGGCGGACCATCCGGTCGGTGTGCGTGATGAGACCCCCCTGTTCCTTCGTCCAGAGGTCATCGGCATCCCGGAACCCGGACTTGACCCCACCGGGGCGCCCGACACCCGGACCGGCAGCGGTCAGGCGAACCAGGTACGGATGGCCTCGGCCAGGTCGCGGAAGGCCCGACCCCGGTGACTGATGGCGTCCTTCTCGTCGGGCGACATCTCGGCGGTCGTCCGCTCCTCCCCCTCGGGGACGAAGATCGGGTCGTACCCGAAACCACCGGTTCCGCGAGGCGCCCGCAACAGCCGCCCGCGCACCTCGCCGACCCGGACCACCATCTCGGGGACATCTCCAGGCCGGAAGGCGGCAGCCGCGCAGGTGAAGCCCCCGGTACGGCGCTCGTCCGGCACGTCCCGCAGTTGATCGATGACAAGTCGGAGATTGGTCTCGTCGTTCCCGTGACTGCCGCTCCACCGTGCGGAGAGCACCCCCGGCATGCCGTTCAGCGCGTCGACACACAGCCCCGAGTCATCCGCCACCGCGATCAGTCCGGTGTGCCTCCCGACGACCTCCGCCTTGTGGGCGGCGTTCTCGGCGAACGTCTCGCCCGTCTCGGGGATCTCACCCAGATCGGCGAAGGCGTCGGAACCCACGACGGTCACCGGCAACCGGGCCGCCGCCAGGATCCGCTGCAACTCCCCGACCTTGGCCTGGTTGCGCGATGCCAGGACGACCGTGGGAGCGGTCATCCGGCCAGGGCCTGGCGTTGGAGCTCGGTCAGGCGCCCACAGCCCGCAGCAGCCAGGTCGAGCAGTCGGTCCAGGAGGACGCGGTCGAAGGGTTCCTGTTCGGCCGTGCCCTGCACCTCGACGAACCGCCCGTCCCCCGTCATCACGACGTTCATGTCGGTGTCGGCGTTGACATCATCGTCATAGTGCAGGTCGAGGCGTGGATCCCCGCCCACGACGCCGACGGACACCGCCGCGACCGATCCGATGAGCGGGTCCCGTCCGGGCGCGACAAGGCCTTCGCCCCGGGCCCAGGTGATCGCATCCACCAGGGCGACATAGGCGCCCGTGATGGCGGCGGTGCGGGTGCCACCATCGGCCTGGAGCACGTCGCAGTCGAGGTGAACCGTGTTCTCCCCCAGCGCCGCGTCGTCGACGACGGCTCTGAGCGACCGGCCGATGAGGCGCGAGATCTCGTGGGTCCGGCCCCCGATCTTGCCCCGGACCGACTCCCGGGCCCCGCGGGTGTTGGTGGCCCGCGGGAGCATGGCGTACTCGGCGGTGACCCAGCCCTTGCCGGAACCACGCCGCCACCGTGGGACTCCGGCTTCGAAGGTGGCCGCACACAACACGCGGGTGCGCCCGAAACTCACCAGGACCGACCCCTCGGCATGATCGAGCCACTGCCGTTCGAAGGTGACGGGACGGAGTTCGTCGTCGGCGCGACCGTCTGATCTGTTCACCCCGGAACCCTACAAGCCACACCTGCCCGGCCCGGGGCCGGCAGGTCAGGTCAGGTCACGACAGGTCGATCGTCAACCCGGGCGCGGCGATCTGCACGTCGTCGCGCACAGCCGCCGCCTCGGAGCGCACCCGCTCGGGGTCGTGCCACGGCACCAGGTGGGTCAGGAGCACCTGGCCGGCCCCGGCCTGGCGGGCCAACTGCGCCGCCTCGGCGCCGGTCAGATGCAGGTCGGGGGGATTGGCGGGATCGGTCACGAACGACGCCTCGAACAGCGCGAGGTCCGTGTCGCGTGCCAGATCGGCCAGGTCGGTCGTGGGCCCGGTGTCCCCGGAGTACGTGATGCTGCGCCCCCCGGCCTCGACGCGGATCGCATAGGCCTCGACCGGATGCCTCATGCGCCGGGTGGTGATCCGGAAAGGGCCGATCGTGAACTCGCTGCTAAGGGCCCGGACGTCGAGTTCACCCCCCATGTGGGAACCGGCGCTGAGCCCGTAGGCGGTGATGAGGCGTTCATGCGTGTCGGCGGGCCCCCACACCGGGATGAGGGGCGCCGCTCCCTCGGGCCGGTACTTGAGCGCCACGTAGTAGGAGCACAGGTCGATGAAATGGTCGACATGCAGATGGCTCAGCACGAGCCCGTGGATGTCGTAGATGTCGGTGTGCCGCTGCAGCTGCCCCAGCGCCCCGTTGCCCATGTCCAACACGATCCGGGCGCCGTCGTGCTCCACCAGATAGCAGGATGCCGGGGAGTCCGGTCCCGGGAACGAGCCGGACGAGCCGACGACAGTAAGGCGCACGATTCAGATTATGCGGGCCGTCGAGGCGTCCTCCGCTGCTGACGACACATGACCTACGTCACCGATCTCCGGTCCCAGGAACCGGCGCCCGAGCCGTTCGAACGGTTCGGGGTCGCCGGTGGCGAGGAACCGGTGGACCGGCGGAGGTGCTGCGTCGTCGCGCAACCGGTCGTCGGCCGCCAGCACGCGGTACACGTCCTTCGCGGTCTCCTCCGCCGAACTGACCAGCGTCACCGAGTCGCCCATCACGTAGGACAGCACCCCGGTCAACAGCGGGTAGTGGGTGCAGCCGAGCACAAGGGTGTCGACATCGGCCTCCTGCAACGGCCGCAGGTACTCACGGGTCACTGCCAGGAGTTCCGGGCCGCCGGTGACACCCGCCTCGACGAACTCCACGAACCGCGGGCAGGCCTGCGACGACAGCTCCAGGTGCGTGGCTGCCGCGAACGCATCGTCGTAGGCCTGCGACGTGACGGTGGCCTCGGTCCCGATCACGCCGACCCGGTCGTTGCGCGTCGCCTGGACCGCCCGGCGCACCGCGGGCTGGATCACCTCGACCACCGGGACGTCGTATCTCTCCCGGGCGTCGCGCAGGACCGCCGCCGACGCCGAGTTGCAGGCGATGACCAGGACCTTCACCCCCTGGTCCACCAGGTGGTCCATGACCTCCAACGCGAACTCGCGCACCTGGGCCAACGGCCGCGGACCGTAGGGTCCGCGCGCGGTGTCGCCCACGTAGATCAGGGGTTCGTGCGGGAGTTGATCCAGGACGGCGCGGGCGACTGTCAGCCCCCCCACGCCTGAATCGAAGATGCCGATCGGTGAGTCCACGGGTCACGCCCAGATCTGGTCGACGAGGGCCTGTTCGGCCTCCTCGATCGAACCCTCGTAGGCGCCGGTCGACAGGTACTTCCAGCCGCCGTCGCACACGATGAAGGCGATGTCCGCGGATTTCCCCGCCGCCTCCACACGGCGGGCCACGGCGAGGGCAGCATGCAGGATCGCCCCGGTCGAGATGCCTGCCCAGATCCCCTCGGAGTCCATGAGTTCCCGGGTCCGGCGCACCGCGTCGGCCGGTCCCACCGACACCCGTCCGGTCAGCACCTCGGGGTCGTACAACTCGGGGACGAACCCCTCCTCCATGTTCCGCAGGCCGTACACGAGTTCGCCGTAGCGGGGCTCGGCGGCGATGATGCCGACCTCGGGCTTGTGCTCCCGCAGGAACCGGCCCACGCCCATGAGGGTCCCCGACGTCCCCAGCCCGGCCACGAAGTGGGTGATCTCGGGAAGATCCTGCAGCAGTTCCGGCCCGGTGGTCCGGTAGTGGGCATCGGCGTTGGCCGGGTTGCCGTACTGGTAGAGCATGACGTGGTCGGGGCGTTCCGCAGCGAGTTCCTTGGCTCGCCGGACGGCCTCGTTCGATCCACCGACCGGGTCGGAGTAGATGATCTCCGCGCCCCACATCCGCAGGAGCTCGGTGCGCTCCCGGGACGTGTTCTCGGGCATGACCACGACCAGTCGGTACCCCTTGAGGCGGGCCGCCATGGCCAACGAGATCCCGGTGTTGCCGCTGGTGGGTTCGAGGATCACGGCGCCGGGCGTGAGTGTCCCCGCGGCCTCGGCCTCCTCGATCATCGCCAGCGCGGGCCGGTCCTTGACCGAGCCCGTGGGATTGCGATCCTCGAGTTTGGCCCACAGCCGGACGTCGGGTGATGGCGACAGTGTCGGCAGGCCGACCAGCGGGGTGTGCCCGACCGACGCCAGCAGCGAGTCGTAGCGCACGTCAGCCGCCGGCGACGGCCGGCAGGATGGTGACCACGTCGCCGTCGGACAGGGTCGTGGCCAGTCCGTCGAGGAACCGGACGTCCTCGTCGTTGAGATACACGTTGACGAACCGCCGCAACTCGCCACCGTCCAGGAGTCGCTCCGACAGGCCGGTGTGACGGGTGTCGAGATCGGCGATGAGCGCCGCCAAGTCGTCACCGTCGGCCGGCACCTGCCGCTCGCCGTCGGTGTAGGGGCGCAGCACGGTCGGGATCTCGACCTGCACAGACATGTCACTCCTCGGCTCTGCGGGTGCATCACGCTGCGGATGCATCCATGCGAACACCACCGATTATGTCCGGCATTCCGCCGGTCAACCGAACTCGACCGGCTCCTCGGTGATCTGGCCGTCGACGATCCGGAAGGAGCGGAACTGCACCGGTCCCACGTCGTTGCCGCAGTCCTTGGTCGACACCAGCACGTAGTGGGCGTGGGGTTCCGAGGCGTAGGACACATCCGTGCGCGAGGGATAGGCCTCGGTGGCGGTGTGGGAGTGGTAGATCACGACCGGCTCCTCGCCCCGACTGTCCATGTCGCGGTACAGGCGCAGCAGGTCGAGGGAGTCGAACTCGTAGAACGTGGTCGAGAGTGCCGCATTGGCCATGGGCACGAACCGCTCCGGCCGGTCACTGCCGATCGGTCCGGCCACGACACCGCACGCCTCCTCGGGGTGATCGCGACGGGCGTGGTCGATGATCTGGTCGGCGATCTCCCGGCTGATCCGCAACATCAGCCCGACCCCATGGCGTCGAGCAGTCCTGCCTGTAGCCAGGTCAGCCACTGATAGGCGCCGTAACTCGCCAGACGCGGGTCGTCGTCGGCCCAGCCGTCGGTCACGTCCTGGTCGTCCGCGACGATCCCGAGGCGGACCCCGAGCACGAGCCGCAGGTCGTTGAGGGCGCCGAGGACGGTGGCCGCCAGCTCCGGGGTGACGGGCACCGGAGCACCGTCGGCATCCACCTGA
The DNA here is from genome assembly GCA_046330625.1 of Candidatus Nanopelagicales bacterium. Taxonomy (GTDB): domain Bacteria; phylum Actinomycetota; class Actinomycetes; order S36-B12; genus CAIWTL01. The sequence continues at coordinate 34,628 of JAXLSJ010000013.1, forward strand.
TCCACGAGTGCGACGGTGGCCCGGACCCGCTCGCTCTTGACGGTGCGCAGCCCCCGCTGGGTGAACCGGCGGAAGTCCCCGGCGGCCTCGTCGTCGTCCAGGTAGGCGTCGGGGAACAGTCGCAGCAGCGCCGGGTCGTCGGGTCGGTCGGTGGAGTCGAGGCCGAGCAGTTCCCCCAGCGGTTCGTCGGCGGTCTCGGACTCGCCGACCAGGCCGTCCAGTTGGGTGAGCATGTTCACCAACAGATCCGCCTCGTCCCGGTCGAGACGCAGCGTGATGCCGTGGCGGCCCCGGGAGAAGCCGCGCTTGGTGCCGAAGATCACCCGTCGTCCTTCACCAGCGTGGCCCACAGGCCATATCCGTGCATCGCCTCCACGTCGCGCTCCATCTCCTCGCGCGAACCGTTGCTCACCGCGGCCCGCCCTTCGTTGTGGACGTCGAGCATGAGTGCCGTGGCCTTGTCGCGGTCGTACCCGAAGTAGGACATGAACACGTGGGTGACGTATTCCATGAGGTTCACCGGGTCGTTCCACACCACCGTCACCCACGGCCGGTCCGGCACCACGGCGGTGTCGGACTCCTCGCGGATCTCCAGGTCAGGGGCGGCGGTCACGGGACCCAATGGTGCCATGCCGACGCCGGGCGCCCACCGGGCTCACGTCCTACGCTGACCCCATGTCCGGTATCCCGGCTCCGGCCCCCGACCTCCCCACCCCACCGCTGGTCCAACAGGTCCGCGACGCAGTGATCGGCGACGACGTCGTGATGCCGGGTCCGTTCGGCCCCCGTCGCATCACCTACGCCGACTACACCGCCAGTGGCCGGGCGCTGTCGTTCATCGAGGACGTCATCCGCGACCAGGTCCTGCCCGCCTACGCCAACACGCACACCGAGAGCAGCGGGACCGGACTGCAGACGACCCGGCTGCGCGAGGAGTCGCGAGCTGATCAAACGGTCACTGGGAGCAGGTGACGACTACGCCCTGCTGTTCACCGGGTCCGGATCGACCGCCGCGGTCGATCGGCTGATCGCGTGCCTGAACCTGCGGCTGCCGGCCGACCTGGACCACCGCTACCACCTGGGCGACCGGATCACCGACCGCCCCGTGGTCTTCATCGGCCCCTACGAACACCACAGCAACGAGTTGCCGTGGCGCGAGTCCATCGCCGACGTGGTCACGATCCCGGAGGATGCGGACGGTCACATCGACGTCGCGGCCCTGCGCCAGGCGCTGGAACGGCATGCCGGACGACGGCTCATCGGCTCGTTCAGCGCGGCCAGCAACGTCACGGGGATCCTCACGGACTGCGACACGATCTCCGAGTTGCTCCACGAGCACGGTGGCGTGGCGTTCTGGGACTTCGCTGCGGCGGGCCCCTACGTCACCATCCACGCCGAAGCACCCGCCGGCCGCCCCCTGGCCTACAAGGACGCCATCTTCCTGTCCCCCCACAAGTTCATCGGCGGACCCGGGACGCCCGGTCTGCTGCTGGCCCGTCGCGAACTGTTCACCAACTCCGTGCCCGCGGTGGTGGGGGGCGGCACCGTCAGCTACGTGAACCCCGACGAACACCAGTACCTGGCCGACATCGAGCACCGCGAGGAGGCCGGCACCCCTGCGATCGTCGAGGCGATCCGGGCGGGCCTGGTGTTCGGGCTGAAGGAGGCTGTCGGGGCACGAACCATCGAGACCCTCGAGGCCGACCTCGTCCGGCGGGCGATCGCCGCCTGGCAGGAGGAGCCGGGTATCGAGATCCTGGGCAACACCGACGCCGAGCGCCTGTCCATCGTCTCGTTCGTGGTGCGACGTCCCGAAGGGCGATACCTGCACCACAACTTCCTGGTCGCCGTGCTGAACGACCTCTTCGGGATCCAGTCCCGCGGGGGCTGCTCGTGCGCCGGACCGTATGGTCACCGGCTACTCGGGATCGATCTGGCGACCAGCCACGAGTTCGAACGCGAGATCACGCTGGGCTGCGAGGGGATCAAGCCCGGTTGGACCCGGGTCAATTTCAACTACTTCCTGACCGACGAGGTGTTCCGCTACATCGTGTCGGCGGTGATCCTGACCGCACGCTGGGGCCATCGCCTGCTCCCCCAGTACGACTTCGAGGCGCACACCGGACTGTGGCGCCACCATTCGGCTCCGCCGGAGCCACCGCTGTCCCTGGCACGCATGGACTTCACCACCACGCCCCCTCATCTCCCCGGCACCCTGCAGACCGCTCCCGCAGCCGCCCTGGCCGACTATCTCGCCCACGCCCGCGACCTGCTCGCGGCGCTACCCGAACCGCGGCTGACCACGACCAGCGGCCTGTCCGAGGACTTCGAGGCCCTACGCTGGTTCGACCTGGCCGAGTGAGCGTGTGGGGACCGGGTCCAGCCCGAATCCCCTTCTACCGCGCGCTCAGCGCCGGTGCCGCTTCTTGTGACTCGGCTTCGGCTTCGACTTGGGCTTGGGCTTCGGTGTGACCTGGGCCTGGACCTTCAGGAACGGGCGCACGCCGTTGAAGAACCCGCCGTCGAGTGACGCGAGGTTCCAGACCGCGATCCCCCCGATGCGATAACGCCGCACCAACTGCATGCGCCCGACCGCCGTGGCCGCCCCGCCGAACCAGATCGTCTTGCGCACCTCGCAGTCGCGCGTGCGGCGCCGGTCCTTGCGGTTGTACCAGTGCCCCGAGACCGTCTTGGTGTACGAGAAGGTGAACTCCCGCGATGCCCTGTCGAAGCGGGGCCGCACGCCGTAGTCGCGGGCCGCGGAACGGGCCTCCGCCGGGGTGAGCGACACCGCGTCCGACTCGTCGGGGACCCACCGGTCGTCGCACTTGCCGACGGTGATGTAGTCGTCGTCGGCATCGCGCTGGTACCAGGCCTTGCCGTACTGATGCAGTCCCACGTAGATCTTGCGACGATTCGCCGGCCCCACCTGGGCGACCGCGCTGCGCACGACCCGACCCGCCCAGTCGTTCGGCCCGATGGGCCCCGGCCGGTCCCAGGAGTAGTCGTAGGTCATCAACCGCAGGCGATCGATGGAGGGGGCGAGCGCCTTCCAGTCGAACACGGTGTAGCCGCCGCCCATGCGCGGGGTGCCGTCGGGGGTGAACGGCTCGTACCCGCCCGGCACCGTCACCGACAGCCGCAGGCCGTGCGCGTGCAGTTTCTTGCCCAGGCGGCGCACCGTGTCGGTGAGCCGGGGTCGGGTGCGCCGCCACGACGAAGCACCGTCGTTGAAGGCGAAGTTCTCCCAGTCCAGGTCCACACCGTCGACGCCGGCGCGCACCGCCCAGCCGGTCAGTCGCTGTGCCAGCCGGCGCCGCTGGTCCGGCTTGGCCAGGTAGTCCGACAGGCTTCCGGCCAACGAGGAGTCGAGATCGGTGTGGGTCGCGTAGACCAGGACCCCCCGGGCCTGGAGCAGACGGGCACTGCGCAGCAGGTCGCTGGAAGCCCAGGGAGTGGCCGACGAGGACGGGCAGCTGAGTGTGGACGTGCAGACCGGGTTCCCGCTGCCGCGGTACTCCCACCAGAAGATGTTCGCCTCGCCGAGTGCCCGGCCCCCGCGCCGCGCGACCGCGGAGACCTCGCTCGGGGTGTGCCAGTACCCGAACCACCCCGTCACCTTCCGCGAGTGCCCGGCCGCCTGCGCCGGGAAGGGCAGACACAATCCCGCCACGAGGGCGGCCGCCACGGCGATGGCCCAGCGGCCTCGTCGGCTGTTCATCCGCACATCCTCCCTGCCAGACGCCGTCTCGTTGGTGGATCGGCACATCCGCGCCGTGGATGTGTCCGGTATCGGGACGATTGCGGAGTGAACTCACGAGAAGACGCCGACACGCCGACACTCGTGGGGTCCTGCCCGACCTGTGACCTTCGAACGAGGGGTAGTTTCCCTGCAATGACCGCGCGCCGATCCCTGACCGCTGCTGCTGCCGCCACCGCGAGCCTGTTCGCCCTGGCCGCGCCGGCGTCCGCGAAGGTGCCGCCCTGGCCCACCGTGGCGGCGGCCATGCCGTCGGGCCTGTGGCGGCCCGCCACCACCAGCACCCCGGACTACCTGTCCCGGATGCGCACCCGCCTCGAGCGGCGCGTGGGGGCGGCCGCCCTCGGAAGCCATGTCTCCGTGCGTGTCGAGGACCTCGCCTCGGGCGCGGCCCTCTACAGCCACGACGCGGACACGGCGCGGGTTCCGGCGTCCACCATGAAGACCGCCACCGCACTGGCTGTGCTCTCCGCCGCCGGCCCCGGCCACCGCATGCCCACCCGCGTCATGCGGAGCCCCGACAACTCGACCCTGACCCTGGTCGGCGGGGGGGACCCGCTGCTCAGTTCCGACGATCTCGACCGGCTCGCGGCGACGGTGGCCGGGCGCCTGCAGGACGAGGGGCGGGCGGGCACCCGATTCCTGGTGCGCTACGACGACTCGCTGTTCGCCCCCGCCACCCTGCCCGCCGGCTGGTACTCGTCGTACTTCCCCGACTACTCCGCCGTGCCGTCGGCGCTGTCCCGCGATCTCCGGTCGGTGTCCGCGCCGGCCAAGGACGCCGCGCGGTATTTCCGGTCACGTCTCAAGGAGCACGGTCTGCGTCCCGCGGGCGGCACTGCGCGGGCGACCGCCGCAGCCCACTCGACCCGGGTCGCCCGCCTGCGTGGGCATTCGATCGCCGAGGCGATCTGGCCGATGCTGCAGTACTCCGACAACTCGATCGCCGAGAACCTCATCCGGCACGTGGCCCTGGCGCGTCACACCGCGACCACGGCCGGCGGAGCCGCTGCCGCGGTTCGAGCCGAACTCGGCACGATGGGCGTGCCCACGATCGGTACCCGTTTCGTGGACGGCAGCGGCCTGTCCCGCCGCGACCGGCTGACCGCCACCGCGCTGGTCGCCATCACCAGGGCGGCGGTCGATCCGCGCGATCCGCGACTGGCCACGGGATTCCGCACGTCGGCGTTCCCCCTCGCTGGGGTCTCCGGGACCCTCAGCAGCCGATTCGACGCGAAGGCCACCCGCTGCGCACAGGGACGCATCATGGCAAAGACGGGGAGCCTGAGCGACACGATGGCGTTGTCCGGGGTGGCCAGTGCCACCGACGGACGACTGCGGGCGTTCTCGATCCTGGTCAACCACAAACCCTCGTGGTCGTCGTGGAACGCCGCGCTGTACCGGGTCGACCGCATCGCGACGGCCATCACCGGGTGCCACTGAGTCCCGACTCGGCGGGCGCTCAGCGAAGCGCTCGGGCGATGTCGTTGGACGCAGCCACGACCTTGGGCCCGACGACCGCGGTGTCGAGTTCGGTCATGGACACCACTCCCACCGAGGCCTCGAAACCCACCACGCCGATGAGCGGCGCGGCGACGGCGTAGCCGCCGTGCGCCGGGTCCCCACCGGAGATGACCCACCCGGGTTCCAGGGGTTTGCCCGCGGCCCGGGTGGCGATCGCCGCCCGTCCGGCCACCCCGCGGTCCAGCGGCGTCCGGGCCCCGACCCGGAACGCGACGTGAAGGTCGGAGCGCGACGGTTCGACGACCGCCACCACCAACGCCTCCGCACCGTCGACGAGTGTCAGATGGGCGGTCGCGTTGACCTGCTCGGCGAGACGCCGCAGCGAGGGTACGGCGGCGTCGCGGACCATGGGCTGGATCTGCCGGGCCAGTGACAACGCCGCCACCCCCAGGCGACAGCGCCCGTCATGAGCCCGTCGCACGAACCCGTGCTGCTCCAGGGTGACCACGAGACGGTAGACGATGGTGCGCGAGACCTCGAGAGCGTGGGCCAACTCGGTGACCGTCATGCCCGACGGATGGTCGGACAGGACCTCCATCACGCGCAGTCCCCGGTCCAGCGTCTGGCTTGTCTCCGCGGCCATCGGCATCACCCCTCATCGCGGTCCGTGGTCCTACCCTGCCCACACCTCGGACAGACACGCCAGGGCCAGAGGTCAGGAGTCGTCGCCACCCGGGGGGAGGCCCTCGTAGATCTTCTGGCAGTCGGGGCACACGGGATACCGCGACGGGTCGCGCCCGGGGGTCCAGATCTTGCCGCAGAGCGCCCGGACCGGTTCGCCGGTCACCGCACTCTCGACGATCTTGTCCTTCGGCACATAGTGCGCGAACCGTTCGTGGTCGCCGCCGTCGGTGGTCCGGGTCTCGGGTTCGGCCAGCAGCGTGTCGCCCAGCGAGGGTGTGTCCAGCGGATCCATGTCGCCACTGTATGACGAGACCCCGCCAAGCGTCAGTTCTCGATCACTGCGTCGGGCAGCGTCGCCCACAACCGCGCGGCGCCCGGTTGTCGGCGCAGCACGTGGCGCCAGACGTCGTCGGGGTCCACGAGCAGCACATCTACCGGGTCACCGGCGACCACCAGCCAGTCACCCTGGGCCAGTTCACCGGCCAGCTGTCCTGCCCCCCAGCCCGCGTACCCCACAAACAATTGCAGCGGCCCGAACGGGGGCACCTCGGACAACCGGTCGAGATCGACGACGCTGATGCCGGGGCCCACGGACCGGCGCAGCGGGGCGGGGGTCGCCTCGACCGCCGCCAGACCCAGCAGCGAGTCGTCGGAGACGGGGCCCCCGGCATGGACCACCGCGGCATCGAGCGCCCAGTCCGGCAGTTCCAGCCCCCGCAACTCCCCCTCGAACCGCCGATTGATCACGACCCCCGCCGAACCGTCGTCGTCGTGCTGCAGGACATACACGACGGTCCGCCGAAACCGCGGATCGCCCATCGCCGGGGCCGCCACCAGCAGGTCGCCCGGCCGGGGATCCCGGGCCGGAGGTCTGGCCAGGGGGCGCAGCGCCGAAGGATCCATGCCGCCATTATCGCGGGTGGGAACAAGCAACTGCCCCCTGCACGTTGTTATGGGGGATCCCGAAATCCGGAACCGAAGGAGTCCCCATGCCCACCGTCGCCCTGGATGAGTCGACGTTCGCCGACACCGTCCACAACAACGACCTGGTGCTGATCGACTTCTGGGCCGAGTGGTGTGGACCCTGCCGCATGTTCGGGCCGGTGTACGACAAGATCAGCGAGGAGTTCCCCGATGTCGTGTTCGCCAAGGTGGACACCGAGGACCAGCCCGGATTGGGCCAGGCCTTCAACATCACCTCGATCCCGACGCTGATGGCCATCCGCGACGGTGTGGTCCTGTACAGCCAGCCGGGCGCCCTCCCCGAGGGCAACCTGCGTCAACTGGTGACCGCGGTCAAGGACATCGACATGGACGAGGTTCGGGCGAAGATCGCCGCTGAGTCGGACGACGCCCCTCAGTGACGCCGTCGGCGCCCCGGGCTGTGGGCGCCCAGGTCATTCAGGCGATCCCCAGAGCCGAGGGCGATACCGCCTCTGCGATGTCGCCGGCACACATGTCCGCGCCCTCGCCGCGTGCCCGCGGGTAGTCCGCGATGGCGATGCGCGCGTAGATGCGCTCCCGGTCCTCTTCGGTGAGGCCGCCCCACACGCCGTACGGCTCGCGCGAGCGGATCGCATAGTCGGCGCACTCGACCCGCACCGGGCATCGGGCGCACACCGCCTTGGCGGCCCGGTCACGTCGGATACGAGCCAGTCCCCGCTCGTTCGGCGGATGGAAGAACAGCGTGTCGTCGACTTCGCGGCACGCACCGTGGTCCTGCCACATCCACGTGGCGTCCTTGGGGACCTGGGCCAAAGGCTGCTGGGGCATTGCGACCTCCCGTGCGGTGCATCTGAGATGAAAGTAACGATGGGCTAACGCCCTGTCACCACTTTCCGTGATCCCCGTGTGACACTGGGTGTATATTCACCCTATGGGCGCAAAGTCCGAAGTCTGATTCGTCACACTTTGTCGCCGTGCACCCCACTTTGCCCGGCCGGAACCCCCGTGGTCGAGCTGAGCCGAGACCCAGACGACACTGTCCCCCCCGGAGCCGGGCTCCGGGGGGGACAGTGGCAGTCGCGTCAGCTGACCGAGCCTCCGATCGAGGACACCGACCCGAAGGCCAGGAACCCGCACACGAGGACGAACAGGATGACCAGCAGCGGCCAGACGAACCGCAGGTAGCGGTCGTACCCCACCTTGGCCAGGGTCAGACCACCCATGACGATCGCGGACGTCGGGGTGAACAGGTTCACCCAACCGCTCGCCGACTGATAGGCGGTCACCACGATCGCCCGGGAGACCCCGGCGAAGTCCGCGAGGGGCGCCATGATGGGCATCGCCAGCGTGGCGTGTCCCGACGAGGACGGGACCAGGAACGCCAGCGGGATGTTCACGATGAACATCGTCATGCCGAAGAGCGGGCCGGACAGGTTCGACACGATCCCTTCCAACGCGTTCAGCACCGTGTCGGTGATGCCCGCGTTGTTCATGATGACGGTCACGCCACGGGCGAGGGCGATGATCAGCGCCGCACCCATGAAGTCGCCCATGCCGGAGACGATGCTGTTGACCATCCCCTCCTCACCCAGCTTCCCGATCAGGCCGATGATGATCGCGGCCACCAGGAACAGGGCTGCGAGTTCGGGGAAGTACCAACCGAGCGTGAAGTCTTCCCAGGACGCGTTGAAGTTGTCCCACGGAATCACGGAGAAGATCATCAGCACGAAGGTCAGCATGAAGATCCAGATGACGATCTTCTGGCGACCCGTCATCTCCGGCGGATTCGCCTCGTCGGCCTTCAACTGGTCGTCGCCCTCAACGGGTGCGGCCAGCGACTTGCTGGGGTCCTTCTTGACTTTGTTCGCGTAGCGCAGCACGTACAGGATCGTGACGATCGTCAGGACCACATACATGATCGCGCGCAGCACGATGCCGTCGCCGAGCTCGATAGACGCACCGGCAGCAGCGACACCCGTGGCGAAGGGGTTGACCGTGGACGCCAAGGTGCCGACACCTGCGCCCAACATGATCACCACTGCGCCGACTATTCGGTCATACCCCAAGGCCACGAAGATGGGCACGATCAGGGCATAGAAGCCCAGAGTCTCCTCTGCCATGCCGTAGGTCGTGCCGCCCAGGGAGAAGACCACCATCAAGATGACGATCAGCACCGTTCCCTGTTTGCGATATCGATGCGTGAGTCGGCCGATGCCGGCATCCAGGGCGCCCGTCGCCATGGTGACGGTGATGAACGCACCGATGGCCAACACGAAGAAGAACACCTGGACGGCGCCGAACAGGTTGCCGTTCTCGTACGGCCCGATGGGTTGTTTCGGCCCGAGGATCACCAGGCTGTCCGGGTCGATCTCCCCATCCGCGGTCTCCGGCAGGTCCGCCCGTCGCTGAAGATCCTGCTTCAACTCCTGCTGCTGCGCGGGAGTCAGATCCGCGACCGTGGCGTCCTCGGGGATGTCCGACGGCAGGAATCCGCAGGCGGACAGCGCGTCGAACGGCGTTGCCGTCTCGGCGACCGCCTCGACCTCCTGGTCGGGCTGGATGCCGTACAGGCCGTTGACCGGGGACAGCCAGAGGTCGTAGAGCTTGTCCTTCAGCGTCTGGTCGACCTCGATCTCGTGGTACGACTGCGGGATCGGCTTGGGGTCGCCATCACCACAGGCGATGTAGTCGTAGGCACCGGGCTTGATCACGAAGCTCAACGCCCAGACGATCAGCAGCACGAAGAACAAGACCGTGAATGCTGTCGGGAACTTGAACTTCTTCTTCGGTTCCGGCGCATCCGTCGGCGGCGCCTCGGGGGTCGGAGTGTCGGTGGCCATGGCCTCTCCCGTTGTACGGCGGCGCCTCGCGCCGGGCGACGTCCCATGTGGACGCCATGATCGGTTCCTAGCGGATTGCGAGGTCCCTTTGCACGGGAATCGCCGGACAACGCCGTTTTCGGCAGGCCATTGGTCCCGAATCCGACTCCGAGCCGGTCTCGCACACGACCGATCGGGGAACTTCCGGTATCCAGGTGGCGACCCGGGCAGTTGCGGGCAAGGATCACAGTGTGGTGGGGGTCACCCACCGGAACGAGGGACGGGCACACTGCCCGGACGGATCTGAGAAAGGGATCACCGATGACGCTTCACGTCGACTCCGAGGTCGGCCATCTCAAGCAGGTCATGCTTCATGAACCTGGCTTGGAGTTGGACCGCCTGACCCCACAGAACTGCGACGAACTGCTGTTCGACGACGTGATGTGGGCACGCAAGGCACGAGAGGAGCACCGGGCCTTCGCGGATGGTCTCGAGCAGCGAGGGGTCAAGGTCCACCTCTTCCGCGACAAGCTGGGCGAGGCCCTCGACATCCCCGAAGCGCGTGAGTTCCTGTTGGAGCGGGTCGCCACCCCGGAGACTGTCGGCCCCCAGTTGGTGCAGCCCCTGCGTGAGTTGGCCGAGGGTGTCAGCGGCTCGGACCTCGCCTCGTTCATGATCGGCGGCATCCTCAAGAAGGACCTCCAGCTGCCCGAGTACACGAACCTGCTGTGGACCTACCTCGAGGACTACGACTTCGTCCTGACCCCCCTGCCCAACCACCTGTTCCAGCGGGACAACTCGGCATTCGCCTACTCGGGCGTCTCTGTGCACCCGATGGCCAAGCCGGCCCGGCAGCGCGAGACGATCCACAGCCGCGTGATCTGGAACTTCCATCCGGAGTTCAAGGACGAGATCCCGCACTTCTACTACGGCAACGACGACGAGCATCACCAGCCAGCGACCGTCGAGGGCGGCGACGTCCTGGTCGTCGGCAACGGCACCGTGATGATCGGCATGGGCGAGCGCACCACCCCGCAGGGCATCGGCATGCTCACGCAGGCGTACTTCAGTGCGCCGGCGCAGGAGATCACCAAGGTGATCGTGGTCGAGCTGCCCAAGACGCGGTCGTTGATGCACCTCGACACGGCCATGACCATGATCGACAAGGACAAGTTCTCGGTCTACTCGGAGCTTCCCGAGGAGCTGCGGACCTTCACGTTGACCAAGGCCGACGACAGCGGTGCTTACTCCATCGACGAGAACGAGGAACTGTGGCCGGTGCTGGCCGACGCGGTGGGTGTCGAGAAGATGACCCCGCTGTTCACGCCCATCGACGAGCTCGGCGCCGCGCGCGAGCAGTGGAACGACGGCAACAACTTCCTGACCGTCGCCCCGGGAGTGATCTTCGGGTACGACCGCAACGAGACGACGAACACGTTCCTGCGCAAGCACGGCATCGAGATCATCGGCATCGTGGGCAACGAACTCGGCCGCGGCCGGGGCGGCCCGCGCTGCATGTCCTGCCCGATGGAGCGCGGCTCCGCCGACGAGTGACCTGGTCGGGGCGCGATGTTCGCGTCGCGCCCCGGCCCCACTCCCCTACCACCCACCCAGACATCCACGTCAACAATCAGAGAAAGGCTCATTCATGCCGGTCAATCTTCGCCACCGTGACTTCCTCAAGGAACTCGACTTCACGCAGAAGGAACTCACGTTCCTGCTCGACCTGTCCCGCGATCTCAAGCGCGCCAAGTACACCGGGAACGAGGTGCAGCGGATGAAGGGCAAGAACATCGCCCTCATCTTCGAGAAGACCTCCACCCGTACCCGATGCGCGTTCGAGGTCGGCGCCTACGACCAGGGCGCCCACGTGACCTACCTCGACCCGAGCGGCTCCCAGATGGGCCACAAGGAGTCGATCGCCGACACCGCTGCCGTGCTGGCCGGCTTCTACGACGGCATCGAGTACCGCGGCTCGGCCCAGGCCAACGTCGAGGAACTCGCGATGCACAGCTCGGTCCCCGTGTGGAACGGGCTCACCGACGAGTGGCACCCGACGCAGATGCTCGCCGACTTCCTCACCATGAGCGAGTACTCGCACAAGCCGTACGCCGAGATCACCTACACCTACATGGGCGACGCCCGCTCCAACATGGGCAACTCCCTGTTGATCATGGGCGCGATCATGGGGTCGGACGTCCGCATCTGCTCCCCCAAGGAACTGTGGCCCTCCAAGGATGTCCAGAAGGCGGCCAAGGAGCAGGCGAAGATCAGCGGCGCCCGCATCATGCTCACCGACGATCCGGCGAAGGCCCTGCCCGGCTCGGACTTCCTCATGACCGACGTCTGGGTGTCGATGGGCGAACCCAAGGAGGTCTGGGACCAGCGGATCAAGCTGCTCAAGCCCTACCAGATCAACGCCGCGGCGCTGAAGAAGACCGGGAACCCGAACTGCAAGTTCATGCACTGCCTCCCGGCTTTCCACGACACCAACACCAAGGTGGGTCAGGACGTCGCCGCCTCCACCGGCATGAAGGACGGTCTGGAGGTGACCGATGAGGTGTTCCAGTCGGACGCCAACATCGCGTTCTCACAGGCCGAGAACCGGTTGCACACGATCAAGGCCATCATGGTGGCGACGATCGGCGACTGACCGCAGAACACGGGCAAAGCCACAGAACTCGGGCGTAGCAGCGCTGCTACGCCCGAGTTCTGTGCGTTCAGCCGAGGTTTCCGGTCACCGGGGAAGTCTCTAGGCTTCGCAGGGTGCAACCGGAGGAGCAGGCGGGCAAGAACTCGCGGGAGACCCTGCGCCTGTTCTGGGCGTCCGCGGCGCGCTATCCCGCCCGCTTGACCATCGCCCTGGTGGTCCCGGTGCTGACCGTCCTGCTCAGCAACTTCGCCGGCCCACTGGTCATCGCAGCCCTGCTGGATCAGATCCAGTCCGGGACCCTCACCTGGGATTCGGCCTGGCCGCTGGTGATCCTCTATGCGCTCACCCAGATCGGGGGCGAGATCATCGGGTGGCGGGTCGCCCTGTGGTCGGCGTGGACCTTCGAGATGCACGCGATGCAGGAACTCTTCGAAAGGGTCTTCGCCACTCTCGCCCGCCAGAGCACGGCATTCCACGCCGACAGGTTCAGCGGATCCCTGGTGTCCCAGACGAACAAGCTCACCGGAGCCTTCGAGAACTTCTGGGACACCGTCGTCTGGGTGGTGGTCCCGATCACCACGACCGTCGTCGCCGCTGTCGTCGTGCTGTCCTTCGTCCTGTGGCCCTATGCGCTGGTCCTGGCAGTGCTGAGCGCCACGTTCACCTGGCTGGTGGTGGCAACGACCCGCACGATGGAGCCGCTCAACGTCGCCGAGGCCCAGGCCGCCAACCGGATGACCGGGTTCCTCGCCGACGTCACCACCAACATCGGGGCGGTCAAGGCCTACGGGGCCGAGGAGCGCGAACAGGCCGGCGCCGCGGTCGTGGCCCGCGAATGGAAGGAGTCGTCGTTCGCGGTCATGCGGCCGTTCCTGCGCTACAGCGCCGGATACGCGGGGATCAGCACCACCATCAACGTCGCCGCCGTCCTGGCCGCGGTCCTGGCCGCCACCCAGGACGCGGTCTCGATTCCCGCGATCTACCTGGCCGTCACCTACACCATGACCGTCACCACCCAACTGTGGGAGATCAATCAGGTCATGCGGAACTACAACCGGGTCATGGGCGACGCCCACGACATGGTCGAGATCCTCGCCCTGCCGACCGGGGTCGAGGACCACACCGACACTCCCCTGCGTCCGCACGGGGGGTCGATCGACTTCGACGCCATCACCTTCGGCCACGATCGGGACTACGACGCCCCGCTGTTCCGCGACTTCACGCTCCAGGTTCCCGGCGGCCAGCGGGTCGGGCTGGTCGGCCACTCGGGCAGCGGCAAGTCCACGCTCGTGCGACTGCTGCTGCGGTTCGCCGACGTCGACGAGGGGACGATCCGGATCGACGGTCAGGACATCGCCTGCGTCACCCAGACGAGCCTGCGCCGGGCCATCTCCTACGTCCCCCAGGAGCCGCTGCTGTTCCACCGCTCACTGTTCGACAACATCGCCTACGGCAAGACGGACGCCTCGCTCGACGAGATCCGGGCCGCTGCGGAGCAGGCGTATGCCCTCGACTTCATCGAGGCGCTCCCCCAGGGATTCGACACCCAGGTCGGGGAACGAGGGGTGAAGTTGTCCGGCGGCCAGCGGCAGCGCATCGCGATCGCGCGCACGATCCTCAAGGACGCCCCCATCCTGGTCCTCGACGAGGCCACCAGCGCCCTCGACAGCGAGAGCGAACTGCACATCCAGGAGGCCCTGCAGCATGCGATGCGGGGACGGACGACGATCGTGATCGCCCACCGACTGTCGACGGTGCAACTGATGGACCGCATCATCGTCCTCGACGCCGGTCGGATCGCCGCGGACGGCAGTCATGGGGAACTGCTGGCCCAGGGTGGCGCCTACGCCACGCTGTGGGCCCATCAATCGGGCGGGTTCCTGGCCTGAGGTCGGGCGTACAGTGGAAGAGGGGCTATTGGCGCCCCCCGCCTTCGGAAGGAGGCGTCCATGAGATCCCGATCACTGGGCCTCGGCTCTGCCGCGGCCCTTCTGGCCGTGACCCTCCCCGCCGCACCGGCCCTGGCCGGCTGGCACACCCTCGACACCACCGGAAGCCCCACCGGGGACTGGTACGGCATGGTGCAGCACAAGGGAGAGACCGTGCGATTCCGGATTCGGTCGTTCGTCAACTTCGGGCAGACCGACATCTGCGTGCGCAAGGTCCATCGTCGTGCCTGGCACTGCCACACCGTCGAGTTGGCACCCACCTCCGTGCCCGACATCTACCAGGCGACAATCCGCTGGCAGGGCAACTACCCGACCCGCGGCCACGCGAAACGCCTGGTGCGGTTCCTGCCGAAGAGCGCCCCCGCTTCCTTCCGGCCGTGACGGCGACGTCGGGGTGACGGCAGTGCCACGATGTGGACCATGGCGTCCGCAGATCTGATCATCGCCGATGCCCTGCTGTGGCGTGACGGTCGAACCCGGTCAGGGACGCTGGCGATCAGCGGTGACACCATCGTCGCCGTCGACGACGCCCATGCCGAGCGGTGGCGGGGCCCCCACACCGAGGTCCTGTCGTTGCCCGGACGGCTGCTGCTCCCCGGGTTCATCGACGCGCACATCCACGCGCCCTTCGGCGGCAACAGCCTGCGGCGGGTGTACCTGAACGACGCTGTCGGTGCTGACGAGTACCTGCGCGTCGTCGCCGACTACGCGACCCGACACCCCGCCGAGGAGTGGATCACCGGCAGTGGATGGGCGATGGAGCACTTCGAGGAGGCAGCCCCACCGCCGCGAGCCTCGATGCGGTGGTCTCCGACCGGCCCGTCTTCCTGCTCAATCGGGACTACCACGGAGCATGGGTCAACTCCCGTGCGCTCGAGATCGCCGGGATCACGGCCACGACCCCGGACCCGTCGGACGGCCGTATCGAACGCGGACCGGACGGCAGTCCCACCGGCACGCTGCACGAGGGCGCTGCCTACGAGTTCGACCGCCGCTTCGTCCCCCAGCCGGACCGGGCATCCTGGCAGGCGGCGATCCGCACCGCGGAGGACCACCTGTTCTCCCTGGGAGTGACCTCATGGCAGGACGCCTGGGTGACCCCGGCGACCCACGACGCCTACCGCGACCTCTCCGACTCCGGGCGATTGCGAGCAAAGGTCACCGGTGCCCTGTGGTGGGACCGGTACCGAGGGCTGGAACAGATCGACGAATTCCTGGCGCAGCGCGAGTCGGCCCCCAAGGGCCGCTATGCGGCCACGACGGTCAAGATCATGACCGACGGCATCATCGAGAATCGCACGGCCGCCTTGCAGGAACCGTACTGCGGCTGTTCGCACGACACCGCGCACCCCCGCGGGCTGACCTACGTGGAGCCTGACGTGCTGACCGAAGCCGTCACCCGACTCGACGCCCACGGATTCCCGGTCCACCTGCATGCGATCGGCGACCGGGCCGTGCGGAACTGCCTCGATGCGGTCGCCGCCGCCCGCTCGGCCAATGGGAGCACCGACCTCCGGCACCACATCGCTCACCTGCAGTTGGTGCACCCCGACGATGTGGCGCGGTTCGCCCGACTGGGAGTCGTGGCCAACTGCCAACCGTTCTGGTGCCAGAACGAGCCCCAGATGGACGAGTTGACCCTGCCGGTGATCGGACCGGAACGGGCGGGCTGGCAGTACCCCTTCGCGACTCTGCAATCGCTCGGCACCGTCATCGCCGGAGGCAGCGACTGGCCCGTCACCACGCCGGACCCGCTCGCCGAGATCGACGTCATGGTCAACCGGTGGGCACCCGGTCACCCGGACGCGGGGACCTTCATGCTCGAACAACGACTGTCGCGGGCGGCGGCGATCGACGCCTTCACGCGAGGATCTGCCTACGTCAACCACGACGAGACGAGGGCGGGAGCACTGGCACCGGGGATGCGAGCCGACGTGGCGGTGCTCGATCACGACGTGACGGCCGATCCCCAGGCTCTGATGTCGGACGCCACGGTCGAGATCACGATGGTGTCGGGGAAGGTGGTCCACGGCGGCTGAGACTCGCCCGCCCCCGGTGGCGGCTACGCGCCTGTCGCCGGTGGTCCGTCGGGCGCGAGCCGGAACCGCAGCGCCGACCAATTGTCGTCGACGGTCACGTGACGGACCGGCTGATAGCCCCGGTCCACCAGGGCCTGCCACGCCGGACCGGAGTCCGCGAACGAGGTGGCGTCCTTCTCGCGATAGGCGAACCAGAGTCGCGGATCGTCACCGCTCAGATTCCCCAGCACCTGGTCGGCCCGGGCGGCGATGTCGTGCACGGCGGGGACGAAGGCGAGGACGAACGACATGGCGGGCAGCACCTCGAAGGCCACGTCGACCGCATGGCCCTGCCAGGCCGCCCAGACATCGTCCAGCTCCGCCGGCGGGTCGAGGACGACGGCCACGCTGTCGGAATCGGGATGGAACTCGAGCTCGGAGAGAAGGGGATCCATGGCGGACACCCTGCCACTCGGGCGCGCAGGTGGCGCGCCGACGCAGGCGCGGTCAGCGCCCGCGGACCTGCTGCAACTTGGGACGCTGGTCGTAGAAGTACAACCCGATCATCAGCATCGACGCCGCCCACATGATGCTGCGCGGGCCGAAGGGCTCGTCGAACCGGAACGCGCCCAGCCACAGCAGCATCGCGAAGGCGAAGATGAACACTCCCAACCACACCTTGCGCGGCAGTTTGCCCACCTCGCGGTAGTCGTGGTCACTGAACCGCAGGGCATCGACGAACGCCCAGGCGATGAGCGCCAGGGACCCGTAGGCGATGATGAACTGCATCACGGAGAACGCCACGCGCTCACTCTAGTGCCGGAGCGGACGCGCAGGGACATAAGACACAAACCGGGCGGCACCCGCCGCCGGTCCGTGCGCCGTGGTCAGCCCTTGGCCGCCTCGAGCCGTTGGCGCAGCGCCGCGAGCTCATCGCGCAACTGGGCCGGGACCTTGTCGCCGAACTGGGCGAAGTACTCCTCGGTCAGCTCGGCCTCGGACAGCCATGAGTCGGGGTCGACCGCGAACAGCTCGGCCACCTGCTCGTCGGTCAGGTCGAGTCCCTCGAGGTACAGGTCGCCGTCCTTCGGCTTGCCGCCGATCGCGGTGGGCTCAGCATGGGTGCGCCCTTCGACGCGCGCTCGATGATCCACGCCAGCACGCGACTGTTGTCGCCGAACCCCGGCCAGACGAACTTGCCGTCGTCGTCCTTGCGGAACCAGTTGATCTGGTAGACCTGGGCGGCTTTCTCGGCGTCGGTCATCTCGCCGATCTTGAGCCAATGACCCCAGTAGTCGGCCATGCTGTAGCCGCAGAACGGCAGCATGGCGAAGGGCCGACGTGCGCCCACGGTGCCCCCGGCCGCCGCGGTTCGCCTCGAGGCGATGGTCGCGCCCAGGAAGACGCCGTGGTCCCAGCTCGGCCTCGTTGACCAACGGGATGTTGGTGGCCTGGCGGCCGCCGAACAAGATAGCGGAGATCGGCACGCTCGGCGGATCCCCCAGTTCGGGGCGATCGACGGGCATTGCGCGGGTGGGTGCGGTGAACCGGGCGTTCGGATGGCTCGACGGAGCGTCGGACTCCGGGGTCAGTCGTTGCCCTTCCAGTCGATCAGGTGGTCGGGGACCTCGTCGGTCATGCCCTCCCACCACGTCACCGTCGTCGGTGAGGGCGACATTGGTGAAGATCGAGTTGCCCCACAGGCTGCGGATGGCGTTGGCGTTGGTCTTCATCCCGGTGCCGGGAGCGACACCGAAGAAGCCGGCCTCGGGGTTGATCGCGTACAGCCGGCCGTCGTCGCCGAAGCGCATCCAGGCGATGTCGTCGCCCACGGTCTCGACCTTCCAGCCGGGGACACCCGGCTCCAGCATGGCTAGATTCCCGTCTTGCCGCAGGCCGAGGGGAAGGCCGCCGCCAGGTACTTCACGTCGCCGTCGGGCGCGGTGAGCTTGAGGATGAGCATGTGCTCGGCCATCCAGCCCTCGTCGCGGGCCATCGCCGAGGCGATCCGCAGCGCGAAACACTTCTTGCCGAGCAGGGCGTTGCCGCCGTATCCGGGAACCGTACGACCAGATCTCGCGGACTCGGGGAAGACGATGTACTTGGTGTCGTTGCACGGCCAGGCGACATCGTCGCGCGTGCTGCCGTCGGCACGGTTCAACGGGTAGCCGACCGACGCAGGGCCGGGACGAAGTCGCCGTCCTCGCCGATCAGGTCCAGCGCCTCGCGACCCATGCGGGTCATGATCTTCATGTTGGTCACCACGCAGGGCGAGTCGGGTGATCCGACGCCTGCAACTGCGAGATCCGCGAACCCCAGCGGACCCATGGAGAACGGGATCACATACATCGTGCGACCGCGCATACACCCTCGAACAGGGGCTTGAGCGTCGCGCGCATCTCCTGGGGGTCCATCCAGTTGTTGCGGGACTGGCATCCTCCTGCGCAGCGAGCAGATGAAGGTACGGTCCTCGACCTGCATGACGTCGGAGGGGTTGGAGCGGGCGAGGAACGAGTTCGGGCGCGTCTCCTCGTTCAGTCGGATGAACGTGCCACCGTCGACCATCAACTGGGTGAGGCGATTCCACTCCTCCTCGGAGCCGTCGCACCATTCGACCCGGTCGGGCTGGGTGAGGGCCGCTGTCTCCTCGACCCACTCGATCAGCTTCTTGTTCGTCGTGGGGGGATTCTCCAGGCCCGGGATGCTCATGTGTCCTCTTCTTCGCTCAGTTCGACCGAACGCGCGGGGTGGGGTGTCCAGACACCCGTGACGCGCGTCTCCTTCAAGGATGCCCGATCCGTGCTGCGTTCATCGACTCGGGGGCGCAATGCGATCCACGTCACGCCATGGATCCGGGCGATACGCTCGGGCCGTGCAGCCCGAGCCCGAGTACTGGCCCGCGCCGGTCGCGGACGGCCCGGTCGCGGCCACGGTCTCCGTTCCCGGCTCCAAGTCCATCGCCAACCGGGCCCTCGTCCTCGCCGCACTGTCCGACGGGGTCAGCAGGATCGACAACCTGCCTTCCGGGTCACGCGATCTTGCCCTGATGGTGGCGGCACTGCAGGAACTCGGGTCCTCGATCGACAGTGCGGGAGCCCAGGTGACCGTCCGTCCGGCTGCCGCCGAGGGAGCGGTCGCAGTCGACTGCGGACTGGCCGGCACCGTGATGCGGTTCGTCCCTCCCGTGGCGGCCCTCACGGGCGCGACGGCGACGTTCGACGGCGACCCACGAGCCCGCGTCCGGCCCATGGGACCCATGATCATGGCGATGCGGCAGTTGGGGATCCGGGTGGACGACCACGACACCGGGCGGCTGCCGTTCGACGTGACCGGAACCGGACGGGTGCCCGGCGGGGCGGTCACGGTGGATGCCTCGTCGACCAGCCAGTTCGTCACCGCCCTCCTGCTGTCCGGGGCCCGTTTCGATCGGGGCGTGGACATCCGCCATTCGGGTGCGCCCGTGCCGAGCCTCCCGCACATCGCGATGACGGTCAGGATGCTGTCCGAGCACGGGGTGACCACGTTGGTGGAGGTCGAGGACCGCAGCGACGCACGCTGGACAGTCCCCCCGGGCACGCTGCGACCCCGCGACCGGGCGATCGAACCCGACCTGTCCAATGCCGCCCCGTTCGTGGCGCTGGCCGCCATCACGGGCGGCAGGGTGATCATCCCCGACTGGCCCGCCGACAGCCTGCAACCGGCGGGCCCCATGATCGAGACCTTCGAGACTCTCGGGGCGGCCTTCGCCCCCGGCCCGACCGGCATGACCGTCACCGGGACCGGTCGGATCCGTGGCCTCCATGCCGACCTTCGTGACCTCGGGGAACTCGTGCCGACGGTGGCGGCCGTGGCAGCCTTCGCCGACAGCCCCTCGCACCTGATGGGCATCGGGCACATCGCCGGACACGAGACCGACCGCCTCGCCGCGTTGGCCGAGGAATTGTCCGGGCTGGGATGCCGGACCCACGCCGACTCGGAGGGCCTGTGGATCGAACCCGGCCCCCTACGGGGTGGTCGCTGGCGCACGTACGCCGACCACCGGATGGCCACCTGCGGGGCGATCCTGGGTGCCCGGGTACCCGGGGTCCAGATCGAGGACATCAGCACCACGGGCAAGACGTTCCCGGGCTTCGCAGACGCCTGGACCGCAGCGGTCGCGACATCCGGTGGAGCCGTGTGAGCCGGGAGTTCAGCGAAGACGACGTGCGGGTCCGGCCCGCCCGACGGTCGCGTCCCCGTTCCAAGGAGCGTCCCGACTACTCGGATGCCGACACAGGCCTGGTGGTGGCCGTGGATCGAGGGAGGCTGACGGTCGACCTGGGGACCGATCTGCCGACGCTCACCGCCGTCCGCGCGCGGGAGATGGGGCGTCGATCCGTGGTGGTCGGCGACCGGGTGGGCGTCGTCGGGGATCTGTCGGGACAGCCCGGCACACTGGCCCGGATCGTCCGCCTCGATCCCCGGAACAGCGCCTTGCGGCGCACCCCGGACGACAGCGATCCCGTGGAGCGGGTCGTCGTGGCCAATGCGGAGATACTGGGGATCGTCGTGGCCGCAGCCGAGCCCGAGCCCCGAGAGGGTTTCGTCGACCGGTGTCTCGTCGCGGCCTATGACGGCGGCCTCACCCCTCTGCTCATCGTCACGAAGACGGATCTGGCCTCCCCGGACCCCCTGACGGAGACCTACGGCCCGCTCGGTGTCGAGATCGTGGGCACCTCACGGACCCGCCCGCCGTCGGAGTTGGCCCAGCGCCTGAGTGGTCGCGTCACCGTGCTGATCGGCCAGTCGGGGGTGGGCAAGTCGACCCTGGTGAATCGCCTCGTGCCCGACGCCGATCGCGACACGGGCCGGGTGAACGAGGTGACCGGACGGGGACGTCACACGTCCACCTCAGCCGTGGGCCTGCGCCTGCCCGGCGGGGGCTGGATCATCGACACCCCGGGCATCCGCAGCTTCGGACTCGGTCACGTGGACCCTGAACGGGTGCTGACGGCGTTCGGCGAACTGGCCGTCGGCGAACAGAACTGTCCGCGCGGGTGTGATCACGAGCCGCCGCACTGCGGCCTCGACGACTGGGTCGCCGCCGGCCATGCCGGCCCGGACGGCCCCGCCCGTCTCGCCTCGGTACGCCGACTGCTTCGTGCCCTGACCCCGTGACCGCCCTCCGCCGGTGGGGCAGACGCGCGGTGTCGGATCGGGACCGAGGCGCTGCACGGGAGGCCGGGTCCGGGCTGACACACTGCCGCCATGAGCATCCGATGGCCCGACGAAGTCGCCGGACTCCCGCTGCACCCACTGGTCGTCCACGCCGCGGTGGTGCTGATCCCCCTGGCCGCCCTCGGCCTGCTGGTCATGGCGTCCTCCGGTGCGCGGTCCAAGCGCTACAGCCCGGTGATCGTGTTCGTGGCAGTGGTCGCCGCGCTCGCGGCGTTCGTGTCGCGGTGGAGCGGCGAACAGTTGCGTCTGACCGAGGTCGTACGGGCCGACAGGCACTTCACCTACGGCGCCTACCTGCCGTGGGTGGCGCTGGCCCTCATGGTCATCGTGATCATCCTGGCGCTCATGGACCGCCAGGGTGGCGGCCGACGTAATGCGGTGGGCACGATCGTGGCCCTGCTCGGCATCGTGGTCGCCCTCGGCGCCATCGTCGGCACGGTGATCGTGGGGCACAGCGGAGCCGAGCTGGTCTGGGGCTGACCCGCGAGGAGCGGACGGGCACAGCGTCGCTGACCGCGCGCGGGAGAGAGGCCCGCGCTACCGTGACCGTCATGGCGTCAGACACCACACCCCCCGATCTTGCCGCCCGGATCGCGGACCTGATGCCCCAGGTCCGGGCCGACCTCGAGGCGCTCGTCCGCATCCCGTCGGTGCACTTCCCCGACTACGACACCACACCGGTGGTCGCATGCGCCGAAGCATGCGCCGAGCTCCTGCGCGACGCCGGTGCCGAGGTGGAGCTGATCCCGGGCACGACCGGAATCCCCACCGTTCGAGCCGAGGTCCCGGGCCCCCCAGGATCCCCGACCGTCCTGCTCTACTCCCACTACGACGTGCAGCCCGGCAGCGATCCCGCCGCCTGGGACTCCCCGGCCTTCGATCCCACCCTCCGCGATGGTCGCCTGTACGGACGTGGTGCCGCCGACGACAAGTCCGGCGTGGTGAGCCACATCGCCTGCGTGCGGGCGTTCGACGGCCACCCCCCGGTCACCCTGCGGATCCTGCTCGAGGGCGAGGAGGAGTACGGCGGGGACTTCGAGGAGTGGCCCACGACCCGACCGCAGGAGTTCGCCGATCTCGACGCGGCCGTGATCAACGACATGGGTCCCGTCGAGCTCGGCACGCCGACCTTCACGACGGCGCTCCGCGGTATCGCCGGGGGCGTGGTCACCGTGCGCACCCTCGAGGAGCCACGGCACAGCGGGGTCTACGGCGGCCCGGCCCCCGACGCCCTGATGGCGCTGATCCGCATGCTGGCGACCCTCACCGACGACCGCGGCAACTGCGCCATCGCGGGGATCCCCGGCGGCGAGTGGCCCGGCGCCGACTACCCCGAGGACACGTTCCGCAGCCTGGCCGGGATCCTCGACGGCGTGCCACTGATCGGCGACGGCACCTTGGCCTCGCGCCTGTGCTCGCGGCCGTCGGTCACGGTGGTGGGGCTCGACGCCCCCGCGGTCGCCACCGCCCCCAACGCCATCATCCCCGAAGCGCGGGCCAAGATCAGCGTCCGCATCCCCGCCGGGGTGGACGCCGAAGAGGCGACCGAAGCACTGCGTCGGCACGTGATGGACCACATGCCGTGGGGCATCACGTGTGAGTTTGCTCCCGACGAGCCCGCCAACGGCTCCGCGATCGCCGTCGGGGGACCCGCGTACGCCGCATTCGCCGAGGCAATGACCGAGGCCTACGACACCGAACCGACCGAACAGGGACTCGGCGGAGCAGTCCCCTTCGTGGCCAACCTCGTGGCCGCCTTCCCCGATCTCGAGGTGATCGGGACCGGCGCCCAGGATCCGCTCGCCCGGATCCACGCCCCCAACGAGAGCATCGATCTGGCCGAACTCCAGCGGTCGATCACCGCCCAGGCCCTGTTCCTGCAGAAGTTCGCGGAGGCATCGTGACATCCCTCGACGAGGATCTCGCCCTGGCGATGTCGATCGCCGACGCCGCCGACCGGGTCACCATGGCGCACTTCAGGTCGAGCGATCTGAAGGTCGACACGAAACCGGACCGCACTCCGGTGACCGAGGCTGACCAGGCAGCGGAGCGGATCATCCGCGACCTGCTGGCCGACCACCGCCCCGACGACGGGATCCTCGGCGAGGAATTCGGCACCGAGACTGTCGAGGGTGGTCGCCGATGGATCATCGACCCCATCGACGGCACCGCCAATTACCTGCGCGCTGTCCCCGTGTGGTGCACCTTGATCGCACTCGAGACCGACGGCGATCTCGTCGTCGGGGTGGCGTCCGCGCCTGCGCTGGGCCGTCGCTGGTGGGCGGCCCGCGGTTCCGGGGCATTCACCCGCGATGTGAACGGTGAGACGCGGCGACTGGCGGTCAGCGGCGTCGGTGAACTGCGGGACGCCTCCTTCTCCTACTCGGACGAGCGGGGTGGGCCGAACGGGAGCCGCTGCCGGACTACGAGCTCGTCGAGGGGATGCTGGCGCACGCGCGCCTACGGGGACTTCCTGTCGCATGTGCTCGTGGCCGAAGGTGCGGTCGACATCGCCGCCGAGCCCGCGTTGGCGCCGTGGGACATGGCCGCACTCGTGCCCATCATCACCGAGAGCGGCGGGACGATGACTGCCTTCGACGGCACCGCTCCCCTCGCCGGCCTCTCCGCGGTGACGACGAACGGACAATACGAACTCGTGCCTGAGGTGCGCAGCCGCCCTGGGGATCAGTAGGCTCACCGCCACAACACTTCGGGAGGCGACATGAAACTCGAGCACGTGCTGCAGCGCAGCGGGAGTGCGGCGGAGACGGTGGCCCCCGACGCCACCGTCACCGACCTGTTGGCCAAGCTCGCCGAGTTCAACATCGGCGCCCTGGTGGTATCGGAGGACGGTGCCACCGTCGTGGGCATCGTGTCCGAACGCGACATCGTGCGCCAACTGGCCACCAGCGGAGCCGACACACTGGCCATGCCGGTGTCGGCGATCATGACCCCCACCGTCACCTGCGCCCCACCCACCGCCACGACGGCCGACCTGATGGGTCTCATGACCGAGTCCCGGGTCCGCCACGTCCCGGTGCTCGACGACGAGGAGCACATGATCGGCATCGTCAGCATCGGCGATGTCGTCAAGAGTCGGCTCGGGGAGCTCCAGGACGAACGCGACGCCCTGGTCGAGTACGTCAACGTGGGTCGCTGACGCTCGACCACCGGGGTGCCGAGGTCTCGGCTCCGCTCGACCACCGAGCTCACCCGGCGGGGAAGACCCGCACCCGCATACCGCCGGCCGGGCGCAGCGTCACCGACGCGTCCGTCGCCGGCCACGCGGAGGCCGGCTCCCACCGGAACTCCTCGGCCAGGAGGTCAGCACGCGGGTCATCTCCCAGATCGCGAAGTCGCGTCCGATGCACTGCCGTAGCCCGGCACCGAAGGGCAGGTAGGCGGCACGTTCGTCGGCCGCCAGCCCCGCCTCGAAGCGGTCGGGCCGAAAGGACTCGGGCTCGGGCCAGCGACGTGGGTCGCACCACGTAGGGGCTGGTGATGACCAGTGCCCCCGCCGGCACCTGGCTCCCGGCGATGACGTCCGCCTGCTCCGCCGAGCGGCTCACCACCCACGCCGGCGGATAGAGCCGCAGGGTCTCGTGGATGCACGCCCGCGCATGGTCGTCGCCGCGGCCCTGCTCGTCGGGGTGACGGGCGAGCAGTCCGATCGCCCATGTCAGCGTTCGCCGCCGTCTCGTGGCCCGCCACCAGGAACGTGACGATCTGATCACGCACGCTGCGATGATCCAGATCGGCGGACAGCAACAGGTCCAGCAGAAGCGCAGAGTCCGGATCGGGGCGGCGCGACCGGATCAGGCGATCCACAGCCGACTCCAGGGAACGGCGCGCCGCCACCAACCGCCGATTGGCAGGCGTCGGCCAGGTCTCGGGGATCGGCAGCGGAAAGCCAGCGCGGCGCACGACGACATCGAGCGACCAACGTGGCGTCGGCGAGCTCGGCGGTCACGTCCGTCAGGTCGTCACCGAACAGGCACTCCCCCACGACCTGCAGGGTCAGATCCATCATCGCCGGGTCGACGTCGACAACACCGCCGGGCGGTACTCGCCGCCAGCGTGCCACGAGATCGGCGGTCGCCCGGTCGGCCGCTGCGGCAACACCCGGGAGGAACCGATGGTGGAACGCCGGCCGCACCACCGGGCGTTGGGTCCGCCACTGTGGATCGGCGAGGTCAGCAGGCCTTCGCCGGTCACTACCGACAGGGACCGGTACCACCGTGTTCTTGCCGCCCGCGGGGGCGACCGACCAGCACCCGCCGCGGCCTCGGCCGACGACACGAAGTAGGTGGGCGGCCGCGGGATCGTGGTCTCGACGATGTCCTCGTACCGGTCCCGCATGTCGCATGGCATCCGGGGCGTCGCGGACGATCGCGGCCGTAGCGCAGCATCTGGGGCCCCAACGGGCCGGACGCTGTCGCCGGAGTGCCCAGGAACGAGGTCACGGCAGGCGCCAGTCGACCGGGTCCGCCCCCTGCTCGACGAGCATCTCGTTGGCCCGGTTGAACGGTCGGGACCCGAAGAAGCCGCGGTCATGGACATCGGGCTGGGATGGGCCGACGTGATCACCGGGACCGCGGTCAGGAACTCCCGAGCGGTCTGGGCGTCGCGACCCCAGAGCACCCCGACCAGCGGCGCACCCTTCGAGCCGCCAGTCCGTTGATGGCGGCCTGCGTGACCTGTTCTACCCCTTGCCGCGGTGTGATCCCAGCACCCGGGCGCACGGTCAGGACACGGTTGAGCAGCAGGACACCACGCTCGAACCACGGGGTCAGGGTCGCCGGTGGACGGTTGCGGCAGATCCAGATCTGCTCGGTACTCGGAGAAGATGTTGCCCAGGCTGCGCGGCAGCGGACGGACCTCGGGGGCCACCGAGAACGACAGCCCGACGGCATGTCCCGGGGTCGGGTACGGGTCCTGACCGACGATGAGGACACGGACCTCGGCGGGGTCGCGGCTGAAGGCACGGAGCACCAGGTCGCCGGTGGCAGGTAGCCGCCCCTCCGCCAACTCCGCCCGCAGGAAGTCGCCCAGCCCGGCGATAACGCCGGCGACCGGCTCCAGGACGGGGACCCAGCCGGGGTGGACGAGTTCGGCGACCGGACGGGCACTCACACCAGCAGCGTAGTTGCGGCCGAACCGCGGGTGTCACTGCGGCCGGCTGCCTAGTCTGGCGGCATGGAGAAGCTCGGTTCCTTCCTCTACGGCGCCGGAGGGTTCATCGCAGGTGCGCTGCTCATGGTCGGCGGCTGGTGGTTGTCCATGCTCAACATCAGCATCGACCGCTACTCCGGGACCGACTTCACCAACCTCTGGACGATCTTCGGTCTCATCATGATCTTCATCGGCGCTTACCTGCCGTTCATGATCGTCGGGCTGCGGGCCCGGTTCGTGCGCAAGCGCCGAGAGTTGCGCGAGACGGTGGCGTCCTACGAGAGGGACAGCCAGTCCCACCGTCCGGACGGGCCGACGGCCTCACCGTCCGACGGCCCGGTCGACACTCCCTGACGGAATGTCATCCTGGGATCATGAGGAGCATCAGCACGGGCGTGGTCGTCGTCGGCGCCGGTATCGCCGGGCTCAGCGCCGCCGACCGACTGGTGGCCAACGGTGTGGACGCTGTCGTGGCGGAGGCCCGGGACCGCGTCGGAGGTCGACTCCTGACCGAGACCTGGGACTCCGACACGTGGATCGACCAGGGCGGCCAGTGGCTCGGCCCCACCCAGGACCTCGCCTACGCGTTGGCCGAGCGCCTGGGTCTGCAGACCATGCCGACCCACGTCACCGGCGACAAACTGCTCGTCTTCAACGGGCGGCACACCCGCTACCAAGGGCGACTGCCGACCTTGCCACCGCTCGCGCTCGCCGATGTGGGACAGGCCCAGTGGCGTTTCGACCGGCTTGCCGACACCGTCGACCTGGCACACCCCTGGCGTACCCCGAAAGCCCGCGACCTCGATGCACAGACGTTCGAGACATGGATCCGTCGCACGGTCCACACCCGCTCCGGACGCGACTTCTTCCGGGTCGCCGCCGAAGCCGTGTTCGCCACCGAAGCCGCCAACATCTCGCTGCTCCACGCCCTGTTCTACGCGAAGTCGGGGGGCTCTCTCGAAGCCCTGCTGTCGAGTGCCGGCGGCGCCCAGCAGGACCGGGTCTTGGGCGGCACCCAGCAGTTGGCCGAGGGGTTGGCTGCCGTACTCGGCGACCGGGTGCTCCTGGCGCATCCGGTCGAGACGATCCGGCAGCGCGACCACGGGGTCGTGGTGCACGCCGGGGACACCACCATCGATGCCGGTTTCGCGATCGTGACCACGCCCCCGGCCACCACGTCGGCCATCACCTTCGACCCGCCCCTGCCCGCCGACCGGGCCCAGCTGCTGCAGCGCATGCCGCACGGTTCGGTCATCAAGTTCCACGCGCTCTACGACACGCCCTTCTGGCGCGAGGACGGCCTGTCGGGTGAGGCAGCCGGGGATCAGGGACCGATCAAGGTGATCTTCGACAACTCACCGCCCAGTGCCGAGCGGGGGATCCTGGTCGGGTTCTTCGAGGGCACCGAAGCCGTCGAGGCCTCGCGCTACGAGCAATTCGTGCGGCAAGAGGTCGTCGCCTCGGAGTTGGCCCGGTACTTCGGACCCCGGGCGCAGGACATGACCGGCTACACCGACACCGACTGGTCCGCCGAGCCGTGGACCCGCGGCTGCTACGGCGCCCATCTCCCGCCGGGCGCCTGGACCCAATTCGGATCGGCGCTGCGGGCGCCGGTGGATCGGGTCCACTGGGGCGGCACCGAGACCGCCGAACGCTGGGTGGGCTACATCGAAGGGGGCATCGAGTCCGGCATCCGGGCAGCCGACGACGTCCTGGCGCTGATCCCCCGCTGACCACGGCGAGTCTCGGAACAACGGTCAATTCGGCATCTGGCTGTGGAAGGCGGCCGATTGCGCCGATAGTAGATGTCATGGGTCGTCCAGTGCGTGTGGTGGTGTGCGCCGCCGTGCTCGCGCTGCTGACTGCCGGACCGGCACTCGCAGCCCCGCCGGTCAGCCCTCCGGTCGCCGAAGCCCAGTCCGACATCTCGGTGGCGGCCAAGCGGATGGCCGACGCCGCCGACGCGATGGCCACCGCCAAGGACTCCATCACCACAGCGCAGGAACGCCTCACCGGCGCCCAGACAGCACAGGCCGGTGCCCGCGAAGCCTTCGACGCGGCGGCTGCGGTCGAACGGGTGGCCCGCGAGCGAGCCGCCGAAGCAGCCGGCGAGGCCCGACAGGCGACCGCGGTCGAGGAGCGGATGCGGGCCAAGGAGAAGGAAGCCCGCGAGGCATTGCTGCGCATGGCCCGCAACGCCTACATGAACTCCGCCACCTCCAGCGACCTGGCGCTGTTCGTCAGCTTCGCCACGGACGGTCCTCGCGCGCTCGACGCGTTCGCCCGTCGGGACATGGCGTTCGACAACCTGGGCGATGCTTCGGTGGTCGAGGCCGAGCGAACCGTGCGCGAGGCCGATGCCGCCCACGCGACTGCCGCGGAGAAGCGCGCCACCTTCGACGCCGCCGACCGCGACCACGACGTGGCCGCCGACGAACTCTCGCGAACCCGCAAGGACCTGCGGGCGGCCGAGGACGACGCGGCCCAGGCTGAGGACGACATCGCCGCCGGCCACACCGCACTGACCAAGGCCAAGGCCGCCTACGACAAGGCTGAGTCCGTGTACCAGCGTGAGTTGAAGTCCGCCGCCGTCGCCGGTGGCGGGAGTGTGGGAGGCCCCGCCGCACCCATCGTGTGGAGCATCCTGATCCGCAACGGTTTCTCGCCGCAGGCCGCGGCCGGGATCCTGGGCAACCTGCAGCAGGAGTCGGGCATCGACCCGACCGTCACCCAGTCCGGCGGCCCGGGGATGGGCCTGGCCCAGTGGTCGGCCGGAGGTCGCTGGGACAACGGTCCCAACAGCCTGCTGTCCTATGCGTCGGCCCATCATCTCGATCCGTGGGACGCGCGCACCCAGACCGAGTTCATGATCTACGAGATGACGTACGGGTACGGCGGCTTCGACCTCGCGGCCTACAAGCAGATGACCGACGTCCTGGCGGCCACCGTGTACTTCCACGACGTCTTCGAGGGCTCCGCCGACAGCGCCGAGGCAGTACGCGCGGTGCGCGGTGGATACGCGTTGGAGTGGTACGACCGCTTCACCTGATCGCTCCCCCTTCCCGGTTCAGTCGGGCCTTGCCATGACCGATGGTTCAGGGGTGAGCGCAGATCCGGACCGCGGACCGACGTCCGACGTCCCGGCGCAGTAGGGTCGAGACAGGTCAACGGGAGGTCCCCATGAAGATCCACTCCGTCACCGCCTTCGCCGCCGCTGCCGCGATCGCCGTGGCCTCGGTGGCCGCGACGGCACCGGCCCAGGCGGCCCGCGACGGCCAGTACGGGCGTCATGACGCGGGTGGTTTCCGCAACGTGCTGCCGCCCGGTTCGAAGGGCGTCGACAACCAGCAGGAGTTCCTCGACTTCATCGGCTCGGGCGTCCTCCCCCGCCACTGGGCCGACCAGCAGCCGCTGTACGAGAACCTTCTGTACGCCGCCCCCACCCTGAAGAACCGCCAGATCGGCGACTACTTCAAGGACGCGACCTTCGGGGTGGCCCAGGACGACCGCGGTTCGACGGAGCGACCCCGCAAGGGCGTGAAGATCATCCGTGACGCGAGTTGGGGTGTGCCCCACATCTACGGCAAGACCCGGCGCGACACGATGTTCGGCGCGGGGTACGCCGGAGCCGCCGACCGCCTGTTCCTGATGGACGTCATGCGGCACACCGGGCGCGCCGACCTGACCTCGTTCCTCGGCGGCGGGAACCTGTCGAGCGACGAGAGCCAATGGCGCTTCGCGCCGTACACCAATCGCGATCTCCGCAAGCAGGTGCGCCTGCTCAAGGAGGGCTACGGCAAGTTGGGCCGGCGCGCCGTATCCGAGGTGCGCGCCTACGTCGGCGGCATCAACGCCTACATCACGAAGGCCCGTTCCGACGCTCGGCTCATGCCCGCGGAGTACAGCCTGATCGGCAAGAAGCTCCGTCGCTGGAAGATGCGCGATGTCATCGCCACTGCGTCGCTGATCGGCGGCATCTTCGGCCGCGGTGGTGGATCCGAGGTCACATCGTCGGAGATCCTGCGCGCGCTCGAGAAGCGTTTCGGCGTCGCCGAGGGACGCCGGGTCTGGTACGGATTCCGCTCCAAGGAGGATCCCGAGGCTCCGACCACGATCTCCGCGCGTTTCCCCTTCCAGAACGGTGATGCGTTCTCCCCGCGCGGCCTGGCGATCCCCAGGGCCGGATCGGTCCGCGAAGCTCCGGTGGTCACATCGTCGACCATGGGGGCGACGGCGGCACGGTCGGACTCCGGCACCGTCGAGTCGTTCGGAGATGCGCTCGAGCAGGAGCGCAACCGGGCCCACATGTCCAACTGGGAACTGGTCGCCGCCCGCAACTCCGCCAACGGTCGCGCGATCGCGGTCATGGGCCCGCAGGTCGGCTACTACCTGCCGCAGATCCTGGTCGAGTCGGATCTGCACGGGCCCGGGATCGACGCCCGCGGTGTCGCGTTCGCCGGTCTCAACATGTTCGTTCAGATGGGTCACGGACGTGATTACGCCTGGAGCGCCACGTCCGCCGGTTCCGACAACGTGGACACCTTCGCCGAGGTCCGGTGCGGCGGCGACAAGCACCACTACCTGTACAAGGGCCGGTGCCTGGCGATGGAGAAGCTGACCCGGGTCAACACGTGGGAACCGAACGTGATCGATCCGACCCCGGCCGGCTCCGCCACCCTCACGTCGTGGCGCACCAAGCACGGCATCGTGACCAGTTACGGCACGGTCAAGGGCAAGAAGGTGGCGTTCGTGATCGCGCGCAGCACCTACTTCCACGAGGCCGATTCGATCATCGGCTTCTCCCGCTTCAACAACCCCAAGTTCGTGCACAGCCCGCAGAGTTTCCAGCGCGCGGCGCAGGGCATCAACTTCACGTTCAACTGGGCCTACACCGACGGCCGCAGCAACGCCTACTTCCTGTCCGGCGCCTACCCGCTGCGCGCGCCGGGGACGTCGCCCGACTTCCCCGTCCTGGGAACCGGCGCGTACGACTGGCAGGGGTTCAACCCGCGGACGTACACGTTCGATCAACTCCCTGCCGCACGCCATGCCCAGACGCTGGACCCGGATGTGATGGTGTCGTGGAACAACAAGCAGGCCCCCGGTTGGGCCGCCGCCGACGACCAGTGGGGATACGGCCCCTTGTACCGGTCGCAGATGATCGACGAGCAGATCCAGTCGCGTCTGACCAAGGGCAAGGTGACCCTGGCTCAGCTGGTCAAGTCGATGGAACTGCCTGCGACCCAGGACATCCGCGGCCTCTACCTGATGCCTCTGCTGCATCAGGCCGTCGGGAATCCCGGCAATCGTCGGCTGGCCAAGGCGCTGAAGGACCTCGACCAGTGGACCGCGTCCGGCGCCCATCGTCGCGACCTCGACAAGAACGGCCGGTATGAGCACAACCGGGCGATCCGGATCATGGACGCCTGGTGGCCCCTGCTGGTGCAGGCCGAGTTCGAGCCGACCCTGGGCCGCAAGGCGTTCCAGGCGATCCAGACGATGATCCCGATCGGAGCGGTCCCGGGAGACTCCCCCCGCGCCCCCAGTTTCTCCGACGGCTGGTACGGCTACGTGAGCAAGGACCTGCGCATGATGTACGACCCGGCCTCGGTGCAGGGCCGGTACCCGCACATCTACTGCGGTGACGGGAACAAGGCCGACTGCCGCGAGCTACTGCGGACCGCGCTGCGGGCCGCACTGACCGTCACTCCGCAGGAACTGTATGGGCGAGGCTCGTGCACGGACGACCCGCAGGCGTCGTGCTGGGACAAGAACCGTCCCCGGGTGACTTCGGCGATCAGCAAGCCCGGCGCCTTCCCCTTCCAGAACCGTCCGACGTTCCAGCAGGTGGTCAGCGTCAAGCAGCAGCTCGGGTGAACCAGGTCGCCCGGCTGCGGGAACAGGTGGCGCGGTCCTACCCGCCCGTCGAGTACCCGGCGCTCACGGCGCAGAGCATCCCCGGGGCGCTGCCGCACCTCGAGGGTCGGTCCATCCTCGACGCCACACCCTGTTGGCGGAACACCCTGCCCAAGTACCTGGCGCTGCTCGACGCCGGGGCGCAGGTGACCGTCAGCGCGGCGCCGGGCATCCCCCACGACCCCGACGTGGTGGCACTGGTGGCCGACCTGGGCATCCCCGTGGAACGCGGTGACGCCGATACGGGTTTCGACGTGGTGCTCGATTGCGCCGGGCGCCACTCCCGTCATCCGGGGTCGATGGGAGTGGCCGAACTGACCCGGTCCGGCGCCGACCCCTACGCCGACGCCGCCGTGCCCGTGGTCCTGGTCGACGCCGGCCGGATCAAGGTCATCGAGGACCTGCTGGGGACCAGCGACGGGTTCCTGCGCGCCGTCGCCCGGTTGGGGCACGACCTCGCCGGTCGCGATCTGCTCGTCTTCGGCGGCGGCAAGGTGGGACGGGGGATCTCCTGGCGGGCCGCGACCGCAGGCGCACGGGTCAGCGTGGTCGATCCCCGACCCGTCGCCGTCCCGCCGGGTGTCGCACTCCTGCCGGCGGGTGACACAGTCGCCGTGCGGGCGGCCATCGATCGCGCGGACTGGATCGTGACGGCCACCGGGGTCACGGGAGTGATGTCGGCCTACGCGGACGCCGTGGTCACCAGTTCGGCACTGCTGGCCAACATGGGCGCCACCGACGAGTACGGCGACGACGTGCCGGGCCGGCGGGTGCTCAACGACAAGGCCCCGCTGAACTTCGTGCTTCCCGAACCGACGCGCCTGCGGTATCTCGAATCGTCCATGGCGCTGTCGAACGCCGCAGCGGACTGGCTCGTCGCCCGCGCGACTGTCGGGCCACCGGCACCACCCGGGCTGATCGTCCCGCCGGACGATCTGGAGGCGCCCATCCTGAACGTGACGGCCCAGTCCCCGTTGCTGCACGAGGAGCTGCCTCTCCTCGGGTGAGGAGTCGACCGGATGTCCCGAGGCCGGGTCACGGACGCGACCGGGCGCTACGGTCGGAACAAGCCGAGAGGAGCCCCATGAGCATGACCGAGTCCCTGGCCGAACGGCAGCAGCAGGTCGAAGGCGCCCGCGATCAATTGGCCCAGCTGCAGGAGGCCCTGACCCGGACCGACAGCGTGCTGGCCCATGCCGACGACGCGCTGGCAGGGCGCAGGAGTTGGCCGAGCACAGCAGGCGCCTCGCCCCGAAGATCGCCGTCGTCGTCGCTGTTGCGCGGGAGCCGCTGCCGTGTTCGTGATCGTGCGGCGTCGGCGCGCGCCGGGACTGAACCTCCCCCGACTCACCCGCACGACGGGACGACCGCCGCAGTGGCAGACTCCCCTTTCAGGAAGTCGTCGACCACGCGCGTCTCGCGACCGGATCCTGGAACATCGTGGAATGCCCGGAGACCCCAGCCGCAGCAGGGTCGACCCCGGGATGAGCCGTTGCAGTTGCTCGCTGTTCGGCGGTGGTGTGATGACATCCTCGGACCCCACTCCTGGCGACCAGGGTGGAGCGGTCACCCGGCCGAGTTCCTCGGCGTTCCGGTCGGAGCGCAGCCACGGATCCTCGGCGGCCACCATCGCGTCGTACGTCCGCGGTGGCACCCGGTCAGGCGGGTAACGCCCGGAGTCGACTGCCGCGGCTCAGACGCTCCAGGAACCGCCGTCCGGCGGCCTGGGCGCACGGGATCCGCGGGTAGTTCGTCCGCAGGTAGGTGTCGGTCCCCGCATCGGGGTCACTGTCCGCGCGCTGCACCCATCGGGGTCCCAACGTCGTGCGGGACCCTCCCGGATTCCCGCCGACCAGGATCAGGTGGCCCACGTCCTGGGGGTGGCGGACGACCAGTCGTTGCGCGACGAACGTCCCCATCGACCACCCCAGCACGTCCACCTGGGACAGTCCCAGCGCGCCCAGGAGTCCGTGCAGCGAGTCGGCCAGGCGGTCGAACGTCAGTCGGCCGCGAAGCCGCTGGGAACCCCCCAGACCCGGATAGTCGTACACGATGACCTGACGTCCCCGGGACAGTTCGGCCAACAGCATCGGATCCCATTCCGCCATGGGCGACCCGGTGCCGTTGAGGAGGACCAGCGGATCCCCGGAGCCGGCGCCGCCTGCTCCCAGCCGGGCCCACGCGACCCGGCGTCCGGAGACCTCGGCAGTCTGCACCTGCAACTGCACGTCGTGATCCGGGACCGCGGACGGCGACGGCGATGCGGCGGAGGGTGGGGAATCCGCTGAGCACCCGGTCAGCGCCGCGGTGAGCGCGGCGATCACCCCGAGTGCGGCGCCACGCCCCATCGCGGGTCCTCGACCATGGGCCACATTCAGTGCACCGGATCCATCTGCCGGTTCAGGACGCGGTGGAACACGAACAGGACCACCGCGATGGCGATGGGGATAAGGCCGCTGAGCAAGAAGGTGTGCACGGGATCATCGGCGGTGAACTTGCCGATCTGGCCGCCGATGCTCGTACCCACCGAGGTCGCCACGAACCACAGCGCCAGCATCTGACCACTGGCGCCCTCCGGGGCGAGCTTCGTGGTGGCCGAGAGTCCGGTGGGCGACAGGAGCAGCTCGGCCCACGTCTGCAGCAGATAGGTGCCGAGGATCCAGAACAGCGCCGCCTGGGTGCCGGTGTTCTGGAACTGCTGCATCGGGATCACGAGCATCAGGACCGAGATCCCGACCCCCACCAGGGCGATCGCGAACTTGATCGACGTGCGCGGCGCCCGATCGGCAAGCCGGGTCCAGATCGCGGCGAAGATCGGTGCGAAGATGATGATGAACAGCGGATTGACCGACTGCAACCACGCGACCGGCATCTCCCAGCCACCCACGTGCATGTCGGTGGCCTCCTCGGCGAAGAGGGTGAGCGTCGACCCCGACTGCTCGAAGACCATCCAGAACGCCGCGGCGGCGATGAAGATCCAGATGAACGCCCGCACGTGGTTGCGTTCGGTCGGGGTGTAGTCCGACCGGCGGAAGAGCTGGAAGAAGTACACGAACGGGACACACAGGATGAAGATCGTGATCGTGGTCGCGACCCGGTCGAAGAACGTCCAGTCGGTCACGAATCCCAGCAGGGCGGCGAAACCGAAGATGAACACGACGGCACCGGCGATCAGTAGGAAGAAGCGGTTGCGCTCGTGGGCCGTCGCGGGGTCGGGCGCATGGTTTCCGATCCCATGCAGGCGCTTCCATCCGATCGCGTACTGGATGACGGCGAAGGTCATGCCGATCCCGGCGATCGCGAAACCCCAGTGGTACCCGCGCTGCTGCGCGGCCCATCCGGTGACCAGCGGCGCCGCGAAGCTACCGATGTTGATGCCCATGTAGAAGATCGAGAAGCCGGCGTCGCGGCGGGTGTCGGCCTCGGAGTACAGGTCACCGACCATCGCCGAGATGTTCGGCTTCAGCAGTCCCGTGCCCAGGGCGATGAGCAGGAGCCCGATCCAGAACGTCGTCTCGAACGGAGCGGCCATGCAGTAGTGGCCCAGGGCGATCACGATGCCGCCGTACAGCACCGTGCTGCGGGGACCGATCAATCGGTCGGCGATCCACCCACCGGCGATGGGCGTCAGGTACACCAGCCCGGAGTAGGCGCCGTAGATGGCGATGGACGTGCCCTTGTCGAGGCCGAGTCCGGGGCCGTAGCCGTCGTCGGCTACCAAGGGGGCGGTCAGGTACAGGACCAGCAGCGCCCGCATGCCGTAGTACGAGAACCGTTCCCACATCTCGGTGAAGAACAGCGTGGACAGCGCCCGTGGCTGCCCCATGAAGCCACGATCGGAATGGCTGGGCGGCATTGCGGTGGTCGCCATGCGCCGACCCTAGGCCGGAACGCGGGTTGTTGCGCTACGGAATCAGAAGAGGTCGTAGTTGTGGTCGACTCCGGGCGGCAGATGGAAGTTTGCCGGACTGCCGTCGACCGCCACTGTCGACGTGATCTGGAGCCGGGAGTCGACGTGGATCAACTCACCGGGATCGAGCATGCGCCAGTCGTCGGCGTCGTCGATCCGCTCGCTGGCGACCAGGACGAGGTCGGCCGCCTCGCCATCGCAGCTGGTGAGGACATGCCCGGCGGTACTGCTCTGTCCGCGCCACTCGGCGTCCGCCACGGACCGCCGCACCGCGTGCAGCGCCCGGGTGTCGGGGTAGCGTAGCGCCCACAGATTTCCCGAAGTCGCCACGATGCAGTTGAGCGAGTACATCGGCAATTCGGCCGCGATCCATTGGGCGGCGTGGGTGATCCCCGCACCGACATCGCCGCCGTGCGAGTCGGTCTCCTGCGCGATGAGAGCGGCGTATCGCTCCGAGTCGGTGTCCCCCTGGACATACCTCACGTAGTCGCCCAACTTCGCCTCGAGCTTCGGGATGTCCCCGAAGCCCCCGTTGTGCGCCATCAGGCGTGACTCGATGAGGAAGGGGTGGCTGTTCTTCTCGTCGTCGCGACCGGTGGTCGCGGCGCGGACATGGGTCACGCACGTCGTGGCGTCGAGCTCCAGTGCCGTCTGGCTGAACTGTGTGGTGTCGAACGCCGCTGATCCCCATTTGCGCAGGTGTGGCGCCCCGGCGTCGCTGAACCATCCGATCCCGGCGCCATCGGGGTTGCGCTCACTCTCGGCGATGAGACTGTCCGGAGCCTCGAGCAACCAGTAGGACAGATGGACCGCGCGATCACCGGCGTTCGCGCCGAAGAGTCGACACATGAGAGACCTCCTCCCCCCAGTCAACCACCGTCAGCGGAACGAGACGTGGACGTGGTCGTAGTGACGCGTCGTGCAGCTGCCTCCGGACATGCCGTGCCGCCAATTCCGGAACTTGGTCGGCTTGCTGGTCGCCGCCCAGTACGAGTTCTTCCAGATCAGGTACCGGATGTTGTGCTGGCGGGCGTGCCGCATCAGGTAGCGGGCGACGTCGTTGCCACGCTTGCGCCCGGCGGTGCAACTGCCCTTCATGTTGATCATGATGTCGAGCGCCTTGGACGCGGTGGGCAGATGCCCGTTGTACGAACTCACGTGCTTGACACCCTTGACCCGGCGCACGACGCACCGACCGGTGAAGACCGCGTCGATCGTGTAGTCGAACTGGCGCTCCCCGAACTTGTGGGTGCGATGGCACTTGCGGAAGAAGGGCTTGGATCCCTTGGACTTGATCTGCTTCTTCGAGGCGGTCGGAGCAGTCACGGCAGCATCCGCGCTCGGCGTCGCCACCAGGCCGGCCAGGAGCACTCCCACGGCGAGCATCATCGCCGTCAGCGCGGTGAGGGTGGTTCGGGGCAGCGTAGACATGCGGGTCCTTTCGATCTCCGGGAACCCTCTGCCCTGCCGTGACACAAATACAACATTCACGCGACGTAAGTGAGATATGCCACGGTGGCCTCGCGGGGATCCCGCCGAGCCGTGTTCGGCTACCGGGCACGCCGGGGTTGTGACTGCCGCACCGCGACGACGCCCAACTGTGATCCGGACCGCCGTTTGACCCCGGCCATCACGGGCACCCCGAGGACAGGAAAATCGACGCCGTCGCGGCGTCTCGAGGAGAGGAAGACCCCATGTCGGGTACCACGGACAAGGTCAAGGGCCGGGCCAAGGTTGCGGCCGGCGCCGTCACGGGCGACAAGTCGCTCGAGAACGAAGGCCGCATCGACCGACTGGCCGGCGAGGCCAAGGACCTCATCGCCGAGGCCACCAAGAGCATCGAAGGCTATGTGGATACCGCCGGCGACACGGCCGGCAACTGGCTGCGCCAGGCGCAGGAGACGCTGCAGTCCGGCGTCGACAAGATCCGCCGCTGACTCACCCCCACGACGAGGGTCCGCTGTTCCCAGCGGGCCCTCGTCGGCGTTTCCGGGGTCGGACGCGGCGTCAGCGGACCGCCACGGCGTACTTGTGGCGGAACGCCAGGTGCTTGCCGCTGGGCGCGGCGTAGGCACGCAGTTTGCACTTGCCGTCCTTGCGTGTCGTCACGAGGTCGCCCTCGAACACCGAGCACACCTTCTTGGTCTTGCTGGTCCACGCCAGCGGGGACTTCTGCTTCGTGTGGGTCGGCAGATCGACGATCTTCGAATTCCGGGCCCGGTGGGGAACGGAAGCCGTCACGGCCTGCGGCACCTTCGCCAACTGCAACTGGGGCGTGGTGTCCCAGGCCGGCTTGGCGCCGCACCACTGCGCGAAGGCCGAGCACATCTTCCCCGTCACCGTCTTCGCCAGCTGGGTATGGCCAGCCTTACTCGGATGGATCCACGTGTCGTTCTTGAAGATCCATGACGAGTCACTCCAGGCTTGATGTTTGGCCCATTCCGACTGGTCGGGGAGCACGAACTGCAGGTCCGCGGGATTCACCCCCGGGGCGTTCTTGGCCCACAACTGGGCCTGGGCGACCGCACTCTCGATCTTGCGGTTCATGGCGTCCTGAGCACCGACCGCCTGGTCCCACTGACTGGTGGTCCCGTCGACCTTGCAGCTGCTGCAGCTCGATACCTTCTCCGTCTGCGAGGGGCAGGAGTTGCCCGACGCCGGACCGTTGGCCACGTTGCCGTTGGGCTGCCACACGCCGAAGGACCAGGGGCAGGCGCGGTAGTAGCCCATGGCCAGGACCTTGTTGTTGTTCTGGAGCAGGGTCTTGTAGATGTTCACCAGATGGTCGTTCTGGCGGTTCTGCGTCCACTGCTGATCGGCGCACTCCACGACATGGGAGACCGGGTAGGCCCACCAGCCGGTCCAGCCCAGCCACTCGGTCGAGTCGGCACAGGCCCCGTTGGTGACGTTCACCCCCGACAGTCGGATCTTGAGGAAACTCGCCAGGATCGGGTTCGCCCCCAGCGTCATCACCACGTAGGTGTCCTTGATGTTGCGCAACTGGTAGTTGAAGGCGCCGCCCTCGTCCCAGTTGGCCGGGGTCGATCCGGTGACCGCCCAGTTCTCGACCGGCGCCGCCTTGGCGGGGTCCTGGGACGCGGCGATCTGGAAGGAGTACGCCACGTCGGGAGCGTTCGCCCCCGCCTTCCACGGTCCCGCGCTCCACGGTGCGCCGTTGAAGTTGTTGTTGCTGCAACGGTCGTCGGGGGTGCCCGACGACGGCGGGTTGCAGTCCGACAGCGAGTTGTCGCCGAAGTACCAGGAGTTGGCGAAGGAACTGTTGACCGATCCGCTGATGTTCTTGGCGTTCTCCTTGGCGCCCAGGTAGCCGAACCCGGCGGTGACCGAGTCGCCCAGGAAGATGACCGACTTGGCGTCGGAGGCCTGGACCTTTCCTTGGGCCGCGGACGCTCCCGCCTGCCCGACCACGAGGGTCAGGGCGGTCAACGCCGCCATGAGCGCGCCGAGTCGGCGCAGAGTCGGGCGGATCGTCATGAGGACACCTCTCCTGTCGATGCTCGACCTTATGTCCCGATCGGCGCCGACGCCACGGATTGCGGCCGTTCGGGTCCGTGTGGCGTATGGCAATCTGAACGGGTGAGCGTGAACGCGGACTTCACGCCCCCGCGGGGGTGGGGCTCGGGCCACTTGCAGACCGTCTACAGCCGAGTGAGACCACGGCGCCGCGACCTGGTCCGGCTCGCCAGCCGACGCGATCTCCTGGTCGACCTCGACGACGGGACCGGCGACCGCCTCAGGGTGCGACTCCTGAGGACCCGACAGACCCCCGACGGCCGTCCCCGCCGTGGCCTGGTGCTCCTGGTGCACGGGCTGGGAGGTTCGGCGGACTCCGATTACGTCCGCGCGAGCGCCGCAGGGCTGCTGACCGACGGGTACAACTGCGCGCTCGTGGACCTGCGCAGCGCCGGACTGTCCGGGGCCACCACGTCCGAGATCTACCACGCCGGGAAGAGCGAGGACCTGCGGTGTGTGCTGCGGCGGCTCGCCGTCGAACCCGAGGCTCGGGACAACCGCGACGGCACCGCCCGGCTCATGGTCGTCGGATTCTCGCTGGGGGGGTCGGTCACGCTCAAGTTGCTGGGCGAACCGTTGGACGGGCTGCCGGTGGTCGCGGGGGTGGCGGTGTCGGCGCCGCTGGACCTGGTGGTCGGGTCGGCCCACCTGAGCGAGGCGATGTTCGGCCTCTACGAGCGCTACATCCTGCACGCATTGCGGCGCGACTCGTTACGCCCGGACGCCCAGGGGCGTCCGAAGGTCACCGAGGAGGAGCGCGCCGGGATCCTGCGGGCTCGGCGACTGCCGGACTTCGACGACGTGCTCACCGCCCCGCGACACGGCTGGCGTGACGCCCAGGAGTACTACACGATCAACTCCTGCAACCGATTCCTCGCCCACATCACCGTGCCCACTCTGGTGATCCACTCGCTGGACGACCCGATGATCCCGGCCTCGCCCTACCAGGAGATCGACTGGGTGGCGCTCGAGCAGCGAGGCGTCCGCCACCTGATCACCGACAAGGGCGGACACGTCGGGTTCCACGAGCGTGGGAGCACCTCCCCCTGGTACGTCCCCCGCGTCGTGGACTTCCTCGACGAGGTCACCGGCGATACAGTCGCGCCTTCTTCATCGCCGTGATGATCGACGTGCCGGTGGGGTCGCCGACGCGGACGAAGGCCGCCGGTGTCCCGATCGGTGCGTTCACCGTGGTGACGCGGTCACCCCGATACACCTGACCGGTCAGGATGTGCCGCCAGCGGCCGGGCGGGAATGTCACCTTCACCGTTGTCGCCGTGTCGTCGTAGACCGGTGCGACGAAGAGGTGGGCACCCAGGAAGAACTGCAGGTCCTGACGTGCCACCTTGCTTCCCGGGTACACCAACCACGCATGACGCATGGCCGGGATCCCCTGCTTCACGGCCTCCTCGACCACACCGGTGCGGTAGGAACGCAGTGCGGCGTAGATCCGGGACGACTTCGCGAACTGCCTGCGGGTCGTCGGGGTGCTGTAGACCTGCTGGTTCTTCGTGGGCCGGTTCGTCTCGTGGGTGCGCATCACCGGACCGAACGCCTGCATC
Source organism: Candidatus Nanopelagicales bacterium (assembly GCA_046330625.1). Lineage (GTDB taxonomy): Bacteria > Actinomycetota > Actinomycetes > S36-B12 > CAIWTL01. Next base: position 76,231 of record JAXLSJ010000013.1, read on the forward strand.
TCCCCCCAACGGGCGTTCAGGTTCGGCGGCCGCTGGAAGTCCTCGACGCCGGTGTTGACGCTGGTGTACCCGCCGATGTCGCTGTGCCACAGCGGGGCGCCGGACACACCACCGGCCAACATGCCCTTGACGGCATTGCGCATGCCGTCCTCGGGCGCGTAGTTGACCATCTGATCGCCGGCCCACCACAGGGGGACGTCGGATCGACTTCCCAGGTACCCGGACCGGAAGAAGGCCAGGCAGTCGGGGACCGCGCTGCGAGCACATCCCTGCCGCACGGTGCGTGCCCACAGTTGCGGATACCGGTTGTGCTGCTCCCTGGCCGAACCCTTGTGCAGGACGCTGTCGAAGGGCAGGTACTCGCCGAAGTCGGCCATGAATCCGGAGGCTCCGACGCCGATGACCTTCTTGGCGATGATGTCGGCGTACCAGTCCCGAGCGCGGGGATTGGTGAGGTCCACCAGCGCGGTCGGGAATCCGACCGTCTCGATCACATAGGTCTTGCCGCGCTGGTTCCGGACCAGGTACCCCTTCTTCTCGCCCTGCTTGTAGAAGTTGGTGATCTTCTGCCCGTCCACCCGGTCCACGTCGACGACGAACGGATTGATGTAGGTGAGGGTCTTGATCCCCTGGCGGTCGAAGTCCTTCACCATCTTCCCCCAGCCGGGGTAGCGGACTCGGTTGAGTTGCCAGGTCCACCACAGCTGCTCACCGAAATCGGTGACCCGCTTGCCGACCCAGTCCTGCAGCCATACCGCGGAGATCTTGCTGCCCGCCTGCCTCATCTCCTTCACGATTCTGCGGACCTTCTTCGTGCCGCCCTGGATGCCCAGGACCGCGCCCTTCTGGATCCACGGCGCCAGTTCGGCTCGTCGGCTTCCGGCGCCGCGGGCGGCCATGAGCGAACGCGGCGTGCTGCGGGCCAGCACCTGGGCACTCATGGACCCGTGGAACGACTCCAGCGAGACCTGCGAACGTCGCGACATGTCGGCGATCGAGAACGCGCCGCTGCCCAACGTGTCGGCGAGATCGAAGGACCGCTTCTGCGCCGTCACATAGCTCGGCCAGGGGGCGTAGGAGGTGTTGAGGTTCCCGGCTCCCCAGGTGGCCAGGTCCACGATCTTCGCGGCCGGCTCCTCGCCACGGGTGACGCCCTGCTCCTGGACCAGGATCGGCATGACCACCCCCGACAGGTCGAAGGGACGGAACGACTCCCCGAACCCGTGCACGGCAGCGCCGGACCTGCGGCCGGCGGTGATCATGACGCTGGTGAGCTTCTTGCGCCGATCGGTCCGTGACACGACGAGGTCGAGATCGACGGCGGTGACAGTCGCGGACCGACGAACCTGCGTCAGGGTCAACGTGTAGCCGGCGCTGGTTCCCCCGCCGAAGATCCGGCCCTTGACCGTGACGCCGGCCCGGGAGGATCGGACCGAGGTGACGGTCTGTTTCGTGAGTCTTTCGGTCCGCTCGACCTGAGGCCAGAACGCTCCTGCCTTGGACCGCCAGACCCAGTCGACGGTGTTGCGACTGGCGCCGACGAATGCACGGCCCGGGTCGCTGGCAAAGGCGACTCGACCCGCCGCATCCGTGATGGTGATCCCGCTGCGCCGCGACGAGCGTGCCCACCCCAGTCCGCCGTCCGACGGGGTGCCCCGGCCCCGGACCGTCACCGTGAACTCACCGACCCGGTGCCGGGACACCGCTGACCGTCTCACGGACAGGGCGCCGGGCGTCATCGGGTCCATGGCGTCGGGGGGAACCTCGGAACCGTAGGTGGCGGTGGTGCGGGCCACCGGACTGACGGGGCGCTTCCCCTTCTTCCGCACCACGGCCCGCAGGGAGAAGTCGCCGCCGGTCAGTGGCCGCCAACTGCCGGTGGCACGTCCGGAGTCGTCGGTGCGCACCGTGTCGACGGCACGCCATCCGTTGGTGGTCGACGACTCCTGGATGGTGACGGACGTCCGGGTCGCCGGATGGACCGACACCGTCACGTCGGCGGGGACACCGACGCTGGTGGTGCCGGGCACCGAGGCGGTGACCCCGGTGATCGTCTCGATCTGGGCGGGCACTTCGGCCGTACCTTCGGCTGCGCCGGGGGCGGCAATGCTCGGCGCGAGCACCCCCACACACAGTCCGACAACCACGACACCGACCGGCACCTGATACCGCATGAACTCTCCTCCGCGACAGCCCCACCCTATTGAGGGAGTCCGTCGGGACAAGGAGATTCAGCCGGTCAGACTGTGGAGTCCTGTCGGTCACTCCCCCGTGGGTCCGGGTCGGCCGTCCCCGTCCGGCCCGCAGCGAAGGCGATGACCAGCACCACGACAACGGCGGCGATCGCCGCCACCTCGAGTTCCAGGCGAGACGTGACCGCCAACAGCACAGCGGCAATCATCGCCGTGACCAACCCGGCGGCCACCCCTCGGCCGACGGCTCTGCCGCCGATCTGGGCACCCACGAGCGCTGCAGCGGCCAGCGATGTGACGATCAGGACCCGGTCGGCTCCCGGATCGAAAAGGGCGATGGCGGCTGCGACCACGCCAACACCGGCCACCCAGGGGCCGGTGAGCCCGGTGCCCGCCCCGCGTCGCCCGCCCCGGCAAGCACCAGAGCCACCAAGGCCGTGAAGACGACGGTGAGGATCGCGATGATCACCCCGGCCAATCCAGGGGCGATGTCCAGGTTCGCGGGGAGCACGAAGAACTGCAACGAGGGCGATCACCGCGCCGCCGAGGAACATGAGCTGACCGAAGGCGATCACCAGGACCACGACGGCGGCACCCAGCCAGGTCCGCCACGGTCCGGGACCGGACGCAGCCGAGGTGATCCGCACGGTGTTGTCGGCCCAACCGATCACGAAGACGCCCAACGCGACGACCACCACAGCAGTCCAGGACAGTCCGGGCACCTGGATGATGGGGGCCACGGAGGCAGACACACTTCCCAGGAATATCCCGAGCGCGAGACTGATCAGTGCGGGGACGATGAGGAGCCACAGCGCCAGCGAGCCGGCCCGGGAGCCACCCACCAGTCCCTGACCCATCACCACCAGAGCGGCAATGACCGCTAACGCGATCACCACCACACGAGGATCGACCCGGCCGATCAGCGACAGGGTCTCCGCCGCCGAGATGAGGAGCACTGTCGCAAGTCCGACCCCGACCAGGGCGCGGGCAGCCGACTCCCCCGCACTTTCGGGGTCCGACGAGTGACGCCGGGCGAGGTCCGCACCGACCAAGGGGAGGGCCAGTACGACCACGAGGATCAGCAGGCTCCAGAAGGTCATCCCCGAGGCCACGAACACCGGCGCCGCGACCACGGCATAGACGAGCAGCGACGCCATGGCCGCTCGGCGGCGCACGCCGAGCTTGGGGTCTTTCGCGGTGCGATAGGCGGCGGCTACGACGAACAGCAGCCCCAGGGTGACCGCCACCACAACCTCGGGGAGGTTCTCGCGGTTCATTCCGTCACCCCCGTCGCATGTGTGGTGGTGCCCAGCAACTGATTCGCGCAGTTGTCCGGGGCCGGGTCGCCGGCCCACCGGGCGTTCATCCAGTCGATCACCGAGGGCTGGTGCAGTCGCGCCTGGTAGTTGATCGACGGATGGTCGTCGTCGGGGTATCTGACGTAGTAGACCGTGGATCCCCAGGCGCACTGCGTCATCACCTGCGCGTGGGTGAACTGCGGCAGGATCGTCGTGTCCTTGAGCCCCTGGACGATGATCATCGGGGTGGGGATCGGCGCGCCGCCGGGCATGCCCTGGGCCAGCGCGGTCACGAGTCCCGGCGCGACCGGCGTGTTGATCAACTGGCTCAAGGGGACGTCCGACACGGCGTCGGCAAGGTCCGACCCGCAACTGGTGGCGAGCAGGTCGGCCCGCTTGCGGCCTTCGGGGCTCAGGATGTCGTCCAGATTCACCAGGTCCGGATAGTTCTCGGCGTAGGACTGGGCGATCAGCAGGACGAACATGTTCTGGGCAGTGCTGGTCGGATTGCCGGCGACGGTGTTCAGCACGCCTTGGAGTGCCGGGGTGAACCCGGGCGCCAGGATGGCGCCCCCGCCGAGATCGAGTTCGGGCGCGTAGTCGGGGGCGAGTTGCAGGGCGGACATGGCGGCCTCGCCGCCCTGGGACTTGCCGTAGATGCCGAGCTTCGAGGTGTCGATGGGGACCGAGCCGGTGTCGGGAGACGACGGGAGGACCGCCCGCATCGAGTCGAGGATCCCGCGACCCTCCAACGGTCCGACGAGGTAGGACGACGGGCCCGGTGCCCCCATCCCGCTGTAGTCCGTGGCGACCACGGCCCAGCCCTGCTGGACCAGCGGTTCGATGTGCGGCACCCACGCGCTGTAGCCGGGGGTCTTGGGTTCGAACGGGGTGTGGCTGATGCCGCACATCCGACCCACCCCGGTGGTGCCGTGGGCGAATCCGACGAGCGGGAAGCCCCCGTCCGGCGGCGTGGTGTCGGGCACGGCATACAGGGCGGTTACGGGGATGGGATTGCCCTGCAGGTCGGTCGAGGCGTACAGGATCCGGTAGACCTTGGTCCCCTTCGGGGAGCCATCGACCTTCTCGGCAGCCACCAGCGTTCCCGGCGTCGTCGCGTCGCCCAGCGGAGTGTCGTAGAACCCGGCGAGCTTCGGGGTGATCGTGGTGTCGAGGTCACCGGCTTGGCTCTCGTCCTGGGGGTAGGCCGGGGCATCCACGAGTGATGTCGGGGGCGCCGAGGCGTACAGCAGTCCCCCGGCGATCAGCGCCGCAACAGCGGTACCCACGCCCGCCATCGCCCGGGAGACGGCCATCGCGACCTCCGACCTCGTCGTCCGCGCCGCCGAGAACAGGCGACGACGCGCTGCCGACGCTAGCGCGTTGCCGCCCGGCATGTCCGGGCTGCTGGCGACGAGTTGGTGTCGCTCGCAGGTCCCGGCTAGCATGGGGGCGTCGCGCAGGCGACCACCGCGGGGTGGAGCAGTTCGGTAGCTCGCTGGGCTCATAACCCAGAGGTCGCAGGTTCAAATCCTGCCCCCGCTACAGTGGCGAAGTCCCGGGACGTCCCTAACGGATGTCCCGGGACTTCCGTCTTTCTCGCGGTCAGGCGGTAGCCCCCACCCGCGTCAGCACCAGGGTGAACCGGCAGGCTGACCGAGCGACGAGGGCGTGACGTTCACCGGGCGCCAGATACACGACATCGCCGGGTACCAGGTCGTGGGGGACTCCCGCAACGGTGAAGGTCATCTCGCCGACCTGCATCAGCACGGCCACGGCGCGATCCGACGCATGGTCGGTGAGTTCCTGACCGGAGTCCATGGCGAACTCCACGATGCGCATGGCGTCGTTGTTCACGACAGTCCGCGAGGTCGTGGCGTCGGTGGGCACCGGCAGTTCCGCCCACAGGCCGGTCATCAGTTGGGACTCGTTGATCGGTGTGGTCGGCATCCAACCCAGGCTACGCGTTGCGGATCATGTCACGCTGACAAGGTTCGTGGCCGCGGGTGAAGGGACGAGCATGAATCACCTTTTCGACGCAGCACTCGAACACGACCTCGTGCTGACACCCGACGACATCGACGGACTGCTCCCTGAGGGACTGGCCGGCGTCATGGTGCGAAATGGCCCCGCGGATTTCCGCTTGGCCGAGCACGAGTTCGATGGCGACGGGATGCTGCGTCGATTGCACCTTGCACCAGACGGCACCGTTCACTTCCGCAGTCGGTACGTCCAGACGGCGAAGCGAAGCGTGGAGGCCCGCTCTCGGCAACCGATGGTGCGCGGCTTCGGGACGCAGATCCCCGGCGGCCCGCTGCGCAACCTGCGGGCGGCCCGCGAGTCCGGCAACGCGGCGAACACCTCGGTGATGCGCCACCAGGACTGTCTGCTCACCCTCTGGGAGGCAGGGCACCCGTACCGGGTCGACGCCGACGACCTGTCGACTCTCGGTCCCTACGACTTCGAGGGCCAGTTGGCGGCGGAGTTGCCCTTCTCCGCACATCCCAAGTTCGATCCGACCACCGGCGAGCTGTTCAACTTCGGCCTGCACTACGGGAGGACCACTCAGATCGTCACCTACCGCCTCGACCGCCAGGGGACCCTGGCCACCCTGGCCCGTACTCCGGTCGCCCACGCCCCTTTCCTGCACGACTTCGCGCTCACGGCGACCTGGTGCGTCTACTTGGTGGGACCGGCGGACATCTCCCTCCTGCCCTTCCTCACCGGCATGAAGTCGGTGAACGATTCGATCAGGTGGCACCCCGATCGGGGCACTCAGGTCGTGCTCGTCGCGCGCGATGGGAGCCGAAACATCACGTTCGACGTGGACCCGTGGTTCCAGTTCCACATCGGCGGGGCCTTCGACCTCGGCGACGAGGTCGTGGTGGACCTCGTCCGCTTCGACAGTTGGTACTCGGTCGCCGAGCCGTTGAAGGAGTTCCGTGACCCCAAGGGCGGCGAGGAAGGGAACCTCTGGCGTTTCCGTATCGACACGGCACGTCGGTCTGTGACCGGCGAGCCGATCTGCGACCTCGGCGTCGAGTTCCCGCAGTACGACCAGCGCCGCACGACCCAGGAGTACACCTACAGCTACCTCGCACAACACCCCGGATGGCTGGGCACCGGAGGGATCGTCCGGGTAAACGTGCAGACCTCCGACGTCGACACGTTCGACCTTCCCGAGGGCTGTCGACCGAGTGAGCCGTTGTTCTGCCCCCGACCGGGTGGGAACTTCGACGAGGGGTGGGTGATCAGTTGGGTGTGGAACCCCGTCAGGCAGGCGACGGACGTTCTGGTCCTTGATGCTCAGCACATCGCCGACGGCCCCCTGGCAACGCTGAAGC
>JAXLSJ010000014.1:0-75309 GCA_046330625.1 Candidatus Nanopelagicales bacterium
CGCGGCGTTGAGGCCCTCGCCCGCGGGCAGCGAGCGCACCTTCTCGGCCACGACGCCACCCTCGAGTCCGGCGTTCACGGCGATCTGCTTCAACGGCGCCTGGACGGCGACCTTGACCAGTTGGGCACCCGTGCCCTCGTCGCCGGTCAGGTCGAGCCCGGCGAACGCAGCCTCGGACGCCTGCAGCAGAGCCACGCCGCCGCCGGCGACGATGCCCTCCTCGACGGCCGCCTTGGCGTTGCGCACGGCGTCCTCGATGCGGTGCTTGCGCTCCTTGAGCTCCACCTCGGTGGCAGCTCCGGCCTTGATCACCGCAACCCCGCCGGCCAGCTTGGCCAGGCGCTCCTGGAGCTTCTCGCGGTCGTAGTCGGAGTCGCTGTTCTCGATCTCGGCGCGGATCTGGTTGACCCGGCCCGCGATCTGCTCGGCATCGCCGGAGCCCTCGACGATGGTCGTCTCGTCCTTGGTCACGACGACCTTGCGGGCCTTGCCCAGAAGGTCGATGTCCGCGGACTCCAGCTTGAGGCCGATCTCCTCGGAGATCACCTGGCCGCCGGTCAGGGTGGCGATGTCCTGCAGCATGGCCTTGCGGCGGTCGCCGAAGCCGGGAGCCTTGACGGCGACCGACTTGAACGTGCCGCGGACCTTGTTGACGATGAGCGTGGCCAGGGCCTCGCCCTCGATGTCCTCGGCGATGATCGCCAGCGGCTTGCCGCTCTGCATGACCTTCTCGAGGATCGGGAGCATGTCCTTGACCGACGAGATCTTGCTGTTGACGATCAGGATGTACGGATCGTCGAGCACGGTCTCCATGCGCTCGGTGTCGGTCACGAAGTACGGCGAGATGTAGCCCTTGTCGAAGCGCATACCCTCGGTGAGCTCGAGCTCCAGGCCGAAGGTGTTCGACTCCTCGACGGTGATGACACCCTCTTTGCCGACCTTGTCCATGGCCTCGGCGATGATCTCGCCGACCTCGGGGTCAGCCGCGGAGATGCTCGCGGTGGCCGCGATCTGCTCCTTGGTCTCGACGTCCTTGGCCATCTCGAGCAGCTGCGCCGAAACGGCCTCGACAGCCTTCTCGATGCCCTTCTTCAGGCCCATCGGGTTGGCGCCGGCGGCCACGTTGCGGAGGCCTTCCTTGACCAGGGCCTGCGCCAGGACGGTGGCAGTGGTGGTGCCGTCGCCGGCGACGTCGTCGGTCTTCTTGGCGACCTCTTTGACGAGTTCGGCGCCGATCTTCTCGTAGGGGTCCTCGAGTTCGATCTCCTTGGCGATGGACACACCATCGTTGGTGATCGTCGGGGCGCCCCACTTCTTCTCGAGCACCACGTTGCGGCCCTTGGGGCCGAGCGTGACGCGGACGGCGTCGGCGAGAATGTTCATGCCCCGCTCGAGTGAGCGCCGGGCCTCCTCGTCGAACGCGATCATCTTTGACATCGAGTTCCTCCGAAAGAACAGGTTGATCGGATCCGGTGCGGCGCCCGCGACGGACGACCCGGCCCTGGCCCCGTCTTTCGGAGCCCGGTCCGGACCTCGCCCACCGGACAAAGGTCCACCCCCGGGTGCCGGATCGGCCGTTGTCGCGGACGACATGGCTGTCACTCGACGCCTGAGAGTGCTAACACATGATTAGCACTCTCCGCGGGAGAGTGCAAGCCAAGACCAGCCTCGAGCAATCTCAACCAAGTGGTTGACAAACCCTCGCATGGCCACCATTATCAACTACATGGTTGAGAAAGCGGGGCGGTCGGACGACCGGCTCACCGAGGTGTTCGCGGCCCTCGCCGACCCGTTGCGCCGCGAGATCGTCACCCGCCTGACGGCCGGCGACGAGACCGTGACTTCGCTGGCCGAGCCGTACGACATGTCGCTGCAGGCGGTGTCGAAACACATCGCCGTCCTGGAGCGGGCGGGCCTGGTGACGAAGCGGGCCGACGCGCAGCGACGTCAGGTCCACCTCGAGGCCGACGTGCTCGACCTCGCCACCGCATGGCTCGAGCGCTACCGGCGCCAAGCCGAAGACCGCTACCGCCGACTCGACGCACTCCTCGAATCCCCGGAACGCCGGGCCGACACGGAAGGAATCGCCTGATGGAAACCACGATCATCGCCGACACGGAGGTGCCGGCAGTGCGGATCACCCGAGAGTTCGACGCCCCCGTCGATGCGGTGTTCCGCGCCCACACCGACCCGGACCTGGTGGTGCGATGGCTCGGTCCCCGCGACATCGGCATGCGCGTCGACCGCTGGGACTGCGTCACCGGCGGCGCCTACCGATTCGTGCACACCCGCGGCGACGACGAGTTCGGGTTCCACGGCTCGTTCCACGAGGTCCGTCCCGGCGAGGTGATCGTGCAGACGTTCACCTTCGACGGCATGCCCGACTCCGTGGCACTCGAGCGGATGGAGTTCACCGCCCTGCCCGGTGACCGGTGTCGTCTGGACACGATGTCCCTGGTCGATTCGTTCGCCGCTCGCGACCAATTCCTGGCCTCGGGCATGGAGTCGGGTTTGGTGGACAGCTACGAGAAGTTGGACGAGGTCCTGGCTGGATGAACCCTGGCTGGCCGGTCGGCCCCTCCGGAGTGTCAGAATCGGAGGAGAGAACCCGACCGAGGAGGCCGGCGATGTCACGACATGCACGCGAGAAGTTCGACGATCCGGCAGAGGACGTGGTCGAGGAGCTGTACCACGAGCTGTCCGAGGAGCTGGGCACCGACGGTCCGGCCGAGACCTTCGGCCACCCCGACGAGAACATCGTGGGTCGACTCGTCGAAGAGGACGAAGGGGTCCGCCCCGACGTCACCTCCGAGGTCCTGGCGCTCGACAGTCACGATGTCGAAGATCTGAGCGCCGAGGAGTTGGCCATGCACATGGTCAGCGAGGAGGACGAAGAGCGCGACCCCTCGCTGACGCGTAAGGCTCGCGAGGCGCTCGAGGAGTTCTGAGTCAGTCCTGAGACCCGGTGGTCGAGCGGAGTCGAGACCTCAGCACCAACCGCGGGTTGAGTGGGCGCGCCAGCGCCCTATCGAGACCCGCCCACCGACCGCGGGTTGAGTAGGCCCGCTAGCGCCGTATCGAAACCCGCCCACCGACCGCGGGTTGAGTAGGCGCGCTAGCGCCGTATCGAAACCCAACACCGGCGTCGGCTCTCGCTGCGCCCACGCCGGGGTCCGGGCTCGGCGGGTGGGTGCGTGTCGGTGGTCTCCGCTCCGCTCGACCACCGGAAAGGTCAGCCCCCGGCGACCGCCGGGATCACCGTGATCGTCGCGCCGTCCTTGACCTCGGTCCCCAGTCCGTCGAGGAACCGCACGTCCTCGTCGTCGACGTACACGTTCACGAAGCGACGCAGATTCCCCTCGTCGTCGAGGATGCGCGCCTGGATCCCGGGGGCCCCGGCCTCGAGGGCCTCGAGTGCCGTGCCGAGGGTGGCGCCCGGTTCGGCGAGGACGACCTCCGACGAGTCGCCGGTGTAGGTGCGCAGGATCGTGGGGATGCGGACGGTGACGGACATGATTCCTCCGGATTGCAGGTGTTCGGTTCAGGATTCGGACGGGGTGCGCGGTCAGCGGGGCCCGAGCACGTCGTGGACCTCGGCGACGGACGGGTCGATGATCGCCGTGGGGCCGACGACGTCGGCCACGGCGTCGATGGTCTTCAGGCCGTCGCCGGTGTTCATCAGCACCGTCTCGGCGCCGGGATCGGCCTGCCCGGTCTCGAGCAGCTTCTGGAAGGTGGCCAACGTGACCCCGCCGGCGGTCTCGGCGAAGATCCCCTCGGTGCGGGCCAGCAGTCGGATCGCGTCGACGATGGCCGCGTCGCTCACACTCGCGATGGCGCCCCCCGTGCGGCGCACCGCGTCGAGGGCATAGGGGCCGTCGGCCGGGTTGCCGATCGCCAGGCTCTTGGCGATGGTGTTCGGCTTGACCGGACGCACCACGTCGAGCCCGTCTGCGAACGCCTGCGCCACCGGGCTGCACCCGTCGGCCTGCGCGCCGAACACCCGGTACGGCGAATCTTCGATCAGGCCCAGCTTGGTCAGTTCGCGCCAGGCCTTGTCGACCTTGGTCAACAGCGAGCCGGAGGCCACCGGGATCACCACTTGGTCGGGTGTACGCCATCCCAGTTGTTCGGCCACCTCGTAGCCCAGCGTCTTGGAACCTTCGGCGTAGTAGGGGCGCAGGTTGACGTTCACGAAGCCCCAACTGGCGGTGACCGGGTCGCCGATCAGTTCGCTGCACAGTCGGTTGACGTCGTCGTAGTTGCCCTTGACGGCCAACAGCGTGCCGTCATACGTGGCGGTGGTGATCGTCTTGCCGGCCTCGAGGTCCGAGGGGATCACGACCACCGAGCCCATGCCGGCGCGAGCGGACGCGGCGGCGACGGCGTTGGCCAGATTGCCGGTGGAGGCGCAGGCGAGGGTCGTCAGCCCCAGGCGCCGGGCGGCGGACTGAGCGACGGCGACGACGCGGTCCTTGAACGAGTGGGTGGGGTTGCCGCTGTCGTCCTTGACCCACAGGGGAGCAGTCATGCCGAGTGCGGCGGCCAGGTTGTCGGCTCGCACCAGTTTGGTGAGGCCCGGATTCAGGTTGGGTTCGTCGCCGGCGTAGGAAGCGACGGGCAGGAAGGCGGAGTAGCGCCACAGATTGGCCGGTCCGGCCTCGATGGATTCGCGGGTGATGCCGCTCAGGTCGTAGGCGACCTCGAGCGGCCCGAAACACTCCACGCACGCGTAGGCCGCGCCCAGGTCGTAGGAGGCGCCGCATTCGCGACACACGAGTCCGGTGGCATTGCCGAAGTCGGCGGCCGACACAGCGCCGTCGGCGGGGGCAGTCAGAGTCACGATCGAGATCTCCTCATCTTTCCCATGACAGGGACGGACTTGGCACCGACTGAACGGTTGCCGGGGCTTCGCTGGGCCGTTTCCCTCTGCCCCTCTGGATGAGACTGTTCGGTTGTAGCGGTTATCGTAACGCATCCCCCTTCCTGGGAGTCCGGATGCGACCTGATGTGCGGGCGTGGTTCGACCGGCGTACGTCGGCGGCACACGACTGGCCGCTCGACCGACTCCTGGACCTCAAAGCCGGTCGCAGCGTCGACGTTATCCTTCCCGCCCTGGACGAGGCGGAGACGGTCGGACCGATCGTGGAATCCGTGCGGACGCTCGTCTCCGCCGGACTCGTCGACGACCTCGTCGTGGTGGACACCCACAGTCGCGATGCCACCGCCGAACGTGCCCGGGACGCGGGCGCCCGGGTCGTGACCAGCAGCGACATCCTGCCCGAGGTCCCGCTGGAACGGGGCAAGGGCGAGGCCATGTGGCGGGGATTGGCTGCGACCACCGGCGACCTGGTGGTGTTCGTCGATGCGGACCTCCGGTCGTTCCGTCCCGACTACGTGACGGGACTGCTCGGACCCCTGCTCACCGACGACGGGGTGCACCTGGTCAAGGCGATCTACGACCGGCCGCTGGTGGCCGGGGATGTCCGGATCGCCGCGGGTGGCGGTAGGGTCACCGAGATCCTGGCTCGGCCGTTGATCAACGCTCTGTGGCCGGCCCTGTCCGGGGTGGCGCAACCGTTGTCGGGCGAGTACGCGGTGCGGCGGTCGTTGATCGAGGCGCTGCCCATGCCCTGCGGCTACGGCATCGAGATCGGCGTGCTGGTGGACACGTTCCGCTCCGTCGGACTGGACGGTATCGCCCAGGTGGATCTCGGCGAACGCGAGCACCGGCATCAGGACGCCACCAGGCTGTCGCGGATGTCGGCGCAGATCCTGCATGCTGCTCTCACCCGGGCCGACCCCGAGGGGCAGGTGTACCGGCCTGCCGCAGCGGCGACACTTCCCGGTTTCAGCCACGAGGACGGCGTGTTCGCCGTCCGGGAGCACGACATCCAGACAGTGGAGCGTCCGCCGCTGTTGTCGCTGCCCGAGTATGTGGACCGACCGTCAGCGGCGCGACCGGTGCACGGCGGAGCGTGACTCCTGGCGCTGCTGCCGCAGTCGGCGCAGTCGGCGCACGAGCACCGGGTCGGCCTCGAGGGCGGCATCGTTGTCGATCAGCCGGTTGAGCAGCTGGTAGTAGCGGGTCGCGGTGAGGTCGAACTTGTCGCGGATCGCCTCTTCCTTGGCGCCCCCGAAACGCCACCAGCTCCGTTCGAAGTCCAGGATGCGGGTGTCTTCGGCGGTCAGGCCCGGTTCACTGCTCCGGCGATCCAGGTCCAGGGCCGTGGTCAGCGGCGAGGTCGTGGTCATCGTCGCTCCCTGTCTGTGTGGGGGGTCGGGTCTGTGTGGGGGTTCGTCCGTCCTGTCGTTCTGACGGGCGACCGGCTGTGCTGGTGAGTCTAGTGTCGGGGTCCGACCCTCCCGGGGAGGTCGCGTCGGGGTGTCCGATCGTGAGGGCCCGCTCGATGGCAGCCAGTCGCCGCTCGACCGCGGCCAGGTCGACGGTGTGGTCGGTTGCCGGGTCGACATCGGGGGTCGCCGGTGGTTCATTCCTGGTCCTCCTGGCCCGGCGGGCATCGGCTGACAGGTACCCGACCAGCACGCCGGTAAACACCGCGATCGACGCCACGCCGCTGAACAGCATCACCGTGGCGGTCACCCGCCCGGCAACCGTGACCGGAACGTAATCGCCGTAGCCGACCGTGGTGACGCTGGCCACGGCCCACCACAGGGATTCACCGTAGGTGTGGATGTCGGCGCCGGGGGCCCCGTGTTCGAAGCGCCAGACGAGGTAGGAGCCGAACACGATGTTGATCATCGTGATGTACAGCGCCATCAGGCCGATCTTGTCCCGCAAGGGCGAGTTCTTGTTGCGGAAGGCGCGTTCGAGGACCAGGAACAACAGATAGAGCCGCAGGGGCGGGAAGACGAGTGCGACCAGGATCAACGGGTGGGTAAGGATGTAGCGCCAGCGACGGGGGTGCAGGTAGATGCAGATGAGGTAGTCGGCGACGAACAGCGCCCACGAGAACCAGAAGACCCACTGGGCCACGGTGTCGCCCGGGTCGGTGAGGATCGCGATGAAGGAGCCTGCGTAGACGAACCCGTTGGCGAGCAGCGGCACGGTCGCCCAGGCCTCGTAGCGCTCGTACCGCAGGTGCATCTCGTCCTCGGCGCTGCGGGTCACCGGGCCAGAGTATTCAGCCCGACGGCTTGGGACTGACCCGTCGGGCGAAGAGGTAGCCCCAACCGTTGGTGGCCCAGTGCAGACCCATGGGGGCGAACAGGGATCCCGACCCGATCCGGAGCAGGCAGAACACCAGGCCGCCGATCGCGGTCGTGACCACCGAGCCCACGATGGCGGTGATCCGGGCGCGGTGCCCGCCACCGCCGACCTGGCCGAGCCGTTCGTTGCGCAGGTGGAGGTCCAGCGACGGGAGGATGTGCCACAGACCGAACAGCAGCGCGCTCCAGACCGTGGCCCACACCACGCCGTAGCGCCGCGCCAGCATGGCCCACAGCACGCCTCGGAAGGCCACCTCCTCGAACAGGACGGTGCCGAACGGGAGCTCCACCAGGGACTGCCAGAACAGGCGCGGCAGGGACAGGCCGGCGATGTTCTGGTCGTGGAACGCCGGTCTGGTGCGTTTCCACGTCGTGCCCACGGCGTAGATCGCGAACACGATGAGGATGGCCACGCCGCCCCACACGACGCCCCGGAACCAGGTGCGCGGCGCCAGTCCCAGGTCGGCCCACGAGCAGCCGTCGAGGAGGCCCAGGGCGAGCACGACCACGGATCCGCCCAGGGCCCAGAACAGGTAGTAGCCGGGGACGGCCTTGTTCGCGGCCACGTTGATCATCACCAGGAGCACGATCACGGCGGCGACGGGCCAGAACTTGAGGCCGGGCTCGATCTGGGGCAGGGCGTAGCCGTAGTCCAGCAGCCACTCGCCGATCATGGGCCCTCCGGATCCGGCTCAGCCTTGACGGCTGAACTCCTGCAGGCGCTGCGTGCACTGCTGCACCTGGGCGATTCCCTCGGGATTGTTGAACAGCTCGCCGGCCAACTGGGCGGCCCGCTCCCGCAACTGCGCCACCTGGGCCTTGACCGCATCGGTGTCTGCCTTGAGGGGGTCCTGGGCGGCCTTCTTCGCGGCGGCCAGGAACTCGTCGACGGCCTCGCAGTACTGGTCGGCGACGTTTCCGTCCGTGGTGTCCTCGGGGGTCGGGGTCGCGGAGGTCGACGTCGTCGCGGTGGAGGTCTCCGTGCTCGAGCCGCATCCGGAGAGCGCGAGCGCCCCGACCATCACCATCGGCACCACGGCGCCCCATCGCATCATGGGGTGAGCCTATCCACCGCGGACGGTGAGCCACAGCCCTGCGTCGTCACGCCCGCGCGTTCCCCGGCGGATGAGGCGAGGATGAGGGGTGACGGTATCCCGGGGGCAGACAAGGAGCGACATGGACCTGCGGTTGGAGCACGAGGCGGAGACGTCGCGATATCTCGCGTGGCCGACGGACGGATCGTCGGACGAACCCGTCGGGGTCATGACCTACGTCGATCAGGACGGGGTCAGGGACCTGAACGCGACCGTGGTCCCCACCGAGTGGGAGGGCCGCGGTATCGCGAGCCGGTTGGCGCGGTTCGCCATCGACGACATCCGGGCCTCAGGGCTGATGCTGGTCCCCGGGTGTCCGTTCGTCCGCGCCTTCCTGGAGCGCCACCCTCAGGACCTGGACCTCGTGCCCGCCGGACGACGGGAGGAGTTCGGCCTGTGACGCGTTCCCGGTGACCGTCCTAGGACCATGGTCCGATTGTCCGGGGGACTCCCGGTCGCCGAGGTTACTCATGAGTGAGTGAACGACTATGGAGGTTCTCACCATGCACAGCAAGAAGCTCGCCGCCGCGGTTGCCGCGGTCGCGTTGTCCGTCGGCCTCGCCGGTCCGGCCCTGACCTCGGCCAGCGCGGCCCCTGCGGCTCCAGCGGCTCAGGCGGTCAAGTGGGACCGGGCCGCCGTCAAGGCAGCGGCCAAGGAACTGAACCAGGCCCTGCACGCCGCACAGCGGGCATTCGTCAAGTCCGTGCACGTCGCGGTGAACCAACTGAAGACCGACACCGCCGACGAGCGCGCAGCGCGCAAGGCCGTGGTCACCGACCCCGCGGCCACCGAAGAGCAGAAGCAGGCGGCGCGGGAGCAGTTCCGGGCCGACACTGCCGACGAGCGCGCAGCGTTCAGAGCCGCGATCCGCGAGGCGCTGAAGACCCGCCACGAGGCCCGTGCGGCGGCGTGGGCGGCGTTCCGCGCTGCTGTCGGGGACTGACCTTCCCGTCACCGCGGCCCCGCTGCTCTCCCCCGGGAGTGGCGGGGCCGCAGTGCGTTGCCGACCGCCTCTGCGTGCGAGCATCGGGGCGTGAGGAAACTCGTCGTGATCTCGCACATATCGCTCGACGGTGTGCTGCAGTCGATGGGCGGACCGTCGGAGGATCCCAGCGGCGGATTCACCCTCGGGGGGTGGGTCGCCGGGTACGGCGACGAGGTGCTCGCCGATGCCGTCCGG
Organism: Candidatus Nanopelagicales bacterium; assembly: GCA_046330625.1. GTDB lineage: Bacteria > Actinomycetota > Actinomycetes > S36-B12 > CAIWTL01. The sequence continues at coordinate 9,506 of JAXLSJ010000014.1, forward strand.
CACGAGATGGAGCTGCCGTTCGACCTTCTCCTGGGTCGCACGACCTTCGAGATCTGGGCCCGGCACTGGCCGGATCATGCGGACGAGTGGCCGGGGGTCATGGCGGCGACCAAGTACGTGGCCTCCCGGACACTCACCACGCACGAGTGGCAGCCGGTCACGTTCCTGTCCGGGGATGTCGCCGAGGCTGTCCGCCTGCTCGCGAAGGAGCCAGGTCCGGATCTGCACGTCTACGGCAGCGGCGAACTCGTCCAGACGCTGCTGAGCCACGACCTGGTCGATGAACTACGACTCAAGACCTACCCGGTGACCCTGGGGTCGGGCAAACAGCTCTTCAGCGGCGGCGCGATACCCGCGGCCTTCACGCTCAGCGACGCCCGGATCACCTCGGCGGGCGTGATACTGGCGAACTATCGCCGCGACGGCGAGCTGGTCGTGGGAGAGATCTGAGCGCGGGCTGGGTCAGCGACGGACGATCCGGATCCGGAACGACGCCGCCAACACCCGAACGGTCTCGGTGGCCGCCGCTGTCGCCCTGATCGTGCACGCCCCCTTCGACAGGCCCTTCATCCGCGTCACCGAGCGACCGGCGACGATGCGGCATCGGGTGTCGGGAGATGCCTGGTAGCGGATCGGTCGGCCCTGGTCGGTGAGCGCCGGAAGGGTGTTGCGTGGGTCGCGCCGCCAGGCTCGCAGGGACGAGTAGGTGCGGGCGAGACGGATCGTCGACGAGGGCCGGTGCATGGTGGCCGGGATCGTCGGGGGGACCACCACCGGTCGACTGCGGGTGGCGGGGTAGGCGCCGCGGGCGGTGAGGATCATCCGGTAGGTGCCGCCCCTCAGCGCGCTGATCCTCGCCGATCCCTGGCCGGCAGGAACGCTGCGGGTGCGGATCGAGGTCCAGGTGCCGGACGACCGTCGCTGGGTGATCAGGGTGCGGGTCGCGGGCTGGACCGGCGTGATCGCGACGCCCAGGGAACCGGGGCTGTCGGAGGTGACCCGCAGAGTGGGAGTCCGCAGGGGTGCCACGGTGAGGGAACCCGAGGTGACGACGGGACAGACGTCGGTGGCGACCAGGCGGGCCCGCACCTGGCCGGTGCTGCGCGGCAGGTTCGTGGCTCCCCGGACTACGCCAGTCCGGGTGGTGGCGGTCGCCCAGCCGGTGTCGGTGTGACGTTGAATCAGCAGCGTGCGCGGGCGCAGGCCAGGGGATGCCGTCACGTCGAGCAGTCCGTCCGCGGTGTCCTCGGACAGGGTGGCGGTGGTCTGGCACGGAGGATCAGGACTGGGATCGACGCTCGGGGTCGGGTCGGGGCTCGGGTGGACGCTCGGGCTGGGGTCGGGGCTCGGATCCGGGCTGGGTTCGGGTGCATCACCGACCACCAGCGTGGCGGTGTCGGCGGTGACGGCCGAGACCGTGACCGGGATCCCCATCGTTCCGCCGTAGGTGCCGGCGACGAGCGGGTACGGCGCCTGCCGGATGCTGTCGCCGTCGAAACCCTGGAACGCCCCGACCCGGGCGCCGCCGGCGTCCGCGCGGACACTGATCCGCAACGAGGTGCCGCTCTTCACCAGGCGCAGCGACCGCACTCCCGATGCCGCGTCGACGTCGTGCAGCACGACGGTCAGGGGATCGGCGGGCTTGTCGGTGAGGGTGACCTCCTCGTCACCGGGGAGCAGGTCCAAGGCCGCCAGGTGCTCGGGGTTCAGGCTCGGACGGGCATCGGCGGGGCTCGCGGTCGCCCACCCCATGATGTCGTCGCTCCCGTAGGGGAAGAAGGACAACTCCGCAGCCGGATCGGCGCAGACACTGATCACGTCGCCGGGGCAGTCGACACTCCCACTGTGCCCGAGACCCAGGTTGTGCCCGAGCTCGTGGGCCCAGGCGTCGGAGTGGTGGTAGTCGTAGATCGCGGCTCCGGGGTTTCCGATCCACCCCTCGCCGACCACCCCGCCGCACGAGCCGTCGCTGAGTCCGATCACGGTGTCGCCGACCGGGATGTCCCCCACCTCGGCCACTGCGGCCGGCCAGACGTCGGAGAACCGGCACCCGTCGACCGACGCTTTCTCGGAGCCGAACGGCACCCACTCCGCCAGCCGGAAGCGGACGGCGCCCCGCGTGCTGCGGGAGAAGTACGCGTCGATCTCCGCCACCCAGTCGGCCACATCCTGCGCGGTGACCCCGGTGTCGTCGGAACCGCCGGAGGCGTCGATCCCCACGATGTGCAGATCGTGCCACGTGGGGTCCACGACGGCCGGGGCCGGGGCGATGACCTGCACGGACTCGACGGTGGTCGTGGTGGCGGTTGCCCGGCCGGTCACCGCGACCGTGGTGCCGGGTGTCATTTTCGCCGGGATCGGGCCCTTGAGGCGCGTCAGGTCGCCGTCGCCGGTGTCGAGGTACCAACGGTCGGCCGCCCCAGGGTGCTCGCCCGGCAGCAGGCGGACCTGCCCGGTGCTCAGCGTGCGGCCCTCGGCACCGACCGCGGCGGTCGTGGTGGTGGGGGGACTCGCCTGAGCGGGCGACCGCGGCAACGCGACAGCCGGCATCGCGGCGGCCATGGCCATGGCGAGTGCCGGAGTGAGCAGACCGGTACTAAGTCGGACGCGAACTGCGTGTCCTCGACTCATGCGGCCCCTCAGGTCGCGTTCACGGTAACCGAGCAGGTGGGCCGAAGGGGCGGGATGAGCACCCGATCGTGGGAGTGCCGGAGCCTGGATCCGCCGACTCTCCGCCGGGGCGAAGTTCGCGGCGCCCGCCGTCAGGTCACGTCCCGCGCCACAGGAGCACGGCAACGGCGAGAATTCCCACGGGCCAGGCCCCCAGGCCGAAACTCACGCCGGCCGTGATCGCGAGCGCCATCGTCGACTGCTTCAGGTTCATGTGCGCCTCCCCTCGGTCGGATGGTTGCAGTGTGGCCGAAGGGTCCGACACGACCGGCGTCGCGAGGGTCCGCGCTAGGCCGGTGGCGGGGTGGGCAGCATGGCGTCGGCGATCCCCCCGGCGAGGTTCTCGTCGAGGAGCGGCACCGACCGGGGGCCGGTCACATCGTCGAAATCGCTCATCGAGGCCCACACCAGCGAAGGGCTGGTGCGCGACCAGAAGTAGTAGTCGAGGTCGGTCAGGTCGACGGCCGACAGCCACCGGGTGGGGTAGATGTCGCCCTCCGGGTAGGGGGCGCCGAGCGGCTTGGCCACCGTGGTGAGGACCTGGAGCACCTCGGCCACCGCCATGCGGGGATCGTCGGGTTCGGGCAGGAAGTGGTGGAAGTAGCTCGCCCGCACGAATCTGTCGGCAGAGGTGATGTCCCCGGGTGGGGGGAGTTCGCCGCCGAACGGCCGATATCGCGCCAGGTTCTGCAGCTGCTCGTCGAGGCTGGGGGAGTTGGCCATGATCTGGTACTGCCGACCGTGGTGGACCACCATCTCGCCGTCGATGGGTTCGAAGATCGCCGAGTCCCCGTCGGCGTCCTCGATCGCCACGTGCACCCCGATGTCCAGGTCGCGGATCGGGACCGGGGCCACGCGTACGGCGGACAGGTGCAACACGGCCTCGGCCACCGTGGCGAAGTTGTCCAGGATGTACGACACCCACGCGGCCGTGGCCAGCGTCGGACGCTCGTCGGCGGGTTCGTAACCGGCCGAGGTGTACATGAGGGCGTGGGCGGCCAGGCCCATGCCGTTGATGCCGTCGAGGCATTCCCCGCCCCATTCGGTGATCACCATGCTGGGGTACTGCGACGTCCACGTCAGCGTCTCGTCGGTGGGGTGGCCGCGCCGGGTCAGTCCGGCGGGAAGCCACCACAGTCGCGGCTCGTCGACGAAACTCAGGTCCAGGGTGCGCCCGGCCACCTTGGCGACCGGGTTGTCGGCGAGGAACACCCGCGTGCACATGGCGTCACCGTATCGTGCGGCATGGACGAGAAGGCGACGCTGCACCACTACCTCCGCACCCATCGCGAGGCGATGCTCTGGAAGCTCGACGGGCTGTCGGAGCCGGAGGTCCGGATGCCGCGCACGGTCACTGGCTCGAACCTCCTGGGAATCGTGAAGCACGTCGCGTCCGTCGAGGCCGAGTACCTCGGACTCGTGTTCGACCGGCCCTGGCCGGAGCCCATGCCGTGGATGGACGGCGAGCCCAACGACGACATGTGGGCGACGCCCGACGAGACGACGGACGTGATCGTCGCGCGGTGGCGCCGTATCAGCGCCCATGCCGACGAGACGATCGATGCCCTCCCGCTCGACGCGCCCGGTCGGGTGCCGTGGTGGGGCGAGGGTGGGGTGGAGGTGACGTTGCACCGGGTCCTGGTCCACCTCGTGTGCGAGATGGCGCGCCACGCGGGGCACATGGACATCCTGCGTGAGCAGATCGACGGGGCGGCGGGGATGCGGGCGGATGTGCCCAATCTTCCGGGGGTGGGTGCCGGCTGGTGGGCCGACTACGTGGCCCGGTTGCGGGCGGTGGCTCTCGCGGCACGGGACTGATACCGGGCCGGTGTTCGCCGGGAAGTTCGCAGCGAGCCCACAGGTTGACTCGCGTTCGAACATATGTTCGAATAGGTCATGGATGGGGATGCACCAGGAGATCAGTGGATTCAATGGATCTCTCGCGACGACGCCGGGGATGACGCGACGCGGAGGGCCGTGACGGAAGGGCTCGGGGACTGTCCTGCGACCGTGCGGGAACTGGTCGAGGCTGTCGGGCGGATTGTGGATGCTCCCGTCTCGGCAGAGATCGCCGGCATCGGTGCGGACCTGGCCCCACAGGTGACCGTTTTGGCCCGGATCTCCACGGTGATCGACGCCGAGGTGGGCCGACGCGTGGTCGCCGCCGAACGGGGTGACGTCCTCCCGCACTCCTCGGGCACGTGGTTGCAGCGCACGGCCGCGTGGTCGGGGTCTGCTGCGAGTCGAGTCGTCACCGCGGCACGATTCGCCGACCGGCATCCGGACGTTGCCGGCCTGTGGCGCTGTGGCCGGATCAGTACCGAGGTCATCGCGACTCTCGCCCGCGGCCTCAGGGGCCAGACTGCCACGGTGGAGCAGCAGATCGTCGATATCGCCGCACCGCACCTCCCGAAGCTCTCGGTGCCCGCGGTCCGGATCCTGGTCGCCCACGCCCTGGACACCCTGCACCCCGACGACCGTGACGCACAGGACCAGGCGGACCATGACCGACGGTCGCTGTACGCCACCGCCCATGGCGGGATGACGATGATCACCGCCGATCTGCCCGGGCTGGAGGGTGCCGCGGTCATGGAAGCGCTGAATGCCCTCGCCGAGTCGCTGCGCGTGGCAGGGGACGGATTGACCAAGGCGCAGCGTCGGGCGGATGCGCTGATCACCTTGGTGAACCGAGGGGCCGCCCACGGCGATCTTCCCCAGACGACCGGGGGACTGCCCGTCGGGGTCACCGTCACCCTCTGTGCGGGCGAGGCTGAGCGGATCGCCGCCGGCGACCCCCATCCCTCACCCCGCGGGGAGTTCGACCGCGGCGGCGAAGTGCCCGTGAATACCGACGACCGTCCGACCATTCCCGCCGCGACGGGCACCGGGGTGGAGACTCTCGGCGATGCGGCGACCCACTTCGCCCTGTGTTCGGGATCGTGGACCCCGGTACTCACCCGCGACTCGGGCCCGGGGTGCCTGTCGCGCGCTCTGCTGGCGCGTCCGCGGCAACCCCTGGCGGTGGGTCGGTCGACCAGGCTGGCGACACCGGCTCAGCGGATTGCGTTGGCAGTGCGGGACCGCGGCTGCCTCTTGTGCGGGCGTCCCGCTGCCGAATGCCAGACCCACCATGTCACCGAGTGGAACGAGGGTGGATCAACGGATCTCGACAATCTGGTCCTGTTGTGTTGGAGCCATCACCGACAAGTGGATCTTCATCGTTGGAAGATCGTCCGCAATCCTGCGCTGGATCACGATGATGCCGACCCCGACGAGCCGATATGGATCGTGACTCCCACGCCCCGTCGCCGATGGCGACAGCCATCGCCGAGGCGGGAGTGAGCAACCATGGGGCGCCGGACTTCGCAGAGCCGACGAGGGGACTCGAACCCCTAACCACCTGTTTACAAGACAGGTGCGCTACCAATTGCGCCACGTCGGCGGGCCCGCCGATTCTACGGTCCCTCCCCGGGGAAGCGCCCCGGACCGGTGACCTACTTGAGCACCACGCTTGTCGCCGGCGAAGCCGGACCCAGGCCGGCGCTGTTCCTCGGTCTGATCCGGAAGGCTACGGTGGCGCCCTTGTTTCCCGACACTGCCCGCGCCCACGTCCGAGTCGTGGTGGTCGCAACGGTGTTCCAGGCGGTCCCCACCTTGCGCTGCACCAGGTAGGTGACCGGGGCGCCGTTCGGCGCGGCGGCCGTCCAGGACAGCGACACCTGTCGGCCCGCTGACGACCGGGCCACGGGCTTGCCGGGGGCGCCGGGAACAGCGGGGTTCACCCGTACCTGGTTCTGCGACAGCACGGGGTTCGGCAGGAGTCCGGCGGAGTTCGGCGTCATGGTGGCGGTCAACTGCATGGTCTCGTTCGTGAAGCTGCGCGTGGCGCGGACGGGTACCCAGAAGTTGGCGCTCTCGCCGGTCGCCAGGGCCACCGGGGGAAACTGCCAGTAGACGCCGTTGCGCACCGGGTCGAGACATTCCCAGCCGGCCATGTCCCGGGTGTAGGTGAAGCTGGTGTCCGTGATGGTGCAGACGACGTCATTGGCGGTGCGGATGTCGGGCACCAGCCCGGTCGGCAGCAGCAGCCGCATCTGGTACCGCTCGTTGTCGAAGCTGCTCCCGGGGTAGATGTTCGACACGTAGGAATGGAGGTAGAACCGTTGTCCCACCTTCGGGTATCCCGTCGGGGAGGAGACCCGGAAGTTGAGACCGCTGGCCGGGGGCCCTTGGTAGTTGAGTTTGGTGAAGGCCACCGTGTAGCTCTGGCAGGTGAAGATGCAGGTGAAGTAGGTGTTGAACCCCACGGATCCCCTGTGCCACTGATCCTCGTTGACCAGGGGCTCCGCGGCCGCCTGGGTGGCGGGGACGCCGATGCCCAGCGTCACGAGAGTGGTCAAGCAGAGGGCGAGCGCTCGTCTCATGGTCGATCCCTTTCCGAACCCCCGCGAGGTGACAAGTCTAGATCTGGTCATCGGCTCCGCCGACCCACGACTGTTGTCCCGCGTGGGGGTGCGTTCTGCGACGATCGGGCCATGGCGCCCACCCACGACCGGCATGACTGGTCGACGGTGGCCGCCGTGGCGGTGATCGTGATCGTGATCGCGAGCGTGCAGCTGTTCCTGCCGGACTCGGTGACGATCGGTCCGGTGTGGCTCATCCCGGCCATCGAATTGCTGGGGATCCCGGCCGGATTGTTGGCCATGCAGTGGTTCCCCGTCGAGACCAAGGAGTCCCGGATCGTGGTGGGCGCCTACCTGGTCCTCCTGGTGGCGGCAAGTGTGCTGAACGCGGCCCTGCTGTTCGTGGGACTCCTGAACGGCGCGACGGAGTCCGCCGACGCGCTGCTCTTCGCCGGCTTCGGCGTCCTGGTGATCAACGTGCTGAGCTTCGCGATGGTGTACTGGTGGCTGGATGCGGGGGGACCCGTGGCCCGGCTGGCGACCACCAACCCGCAACGCGACTTCCTGTTCCCCCAGCAGGGTTTCGAGTCGTCGGACTGGCAGCCGGAGATCACGGACTACTGCTTCACCGCCTACACCAACATCATCGCGTTCAGCCCCACGGACACCATGCCGCTCACCCATCGCGCGAAGGCGCTGTTCACGATTCAGTCGGCGGTGTCTCTGGTGACGATCCTCGTCACGTTGAGTCGGGCGATCAACCTGATCGACTGACCGGCCGGGCGCCCGGCCGACCGGAGATCAGCGGTTGCGGATCCGGTCCAACGCGATCGCGGTGGCCACCGAGGCGTTGAGCGATTCGGTGGTGTCGGCGACCGGGATGGTCACTAGCAGATCGCAGGTCTGGGCGACCAGCGCCGAGATGCCGTTCGCCTCGTTGCCCACGACGATCACGACCGGCTGGTCCCACACGTCGGCAGGGACGTCGGCGATGGACGTGCCCCCGGTCGTGGCGAGCCCGGCGACGACGAATCCCGCTTTCTGCAGCGAACCCAGAGCACGGGTCATGTTGACGACGCGGGCGACCGGAAGCCGTGCCAGGGCCCCGGCGGACGAGCGCCATGCGGCGGCAGTCACGTGGGCGGATCGGCGATCGGGCACGACGAGTCCCGAGGCCCCGAAGGCGGCCGCCGAACGCGAGATGGCTCCGAGGTTGCGACTGTCCTGCAGGTGATCGAGCACGACGATGATCGGGTGTCGGCCCGGGATGCCGGGACGCTGGATCACGTCGTGAAGCTCGGCGTAGGCGAAGGGAGCGACCACGAGGGCGATCCCCTGATGGGGGAGGCCATCGCCGAGTTGATCGAGTTCGGGTTTGCTGCGGATCACCACGGGGACCCCTGCGGCGCTCGCGGCCGCCTTGGCCCGCAGGGTGCGCACGTCGTCGGTCAGGAAGTCCCCGACCGCCAGCTCCACCGCCGGGACCCCGGCGGCCAGGGCCTCGTCGACCGCGTTGCGGCCCAGGATCACCTCGCGTCGGGTGCCCGTGTCGCGCGACCGGCGCGACGATTTGCGCGCCGCCGGATGCCCGGGCCGGCGATCCGCCCGGGGGGTGGGGCCTTTGCCCTCGAGACCGCGTCGGCGTTGCCCGCCCGACCCGACGGTCATGCCCTTCTTGCCGCCGGAGCCCCGCACGGCGCCCTTGCGCTTGGAGTTGCCAGCCACGTGCTCAGCCCTTCGGTTCTGCCCAGGACCACGCGGACCCCGCGGCGCCGTCCTCGATCGCCAAACCGGCGGCCAGAAGTTGATCCCGGATGCCGTCGGCAGCGGCGAAGTCCCGGTCGCGGCGGGCCCGGGCCCGTTCGTCGAGCAATGCCGACACCAAGGTGTCCAGGGCCTGCTCGGAGCGGTCTCCGGCCTCGGCCCGCCAGGTCTCGGCGAGGGGGTCGAAACCCAGGACGTCCGCCATCCGCCGGACCGATGCGAGAGGTCCGGCAGCGTCGCTGTCCCGTGCCAGGGCGTCGTTCCCGCGGGTGACCTCTTCATGCAGGACCGCCAGCGCGGCGGGCACCCCCAGGTCGTCGTCCTGGGCGGCGGCGACGGCGTCGGGCACCCGGTCAGCCGTTTCGCCGGGGCAATGTCGCTCCGAGGCACGACGCACGAACGACTCGATCCGCCGGAAGGCACTGGCTGCCTCGTCGAGCGACCGCACGCTGAACTCCTGCATGGAGCGGTAATGCGCCGACCCCAGGTAGTAGCGCAGCTCGATCGCCCGCACCCGCTTGAGCAGTTCCGACACCAGCAGCGAGTTGCCCAGCGACTTGCTCATCTTCTCGCCGGATGTGGTGACCCAGCCGTTGTGCATCCAGTACCGCGCGAACCCGTCGCCCGCGGCCCGCGACTGCGCCACTTCGTTCTCGTGGTGGGGGAACATCAGATCGATGCCCCCGCCGTGGATGTCGAACTCGGTGCCGCAGTACCTGGTGGCCATCGCGGAGCACTCCAGGTGCCACCCGGGGCGGCCCGCACCCCAGGGGGTCTCCCACGAAGGGCCCCCCTCCTTGGCGCCCTTCCACAGGGCGAAGTCACGGGGGTCCCGCTTGGCAGTCGACACCGAGTCGGCGGCCGGCTGCATGTCGCCGAGGCGCTGTCCGCTCAGGGCGCCGTACTCGTGGAACGACCTGACGTCGAAGTACACGTCGCCGTCGCCGGGCGCGTATGCGTGGCCCGACGCGATGAGCCGGTCCATGAGGCGGATCATCTCGGGGACGTGACCGGTGGCCCGGGGAGAGTAGGTCGGGTCGAGCATGCCCAGGCTTCGGTAGGCGTCGTCAAAGCTGCGCTCGTGCTGATAGGCCCACGCCCACCACGGGATCCCGGCCTCGGCCGACTTGTCGAGGATCTTGTCGTCGATGTCGGTGACGTTGCGGACGTAGGTCACCTCGAGCCCGGAGAACATCAGCCATCGGCGGAGGATGTCGAAGACCAGCGACGATCGCATGTGCCCGATGTGCGGGTCGGACTGGACCGTGGCGCCGCACAGGTAGATCGACGCTGCCCCAGGTCGCACGGGCGTGAACTCGCGCAGGGAGCGCGAGGCCGAGTCGTAGATGTGCAGCGTCACCCGACAAGGTTACCGATCACCGGGATACCCGGCTGACGGTCACAGCGGACCGGAGCCGCGGATGGCGACCAGGGCCGTCGCGATCGCGGCGACCCCCTCACCCCGCCCCGTCAGACCGAGTCCGTCGGTGGTGGTGGCGCTGACGCTGACGTGGCACCCCGCAGCTGCTGCCATCACCGTGGCGGCCTCGTCGCGGCGGGCGGACAGCCGCGGGCGGTTGCCGATGACCTGTACCGACACGTTCTGGGCGACGTGCCCGGCCCCGCGCAGCAGCGCCGCCGTCTCGGACAGCAGCGTCCCGCCGGAGGCGTCGGCATAGCGCGGGTCGTCGGTCCCGAAGTTCGATCCGAGGTCGCCGAGTCCGGCTGCGGAGAGCAGGGCGTCGCACGCGGCGTGACACGCGACGTCGGCATCGCTGTGCCCTGCCAATCCGGGTTCTCCCGGCCACAGCAGCCCGGCCAGCCACAGGGGCCGTTCCGCGTCGAACCGGTGGACGTCGACCCCGATCCCCACCCGCAGGTCAGTGAACATCGTCGCGCCTTTCCCGCAGGAGTTCCGCGGCGCGGCGCCGGTCGTCCGGGTGCGTGATCTTGAAGTTGTCGGCATGTCCCGGGACGACCAGGACCGGCCAGCCCAACCGTTCGACCAGTCCGGCGTCGTCCGTGGCGCCGTCGTCGGGCAGGGCCAGTGCCTCGCGCAGGAGCGTGGTCCGGAACCCCTGGGGGGTCTGGATGGCCCGCAGTCGTTCGCGGGGAGGGGTCGCGACCACCACCCCCCGGTCGTCGATCTGCTTGACGGTGTCGACCACCTCGATCCCGGGGACCACCGCGACGGCCCCCGCACGGACCGCCTCGACCACTCCGGTGATCACCGAACTCGGGACGAACGGGCGGGCCGCGTCGTGGACCAGGACGGCCTCGACGGTGGTCGGGATCGCGGCCAGGGCAGCGCGGACCGACGCGCTGCGGGTGTCGCCTCCCGCGACCACGACCACGGGAACGCTGAGTCCGGCTGCCGTGGCGATGGCCTCGGCGTCGGCCAGGAGATGCGGGGGAGCGGCCACCACCACCAACTCGACCGCCTCGTGGCGCCCGATCGCGGCCAGGGCATGGCCGAGCATGGGCGTGCCCGCCAGGGGCTCGAACGTCTTGGGGATCTCGCCACCGAACCGCTCGCCACGGCCGGCGGCCGTGATCACGCACCCGAACCTCATGCGGCGTCCTGCCGCCGGGCGAACGCCATGCGGCCGTTGGAGGTCATCAGGATGCTGGTCACCTCGACGGTGACGTCGTTGCCGATGAGTTCGCTCCCGCGGTCCACCACCACCATGGTCCCGTCGTCCAGATAACCCACCGCCTGACCGACCTCCTTGCCCTCGCGGATGAGCGACAGGGTGGTGAGATCGCCGACCGAGATCGGAGGACGCAGGGCCAAGGACAGCGTGTGCAGGTTCTGTACCTGGACCCCGGTGATCGCCGCGACCTTGGCCAACCCCGAGTCGACCGTCAGGAGGGCCAGTGATCGTTCGCGGGCGATGGTGACGAGCTTGGCGTCGACCTCGGATACGTCCGGCGCCTCGTCCCCGATCACGGTCACATCGACACCCGGGAGGCGGCGCAGCTCCTCGAGGGTGTCCAAGCCGCGCCGACCCTTCTCGCGCCGACGCTGGTCGGAGGCGTCGGCCAGTTGCTGGAGTTCGTCGAGGACCGGTTGGCACACCACGAAGGAACCGCCGCCGAACCCGGCCTTGACCACCTCGATGATCCGCCCGTCGATCGCGGCCGAGGAGTCGATCAGGCGTCCCTGCCGTGCGCGGGTCCCGACCGCGACCCCCGCGCGGCTGCCGATCGTCTCCAGTACCGCGGACCGGCGGCGCTGAGCCACGGTGAATCCGAATGCGGCGGCGAGGATCACGGCGAAGGCGAACAGTGACAGGGCGATGAGGGGCGACGTGACGAGGAAGACCGGCCAGATCACCAGGGCCACCAGGGCGGCGCCCACGAGCGCGCCGATGGAACCGGACACCAGTTCCTCGGGAGTGATGCCGCCCAGGGCCTGCTCGCCACGATCCAACGCGCCGACCAGTCGCCGGGACAACGCTCCACCCAGCGAGTAGCCGAGGCCCGCCCCGACGATGACGCCGATCATGGGCGCGGTCAGCAGCCCCAGCACCGGGGCATCGGGGGAGGTCGTGAGCGACCGCGCGATCTGCAGACCCACGGCGGCGCCGAAGATGATGACGAGCACCCGGAGGATCTCGACCACCCACGAGGTGGGGCGCTGCAGGCTCACCGGGCCATTGTTGCGTGCGACCGCCGTCGAGTCAGGAGTTCTCTCGGCGGGGATGGGTCCCGGGGAGGTGGGGATCAGGAAGCGAGAACCTCGTCGAGGAGGGCCTCGGCCTTGTCCTCGTTGGTGTTCTCGGCGAGGGCGAGTTCACTGACCAGCACCGAGCGCGCTTTCGACAGCATGCGCTTCTCGCCGGCCGACAGGCCACGATCGCGCTCTCGGCGCCAGAGGTCGCGGATGACCTCGGCCACCTTGACGACATCGCCCGAGGCGAGCTTCTCGAGGTTGGCCTTGTAGCGGCGCGACCAGTTGGTGGGTTCCTCGACGTACGGCTGACGCAGTACCTCGAAGACGCGGTCGAGGCCCTCGGAACTCACGACGTCGCGGACTCCCACGAGGTCGACGTTCTCGGCGGGAACCCGGACAGTCAGATCGCCCTGCTGGACCCGGAGAACAAGGATCTCCTTGTCCACTCCTTGGATCGTCTTGTGCTCGATGGCGTCGATCTGGGCGGCACCGTGATGGGGGTAAACGACGGTGTCGCCGACCTTGAACGTCATGTGATGGGACCCCTTTCCAGACCTCAAGGGTAACACGCGAAGGCGTTGGAGAATCCGGTGAAGATCGGGCCGCAGGCATGATCCACACGCTGGAGATGGCGTACCACAGCGGGCCGGATCCTCGGCCGCTAGGCTGTGGCCGCTGGATTGACGGCGGTGGGCAGGAGGCCTCGTGAAGCGCTCTCGACTGGCGGCAGTGGGACTTGCCGCTCTCATGATCCCTGGGCTGGCCGGGTGCTGGTCGGGCAACAACGCTGCCACCACGATGCAGACGGCATCGGGCGACGGCGTCCAGGTCAAGGCGCAGGGGATCTCGATCGACGATGCGACCCTCGTGGCCGGCGAGGCCGGTTCGGGCAAGGTCGCATTCCTGGGCACCGTCTACAACCCGACCGAGACCCCCGACGAGCTGGTGTCGATCACCGCCGGTGGCGTCGAGGCCAAGCTGACCCCGTCGCCGGTGCCGATCCCGGCGCTGGCCTCGGTCGCCATCCAGACCGGCAAGGCGGCACAGGCCGACTTCGTGGGAATGGACGCCAAGACGGGTACCTACGTGGACGTGACCATGGTGTTCGCCAACGCCGGAACCCAGACGTTCAGTGCCCTGCTGGTGCCTCCGGCCGGCTTCTACGCCGGAGCCGCCCCCGAAGGCACGACGCCGCTGCTGCCCAAGGTCAATCAGAAGATCGAGGAGCACGAGGGAGCGGTGGCCGGCGAAGGCGGCGAACCGATGCCGGCGGCCTCTGAGCCGTCCGCAGCGCGCTGATCCGCCCCCGCGCTCAGGCCTCGAACTTGTACCCGAGACCGCGCACCGTCAGCAGATGCACCGGATGCGCGGGGTCGGCCTCGATCTTGGAGCGCAGCCGCTTGACGTGGACGTCCAAGGTCTTGGTGTCACCGACGTAGTCCGACCCCCAGACCCGATCGATGAGTTGCGCCCGGGTCAGCACCCGACCCGCGTTGCGCAGCAGGAGTTCGAGCAGGTCGAACTCCTTGAGCGGCAGGGCCACCTCGTCCCCGCGCACCGTCACCACGTGGCGTTCGACGTCCATCCGGACGGGGCCTGCCTCGACGGTTCCTTCGACGTCATCGACGTCTGGTTCCGGCCCGCGGCGCAGCACCGCCTTGATCCGGGCCGTCAGCTCGCGGGTAGAGAAGGGCTTGGTCACGTAGTCGTCGGCGCCGATCTCGAGGCCGACGACTTTGTCGATCTCCGTGTCCTTGGCGGTGACCATGATGATCGGGACTCGTGAGCGCTGCCGGATCGACCGGCAGACGTCGGTTCCCGACATCCCGGGGAGCATGAGGTCCAACAGGATCAGGTCGGCGCCCTGCCGGTCGAACTGCTCGATCGCCTGGATGCCGTCGCCGGCCACGGTGACGTCGTAGCCCTCCTTGGTGAGCATGAATCCCAATGCGTCACGGAACGACTCCTCGTCCTCCACGACCAGTACCCGCGTCACGATGCGTCGTCCTCTTCCTGTTCGTCGGGGGCGGTCCGTCTCATCCGGGGCAACTGCAGGGTGAACGTCGAGCCCTCGTTCTCGACCGACCACACCAGGCAGTCGCCGCCGTGGTTGCGGCACACGTTGCGGACGATCGACAGGCCCAGCCCGGTGCCACCGGTGACGCGCGATCGCGCCTCGTCGACGCGGTAGAAGCGTTCGAAGATCCGGTCCAACTCGCCGTCGGGGATCCCCATCCCCTGGTCCTTGACGTCGAGCTCGACGAGCAGCGGGCTGGTCCGCACCGCCACCGCCACCCGCGTGCCGGGTTCGCTGTATGTGACGGCGTTCGTGAGCACGTTGCGCAGAGCTGTCTCGAGCTGGGCGGCGTCGCCGTAGACCTGCTCGCCGATCTCCCCGCCGACGACCACCTGGATGCCCTTGGCTTCGGCGGCGTTGCGCACGAACTCGGTCGAGGAGCGGACGAGGGCATCGACCGACACGGGCTGCGCGTGGGACAGGGGATCGTCGCCCTGGACCCGTGACAGATCGATGACGTCGTTGATCAACTGGGCGAGCCGGGTTGCCTCGCTCTGCATGCGGTGCGCGAAGTGCTCGACGGCCTCCGGGTCGTCGCGGGCGGCGACCAGTGCCTCGGACAGCAGGGACATCGCGCCCACGGGGGTCTTGAGCTCGTGGCTCACGTTGGCGATGAAGTCCCGTCGCACGGCCAGCAGCCGCCGCTCCTCGGTTGTGTCGGTCATCATCAGCAGCACGTGATCGCCGGCCAGCGGGATCCCCCGGACCCGGAGGTCCAGCGTCAGCTTGCGCATCGGCGGGCGGCGCAGGCTGACCTCGAACTGCTGGGTGGTGCCGTTGGCGAGGGTCTTGAGGGCGCAGTCGCGCAAGGACTCGTAGGCCAGCCGGCTGCGTCGCACCAGCCGCAGGGTCAAGGCGTCGGAGGACGCGTGCGTCACCATGCCCTGGCCGTCGACGAGGAGCACGATCCCGGGGAGCTCCCGCACGAGGCTGGTGACGGCCGGGTCCAGCAGTTCCGGGGCCGGTGTGGCGTCGACGCCGCTCTCGTCGCCGTCGAGGCGGCTCAGGGCGCTGCCACCGGCCAGCAGTCCGATCCACCACACACTGGGCAATCTACGCGGCACGGGACCGCGTGCCAGCCCATCGCGGTGGATGTTCGCCCAGCCATGGCCTGTTCGTCGGACGTTGTTGCCCCCGCGGTCACCGGGTGTTCACCGCGGCGGGTCCTGACGGTCGCGGGCGATCCGTACACTGGCCGCGATCGGGAGGTGCGAATGCGCGAGGCCTATCACGAGCAGTTGGACTCGGTGTCCGACGAGTTGGTGCAGATGACGCGACTCGTGGGATCGGCGATCAACCGAGCCACGCAGGCGTTGCTCGACGCCGATCTGCAGCTCGCCGAGGCGGTCATCGAGGCCGACGAGGCGATCGACGCACTCGCGGCCGAGATCGACGACCAGTGCTTCGAGATCGCGGCCCGGCAGCAGCCCGTCGCCACCGACCTGCGGATCATCATGAGCGGCATCCGGATCTCGATGTCGGTCGAGCGGATGGGCGACCTGGCGGCGCACGTGGCCAAGCAGACCCGGCTGCGCTACCCCAAGTCGAGCATCCCGCCGGAACTGCGTGCCACTTTCGCGCAGATGGGCGGACTCGCCGAGGCCATCTGCAGCAAGACGGGCATGGTGATCCTGTCCAAGGACGTGAGTCACGTGAGCGCCGTCGAGGAGTACGACGACAAGATGGACCAGCTCCACCGCGAGCTGTTCGGCATCGTGTTGAACCCCGACTGGCCGCACGGGGTCGAGGAAGCCATCGACGTGACTCTCCTGTCGCGCTACTACGAGCGGTTCGCCGACCACGCCGTCACCGTCACGAAGCGGATGGTGCACATCGTGACCGGCATGTCCTACGCCGAGGTCAGCGTCGACCCGCTCACCGCCATCTCCACCACCGACGACTGACCGCAAACCGCGCGCGAGCGCACAAACCTCGGGCCCAGAACCTGGTCCCCGCGCGAGGTCTGTGCGCTCGCGCGAGTTTTGCGGTCCCGGGGGCGGGGAATCTCCGGAGGGGGGATGACGTTGTGGGCGGGGGACGGTCCCGACGAGGGGCCCGGGCTGGAGGCCGACGTGGCAGGGGAGGGTGACGTGACGATGGCTGTGCCGCGCATCCACTCCGCGCCGCTGCGGGTCGCCATGATCAGCATGCACACCTCGCCGCTGGACCAGCCGGGGACCGGCGACGCCGGCGGCATGAACGTCTACATCGCCCAGACCGCCCGTCGGATCGCCGACAGCGGCGCCACAGTCGACGTGTTCACGCGGGCGACGTCGTCGCGGCGCCCCGAGATCGTCGACCTCGCCGAGGGGGTCCGGGTCCATCACCTGCCCGCAGGTCCCTACCAGGGACTGCGGAAGGAGGACCTGCCCGGCCAGGTCTGTCCGTTCACCGCCGAGCTCCTCCGGGTCTGTGCCCGGGTCCCCGAGGACTACTACGACATCGTCCACAGTCACTACTGGCTGTCCGGCCAGGCCGGCTGGTTGGCCGCCCAACGCTGGTCGATCCCGCTGGTCCATTCGATGCACACCATGGCCAAGGTCAAGAACGCGCACCTCGCGGTCACCGACAGTCCCGATCCGTTGATCCGGGTGGTGGGCGAGGAACAGCTCACCGGGGTCGCCGACCGGCTGATCGCCAACACCTCCGACGAACGGCGCGAACTGATCCACTGGTACGGCGCGGCACCTGAGCGGACGACGGTCGTGCACCCCGGCGTCGACCTGGCGACGTTCACCCCGCGCGACCGCGCGGCGGCCCGGGAACGTGTGGGGCTGCCGGCCGATGAGCAGGTGATCGTGTTCGTCGGTCGGATCCAGCCGCTGAAGGCGCCGGACCTGTTGGTGCGGGCGGTGGCGCGGATGACCGCGTCCGACCCGACCCGCCCCGTGCGGCTGGTGGTCTGCGGTGGACCCT
Organism: Candidatus Nanopelagicales bacterium; assembly: GCA_046330625.1. Taxonomy (GTDB): domain Bacteria; phylum Actinomycetota; class Actinomycetes; order S36-B12; genus CAIWTL01. The sequence goes on from JAXLSJ010000014.1 coordinate 27,012, forward strand.
CCGGGTCCGGGCTCGCTCGTCCCGACGAACTCGTCGGGCTGGCGCGCGACCTGTCGGTGTCCGACCGCGTCGAACTGCGACCGCCGGTCTCGCCGACGGAGTTGGCCGACCTCTACGCCGCCGCGGACCTGGTGGCCGTGCCGTCCTACTCGGAGTCCTTCGGGCTGGTCGCGGTCGAGGCGCAGGCCTGCGGAACCCCGGTCGTCGCGGCGGCCGTCGGAGGGTTGCGCACTGCCGTGGCCGACGGAGTCGGGGGACTCCTGGTGGACGGCCACGATCCGGACGTGTGGGCTGGCAGCCTGAGTGCCCTGCTGGATCAGCCGCGGTTGCGCGCGGCGCTGGCGGCGGGTGCGCGGGCGCACGCGGAGAAGTTCAGTTGGTCGGCGACCGCGGCCGGCACCCTGGCCGTCTATGACGACGCACTCGCCGGCCGGCGGTCGCGGACCCTGCGGGCCGTCAACTGATGTCGCCCGAGGACACGGTCCGGGACTACCTGCACGACGCGGAACTGGACCACGAGGAACCCGCGCCCGGGACCTTCGTCGTGCAGTTGCCCGGCGACAAGAAACTGCGGACCACGGTGTCGATCGTCGTCGGCGATCACTCCCTGAGCATCAACGCGTTCGTCGCCCGGCACCCCGACGAGAACCACGCCGAGCTCTACCGGTGGCTCCTGGAGCGCAACGCGCGCATGTCCGGGGTGGCCTACAGCGTGGACCACGTAGGGGACATCTACCTGGTCGGGCGGCTACCGCTCGACGCGGTGACCCGCGAGCACCTGGACGGTCTGCTGGGCACCGTCCTGGCGCACGCCGACGGCGACTTCAACACGATCCTCGAGAAGGGGTTCGGGAGTGCGATCGCGGCCGAGTGGCGCTGGCGCCTGGCGCGCGGCGAGTCGACCCGCAATCTCGAGGCCTTCCGTCACCTCGCGCCGCGCGACTGACCCTCGGTGCGGCACCATGGGGTCATGAGCGACCCCATGACCCTCATCCTGCTGCGCCACGGCCAGAGCGACTGGAACGCCAAGAACCTCTTCACCGGCTGGGTCGACGTCGGCCTCACCGACCAGGGGGTGGCCGAGGCCGAACGGGGCGGTCGGATGCTGGCCGATGCCGGGCTGCTCCCCGACGTGGTCCACACAGCGCTGCTCAACCGGGCGATCACGACGGCGCAGATCGCCCTCGAGGCCTGTGACCGGATGTGGATTCCCGTGGTCCGCAACTGGCGGCTCAACGAACGGCACTACGGCGCCCTGCAGGGGAAGAACAAGAAGCAGACCCTCGAGGAGTACGGCGAGGAGCAGTTCATGTTGTGGCGCCGCTCCTACGACACCCCGCCGCCGCCCATCGACCCCGACGACGAGTGGGCCCAGACCTACGATCCGCGCTATGCGGCCCTGCCCCCCGATGCTCGCCCCGCCACCGAATGCCTCGCCGACGTGGTGAAGCGGCTGATCCCCTACTGGGAGGACGTCATCGTCGCCGAGAGCCTGCGCGCCGGGGCGACCACGCTGGTCGCGGCCCACGGCAACTCCCTGCGGGCGCTGGTGAAACACCTCGACCAGATCTCCGACACCGACATCGCGGCCCTCAACATCCCCACGGGTATCCCGCTGGTCTACCGCCTCGACGACGATCTTCGGCCCCTCGTCCCCGGTGGCGAGTACCTGGATCCGGCGGCGGCCGCCGAGGCGGCGGCAGCGGTCGCGGCCCAGGGCAAGGCGTGACCGACCACCTCGAGGCGCGACTGGCCGACCTGGCGGGCCGCATCGACTCCCTGGGGTCCCTGGTCGTGGCGTTCTCGGGAGGCGCCGACTCCGCCTTCCTGCTGGCGGCGGCGGTCCGGACCCTCGGCCCCGGCCGCGTGCTCGCGGCGACGTCGACGTCGGCCGCGCTGGCGAGCGGCGAGTGGGAGGCCGCGCACTCGTTCGCACGATCGTTGGGTGTGGAGCACATCGCGGTCACGACCGACGAACTGCAGCGTCCGGGCTACGTCGCCAACGGCCCGGACCGGTGCTACCACTGCAAGGCCGAGCTCACCGAGGTGCTGACCGACCTCGCCGAACGGCGGGGGTTCGCGGTGGTCGCCACGGGGACCAACGCCGACGACCTGCGCGAGCCGCATCGTCCCGGACTCCGCGCCGCCGAGGAGAACGACGTGGCCACGCCACTCGCGGACGCGGGACTGACGAAGGCCGACGTGCGCGAGGCGTCACGGCGCTGGGGGCTGCCCACGTGGGACAAACCCCAGGCCGCCTGTCTGGCGAGCCGGGTGGCGTACGGGGTGAGTGTGGATGCCGACCGCCTGGCCCGGATCGATGCGGCAGAAAGTGCCGCGCGCAGCGCACTGACGGACGCCGGCATCACGGTCACGAACCTGCGGGTGCGCGATCTCGGGGACCGGGCCCGCATCGAGGTGGACGCGCCGTGCGTGGTTCGCAAGGTCTGGACATCGGCGGTCATCGCCGGCGTCGTGGCCAGCGGATTCCCATGGCCGAGATCGACCCACGGGGTTCCTGCACCGGGCTGCTGAACGAGGCGTTGCCGCCCATCGGCGACGCCCGCGGTTCGTGGGACCTCCCCGCCAGGACTAGCCTTACCCCCACACTCAACGAGGAGGCGCTGTGCCTACCGGCAGGGTCAGATTCTTCAACGCCGAGAAAGGCTTCGGTTTCCTGACGACCGAGGACGGCGAGGACGTGTTCGTCCACATCTCCGCGTTGCCCGCGGGAACCACGAACCTGCGCCAGGGCACCCGCGGCCGACTTCAGCACGCCGACGTCGGCGGCAAGCAGGCCTGGCCGCCGCCAGATCCTCGAGGCGCCGCCGTCGGTCGAAGGCCAGGTCGCCGTCCCGCCGAGGAGTTGGCGGTCATCCTCGAGGATCGATCAAGACCCTCGACGGTGTCCAACCAGCTGCGTAGGGGCCGCCACCCTCGACGACGCCAAGGCCCATGACCGCGCAGGTGCTGCGGGTGGTCGCCGACGACCTCGACGTCTGACCCGGGGCGTCCAGCCCGCGGTGAGCCGTGCAGACCACGCGCATTGTTGGACCTTCCACCGACGTCAGCGCCGCCCCCCCCCCCCCCCCCCCCCCCCCCCCCCCCCCCCCCCCCGCCAAGCAGGCGCCACGACGAGGACCCAGACCGGACGTAATTACGTAACGGGGGTCACGCGACGACCTTCTTGCGCTGATCGTGATCTTGCAGGCCCGACCCATGCGGTGTTCAAGGACCCGGCAACCCGCCTTGATCTTCACCTCGCCGTTGCTGTCCACGCCCTTGACCACGCGGTTCGGCTTGTCCAGGCGGACCCGGTCCCCCTGTTCGTCGGCCGTCACCGCGAGGTGCAGGGGGTCGAGTCGGCAGGGTTTCGTAGCGTCATGCCGTCGAGTCGGGCCTTCCTCTGCCGGGGACGGTGACCACGGCGTCGGACAGGACCCCGGCGTGCGTGGTGGTCGCCAGGTCAGGCGCGGTGGCGCTCACCACGCGGACGGGTCGGCAGGGCGCACGCCCAGCTGCGACGGCCGTCCCCGCCGAACTGGTGTTCCTGGATCGCACCTTCGGTGCCGCCCGGCGTAGCCCTGGGTCGGGCCGGGTCACAGTCGGCGGTGCCGGTGGTCGGCATGTAGCGGAAGGAGTCGTCGAGCCGCGCCGCCGCCACGGCCGGGAACGGTGACCACCGCGTCGACGAGACCGGCCAGCAGGTGGTCGTGCATGTCAGTCGAGTGGCGCTTGATCACGTGGACGGGCCGGCAGGGGCGCCACCGAGGTGACGGTCGTCCCGGCGGCGAATCCGGTGCCGCGGAACGATCTCGGTGCCGCCCGCGGTGGGGCCATGGTCGGGGGTCAGTTCATCAAGGAGTCGGCGGTCTGGGGAACCGGCACGTAGCGGAAGGCGCGTCGCTGAGCTGCGCCGAGCCACTGCCGGGAACGGTGACGACCGCGTCGACCAGACCGGCCGCGTGCGATGTGCTGGTGCACGCCCAGCCGTGGCGCTGACCACGTGGACGGGGCGGCAGGGGCGCCGCCGAGAGTGACTGTTGTCCCTACCGCGAATCCGGTTCCGGTGATCGTGACCTGCGTGCCCCCGGTGGTGGGGCCGCGGTCGGGCTGGATTCCGGTCACCGACACGTCGGGCGCGACGGGGGTGTAGGTAGTAGGCGCTCGGCAGGGTCGCCGTCTGGGATCGGGCCCGCTCACAGGACCACCACGTCGACCGTGGCGGGGACGTGGACGCCGGTGTCGCAGGTCAATGACGTGGCCGAGACGATGTGGACGGGCGTGCAGGCCACCCCACCGATGGTCACGGTCGTTCCCTCGCGGAACCCGGTGCCGGTGATGGTGACCTCGGTCCCCCCGGTCTCCGGCCCGTTGTCGGGGTCGATACCGGTCACGGCGATCGGGGTCTGGAAGGAGTCGATGGCCCCGGCGGTCGACATCTCGCCGTTGGACGCGACGATCCGGTAGTAGTACACGGTGCCGGCGGAGAGCCCGGTCAAGGAGGCCTGGACGGGCTTGTCGCCGATCTCGCCCGGAAGACTGGCGGGGTCGCCGGGGACGCTGAGCACGTCGGTTGCGAAGTCGGGATCGGTCGAGTACTCGATCGTGATCGTGGAGACCGGCATGCCGCTGTTGGCGTCGACAGTGCTGTGCGTGGTCGCCGTCGATGCCGTGACCCCGGTCGGGGCCGAGGCCCGGGTCACGACCGCCGGCCCCACCATGGTGAAGGCGATCTGGCCGTCATCCCCATCGCTCTCCGAACCGCCGGTGGAACTGTAGTCGTACGTGGGGGTGCCGCCCGTGGCGGAGGAGCGTACCCGACTGCCGCCACCGCCGCCGGAGCCCACGGCGATCCCCGAGATGGCGCCATCGGCATCCCCGCCACCGCCGTCGCCGTAGCCGCCGCCGCCGCCGGCGCCGCCGGCCGCTTCCGAGGTCTCGCCGCTGCCGCCGTCGCCGCCGCGCGACCAGCCCCAGCCGCCGGTGCCGGTGATGGTTCCGGCGCCCGCCGTCCCCGGTGCCCCGTCGCCGCCGTCGCCGGTCCACTGGTCGCCACCGGCCTCGCCGGCGATCGGGTAGCCCGCGCCGCCGGTGGCTGGGCAGGACCCGGCATCGACCGGACCGCCCTTGCCGCCGGTCCCGGCGACATCCTGGTTGCCGCCCTGGCCCGAGCAGGCGTCGTCGCCATCGTCGCCGATGAACCGGTCGGGGTCATTCGGGCCCCCGCCGTCGATGCTGTTGGTGGCCCCACCGCCCCCGCCGGCCTCGGCCAGCACGACACCGTCGAGGACGATCGCCGCACTTCCACCGCCGCCTGCGCCACTTGCGCTGTGGTCGGGGTCGGACTCCGTCGCCAGTCCGCCGCGGGGGACGTACAGCGACAGGGTCTCGCCCTCGGGGACGGATAGGTCGAAGACGATCTCCGCAGAGTTGCCCCCATGTGCATACGGATCCGAGTTGCCACCGCCACCACCGGCGCCGGTCAGGTTCCAGACATGCATCGACGTGACCCGGCCCGACCCCGAGGTTCCGGGGGTGACGCACTCCTGCGGCGTGTCGGCCACGTAGTCCCACTGGACGTAGGCCCCGTCGGTGCACTGGGGCGGGGTGGCCTGGGCCGGCGCAGCGATGGCCGTGAGCGAGCCGGCGCCGACGAGCAGTGCGGTGGCCAGGGAGACACGTCTGCGCAGGGTGGTGGCCATGGGATCCTCCGTTTCGGCGACCCTTGGGAACCTAGCCGCCCAGGGGGCCATAAGTCCCTGTGGAATCCGTACCCACTGCCCGAAATGAGCCGAATGGCGCTATTGCTGCGGGTCCAGGGCGACGATCCACACCCCGCGGATGGCGCCGTCGGCACCCGCCACGATCTGCACCGGCAGCAGCCGATCGCCCAGCTGTAGCGGCAGGGTGAAGCGGAAGTAGTTGGTCGTCAGCGGCTGCGTCGCCACCTTCTGACCACCGATCACGATGTTCCAGCCGGCCTCGGCGATCGCCGGGTCGACGCTGATCCCGACCGTGTTGCCCGGCAGCGTGGTGATGCTCTGGATCCCGGTCGTCGTGGTTCCGGCGAGGATGTCCTGCGCGCAGTCGCCGGGGGACAACTGGTCGGCGTCGAAGGCCCAGCACAGCGCCTCGCTGCGGACACTGTCGGCGCCGGTGAACAACGTGATCCCCGGTGCGGGCTTCTCGCAGCCGGTCAGGGCGATCGACCCCACCGCCAGTGCGGCCAGGCCCCAGGCATGTGCGCGGCGCATTGATCCTCCTCGTGCGGCTCCAGCCTAGTGCCCGGGACGATCAGGAATGGCCCATGTCCAGTTCGTCGACCACGTGGTCGTCGATGACGGAGCCGGGGCGTGCGGCGCGCACTGCGCTGGGGGAGTCCTCGGAATGACCACCGCAGCCGTGATCGAACGACACCACCCGACCGTCGGCGGGCGACAGCAGGTTGCTGCACACGCCGAATGCCTGGCCCAGGGGACCGCCGATGGTGAGCATCCAGCCGCAGGTCCGGCATTCGCCGGGGGCGGCCTTGGCCAGGGGGCTGCGTGGGCCGTGTTCGCCGGCGTACCAGCGGGAGGCTGCCGACTCGCGCCCGAACGCGGACGGCACCCGCACCCGGCCCAGACCGGGCTCCCAGTTGACCGGGTGCAACGGTCCGGGGTCCAACTCACCGGCCAGGTCGTCGGACCCGCTGAACCCCGGGGCCAGCCGGGCTTCGTCCGGTGCGGTCGGCACCACCGTTCCGGGGGTCAGATCGCCGGGGCGCAGCCGCTGCGCCCACGGCACCCACTCCGGCGCGAGCACCGCGTCGGGGCCCGGGGCGAGGGTCACCTCGTTGATGGTCGTGGTCCGGGACCGCTTCGCCCGGGCCACGGCCACATGCCACTCCCAGCCCGGGTAGCCGGGCAGGGTGCAGGCGAAGCGGTGGATCACCAGCCGGTCCTCGGTCGCGAGGGTTCCCAGGTGGGCGCCCACCGACTCGGGTCCCTCGTCCGACAGGACGGCCTGCCAGGCGTCCTCGGTGGCTGCCGCGCAGATGGGGTCCGGGGTCACCGGCTCGGCGGCGCGCACGATCGACGTCATGTCCGCCATTGTCGCCCATCGGGGGCGCGGTCGGTCACGACAGGCTCAGGAACAGCTTCTCGAGGGTCTCGGGATCCATCGGCGGGTCCTCGCCCCGGGCGGACGCCGCCGCACACTGCTGGAGGCCGTCGCTGATCACGCGCAGGCCCGCCCGGTCGAGCGCCCGGCTTGCGGCCGCCATCTGGGTGACCACGTCGGCGCAGTCGCGCCCCTCCTCGATCATCGTGATGATGCCGTTCACCTGGCCCTGGATCCGGCGCAGGCGGCGGGTCACCTCCTGACGGCAGGGATCGTCGATCTCCATCACTCACCTCCGGGGGCCCGGGTCGGGCGCACCCACACGTGGGCCGCCATCCCGGGGGCTATCTCGGTGTACTCGCCGCCGCTGCCCACCAGTACGGCCCCGTCGCTGCGGCGGCACTTGACCACGGCGCCGACGAGCATGCCCGCCCGGTGGAACGAGGCCAGGGTCCGCGGGTCCTCCTGGGCGGTCTCCTCGATCCGCAGCACGGACACGTAGGCGATCCCGTCGCCGGCGGCGTCGAGCAGCGTGATCCGGTCGTCGGTGTCGGGGCCGGGGGCTGCCACATCGAGCTCGGCCAGAGCGGGGATCGGGTTGCCGAAGGGCGAGACCGTCGGGTTCCCCAGGATCGCCACGAGGCGTCGCTCCACGTCGTCGCTGATCACGTGTTCCCAGCGGCAGGCCTCGGCGTGCACCAACTCCCAGTCCAGGTCGAGCAGTTCGACGAGCATGCACTCGGCCAGTCGGTGTTTGCGCATGACCCGTTCGGCCATCGCCCGGCCCGGGGGGCTGAGTTCGATGATCCGATCCGCCCGGACGGTCAGCAGCCCGTCCCGTTCCATGCGGCCGACGGTCTGCGACACGGTGGGGCCGCTCTGCTCGAGCCGCTCCGCGATGCGGGCGCGCATGGGCGGGGTGCCCTCTTCCTCGAGTTCGAACACCGTGCGCAGGTACATCTCGGTGGTGTCGATGAGTTCGCTCACCGATGGCCTCCCTGGTCGTGACCCCCATTGTGGCGCACGTGTGCAGCCACTGACGCCGCTCGCCGGGGCCTACCGTGGACCGTATGGCGACAGTGGTGTGGTTCCGGCGGGATCTGCGGCTCGGCGACCACGCCGCGCTTGCCGCGGCCGGGACCGACCCGGTGGTGGGCCTGTTCGTGCTGGATCCGGCACTGCTGGCGACGGCGGGTCCGATCCGGTCCGCGCGGTTGTCCGGGTCGCTGCGGGAACTCGCTACCGACATCGCTGCGGCGGGGGGCCGACTCGTGCTCCGGTCCGGGGATCCGCGTCTGGTCGTACCGGCTGTCGCTGCGGAGGCGGAGGCGGAGCGGGTGCTGGTGTCCGGCGACTTCGCGCCGTACGGCCTGCGGCGCGACCGCGAGGTCGCCGCGTCGCTGGCCACCGCGGGTCGGGTCCTGCGTTCCTGTGACACGCCCTACCTGCAGGCCCCGGGGACGGTGACCAAGGGCGACGGCTCCGCCTTCTCGGTCTTCACCCCGTTCCACCGGGCCTGGTCTGCCCTCCCCGCGCCGGCGCCGGTGGACGCGATCCCGCGGTGGCGCGACGACCTCCCGGGCGAGCCCGTCCCCATCGGCGGCGCCGACGACGGTGTGGGCGAAGCGGCCGCCCTGGCTGCGCTCGACCGGTTCGTGGACGGCCGTGGTGCCGACTACGACACGGCGCGCAACCGGCCGGACCTGGCCGGGACCAGCGGTCTGAGTGCCGCCCTGCGGTTCGGCGAGATCCATCCCCGCACGATCGTCGCCGCAGCCGCGCACCTGCCGGGATTCGTGCGGCAACTGTGTTGGCGGGACTTCTACGCCGACGTCCTGTTCCGCCGGCCGGACGCCGCCTGGCGCAACGTCGACCGGCGGTTCGACGCGCTCCCGTGGACCGACGACGACGAGGCCTTCCGGCTGTGGTGCGAGGGTCGGACCGGCTTCCCGATGGTCGACGCCGGGATGCGGCAGTTGGCCCGCGACGGCTGGATGCACAACCGCAGCCGGATGGTCGTGGCCTCGTTCCTGACCAAGGACCTCCTGATCCCGTGGCAGCGGGGGGCCCGCTGGTTCCTCGCCCACCTGCGCGACGGGGACATCGCGAACAACAGCCTCGGCTGGCAGTGGACGGCCGGGACGGGGATGGACCCCGCGCCGTTCCACCGCGTCTTCAACCCCGTTCTGCAGGGGTTGCGGTTCGATCCCGACGGCGACTACGTGCGCGAGTTCGTCCCGGAACTGCGGCATCTGGCCGGTCCGGCGGTCCACGAACCCTGGGACCACGCGGACGGCTACGCCCACGGATACCCGGCGCGGATGGTCGACCACCGCGAAGCCCGGGTCGCCGCGCTGGCGGCGTTCGCCGACATCCGGGGTCGGTGACCGGCGCGGCCCTGCTCGGGAACCCGCGTGGGCAGTGGCAGACTGCACATGTGCCGGCCATCGCAGTCGTCGCCCTGAAGGGCGGTGTGGGTAAGACCACGGTGACGCTCGGCCTGGCCGAGGCCGCGTGGCGCCGCGGTCTCCGGGTCCTCGTCGTCGACCTCGATCCGCAGGCCAACGCCACCCTGGGACTGAACCCGCCCGAGATCCGGTTCACCACCGGCGACGTGCTCGCCGACGCCCGCGACGGGGTGGCGGCCGACGCGGTGACGGCCAGCGGCTGGGGAGACGGCCTGGACCTGATCGCCGCCGAGCCTGCGCTCGAACATCGCAACACCCCCGGCGACGCCGGTTCGGCGCTGCGCCTGCGTAGGGCGCTGCGAGGGGTCACCGACGACTACGACCTGGTGCTTCTGGACAGCCCGCCGTCCCTGGGCGAGATCACCCGCAACGGCCTGGCCGCCGCGAGCCACGCCGTCGTGGTCACCGAACCCGGGTACTTCGCCCTACGGGGAGCCGAACAGGCGCTCGAGGCCGTCACGGTCGTCCGCGACAACACCAACCTGCGGCTACGGGCACTGGGTGTCGTCGTGAACCGCATGCGCAAGACGCTGGGCGAACAGAAGTTCCGGTTCGCGGAACTCAAGGAGGCCTACCCGCAGCTCCTGATCGAACCGGCGATCCCCGAACGTTCCGCCATCCAACGAGCCGAGGGCGCGGGAGTCCCGCTGACGGCCCTGGGACGCGGGGGGGCGTCGGTCGCGAAGATCTTCGATCAGGTCTACGCCGAACTGGACCGCCGGGTCCACGCCACTACCACGATGGGAGCGGTGTCATGAAACCCCAGCCCCGACCCGCGCTGAAACGGGCCGAGGACGCCGACCTGCATCCCGCGCTGTCGGTGGCGCCCGCCCAGGTGCCGCCCCGGCTGGTCCGCGATCCTGCGGTGACCCCCGCTGCCACGGAACCGGCCACGGGCAAGGCGCCCCGGAAACCCGACGGCAAGGCGGGCAAGGGCAAGAAGAAGGGCAAGAACAAAGCCGCCTCCGACCGTCCGTACCAGTCGGGGGCGACGTCGGATGTGTTGCGTCACGGCAAGCAGTCGAACAAGCAGGTGCAGCTGAAGGTGACCGTCCCCAAGCGGGTGCGGACCGAACTGCGCGCCATCGCCGAACAGTCGGGGACCCCTCTGGATCAGATCGTGGGCCAGGCGCTCGCGGAATGGCTGGGCGATCCTCGCCGATGGTGAACTCCGACGACGTTCTCGCCGACCGGGTGGACTACCAGGTCGGCGGTCTGGCCGATGACGAGGTCGCCCCCGAGCCGTTGAGCCAATTCCAGGCCTGGCTGCGCGACGCGGCCCGCGGGGGTGTCCCTGAGGCCAATGCCATGAGCCTGGCCACGTGCGGGGACTCCGGGCCCCAGGTCCGGGCGGTGCTGGCCAAGTCGGTCGACCGGACCGGGGTGACCTTCTACACGAATCGGGAGTCCGCCAAGGCCGCCGAGATCGCCCACGATCCCCGGGTCGCGCTGCTGTTCCTGTGGCTGCCCCTGCACCGGCAGGTCCGGTTCACCGGGGTCGCCGAGCCCGTCGGCCGCGACGAGGCGGGCGAATACTTCGCGACGCGACCGCGCGAGGCGCAGCTCGGGGCCTGGGCCTCGCCCCAGTCCCGACCGTTGACCGGCCGGGAGGAACTGGTCGATCGGGTCGCGGCGGTCCGTGAGCGGTTCGCCGACGGCGAGGTCCCGCTGCCGGATCACTGGGGCGGCTACCGGGTACGGATCGAGACCGTCGAGTTCTGGCAGGGGCAGCCGTCGCGGCTGCACGACCGGGTCGTCTTCCGGGGGCTGCACACCCCCGCGATGCTGGACACCCCCGCCGACTGGCAGCGGTCCCGGCTCGCCCCCTGACCGCGTGGGCACGGGTGGGGTGGACGTGCGTCGGGTGGTGGGTGAGGGTCAGTTGCGGGGTGGCTGCACGTAGCGACGGTCGATCAGGTTGAATCGCCGTGAGAGAGGGAGGCCGCTGATGTCGGAGTTCGTTCCAGGTCTCGAGGGTGTCATCGCGTTCGAGACCGAGATCGCCGAGCCGGACAAGGACGGCGGCGCCCTTCGGTATCGGGGCGTCAACATCGAGGACCTGGTCGGCCGGGTGTCCTTCGCCAACGTGTGGGGACTGTTGGTGGACAACGAGTTCAACCCTGGGCTGCCTCCGGCCGAGCCCTATCCGATCCCGATCCACTCCGGCGACGTCCGTGTGGACGTCCAGTCCGCCATCGCGATGCTGGCCCCCGGCTGGGGCCTGCTGCCGCTGCTGGACACCGACGACGACACGGCCCGGGAGAACCTCGCCCATGTGTCGGTGATGGCGATGTCGTTCGTGGCGCAGTCGGCCCGCGGCCTCGGCGTGCCCATGGTCCCCCAGGCCACCATCGACGAAGCGCGCACGATCGTGGAACGCATGATGATCCGTTGGCGCGGAGAACCCGACCCCGCCCACGTCGAGGCTGTCGACGCCTACTTCGTGTCGGCTGCCGAACACGGCATGAACGCCTCGACGTTCACGGCCCGGGTCATCGCCTCGACGGGCGCCGACGTCGCCGCCGCCATCTCGGGCGCGGTCGGAGCCATGTCGGGACCGTTGCACGGCGGCGCCCCGTCCCGGGTGCTCGGGATGATCGAGGAGATCGAACGCACCGAGGACCCCCGCGGGTACGTCAAGGGAGTCCTGGACCGCGGCGAACGCCTCATGGGATTCGGCCACCGGGTGTACCGGGCCGAGGACCCGCGGGCCCGGGTGCTGCGCCGCACCGCCCGCGAACTCGACGCCCCGCGGTACGAGGTGGCCGCGGCCCTGGAGGAGGCCGCCCTGGCCGAACTCCGCGAACGCCGCCCCGACCGCGTGCTCGAGACCAACGTCGAATTCTGGGCCGCCATCGTGCTCGACTTCGCCGAGGTGCCCGCCCACCTGTTCACCAGCATGTTCACCTGCGCCCGGTTGGCGGGGTGGAGCGCCCACATCCTCGAGCAGAAGAAGACCGGTCGGCTCATCCGGCCGTCGGCCCGCTACGTGGGTCCGGCGCCGCGCAAGCCGGAGCAGGTGCCGGGCTGGGACGCCGAGATGTTCCACGCGGGCGGGCTGCCCGCCGATACCTGATCGCCGCCCGACCTGCGTTTCGGGCCAGGCCGATCCGGGGATTACCGTGGAGTCACCGCATCTGGACGCATCTGGAAGAGGACTCCATGCCCGTCGAACCCACCGACATCGTCATCCCCGCCGACCTGAAGCCCGCCGACGGCAGGTTCGGCTCCGGTCCGTCGAAGGTCCGCCCGGCCCAGGTCGCGTCGCTCGCGTCGGTAGCCGACACCTACCTCGGCACCAGCCACCGGCAGAAGACGGTCAAGTCCCAGGTGGGCCGATTGCGCGAAGGCCTGCGTGAATTGTTCGCCCTCCCGGACGGGTACGAGGTCGTGCTCGGCAACGGGGGCACCACCGCCTTCTGGGAGGTCGCGACGTTCGGGCTGGTCCGGGATCGGGCCCAGTTCCTGTCCTTCGGCGAGTTCGGCGGCAAGTTCGTGAAGTCGGTGCAGACCGCGCCGTTCCTAGGCGACCCGACGGTGCAGAAGTCCGACCCCGGGTCGGCGCCGGAGTTCAGCGCCGAGGCGGGCGTCGACGTCTACGCGACGCCGCACAACGAGACCTCGACCGGGGTGGCCATCACCCCGACCCGCGTGGCCGGCGCCGACGCCGACTCACTGATGCTGTTCGACGCCACGTCCGCCGCCGGCGGCCTGTGGGTCGTCGTCGCGGAGGCGGATGTGTACTACTTCGCCCCCCAGAAGTCGTTCGCCAGCGACGGCGGCCTGTGGCTGGCGCTCATGTCCGCGGCGGCGCTGGACCGCGCCCGCGAGATCGGGGAGTCCGGCCGTTACATCCCCGAGTTCCTGTCGCTGACCACCGCCATCGACAACTCGCTCAAGGACCAGACCTACAACACCCCCGCCCTGGCCACGATCTGGCTCATGGCCGAGCAGGTGGACTGGTTCGTCGGCAACGGCGGGCTCAAGTGGTGTGCGGAACGGACCGCGGAATCGGCCGCGAACCTGTACTCGTGGGCCGAGAACAACCCGGTCACCACGCCGTTCGTCTCCGACCCGACCCTGCGGTCGGCCGTGGTGGGCACCATCGACTTCGACGACTCGGTCGACGCCGCGGCCGTCGCCAAGGCCCTGCGCGCCAACGGGATCGTGGACACCGAGCCCTACCGCAAGCTCGGCCGCAACCAGTTGCGGGTGGCCATGTTCCCCGCGGTGGAGCCCGACGACGTCGCCGCGCTGACCCGGTCGATCGACCACGTCGTGGCGCAGTTGTCCGTCTGACCGGGGCTCTTGCGCCCGGCAGACCGTCGGACGCTTTAGCCTGTAGGCGTGAATGACGTGCAGGAGAAGCCGGCTGCCCACGACCGCCGCCCGAGCGAGGTGCCGCATCACCCCAAGGTGATGACGGTGGCCGCCATCGTCACCGGCGCGGCCCTGCTGTTCATGGGGGCCTGGTTCTGGCAGGTCATGACCAGTCCCGGAGTCCTGTTGAGCGCCGAGAACGAGTCGGCGCAGGACGGTGGCAGCGATCAGCTGTCGTCGGACGCCGACCGGCTGGCCGAGGACGCCCAGAAGGGCGATGTCGGTGCCGACACCGGCAAGAAGGGTGGACCCCCCGAGGCGCCCGACGTGAACGACCCCGTCACCCCCCAGTGGGAACTGAGCGGCTACTCGATCCTGTCCGTGAACGGCATCCTGCAGGTCGGGGGGACCCTGACGAACACCAGCAACCAGGCGCTCACGGGCACCGTCAAGGCGTACGTCTACACCGACGGCGTGCCCATCGCCACGGCCAAGACCGAGGTCGAGAACTTCCAGCCGGGGACGTCGGACCAGGTCAACCTCGTCAGCGACAGCGAGTGGGAGGCCGGCGAGAAGCTCATCGTCCTCGACTTCGAGCCTGCCAAGGGCTGACCCGCGGGCATGGACCCGCGCACGCGGCGGCTCGTCACGCTGGGGGTGTTGGGGCTCCTTGTCGTCGGTCTCCTGGTCGGGGCGTGGCGGAACTCGTCCCAGGCCGCCGAGACCGCCTCCCCGATCCGTGAGGAGCAGCAGCTCGCCGAGAAGTACGTGCCGGTCGTCATCGTCCGGGTGCAGGAGGAGGAGTGCGGCCCCGGGGAACCGTATCGGCCCGTCCCCGTCACGGCGGTGCTCGGCGATCCCCAGGTGAGGCTCGTTGCGCCCGACGGCCGGGTCGTCACCAAGGCCCCCACGGCGCGCGACCTGGCCGGTCTGGGCGACGGCTACTACCTGGACTTCCCGGGGGATCCGCTGGAGCCGGACTGCGACTTCGAGGAGTGGTTCCGCAGCAAGCAGGACGTCCCCACCGCGGTGAACGCCCGGATCGCCACCGATCCGGACCACCCGGGGATGCTGGTGCTGCAGTACTGGTTCTTCTGGGTGTTCAACGACTGGAACGACAAGCACGAGGGCGACTGGGAGATGATCCAGTTGGTCTTCGAGGCCGACGACGTCGCCGAGGCGCTCACGACGCAGCCCGAGTCCGTGGCGTTCGCGCAGCACGACGGTGTCGAGGTCGCCGAATGGGACTCCCCGAAAGTTCTGCGCGAGGGCGAGCATGTGGCGGTGTACCCGGCCGAGGGTTCGCACGCGGCCTACTTCACCCAGTCGCAGTGGTTCGGGAAGAGCGCGGCCGCCGGGTTCGGTTGCGACAACACCGGTCTGAGCGACGGGCTCGACGCCACCCTGCTGCGGCCCAGTGTGGTGATGGTCCACGACACGACCCCCTGGCTCACTTACGGCGGACGGTGGGGCGAGATCGCGCCGTCGTTCAACAACGGACCGACCGGGCCCAACCTGAAGGAACAGTGGACCCATCCGGTCACCTGGCAGGAGGAGAAGGGGCGCGACTCCGCCGTGGCCCTTCCCACGGCCATGTCCTCGGCGGAGGAGACGTTCTGCACCCTCACGGCCGCCGGATCGCTGCTGTTCATCGAGATGTTGGCGAACCCGCTGTTGGTCCTGGTGACGGGGTTGATCATCGTCGTCCTGGTGTGGCTTCTGGTGCGCAGCACCACCTGGCGGGGATCGCCGCCGGAGCCGGATCGGGAGCGCAGCGCGGGCCAGATCCTCGCCGGGGGTCTGGACCTCGTGAGGCACAACCTCGGCCCGTTCAGCGCCGTGATCCTGGCCCTGATGGGTCTGCTGCTGGTGTCCTACTGGGTCCAGATCATCCTGCAACGTCCGGTCCCCACCAGCGACCTGACCAGGGTGGGGGCCCCGGATCTGACCGGGGGGGACTGGCTCGGTCTCCTGTTGGCGGGAGTGGTCACCTTCCTGTTGGCCGCCCTCTGCGTGTCCGTGGCGGTCGGGATCACCCCTGGCCTGCCCGACCCCGACACGGCGGTGGTCGCGCGCAGCCGGGGAGCCCGGCGCGGCGTCTGGCGCTCGGTGGTCACCTACCTCGCGCTCACGGCGTGTGTCGTCACCGTGGTGCTCATCCCGCTCGCGGTGTTCCTGCTCGCCCGGTGGGCGGTCTCCCGGCGGCGGTCCTCGAGGACCAACGGGTGGGGGCGGCCGGACGGCGGAGCGGGGCGCTGACCAAGAAGCGCCGCTGGCGTTCTCTGGCGATCATCTTCGGCATCATGGCGGTGGCGTCGCTGCCGGGACCCCTGCTGGGCTCGATCCTGCTTCTGGCCACCGGACTGTCGTTCTCGATGGTCAACGTCGTGGTCCTCGTCGTCACCGCGATAACCTCGTGCGCGGCTGCGGTGTCGATGGCGTTGCTGTACTTCGATCTGCGCCACCGGGCATCGGCGGAAGGAGCGACCGCATGAGCGACGAGGATCCGGAGCGGGTGCAGGTGGCGCCCCTGGACGCCGACGGTGTGGGAGCGGTCGCGGCCGGGACGGTGCTGTGGACCGTCGCCTTCGTGGTCCTGCTCCTGATGCGTGACCGGTTGGCTCAGGACGGGGCCGAATGGTGGGTCTGGGTGGCCGCCACCGGCGCCCTGCTCGGACTGCCGGGGCTCTGGTACACCACCCGGCGCCGCGCGGCCTATCGGCGGCGTTCCTCGTGAGCGCCGTCGACGTGCTTGCGCCAGGGTGTCTGACCGGTCGGGCCGTGTGGGTGAGCGGAGCCGGCACCGGGATCGGCAGGGCCACCGCTGTGGCCCTGGGGGGTCTGGGCGCCTCGGTGTTCTGCGTCGGACGCCGCCCGGAACCCCTGGCCGAGACGGTGGCCACGATCTCGGCTGCCGGTGGTGTGGCCTGGGCTCATGCCACCGACGTGCGCGACCCCGATCAGGTCGAGGCGGCGATCGACGCCGCTGTCGGTGCGGCCGGGACGATCCACGGGGTCGTCAACAACGCGGGCGGCCAGTTCGTCGCTCCCGCGGAGACGATCACCGAGAACGGGTTCCGGGCCGTGACCCGGCTCAATCTGGACGCCGTCTGGCGCGTGACGACCCGCATCGCGGCGCGGTGTCTCATCCCGCAGGAGTACGGGAAGGTCGTGTCGATCACCATGACCCCGCGTCGGGGGATGCCCGGCATGTCCCATTCGTCGGCGGCCCGATCGGGGGTCGAGTCGCTCACCGCGACCTGGGCGCAGGAGTGGGGCCGGTACGGCGTGCGCACCGCCGCCGTCGCACCGGGCATCGTCCACACCGACGCGTGGGAGGCCAAGTACGGGCTCGACCCGGCGGCGGTGTCGCGGGTCATCCCGCTGCAGCGTCTCCAACAGCCCGACGAGATCGCGGCCCTGGTGGCCTTCCTCCTGTCGGCCGCCGGTGACTACATCACGGGCCAGACGCTCGTGGCCGACGGTGGATGGGACCTCCTCGGCCCGGCTGCCGCCCTGGCGGGCGTGGACTTCTCCTGACGACCGTCAGAGGGCACTGAGCGCCTGCAGTTCCGTGTCGAAGGCGGACACCAGGCCGTGCGGGTCGGGAACGTTGTCCCGATCCGCCTTGAAACCCACCCGGATCGACCCGTCGAAGCTGAAGATGCATTCGTTGAGGGTCTGGATCCCGGCGCTGGGGGCCCACCCCAACACGCTGGTCACCGGCACCCCGGCGAAGTAGCGCGGCCAGCGGGGGCCCGGCACGTTCGTGGTGACACCCATCCCCTTGGCGGAGAAGAAGTCGATCATCGTGCGCGCCAACTGGGGGCTGATGGCGCCGAGCGCCTCGATGACCCCGAACGTGATCACCGCCTCGGGGCTGGACTTGATGGTGTCCATCCGCGCCTTCGCCTCGGCCAGCCGGAGTTGGGGGGTGTCGCCACCCACCGGAAGGCTGAGCATGACCAGGGCGAACTTGTTGCCCAGCTCCCGGGGCAGCGGCTGGTCCAGCGGACGGAGGTTCACCGGGACCATTGTGGACAGATCCCGCGGATCACCGCCGTGACTGATGATGTGGGACCGAATCGCGCCGGCCACGGCGGCCACCATGACGTCGTTGATGGTGGCCCCGTTCCGCTTGCCGGCCTCTTTGATGGCGACCAGGTCGTGCGGCTCGGACCACACCGCGACTTTCTCGACCCCGACGGCGCCGGTGAGCGGGCTCTGCGGGGTCCCGGCGAGCAGAAGTTTGTTGACGATGTCCGGGGTGCTCGTGGCCAGGCTCATCGCATCGTCGAAGCGCGAGGGGTCGGCCAGGGTCTGGATCCGCGACATGGTGTGCAGGCCACCCCGAACGGCATCGTTCACGGCCCCCGTCGCCGATCCGACGACGTCGCTCAGGCTCGGGAGCGAGTACGAGGGACCCGGGTCGGGGGCGCCACTGCGCTGTTCGCGGTCGGCCTCGGCGAGATCGTCGTCGGGGGCGTCGTCGGTGAGTTCGAGCAACACGCGCGCCAGGGCCGTGCCATCGGCCAGGGCATGGTGGAACCGGGCCACCATGGCGGTCCCCCCGCGGTAGCCGTTCACCAGGTGGATCTCCCACAGCGGCTTGTCGCGATCCAGCGGTCGGCTCATCAGGGCGGACACGTAGCGTTGCAGGGTCTCGTCGTCGCCGGGTCGGTCCAGCTCGGCGACCACGACGTGATCGTGGACGTCGAAGTCCGGCGCGTCGACCCAGTTGAACCCACCGAGCGGATTGCGCGAGGCAACCGGGATCTGGCGGAACACCGGATAACGGTCCGGCAGGCGCATCTGCAGCACTTGCGTGGCACGCTCCACGTCGATCGGGTCGGCGAACATCATGACGCCCTCGATGACCATCAGGTTCTCGGGCGTGTCCATGTTCAGCCACAACGTGTCGACTGCCGCCACCGAGCGTTTGTTCCCCGACACCGTCGCCTCCTCGATTCCCCGGGAGTCCCCCGGGGTACTGCGCCAGGTTATGGCGGTCAGCGGTCCGCCGCGCGCCGGACGCGGGATGTGGGGGTGGCCGCGTCAGCGGCGGCCGCGGTGCAGGAACAGGTACCAGGTGCCGCCGATGGAGCGGTAGCCGAAGCTCACCCGGGCGTGGAACCCGTTGGACAGGTCGGCCCGACCCCGGCAGCGCAGCACGATCCCGTCGCTCGGGGCGTCGATCACCCGGTCGATGACCACCCGGGAGCGGCGGATAGCGGTGACGTGGGGCCGACCGGAATCCCGCTGCTGCAGGCTCCACCGCACCACCTGGTCACGCGCGGACTGACACCAGTGAGAGGTCCCGACCGCTGCGGCGGGTCCCGGTGCCGTGGTTCCCAGCGCGACCGCAGCACCGGTGACCAGTGCCACGGCGACAGGGCGGGCGACGGAGCGCATCCCCTACTCTCGGGTGCTCCCCGACTCCTCCTGAGCCCGTGCCACGGCTGTGACCCGATCGCACCACCCGGAACGGGAGTAGCCTGGAGATGGAGGCGGTCATCATGACGACCACGCTTGTTCCCCATCCTCATCTCACGGCGACCACACCGGCACTGTGGTGGCGGATCACAGTGGCCGCCCTCTCCGGTATCACCGCCCTCGGAGCCTGGTACGGCACCTGGTACCTCACCGACGAACGGGCGGCACGGGAACTGCCCACCGCGGCGCCGGACTTCCTGCCGGGGGGCTGGTCGTTCGGTGGTTTCGCGCTGCTGGTGCTGGTGGCGGCGCCGATGACGGTGGCGTGCCTGCTGGCCGTGACGGGTCACACGGGTGCCGCTGCGGCCGCCACCATCGCCGGCGGCCTGCTGGTGGGGTGGATCGTCGTCCAGGTGCTGCTGATCGGACTCGTGTTCTGGCTGCAACCCGCCATGTTCGTACTCGGGGCGGCGGTCGCGCTCCTCGGTCTGGTGGAGTTGCGTCGGGACCTGCCGTCAGGCGGCGACACCCCCGCCACCTGACTGGTCGTCGGGCTGGTCGTCGGTGAACAGGCTGTCGTAGGCGGACTGGATCAGGGGCAGCGCCGGGATCGGGATTCCCGCGGCCACGGCCCGCTGGGCGTTGACCCAGGTGGGTTCGATGCGGTTGTCGTCGCCGAACAGGCTGACAGGTTCCTTGGATCCCCGCTCCAGGTAGTCGACCCAGGCCGCGTTGTGGGCCAGGTAGGCGGCTTGGGCGTGGATGATCTCCGAATGCCACGGCAGGAACGTCAGGGCCGCCACCCCGTCGCCGGCGTGGGCGACCTCGTCGGCGCCCTGGGCCGAGGCCGCCTTGAGTTTGTCGGTGGCCTCGGCCTTCTGTTCGGCGGTGGCATCAGACGGGATCTCGATCGCGCCGATCGTGTCCTTGGTGGTCCCCATGGCATCCTCGGAGACCTTGATGTGGGCCAGCAACTGGTTCATCTCCCAGGTGCGGGTCCCCCAGTCGCCGAGCGCCCCCACGATGCCGATGGTCATCAGCACGATCCCGCCCCAGAAGACGAACCGGGGCCACCGCTTCGGCCGGGTTGTCGCGGTCGGTGGCGGGGGTGTCGCGGGCGGCTGGGGTGTCACGGGCGGCCCGCGGGGGTGACGCCCAGGTCGAGACCCGCCAGGCCGCGTTTACGTTCGGCGAGCCCGGTGGCGATCGACGTGATGGCGGTGCCGGCGGCGGAGTCCGGGTCCGACAGGACAAGGGGCCGTCCGTCGTCGCCGCCCTCGCGCAGGCGGGGGTCGAACGGCACACGGCCCAGCAGCGGGATGTCGGTGCCCAGGGCCGCGGTGAGCGTGGCCGCCACGGTGTCACCGCCGCCGACGCCGAACAGGTCGATCGGTTCGCCGCAGTGCGGGCAGCCGAAGCCGCCCATGTTCTCGATGACCCCGGCGACCCGCTGTTTGGTCTGCTGGGCGAGCATGCCCGCGCGCACCGCGACCTCGGCCGCCGCCTGCTGGGGGGTGGTGACCACGATCAGTTCGGACGACGGGAGCAACTGGACGCTCGAGATGGCGACGTCGCCGGTTCCGGGGGGCAGATCGAGCAGCAGGACGTCGAGATCCCCCCACCAGACATCGGTCAGGAACTGTTCCAGGGCCCGGTGGAGCATGGGTCCGCGGAAAGCCACCGGCTCGGCCGAGCCGCCCGGCTTGAACGGCAGTATGCTGATCGCGCGGACGCCGTTGGCCTCGGGGGGCAGGAGCATGCCGTCGACGACGGTCGGCGCGCGATCGAGCCCCAGCATCCGGGGGACGGAGTGTCCGTAGATGTCGGCGTCGAGTAGGCCCACCGCCAGCCCCCGGCGGGCCAGGGCCGCGGCCAGGTTCACCGTGATCGACGACTTGCCCACACCTCCCTTGCCCGAGGCGACCGCGAAGATGCGGGTGAGGGATCCGGGACGGTTGAAGACGATGTCGCGGGCCGGGCCGCGCAGCGACTCACGCATGGCCGTGCGTTGTTCGTCGGTCATCACGCCGAGTTCCACCGAGACCCCCGACACGCCCGGGACGGCGGCGACCGCGCGGGTCACCCGGTCGGTGATCTCGCTGCGCATGGGGCAGCCGCTGACGGTGAGCAGCACTCGCACGGCCACCGAGCCGTCGTCGGCGATGTCGACGGTGTCGACCATGCCCAGTTCGGTGATCGGACGACGGATCTCGGGATCGGCGACCGTGGCCAGGGCGTCGTGCACCGCATCGGAGGAAGGGGTCATGCACCCAAGGCTAACTGCGGTTCGGCCCGCGGCGGCCAGGTCGAGCGGTGGCCGGTAGGTCAGATCATGTGATCCATGGTCCACTCGGCGTCCTCGGCCACGGGTTCGTAGTCGGACGAGGTGGCACGCAGGACCTCTTCCGGCGACGTCACCCCCGCCAGCGCGAGTTCCCGGGCATGGACCTGCAGCGGTAGCCAGCCGGCCGTGGTGGCGAGAGTGCGCAGTTCGGCCTCGCTCGCCCCGTCGGTGATGGCGTTCCGCAGGGAATCGTCGACGACCATCAGCTCGAAGCAGCCGACCCGTCCCCGGAACCCGGTCTGGTCGCACGCCGGGCACCCCGTGCCGGCGACCAGGGCCGTGCCCGGCGGCAGCCCCAGCCGGGCGATCACGTCCGCCCCCGGTTGGTGGGGAGCGGCGCACGAGGGGCACGTGCGGCGCAGTAGGCGCTGGGCGATGACCAGGGACAGGGCAGTGCCGACCAGGTAGCGCGGGACGCCGAGGTCGACCAGGCGGGTGACCGCGCTCGGGGCGTCATTGGTGTGGAGGGTCGACAGCACGAGGTGGCCGGTGAGGGCGGCTCGCGTGGCGATGGAACCGGTGGCGGTGTCGCGGATCTCGCCCACCATCAACACGTCCGGGTCCTGGCGGAGGGCGGCACGCAGGCCGCTGTCGAACGTCACGCCGGACTCGCTGACCTGCACCTGGGTGATGCCGGCGATCTCGATCTCGACGGGGTCCTCGACGGTGATCACGTTGCGCTGGTCGTCGACCGTGTCCGCGAGGGCCGCGTACAGGGTGTGCGACTTCCCGGCCCCCGTCGGGCCGGTGACCAGGATGACGCCCTGGGTGCTGTGCAGGGCATTCCGGAGCAGGGTCATCTGGTCCGGCGTCATTCCCAGGGCGCCGAGCTGCGGCAGCTCCGAGTAGGACGGGAGCAGGCGCAGCACCACCTTCTCGCCGTGGATCGTGGGCAGGGTCGAGACCCGGATGTCGCGACGCTGGCCCCCGACCCGCAGTTTCGTGCGGCCGTCCTGGGGGAGTCGTCGGGTGAACACGTCGAGGCCCGAGATGATCTTGATGCGCGCCACCACGGAACTCAGGCTCTCGCGGGGCAGGTGCATGAGGTCGCGCATGATCCCGTCGACGCGGAGCCGGACACGCACGGAGTCGGCCTGCGGTTCGACGTGCAGGTCGCTGGCCCGCCGGTGGGCGGCCGTGGTCAGCAACTGGTTCACGATCGCCGACGCACCCTCGTCCTCGGCTCCCTTGTCCAACTCCGGCTCGGGGGCCTCCCGCTCCACCAGGTGGGACAGGGCCTCGCGGTTGCGCTGTTCGCCCCAGGCGCGGTCGAGCAACTCCTCGATCTGGAACGCCGGCGCCACCGCCACATGCACCCGGCGCCCCGGCAGTCGGGCGCGCAGGTCGTCCAGCGCCACGACGTCGACCGGGTCCGCGACCGCCACCAGGACCCGGTGATCATCGGCCTTCACGGGGACGGTGATGTAGCGAAGGGCCGCGTCCCGGGGCAGCAGCCGAGCCACGTCGAGGGGGACCTCGGCGGCCGCGAGGTCGATGGCTGGCATGTCGTGCGCCTCGGCCAGTGCCTCTGCCAGGGCGATCTCGTCGATGATCCCCTCCTGCACGAGGATCCGACCCAGCCGGAGTCGCTCCGGCGCGTTGCGCTGACGTTCGATCGCATCGTCGATCTGCGCCTGGGTCACCCGACCCTGGGACAGCAGGACGTCACCGAGTGCGCGTTTGGTCATCGTCGTCGTCCAGGATCTCGGCGATGTCGGCCATCAGGTCCTTCAGTTCTCCGCGCAGGTAGTCACGGGTGGCGACCTCGCCGAGCGCGAGGCGCAGTGCGGCGATCTCGCGGACCAGGTACTCGGTGTCGGCGATCAACCGGTCGGTGCGGTCGCGGTCCTCCTGGTACTGCACGCGGTCCCGGTCGTCCTGGCGGTTCTGCGCGAGCAGGATGAGCGGGGCGGCGTACGACGCCTGCAGCGACAACAGCAGTGTCAGGAAGATGAAGGGGAACGGATCGACCTCCCACAGTCCCGACCAGGCGCCGTAGATGTTGAACAGGATCCAGGCGACGATCAGGACCGTCATCCAGGCGATGAACTTCCACGACCCGATGTACCGGGCGATACGTTCGCTGACCCGGCCGAAGAGTTCGGGGTCATAGGACGGCTTGAGGCTGCGGCCGCGCTCGTACGGCTCGTCGAGGGACGGATCGTTGGAGCGACGTCGGATGCTGCGGCGGTCAGCCATGAGCGCCACCCCCGTCGTCGTCCTCGTCGCGCCAGTCCTCGGGCAGCATGTGGTCGAGCAGGTCGTCGACCGTGACGGCGCCCAGCAGGTGGTCGTTCTCGTCGACGACGGGAACCGCCACCAGGTTGTAAGTCGCGAAATAGCGGGCCACCTGTCCCAGTGGCGTGAGCGGGCTGATGGGTTCGAGCTCCGAGTCGACCAGCGCCGAGACGAGCATCGAGGGCGGTTCTCGCAGCATCGCCTGGAAGTGTGCGGTTCCCAGGTATCGCCCGGTGGGGGTCTCGATCGGCGGCCGCACGACGTACACCTGCGACGCGACGGCGGGCGACAGGTCGATGGACCGCACCAGGGCCAGGGCGTCGGCGACCGTCGCATCGGGGCTCAGGATCACCGGTTCGGTGGTCATCATGCCGCCCGCGGTGCTCTCCTCGTAGGTCAGCAGACGACGGATGTCGTCGGCATCCTCGGGTTCCATGCGCTGAAGCAGCAGCGCCGCGAGTTGCGGATCGAGTTCGCTGACCAGGTCGGTGGCGTCGTCGGGCTCCATCTCCTCGAGCACGTCCGCGGCCCGCTCCAGGTCGAGGGCGGACAGGATCTCGACCTGGTCGTCCTCCGGGAGTTCCTCGAGGACCTCGGCCAGCCGGTGATCCTCCATGGAGGCGGCGATCTGGCGACGCCGCTCGGGGCTCAGGTCCCGCAACATGTGGGCGATGTCGGCGGCCTTGAGTGAATCGATGCTGTTGAGCAGTTCGTCGGCGCCCTGTCCGGCGCTGGGCTGCTGCAGGCCGGCGACGTCGTCGGCGTGGACGACGAACGTCTCGCCCCGGCGCCGGAACCCCCCGCCGCCGCGCTTGACGAAATACCGCGTGACATCCCAGTCACGGGTGCGGTCCCGCTCGATCCCGACGTCCTTGATGACGACCGACGAACCGTCGTCGACGAGCGTGACCGTGCGGTCGAGCAACTCACCGATGACCAGCGTCTCGGCGGGACGCTTCTCGAACCGCCGCAGGTTGACCAGGCCGCTCACCACGACCTGCTTCGCGTCGAACGACCGCACCCGTCCGATCGGCAGGAAGATCCGTCGGCGGGGCGGGACCTCTACCAGCAGACCGAGGACCCGCGGGGGCTTGCTCCCCGGTCAACAGCGAGACGACCACATCGCGGACCTTCCCGACCTGATCACCATTGGGATCGAAGACGGGCACTCCTGCCAGCCGTGCCACGAAGACACGCGTCGTTGATCCGCTCACCCTTAGACCTTACCGAGTGTGAGCCTTCGGGCGGGTTGAGTAGGCGCGCCAGCGCCGGTAGTCGAAACCGCGGTGCGGCCGCGGGTTGAGTAGGCGCGCCAGCGCGTATCGAAGCCGCGGCTCCTGTCAGACGGGCCGCCGCTGCGCTCCGGTCGGGGTCGGGCTCGGGTCGAGACCTCTTCACTCGAACCGCCTTCGGTGCACGCGCTGTGTCATGATCATGGAGTTCCGTGCGCGTACCACGCAGGTTCGGCTGCGCATCGAGCTTCGCTCCTACAGTCGCCGAGCGCCGGCGGCGGACGCGCCGCTCAACCAGGCTCGGTGGGTGGGCACGTTCCGGTGGTCCGAGTGGAGCCGAGACCACGCACGCGCCTCGCCGCGGATCGGCGTGACCGGGCGTTCGTCTGCCCCACCATGGTCAGGTGACCGACCCGCCATCCGCCTGCCCGGGACCCGCGACGCGGTACTTCTCGCGGTCGCTGTCGCGGCGGTGTCGACCTCGGCGCCCATGATCGCGGCCTGCACGGCACCCGCCCTGGCGATCGCCTTCTGGCGCAGTCTGTTGGGAGCCGGTGTCACGGCACCCTTCGTCATGGTCGGCGGCCTCGCCCAGTTCCGGGGGCTGGGGCGCCGCCAGTGGGTGTTGCTGATCGCCGCCGGGGTGTTCCTGGCCCTGCACTTCGCGACGTGGATCCCCTCCATCCGGTTCACCTCGGTCGCCTCGGCGGCGGCCCTGGTGGCCACGCAGCCGGTGTGGGCCGCGCTGATCGCCCGGATGCGCGGAGTGCACGTCGCGCCCGGGGTGTGGGTGGGGATCGTGGTGTCCCTGATCGGGGTGATCGTCCTGACGGGGATCGACTTCCACCTCGATCCGCGCTCGCTCGTCGGTGACGCCCTGGCCCTCGTCGGGGCAGCCCTGGCCGCTGCCTATGTCACCACCGGCGAGCAGGTGCGGCAGTCGCTCAACACCGTCAACTACACAACCGTCGCCTATGCGGTGTCGGCCGGGGTGCTGCTGCCGATCTGCCTGGTGTTCGGGGCGGAGTTGAGTGGGTACTCGGCGCGCGACTGGCTGCTGATCCTGGGACTCACCGCCATCGCGCAACTGCTGGGGCACACGCTGGTGAACGTCGTCCTGCAGTCGACGTCGGCTACGGTCGTCAGCCTGGCGATCCTGTTCGAACTTCCGGGCGCGATCATCGTCGCCGGTCTGTTCCTGGGCCAGGTGCCACCACCGCAGATCCTGCCCGCCCTGGTGCTCCTGGCGGCGGGGCTGGTCGTCGTGGTCCGGGCCAGCCGCGCCGACGAGCCTCTCGAATCCCCGCCCGTGTGATCGGATCAGTCGGCGGCGCAGTGGGAACGCTTCGCCGGGAGCCGGTCACGCAGCAGGTACCGGTCCACGACCCGGCGGACACAGCGATTGACCCCGGGGTACACGGAATGGATGCCGGTGTCGGCCACGACCAGGTGGGAGGTGGTCAGTTGGCGCGCCAGCTGGCGGGACCAGCGAACGGGCGTCGCCGCGTCGCGTCGGGCGCCGATGATCAGGATGGGAGCGGCTCCGGGCGCGCTGACGGGACCGGTCGGTTCCGGGGTGTGAGCGGGGAAGGTGTGACACCGCAGGATTCCCCAGGCCGCCGGTGCCCCGAAGATCGGGGCCTTCGCGTCCCACCGGCGGGCGCGGCGCGCGGTGGTCGTCGCGCCGGCGGTGGGGGGTGAGTCGAAGCAGTTGATGGCGTAGAGGGCATTGAGGAAGTTCGACGGTCGGTCGGGGTCCTGATCGCCGTAGCGGCCGCCGAGTCGGATGAGTGCCCGTCCGTTCCCCTGCATTGCGCGCCGCAGGGCGCGTTTGAGGACGGGGAACTGGCTGTCCGGGTGGTACATCGTGGCCGAGAGCGCAGACATCGCGTCGGCGCGCGTCACGGTGCGCGGGGTCGTCCGTCGGGACGGCAGATCCGTGAGGAACGACCGGAGCACCGCAGTGGCCGCGGACCGTCCTGTCGGAAGCGGGCAGGCGCGCCCGGCGGCGCACCACCGGAAGAACCGCCAGAGCGCCCGTTCCATGCCGCGGCTCTGACCGCGGTTGAACCGGGTGATGGTCAAGGCGGGGTTGATGGCGCTGTCGAGGACGAGGTGGCCGACCCGGTCCGGGAAACGATCGGCGTAGACCGCGCCCAGCTTCGTGCCGTAGGACCATCCGACGTAGTCCAGTCGGGACTGCCCCAACGCGGCCCGGATCCGGTCGAGGTCGCGGGCAGCGTCGATCGTGCCGAGGTGCGCGACGAGGTCCGGCTGGTTGCGGTGGCAGCCGACGCCGAATCGCTGCGCCTGGCGCCGCCAGCGGTCCACCGAGCGGCCGGTGGCCTGCACGTCCCACTGCACCGCGGCCAAGGCGTTCGCGTAGCGGTCCATCTGCTTCGTGGTGCGACACCACACCGGCGAACTGCTGCCGACCCCGCGGGGATCGAACCCCACGACGTCGTAGTACTTCTCGACGCGGTCGGTCAGGTAACTGTCGTACTGCAGGATCTCGTTCACCCCGGAGATGCCGGGACCCCCCGGTTCGATCACGATGGCTCCCCGGCGCCGCGCCGGGTCACGCGCGGGGATCCGCGCCACGGCGATGTCGATCAACGGCCCGGACGGGTCGGAGTAGTCGATCGGGACGGGCACCGTGGCGCACTCGCGGGGCCGGGCACGGGAACCGCAGGGGCGCCAGTCCAGCGAGTCCCCGGCCTCGCGCGCCGTCACGACGGCCGGCGCCGACGCGGTGTCGGCTCTCGAGAGGGCGGCGACCGGAGGCGAGGCGGCCAGGAGCCCGACGGCCGCGTCGGGGGCCAGCACGAGTGCCATCCACTTCCTCGATGTCACGGGGACGAGTGGATCACACGCCCGACCGGTCACGCCCGTTCACAACCCGGGTCGTCTCGCTCCGACTGGTGGCGGGCGCCACAGCCCCCGGACCCGGCCCCGCGGCAGGTGAGGGGCTCCCGTTACCGTTGGGGCCGTCCGTGTGACCAGCCTGGAGAGGGACCCATGACCGACCAGACCACCACCCGTTCGCTGCGTTCCCGCCGTTCCAATCTGGCGGTCCCCGGGTCGAGCCCCAAGATGCTCGACAAGGCCAAGGGCCTGCCCGCCGACCAGGTGTTCATGGACATCGAGGACGCGGTGGCGCCGATCGCCAAGCCCGAGGCCCGCAAGAACATCGTGGCCGCGCTCAATGAGGGCGGGTACGAGGACAAGGTCCGGGTCGTGCGGGTGAACGACTGGACCACGCAGTGGACCTACGCCGACGTGGTCGAGGTCGTCGAGGGCGCCGGCCAGAACCTCGACTGCATCATGCTGCCGAAGGTCCAGACTCCCGAGCAGATCGTGGCGCTGGACCTCCTGCTCACCCAGATCGAGAAGTCCATGGGGTTCGAGGTCGGACGCATCGGGATCGAGGCGCAGATCGAGAACGCGCTCGGCCTGATCAACGTCGACGGCATCGCCACCGCCAGCCCCCGCGTGGAGACGATCATCTTCGGACCCGCCGACTTCATGGCGAGCATCAACATGAAGTCCCTGGTCGTCGGTGAACAGCCCCCCGGCTACGACGTGGGCGACGCCTACCACCACATCCTCATGAGCATCCTGATGGCGGCCCGGGCGCACGACAAGCAGGCCATCGACGGCCCGTACCTGCAGATCAAGGACGTCGAGGGCTACAAGCGGGTGGCCGGCCGCAGCGCAGCCCTCGGGTTCGACGGCAAGTGGGTGCTCCACCCCGGTCAGGTCGATGCCGCCAACGAGGTCTTCTCGCCGCGGCAGGAGGACTACGACCACGCCGAACTGATCCTCGACGCCTACGAGTACTACACCTCGGCGGAAGGTGGCGCCAAGGGTGCGGTCATGTTGGGCGACGAGATGATCGACGAGGCGTCGCGCAAGATGGCGCTGGTGATCTCGGCAAAGGGCCGGGCCGCCGGCATGCAGCGCACCAAGACCTTCACCCCGCCGGAAGCGTGACCACCCCCTCCGCCGCGGCTCGCGAGGCCGCTGCGGAGTGGGATCTGGAGCTGGTCGAGAAGACGTCGTCCCGCTACAGCGACACCTGGTTCGCGCTGCGCGACGGCACGCACGTGGTGGTGAAGGTCGGCGATCCGGTGGCCCGCCGTCGCGAGGCCACGGCGCTGGGTGCATTCCGGGGGGCGGCGGTCCAAGTCCTCGCCGCTGCCGAGGGTGCGTTGCTCCTCGAGCGAGTGCTCCCCGGTGACGACCTGCGGCCGGTGGCGGCCCGCGACGACGACCTCGCGACCCGCATCATCGGCACCGCCGTCACCAGGCTGCAGGCCGACCCGGCGCCCACCGCTGGGCTCCCCCCGCTCGCGACCCTCGACGAGAGCTTCGACCGGTTCGCCCGCCGCCCGACCCCCGACGTCCCCGCCGACCTGGTGGACCGGACCCGCGCGCTGGTGCGGGAACTCACCGTTCCCGGCGCCGACGATGTCGTGCTGCACGGCGACCTCCACCACGAGAACGTCCTGCGGTCGGGATGGTCCGACGGTCCCGACGTGGACTGGGTGGTGATCGATCCACACGGCTGGATCGGCGACCCGGTCTTCGACACCTCGGTGTCCCTGCTCAATCCGCACGATCTGATCGCCACCCACCCCGACCCGGTCGGGCTCACCCGGCGCCGCGCCGCGGTCCTGGCCGAGGTCACCGGCTTCGACCGCGACCGGATCGAGGCGTGGGCCCAGGCGGCGGCGCTGATCAGCGAGTTGTGGTGCTGGGAGGATCACGGCTTCGTCGCAGGCGGACCCTTGCGGTTGGCGGCGGGGTTGGCGCGGTCCTGACCCGGAGTCCGTCCGTCACCGGGCGACGGTGACGCGACCTTACGATGAGCACATGTGCGGGCGATACGCGGCAAGCCGGGACAAGGCCACGCTGGTCGCCGAATTCGAGGTCACGAAAGCGCCCGAACGGGACCTCGCCGCGGACTACAACGTCGCCCCCACCAAAGAGGTCTACGCCGTCGTCGACCGGGCTCCGGGACCGTCGTCGGGGGAGCCGCCGACGGTGCGCCGGGAACTGGCCATCGTCAAGTGGGGGCTGGTGCCGAGTTGGGCGAAGGACCCCACGATCGGGTCACGCATGATCAATGCCCGGGTCGAGACCCTGACCGAGAAACCCGCCTACCGCCGGGCCGTGGCCAAGCGCCGCTGCCTTTTGCCGGCGGACGGGTACTACGAGTGGTACGAGCCCAGCGAGCCCGACGCCCCCCGTGGCCGTAACGGCCGGCCGCTCAAGCAGCCCTTCTTCATCCACCCCGCCGACGGCTCGGTGCTCGCCATGGCCGGTCTCTACGAGTTCTGGCGCAATCCCGAGCTGCCCGACGGCGACCCGGCCGCCTGGCTGTGGACGGTCACCGTCATCACGACCTCGGCGCCCGACGCGCTGGGCCGGATCCACGACCGCATGCCCATGTGTGTCACCCCCGACCGATGGGCCTCGTGGCT
The DNA here is from genome assembly GCA_046330625.1 of Candidatus Nanopelagicales bacterium. GTDB lineage: Bacteria > Actinomycetota > Actinomycetes > S36-B12 > CAIWTL01. The sequence goes on from JAXLSJ010000014.1 coordinate 57,637, forward strand.
CGACCCCGAGATCACCGACGGCGCCGACGCCGTGGCACTGCTACGCCCCGCCGCACCGGGATGGCTCACCGCCGAACCCGTGGGTCGCGACGTCAACAACGTCCGCAACAACGGCCCGGAACTCATCGAGCCGATCGCGGCGGTGTAGCACCGGTGGGTCACTTCACGCGCACCGTCGAGGACTTCTCCTGCGCCCATTGCGGGGCGGCGGTCACGGGCGACGGCTACACCAACCACTGTCCCCGGTGCCTGTGGTCGCGTCACGTCGACATCGACCCCGGCGACCGGGCCGCGGACTGTGGCGGACTCATGGAGCCCGTGGCGGCCGGGGTCCGCACGGACGAGTGGTTCTTGGTCCACCGCTGTGTCGAGTGCGGGTTCGTCCGACGGAATCGCACGGCTCCGTCCGACGACCCCGCGGCCATCCGTGGCCTGCTGGGGCGACCTATCCCCGACGCCGGCCGACCGCGCTAGCCCCGGGTAGTCGTCAGGCGCCGAACCGGTCGGCCTGCTTGGCCGCGCCCTTGGCGATCATGCGCAGCACCAGTCCCGGGGAGGTCCGGAACGAGCGCCACGCGGTCCGGGCCGCCGCGGGGGCGACCACCAGGGGATCGTTGTTCTCGACGCCGGACAGGATGTCCTCGACGAGTCTGTCCAGGTCGTAGATCCCGCCGGGCATCGCCGCGGCCATGCCCCGGATCGGTTGGGCAGTGGTGATCGCCGGCAGATCCTCGGGCATCGTCTTGTCCAGGATCGGGGTGTCGGTGAACCCCGGACACAGCGCGATGAAGTGCACGCCCCGATCCTCGAATTCGGCGCGCAGGGACAGGGTCAGGCCGACCACGGCATGCTTCGTCGCCGCGTAGGGCGCCAGGAACGGCGAGGGGATCAGCCCCGCCAGCGACGCGGTGTTGACGATGTAGCCCTCGCCCTGGTCGACCATGTACGGCAACGCGGCCTGGACACCGTGGATCACCCCGCGCAGGTTCACGTCGATCGCCCGGTCCCAGTGCTCCGGGGTCAGCTCGAGGGCGTTGCCGCCCACGCCGATCCCCGCGTTGTTGAAGATCAGGTCCAGCCGCCCGTGCTCCGACACGGTGTCGTCGACGAGGGCCTGGACCGCGTCGGCATCGCGGACGTCGAGCGTCGCCGCCCGGACCTGGGTCATCCCCCCCAGATGTTCGGCCAGCAGGTCGACGCCGGTCGCGTCGATGTCGGCGAGGACCAGCGTCACCCCCTTCTCGGCGAGGGCCGTGGCCAGCCCCTTACCGATCCCCGATGCTGCTCCGGTGATGAGTGCGATACGCGCCATACCCCTACCGTGCCAGAGTGCTCGCATGAACTCGACGGTGGTCACCTCGTCCGACGGGCCCGTGACCGTGGTGACCATCGACCGGCCCGAGCGGCGCAACGCCGTCGACCGTGCGACGGCGACCGCGTTGTACGACGCCTTCGTCCGGTTCGACGACGATCCGCGGGCCTCCGTTGCGGTCCTCACGGGCGCCGGCGGGACGTTCTGCGCGGGGGCGGACCTGCGGGCGATCGCCGACGGCGTCCCCAACGAGGTCACGACGCCCCCGGCGGCGGACATCGTCGGAACCCCGGCGCCGATGGGCCCCACGAGACTCGTGCTCGGCAAGCCCGTGATCGCCGCCATCGAGGGCCACGCGGTCGCCGGGGGCCTCGAACTCGCCGCCTGGGCGGACCTGCGGGTCATGGCCGAAGACGCCGTCGTCGGGGTCTACTGCCGCCGGTGGGGGGTTCCGCTGATCGACGGCGGCACCGTGCGACTGCAGCGCCTGATCGGTCGCAGCCGCGCGATGGACCTGATCCTGACGGGACGATCGGTGGCCGCCGACGAGGCGCTGGCGATCGGTCTGGTCAACCGGGTCGTGCCTCCCGGTGCCGCCGAGCCCGCGGCCGTGGCCCTGGCGCACGAACTGGCCGCCCTGCCCCAGGAGTGCCTACGCGTGGATCGGGCCTCGGTCCTGGCGCTCGACGGCGCGACCGAGTCCGAGGCTCTTGCCGCCGAGGTCTCCAAGGCCGCCGATCTGCTGACCTCCGGCCTGGTGCGATCCGGGGCCGCGCGTTTCTCGCGAGGCGGCTGACCGTTCCCGCGGGGCGAGCTCCGGGTTCCCGACTGGAGTGGCGCAAGGGGGTGGTCCGCGGCAAGGATGGACCCGTGCCCACCGCCGACCGGATCGAGGACATCGAGACCACTGTCGGCCCGGCCAAGGCCCACTTCTTCACCGTGAAGCGCGGGGTGCCCCGGGCGACGCTGATCCTGGGTCACGGCGCCGGCGGGGGGATCGACGCCTGGGACCTGCAACTGCTGGCCGGATCGTTGCCCCGGGTCGGGATCGACACGGTGCTCGTCGAACAGCCGTGGCGGGTCGCCGGCAAGAAGGTGGCAGAAGCGCAGGGACGGGTCGATGCGGCATTCCGCGAGGTCGTCACCGATCTCCGTCGGTCCGGCGAGGCCCTGCGCCGCCTCGTCGTTGGCGGACGCAGCACCGGCGCCCGCATCGCCTGCCGCACGGCTGCCGCGGTCGGGGCCGATGGCGTGCTGTGCCTGGCATTCCCGCTGCACCGACCGGGACGACCCACCCCCACCCGGGTCGAGGAACTGATCCAGGCGAGCGAACACTGTCCGATCACCGTCATCCAGGGCGACCGGGACTCCTTCGGTACCCCGTTGGAGGTGGCCAGCGCCGTGGCCGAACACAACGCCCGGGCGCTCGTCGTGTCGGTGCCCTGGGCGGACCACTCCTTCCGCATCCCCAAGAAGGCGACCATCACCACCGACGAGGTCGGGCTGGTCATCACCGAGGCCGCTCGGCGGACGCTGCTGCATCGTCCCGAGGGTCGCGGCCCCCTGTTGGAGCGCTGAGCCCCCGGACGGTGCCGGGAATCGGTCGCCGATGCCCGGTGTTGTGCCCCCTGTCGGCCCTCACGGGTCGCGGGAAGGGGCTGTGGTGGCGCTCGGAACGGTCATGACGACCACGATATCGACAGGGGGGCTGTCGGATCGACCCCGACTCGGCCGGTTGGAGCCGTTCGATCCCACCGTCTCCCTCGGCGTTCCTTCCCATCGCCGTGACCCCGTAGGCTTCGCGGTGATGGATGTCGACGGCGAGGACCCCCAGGTCGGGGTGACCGCTCAGCCCGTGGCCGAGGGCGAGCAGGAGACCGACGCGCAACGCAAGGCTCGGTTCGAACGTGACGCGCTGCCTTATCTGGATCAGTTGTACGGCGGTGCCCTGCGCATGACGCGCAACCCGGCCGATGCCGAGGACCTGGTGCAGGAGACCTACGTCAAGGCCTATTCCGCGTTCCACCAGTACCGCGATGGCACGAACATCAAGGCCTGGCTGTGGCGGATCCTCACCAACACCTACATCAACAGCTACCGCAAGAAGCAGCGTCAGCCCACGCGTTCCGGTGCCGAACTCGAGGACTGGCAGTTCGCCAAGGCGGGGGTGAACCCCACCGAGGGCCTGCGCCCGGCGGACGTCGAGGCCATGTCCAAACTGACCGCCGCCGAGGTGGTCGAGGCCATGCAGGCGCTTCCGGACGACTTCCGCGAGGCGGTCTACCTGGCCGACGTCGAGGGATTCGCCTACAAGGAGATCGCCGAGATCATGGGCACCCCGGTCGGGACCGTGATGTCGCGGTTGCACCGCGGGCGCAAGGCGTTGCGGGAGCAGTTGCAGGACTTCGCCCGCGAACAGGGACTGGTCCGCGCCGGCGAGGGGGAGTCATGAGCTGCGACTCCGGCTGTCAGGAAGCCCTGGACCACCTGTACGAAGTCCTCGATGGTGAGTGTGATGCCACGCGCGGGGCGGCCGTGCGGGCGCACCTGGCCGAATGTGGCCACTGCCGCGAGCAGTACGAGATGGAGTCCGAGGTCCGGTCCCTGGTCGCGAGTGCCTGCTGTGAGCACGCTCCCGAGGCCCTGCGGCGCCGGATCATCACCCGGATCACCGAGATCCGGGTGACCACGCCGACGGGATCCACCGCCGTGCGGGTCCAGCAGTTCCGCGCGGACTGATCCCCCGCGCGGGGGCACCGCTCAAGGATCGGACGGCCGACGCCGACATTCATCGTGTGACGACCCCGGCCGAACAGGAGATGCCCGCGCGCTGGCAGCAGCAACCGAGCGGCCCGCGTTCGGTGATGCCGTTTCTGCGGGCGTTGCTGGAGTCCGGCGGTTCCGACCTGCACTGCAAGGCGGGATCACCGCCCCGGATCCGGGTGGACGGTCGGCTGCGTCGCCTCGATGCACCGGAACTGACCCCCGCCGACACCGATCACATGGTCCACGAGGTCCTGCGCAGCGATCTGGTCGACTCTTTCGAGGAGACCAACGAGGCCGACTTCGCCTACTCGATCCAGGGGGTTGGCCGGTTCCGCGTCAATGCCTTCCGGCAGCGGGGGACCGCGGGCCTCGTATTCCGGGCGGTGTCCATCGGGGCGACCCCGTTGACCGACCTGGAACTGCCCGACGTGGTGGCTCCCCTGGCCCTCGAGCCCCGCGGTCTGGTCCTGGTGACGGGACCCACGGGCTCGGGCAAGACCACGACCCTGGCCGGCATGGTCGACCACATCAACAGCAACCGCGAGGTCCACATCGTCACCATCGAGGACCCGATCGAGGTCCTGCACCGCGACAAGATCGCCATGATCAACCAGCGCGAGGTGCACGTGGACACCGGGAGTTTCGCCACGGCCATGCGCGCGGCCATGCGGCAGGACCCCGACGTGATCCTGGTGGGGGAGATGCGCGACGTCGAGACGGTGCGGGCCGCGATCAGCGCCGCGGAGACCGGACACTTCGTCATGTCCACGCTGCACACCGTCGACTCCGAGGAGACCGTGGCCCGCATCATCGACTTCTTTCCCCCGTACGAGCAGCGTCAGGTGCGCCTGAGTCTGGCGGGTGCCCTGCGCGGGATCCTCTGCCAGCGGCTGGTTCCCCGGTCCGACGGCAAGGGGCGCGCGGCGGCGATGGAGGTCTGCATCAACACCGGCCGCGTGGCCGAGGCGATCAGTGACGCCGACAAGACCTCGACGATCAGCCAGCTGGTCGCCGAAGGCGGGTACTACGGCATGCAGACGTTCGACCAGCACCTGACCAAGCTGTTCGCCGATGGAGTCGTCACCCTCGATGCCGCCCTGGCGTCGTCGAGCAACCCGCACGACCTGGTCGTGGAACTGCGGCGGCTCGGGCTGGTGCAGTAGTCGCGATCAGGCGAACTGGTCGCGGTCCACCACCACACGCGTCACCGTTCCCGACAGCGCCGTCACGCCGTCCGGGTTGACCAGCGTCACGTCGAACAGCACCCGACGGCGGTCGACCTGCGCCACCACGGCAGTCACCACGACGGTCTCCCCGATCCGGGTCGGGGCGCTGTGCTCGACGCCGATCGCACTGCCGACGGTCGTCTCCTGCGGCTCGAGCCGATCGGCGACCGCAGCACACGTGGCCGCCTCTGCCCAGGCGATCGCTCGCGGAGTCGCCAGCACCGCCACGTCGCCACTCCCGAGGGAGTCCGCGGTGTCTGATCGGGTGACCACCTGTTCCAGCGTGGCCGTGTCCCCCACCTGGATGTCGCTCATATCCCTGACGTTACCTAGTCCTCACGCTGGGCGACGATCACACGCCGGTCGTACTGCGGGGATAGGCGATATCGGTGTCGGTCATGACGTTCACCAGGTAGGGGACACCCGAGGCGAACGCCCGGTCCAGAGCCGGGCCGATCTCCCCGGGGTCGGTGACGGTCTCGCCCCCGGCCCCCAACGCGACGGCCACCTCGTCGTAGCGGGTGGGCTGCAGGTCGGCGATGACGTCGTAGCCGTACAGGAACTTCATGGGGTGCTTCTCCAGCGCCCACGACTTGTTGTTGCCGATGACCATCACGATCGGCAGGTCGTGCCGGACGAGCGTGTCGATGTCCATCAGCGAGAACCCGGCGGCGCCGTCGCCCATGAGCAGCACGACCTGACTGTCGGGGCGGGCGACCCGCGCGGCCATGCCGTACCCCAGCCCGGTGCCCAGGCAGCCGTAGGGGCCCGGGTCGAGCCAGTTCCCGGGCCTCGCGGGTTCGATGTAGCGCCCGGCGAACGAGACGAAGTCCCCGCCGTCGCCGATCACCACGGCATCGTCGGCCAGTCGGGGGATCAGTTCCCCGTAGATCCGGGCCGGATGGATCGGATCGGCCTCGCTGGCCAGGTCCCCGGCGTCAGCCGCGACCGCAGCCCGGTGCCGATCCAGCAGGTCACGGGTCCATGGCAGGTGATCCGCGCCCCGGTGACGGCCGTAGTGGTCGGCGAGCCCCCGCAGGATGGTGCTCAGGTCCCCGGCCACGCTGCCGGCGAGTTCCACGTGCTGGGCCAGTTGACCGGGGGAGTCCGCGATGTGGACCACGGCCGCCTCGGGGGCGCCGTCCTTCCCCCCGAACCTGCCGTAGCCGAGGCGGAAGTCCAGCGGAGCGCCGATGACCACCACGAGGTCCGCCCCTGCGAACGCCGCGGAGCGTGCCCGGGTCACCAGGCACTCGTGTCCCCGGGGGAGCACGCCGCGGCCCATCCCGTTGGCCACCACCGGCAGACCGAGCTCGGTGACGACCTCGCGGGCGACCACGTCGGCGCCGTCGGCCCAGACGTCGCCACCGAGCACCAGCACGGGCCGCTGTGCCTCGGCCAGCAGGGTCGCGATGTGGTCCACCCGCTCGTCGTCGATCGGCGGGGCGGGTTCGGGGGTGCCGGTGGGCGCCGGAGCCGTTCCGTGCGAGAACAGCACGTCCATGGGGATGTCGGCGAACACCGGTCCGCGGTGCGGACTGGCTGCCAGCCGGAAGGCCCGGTCCAGTTCGGGGGCGGCCTGCGCCGGGTCCGAGATGGTGAACGCATCCTTGGTCACCGGAGCCACCAGGGGCGGGTGATCCAGTTCCTGCAGCGCCCCGGTGCCCCAACGTCCGGCCGGTGACCGGCCACCCAGCACGACCATGGGAGACCCGTTGAACCACGCGCCCGTGATCGCGCTGACGGTGTTCGTCACCCCGGGGCCGGCGGTGACGACCGCGAATCCGGGACTACGGGTGAGTTTGCCCGTCGCCTCGGCCGCGAAGGCGGCCGTCGCCTCGTGTCGGACGTCCAGCAGCCGCAGTGGGCCTTGGCGTTCGGCGCGCCGCATGTCGCCGTCGGCCTGCTCGACGGTGTCGCGACCACCGACGGCAGCGTCGTAGACGGGGAAGACGTGGGCCCCCGACAGGGTCCAGACGACGGACTGACCGTGGGCTGTGGCTGCAGCGACGGCGTGCGTGCCGCCGTGGCCGGTGACGTCCGCGGTATCGGTCTCGGGGGTGGTGCTCATGGGTGCGAGGGTACCGAGCCGGTGGTCGAGCGGAGCCGAGACCACCACCGTCCCACTCCCCGCCCCGTCCGCGGGTTGAGTAGCGGCCGCCAGGCCGCGTATCGAAACCCTGTCCCGGGATTCGACCCGCCTGCCACGGGTGCTGGACACTGGGCGGGTGACTGTGGCGATCGTGACCTGCCTGACCATGCCGGAACCCGACGTTGATGCCGACGTGCTCATGGACGCGCTTGCCGCGGCCGGGGTCGGGGCCGAACTCGTGGCCTGGGACGACCTCGGCGTCGACTGGTCGGTCTACGGGTGCGCGGTGGTGCGCTCGGCCTGGAACTACATCGACCACCTCGACGCCTTCAACGCCTGGGCGGCGCGCGCCGGCGAGGCCACGAGCCTGTTCAACCCCGCCCCGGTGATCACCTGGAACACGCACAAGGGGTACCTGCGCGAGCTCGCCGACCAGGGCGTGGACGTCGTGCCCACCGCGTGGGTCCGGGCGGGCAGTCGCACCACGCTGGCGCACATCATGGACGACAACATCTGGTCCGACGTGGTGGCCAAGCCCGTCGTCGGAGCCGGGTCGTACCTCACCGAACGGATCCGCGACCCGGAGTCGTCCGAGGCGCTCGCGTTCTGGGATCGACTGGTGGGCGAACGCGACGCGATGGTGCAGCCCTACCTGGCCTCCGTCGAGGAGTACGGCGAGCGGTCACTGGTGTGGATCGACGGGGCTCTCACCCACTCGGTGCGCAAGAGCCCGCGCCTCGGCGATGACCCGGAATCGGTGTCCGAGGCCCTCCCGATCGCCGACGACGAACGGGAACTGGCCGAGACCGTCATGGCCGACATCCCGCACGAGTTGCTGTACGCCCGGATCGACCTGATCCGTGACGCCTTCGGGCGGCCGTTGCTCGCAGAGCTGGAACTGGTGGAGCCGTCGCTGTTCCTGCGTCAGAGCGATCACGCGCTGCGCCGGTTGGTGCGCGGGATCGCGGCTCGCGCCTGACCACGCACCCGGCGCACCGCCGCTGCGCGGGTCAGTTGGTCTGCATCCGGGCGTAGACCTTTGCCGGCACCGAGATGTCGATGATCCAGCCGCTGTCCCCGGCCGCGTAGGTGACCGTGAGGGGGAGGGGCGGACCCGTCGGGCGAGGGGTGCCCTTGGTCTCCCACGAGTAGTCGTACGTGACGTACGGCGCCTGGATCGTGGTCGTGGTGGCGTCGACGGGCTTGAGGTCCAAGGCGTAGAAGCCGGTCTTGTCGTAGGTGGGCAGGTACAACCCGGCGCGGAGTTCCGTGGGCAGGCTGTTGTCGCCGATCCAGCGGGTCGCGGTGGTGGACACGGTCGTGACGTAGGGCTGCCCGGGGGCCGAGGTCCCGAGGTGCTGCCGGGCCCAGTCGGCGGTGTCACCCATCAGGGTGTCGAACACCGCGACCGGCACGGGGCGTGGTTCGGGACTGGGCGCGGTCGCCACGGCGACCCGGAATTCGTTGCTGTAACTCGCGGTCCCGCACCCGGCCAGCACGAGAGCGGCCAGAGCCGTTCCGAGGACGGTCCGTGCCGCGCGTAGTCCGAACATGCGTCCTCCCTGTACCGTCGGCGGCGTGTCCGTGATGTTGCTGACCGGGGCCACCGGCATGGTCGGTCGCGAGATTCTTGCACGGGCGGCCGGCGACCAGGATCTGACGGAGATCCGATGCCTGATCCGGCCCGGTGACGGCGAGTCCGCCGAGGACCGCCTGACCCGCCTGTGTGCCACGGTCGGAATTCCCCGGGATTCCCGCATCCGGGCACTGCCCGGCGACGTCACCGAACCCGGACTGGGGGTGCCGACGGACGACCTCGTCGACGTCACGCACGTCGTCCACTGCGCGGCCTCGGTCGCCTTCGACCTGCCCCTGGACCAGGCACGTCGCATCAACGTGGCCGGCACCCGGCATGTGCTGGAGGCCTGTCGCCGGATGCCGCGGTTGCGGCGACTCGATGCCGTGTCGACCTGTTACGTCGCCGGACGGCGCACCGGCCTGGTGCTGGAGTCCGAGCTCGAGCACGATGCCGGGTTCCACAACACCTACGAACAGACCAAGTACGAGGCCGAACTCCTGCTGCGCTCCGCCATGCCGGAGCTGCCCATCGCGGTCCATCGGCCCTCGATCGTGGTGGGGGACTCGAGGACCGGGCGCACCGGCGCTTGGAAAGTCCTGTACTGGCCGCTCAAGATCGTCGCCCGCGGACGGTTGCCTGTCGTGCCGTACGACCCGGACAGCCGGCTCGACATCGTGCCCGTCGACTACGTCGCCGACGCGGTTCTGGCGCTCGCTGCCGACCCCGCCACGATCGGCGGCACCTTCCACCTGGCGGCGGGGCCGGGGCGGGACACGACGACCGGCGAACTGTTCCCACGGGTGTTCCGCCGGCTGGACCGGCGTCCTCCGGTGCGGGTGCCTCCGGTGCTGTTCCGCAGGGGCGTGCGCCCGCTGCTCATGGCGATCCCGTCGCAGCAGATCCGCCGCACCCTGAACGCCGGGCTGGTGTACCGGCCCTACCTGGAACTGCGGGTGCAGTTCGACACCCGCAACGCCGACGAGCGGCTGGCCGGCCAGGGTGTCGTGTGCCCCGCGGTCGCTGCCTACATCGACACGGTGATCTCGGCGGCCATCGACAGCGACTTCGGCCGGATCCCCGTCGCGTCCTGACCCGGCCCCGCGGCGCTCACGAGGCGACAGGCCGTGGCGCGTCCTTATGCTGGCGCACGTCACCGATCGCGTTCGAGGAGATCACATGGCCCCCGCCGAACTCATGTCCGCCGAGATCGCGGAGCAGCCGGAGGCGTTGCAGCGGCTTCTCGACGCTCACGCGGCGATCGCCGAGATCGGCGCCCAGGTCGCGCAACGTCGGCCGAGATTCGTCCTTCTGGCCGCCCGCGGGACCAGCGACCACGCCGCCCTCTACGCGAAGTACCTGATCGAGGTCCGCCTGGGACTCCCGGCCGGACTGGCCAGCCCGTCGACGTTGACCGCCTACGGCGCGCGACCGGACCTGAGTGACGTGCTCATGGTGGGCGTCAGCCAGTCCGGAGGATCCCCCGACCTGCTCGAGGCGGTCTCCGTCGCCCGGGAGTGCGGGGCCTTGACCCTCTCGGTGACCAACAACGCCGATTCCGCCATGGCGCAGGCGGCGGAATGGCATGTGGATGTGCTGGCGGGACCCGAGAAGGCCGTGGCAGCGACCAAGACGTACTCCTCGGAACTGCTGGCCCTGTGGCTGCTGGTGAACGCGGTGCAGGGGCGGCCGCTCGGCGCTGCGGAGCAGTTGCCGGAGGTCGCGCGCGGACTGGTCGAGCGCGATGCCGAGGTCGCGGAGCTGGCGACGCGGTACCGCTTCACCGATCGTCTGGTCACCACGGGGCGCGGGTACTCGTACCCCACGGCACGCGAGGCGGCGCTGAAACTGATGGAGACGTCGTATGTCGCGGCCCATGCGTTCAGCGGGGCGGACCTGCTGCACGGCCCGCTGGCCATGATCGACTCCGATCACCCCGTGGTGGCCGTCGTCCCGGCGGGCGTGGGTGGCGACGCCATGGTCCCCGTCCTCGAACGACTGCGTGAACGCAATGCCGACGTCGCGGTGTTCGGCAGTACGGCGGCACGTGAGTTCGCCACCGTCGGGTTCGCCCTTCCCGACGATCAGCCCGAGGAACTGGCGCCGATCGTCGACATCATCCCGCTGCAGCAACTGGCGCAGCACATGGCGGTGAACCGCGGATTCGACCCGGACCAGCCACGGGGGCTGGCGAAGGTGACCCAGACCTGGTAACCCTCGCCCATGGCCTCGTGGGAGAGCGTGATCCGCACGCGGACGGAACTGTCCGACTCCGAACGCGCGCGCCTGACCGCCCTCATCCGGGAGTGGTCGCTGCCGGCCGACCTGAGCTTCTCCGACCTGGTGCTGTTCGTGCGCACCTGGGACGCGGCGGGGTGGTTCGTGGCGGCACATGTGCGCCCCAGCACGGCTTCGACGGCACTGACCGACGATCCGGTGGGTGCCTTCCTCCCGCGTTCCCAGGCGCTGACCCTGGAGCGGGCGTATCAGGCCGGGGAGCCCGCCCGCGGCGCCGGGGGCCGCCGGGTGAGGCTGGGCAACGCGACGCTGCCGGACCCGATGGAGGCCATCCCCGTCCCCTTCGAGGGTGCGGTGATCGCGGTGATCGCGCGTTACAGCCAGATCGATCAACGGCGCCTCGGGGAACTGGAGCAGCAGTACCTCGGCGCCGGCGACATCCTGTTCGGGATGATCGGCCGCGGCGAGTTCCCCCTGGCGCTGGCCGCGACCCTCGGCGGGGACGCGCCCCGGGTCGGTGATGGCCTGCTGCGCCTGGACGCCGACGGGGTGATCCGCTACTCATCACCGAACGCCCGCACGGCGCTGCGCCGCTACGGCGTCCCCGATCCCGCCCCCGGGCACCCGCTGTCCGAGGAACTGATGCTGGCGGCACGTCGACACGAACCCCCCGATGCCGACCGGCTCCAGATAGCGGCAGGCGTCGAGGCCGGGGAGGCCGAGTTCGCCTCGCCCGCCGCAGTCCTCACGCTGCGGTCCCTCCCCCTGCGGGATTCCGGCGGCGCTGCCGGGGCGGTGGTCCTGATCCGGGACGTCTCCGACATCCGTCGCCAGGAACGGGCGCTGCTGTCCAAGGACGCCACCATCCGCGAGATCCACCATCGCGTGAAGAACAACCTGCAGACCGTGGGTGCCCTCCTGCGCCTGCAGGCGCGGCGGATGCCCGGAGGCGAGGGGCGGGCCGCACTGCTCGACGCGGTCGCTCGCGTGGGCACCATTGCGCTGGTGCACGACTCCCTGTCGCGCAGCCCCGGCGAGGACGTCGATTTCGACGAGATCTCCCGTCGCGTGCTCGTGATGGCCCGCGATGCTGCAGCAGCGCAGGAGACCGAGGCTCCGCAGGTGGTCACCGAAGGGTCGTTCGGGATCCTCCCGTCAGCCGTGGCGACCCCGCTGGCGATGGTGTTCGCCGAGATCCTGCTGAACGCGATGGAACACAGCGGCGCCACCACGGTTCGCGTGACGGCGGTGCGCGACACCGACACGGTGCGGCTGATCGTGGCCGACGACGGGGTGGGCTTCGATCCCACCACTGTGGAGGGTCTCGGCCTGCAGATCGTGCGGACGTTGGTCGCCGAGCAGTTGGGCGGCACGTTCGCCATCGACTCCGCGCCGGTGTCCGGACATGAGAAAACCCCGCAGGGAATGGTCACCGAGGTGACGGTCTCCTGCGGGGTCTGAGCCGTGGGTGGGCGTCAGCTCATGCGAGCCCGCTCGCGCGCCCGGCGGCGCTTGAGCGAACGACGCTCGTCCTCGCTGAGTCCGCCCCAGACACCGGCGTCCTGGCCGGACTCGATGGCCCAGTTGAGGCAGGCCTCCTGGACGTCACAGCTGTGGCACACGCGCTTGGCGTCGTCGATCTGCTGCAGCGCCGGACCGGTGTTCCCGATGGGGAAGAACAGTTCGGGCTCTTCGTCACGGCAGGCGGCGGAGTGGCGCCAGTCCATGCGGTCCTCCTCGGTTCAACGACCGGGGTTCCGGACGCTGTGGGTCGGTTCACGGGGGAGACCTGAGGGGCGAGCAGGCGCACGACAGTGGTGCGATATGCTGGCGATCTAGGACCCCACCTGGTCGGCTTTTCGGCCGACTCGTCAAGGGTTACAGTTTCCCCGCGACCACACAAGGCTTTCGCGGCGCGTGCCTGCGCTGCGGCGTGTCGCGTTCGTCACACGCTCTTGTCGGCCCGTCGTCTTGCGTCCGTGATCGGTCCGGTCTCTGCGTCCCGGTTCGGGTTCGGTTCGACCGTACGTCCCCACACGAGGGCCGCCAGCCCCAGGACGGCCATGGCGGTGATCACGATGCCGAACGGGACGCCGCCGCCGGCGCCGGTGGCCAGCGGGATGCCCACGGTCAGGGCGAGGAGTTGCACGACCGCGAACGGCACGGTCGCCCAGTCCGTCCCCCGCCACCGGCCCACGGCCAGCAGGCCACACCCGATGCCGAACAGGGCGAACACGGTGATCTCGACCGCGACCCCCGACGAACTGGAGACATCCTGCGGCCCCTGCAGCCCGGTGGTGGCGACCACCCAGGTGATGCTGAGGGCGTAGCCGATCAGGAGCAGCGCCTCGACGGCGGCGACGGCGACGGTGAGCAGACGTGGGGCGGGGGGCACCTGCCAAGAGTAGGTCAGGAACCCTCGCCGCCCCCTATGCTCGGCGCGTGCGCGGACTGCTGGTGGTCAATCCCCGGGCAACCACGACCAACGACCGGGTGCGCGACGTGATCGTGGCCGCCCTGCGCGCCGAGGTGGACCTCGAGATGGTCGTGACGTCCCATCAGGGCCACGCCCGCGAACTCGGGGAGCAGGCGCGGCGGGACCGCCTGGACGTGGTGATCACGCTCGGGGGGGACGGCACGATCAACGAGACCGTCAACGGGATGCTCGTGGACGGCCCCGGGCCGGACGTGCCGGCGCTCGCGACCGTCCCGGGCGGGTCGGCCAATGTCCTCGCCCGGGCGGCCGGACTGCCGCGCGACCCGGTCGAGGCGACCGGTGTCCTGCTGGGTGGCCTGCATGATCGTCGGTACCGGACGATCAGCCTCGGCCGTGCTGACGGCCACTGGTTCACGATGAACGCCGGCATGGGGTTGGACGCCGAGATCATCGCGGCCATGGAGTCGCAGCGAGCGGCCGGCAAGAAGGCCTCACCGGCTCGATACCTCGCCACGACCCTCAACGAGTACTTCCGGCGCACGGACCGCAAGCACCCCGCGATCTCCCTGGTGAGGTCCGACGGCACCGAGGTGGATCACGTGTTCGTCTGCATCGTCCAAAACGCCGCCCCCTGGACCTTCTTCGGGGAACTGCCCGTGAACCCGATCCCCGAGGCGTCGTTCGACGAGGGACTGGCCGTCTTCGCGATCCGTGACCTGCGTGTGGTGTCGTCGCTCCTGGTCGCGCGACGGCTGATCTGGGGGACGGATCGAGTGGAACGGAAGGGGCTGTTCGTGGAACGCGACCTGACCGGATTCACCCTCCACGCCGACCCGCCGGTGGCGCTGCAGATCGACGGCGAAGGCATGGGGCCCCGGGAATCGGTGCGGATGGAGAGTGTCCCGCGGGCCCTGCGGATCGTGGTCTGACACCTGCCCCGGTGGTCGAGCGGAGTCGAGACCGCGCCTCCGGCCGCGGGTTGAGTAGGCGCGCCAGCGCCGTATCGAAACCGCGGCGTCCTCGGAATGTCCCGCTCCGCCCAGACCGGGGTCCGGGCTCGGGTCGGGCGCCTCTTGGAGTTGGGGTAGCGCTTCGCGCTGCTGTGTTGATGGATGCGCGCCTCGCAGGCTCGGCTGCGCATCTCGTTCCGCTGTGACAGGCCCGCCGACGCCGACCCGGACCCCGCCCGGGCTCGGTGGTCGGTCAGGTGTCCGTGTCCGGTGGTCGAGCGGAGCCGAGACCACTGCCCACGCCCGTCGGGGTTTCGATACGGCGCTGGCGCGCCTACTCAACCCGCGGGGGATCAGTATTCGTCGAGCATGCCGGCGCGCAGCTGGCTCAACGTGCGCGACAGGATCCGCGACACGTGCATCTGCGAGATGCCGAGCTCCTCGGCGATCTGCGACTGGGTCTGGTTCTTGAAGAACCGGAGCATGAGGATCCGACGCTCACGCTCGTCCAACTCCATCAGCAGCGGCTTGAGGGTTTCGCGGTTCTCGACGCCTTCGAGGGCGTCGTCCTCGCTGCCCATGGTGTCGCCCAGGCTGAGGGTGTCGTCGCCATCGCTGCCGCTCCCGGTTCCGGCATCGAGGGAGGCGGTCGCATAGGCCTGCGCCGACTCGAGCCCCTCCAGGACCTCCTCCTCGGAGATCTCGAGCCGTTGGGCGAGTTCCGCCACCGTGGGCGACCGACCGGTCTCCTGCGCGAGTTCCTGCGACGTGCGGGACAGCGCGATGCGCAGCTCCTGAAGCCGTCGCGGGACACGGACCGCCCAGCCCCGGTCGCGGAAGTGGCGCTTGATCTCGCCGACGATCGTGGGTGTCGCGTAGGTCGAGAACTCGACCCCCCGGCTCGTGTCGAACCGGTCGACCGCCTTGATGAGTCCCACCGTGCCCACCTGGACGAGGTCCTCGTGCGCTTCGCCGCGTTCGCGGAACCGGCGCGCCAGGTGCTCGACGAGGGGCAGATTCATGGTCACGAGTTCATCGCGCAGGGCCTTGTGGCGCGGGTCGTCGTCGGGCAGTTCGTCCAGTTCGGCGAGGATCTCGTGTTCGCGCGCCCGGTCCCGTTCCGACCAACGGCGGGACCGCCGGGGGGTCACGGTCATGAGACCGCCACGGGATGCGCATCCGCGCGCAGTTCGAGGGTGACGCGGCCGTCGGCGAACTCCGCGGACGCCTCGTCCACCAGCGCCGTCAGCACGGTCCACGCGAAGGACGTGGTGCGCGGCGCCCGTCCCGACGTGCTCTGCGACGTGATCAGTATCCGGACCGTCGACCCGTCCGGCTCCCACGCGCACTCGAGGTCGGTGCCCGGCCGGGCATCGAGCAGCAGCAGCGACACTGCCTCGTCCACGGCCAACGCCAGGTCGTCGAGGCGGTCGAGCGGGAAGTCCAGTCGAGCGCAGATCCCGGCCGTCGTGGCGCGCGCCAGTGACAGGTACGCGCTCGACGCCGGGATCCGCAGTTCGACTCGGTCGGAGGTCACGACTTCTTGGTCTCCCAGAAGATGTCGGAGATCTCGTCGATCTTGGCGAGCAGGTCGTCGGCGACGGCCACGTCCATGCTGCCCTTGGTGCCCCCGGCGCCCGCCAACTTCGTGGCCTCGTTGAACAGCGTGTTGAGCTGCGGGTACTTCTCGAAGTGCGGCGGCTTGAAGTAGTCGGTCCACAGCACCCACAGGTGCTCCTTCACCAACTGCGACCGCTGTTCCTTGATGATGACGGCGCGGGTGCGGAAGTCCGCATCGTCCGACGCATCATGCTTCTCGATGATGGCCTTGACCGACTGCGCCTCGATCCGGGCCTGAGCCGGGTCGTAGACCCCGCACGGCAGATCGCAATGGGCGTGGACGACGGTACGGGGAGCGAGTGTGCGCATGATCCGGAGCACAGTGATCCTTCCTGATCGGACCGCGGGGAGCTCCGCCGAGGCGGTGCGGTGCGGTTGCGCTCGACCCTACCCTCACAGTCGTGGACCTGCGAGGTTGGTGGCGCGACCACACTCCGATCGCCACGGCGATGGTCGCCGGCGACTCGATGCTGCCCGCGTTCCACGACGGCGACTGGATCCTGATCCGCCGCACGACGCGGGTCGGTCCCGGCGATGTCGTCGCCTTCCCCGACCCGCGCCGACCCGAGCGCCTGCTGGTGAAGCGGATCACCGCCGATGCCGACGACGGGTGGATCGTGCACGGCGACAACGCAGCGGCGTCCACGGACAGTCGGACCTTCGGGCCGGTCGCCAAGGACGCCGTGATCGGTCGGGTGCTCGTCCGGTACTGGCGGGGTTAGGACGCAGCCTGCTTGCCGGCCTGGTGTCGTGCGTGCCGCGACGCAGCCCGGGCCTTGCGTTCGACCTCGGTGCTGTGGCTCCAGTGGATCCGGGCCCGGTCGATCGCGCCGTCGGACACCTGCCACCGGTCCAGGACCGCGCCGTAGTAGCCCGTCCCGATCAGGAATTGCATCGCCCCGCGGACGGCCTTGGCGAACCGGGGATACTCCGGCGGGGTGATCATCCCGAACGGCGCCGGGTCCACCGGTCGTCCCGACAGGGAGAGCTCGCCTGGATGCTCCGCCACGGTGTGCTGCGCGACGGGGGTGTCGGTGAGGAACCCAGCGGCTCGGCCGCTGAGCACCGCCGTCGTGACCTGCTCCTGGTCGGAGCGGGCCTCGATCCGCAGCGGCGGCAGTCCGTCGGTCCGGCACTGCCTACTGCGTCGCGCCAGGCTGCGCACCTGCACGGAACCCTCCAGCGCTGCCACGGTCCGGCCACACAGATCGGTCAGCGACAACTCGGGGTCGTCGCGTCCGGCGACCAGTTGGCTCCCGGATCGGAAGTACAGGACAGCATCGGTGTCGATGCGTTCCCCCGGCGGGATGGTCAGCGACGACGCGGCCAGTTCGACCCGCCCGGTGCGCACACTCGTCGGCAACGCCGAGAACGCCTCGCTCTCGAAATGAGGGTCCAGGCCCAATACCGTCGACACCGCCCCGGCCAGATCGATGTCGGCGCCTTCGACCGCGGT
>JAXLSJ010000015.1:0-71559 GCA_046330625.1 Candidatus Nanopelagicales bacterium
ACCCGGACCCGATGCGCCCGGTCGAGCGGGTCGGGGGGCATCTTCAGCAGCAGCGTGGGCATGGCGGCCAGGCAGTAGAAGTACGTCACCCGGTGCTCGCGCACCTTGGCCCAGAACGTCGACGGATGGAAACCGTCGAGCACCACCAGATGGGCTCCGGCGAGCAGCGCGGCGGCGACGTTCCACTGGGGGTCGAGATACGAGAACGTCTGGGCCGTGAGCATCGTGTCGTCGCTGTCCAGGCACGGGAACTCGTCGACGAGCCCCCCGGCGAGTTCGATCCAGTACCGGTGCGACAGCACGCAGCCCTTGGGGCGGCCGGTGGTGCCCGACGTGTACTGGATGTTGACGGTGTCCTCGGCCGCGACGCGGCGTTCGGGCAGCGGCAGGGCCGGGTCGACGGGCTGTCCGGCGCCGGGCAGATCCTCGACGTGGAGGACCTGCGGGGACACGTGGCCGGCGGCCAGCGCCTCGTGCACCGAGCTGGCCAAGTCCCGCGAGGTGACCACGGCCGTGGCGCGGGAGTGCTCGAGGATGTGTCCCGCGTCCTCGCCCCGGTAGTGCGGGTTCAGGGGGACCATCGCGGCACCCAGCCGGGCAAGCGCCAGCCAGGTCAACGGAAACTCGACCTGGTTCGACAACATGACGCCCACCCGATCGCGGGCAGCCACCCCCCTGTCGGCCAAGGCGGCAGCCAGTCCGGCAGAGCGTTCGGCAACCTCGGCGAACGTCAGGGATTTGCCCGGGTCGAAGGTCCAGGCCGTCCGGTCGGGCCACAGGAGGGCCGCCCGATCCACCGCCGCGACGAGGTCGGTGATGTCGACGGCGGCCCCGACCTCGCCACCCGAGTCAGTCACCGGACCCCTCCCGGAAGGTCTCCGCGGCGGACTCCGCCTCCCCGGTCGCCATCGTCGCGACCGCGGCATCCACCTCGCGGTCCAGTGCCCCTGGCTCCGTCGAGTCCACTCCGTGGTCGAGCAGCGACTTCGCCAGCGCCAGTGCAGCGGCGGGCTGCTTGGTGAGGCGCTCGGCGAGCAGTCCGGCGGCGTCCTCGTGCGACCCGGAGGGGACGACCTGGTTCACCAACCCGAGGCGCAATGCCTCGTCCGCCGTCAGGTGATCACCCAGGAACAGCAGTTCCTTGGCCCGCACCGGACCCACGGTCCGGGGGAGCAGCGCCGAGATCCCCCCGGTGACACTGAGCCCGACCCCTACTTCCGGGAATCCGAACCGGGCGTCCTCGGCCGCCACAACGAGGTCGCACCCCAAGGCGAACTCCGCGCCGGCACCGAGGGCGTAGCCATGGACTGCCGCGATCACCGGGCCGGGGAACGCCCGGTAGGCCCGGGTGACGTCCTGGATGCGCTGCAGTCGGGCGCGGGCCGCCGCCTCGTCCTCGACGGGTGCCGGTTCCTTCAGGTCATGGCCCGCGCAGAACGCCCGGCCGTTGCCGGCCAGCACGACGACGCGGGCATCGTCAGCGACAGCCCGGTCGAAGGCGGCGAGCACGCCGTCGACCAGTTCCGGGACCACGGCATTCAGCCGCTGCGGTCGGTCGAGGTGGATCCAGGCGATGGGGCCGTCGGCCCGGTAGGAGACGCAGTCAGTCACGCGATGACGATAGCCCGGCACCGGCCTCCCAACGGCTGCCCATGCGTCAGACTGCTGCGATGGTGAACCGCGACGAAGTGGTCGATGTGGCCCGCGCCCTGCTGCGCATCGACACCACGAACCTGCCCGGCAACGAGACCCCCGCCGCGGAACTGCTGCGCGACGTGCTGCTCGATGCGGGCGTCGAGGCCGAACTGGTCGCCCGCGACCCGAACCGGGCAAACCTGGTGGCCCGGATCCCGGGAACCGGGACCGGCCCGTCTCTGGCTTTCGTCGGCCACCTCGACGTGGTGCCCGCGGACGCCCGCGAGTGGACCCATCCCCCGTTCGACGCCATCATCGACGACGCCGGATTCCTGTACGGCCGGGGTGCCTTGGACATGAAGGGCGAGGTGGCCGCCCGCACCGTCGCCCTGGCGGAGCTGGCCCGCTCCGGAGTCCGCCCGGCGGGGGATGTGTGGCTCGTCGTCGTCGCGGATGAAGAGGACGGTCGCGCCGACGTGGGCATGTCCTGGCTGGTGTCGGCGATGCCCGAGATCCGCACCGACTACGCCGTCAACGAGGGCGGTGGTCAGCGCATCCAATTCGCCGACGGGCGGGTCGTCTACACCATCTCCACCGGAGAGAAGGGCACGCTGCCGGTCCGCGTGACGGCGAAGGGCGAGTCGGGGCACGCTTCCACCCCGACCCGGGGGGACAACGCGATCCCACATCTGGCCGCCCTGCTCCAGCACATGGGCAACGGGCTGCCGCCACGCGGCGCCGTCACCGCGGACACGCGTCCCTTCTTCGAGACGCTGCTCGGATCCGATGTCGACGTGTCCGGTGACCTGACCGAGGTGTTCGCCCGGATCACCGAACTGGACCCCTCCCTGGCCGCCGTCGCACCCGCGCTCTCGGGAACCACCATGGCTCCCACGATGCTCTCGGCCGGGCTGCGACTGAACGTCCTGCCGAGCCGGGCGTCGGTGGACCTGGACTGCCGGGTGTTGCCCGGAGTCACCGCCGCCGAGGTCGAGTCCGATCTCCGGGCCCGGTTGGGCGACGGGCACCCGTATGACCTGGAGTGGCTGGACCGACTCGTGCCGGGCAGCGCGTCACCTGCCGACGGCCCCCTGTTCACGGCCACGGCGGAGTGGGTGGCCTCGCAGGAGCCGGACGCGGTCCTGCTTCCCATGGTGTCCACCGGATTCACCGACAGCGTGTTCCTGCGCGACGAACTCGGGGTGGCCGCGTTCGGGTTCAGCCCGACGGTGTCGACGCCGTACGAGGTGGTCGAGTCGACGATCCACAACGCCGATGAGCGCATCCATGTCGACGATCTCGCGAGGGCCGTGGACTACCACCTGCACCTGGTGAACTCTCTTGTGGGCACCCGGTGACTACTGGTGAGTTCGTCGGCGCCAGCGGTGTCGCGATGTGGGGGTGATCTTCCAGTGGGGGCCGGCGGGATCGGGATTGCGTTCGATGACCCAACGGCCGAGGTCGACCTCGCGGTGATGCGCCCAGCACAACAGGACCAGGGCGTCGAGGTCGGTTCTGCCGCCGTCGGCCCAGTCGGTGAGGTGATGGGTCTGACACTCTGCGGGCGGCCGCTGACACACGATGCAGCCGCGGTCGCGGACGGCCAGGGCGACGCGTTGAGCGGGGGTCGCGAAGCGGCGTGCCCGGCCCACAGCCAACGGTTGACTACGGGTGGCGATGAGGGCGGTGGTGATGGGGATGTCGGCGCGGTGAGTGTCGTCGATGATCACGCCCGTATGGCTCCCGCTGCATAACGCGAACCGGGTGGCCGCCTGGCCGAGGGTGAGGCTCGCACCCGAAATCTGCGGGATGTCCGCCGGGTCGGCACCGGCCTGGACGGCGGCGGCGAGGTCCGTGACGGGTTCCCGGGCCTGACCCGCAGCGACCCGATCAGCCTCGTGGGCGCCCACAGTCACGGTCACTGCCACGGGGAGTCCGGCAGCGGTGGTCGGCAGGTCACCATGGGCGGCGGCACGGTTGACGAGGGTGATCAGGGCGTCGGCCCGCCGCTGCGCTTTGGTGAGCCGGTCGGCCTCGCTGCGGAGCGATTCCGCCACGGCGTCAAGGGCAGCGATGACCGCGGCACCTTCGAGACCGGGCAGGTCGGCGGTGATCATGGTCATGCCGGCATGGGTGGTGAACACGACGCTGCGGCGGTCGTAGTCGGTCTGTTCGGCAGTGTCACGGTCGTCGGGGTTGAGCAGGTCCAACGCCCGGGCGACCAGGACCTTGACCCCGGAGACGGACAAGCTGCCGAGATGGGGTGTCACCGCAGCCACGATCCGGGTTTCGACGGTGGCGGCGACCCCGGACAGGCCCCGGGCGAGGGTGGCCACCACCGCAGTGGCCACGTTCCCGGAACGCCACACGGCGGCCACCTCGGGATGCCGGTCCGCGAAGCGGGCGGCGATCACCATGGCGGCGGCATCCGACCGGTTCCAGGCGGCTTCGCGCTGCAGCAGGGTGCTGGGGTTGTGGGCCAAGACATCCCGGATCTCGGCTGCAGCCACCACGCGGGCCACCTCGCCGTCGAGCAGGGTGCGCAACCGGGCCAGGACCAGCAGCCGATCGGCCAGGACCGGACCTGGCATCACATCGCCGGTGATTGGGGTCTGCGTGACCGTAACCAACGCCGACGCTAGGACAGCCACTTCGGCCGGACACGCCGTGGCGGTGTGCATCATCCCGGCCAGCAGCGCCACACCCGCGTCCTCGCCCGGATCGGTCTCCTCGTGATGGTGGTGTTCCCCGCTCATGAGACATTCGAACACATGTTCGACTCGGGACAAAGCGGACACACCGAAACGCCCGAATTGCCCCCTGGTCTTTCGACTACCGGATCAGGCGCACTCGAAGGGGAAGGTCGAGCTCAGCCCAGGCTCGGTCTGCTGTCAACACCTGGGGTGGGTTGCTGCGGACCGCGAGCGTCAGGCAGCATCGATCACCCAGCGACAGCCGCTGACCGCCGGCGAGCGATCGCATCGCGCCGGCAAGTTCGGCGTCTGCTTCGGTCACGGGTTCGATGACCACGCCGGCAGTCGTGAGAAGGCCCCGAACACGTGTGACGTCGACCTCCGAGTCGACCAACTTGCCGATGACCTCGGCAAGGTTCGCCGCCCCCAGCCGCGCTGACGCGAGCGCTTCAGCGACCACATCCGCACCCGGTTCGT
This sequence comes from Candidatus Nanopelagicales bacterium, assembly GCA_046330625.1. Taxonomy (GTDB): domain Bacteria; phylum Actinomycetota; class Actinomycetes; order S36-B12; genus CAIWTL01. The sequence continues at coordinate 4,806 of JAXLSJ010000015.1, forward strand.
CGTGCAACAACGCCAGAACGGCCGACGCATCGAGGACGGTCATTCGCCGACCGCGGCTGCTCGGCGGCGCTCAGCCAACAACTCCTCGACCAGCGACCGCGTCGTCGGCACTTCCGCAGCCAGTCCGCGCAGCTCCTCGATCGCATCCTTCGGCCGTTCCAGCACCAGGCTGTGGCCGACCAGACGAAGGTGCAACCGATCTCCGGCGGAGAGTTCCAGGGCGGCGCGAACCTCGGCCGGGATGACCAGCCGCCCTTGTTTGCCCAGAACCAGCGTGGCATCCATCAGACAAGCATGCCACTAGTTGCTGCCTTGTGCCACACCCCCATGTCGGGGTTGGCCGACCGAACCCCCGTCAGCACCGCTCCAGGACGGACGCGGCGCGTTCCACGTCCGCCGCGGCCAGCCGCAGCGCTGCCGCAGTGGCCTGCGGGTCCGCGTCCGGGGCCAAGCCGTCGGCGAACTCGGTGAGGCGAGTGGCCGCCCGGCGGGCCGCGTGACGCGCCACCTCCGACTCGATCCCGGGATGAGGCCAGGTGACGATGTACTCGAAGTTGGTCGGGTCCGGCGCGGAGACGTCCACCGGCGCGAATCCCAACACCAGGGTCGTGCGCTCGGCCGGCTCCAGCAGGCGGGCCGCCCGATGGACCACGTGGGTGCCCTGCTGCAGGGCCCCCCATCCCGCGGCCGGGAACTCGGCGGCTCCCGTGCGGTCGGCGGGCAGGTCGGCCGGGCCACCCAGGTGCAGGTTCCGCGTCTCGGTTCCGAGCAGGTCGGCGGCCTCCTCGTCGGTGCCCTCGAACCACTCGAACCGGCCGCCCTTGAGGTCGGTCGGGTCGCTCACCATCACGACGATGTCGTACGAGATCGAGTCGACGTGCCAGGTGTCCACCGCCTTCTCGAGATCCGTGGGCGCGTAGTTCACGTAGCCCTGGCAGTCGGGCAACGGGTGCGGCGCGAGGGCAACGCCCGCCAGGCCGGACAGGTGATCCAGCAGCTCCGGGCACGAGGCCAGGTCGCGCAGGAACGTCGACCGGTACCCCGCGCCGGGCACGTAGCGGGGCGCACGTTCGTCCTGGCCGCCGATGGCGCCCTGCTCGAGCATCCGGCAGACCGTCTGGACCGCGGCGACACCCTCGTCGCTCAGGATGCGGAACGGGCTGGTGACCGCCGCAGTTCCGGCGGCGGCGTCGACCCGATCCGGCGAGTACCCGAGGTCGGACAGTTCGCGGACGACATCGGGCCTGGTGAGGTCCAGGTGGCGGTCGGGTCGAACACCGGCTCCCGACCAGCGGCTCGTAGTCCGCCGGGGCGGGCGGGTAGGACAGTGGTGCGGTCGACATGGGAACCCCCTCCGAGGATCGCCGGCCCGACACCGGCTCTACTGACTTGCGAGTCAGGATAGAGCAGCCACGACCCAGGCAGCCACCTCGGCCTCGTAGTCCAGGTGACCGAACCGCCCCGACGGTCCGTGATGGGAACCTTCGGCGGTCTCCACCCGGAACAGGACCGTGCCCGGCGAGGTCGGGTCGTCGGGGTCGGAGCCGGCGCCCGCGTCGGGGTCCGTCGCCCGCAGCACGGACACCCACTTGGCGGGCTCCCGCACCAGGACCCGGGGGTCGTGCACTGCGCCCGTCACCAGCAGCGGTGGCCGACCCGCAGCCGGGGGCGGGTTGTCGTAGGGCGAGTAGCCGGCCAGATAACTCAGGTAGTCGGGATCGCGGGGGTCGCCCCACTCGTCCCACTCGTTCACGGTCAGCGGGATCGACGGGTCCGACATCGCGGTCACGACGTCCACGAACGGGACCTCCGCGACGACCGCCCGCCACCTATCGGGCCGCTGGGAGTACACCGCCCCCTGCAGCAGGCCGCCCGCCGACAGCCCCCGGCTCGCGATGCGGCGACCGTCCACCAGGCCGAGGGCACCGTCGTGGGCCAGCGCGTCCGCGACGTCGATGAAGTCGTCGAACGTCGCCCGTTTGTGCAGCAGCCGACCCTGCTCCCACCAGGTCCGGCCCATCTCGCCGCCGCCGCGCACGTGAGCGTGGGCGAAGACGATGCCGCGGTCCAACAGTGCCGGCAGGGCCGGGTCGAACTCGGGCTCGAACACGTACTCGTAGGCGCCGTACCCGTACAGCAGACATGGCGCGGTGCCGTCGAGCGCGACATCGGAGCGACGCCACAGACTCACCGGGACCCGGGCCCCGTCGCGAGCCGTGACCCACTCCCGCGACGCCAGGTAGCGCGTCGGGTCGAGTCCGGGCGCCGCCGTTCGATGGATCACCGTCGCCTCGCCGGTGGCCAGGTCGACGTCCGACCAGGTGGTCGGCACCGTGCGACTCTCGGTGCGAATCGTGATCGCCGAGGCATCGAAGTCGTCCACCCGGATCAGGGCCGCGCTGGACGCTTCGTCCGGCGGCGTGACGTCGAAACCGTCGGACCAGTCGCGGCGAACGACTCGCAGCAGCGGCAGGCCGTCCCGACGCAGGGTCAGGACCACGTGCCCGGCGAGCGCGTCTGCGGCGATGACCCGCACGGCCGGGTCGTGGGCCACCACTTCTCGCCACGGCCCGAGCCCGTCGATCGGCGCGGTCAGCACCCGGAACTCCGGCGCCTCGTCGTTGGTCACCATCAGCAGTTCGTCATGGGACTCGTCGCCCACCGCCCACGGCGCATGGTCGACGACGTACTCCGTGCCCCGGCGCCGACCGGCCACCGAACGCAGCGGAGCCGCGGTGTCCCGGGTCGGCAGCAGCCAGCTCTCGGCAGTGTCCCGGCTCCGGGACTCGATGACGATCCACTCGCCCGAGCGGGTGGCCCGCACGGTGACCTCGAACGACTCGTCGTCCTCCTGCAGCACCACCCGATCGGTGTCGACGGGGGTGCCCAGAATGTGCTCGCGCACCTGCCAGGGCCGCATCGCATGGTCGGGCACCACGTAGAGGAACCGGGAACCGGTGGCGTCCCAGGCGCCCGTGTAATAGGTACCGGGGATGCGATCGGGGAGGTCTTCGCCGGTCGCCAGGTCCCGGAACATCAGGGTGTAGGTCTCGGCGCCGGTCAGGTCGACCGACCAAGCCAGGATCCGGTCGTCCGGCCCGGGTTCGGTGAGCCCCCACTCGGCGAAGCTCGAGCCCTCCTGCGCGGCAATGGCGTCGAGGTCGAGGAGGACCTCCACCGGGCCGTCCATACCCCTGGGTCGGCGCGACCAGGAGGGCTGATCCGCGCCCTGTGGGAATTCACTCAAATACGTGTATCCTCGGCGAATCATGCTGACTGAAGCGTCAGCAACGGGGAGAAGGCGGCGCATGTCGGCGGCCATCTCATCTCGGAGCCGACCCAGGCGCCGGACCCTCGCCTCGTAGTAGGCGCGCTCGTCCGTCAACGCCTGGAGAACCTCCGGACCGTCGCCCGCCAGCCAGCCGAAGTCGTCCTCTCGACGCCCCTCACCCCAGCGAACCTGGGTGGGGTGGACCTGGGGCTGTGGAGGCGGAAACGGCATGGCCGGAAGTTAGCACCGCCCGCTGATCGTGGAGGAACGGGATGAGAGTACGGACTCGCGTGCGGGTCGCGCTGGCGGCCGCGTTCGCGGCGATGATCGCGCTGCCCCTGGCACCGGTCAGCGCGGACCAGTCGGGCACCCCGGCGCCGACGAGCTCGGGCGGCAAGACTGTGTTCACCGTCGGGATCCTCCAGGACGTGGACTCGGTGAACCCCTTCACCGGCGTCGCCGCCGCCTCCTACGAGGCGTACCAGATGATGTACCCGACCCTCACCGAATACTCGGCGGCGGATTACTCCACGGCCCCCGGCATCGCGGAGTCCTGGGAGGAGTCGGCGGACAAGACCTACTGGACCTACAAGCTGCGCCCCGGGCTGAAGTGGAGCGACGGCACGCCGCTAACCGCCCACGACGCGGCGTACTCGTTCAACCGGGTGATCAACGGCGACTACGAGAAGACCAACTACGGCAACTACATCTCGACCATCACCAAGGCCGAGGCCACGGACGACACGACGCTGGTGCTCCACGTGAGCAAGCCGTCCCCGATCATGTACCACCTGGCGGTCTACATCCTCCCCGAACACGTCTGGAAGGAGATCGACGGCAAAGAGGTCAAGTCCTACAAGAACGAGCCCGAGGCCGGCCATCCGATCGTCGGCGGTGGCCCCTACACGCTGATCGAACGACGCAAGGGCGAGTACCTCCGGTTCCAGGCCAACCCCAACTTCTACGCCGGCAAACCCGCAGCCGACGAGGTCGTGTTCCGGGTCTACAAGAACAGCGACGCCATCGCCGAGGCCCTGCGCAAGGGCGAGATCGACTTCGCCAACGACCTGGCCGCGCCCATCTACAACTCCCTCGCCGGGGCACCGGGGATCACCCGGGTCCCGAGCCGGTACTCCGGGTTCAACGAGATCGCCTTCAACATGGGGGCGGCGCTGACCAACGGGAAGCCGATCGGCGACGGCAGCAAACTGGTCCGCGACCCCCAGGTCCGACTCGCCATCGCGCAGGCGACCGACCGACAGGCGCTGGTCGACAAGGTGTACGGCGGGTTCGGGACCGCCGGCTCGACGGTCATCCCTCCGCTCTATGCCGATCTGCACCTCGACCCGGCCAACCCGGTCACCTTCAACCTCGAAGCCGCGAACGCCACGCTGGACGCGGCCGGCTACAAGATGGGCAGCGACGGGGTCCGGGTGGCGCCGGACGGCGAACGGATGTCGCTGCGCCTGCTGGGCCGGCAGGAGTCCACCACCTCGCAGAAGACCGTCGAATACGTCAAGGACTGGCTGGCGCAGATCGGCATCGAGGTGAAGGTGAAGATCGTCACCGAGGACTCGCTGTACGAGGCGATCGGCAACGGCGACTACGACATGTTCGAGTGGGGCTGGGTCGTCGAGCCGGACCCGGACTACCAGCTGTCGACGTTCACCTGCGACCAGCGGTCGACCGACGACAACGGCACCATCTACGCGGGATTGTCCGACTCCTTCTACTGCGACAAGGAGTACGACAAGCTGTACCAGGAGCAGAAACTGGAGACGGACCGGGCCAAGCGGGTCGAGATCGTCAAGCAGATGCAGCAGATGCTGTATGACAGCAACCCCTATGTCGTGACCGTCTTCTACGACAACCCCAGTGCCTACCGGTCGGACCGTTGGACCAACTTCACCCCGCAACCGTCAGACAACGGTGTCCTGCTGTTCCAGTACGGCACGTGGTCGTACCAGAGCATCCAGCCGGTGTCCGGCAGCAGTTCCGCGTCCGGCAGTTCGTCCGGCGCGGGCAGCACCCCGATGCTGGTCCTGCTCGGTGCGATCGCGGCCGTGGCCCTGGTGGGTATCGGGTTCGTGATCGGACGCCGAACCGCGTCCGACGAGGACACGGAGTAACCGGCGATGTCACTCATCCAAGATGTGGCCGGGAGCGGCGGTCCCGATCCCATCCCCGGCCCCCCGCCGCTGCCGCGCAAGGAGAAGGGCAGCAAGGGCCTGTCGCCCGGGGCGATCTTCGCCCTCCGCAAGACCGGCGCCGCCCTGGGCACGCTGTTCTTCGTCCTGGTGGTCAACTTCTTCCTGTTCCGGATGCTCCCGGGCGATCCCATCGGGATGTACACCCGGGGCCGCAACGTCCCGGCCGAACAGTTGGCGCAACTCCGCGCCGAGCTGAACCACCCCATCCCCGAGCAGTTCCTGACCTACCTGCGCAACCCGTTCTCGAGCACCATCGACTCGGCCCAGTTCAACCGCCCGGTCTGGGAACTCGTGACCGAACGCATCTGGCCCACCCTGCTGCTGGTCGGCACCGCGATCGTGCTGGCCTCGATCATCGGCGTGTGGATCGGCATCAAGGCCGGCTGGCGCCGGGGCAAGACCTTCGACAAGGCATCGACCGGGATCACCCTGACCCTGTACTCCATGCCCGAGTTCTGGCTCGGCATGATCCTGCTGATCGTGTTCGGGGTCGGGGTTTTCGGCCTTCCGGGCATCTTCCCGATCGGGGGTATCTCGACGCCCGGCATGGACACGTCGTCCCTTGAGGGGTGGCTCGACGTCGCCTGGCACATGGTGCTGCCGGTCACGACGCTGACGTTGGTCTATCTCGCCGAATACGCGTTGGTGATGCGATCGTCGATCGTCGACGAGATGGGCGAGGACTACCTGACCACAGCCCGGGCCAAGGGCCTGAAGGACAAGTTGGTGCGGCGCCGACACGCGGTCCCCAACGCCCTGCTGCCCACCATCACCCTGATCTTCCTCAACCTCGGCTTCACCGTGTCCGGCGCGATCACCGTGGAGACGGTGTTCTCGTGGCCGGGCCTGGGCCTCTTGTCCTACGAAGCGCTGCGCGGCCCCGACGTCGCGCTGCTGCAGGCGATCTTCCTGCTCTTCTCCATCGGCGTGGTGTTGGCGAACCTGATGGCCGACCTGCTCTACGCGGTGATCGATCCGAGGGTGAGGCCGTGATGTCGAGCGATCAGCAGACTCCGGGCGCCGAAGCGAAGGCACCGGCAGCGCAGGGCCGCCGGGCCATCGCCCGGGCCCGTCGCCGTGCGGCCCTGGGTCGCGGTTGGCGCCAGTTCCGCCGACACCGGGCGGGCATGATCGGGCTGGGCATCCTGGTGTTCTTCATCCTGGTGGCGATCTTCGCGCCGGTCCTGTTCCCACCGGAGACCATCAGCGTGACCCGGGCCACCGGACCGCTGCTGGCGCCTCCCTCGGGCGAGTACTGGTTGGGCACCGACGACTCGGGCCGGTCCATGATGGCGCTGCTGGCCTGGGGAGCGCGGGTGTCGCTCACTGTGGGCATCGCGGCAACCCTGATCTCGATGGTCATCGGCACGACGGTGGGCATGGCCTCGGGCCACTACCGCGGTCTGGGTGGATCATCCCTGGAGCGGCTCACGGACTGGTTCCTGGTGATCCCGTTCCTGCCGTTGGCGATCGTGCTGGCCACGGTGCTGGGCGGCGGGTCGACACTGACGATCATCGTCGTCATCGGCATCACGTCGTGGGCGGGCACCGCACGACTCATCCGGGCCCAGACCCTGTCGGTCGAGGGCCGGCCCTACCTGGAACGCTCCCGCGCGCTGGGCAGCGGCAACTGGCACCAGATGACCCGGCACGTGCTCCCGAACGTCTTCCCCCTCGTCCTGGCGAACACCACCCTCACGGTGGCGATCGCCATCCTGTCCGAGACGACCCTGTCATTCCTGGGGCTCGGCGACCCGCTGCATCCGTCGTGGGGAGCCACACTCGACTACGCGTTCTCCAACGGTGCGGTGTCCGCCGGCGCCTGGTGGTACATCGGCCCGCCCGGCCTGTGTGTCGTCCTGGTGGTGCTGTCGTTCACCATGATCGGCCGCGCCCTGGAGGAGATCGTCAACCCCCGGCTCGGAGGTCAGTGACATGGCGGTCCTGGAGTTCGAGGACGTCACCGTCAGCTACGAGTCCGACGAGGGTCCGGTCCCTGCCGTGCGCGGGGTGTCCCTGACCGTGGAGGCGGGCCACTCGGTGGGGTTGGCCGGGGAGTCGGGATCGGGGAAGACCACCCTGACCTCCACCGTCCTGCGCCTGCTGCCCAAGAGTGCGACCGTGACCGGCAACGTCCTGCTCGACGGCAAGGACGTGATGACCATGCGGTGGGGCCGGCTGCGCGCGGCGCGCTGGAGCAAGGCATCGGTGGTGTTCCAGGGAGCCATGCACGCCCTGAACCCTGTGCAGCGCATCGGACGCCAGATCGCCGAGCCGATCGTGCTGCACGAGAAGTCCGTGTCCGAGAAGACCGCCCGCGCCCGCGTCGGCGACCTGCTCGAACAGGTGGGCCTTCCCGCGCGGATCGCCCAGTCCTACCCGCACCAGTTGTCGGGCGGCCAGAAGCAGCGCGTCATGATCGCCATGGCGCTGGCCTGCGGCCCCGACCTGATCGTTGCCGACGAACCGACCACCGCGCTCGACGTGATGGTGCAGCAGCAGGTGCTCGACGTGCTCGCGGATCGGGTGCGCGATCTCGGCCTGTCGATGGTGTTCATCTCCCACGACCTGTCGGTCCTGGCGTCGGCCTGCGACACGATCGCCGTAATGTACGCCGGTCAGATCGTCGAGCAGGGTCCGGCCCACCAGGTCTTCGACGACGCCCACCACCCGTACTCGCGGGCGCTGGGAGCCGCGTTCCCCCGCATCGGCGACGAGCGCTACCGATACGCGCCGAGCGGCCTGCCCGGCGACCCACCGTTCCCCGGTGAGGCTCCGTCCGGGTGTTCGTTCCACCCCCGCTGCCCCGACGCCCGCCCCGAGTGTTCGACCACCGAGGTGGTGCTGCGACCCTCGGGCGACCAGCGCTGGTCGTCGTGCCTGTTCGCCCCGGAGGTGGCCCGATGACCGAGCCCGTGCTGGAGGCCCGAGGCCTCGAGGTCACGTTCCGCGGGCGGGGTAACCAGCCGGCCCGCGCCGTCGACGGCGTGGACCTGACCCTGCGCCGCGGGGAGATCGTGGCCCTGGTCGGCGAGAGCGGCTGCGGGAAGACGACGCTGTCGCGCACGCTGCTGGGGCTGGAGCGGCCGTCCGCCGGCGAGGTCCTCGCCTCGGGCCGCCCGCTGGCCTACTCCACGTCGGCCCTGAAGGAGTACCGCCGCAAGGTGCAGTTGGTGCTCCAGGACCCCACCGGGGCATTGAACCCGCGCCGGTCGGTCTACGAGGCGGTGGCCGAGGGTCTGCGCGTCCATCGGTTCGACGGTGATGAGCGCGCGGCCGTGGCCGATGCCCTGTCGCGCGCCGGGCTGCGTCCCCCCGAACGGTTCTTCCTGCGGTACCCGCACGAACTGTCCGGCGGTCAGCGCCAGCGTGTGGTGATCGCGGGCGCCCTGGTGCTCGAGCCGAACGTGATCATCGCCGACGAACCCGTCAGTTCCCTCGACGCGTCCGTGCGCGGCGAGATCCTGTCCCTGCTGCTGTCGCTGCGGGAATCCCTCGACCTGTCCCTGCTCGTCGTCACCCACGATCTCGGTGTCGCGTGGAACATCGCCGACCGGATCGCGGTCATGTACCTGGGCCGCATCGTCGAGCAGGGCCCCACCGAAGAGGTGCTGGCCTCGCCGAAGCACCCCTACACCCGGGCTCTACTGTCAGTGGTGCCCGAGATGGACCACGTCGAACCCATCGTGCTGACCGGTGAACCACCGGACCCGACCTCGATCCCGAGCGGCTGCCGGTTCCACCCCCGGTGCCCGGCACTGCGTGACGGCGATGCGGCGGGGGTGGCCGATGCCTGCCGCTCGTCGGTCCTTCCCGTGCTGACCGGGGCTGCCGAACACGAGGCGGCGTGCTGGCTCGCTGAGGCACAGGTCGGCGCGTGAGCACCCGCCTGAGCGCCGAAGGCCGGCGCGCGGAGATCCTCGACGCCACCGTCGAGTTGATCATCGAACGAGGTCTGGCGGCGGTGCGGGTTGATGACGTGGCCGAAGCCTGCGGGATTTCCCGGGCCCTGGTGTTCTACCACTTCGACACCAAGGAAGCTCTGGTCGCCCACGCGTTCATGCGGGCCGCCCAGCGGGACCTGGAGCATCTTCCGGAGGTCCTGTCGGGGGCGAAGACTGCCGCCGCTCGGCTTGGTCGGGTGGTGCGTCAGTACGGGCGCACCGGCGACTCCCCCTCCTGGAAGCTCTGGATCGAGGCCTGGGCCGCCGGGCTCCACGAACCGGAGATCCAAGCAGCCTCGCGAACCTTGGACAAGCGATGGCGGCGCGTTCTGGTCGACGTGATCAACGACGGCGTCGCCACCGGAGAGTTCACCTGCCCCGACCCGGTGGCGTCGGCGTGGCGGATCACCGCCCTGATCGATGGCCTCACGGTGCAATCGGTGGTCAGCCCTCACGCCCCGGGCTCCACCCGGATGTCGCGCTGGATCCGCGACGCGACCGCAGCGGAGGTCGGCGTGGATTCGGCGGCGCTGCGTCCGCGGTAGCGCCTGCCCTCCGCACGCCTTGCCCACGGGCTAGCGTGTGGCAGGAACTCGGGAGACTGCACATGCGACCAGGAGATGTCCACCAGTGCCTCTGGTGCGTGCACCTCGACATCGGCATCCACTTCTCCCGCGTCGCCCGGGACAGCCACCCCCACTGTCGCCACGAGTGACCTGGCGGCGCGAACCGATCACACGAGTTAGGCACCCGAAATGGTCTCGTCCTTGCAGCAGCAAGTGCTGCCGCTGATCCGCAGCCGCCGCGATCTGCACCGCTGGGCCGCAGCCAACGCCCACGGCCGCCAGATGCACGTCGCTGTCGACATCCTCGATCAAGCCGCTCGCCGAGCAGGCCGGCGGCCGAGAAGCGGTCTCCTTCGCGCTGCGCGGACTCGAGGACCCCGAACAGGCCTGGGCCCTGGCCCATGAGCTCGACCTTGATGACAACTACCTGTGGGATGACCTCGCAACCGCCTACGAGGGCACCGACGCGGCAGCGACCCTGCCGATCCACGCGCGCCTCGTGATCGCCCAACTCGATCAAGCCGACGCGGCCAACTACCGCCGTGCCGCCAAGCGGCTTGCCCACATGCGCACTCTCGCCCGCGACAGTGCCGAGGCCCAAGACGTCGCCGATCTGATCGCCGAACTCCGCGACACCCACCGTCGACGTCCCAGGCTTCAGCAGGAGCTCGACCGCGCTGGGCTCTCGTAACCCTGGTGGGGCGCCGCGAAAGCACCCCACGTACTGGTGGCGGTGTGGGATCCGGCGCGGGCCAGGACCGCTTGTGCGGCTTGGGTTGGAAGGGGTGAACGTCGTCGACGCCCGTAGCCCCATAGTCGCTGGATGGGGCCACGGGCCTTTCACCGGATCCCCGGCGCGTTGCCGGGCCTGCCAGCGTCGATACGTGCGTTCGGGGATGCCCAGCACGGTGGTGAACCTCGCGGTGGGCATCCCCGACTCACGTCGGATGTCCTCGAGGTCTACGAAGGGCCCAAGCGGTACTCAGCGGACTTCTTCCACACCCGCAACTGCACATGCGCTTCACCCAGCGCGATCTTCAGTTGCTCGTTCTCCGCGGCCAGTTCCCGCTGCACGATCCTTAGCTTGTCCTCGACCGGGACAGATGGGGGACGACCCATAACAGGCTCCTTCGTCCAGGAGCCCGAACAATACTGCCCTGCCACATTTCCTGACCCGGGACAGCCGTCATCGCCTTCACGTCACCGGCGTCAAACGCCGAACCCCGAGCCTGGGACACCGATCGCAGCATCCGCCGCTGCGACCCCGTCAACCCCTCGCCCGACCACAACAGCCGCACCAGGCGGTCCTGCTCACGTCGCGACAATCCCGACAACTCGCCCGACACCGTCGACGCCGCCCCATCGGACGAATCATCGGCCGTCGGCTCCCCCTCAGATGCGCCTGCTGCAGGCGACGACGACACCGAACCAGCAGACGATGTCCCCTCCGCTGATGCGTGAGACACCACCCCACCGGCAGCCTGCGCCGGATCGGTCACCCCCGACACCACCACCGCCGCACACACCACCAGCAGCACCACCCGAACCCGCGACAACAGACCCATGGACCCCGTTACCCCGTTCACCACCGGACCCGCCCCCGCGGCGAGACCCGACCACACCCCACCACACCCCCACGGAATCCGCAGGCCCAGCGGCCGAACCGACCGAAATGACCGAAACGCACCCCCGGGCACGGCGGCCAGGCGATGCGGGCGCCGCCCCCTCGTCGAGTGCCGGTCAGCCCAGATCGCGGGGGATGCGCTCGTGCCACCGGCGGTCGGCCACGGACTCCCCGTCGGCGGTGACCGCCAGGGTCAGGGTCACGTCGAAAGCCTCGGAATCGGCGAGGAGTTCCAGCCGGGACTCGGCTGTCACCGTCGCCTCGGGCCACGTGACCTCGAAGGACGTCGCCGCCACGGCCCGCTGCCGCCAATCCCGGCGCGAGACCTCGACCGAGCCCGTGTAGCGCTCGCGGCACCGGGCGCCGTAGGGAGCCGCGTAGGAGCTTCCGTGGTCGACGTGGGCGCCGATGCGGTCGTCGAGCACGTCATGGGTGGTCCACCAGCGAACGTCGCTGGAATCGACGTCGGGCCCGGGATCGGTCGGCTCATCGGCGGACGCGTCGACCGGCGGCACCGGCAGGACCGGCGGTGGGGCCTCCGGCGGGCCGGACACCACCGGGAGCGTCACGGAACTGGCCCCCAGGTCGACTGTGAACCCGTGTGGGTCGGGCGGGGCGACCGCGTTGGGCCACTCCGTCGTGGCGATCGCGATCCGCAACGTCTCGGCGTCCCCGAACTCGTAGGAGCAGGTCTCCAACTCCACGTCGACGTCGTACCACTCGCCGGGGACGACGGGTGACGGCGTCAGCGGGGCGGCCCCGGTCAGGCCATTGCGGTAGGACAGGTTCACCAGTCCCCGGGACACCAACAGCGACGTCCCGTCGGGGGCGACGGCACACAACCGGACGGCCACCGCCGCCCGCGCGACCTCGGGCCGCAGCCGCAGCCGGACCACCGGGTTCCCGACCACGGCGGTCGGCGCGGTGACCGGCCGATCCACGCACAGCGCCCGCGCGTCGTCGAAACGCTGGTCGGTGGGCTGACCCCAGGGCAGGGCTCCGGCGCAGGAGTTCCAGGCGGCCAGACCGAGATCCGGGTCCGTGCGCACCTCGCGCACATCGCCGACGGTTCCGAGAGCCGAGACGTCGAACCGGGTGCGCTCATCCAACCCGCGGACCGTGTCCGCCCACCACTCACCGGCCCAGTGCGCTGCGGCGGCGGCCGGCGGGGCGAACCGCCGGACGAACAACGCGAGGTCGTCGTCCCCCGGAGCATCGGCCGATCCGGGCCGACCGTCGCGCGCTTCGTCGACGCCGTCGCGGAGGAACCGGTCGAACCAGCGGGCCATCAGCGGCACGTGGTCCACGTTCGGCCCCGGACGCGCCGTGGCGGGCGCCTGGTGGCTCCACGGACCGGCCAGGACGTGCACCGGGACGCCGGCGGCCCGAAGCGCTCGCGCGGTACGCAATGAGTTGTTCCGATAGCCGTCCGCCCATCCGACGATGAGCATCGTGGCGGCCTGGATCCGGCCGTAGTCGGGTCGCAGCGACCCCTGCCGCCAGTAGGGATCGCGGTTTTGCTCGCGCAACCACGTGAGCTGCCACGGCGGGGTGTCGGCGATGCGGCGCAGCCATTCGTCGCGCCAGCCGGGGCCGAAGACCGCAGGCACCGGGGGAAGCGCGTTCATCGCCAGCATGTACAGCGGATAGTCGACCTGGTCGAGCAGCCGCAGACTGCCGCCGTAGTAGTGGACGTCGTCGGTCCAGCGATCGTCGCTGGCGTACGACGCACAGATGGCACGCAGAGCGGGGGGCCGCGCCATCGCGACCTGCAGGGAGTTGAAGCCGCTCCATGAGGTGCCGAACATGCCGACGGCCCCGTTGCACCAGTCCTGCTCGGCCACCCAGGCGATGGCCACCACGAGGTCGGCCTGCTCCTGCGGCGGGTACTCGTCGGTGGCCACGCCGACGCTGGACCCGGTGCCGCGCAAGTCCACGCGGACCACGGCATAGCCGTGCTCGTCGCGGAACCGCACGTACTCGGGGCGGTAGCCGGAGGTCAGGTCGTCCTTTCGGTAGGGGAGCGCCTCGAGCAAGACAGGTGCCGGCGACTCCGGACCGGCGCCGTGCGGCAGGTAGAGGGTCGCGGCGAGGAACCCGCCGTCGGGCCGGGGGATGCGGGTCTCGTGCACGGATCCCGTCACGATGTCTCCGCCACCGTCGCAGTCTCCGCCACCGTGGCCCAGGCGTCGACCGCCACGACCCCGTCGGCGTCGGCGAGCAGCGGGTTGATCTCGATGTCGGTCAGCCTTGAGTCACTCAGCAGGGCATCGACGACCGCGAGCACGGCCGCGACGACAGCACCCCGATCTACGGGAGCGGCCCCCCGCCACCCGGCCAGCAGGGGCGCGCACCGGAGTCGGTCCAGCATCGCCTCAACCTGCCCCGCGGTCAGGGGGGCCAGCGCGGTGACCGCATCCGGATCCAGTTCGGCGGCGGTGCCCCCAGCACCCACCACGACCACCGGTCCGGCGACCGGATCACGGCGGGCCCCGACAACCAGCGCCACCCGCCCGGCCGTGGCGACCATCTCCTCGACGGTCACCTCGACGTCGCCGAGCCTTGCCCGCAGCTCGACGGCAGCGTCTGCGACGCGTTCTGGTTCGACATCGAGCAACACCCCACCATGCTCGGTCTTGTGCTGCAGGGATGTCGCCTTGACCGCGGCAGGCCCGGTGCGCCCGGCCGCCCAACTCGCAGCGTCGGCGGCGGGTGCGCCCGGAGGCAGGACGGTCGCCGCCGGGAACGGCACTCCGCGATCCACGAGCAGCCGCCGGGCGTCCCGGTAGCCCGTGGTGATCCCCGCCGTGACCGGCAGGACTGGGGGGGCATTGCCGTGCGGCGGCGGATCGGGGGGCGGGGCCGTCACCGCAGCCAGGGCCGTCACGGCATCCTCGAGCCGGGTGACGACCGGGACCCCGCCATCCCGCAACGCACCCACGGTGCCGGTGGGTCGCTCCGTCATGACATGCCCGACGACCGGAATACCGCACGCGGCCACCGCGCGGGCGGCGGCCTCCTCGGCGTCGGCGAGGGTGGGAGCGTCGAGGCAGTAGCGGCCGAAGTAGCCCGTGAGCAGCACCGCGTCGACCTCGACCGACTCGGCCAGGGCGGCCACCGCCCGCGGGTAGGACGCCAAGTCGGTCTCTCCGCTACCGGCAAGATCCACCGGGTTGGCGACCACGGCCCGCGGGGCGGGGAGGACCTCCCGGAGCCGGCGCTGGACCTCGGCGCCGACGACCGGGACCTCCAGCCCCGCCCGGTGCAGCGCGTCCGCGGCAAGCACGCCCTGCCCGCCCGAGTCGGTGACGATCCCGACCCGGCGACCCGTCGGATGCCGGTCGCGATCGAGCACGCCGATGGCCGCGGCCGCCGCCGCCAGCGCAGCCGGCGAGGCCACCCTGACGATGCCGCCGGCACGACACACCGCATCCACCACGGCGTCGCCCGGCGAAAGGGCAGCGGTGTGCGAAGCCGCGGCCCGGGCGCCAGGCCCGGTGCCACCCGGGTTGAGCATCAGCAACCGGGTTCCGGCGGCTCTGAGTCGGACCGCCACCTCGACCAGGCCGCGCGCGTCGGTGATCGACTCCAGATAGACGGCGGCCACCGCCAGGTCCGGGCGCCCGACGAGGGCAGCCAGGGCGGCGACGGCATCCACTCCCCGCGATCCGACGGACACGAACCGGGTCAGCCCGCTGCCGAGTCGGTCCAGCAGATCCGCGATCTCGAGGCCGACCTGTCCACTCTGCGACACCAGCGCCACCGGTCCGGCCGGAAACTCCCCCCACGCCAGTCTCAGGTCGGTGGCCGTGTCCACGACGCCGAGACAGTTGGGCCCCAGCAGTTGTGCTCCCCCGGCGCGCACCAGGTCCGCCAGCTCGTCCTCGGCTTCGGTCAGGTCGCCGTCGGCCGACACGTCGGCGGTCACCACCACGAAAGCCCGGGCGCCGCGGGAGAGTCCGGCCCGGACCACTCCCGCCACGTGGGCTCCGGGGACGGCGACCGCGACCAGGTCGACCTCGACCAGGTCGGCCACGCTGCCGACCACCGGCCGGCCGAGCACCGAACCTGCCTTGGCGGCGACCCGCGAGTTCACCAGGTGCACCGGTCGACGGTGCTCGCCGCGCAGCGCTCCTCGCGCGAGCCAGTGACCCCACGCGGCCGG
Source organism: Candidatus Nanopelagicales bacterium (assembly GCA_046330625.1). Taxonomy (GTDB): domain Bacteria; phylum Actinomycetota; class Actinomycetes; order S36-B12; genus CAIWTL01. The sequence continues at coordinate 20,586 of JAXLSJ010000015.1, forward strand.
GTCGTCGCTGGCTCCCACGACCGCGATCGAACGGGGGTCGACGAGCGGGTCGGTCACGCCCGGGATCGTCACCCCTGTGCCAGTCGCTCATCGGCGATGCGCAGCGCCGCCTCGCGAAGGGGGATCCCTTCGTCGCCACGGTCGAGCAGTTCCGTCATCAGGTCGGCCATGGAGCTTCGCACCAGGGCATAGGACTCCTCCTGCGAACTGGGGTCGACGACGTCGCCGAAGAACACCCACCACCACCAGGAGTTGGTGGCCGAGTTGGCGACCACGTCGGGCAGGACCCGGATCCCGCGTTCCCGCAGCACCGATTCGCCTTCGTCGGTCACCGGAAGATTTGCTCCCTCGACCACCCAGCGCGCCTGGATCCGGGCGGCTTCGTCGGCCCCGATGCAGTACGACACTGCGGCGGGGACCACCACGTCGGCGGGGATGTCCAGCCAGGCGTCGCCGGCCCGCACCTCGGCACCGGGGGCAGGGCGGGCCCGGTCGATGCGCCCGGAAGCGGTCGCGGGCGACCAGCAGCGCCTCGACGTCGAGGCCGGCCGGATCATGGACGGTCCCGTCGGCGTCGGCGATGGCCACCACCCGGACACCCGCCCGGTTCAGGAAACGAGCCGCAGCACCGCCGATCGACCCGAACCCCTGCACCACCGCAGTCGCCTCGTCGATCCCGTCGCGCCGCAAGCAGGCGAGGGCCGCCTCGGCCACTCCCAGGCCACCCACCAGGTCGCCGATGCTGATGCCCTCGTCCCGGACGGCGAAAGCCGCGTCGACCCGTCCGGTCGCCACGTCGGGAGCCTCGTCCAGGAGTCGGTGCGCGGCGGTGAGGTTGCCCCCGAGCCCGGCCCGTTGCGCCGCCCGGTCCACCTGCTCCTGGCGAAGACCCAGGTCCTCGCCGAAACTCCAGTACTCCGCCGCGAGTGGCCGCATCGCGGCGACGAAGCGGTCGAGCACGTCGTCGGCGCGGGGGTCCAGTGGGTCGCAGTCGATGCCGCCCTTGGCGCCGCCCATGAGCGGCCGGCGCAGGTCGGGCCGGTAGGTGACGGCCTCTTTCACGGTCATGCAGTACGCCAGGTCGGACACCTCGGCCAGGGTCACCCCGCGGCGCATCCGCAGGCCGCCGCTGCTCACCCCGTTGGCCAGGCGGTCCACGACGAGGTACCCGGGGATGCCCGTGACCTCGTCCACCCAGGTCGTGCACAGGAACGGCTCGCGCCGGACTGTCGTCGTCATCACGCCTCACTCCTCTCCCGGATCACGACCAGCGAAGGACCGGCTGCTGACAGGCCGGCAGTCACGGTATCGGCCACCTCGTCCGCGCACGCCGGGTCGTCGGCGCTCGCGGCAACAAGGGTGCTCGGCAGTCCGTAGGAACGGCCGAGTGCGACCCAGTCGGGTCCGGTCAAATCCACGCCCACGGGTGCAGGCCGCCGCGGGCGAGCATCTGGTCGCGGATCTCGCCGAGCCACCGTTGTCGACCACGACCACGGGAATCGGCACCCGAGCCGCAGCGAGGCCGGCCAGTTCGCCGACCACGAACTGCATGCCGCCGTCTCCGGTGACGGCCACCACCGGCCGGTCCGGCGCGGCCAAGGCCGCGCCCAGGGCGGCGGGGAGGGCGAAGCCGAGGGTCCCGAATCCGGTCGGGAACAGGTAGCTCGCCGGAAACCGCGCGGGCAATCCGGTCTGCAGTGCCCGGTACGCCGCCTTGGCGTTGTCGGCCGCGACGATGCTCGTGTCGGGCAGTGCCGCGCCCAGTCCGGCGAGCAGCCCGCGCCAGGGGCGGCTCCCCGATCGGCCTCGGCCCGCACCGCGCGACGGGCTGCGGAGAGGTCCGGTGCCGGGGCGGCGGGGTCGGGTGCGACCGACTCCCGCAGTGCCCGGGTCAGCCGGGGCACCAGGTCCTCGGCCCGACCGGTGAGCATCACGCGGGCGGTCGGGGCGTTGGTGGTCACCGAGGCTGGGTCCACGTCGATGCGCACGATCGGTCCGCCGATCGGGAGTTGCTCGGTCCAGGTGTCGGACTCCGCCAACTCGGATCCCACGACGAGGACCGCATCGGCGTCGGCGACGACCGATCGCGCCGGGTCCAGGTGCAGGGTCGCCCCGAGCGACTGGGGATGATCTTCGGACACCACCCCGCGGCCATTCACCGATGTCAGAACGGTGGCCCCGAGTAGTTCCACGAGCTCGGTCACGTCCGCGGCCGCACCCCGCGCCCCGCCACCGACGATCACCACCGGCCATTCGGCCGTGTTCAGCAGGGCCGCAGGCCTCGGCCAGGCCGTCGTCGGTGACCTGGGGCGTCGACGCGGGTCGCGCGAGGTCGAGGTCGGTGGGGCCGGTCTCGGCATCCCACCGGTCGAGAGGGACTTCGAGGTACCAGGGTCGGGGCCGGCTGGTCTCGGCCGCGGCGAAGAACGCGTCGACTGCCTGTCCGGCCTGTGCGGGCGACTGCACCCGCACCGCAGTGTCGACGCACGCCGACAGGGCGGCGAACTGGTCCGGCATCTCGTGCAGCCGGCCCGTGGGACCGGCCGGCTTGGTGGTGGGCATCCCCGGAGCGATCAGCAGCACCGGGCTGGAGTCGCTCCACGCCTGCGCCATCCCGGTGGCGGCGTTCAGCGCCCCCGGCCCGGTGGTGGTGACGACGACACCCGGACGCAGGCTGACCCGCGCGTACCCGTCGGCGGCGTAGGCGGCGGCCTGCTCGTGCCGGGTGACGATCACCCGCACACCACGGCGGCTCAGGGCCGCGAAGATCGGCAGGTTGTGGGTCCCGGGGATGCCGAACACCGTGTCGGTCCCCGAGTCCACCAGAGCGGCGACCAGGGCATCCGCCGTGGTGATCGGGCTCATCCGCTGTCCCGGGCGATCGATCGGGAGATCACCAGCCGCTGGATGTCGCTGGTCCCTTCTTCAATCTCCTCGAGTTTGGCGTCGCGCAGCCACTTCTCGATGAGGAACTCCCGGCTGTAGCCCCAGCCGCCCATGGTCTGCAGCGCGGCCCAGGTGCAGAACATCGCGGTCTCGCTGGCCACCAACTTGGCCTGGGCGCTGGCCACGGTGCAGTCCGATCCCAGGTCGATGCGCCGGGCGGCGCGCCACACCAGGAGCCGGGCCGCGTCGATGCGGGTCCGCATGTCGGCCAGCCGGAAGGCGACGGCCTGGTGCTCGATGATCGGCCGGCCGAACTGGGTGCGGGTCCGGGCGTACTCGGCAGCGGTCTCGTAGGCTGCGCGGGCGCAGCCCACCGCCGATGCTCCGAGCACTGCGCGGGAGATGTCGAAGGTGCGCATCAGGCCGCGGAACCCCATCCCCTCGGCCCCGAGCCGGTCGGCCTCGGGCACGAACACCCCGTCCAGGAACACCTCGGTGTTGACGATCGCGCGCTGACCCATCTTCTTCAACGGGGGACCACAGGTCAGCCCCTCGGCGTCTCCCGACACGACGAACGCGGTGACCCCACGGGAACCCGCCTGCGGGTCGGTCTTGGCGAACACCACGTACCACCGGGCCAGCCCACCGTTGGAGATCCAGGCCTTCTGCCCGGTGAGTCGGTACCCGCCTTCGACCCGTTCGGCGCGCGTGGTGATGGCCGCGGCGTCGCTGCCGACCCCCGGCTCGGTCACGGCCAGCGCCGTCTGCGGCGCGTCGGGGGCGCACAGCGGCGCGAGCCAGCGCTGCTGCTGTTCGGGGGTGCCCAACTCGAGGACCGGGTCGGCGAAGAACCCGTTGCTGGTGATGAGGTTCGCCAGCCCCAGGTCGCCGGCGGCGAGCTCCTCCTGGGCCAGGCACTGGGTGAAGACATCGGTGATCCCGCCGCCACCGAACTCGGCGGGCAGCATGAAGTGGGCGACCCCGGCCTCGTTGGCCCGACGCCACATCGCCCACGCAGTGTCGGCTCCGGGGGCGGTGTTGTCCTCTTCATCGACGGCGCGTGCGTTCGGTCGCAGGACGTCCGCGGCGTAGCGGCGGCACAGGGCGATCACGTCGTGCTGCTCCTGGGTGAGCGACACGAGTTCGATGGGTAGGTCCGGCACGGGCTCCTCCTGACTCGTGAGTCAGTATGGCAGGTAATCGGAGTTCGGCGCCCATCGGCCTCTTGGGCTGCTTCGGCGGGAGTGGGGACTCGCCGTCAGCGGGTCTGGAGGAGGGCAGCGACCCGATCCTGAGGAAGCGCCGGTACGGTGATCCCGCGTCGCCCGGTAGTCGTGGTGGCCGCCAGCAGGCTGTCCCACACCGCGGACTCGGTCGCGTCCACCGTGGCCTCGAACAGGTCGTCGAGGCGCGCCCCGGGCCAGGCGGCTCGCGACGGGTTCTCGCCGCGCGGCGCCCGAAGTCCCGTGGCCAGGCAACAGAAGATCTCGCCGCTGCCGTGGTGCGCGACAGATCCGCAGCGCGCCAGGCCCAGGCCGACCCGGGCGGCGACCCGAGCAGCGGACGCCGAGTCGAGGGGCGCGTCGGTGAGCACGACCCCGAGGCAGGACCCCGCCGGCTCGGGGTGTTGCTCCGCCCACCAGGCGGGCTCGTCGAGCTCCGCCCCCACGACCCGACCTCGGAGGGTCAGCTGGTGCGGCGCCCCGAAGTTCGTGAGCAGGACGACGGCGACCGTGGTGCCGTCGGGCAGGACCCGCGACGATGTGCCGATTCCGCCCTTCCAGCCCATGCACACCATCCCGGTCCCGGCCCCCACACATCCGCTGAGACCGGCGCGGCCACCGGGCGGCAGGGTGCCCGCGGCCGACTGCCGCGCTTGACTCAGGGCGTGCGCGACATCGGACTCGGCGACGTGCATCGTGCGGGGGTCGTTGAGCCACGAGTCGTCACACTCCCCGACCACGGGGATCACGACCGAGTCGGCGATCTCGGGCTGCTCGGCCAGGAGCAGCCGGCAGGCGGCGTCGTAGACCCGGCCGACCTGCATCGTGCTGGTGAGGAACACCGGGGTCTCCACCACGCCCCAATCCCGAATCTGCAGACTGCCGGTCAACTCCCCGGCGCCGTTGAGCACCGCCACCCCGGCCGGCACGGGGCTGGCCCAGATATCACCGCCGGGGTCCACCACCGTGACTCCGGTGCGGGCGACTCCGCCCCCTGTCGGCGGGTCGGGATCGTCGCGGACGATCGTCGCGTGACCCAGACCCGCACCCGGGACGTCGAGCACGGAGTCCGTGGGGCCGGTCGGGTAGCGGCCGACCGGTGGCATCAGCAGTGGCGCAGTCACGGGTGGCATCATGCCGCACATGACGATCCCCGTGGTCTGGTCCGACGACTGCCTGCTCCACGTGCCGGGCGGAGAGGTGTGGGTGGGAGTCCACACGCCCGGGACCGAGGTGCCGGCCCGGCTCGAGGCCATCCGCAGCGCGCTGGCCGACGCCGGGCACCCGTTCGTGCCGGCGACTCCCCACGGCGACGATCCGGTGCTCGCCGTGCACGACGCGGCCCTGCTGGAGTACCTGGCCGGCGCGTACGACGAGTGGGTGGCCGCCGGGTTCCCCGACGATCCCGGACAGGACCGGGTCGTCGGATATCTGTTCCCCACACCGGGACTGCTGGCGGGTCTACCGATGCGTACCCCTGCGGCCGCACACGCCCGCGCCGGTCGCTTCTGCTACGACACGATGACCCTGATCGGCCCCGGCACCTACCCGGCGGCGCGAGCCTCCGCCGACGCGGCCTTGACGGCGGTCGACCTTGTGGGCGCGGGAGCCCGGGCCGCGTACGCCGCCTGCCGCCCCCCGGGACATCACGTCACCCGTGATGTCTTCGGCGGCTCCTGCTACCTGAACAACGCCGCCATCGCGGCTCAGGCCCTCCGCACCGCCGGTCATGACCGGGTGGCCGTGGTCGACCTCGACGCCCATCACGCCAACGGGACGCAGTCGATCTTCTATGACCGGGCGGACGTGTTCGTGACGTCGGTGCACGTCGACCCCGGCGCCGGCTGGTTCCCCCACTACCTGGGGTTCGCCGACGAGACCGGGCGTGGCGCCGGGGAGGGCACGAACCTCAACCTCCCCCAGGCCGAGGGAACCGGGGACGAGGACTGGCTCGTCGCGGTCCGCGCCGGAGTGGCCGCGGTCGCCCGGTTCGACCCCGGTGCGGTCGTGCTGTCCCTGGGCGTCGACGCCGCGGCGGACGATCCTGAGAGCCCGTTGCGGGTCACCGCCGACGGATACCACGCCGCATCGCAGCAGGTGGCGTCCCTGGGTGTCCCGGTCGTCGCGGTGCAGGAGGGCGGCTACCACCTTCCGACCGTCGGGCCACTGGTTGCTGCAACCCTGGCGGGCCTCGCCTGACCGCGGGTTGAGTAGGCGCGCCAGCGCCGTATCGAAGCCCCCGGTGGTCGAGCGAAGCCGAGACCACCGCACCCACCACGCCGCGGGTTGAGTAGGCGCGCCAGCGCCGTATCGAAACCCCGGCGGTCGAGCGAAGCCGAGACCACGTATCGAACCGCGGGCGTCACTCGCCGGTGAACCTCGCCGGGCGCCGCTCGTGGAACGCCGCCAAACCCTCCTCGTAGTCGCGGCTGCGCCACGACGCGCGCCGTAGCCCGGTGAGTTGCTCGAACACCTCGGGAGTCATCGGACTCGCATCGGTCAACGCGGTCAACTCGGCCTTGACAGCCCGGATGACCAGCGGCGCCATCTGCGCCACGCGGTCGGCCAGCCCTTCGACCGTCGCCGTCAGGTCGTCGGAGTCCGCCACGACCCGGTTCACGAGCCCGTGCTGGGCCGCGACCTGAGCCGTCATCGGTTCGGCGGTGAAGAACAACTCCTTGACCAGGTGCAGCGGCATGACGCCGACGAAATGCGACACCCCGGCGGTGTTGTACGGGACCCCCAGTTTGGCCGGGGTGATTGCGAACGTCGCCGCCTCGGCCGCCACGACCAGGTCGCAGGTGAACACCAGGTCACAGGCTCCGCCCCACACCCCGCCCTCCACTGCGGCGATCACCGGGATCGGCACCTGGCGGACGGTCCGGAGCAACTCCTCCAACGGGGAACTCCAGGTCAAGGGATCGCTGCCGTCGGTCGGGAGTTCGGCCACGTCGTGCCCCGCCGACCAGGTGCGAACGCCGGGCTCGGCCCTGAGGATGACGGCCCGCTGCCCTCGCCCCACGCAGTCCCCCAACGCCGCCACGACAGCCGCGACGAGCGCCCCGTTCAGCGCGTTCAGCCGCCGGGTCCGGGTCAGGGTGATGGTGGTGACCGGACCTCGGTCGCCGACTCGGACGAGTTCGTCATCGGAGCTCACGATCCAGTCGTACCGCGCCTGGGGGTCTGACGCGCGCTACCACCCGGCGCCGATGGAGGAGTGCCCCGTGCGGGAATCGAACCCACGGCCTACCGCTTAGGAGGCGGTCGCTCTATCCGACTGAGCTAACGGGGCCTACCCGGCGTCACCAGGCTAATGGGTGGGCCGGTGACGCTGAACGGGCAACGGTGCCGGACCCGTCCTACCGTTTCCTCATGACCGGACTTCGGCCGGCGAGAGTCGGGCGGTGGCTCACCGCACTCGCCGTGCTGGCCGCGCTGATGGGGTTTCCCGCACCACACGCGGCGGCAGTCGCGCCGTTGGCTGCCCCGCCGCCGGGTACCCAGATCGTCGACGGTCCGAACGGGATCGTGCGAGCGATGGTCCGCGACGAGCAGGGGGTCACCTACCTGGGTGGCGACTTCACCGCCTGGGGAGCGCAGACCGGGTCCGGCGCGGCACTGACCACCGACACCGGCGCGGTCCGCCGCAACTTCCCCAAGGTGTCCGGTGCGGTGAACGCGGTGGTGGCCGACGGGATGGGCGGCTACTACATCGGCGGCGATTTCACCGCAGTGGCCGGCGTGACCCGCAACCGGCTGGCGCACATCCTGCCCAGCGGCGCCCTGGACCCGGACTGGAACCCCAACGCCAACAGCACCGTCAAGACCATCGCCATATCCGGCTCCAAGGTTTACGTCGGCGGGTCCTTCACCACGATCGGTGGCACCACCCGCAACCGGATCGCCTCGATCACCACCGGCGGCACCCTGACCAGCTTCAACCCCAATGCGGGCGCGAACTCGGTCAACGCCCTGGCGGTCAACGAGACGGGGACCACGGTCTTCGCCGGCGGAGACTTCGCCACGATGGGTGGCATCGCGAAGGCCCGGTTGGCCGCCATCACCGTCAGCACCAGCACCACGTCGAAATCCTTCAACCCCAATCCCAGCGACACCGTCAACGCCTTGGTCCTGTCCGTAACCACCCTGTACGTGGGGGGAGCCTTCACCACGATCGGCGGCGGCACCCGCAACCAACTGGCCGCCGTGAGCACCAGCGGCACCGGCACCGCCACCAGCTGGAACCCCAACGCCGGCGCCACGGTGAACGTGTTGGCCCTGTCCGGTTCCACCCTCTACGTGGGAGGCTCGTTCACCACGATCGGCGGGAGCACCCGCAACCGGCTGGCCGCCGTCGGCACCGACGGCACGCTGTCGGACTGGGACCCCAACGCCGACAGCGCGGTGACCGCCTTGGCCGTGTCCGGATCCACCGTCTACGTCGGCGGAGCATTCACCACCGTCGGCAGCACCGCCCGTGACCGGCTGGCCGCCATCGGCACCGACGGCACGCTGTCGAACTGGAACCCCCGCCCGAACAACACCGTCAACGGGCTGGCAGTGTCCGGATCCACCGTCTACGCCGGCGGGTCCTTCAACATGCTGGGCGCCACGACCCGGAACCGGCTGGCCGCCGTGAGCAGCAGCGGCACCCTCCTGAACTGGAATCCCGACGCCGGCAACACCGTGTACGCCCTGGCAATTTCCGGATCCACCGTCTACATCGGCGGACAATTCACCACCATCGGCGCGAATACCCGCAACCGGCTGGCCGCCGTCGGCACCGATGGCACCCTCGCCAGTTGGGACCCCAATGCCGGTGGCACCGTGAAGTCACTGGCGATCTCCGGGTCCACGATCTACGCCGGGGGCGACTTCACCACCATGAGCGCCAGCCCCCGAGTGCGGCTGGCCGCCCTCGGCACCGACGGGACCCTCAGCGGCTGGGACCCCACCATCGATGGCACCGTGAACGCCCTGGCAGTCGGCGGATCCACCGTCTACGTCGGCGGCAACTTCAGCACGGTCGGCGGCACCACCACCCGCCAACGACTGGCGGCCATCGACACCGACGGGACCCTCGCCAGTTGGGACCCCAACGCCGGTAGCACGGTGAACGCCCTGGCCGTGTCCGGCGCCACGGTCTACGTCGGCGGCACCTTCACCACGGTCAGCAGCACCACCCGCAACCGGCTGGCCGCCATCGGCACCGACGGGACCCTCACGAGTTGGAACCCCGACGCCAGCAGCAACGTGAACGCCTTGGCGGTAGACGGATCCACGGTCTACGCCGGCGGCAGTTTCGCCACCATCGCCAGTACGACCCGCAACGGGCTGGCCGCCATCGGCACCGACGGCACGCTGAACGCCTGGAACCCCAACCCCGGAACTTCGGTGAATGCCCTGTCCGTCTCCGGGTCCGCCGTCGCGTACGGAGGCAGTTTCAGCGGCACCCCCTCGAGTTATTACGCCGTCACGTCGAACGCAACCGGTCCTCCGGGTGCGCCGACCGCGGTGACCGGTACCGGAGGGGACACCACCGCCACCATCGCCTGGACCGCCCCCACCGACACCGGCGGCAGCGCCATCACCGGCTACCGCATCCAAACCGCCCCCGGACCCGCCTACGACACCTGGACCACCCGCATCGCCGACACCGCCAGCACCACGACCAGCGCCACCGTCACCGGCCTGACCAACAACACCAACTACGTCGCGAGAGTCGCCGCCATCAACGCCACCGGCACCAGCAGCAACTCGTCGGCCTCCAGCTGGTTCCGCCCCACCAGCCCCAGCCTCGTACCCACCGCCCCCACCGACGTCACCGCCACCCCCGCAACCAGCAGCCTCACCGCCGCCTGGACCGCCTCGACCAGCCCCGGCACCGGCGCCACCAGCATCATCCGCTACCGCGCCGTCGCCCTCACCGCCTCCAACGTCCTCGCCGGCTACTGCCAGACCGAAGCGCCCGCCACCCCCGCCACCACCTGCACCATCACCGGACTCACCCCGAGCGTGAACTACACCATCAAAGTCCGCGCCTGGAACAACACCGGCAAATACGGCGACTTCTCCACCGCCAGCAGCCCCGCCCAACCCACCTGACCGCTTGCGTGGCAACAGCCGGGGCTGGCCCGTAGCGTCTCGTTCATGACCCGAATGTCACCGATGGTGACAGGCCGGTGGCTCACCGCGCTTGTGGTGCTGGTCGCGTGGGTGGGACTTCCCGCACCACACGCGGCGGCGATAACGCCGCTGTCGGCGCCGCCGCCGGGCGCCCAGATCGTGGACGGCCCCAACGGGACCGTGCGGGCAAGTGTCCGCGATGGGCAGGGGGTCACCTACGTCGGCGGCGACTTCACCGCGTGGGGACCGCAGACCGGATCCGGAGCGGCCCTGACCACCGACACCGGCGCGGTCCGCCGCAACTTCCCCCGAGTCGCCGGGATCGTGAGCGCCGTCGTGGCCGACGGTATGGGCGGCTACTACATCGGCGGCAGTTTCACCGCTGTGGCCGGCGTCACCCGCAACAGGTTGGCGCACATCCTGCCCAGCGGCGCCCTGGACCCGGACTGGAACCCCAACGCCGACAACACCGTCAAGACCCTTGCGCTGTCCGGGTCCACCGTCTACGTCGGCGGCCAGTTCACCGCGATCGGCGGCACCACCCGCCACCGCCTGGCTGCGATCAGCACCGACGGCACCCTCCTCGGGTGGAACCCGGACGCCGACGACACCGTGAACGCCTTGGCCGTATCCGGATCCACCGTCTACGCCGGCGGGATCTTCCTCACGATGGGCGTGACCGCCCGCAACCGGCTGGCCGCCATCAGCACCGACGGCACGTTGACCAGTTGGAACCCCGACGTCGGCAACGGCGGCGTCAACGCCCTGGCTGTGTCCGGGTCCACCATCTACGCCGGCGGCACCTTCACCATGGTCAGCAGCATCACCCGCAACCGCCTGGCCGCCATCGGCACCGACGGCACCCTGTCGTCGGGCTGGAACCCCGGCACGAACAACACCGTCAACACCGTGACTGTGTCCGGGTCCACCGTTTACGCCGGTGGCACCTTCCTCCGCATGGGCGACAACACCGTCCGCAACCGGGTGGCCGCGATCGGCACCGACGGCACCCTCACGAGCTGGCAACCCAACGTCACCAACACCGTGAACTCACTCGTCGTCGTCGGCTCCACGGTCTACATCGGCGGAACTTTCACCCGCATCGGGAACAGCACCACCCGCAACCGGCTGGCCGCCATCGGCACCAACGGTGTCCTCACCGGCTGGAATCCCAACGCCGACAGCACCGTCAACGCCCTGGCCGTGTCCGGTTCCACTGTCTACGCGGGCGGGACCTTTGCCGGCGTGGGTGGCACGACTCGCAACGAACTGGCTGCTGTGGGCGCCGACGGCTCGCTGGCAGGCTGGAACCCCAGTGCCGACGGAGCCGTGAACACCCTGGGCATATCGGGGTCCACGATCTATGCCGGTGGGGCCTTCACCACGATCGGCGGCACCGGCCGCAATCGGCTGGCCGCCATCGGCACGGACGGCACGCTGGCGGACTGGAACCCCAACACCGACGGAGCCGTGAATGCCCTGGGCATATCGGGGTCCACGATCTACGCCGGGGGGGACTTCACCAACGTCGGGGGCAGCACCCGCAACCGGCTGGCCGCCATCGGCACCGACGGCACCCTGACCGACTGGAACCCCAACGCCAACGGTGGCGTGCGGACCCTGGCGGTGTCGGGATCCACCGTCTACGTCGGCGGGCTCTTCGGCAACGTCGGCGGCTCCGACCGCAGCCGGATCGCCGCCATCGGCGCCGATGGTGTCGCCACCGGTTGGGACCCCACCGCCAACGGGACCGTCCGAACCCTGGCGCTTTCCGGGTCCACGGTCTACGCCGGCGGTGACTTCACCCTCATCGGCGGTTCTGCGCGCAATCGGCTGGCCGCCCTCGACACCGACGGGGTCGCCACCAGTTGGAACCCCGACGCCGGCGCCGCCGTCTACAAACTCACGATCTCGGGATCCACCGTCTACGCCGGCGGCTCGTTCACCACCATGAACTCCACCACTCGCAGCGGGCTGGCCGCGATCGGCACCGACGGCACCCTGAACTCCTGGGCCCCCAACCCCGGAAGCATCGTCTACGACGTGGCCGTGTCGGGGTCGACGCTCGTTGCCGGCGGCTCCTTCACCACCAACGGCGCCTTCCTGTTGACCCTCGCGACGCCCGACGGGCCGCCCGCAGCGCCGACCGCCGTGACCGGAACCGGCGGGGACACCACCGCCACCATCGCCTGGACCGCCCCACCGACACCGGCGGCAGCGCCATCACCGGCTACCGCATCCAAACCGCCCCCGGACCCGCCTACGACACCTGGACCACCCGCATCGCCGACACCGCCAGCACCACGACCAGCGCCACCGTCACCGGCCTGACCAACAACACCAACTACGTCGCGAGAGTCGCCGCCATCAACGCCACCGGCACCAGCAGCAACTCGTCGGCCTCCAGCTGGTTCCGCCCCACCAGCCCCAGCCTCGTACCCACCGCCCCCACCGACGTCACCGCCACCCCCGCAACCAGCAGCCTCACCGCCGCCTGGACCGGCCTCGACCAGCCCCGGCACCGGCGCCACCAGCATCATCCGCTACCGCGCCGTCGCCCTCACCGCCTCCAACGTCCTCGCCGGCTACTGCCAGACCGAAGCGCCCGCCACCCCGCCACCACCTGCACCATCACCGGACTCACCCCGAGCGTGAACTACACCATCAAAGTCCGCGCCTGGAACAACCCGGGCAAATACGGCGACTTCTCCACCGCCAGCAGCCCCGCCCAACCCACCTGACCGCTTGCGGGTGTCATCGGGTAGATCTCGGTCAGGCGGGGGGAGTCAGGTCCTCGGCCGTCAGTTCGGCCAGCGCAGCGCGGACGTCCTCCGGCTCTGCGTCGACCTCGAGATGCTTGTCCCGAGAGCGTTGCCCTACCACCATGCTGACGTCGCGCTTCCGCACCCCGAGCGCCTTGGCGACGGCAGCGACGACGGCCTCGTTGGCGGCGCCGTCGACGGCCCGGGCCCGCACTCGCACGATCAGCACCTGAGCGCCCGAGTGATCGGTCGCCACGGTGACCGACTCCGAGCGGCTCCCCGGTTTGGCGCGGATCACCAGACGCATGGGCGGCGTGGTCTCGACTCCGCTCGGCCACCGGTCGCTCGGCCACCGGTCACACGACGGGTCATTCGGTCGCCGTGACCGTCACCGTGTAGAGCTCCTTGTCGGCCTTGTCGTAGACGACCAGCTTCGCCGTCCCGGCGGACAGGACCTCGGCCCCGGCGTTGAACTGGGCTGAACCGTCGTCGTGCGGCTGCGACACCTTGAGCACGGTGGCGTTGTCGGTGGTCACCTTCGCCACGTCGGTGGTGGTGATGTTGAGCGTGTCGCCGACCTTCACGTCGGCGGTCTTCTGTCCCGTGATCTCGATCGGCGGAAGCACGCCTGGCGACTCGGACATCGAGGCCGACACCGACGGTGAAGCCGACGACGGTGGGGTGCTCGGCGCCGACGTCGAGGTCGAGCAGCCGGCGAGGGCGAGGCCGACGACACAACCGGCCGCGGCGATCAGTACGGGGTGACGCATACGCTCAGTATGGCGAATCGCAACGCCTGAGTCCGGTCAACCGCCCACGAGCAGATTGCCGATCGAGTAGATCACCAGGCCCGCCAACGCACCCACCACGGTGCCGTTGATGCGGATGTACTGCAGGTCCTTGCCGACGGCGACCTCGATCCGACGCGACGCCTCGCTCGCATCCCACCGCTTCACCGTGTCCGAGATCAGCCCCACGGCGTCCTGGCCGTACCGGTCGACCAGGTAGCCGGCCCCGGCGGCGATCCGCGCGTCGACCGACTCGGCGAAGGCCGGGTCGTCGTGCAGTCGGACGGCGGTGTCGGCCAGGTACGCCTCGGCTCGGCGCCGCAGGTCGCTGTCCGGATCGGCCAAGGCCGACGTGACGAGTTCCTTGACCGCGGGCCAGATGCCGTTCACGACCCGCTGGGTCTCCGGATGCTGCAGAACCAGCGTCTTCCACCGTTCGACCCGCTCGATCATCTCGGGATCGTGCTGCATCTCGTCGGCGATACGCAGCAGCGCGGCGTCGAGCTGCAGCCGCGCCGGGTCCTGGGGGTTGTCGCGCAGGTTCTGGACCCACTGGATCAGCAGATCCGCGGCCTTGTAGCCGATCCGTTCGTGGACCCACCGGATCGGCCCGTCCTGCGCCACCGGGCCCCGGTCGGCGATCACCGTCGCGACCCGTTCCCGGTTCTCGAGCAACCAGCGGTGGAGCGCGGTCAGGATCCCGTCGACGACTCCGGTGTGGTTGCCGTTGTCGACCGCCGCGAACAAGAGCCGTCCGGCGGGTGGCCCCCAGGCGTTCTCGCTGAGTTGGGTGAAGACCGCGTTGCGGATCATCGTCTGGACCTGCTGGTCGTCGAGGTTGTCGATGAGCGCCTGGCCGAGTGACGCGCCCTCGGCCACGAGCCGTTCCCGGTGGGCCGGGTCGTCCAGGTACTCGGCGAGCCGCTGAGCGGGGCGGGCGGCCACGACCTTGTCGACGACGTTGTCCCGGCTCAGGAAGTTGCCGTGAACGAACGTGCTGAGCGACTCCCCCAACTGGTCCTTCTTGTTGGGGATCAGGGCAGTGTGCGGGATCGGCAGCCCCAACGGATGCCGGAACAGCGCGGTGACCGCGAACCAGTCGGCCAGACCACCGACGACCCCTGCCTCGGCCATCGCCCGGATGTACCCCCAGTACGCCGCACCCCCGGACTCGACCATGTGCCAGGCGAACAGGAAGATCGCCGCGGCGACGATCAGCAGAGTCAGCGCCACGGCTTTCATCCGGCGTAGGGCCCGGACCTTGTCGGGGTCATCGATCGTGGCCGGGGCCAAGGACGTCATAGCGCCCCACGCTAACGGGAAATCAGCGCCGGATCAGGGGGCCTCGGGGTCGAAGTCGTTGACCGCCGAGGTGTCCGTGGCCGACGGCTTGGTGTCCCGGCTCTTGTTCCCCCCGGCGGGGCGATCGGATGATCCTGCGGCCGGGTCGTCCAGTAACGAGCCCATGAGGCGTTTGGGGTGCAGGTCGGCGAGCTCCGACAGGGTCTGGCGGGTCTCGGTGGAGTCCCACCCCGCCGCGTCCTGCAGCGAACGACTCGCGTCCGATGCGGCGCTGCGCAATTGCTGCATCAACGCCGACAGGGTCTTGACCGCCTTGGGCAGTTTGTCCGGCCCGAAGATGAGCAGACCGATCAGGACGATGACCCCGATCTCGGCCAGCCCCAGGTTCCACACCCGGCCAGCGTACGCGCCGCCGGGCTCCCCGCAGAACCTTCCGGACGGACAGGTCACTGGTCCGGGCTCACACCCAGCGTGATGGTGACATCCTCGCCGCCCTCGATACCCAGGGTGACCTCGTCGCCGGGGGCCTTCGTCCGGATCGCCACGATCAGCTCGGTCGCATCGTTGACCGGGACCCCGTCCACGCTGGTGATGATGTCCCCGGCCTTCAGCTTGCCCGCCGAAGGACCATCCTCGGTCACACTCTCGACCTTGGCGCCTTCGCCGGAGTACCTCGAGTCCAAGGACACGCCGATGATGGGGGTCTCCGACTTGCCGGTGGCGATGATCTCTTCGGCGATCCGCTTCGCCTGGTTGATCGGGATCGAGAATCCCAGTCCGATCGATCCGGCCTCGCCCTGATTGCCGCCCGCCACGGTCGCAATGGCCGAGTTGACGCCGATCACCTTGCCCTCGGCGTCGAGCAAGGGGCCCCCGGAGTTGCCGGGGTTGATGGCGGCGTCGGTCTGCAGCGCCGAGATGAAGGACTGCTCACCCTGGCCACCCGCGGTGACCGGCCGGTTCAGGGCGCTGATGATGCCGGTCGTGACGGTGCCGTTCAACCCCAGTGGCGACCCGATGGCGATCACCGGATCGCCCACGCGGACGGCTCGCGAGTTGCCCAACGGCGCGGTCTCGAGGCCGTCGCGGTCCACCTTGACCACTCCGAGGTCGTAGGACGCGCTGCGGCCGACGATGGTGCCCTTGCTCTGTTCCCCGTCACTGAAGTTGACGACGATGCGTCCCCCGTTGGCGCCGCCGGAGATGACGTGGTTGTTGGTGAGGATGTAGCCGTCGTCGCGGATCACGAAGCCCGAGCCGGTGGCCGAGCCGCCGTTGCCCGACACCGACAGCGACACGACCGTGGGCAGTGCGGCGTCGGCGATGGCGGCGACGCTGCCCGGTTGCAGGGGTGGCGCGTCGGACGACGACTGGGGCAGCGTGGTCACGCTGCCCGTGGTGACGCGACCCACGCGGTCCTGCAGGGTGGCCCCGAGGAAACCCCCCAGCACCCCCGCCACGAGCCCGGCGACGACGCCCAGCGCGATGGCGGTGGTCTTCCCCGACGACTGCGCCGACGATGTCGCGGGAGCAGGTCCGGGCGGGGTGAAACCGGGGGTCGCCGGCGTCGGCGTGGCCGCGTACACGGGCGGAGCCTCGGCGGGCGCAGGGGTGACGTCAGGGGCACGTTCGGTGGCGACGGGCGGTGCCCACGACGGCTCCGGGGTCGCGGCTGCCGCCGCGGGGGCGGCGCGGGTCACGTCGCCGGACGGGTCCGGCGAGGACTCGGTGCCGGGAGTCTGAGGGGAGAAGAGGTCACTCAGCGACGCACCCTCGGCATCGGGTGGGGACGCGGCGCCTTCGGGAGTGGTCGGGCGATCATCGGGGCCTTCGGTCACGAGGGTTACCCTAAGCCCCGTAGGTGCCCTGATCGGGCCCGAGCCGCTCGCCGGGACCACGCTCCCGGCCCACCGGAGGTGACCATGACCGCCCCCAACGCCGACAGCTACGCGTTCACCGACACGTACGTGGTCGAGGACGAGGTGCTGGCCACCGCCCGCGAGAAGGCGGCGGAACTCGGCTGTTCGCCCATCGGTGCCGGCAGCGGGGCCCTGCTGCGGTTCGTGGCACGCGCGATCTCGGCGCGCCACGTCGTCGAGATCGGCACCGGGGCCGGCGTGTCCACCCTGTGGCTCCTGCGCGGGATGGCCGACGACGGCGTCATCACCTCGATCGACATCGAACTCGACCATCAGCGCGTGGCCCGCGAGACCCTCGCCGCCGCCGAGATCGCCCCCGGCCGGTACCGCCTCATCGCCGGTCGGGCACTGGAGGTCCTGCCGCGCCTCACCGACGGCGCCTACGACATGGTCCTGGTCGACGCCGACAAGTCCGAGTACTCGCTCTACTTCGAGCAGGCCCTGCGGCTCCTGCGCCCCGGCGGGGTCGTCGCCTTCGACAACGCGCTGTGGGGCGACCGCGTCGCCGACCCGGCCCAGCGCGACGCTGCGACCACCGCCCTGCGGGATCTGGTGACCATGGTCCGTGGCCACGAGGGCCTCACCCCGGTGCTGGTCCCGTCGGGCGACGGGCTACTGCTCGCGGTCGTCGACTGACGTCGACCCGGCCCCGGTGGTCGACAGGCGCCATGGTTTCGATACGGCGCTGGCGCGCCTACTCAACCCGCGGTTGGTGCGGAGGTCTCGGCTCCACTCGACCACCGGGGGGCCGCTCGACCACCGGGAGCGGGGTCTCGACCAACCGATCCGCCGCGCAGGAAGCGGGGTCGTCGGCATCTGGCCGCTCGATCGGGAATAATGAGTCCCCAGAAACGTCGAGGAAGGGGCTGTTCATGGCCGCCATGAAACCCAGAACCGGTGATGGACCGCTCGAGGTCACCAAAGAGGGCCGCGGAATCATCATGCGCGTTCCGTTGGAGGGCGGCGGACGCCTGGTGGTGGAACTCACCGCCGACGAGGCTCAGGACCTCGGCGCACAACTCACCGCCACCGCCGGCTGACGGCCGCCGGCGTGACCGACACGCCCCCCGTCGTCCGCCTCTCCGATCACGCCGGTGATCGGATCGCGGTCGTGCACGTCCCGGGCCGTCATCTCGCGGGTCCCGTCCTGGCCCGGCTGCGCGCCGCGTACGGGGACGATCTCGCTGCGGCCGCGGCAGACCCGCTGATCCCGGCTCCCGCCCCTCACACGTCGATCGTGGCCGAGGACGACTCGCCGACTGCTCTGCGTCGGGCCGGCGCATCGGCCGGTCGGGCAGCGGGATCAGCCGACGTCCTGGACATCCTGGTCCCCACCCGTCACGCCGAGGACTTCGCCCGCGGCGTCGTCGCCGGCGCCGCGGT
The DNA here is from genome assembly GCA_046330625.1 of Candidatus Nanopelagicales bacterium. Classification (GTDB taxonomy): domain Bacteria; phylum Actinomycetota; class Actinomycetes; order S36-B12; genus CAIWTL01. The sequence continues at coordinate 38,975 of JAXLSJ010000015.1, forward strand.
GGTCCGGTCGCCGCAGCCGAAGTTGCGGCTCGTGACCACGACCGTTGCCGCCGAGGCGGCGGCTCGCGACGGCGCCACCGTGGGAAGCGCCGTCATCGAGGCACGCACCCTCGCCAACACTCCCTCCGACATCAAGACTCCCCAGTGGCTCGCCGAACAGGCGGCCGCCCTGACCGGACTCCCGACGGTGGTCCACGGGATCGACTGGCTGCGACAGCACGGATTCGGCGGCCTGCTCGGCGTCGCCGCGGGCAGCGCCCATGATCCGGCCCTGACCGTGATCAGCCACGGCGCAAAGCACGCCGGTCCCCACATCGTGCTGGTCGGCAAGGGCATCACCTTCGACAGCGGGGGCCTGTCCCTCAAGCCACCACTGTCGATGCCGCTCATGAAGACCGACATGGGGGGAGCCGCTGCCGTCATCGGCACCCTGGCGGCGGTCCGGCGGCTGAACCTTCCTGTGCGCGTCACGGGGGTGCTGGCCTGCGCCGAGAACATGCCCGGCGCGACGGCCATGCGTCCTGGCGACGTGGTGCGCCACTACGGCGGTCGCACCACCGAGGTCCTCAACACCGACGCGGAAGGTCGGCTGGTCCTGGCCGACGCGCTGGCCTGGGCGGCCGACGCGCTGGCTCCCGACGTGATCGTGGACCTCGCCACCCTGACCGGCTCGGCGACTCTCGGCCTGGGTCGGCAGCACGCGGCGCTCTACAGCACCGACGACCGTCTCGCCCGGGGGCTGACCCACGCCGGGGACCGGTCCGGCGACCGGGTCTGGCGACTGCCCCTGGTCCCCGAGTACCGCTCGGCCATCGCCTCGGACATCGCCGACAGCGCGAACACCAACACCGACAGCACCACCAGCGCGGGGTCGATCACGGCAGCGCTGTTCCTCGAGGCCTTCACCGGTGGCGTCCCCTGGGCCCACCTCGACATCGCCGGGGTGGGCCGCACCGAATCCGACCGGTCGGACTGCCGCAAGGGCGGCACGGGCTTCGGCGTCAGCCTGCTGGTGGAGTGGCTGTCGGGTCGCCGCTGACGTCACCGGCCGGGCGGCGGTGCCCGTCGCGGCGGTCGAGCTCGTCGGCAAGTGCCGCCAACGCCGCGTCGACATCCTGCATCCGGTAACCGCGCAGTCCCACCCGGAAACGCAGCGAGCGGATGTCGGCGGCGTGGATCGGGGGCTGCGGCAGCGGCGGCGCGGAATCGGCCCGCGCATCGCGGATCCCGGGATCCCAACGGCCGGTCAGCACGAAAGCGGCGCCGACGATCACGATCACGGCGAACACCACGAACACGACGGTCACGCAGGCCAGTATGCGACAGGCACCCCGCCCCTCACCCGGGGGTGCGACCGCGGGACCGGATCACGGCGCTTGAATGCTAATGTCGAACAGCGCGTAGGTCAGTCGCGCACGTTGGTCGAGGGTGTACAGGGTCTCCACTGAGGGAGCCCTCGAGGCCCCGCCGGGGTGGGCGACCGTGGTGGCGATGAGCGCGTCGTAGGTGGACCCGCCGGTGATGCTGTGGGTGGCCAGCAACTGCGGGAGTCCGATCACCGCTTCGGGGGTCGGGACGAGCAGGCGATTCCGGAACTGATCCACCAGGGCGACCGAATCCGCGGCCCGCACCCGATACGGCGCGGGCAGCCGCGTCAGGGTGGCATACGTCTCGAGGTATGCGTGGGCCGGAAGCCAGGGGCCACGCGCGAGGACGCGGCGGGCCCGGTCATGGTCGGCATGCCAGGCACACAGTCCGGCCACGAGCACACTCGTGTCGACCGCGATCATCGACGGACCTGCTCGGTGGTGGCGCGGACCTCCTCGGCGGTCAACGGGGGCACGGCTTCGGAGATGGCTGCCACCGCCACTCCGTCCTTCTCGGCGATCGCAACTGTGGCTGGTGCGGGGGCGATCTCGATCCAGCCGTCGCGAACCGTGATCTCCACCGCGGATCCGGGTCGGAGGTGCCACTGATCGCGGGCGGACTTGGGGATCACGACCCGTCCCCCACCGTCAATGGTTGTGCGCATGGCAGAACGCTACCATTTCTCCCGATGTTCGGCGCCCCAGGACTCCTCACTCCTGGCGCTAGCCTGGAAGGCAGGCTGTGGGCCCGAGCCCGGGAGGTGGTTGTGCTCCGACTCGGAAGCCGGACGTTCCCCGCCGACCAGCTGCTGATCATGGCGATCGTGAACCGCACCCCCGACTCGTTCTTCGACCGCGGCGCCACCTTCGCCGACGACCAGGCCATGGCCGCCGTGGACCGCGCCGTCGCCGAGGGCGCCGACATCGTGGACATCGGCGGCGTCAAGGCAGGCCCGGGCGACCCTGTGGATCCCGTCGAGGAACGTCGGCGCACGGTGGAGTTCGTCGCTCGGGTGCGCGCGGCACACCCCGAGCTCGTGATCAGCGTGGACACGTGGCGCGCCGAGGTCGGGCGCGCGGCATGCCAGGAAGGCGCCGACCTGCTCAACGACGCCTGGGAGGGTCACGATCCCCGGCTGGCCGAGGTGGCCGCCGAGTTCGGCGTCGGACTGGTGTGCACCCATGCCGGCGGGCAGGTCCCCCGCACCCGACCCCATCGCGTGGTCTATCGAGACGTGGTGGCCGACATCATCACGACCACCACCGCCCTGGCCGAGCGGGCCGCCGATCTGGGGGTGCCCCGCGAGTCGATCATCATCGACCCGGGACACGACTTCGGGAAGACCACCCCCCAGACCCTGCTCGCCACCGAGGCCACCGACCGACTCGTCGCGACAGGGTGGCCCGTGCTCATGTCCCTGTCGCGCAAGGACTTCGTGGGCGAGACCCTCGACATCCCCGAGCCGGCCGACCGACTCCTGGGGACCCTGGCCGCCACGGCTGTCACGGCCTGGTTGGGTGCCCGGGTCTGGCGCGTCCACGATGTCGGCGCCACCCGCCAGGTCCTGGACATGGTGTCCGCGATCCGCGGTGACCTCCCGCCCGCACGCGCCGTGCGCGGTCGCGCCTGAACCCGGATCCGCCTCCGGCCATCGTTGGGTACGTTGGGGGACGTGGCTCCCATCCGCCCCGCGCGACGCCAGATCGGTCCGATGTCGGTCCGCACCGACGCCGCACTGACCACGACCCACGACCAGCGCCTCCTGGACTCGCGGCACGACGCCGACTGGGTCACTGCCGATCCCTGGCGGGTCATGCGCATCCAGGCCGAGTTCGTCGAAGGATTCGGCGCACTCGCCGAGTTGGGCCCCGCGATCTCGATCTTCGGCAGCGCGCGGACCGCCCCCGACCACCCGAACTACGCCTTGGCCCGCGAGATCGCCTACGGCCTGGCCGAGGCCGGGTACGCGGTCATCACCGGGGGCGGGCCCGGGATCATGGAAGCGGCCAACCGCGGAGTCAGCGAGGCCGGCGGCGTGTCCGTCGGACTGGGCATCGAACTGCCCTTCGAGCAGAAACTCAACGACTGGGTGGACGTCGGGATCAACTTCCGGTACTTCTTCGCGCGCAAGACGATGTTCGTCAAGTACGCGAGGGGATTCGTCGTCCTCCCCGGCGGCTTCGGCACCCTGGATGAGATGTTCGAGGCCCTGACCCTGGTGCAGACCCACAAGATCACGACGTTCCCGGTCATCCTGGTCGGCACCAGGTTCTGGGGAGGTCTGCTGGACTGGATCGGCGAAGAATTGATCTTCCACGAACTGATCAGCCCCAGCGACCTGGACCTGCTGCAGGTGACCGACGACCCCCACGAGGCAGTCGCCCTCGTCGTGCAGGCCGACCGCTCGGTGACGCCCGACACAGAGCCCCCCAATCCCGCCGACGACCCGTTGATCCCCCGGGCCGACGGCGGGTGAGGTTGCGCCGGAGGCTTACTTCTTCTTCGTCCGGAACTTCTTCGTGACGATGGCGCCGTCGGTGCTGCCCGCACGGGCCTTGACCCGGACGGTGTACGACTTCCCGGCCCGCAGCCCGGAGACCTTGGCCGAGGTGCGAGTGGTGGCCTTCCAGGACCGGTGGCTGCTTGACCCCTTGACGAGGACCCGGTAGGACGTGGCGCCCTTGGCTGCTCCCCAGCGCACCTTCGCCTTGGTCCGCTTGGCCGCGACCTTGACACCCGTCACCTTGCCGGGGGCGGCGGTCTGGGTGGGAGTGGCGGGCACCATCGTGCCGACGGGGATCCGGGGGGCGAACGCGTCCGGCGCGTAGTCCGTCTCGACGCCGTCGTCGATGAAGGTGGCGTAGGAGATGTTCGTCAGGCCGGCCTCTCGCCAGCCCGCGATGTTGACGGCGTACCCGTCGATGATGCGCACCATCTGGACGAAGCGCCCGGTGGGTTCGGCCTGTCCGTTGCTCGTGAACCGGAACAGGGGAGCCCCGTAGACGACGTCGCGGGCCATGGCCCCGTCGGACGCGGCCCCGTAGTCGGGCGTCCCGTCGCCGGTGGAGTCGATGAGCACCCCGAACTGGTCGGAAGCAGCGGTCGACCCGCTGGCGATGCCCATGAGCACCATGTCGGTGGGATAGTCCTTCTCGATGGACAACCCGGATCCCAGGAGTTCCGTGTTCATGCCGGTGTCGTAGCCGTCCACGATCGTGTCGAAGACCCAGTACCCGGGCTCGGCGGTCAACGTCGCCTGCCCGCCGGCGCTTCGGGTGTCCTGGCCCGTGGCCTGCGCGATCGGCGCGGTCAGCTTCCGGGGCGCGGGTTTCGGGGTGCCGACGGCATGCGTCATATCGAGCAGCTGCTGGGTGGCGTCGCTGTAGTCACTGTCGGCACTCGCCGGAGCGGCCAGGGCAGTGGCCCCCAATGCGGCGACAGCACCGACCGCGAAGGTGGACAGGAGGATGGGCGTGCGCATGAGGCTCCCTCGTTTCGCGCAGGCACCCCCCGTACTCGCGAGTCGACTCGGGGTGCCCGGGCGGACGGCCGAGGGCCGGTGCCGACTCCCGCCTACCCTTCCCGGCGAAAGGCGTCGATAAACATTCGGTAACGACGTCGGGCGGAGCCCCTACCCCTCGGCGGGGCGTTCGAACACGGTCAGCACCTGCTCGGACCACGACAGCAGGCGTCCGTCCTGCCAGAGTCGCGCGGTCATCGTGGAGTAGCCCCCCTGGGCCGTCACCGTCTCGTTCTCGTACCAGCACCATTCGTCGGCCGCCACGTCGCTGGCGCCCGGGAACTGCAGCGACCAGCGGACGGTGCTGGCCGGGGCCGGCCGGGTGAGCACGGGCAGAACCGAGCCCGGCCAGGCATCCACCAGTGCCGAGACCGCCGCCACGCCCACTGCCGGCGTCAGGTGGCGGCACCACCCGGTGATCCGGGGTTCGGTGCTGCCGGTGAAAGGGATCCCGGTCGCGAAGCTCATGGTGAAGTTGCGCGCGAAGTCCGGCGTGATCCCCGGCAGATGCGGCATCTCCATGCACTGATCGCGCGGCACCGGATCGGGTGGGGTGGGACTCACCGACACCGATGACGGACGCAACTCCCTGCTGCTGGCGTGCGCCGGGTCAGCGGCTGCCCGGTCTCGCCGAGAGCCCGCTGCGGCGGGTCAGGTACTTGCCCTGACGCAGCACGCGGGCGGTGACGGTGACGTCCCGGCGGACCTGTCCGACGAATGCCGCGGGCCGACCGCCTGGAACGGCAATCGCCAGTTCCGGTGCCACGAGCGTTGATGGCGATGGCCGCCGACAGCCCCCCGAACGCGGTCCGGCGCCGGCATCCGGCGGCGAACCTTGCCTTGTCCGCCGTGGAGTCGACGCAGGCCATCAGCGGCCGCACGGGCGAAGGAGTCAGATCGGATACGACCCCATCGTCGCGCGTCAGGCGCCCAGGGTGGCGAGTCGGACGGTGAAATCCGCCACCATCGGGTCCGGCAGCACGGGCTGCAAGGCCTCGAACATCTGTCGGTGGTACCAGCGGGTCCCGTCGACACCGCCCGCGAACCGTTCCAGAGCAGCGCGGCCGTCCTCGCTCGCCGCGACCGCCGCCGCGCCGTGCCATCGAGGACAGCACCTTGTCGGCCGCGATCACCAGGCATGCTCCGGCATCAGGGGCCGCCCCGGGAGCGCCAGGTCGGTGACGCCGCCAGCAGCCGGACCCGCGCGAGATGCTGCTCCTTGCGGGGCCGCCAGGGTTCCTTGGCCTGGGGATCGACCGCCAGGCTGTCGGTGGCGGCGTAGACGATCTCGGCGACCCGCGGTCCGAACATGGCGCCGATTCTGCAGCCGGTTGTCCCCCCGGTGCATCTGCGGGGTCGTCGCCGGAGCAGCGCCGCGGATCACCAGATCCTGATCTCGTCGCGATGCCGCAGGCGGGCACCCCCAACCCGTAGTGCCGACACCAAGGACGCAACCGCCACGGGCAAGATGGCCGGAGGCTTTATGGCCGTCCTGCGCTTCTGCGGGCTGCATGGCGGCGAAGAAGCGCCATCGGGTACGGGTTGAGCGCCCCGTCCGGCAGGTCGAGCAGGTCGGGCACGGGACCCCGGATTCCGGCTCTTGGGTCATTGGCTCAACTTTGAGGTTCGGGGGATGCCTTGGCCCCGGCGAGCTGGGGTAGGATTAACCGGTCGTAGCGTCTACACCGGCAACGAGCACCCGAGGAGACCACCGAACCGCAATGACCTGGGAACCCAGTTCGAGATCACCCCCACAGGACCGCGACGTCATCGCCGAGGTCCTGTCCGACTGGGCCTGACCCCCACCCACCACGAGGCCCCGGCACCCGATGGCGCTCGGCCTCGTCGTGTCTCGGGCCTGCCGCCGAAGATCAGCTTCAACGTCGGCACGGTGGCGAGCACCTGCGCCAGTGACTCCTTCAGGCAGCGGACCATCACGTCGTGGTCGTAGATGGCCGCGTCGAGGTTGATCCCGATCTCGGCCTTGCCGTTGTAGGACATGAACGCCACGTTCATCGCGGCACCGCCCTTGGGGGCGAACGGCACCAACTGGTCGACGCGGGCGCCCGCCATATATACCGGGATCGGGGGCCGGGCATCGTTCGTGGCGGCCACGTCGGTGCCCTCCCCTTCATCCCCGCGCCAGCGCAGTGGTGGCCGGACGAGGCAGTGAGGTGCAGCAACCGGAAGATCGGTTCGCTGATCTCGAGCGCCGGCTCGGTGCGGGCCTGCAGCAGGAGCGGGTGCAGCTCGCGGATCCGCCCCACCGCGTCCTCGGGACCCAGCGGCAGCGGGAACCGGGCCGGCACCCACCGGTTGCCCTGCGACGGAGCGTCGGTGCGCGGCCGCAGGTTGACCGGCATGTTCACCCGGACCGCGGGAGCCTCGTCGAGCGACACCCCGTGCGCCGAGTGATAGCGGGCGATGCCCCCGGCGACGAACGCCATGAACGCATCGTTGAGCGTGCCGCCGTTGGCCTTGCCCGCCTGCTTCAGACCCTCGAGCGGCGCCTCGAGCACCGCGAAGTGGACCCCCAGCGACCGGCCCCGCATGACCGGGCTCATCGGGGTGGATGCCGGGGCCAGGATCCGGGCCGCGGACGACGTGAAGTCGACGCTGTTCTTCACCGTTCCGACCGGGTCGGTGACCGTTCCCGTGACGATGTTCTTGGCGCCGTCGGCGATCCCCTTGATCTGATCGACCGCGGTCTTGGCCGAGTACTCAGTGCCGTCGACCAGGCGGTCCACGGCGTCCTCGCGACCGGTGTCCTCGAGTTCGGGGAGCTCCTGCTCGGGCCGCTGCGTGGGGTCGTCGGTGAGGTCGAACAGCGACGCGGCCATCGCCATGCCGCCCACCCCGTCGGTGATCGCGTGGTGGATCTTCATGATCAACGCGGCCTGGTTGCCCTTGAGGCCTTCGATGACGATGGCTTCCCACAGGGGCCGGGCCCGGTCGAAGTCCATCTCGGCCATGTGCTCGGCGACATCCAGCACGTGGGCCTCGTCGCGGGTGTTCGCGGCGCGCCGGAACCGCAGGTGGTAGTTCATGTCGAAGTCGTCGGTCGACTCCCACCGCGGGGGCACCAGCGACACCGGGTTCCCCACGACACGCCGCCGCAGCGCCGGCACGCGGACCGTCATCTCCTCGATCCGCTGGGTGAGGACCTTGCGATTGGGTTTCTTGTCCATCATCACGACCAACGTGATCACCGAACGAAGCAGGGGATCGGTCTCGACACCCCACATCACCGCATCGAATACACCCATGCGACTGTCGACCTTGCGTGCCACCATGCACCTCCTGCGCCGAGAGTAGTCAGCAGACGGCATGCCGGTCCTGCCGAATGGCAAAGTACGGTGGTGGCGGGCATGATCCGTTGATCCGCTCCCCCGGTTGCAGCGTTTGCGCCCAGGACAACCGGGTAGGAGGCGGACATGACGGTGAAATCCACCGCTACCGCCGTTCGGCCATCCGGCCGGACGGGATGAACGAGGTGAACGTATGAAGAAGGCACTACTCATCGCCGCCACCGCCGGCGCGATCGCCGGAACAACGGTCGCGAAGCGTCGCGGCAACCACTCCACGTCGGACGTGTCCGACACCTCGGTGGGCGACGCCGTCAGCTCCGCCGCCCAGAAGGCCGCCGGCAGTGTGACCGATGCCGCCCAGGAGGCCGCGTCCTTCACGGACAAGGCCGCCCAGCAGGCCGACGCGGCTGCCAGCTGGGAGCCCGCCGCCGCCAACGCCGCCGATCGCACCGGTGGCGCCGCGGACACCGTGGCCAAGTCGGCCTCGGGCGTGGCGAGCGAGGCCGCCACGGTGGCGGCCAAGGCCGCGGCCGAGACCGCCAAGCAGGTGCAGGCCGACCAGTCCTGATCCCCCGGCGGCCACCACCGCCGCGGACGTCGGATCACCCGCCCACCTGATCTCCCAGGTCACCCGGCCGATCAGGTGGGCGGTGCTCTTCGGGATCGCCGGGCGCCAGGGTGGCGAGTTGTCGGCCAGCGCGTCTGGCGGTGGCAGTTGCGCCGCAGCGGGCCGGAACACCAGCGGATACGTGCCGGCAACGACCACCAGGGCGACGAGCACCAGGGTGTCGGTGAAGGTGCTCGCCTCCGCGCGCATCCCCGTCGCCGAATCGATGAAGCCGTGTAGGCTGCCGCCACCACCCATGCCCCGATCAACGGGAGCCAGAACCGACCACACGGAAGGCCTGCCGCCACGCGACCGCCGCCACAAAGCCGGCCAGCAGCGGGTGCAACGGTTCATGAACGACCGTTCGAGCACCATGACCAGCGGGGCGTGCTCTTCAGGAGGTGGGTGGTCGAATCGGGGTGGTGGACGCGCAGCCCGCTCTGATCGGCGTCGATCACGTATTCGATCCCCTCAGCTACCCCGAAGATCGCCCCGATCCCCACGGCCAGGGCCACCCCCGCCCGCGGGTCGCGATACCGACCCACGAGGAACAGCACCACCGGGACCAGGATCTTGCTGGTCTCCTCGATCGGGCCCGCCAATCCCTGCCACGCCCCCTGATTCGGCAGCCACCCCTCGAGCACGTAGGCGAGCGGACCGGCGACCACCGCGCCGAGCACCGCCCACAGCACCCACTCCCCCACGCCGATCACCTGGGGCAGCCGGAGCCGCCGGGCGACGAAGAGCACGAAGGCCGCCATCGGACCGCCGGATCCGAACAGCCCGGCCACCGCCAGCACCGCGGTGCCCCCGCCGTGGATGGCCCACATCGCCAGGCCGCATCCCACGGCGATCCCGCCCACGGTCAGCCAGAACAACGGATGGGCGGGAAGCGCCCAGGGTCGCCGGTGCCAGGGGAAGGCCGGGGCCGCGTCGTCGGGGATCGCCGGTCCGGACCAGGCGTGGCCGTCCCAGTGGCGCGCCACCCCCACCCGACCGGTGGGATAGGCCCCCGCCGGCGGCGGGTGCGCGTCCTGGTGCCGGGCCGTCACGGGTCGAGTCCGATCAGGGGCCGGCGTCGACCAGCGGGGTGGGCAGAGTCATGGCCCGGGCCTGTGCCGCCGGCTTCTTGCCGAAGCGGCCGGACAGTCGTTTCCAGTCCCCCCACGAGTAGTTCCAGTACGAACCGGGGGTCCCGTTGGTCACCTGCATGGGTCGCCCCGTGCCCGTGGTGACGACCGGATCCCCCTGCCTGGTCTTCTCGAACAGCCACCGCGCGTCGCGGACGAACATATTGGTGCAGCCGTGCGATCCGTCCCACTTGCCGATCCGGTGGTTCGCCCACGGGGCGCCGTGGATGAACTCACCCGACGGCGTGAGGCGGATCGAGTACGGCGCGATCACGTCCCAGGATTCGTCCTTGCCGGGGTCGTAGCCGGTCATCCGCAGGCGGGCGTAACGCTCGTCCGTGAGGATCTTGATACCGCTGCGGGTCTCCCACCCGCGTTTGCCGAGGGACACCCCGAACCGCCTGATCGTCTTGCCGTTGCGCTCCACGGTCATGTGGTGGGTGCTGTCCTTGATCGTCATGACGAATCGGCGGGCGGTCCTCAGGACGTACGGTTCCTTACGCTCTTCGGCCACATAGACCACGCCGTCCTGGCGTGCCAGCACCAGGTTCTCGAAGTCGGTGGTGAACTGGATTCGGGCATTGGCGGGCCAGAACCGTTTGGGCCGGTAGACCGCGGTGGTGCTGTTGACCCACCCCCACGCACCGGCGGGGAGCTCCTTGCCCGAGGAGATCCGGATGGCCCGCTCGACGTCTTCCCGCCGGGTGACGGGAGCGTCGAAACGCATGGTCACCAACTGGCCGACCCCGTACTTGTTCTTCGACCAGGGACTGCGGAAGGCCGAATGCGGGCTGATCCGCACCCCCACCATGACGATCTTGGGTTCCGGGTTCGGGGTGGCGTCGGCGCTCGCGGGGAGGAGCAGCGACCCTGCGGCGACGGACGCCGTGAGAGCCGCAGTGACCAGTCGGCGAGCGGACATGTCCCTCCTCGAATCCCATCCTCGGAACCACACCGGCAGCGACCGATCTCACTCGATGACGATCACCACTCACGGGCTGTCACCTCACTGTAGGTCCTCTCCCGCAGCGGCGCGCGACGATCGCGTGGACATCGTCGCCCCGGTTTGGCATCATGGCCGGATGCATTCGGCAACCGTCACCTCCCCGGTGATGCCCATGGCCCCCGTGGTCATGTGTTGCTGCATGTGTTGTTGTGCCTGAGCCCCGTCCCCTTTCGGACGTGCGGCGCTCGGGCCCTCTCAGCCCACCGCGGTGCGGCTGAGTCCCGAGTCCGGGCGTCCCCGACCTTCCGCCGGAGACCCGAATGACCGACACCACCGCAAAGCCCGGGCGCAAGCCGCGCCCCGAGGGCCAGTGGGCGCTGGGCCAGACCGAACCACTGAACGACAATGAACGGTTCAAGGCCGACGACAACGGCCTGAACGTGCGCGCCCGCATCGAAGAGGTGTACAGCCGCGAGGGGTTCGCCTCGATCCCCGCCGACGACCTGCGGGGCCGCATGCGTTGGTGGGGGCTGTACACCCAGCGCCGGCCCGGGATCCCCGGCGGCAAGACCGCGTCGCTGCCGCCCGAGGAACTCGACGACGAGTTCTTCATGATGCGGGTCCGCAGCGACGGCGGGGCCCTGACCGCCGAGCAGGCCCGGGTGATCGCCGACATCAGCACCGAGTTCGCCCGCGGCACTGCCGACATCTCCGACCGCCAGAACATCCAACTGCACTGGATCCGCATCGAGGACGTGCCCGAGATCTGGCGGCGGCTCGAGGCGGTGGGACTCGGCACCACGGAAGCCTGCGGCGACACGCCCCGCGTGATCTTGGGTTCGCCCGTGGCCGGCGTGGCCGCCGACGAGATCATCGACGGGACCCCGGCGATCGACGAGATCCTGCGCCGCCACATCGGCGACCCGGAACTGGCCAATCTGCCGCGCAAGTTCAAGAGCGCGATCAGCGGCTCGCCTCGCCAGGACGTGGCCCACGAGATCAACGACGTGTCGTTCCTCGGGGTGGAGCACCCGGAACACGGCCCCGGTTTCGACGTGTGGGTCGGCGGTGGCCTGTCGACGGTCCCGAAGCTCGGGGTTCGGCTCGGCGCGTGGGTCCCGCTCGACGAGGTCCCCGACGTGTGGTTGGGCGTCATCTCGATCTTCCGCGACTACGGGTACCGCCGACTGCGGAACAAGGCCCGCCTGAAGTTCCTGGTCGCGGACTGGGGACCGGAGAAGTTCCGCGAGGTGCTCGAGACCGAGTACCTGAAGCGGCCGCTGCTCGACGGCCCGGCACCTGCACCGCCACAGCCCGAGGCCCGCGATCACGTGGGGGTCCACCCCCAGACCGATGGCCGGTTCTACGTGGGTGCAGCACCCACGGTGGGCCGGATCTCGGGCGAGATGCTCGGTCGGATTGCCGACCTCGCCGACGAGTACGGTTCGGGGCGGATCCGGCTCACGGCCCACCAGAAGTTCGTGATCCTCGATGTCGAGGGCGACCGCACCGACGCGCTGGCCGAGGAGCTCGAGGAGCTGGGTCTGCGGGTCTTCCCCTCGCAGTTCCGCCGGGCGGCCATGGCCTGCACGGGGATCGAGTACTGCAAGCTGGCGATCTCGGAGACCAAGGCGCGCACCGCCGACCTGGTCACCGACCTCGAGTCCCGCCGTCCCGACTGGGACCTGCCCCTGGCGATCCACGTCAACGGGTGCCCCAACTCGTGTGCCCGGTTCCAGGTCGCCGACATCGGGCTCAAGGGGGTCCTGGCCACCGACTCCGCCGGGGAACAGGCGGAGGGTTTCCAGGTCCACCTGGGCGGATCGCTCGGCGAGCAGTCCGGATTCGGTCGCTCCCCCCGCGGCCTGCGCCTGGCGGCCGAGGACCTCACCGACTACGTGGACCGGGTGCTCGGCCGGTTCCTGGACCAACGGGAGGGCGACGAGTCGTTCGCCGAGTGGACCGTCCGCGCCGACGAGGAGGCCCTGCGATGAGTGTCGACCTGAGCCTGGCCCCACCGCGGCGCAGTGAACGGGAGCTGCGCGACCTGGTCGACGAGGCCACGTTCCTGTTCGGCGACGACACCGACCCGCTGGGGCTGATGTCGTGGTTCGGAGTGCGGCTCGGCGTGAACCGGATCGCCGTGGCGGTGTCGTTCTCCGACGGAGTCATGGCCTGCCTGGGCGCCAAGGCGCTGCCCGGGGTGGACCTGCTGTTCGCCGACACCGGTTATCACTTCGCCGAGACGCTGGGGCTGCGCGACGCCGTCGAGGTCGTCTACCCGGTGAACGTACGGTCGCTGAGGCCGGAGTTGACGGTGGCCGAACAGGATCACCGCTACGGCGAGAACCTGTGGGAGCGCGACCCCGACCTGTGCTGCACCATGCGCAAGACGGCTCCCATGGACAACGCCCTGCGGGGATACGACGCCTGGGCGACAGGCCTGCGCCGCGCTGATCACGCCGGTCGCGCCGAGACACCCCTGGTGGCCTGGGACGAGAAGCACGGGATGATCAAGATCAACCCGATTGCGGCATTCACCGACGAGATGATCGACGCCTGCATCGAGAAGTACTCGATCATGCACAATCCGCTGCGGGACATCGGCTACCGGTCGATCGGCTGCTCGACCTGCACGCGGCCGGTGGTCGACGGCGAGGACGAGCGCGCCGGCCGCTGGCAGGGGCGGGCCAAGGTCGAGTGCGGGCTGCACCTGTGAGCACTCCCGACCACCCCCTGTTCCTCGATCTGACGGACAAGCCCGTGCTGGTCGTGGGGGGCGGACCGGTGGCGGAGCGACGGGCGCTGTCCCTGGTGGACGCGCGGGCCCGGGTCACGGTGGTGAGCCCGTGGGTGACCGAGGGCATCCTCGACGCCGAGTCCCAGGACCGGCTGACCGTCATCCGTCGCGAGTTCGCGGCCGGCGACACGACCGGCGCCTGGCTGGTGCACGCCTGCACCGGCGACAGCTGGGTGGACGATGCGGTTGCCGCCGAGGCCGACGCCGACCGCATCTGGTGCATCCGCGCCGACGGTCGATCCCCGGCGGAGTGCGGTCACCGCACGAACCGTCGACGGTGTGCAAGCTCGCGGTCAACGGCGGCCGCGACCCTCCCGCCGAGCCGTGGCGTTGCTGAGCCGTTCGGCCGCCGAAGGCTCACTTCCGATCCGGCGGCGGCGCCCCGGCACTGGCCGGGTCTTCCTGGTGGGGGCGGACCCGGAGACCCCGACCTGATGACGGTGCGGGCACGGTGGCCCTGGGTCGCTCGCCGACCATCCGTGCCTACCGATCGGCTGGCACCTGTGGCGGTCCTCGACCTGCCTGCGGAGGGGTCGAGGTCGTCGACGTCGGCAAGTCGCCTGGCCGTCATGCCCTCCCAGGCGCGGAGATCAACGAGCTGATCGTCGACCGGGCCAGCGAGGGTCAGGTCGTGGTCCGTCTGAAGGGCGGCGATCCGTTCGTCCTCGGCCGGGGCGGCGAGGAAGCCTTGGCGTGCCTGGATGCGGGGATTCCCGTCGAGGTCGTGCCCGGGATCACCTCGGCCGTGTCCGTGCCCGCAGCGGCCGGGATCCCGGTGACCCATCGCGGGTTGTCGACCTCGGTGTTGCTGCTGTCCGCCCACGAGGGAGCCGACGACGTGGTCCGCCGTGCGGCGAACACTCCGGAGGACACGACGCTGGTCCTGCTGATGGGAGTCCGCCACCTGGCCGAGACCGCCGACGCGCTGATCACTGCGGGTCGCCCCGCGGACCTGCCCGCGGCGGTGGTGAGTGCCGGGTGGACCCCCGAGCAGCAGGTCGTGCGGGGCACGCTGACGACCATCGCCACCGATGCGGCGGGGCTCGGGACTCCGGCCGTGGTCGTGATCGGCCAGGTGGCGCGGCTGCACGACACTCTCGGCCTGCTGGGTCACGCCTCGGTCGACGCGGGACACGGAATCCAGTCGTGACGGAGCGAGTCCGCCTGGTGCTCGTGTCGCACGGGAGCTCCGACCCGCGTCACGCCCGTGCGGTAGGTCGACTCGGGGCCGACCTGGCTGAACGTCTCGGGGCAACGGTCGTCGCCGGGTTCCTGGAACACGACCGGCCGAGTGTGTCGGAGATCCTGGTGCCTCCGCCTGGCGTCCGCCGCACGGTGGTGCTGCCCCTGTTGCTGACCGCCGGATACCACTGGCACCACGACCTGCCGCCGGTCGTCGCCCACGACGGTGCGACTGCGGTCCTGGTGGCGCCGCCGACGATGTCCACGGTCGCGCGTGCGGTGGCGCCGTTGGTCGAAGGAAGCCGTCACGTCGTCCTCGCCGGGTCGGGCAGCACGCGGGCGTCCGCGGTGGCTCGCTTCGCGGAACTCGCCGACCGATTGCACACCGCCAACCGGGCCGTTGCGGTGGCGCTGGGGCCCGATGATGTGCCGCCCGCCGTGCGGAGCGACTCTGTCGTGGTCCCGGTCCTCGTCGCGGACGGCGGGTTCGCCGACCGGATCCGCGCGGCCGGCGCCCGCACCACCGCGGTGCTGGGAGAAACCCCGGGGTTCGCCGAGGCGCTCGCGGCAGATCTGCGGGATGTAGTCGCGGATCAGGTCGACTCGTCGGAGGTCGCGGTGTCCCGGGTCTCCCGCCACAGCGCCACCGCATCGGACAGGTGGTGCCCCGAACCACCGACCAGTTCCCAGGACCGCAGCAGGCCGATGGCGAACCACACGAGCATCAGGACGGCCATGGCGGTGACCGCGGACGTGTCCCGCGGGTAGTTCATGAGCCGCCAGGCGAGCCAGGCCTGGGCGCCGAGCGCGAGGAGCATCACTCCCCGACGCATGTACCAGCGCCAGTGCAGGGGCTGCCGATGCCGCGCCAGGAAACTGTTCACCCCGAACATGATCCCGCCGCTGAGGCAGGTGACCACGGTGACGATCGCCAGGAGTCCGAGGTCGATGTCGGGGATGAGCGCACCCAGCGACAGGAACAGCGCGTTGCCCAGCACGAGGAACGCGTTGGCGGCGGTCTCCCGCACCTGCGCCGGGGCCTTGATACCCAGGGTCCGGTCAGGCGCGATGGTCACCGCCACGAAGAGCAGCCCGATCAGGGTCCCGGCCACCCCGGCCGCCGCCGAGAAGTAGCCGGAGAACCCTGCTGGCACCATGGGCTTGATCCTGGCACGCGGGGCGCTCGTCGTCCCGGTGGTCGGGCCATCCGGTGGCCGAGCGAAGCCGAGACCACCACCACCGCGGGTTGCGTAGCGGCCGCCAGGCCGCGTATCGAAACCCCCGCCGGTCGAGCGAAGCCGAGTATGGGCCGTTGAAATCGCCTCATGATCAAGCTCCTGGTCCCACTCCCCACGCTCAGACCATCGCGAATCGCCATGATCATGAGGCCGTAGCAACGCTGCGGCTGCGTGCCGTGGCCTCGGCTCCGCTCGACCACCGGAACTCGACCGCCGGGGTCGAGCGGCCTACTTGGCGACCGGGAGCGGGATCAGCGGCTCCGGGTGGTGCACCGGTTCGCCCACGTACGACTCCCGGATGCCCTGAATGTAGCGCTCGGCCAGTTCCGTCAGCCCCGCGTCGGTCTGCATGCGCCCCTTCGTCACCAGGATCCCCAGATCCGCACCGTGGAAGCGGTAGTCGCCCGGCGCGTAGACACGCATGAAGAAGGCGTCGTGCTCGTCGGTGAGCTCGTGCCAGTCCGAGGAGACCCGCCGGAACTGCAGCCGACCGTCGACGATGCGATAGGTCCCGGTCGCGGGCGCCGCCAGGATCCGCTCGACCGCGTCGCCCGGCTCCTTCATGATCAACTGCGACCAGACGTCCACCGCCGCCAGCTCGCGCCAGCGCTCGTTGATCTCGTCGATGTCGATCTCGTAGTCGATGTCCATGAACTCCAGGAGGTGGAAACACACCAGCGGGAGATCCGCATACGCCCCGACCGTCGTATTCGTCATGGACGAGACCCCCGAGATGCGGGGGTTCACCTCGCCCATGTAGACCTCGCCGTCGTCGGTGTCGATCAGGACGTCGAACTCGAAGAAGCCCTTGTACCCCTCCTCGCGCAGACGGTCACCGAACCTGCGCACCAGCTCGATGGCCCGTGAACGCTGGTCGTCAGTGATCGCCTCGGGGAACAGGTCGTTGCCACACCACCCACCCGGATAGGGGGTCAACTCCGGATAGCCGGTCAGGTCGGTCATGAACGGGCCGACGATGGTGCCGTGCCGCGTCAGCACCGCCTCGACCGCCGCCGCCCGGTTGTTGATGCGTTTCATGATCTTGACCTGCTGGTCGACGATGTCCTCGGCGTGACGGTCCCAGTCGTCGGCGGACTTGAGGAAGAAGGTCGTCTTGCCCGAGTCGCCGTACGGCGTCTGCACGACCAGATCAGTCCCCAGCCCGTTGAGTTCGGCGAGTTCCGAGAGCTGCTCCCAGGAGTCCACCCGGTCGGCGAGCAGGTTCGGCACCGACGGCGCACCGGCGTCGTTGCCCAGTTGCGTGGTGACGATCTTGGAGTCCAGCCGGGTCCGCAACTCCGCCGACGGCAGGATCAGGTCGTATCCGAGTTCCTCGCAGATCGCCTCGGTCTCCTCGTCGAAGAAGACCATCACCACCATCGGGCGCTGTCCCGGCTTGGTGCGTCCGGCGATGTAGGCCTGCACCTCGGGGTCGCGCAGCAGGTAGTTGTTGATCTGCTCGGCGCTCGTGAACTCGGTGTACGGCTTCTCGAGCGGGGTGAAGACGCGCGGGTGGGCCCCGTCCCACGAGTCGTAGTAGACGATGTAGCGGAAGTTGCGGACCCACCGGTCGACGCCGAGCAGGTTGAACGCCGTCGCCCCGATGAAGTAGATCGGCTGGGTGTTGGTGCGGAAGAACGCCCGCAGTTCGGAGCTGCCGTGAAGCACGGGACGCTGCCGGGCTGCCAGGACCTTTCCCAGTGAACTCATGGGTCCCAGGGTGTCAGTGATCCCGTCCCGACGCGATGCCCGGAGGGCCGTGATGGTGGGCGACCGCCCCCGCCAGTCCGGCCAGGTGCGCACCGATGGTGTCGAAGGCCGAGATGGTCTCGCTCAGGAACAGCGGATTCTGCGCGTCGGGCCACGTCGAGAACTTGGCCGCCACCGTCTGAGTCCCGGGATTGACGTACAACATCTGCCCGTAGATCCCCAGCCCCAGCAGCACATCCCCGTAGGGGCGGGGCAGGAACCAGAACTGATTGCGGTACCAGCCACCGGGCAGATAGGGGCCCGACCGGGATAGGTCGAACGCCTCGCGGATGTCCGGGTCGATACGCCACGAGGCCTGCAGCCAGTCGCTCGGGACGATGTCCACGTCGCCGAGCCGCCCCATGTGGAGCAGCACCTGGCCGAACCGCGCCAGGTCCCGGGCCGTGGCGCACATTCCGCCGTCGTGGATCCCGGTGCCGACCGAGTCGCAGGTGAGTTCCGCCGGATACAGCGCCCCCATGGGCGTCCAGATCAGGTCGCCGATCAGGTCCGCCATCCGGGCGCCCGCCGCCCGCTCACACACCCAGCCCAGCACGAGGGTCTCGGCGGAGCGGTAGTCGAACAGGCCCCCGTGCTCCCGTTCGGGTTCGAGCGTGGCCAGGTATTCGTAGATGGACCGGGGCACCGAGTCGTGCGACATCGGCCGCCACCCGAAGGCCTCCTCCATCACGTTGACCTCGGCCTCGGGGTCGGTGTACTCCTCGCTGAACCGCACCCCGGATCGCATGTCGAGGATGTTCCGCACGGTGGCGCCGGCGAAACCGCTGTCCGCCAACTCCGGGACGTAGTCGGTCACCAGCGCGTCCGGATGCAGCAGGCCGCGTGCGGTCAGGACCCCGGCGACACATCCCACGACGGACTTGGTCACCGACATCATCAGGTGGGTGGTCTGCTGCTGGGTGTAGGAGTAGTACTCCTCGAAACAGATGCGGTCGCCTTGCACCACCACCACGGCGTCGGTGTAGGTCGAGGCGAACACCTCGCCGACGGTCGTGAGCGAGCCGTCGGCGCGCGGGACGGCCAGGTCGGTCAGGCCGGGGACCGGATCGAACGGGGGCGGGGTGGCGTAGGCGGCGTTGCGGATCTGCTGCGTCGGCACGAGTTCCCGCAGGTGGGCGAACGCCCAGCGGTTGTAGGGGGCGCGCTGCCAATTCCCCAACGTGACCCGTTCGTCAGGTCCGGGGGGCGACCCCTGCATCAGCACGTCTGTGATCGTAGTGGCCGCGGTGACCCTACGCCGCCTCCGGTAGGCGCTCCCGCGCGGTGTCACTGCGCCGCCAACCCGGCCACAGCAGGGCGCCGGCCAGCCCGACGACCACTCCGACGAGCGTCGCCCCGATGCGCTGGGTCCCGACTCCGGACAGGGGATCACCGGCGTCGACCAGAACGCTGACGAAGACCGTCAGGAAGGTGAAGAACACGATGTCGTTCCCCCACAGCCAGCGGCAGGCGAGGATTCCGCCGACGAATCCGAGCGCGAGCAGGGCGGTCACGCTGCCGCCGGTCGCCGCCACCACGGCAGCGACCACGACCACCCCGAGAACCACCCCGATCACACGAGCCACCAGACCCACCACGGTGTCGGCGTAGCTGGGTCGGATCGCGAGCGCGAACACGAGCAGGACCCAATGACCCTGCGCGATTCCGGCCACGTGGACCAATGTCGCCCCGACGGCCATCAGCAACGCGAGTCGGACCCCGGCGACGAAGGACGCCGAGCCGGGACGCAGCAATGCCTGCACCGCTGCCCCCTGTTGGCGCGCGGACTCGGGGGGCAAGGGCTCGATGCGGTCGTTCGCCACGACGACCCGGGTCGCCGCCGCTGCCGCGGAGCCGCCGCCTTCGTCGGGCCGACCGTGGCGCAGGACTGCGGCGGCGGTCATCAGGTCGGCGCCGGGGGCTTCGGCGCCCTCGGCCGTCAGGTCCAGCAAGTCCCGGTAGCCGGCGCGCTCCTCGGGCGTCAATTCCGTGGCGGCCAGGGTTCGGGCGGTGGCCTTCCGCCATTCCTCGACGGCGTCGCGGCGACCCTCGACCGTCGCCCGCAACAGGCGCACCATCTGGCGGCGCAGCAGCGACTGCCGCTCCCAGCGCCAGGCGACCAGCGCCACGAGGATCTCGACCAGTGCGCCGAGGAAGAGCCAGGCGGCCGCCACTGCGGCTTCGCCGAGCGAACCGGGGATGACGCTGAACAGGATCGCCGTGATCATGCCGGCGATGGTCGCGTTCGCGACGGGAAGTCCAGCTCCCGACAACGCTCCCTGCAGGAACGCCAGCAGTGTCAGGAAGGGGACGAGCCACCAGAAGTCGTCGCCGATGATCACCGCGACGAACGCAATGGCGGTGGTGACGAACAGGCACAACCACAGGGCCCGGCTCAGGACCGCGCGGGAGACAGCGCCGTCCAGGAGGGCGATGTTGAGCGCTCCCGTGGTGGCCGCCACAGCCGGTTCGAACTGTCCGGCCACGACCCCGATCGTCAGCAACGCCGCCATCACCCCGCCCCGGCGGACCGCGGAGGGCCACGGGGACAGGGTGGGGGCCACGCGTGCCAGCCCGCGGGCCGTGGCACGAAGCTGCATGCCGCAAGTCTGGCAGGCAGCGGGCCGCGGCTCAGGTGATGTCTCGACGCAGCGTGGTGCGAGCGGCAAGGGCGGCGAACACCACCGTGTAGCCGATGAGCACCACCACCCCCAGGGCGGGCGGGAGAAGCTCATCGCCCGTGGCCGTCATCCCGCTCAGGATCGACTGGCTGGCGCCACCCGGCAGCCACTTGCCGACCTCGGGCTTCAAGCCCACGATGAGGGATTCGATCATCAGCACCCACAGCAGGGCCAGGACGATCGCAACCACCTGATTGGTGATCAGAGCCCCCAGCGCCACCCCGAGGACCGCGTACAGGGCGTAAGCGAGGGCCACGGACGCCGCGACCCGCACCACGTAGGGCCAGTCGATCGGAGCATGGTCGCCCGGTAGGAGGAGCACGGCCAGGACGATCACGGTCACACTCGTGATCGCCGCCAGGATGACGGCCATCACGGCCGAGACCCCGGCCTTGGCCATGATCACCCGCTCCCGGCGTGGTTCGGTCAGGAAGGTGTCGGTGATGGTGCCGTGCCGGTACTCGCCGGTGAAGCTCAGGATGCCGATGATCAGCGCGATCAACTGCGCCGAGCCCATCGTGCCCCACATCATCTGCATGACCATCGGGTCGGCAAGACCCACTCCCTCGATCGGCGCCGAGCCGAGATCCGAGGACAGTTCGCTGAGCAGCAGGACCGGCAGGACGCTCAGCACCGTGAGCAGGATCCCGATCACGAAGAGGATCCACCAGCCCTTGGTGCTGGTGGTCTTGATCCACTCGCTGCGCAGCAGGCCGGTCACGCGACGTCTCCCGTGGGGCGTTCGGTGGTGAGCCGCAGGAACACCTGCTCGAGTTCGGCGTGCTCCTCGAACAACCCGTGCAGCTCCACCCCGGCCCCGTGGGCGGCATGACCCACCTGGGCGGCGTCGAGACCGGTCACGGTCAGACGTCCGTCCACCTCGCTCATCACCCCGCCGGCTGCGGCCACGGCGTTGCCCAACGCCACCGGATCAGGCGTGGCGACCACCACCAGGGCCTCGGCTCCGACCACCTCGCTCAGCGGTCCGGCCCGGACCAGCCGGCCCTGGTCCACGATCACGACGTTGTCGACGGTCTGGCGCACCTCGGCGAGCAGGTGACTGGACACGAGGATCGTCCGGCCCTCGTCGGCCAGTCCCCGCAGGAAGTGACGCAGCCAGGCGATCCCGGCGGGGTCGAGGCCGTTGGCGGGTTCGTCGAGGATGAGCACCGACGGGTCGGGCAACAGCGCCATGGCCAACGCCAGGCGCTGCCTCATGCCCAGGGAGAACTGGCCGGCTTTGCGGTCGCGGGCGTCTGCCAGGCCCACGAAGTCGAGCATCGTGTCGACCGACGATTCCGGCAGTCCGACTGCGGCCGCGCGGGTCCGCAGGTGGTCGCGCGCGGTGCGGCCCGGGTGGAAGCCACTGGCCTCGAGCGCGGCGCCGACGACGGAACTCGGATGCTGGAGCCGGTCGTAACTGTGCCCGCCGATCGTCGCCTCCCCCGACGTCGGGCGCACCAGACCCACCAGGCACCGCAGTGTGGTGGTCTTGCCGGCACCGTTGGGCCCGAGGAATCCGGTGATCCGTCCCGGCGGCACCGTGAACGACAGGTCGTCCACGGCGAGGACGCCGTTGGCGCCGTGGCCGAAACGCTTGGTGAGCCCGGCGACCTCGATCGCGGTAGGCGTGATGGGCACGGGCCGACCCTACCGGCCACGTGCGGGATCAGTCAGTCATCGCGTCGCCGTGGAACTTGGCCCTCAGCGAGATCCCGGCGATCCGGTCGGACAGCGACGGCTTGACGCGGAACTCCTCGACGTGGGCGTCGATCCAGTCGGACACGGACTGCGGCGCCTGCCCGGTGACCCGTCGCACCGTGTCGGTGAGGGCCTCGGCCCGGCCATCCCGCCACGCGCGGAAGTGGCACAGGACCCCGATCTCGACGGCCTCGGCATCGGGATACCCCGCGTGCTCCACCAGCATCTCGGTGAAGTCCTTCTCGGGGATGTCCAGGTAGGTGATCTTGCGGTCCACGGCCTTGCCGAGCATCGTCGCGATCATTCCCATGTCCACGAGTCCGGGCCCGGTGCACTCGTAGTTCTGGCCCTCGTGACCCTCCCCGCTGACCACCTCTGCGACGACGCGACCGACGTCGTCGACAGCCACCAACGCCGCCTTGCCGTGTCCCGACGTGCCGAGCCAGACACCCATCCCGATCTGCTCCTTGATCGGGTTCATCACGGTCTCGATCACCGAGGTCGGCGAGATCAGTGTCCAGGGCAACCCGCTGGCCTTGGCGTGCGCGATCGACGCCTGGTGCAACTGGTCGAGGTGATCCCCTTCGTGGTGGACGGCGCCATAGATCATCACCAGGTGGGGTGTCCCGTTCGCGGCGGCGGCGTCGACGACGGCTTCCTCCCGGGCCGTGATGTGTTCGTCCATCGGCGAGGTGAGGAAGATGTGGGTGACGTCCTTGGTCGGCGCCACCAGGCTGGCCGGATCGTCCATGTCACCGCGCACGACCTCGAGGTTCGGGGCGGTCAGGGAGAACTTCGCGGGGTCGCGGACCATTGCCCGGATCTGGACGTCATCGCGACCCAGCAGTTGCCGGATCACGGCCTGCCCGAACATCCCGCCGCCGGGCGCGACCAGTACTCGACGCGTCATGGGTTTCCCTTCGCCGCCGGGATGGTTCCGGGCCGAGCATGGCACCACCCCGGCCGCTGACGCGCGGCCGCGTATCGAAACCCCCACCCACCGCGGGTTGAGTAGCGGCCGCCAGGCCGCGTATCGAAACCCACCGCGGGTTGAGTAGCGGCCGCCAGGCCGCGTATCGAAACCCACCGCGGGTTGAGTAGCGGCCCCAGGCCGCGTATCGAAACCCCCCACCCTCGGCGTAGCCCCGCCACGGTTTCGATACGGCGCTGCCGCGCCTACTCAACCCGCGGCGGGACCTAGGAACGCGAGCGCACGTGGGTGAACGACGTCACCCGGATGTGACCCGCGCGGGTCACCGTGACTCGGGCACCGGCGATGCCGTACTTGTTGCGGATGGCCACCCGAGCACCATTCCGTATGGCGGATCCGTGGGGGCGGGGCATGACGACCTCCGCCGACATGCATCCCGGAGGCGGCGCATAGAAGCCCATGTTCCTCCGGGCCAGTTTTCGCACGTAAGCGATGCGCTCCCCCTGCGTCATGGCGTGGAGTCGCCGCTGGGTCCAGCGCCACCGTAGCCGACCGTCAAGCTGCCGCCTGATCTCGCGACCTCCCACAGCGATGGCGTAGGCCTTCGTGATGGCGGTGGTACCGATGACCTGAGCGGTTCCCGGGCGTTTGATCGAGGGTCGCCCGTACTCGAACGATGCGTTCGCGCGGCCGCGTCCCGGGGCCCGCACCGCCATCGACGTCACCTCAGCGCCCTTCAGGGTCACGGCGAAATCCGTGGACTCGCCCCAGATCGGGGCGGAACCGCGATAGGTGGACCGGGAGCCATCATCGGTGCGAGTCAGCTCGGTGACATCCGACGGCGGACCGACCACGGACTGGATGATCGTCGACGGCAGCGTCAGGTAGTTGAGGCCGAGCCGCATCAGACTGGAGTCGGCGGTGGGTACCGGGGCCCGCCACAGGTGGGCGTGCGGCCTCCCCGCGATCCGCAATGCGCGGCGCACCTTCGCAGTTCGGATCAGCGTGCTGAAGCCGAGCTCGCGCGTCAGGAGGTACTTGTCACCGTCGAGATCAGCCCGGATCCGTCCGTGCCGCAAGTCGGTCGCGAATGCGAGGTCCAGGGTGTCCCGGCCAGAGTCGGAGCCGGAGCCGAAGATGTCGATGAGCAGGGACACACCATCGTCCCGCGACCGGCGGTTGACCTTCCCCTGCGCCGTACCACTCCAGCCACCCAGGTCGCGGGCTGCCTGATCGGCGCCGGACGCCCGGTTGAGCAGCTCGACCGCCAGGTCGTAGGTGGAGTCGGTGTTCGCGTGCGCCGGGACGGGGACGAGGACCCCGAGCGAGAGTGCGGCGACGGCTCCGAGAGCGACGGACCTCATGATTCTGCCCCCGATCGACCGGCACCGTCCGCGACAGTGCGTCACCGGGAGTGTAACCGGGGCGAGGGCGACCGGCGGCGGTGGATCGCCGCGGCCCCGATGCGGGTCGCCCGTCGGAGGCCGCCCCCGACTACCCTGGAGCGAGCCCGCAGCAGAAAGGTCGGCGCGTGACAGCCACCCCGCCCCCGCCCCCCGCTACCCCTTTCGGTCCCAATGAATGGCTCGTCGACGAGTTGTACGAGCAGTACCAGCGGGACCGCGACTCCGTGGATCCGGCGTGGTGGGACTTCTTCGCCGACTACAAGCCGGGGACCTACGCCCAGGTCCGCGACCAGGCGTTGAAGGCCGGCAGCACCGTCACCGACGCCACCACGGGCGAGCCGTTGGCCCCGTCCGGCAGCACTAACGGCGCACCCCCCGCGCCACCCGAACCGGCCGCCCGGCGCACGCCGCAGGCACAGCCCCCCACGCCGTCCCCGACCGCTCCCGAAGGGGAACGTCTGCTGCCCCCCACAGCCGCGACGATGGCGCTGCCCAAGATCGTCGTCCCGCCGGAGAACGCCACGGAGTCCGAGTCCGCTCCCCTGCGTGGCGCCGCGGCCCGGGTCGTGAGCAACATGGAGTCGTCGCTCACCATCCCCACCGCCACCAGCGTGCGCAGCATCCCGGTCAAGTTGTTGTTCGACAACCGCACGGTGATCAACAACCACCTCAAGCGGGCTCGGGGCGGCAAGGTTTCGTTCACCCACCTGATCGGCTTCGCGATCGTCAAGGCGCTGAAGTCGATGCCCGAGATGAACGCGTCGTTCACCACCGTCGACGGTAAACCCGCACTGGTGACCCCGGCCCACGTGAACTTCGGCCTGGCGATCGACGTGCCCAAGCCCGACGGCACCCGGCAACTGCTGGTGCCCAGCGTCAAAGCCGCCGAGACAATGGACTTCGCCCAGTTCTGGGCCACCTACGAGGACATCGTGCGCAAGGCCCGCACCGGCAAGCTCACCGTCGAGGACTTCGCCGGCACCACGATCACCCTGACCAATCCCGGTGGCCTGGGCACGGTGCATTCGGTGCCGCGGCTGATGGAGGGACAGGGCGCCATCATCGGGGTCGGGTCGATGGACTACCCGGCCGACTGGCAGGGCGCGAGCGACGAGACCCTGGCCCGCAACGCCATCTCCAAGTCGATGACCCTGACGTCGACGTACGACCATCGGATCATCCAGGGAGCCCAGTCCGGCGAGTTCCTGCGGCGGATCCACCAGTACCTGCTGGGCGAGGACGACTTCTACGACGAGATCTTCCACGCGCTGCGCATCCCCTATGTCCCGGTGCGCTGGAGTCAGGACATCTCCGCCACCCACGACACCGATCTCAACAAGACGGCGCGGGTCCAGGAGGTCATCCACGCGTTCCGGGTGCGCGGCCACCTGATGGCCGACATCGATCCGCTGGAGTACCACCAGCGCACCCATCCCGATCTCGAGGTCATGTCCCACGAACTCACCCTGTGGGACCTGGACCGCGAGTTCGCCACCGGGGGGTTCGGCGGTCAACCGCTGATGAAACTGCGCGAGATCCTTGGAGTCCTGCGCGACTCCTACTGCCGCACCATCGGCATCGAGTACATGCACATCCAGGACCCCGATCAGCGGGCCTGGATCCAGGACCACGTCGAGGTGCCCCACGAGCGCACGCCCCGCGAGGAGCAGTTGCGGATCCTGCGCAAGTTGAACGAAGCAGAGGCGTTCGAGACCTTCCTGCACACCAAGTACGTGGGCCAGAAACGCTTCTCGCTCGAGGGCGGGGAGTCGGTCATCCCGATGCTCGACGCGGTGATGGACGCCGCCGCCCACGACAACATCGACGAGGTCTGCATCGGCATGCCGCACCGCGGCCGGCTGAACGTGTTGGCCAACATGGCCGGCAAGTCCTACAGCCAGATCTTCCGCGAGTTCGAGGGCAACTACGGCACCGGGTCCGTGCAGGGCTCCGGCGACGTCAAGTACCACCTGGGCACGTCGGGCGAGTTCCGGGCTCCCGACGGAGCGGCCACCAAGGTCTACCTCGCAGCCAACCCCTCCCACCTCGAAGCCGTGAACCCGGTGCTCGAAGGCATCGTGCGGGCCAAGCAGGACGAACTGCCCAAGGATCGGCGCCACGACATCCTGCCGGTGCTCATGCACGGCGACGCCGCGTTCGCCGGGCAGGGGGTGGTGGCCGAGACCCTGCACCTGTCGCAGCTCCAGGGCTACCGGACCGGCGGCACGATCCACATCGTCGTGAACAACCAGGTCGGCTTCACCACATCGCCCCAGTACAGCCGCTCGTCGGTCTACTCGACCGACGTGGCGCGCATGATCCAGGCGCCGATCTTCCATGTGAACGGCGACGACCCCGAAGCCGTCGTCCAGGTCGCCAAGCTGGCGTTCGAGTTCCGACAGCAGTTCGCCAAGGACGTCGTCATCGACCTGGTCTGCTACCGGCGCCGGGGCCACAACGAGGCCGACGACCCGTCGCTGACCCAGCCATTGATGTACAAGATCATCGACCAGAAGCGGTCGGTCCGGAAGAACTACACCGAGCAGTTGATCGGTCGCGGCGACATCACGGTCGAGGAGGCCGAAGAGGCGCTGCGCCACTTCCAGCAGCGTCTCGAAGAGGTGTTCCAATCCACCCGCGAGACGATCGGGCAGGTCGAGTCGTTCACGCCGACCTCGGCCGAGGTCGAACGCGAAGGCACCCAGGCACTCAAGCCCCAGCGTCCGGCCGCCGAGGTCGACACCGCGATCAGTCCGGAACAGGTCGCACTGGTGGTGGAGTCACAGCAGACCGTGCCCGAGACCTTCACGGTGCACCCTCGCCTGGCCACGCAATTGGCGCGGCGGGCGCAGATGGTCGCCGACGACCAGATCGACTGGGGTATGGGCGAGGCACTGGCCTTCGGGTCACTGGTGAACGAGGGCAAATGGGTGCGCCTCGCCGGGCAGGACTCGCGGCGCGGCACGTTCGGGCACCGCCATGCGGTGATCGTCGACAAGGTCACCGGCTGGCAGTACAAGCCGCTCAAGCACTGCTACGCCAACGGCGGCAGACTGTTCGTCTACGACTCCCTGCTGAGCGAGTTCGCCGCGATGGGCTTCGAGTACGGATACTCGGTGGCCCGACCCGACGCCCTCGTGATGTGGGAGGCGCAGTTCGGCGACTTCGCCAACGGCGCCCAGACGATCGTCGACGAGTTCATCTCGTCCGGTGAACAGAAGTGGGGTCAGCGCTCCAGCGTGACCCTGCTGCTGCCGCACGGTTTCGAGGGCCAGGGACCGGACCACTCGTCCGCCCGGGTCGAGCGGTTCCTGCAACTGTGCGCCGAGGACAACATGACCCTCGCGATCCCGTCGACCCCGGCCTCGTACTTCCACCTGCTGCGGTGGCAGGTCTACTCCCGGATCCGTCGGCCGCTGATCGTGTTCACCCCCAAATCCCTGCTACGGGCCAAGGCCGCGACGTCGCCGGTCTCGGCGTTCACCTCCGGCCACTTCCGTGCGGTGATCGGCGACCAGAGCGTCGATCCGGCCGGCGTGCGCAAGGTCCTGCTCTGCAGCGGCAAGATCTACTACGACCTGGCCGCCGAGCGCGAGAAGATCGGCGCCACCGACACCGCGATCATCCGCCTCGAGCGCCCCTACCCGGTGCCGGTGCGCACGTTCCCCGAGGCGATCGCCCCCTACCCCGGGGCCGAGCTGCGCTGGGTGCAGGAGGAACCTGCCAACCAGGGCGCGTGGCAGTTCGTGTCCATGAACCTGCCGCAGGTCGCCGGCCGCACGATCGTGGGGATCACCCGGCCCTCGTCATCGTCCCCGGCGGTGGGTTCGCACAGCCGCCACGAGCGCGAGCAGAAGGCGATCATCGACGCGGCGTTCGCGTAGCCCCCACTTCCGGCGGTCGAGCCCCGGGGCGACGCGGGTCTGGTGGTCTCGGCTCCGCTCGACCACCGGAGACGGGCACCTGACCCACCCCGGGAGCCCGACCCCGGACCGGGAGCAGCGAAGCTCGTCGACAGTGACCCGGTTTCGATACGTCGCCAGGGCGGCTACTCAACCCGCGGAGGTCTCGGCTCCGCTCGACCACCGGGGGCGGGGGTCAGGGCTTGGGACGCGAGTACGCGTCGCCCTGCAACATGAACTCGCCATCGCGGATGTACCCCTGGCCGACCGTCGTGCACCGGGTGGCGCCGCAGTCGATGGCCATGGCCTGCCCGACACGATCGAGGGTGAACGGCATCTTCACCGTGGAGGTGCGCGACCCGCGCCACTGCCACACCGCCGGGTGGAGGTAGCCGTTCTCCGTCCAGGAGGTCGCCACCAGGCACTGGTTCTTCGCGACACACGCCACGCCGTTGAAGACGCCGGTCGGGCGGTTCACCCGCACCGCCTTCTGCTTCCAGCGATTGGCCGTGATCACCGCCAGTCGAGGCTCGCTGGCGTCCCACGCTCCCGACGCCACACACCAGCGGCCACTCACACACGACAGTCCACCGATGTCATTCTGCAGCCGGCGAGGTCCCGATACCCGGGTCAGTCGACGGCCGTCGAGCCAGTAGAAGCGGTCGTAAGTGCCGTTGGCGGCGATCAGGCAGCGGGTGGCGCTCACACAGTCGATCTCGTTGAGCGACATGCCCGGGAGGGCGTCGCGCATCACCCACCGCCACCGGGTGCCGTTCCACTTGAGGATCATCGGCTGGGTGTCGCCCAGGGAGTCGAACCAGTGGCCCACTGCCACGCAGCGGTCGCGGGACTGGCAGTCGACGGATGCCAGGTACGACTGGGTCGTGCCCCCGGCGAGTGGTGACGGTGTGCTCGCCCGGGTCCAGCGCCGCCCGGACCCGGTGACCGCCCAGGTCGAATCCGAGGGGTCGGGGGTGTGGACCGAACCGACGATGGCGCACCACCGGGGTTCGGGGCAGGAGACGTCCCAGGGGAGGGTGCCCAGCGAGGCTCCGGGGATCAGCTGCGCCTGAGCCCGCCGTTTGGCGCCCTTCATGGTGAGCACCGTCGCCTGTCCCGAGAGTTCCGATCCACCCTGGATGCCGGCTGCCGTGCACCGGTTGCCGGAGCAGCCGACGGCCAACAACTCGTTGTCCTGCCGGGTGCTGGGGCTCAGGACGAACAGGTCCTTCCACTGATTGGCCTGGGCCGTGACCTCCGGATCGCTTGTCGGACTCGCGGCCTGGGCGGTGACCCCACCCAGTGCGGCGATCCCGAGGAACAGGACGAAGAGGCGCAGCAGCCGAGACATGCGTCGAGCGTATTCCCGGGAGCGCCCCCGTTGCCGCCCGAGCATCACCCCACCGCAAGGGTCAGTCGTCGTCACCCTGGCGGGCCAGGAACACGGCGAGTCGGCCGACTGCGTCCTCCCAGCCTGGATGGAGATCCACGAAGACGCGCATCCGATCGGCCAGCCACTCGATCGACACGTCCTCGTCCGCTCGACGGTCGAGCAACTCGTCGATCCCCCGATCGCTGTCGTACATGGGACCTCCCGCTCAGCGCGTCAACACGATCTTGCCGAAGACGTCTCCCGACGCGATCATCGCCAGGGCCCCGGCGGCGTCGCTCATGGGCATCTCTGCAGCGATCAGCGGCCGCACATCTGCGGCGTCGAGCAGCGCGACCAGCCGGCGCAGTTCCGCCCGGGTCCCCATGGTGGACCCCACGACCGACAGCTGCTTGAAGAACACCCGCGACAGGTCGGCCGGCGGCTGTGACCCCGAGGTCGCCCCCGACACGACGATCCGACCGCCGGGGGTCAGCGACTTCAGCGAGTGGTCCCAGGTGGCGGCGCCTACGGTCTCCATCACGGCATCGACGCGGTGGGGCAGCCGCTCGCCCGCCCCGAACACCGCATGGGCGCCGATCTCCAGAGCCCGCGCGCGCTTGGCCTCGTCCCTCGAGGTGGCCCACACGCGGAAGCCCATGAGGCGCCCGAGGGTGATGCAGGCGGTGGCGACCCCGCCCCCGGCGCCCTGCACCAACACGGTGTCCCCGGGCAGGAGCCCGGAGCGCACCGCCAGCATCCGATAGGCCGTGAGCCAGGCAGTGGGAAGGCACGCCGCCTCGGCCGGGGTGAACCGCTCGGGCAGCGGCAGCAGGTTGCGGGTAGGCACCGCGACGAAGTCCGCGAACGTGCCGGGGTGGAACTCGGACAACAGGGTCCGGTCCGGGTCCATGCTCTCGTCCTCGAGCGCAGGATCCGCGATGACTGGATAGACCAGCACCGGCGTGCCGTCCTCGGTGACTCCCGCGGCGTCGCACCCCAGGATCATCGGCAACCGGTCGGCGGTGATCCCCACTCCGCGGAGCGTCCACACGTCGTGATGATTGACGCTGGCGGCCGTGACCCGCACGACGCTCCAGCCGGGACGAGGTTCCGGGTCGGGCTGCTCACCGATGACGAGCCCGCGCAACGGATCGTCCGGATGGAACGAGTCGGCGTAGACGGCGAACATCAGAGTCGGGCGACGCCGTCGGCCCGAGCGGCGGCAGCCACGCGCCCAGCCACCTCGACCGACACGCGGGGGTTGAAGGGGCTGGGCACGATCATCGTGGGGGAAAGATCCGCACCCACCACGCCGGCGATGGCCTCGGCGGCCGCCACCTTCATGCGGGGCGTGATCCGCGTGGCCCGCACGTCGAGAGCACCACGGAAGACCCCGGGGAAGGCCAGCACGTTGTTGATCTGATTCGGGTAATCGCTGCGCCCCGTCGCCACGACGGCCGCATGACGCTCGGCGATGTGAGGATCGACCTCGGGCTCCGGGTTCGCCAGGGCGAAGACGATCGCATCGTCGGCCATGGACGCCACCACCGACTCGGGGACCTTACCGGCGCTGACCCCGATGAACACGTCGGCACCAGCCATCGCGTCCGCGATCGTGCCGGTCAGCCCGGCCCGGTTGGTCCGTTCGGCGAGCGCCGCCTTCACGTCGTTGAGATCCTCGCGGTCCCGCGACACCAGACCGCGGGAGTCCGCCACCGCGATGTCGCCGATCCCGCTGTCGAGGAGCATGTCGGTGACGGCCACGCCGGCCGCGCCGGCGCCGGACACCACGGCCCGCAGGTCTGCCAGGGTCCGGCCGGTGAGGGTGGCGGCGTTCATGAGAGCGGCGGTGACCACGATCGCCGTGCCGTGCTGATCGTCGTGGAATACCGGGATGTCGAGCCGATCCTGCAGGAGCCGCTCCACGGCGAAGCAACGGGGCGCGGAGATGTCCTCGAGGTTGACGCCGCCGAAGGCGGGCGCGATCCGGACCACGGTCTCGACGATGTCCTCGACGCCGGTGCAGTCCAGCGCGATCGGCACCGCATCGACGCCGGCGAACTCCTTGAACAGGAGAGCCTTGCCCTCCATCACCGGCAGCGAGGCCGCCGGGCCGATGTCCCCCAGCCCCAGCACGGCAGTGCCGTCGGTCACCACGAGAACGGTGTTGGCCTTCCACGTGTAGTCGTGGACCAGGGCGGGATCGGCCGCGATCGCCTGGGAGACGCGGGCTACCCCCGGGGTGTAGGCCAGGGAGAGGCCTTCGTTGTCGCGGATGCGGACCGTGGGGCGGACCTCGATCTTGCCCCCGTGGTGCAACGGGAACGCGGGGTCGTCATGGTGGTCCGCCGTCATGGTCGGGACGTCCAAAGACACATCGAGCACGCTTCATCCTCCGGGTCCCCAGGCCTGGCGGGGCGTGCCGCACGGGGGAACGGGCTCCCAGCGTATGACATATTCCGAGGGTGCCCGAATCCAGGCTGCCGATCCTCGCCGCGGCTGTCGTGGTCCTCGTGGCCGGTTGTTCGGGTTCCCCCCCATCGACGGGTCCCACGGCGAGCAGTCCGGCCCTGGCCCGGGTCGACCGCTTGGCGACCCAGGTCCCGCACCAGCTACGCACCGACGGGATCCTCACCATCGGGACCGACCCCTCCTATCCGCCGATGGAGTTCGTCAGCAGGTCGGGGACCGCGGTCGAAGGCGCCGACATCGATCTGGCCGGGGCGGTGTCGACGGTATTGGGC
>JAXLSJ010000016.1:0-66129 GCA_046330625.1 Candidatus Nanopelagicales bacterium
CCGACGACGACGGTCCCAACGACGATGCCACCGACGAGGCCGATGACCACAGCGGCGACCACGTCGACAACCCCGACGACAACAGCGGTGACGACCAGGCGGATGACAACATCGGTGGATCCGACGACAACTCCGACGGACCCGACGACAGCACCGACGACGGCCAGGACACCCCCGACGATGGCGGATCGCTCGCCTAGGCGGGAGCCACCTGGATGGTCGCGACCCCGGTACGGGCGTCCATGACCGTCGGGGACTGACCGAAGGTCACCTGCAGTCGGTGGCTCCCACGGGGCAAAGGTCCGATGACGAACCGCAGGCGGTTGCTGTCGGCGGCGGTGAGTTTGGCTGACCGGAGCACGCGCCCATCGATGAGCACGGTCATGATGCCGGTGGCCTTGAGGACGGGAACGGTCGACAACGTCCCCGTGACCACGATCCGGTCCACGGTGCTGACGCCCAGGTCGGAGATCCGGCCCGACAGGGTGGCCCGTGCCTTCACACGCAGCGCCACCGCCGAGGACACAGCACCCTTGTTGGAGCCATCGCCGGAATAGGTGGCACGCAGGAGGTGGTCGCCGACGGCCAGGTCAGCCGGCAAGGTGATGACCGCCTGGCCCTTGGTCAGCGTCGCGCTTCCCAGTACCCGGGTCCCCTCCCGAAGCGTCACCTGACCCGTCGGAGTTCCCTGTCCGGTGACCCGCACCGTCGCCCGTGGTCTGCTGCCGTACGGCGCGGGTGCGGGGGCGACCGTGAGGCGCACGACGGACTGGGCCTCCACCGGGTTGTCCTTCGAGAGTTCCCAGAGTTGGAGATCGGTGTTGCGCTGGTCGGTGAGGGCGTTGAGGTAGAACAGCCGCGAGGCTGCGGGGAGGAACACCACCGGACCGGGCAGGTACGCCCCCGCCGACTGCGGTGCGTCGTGCACCCGCACGGTCCCCGCCGCGGTCCCATCGGTGCGCCAGACATCCCTGCCCGTCGCACTTGTGGCAGCGCTGAAGTACACGTTGCCCGACCATCGGGTCAGGGCCAACGGGTACGACCCGATCGGGCCCGGCTGCAGATCGCGGAGCACCCGGGCTCCGCCGGCGTCGGCGACCCACGGCTCCCAGCCGTCACCGCCCGCCAGGACGAAGACGACCCGGTTCCCGAGCGCGACCGGTTCTCCGGCATATCCCGCGGGTCCGATACGGCTTCCCCGCCCGGTGCCGTCGGTCACCCACATCCCTTGATAACCCCCCGCCCAGGCCGGGTAGTAGATCCTGCCGCCGGCGACCGCAGGGGTGAAGTCCCACTGCATCCGGTCACTGTCGTACGAAAGGGGAAGGTCGGCCGCCACACGCGAGGCTCCCGACCCGTCGCTGCGCCACAACTCCGCCTTGTACTGCCTGCTCGTGACGATGAAGTACACCGCGCCGCTCATGGACACCGAGGCACCGGAGTCGAAGTCCGTGGAGCCGTTGGGGTCGGTGTTGGTGCCCTGGTCCGTGGGAGTGATGTCCTGCACCAAGGTCGGCTTGCCCGCCGGACCCACCTTCCACAACTCGCGGCCGTGCCCGCTCGCCTCCGCGTACCACACGCCGAAGTCGAACTTCGCCTGGTAGAGGTCGTCGACGGCCGAGAAGTACAGCGAGTCGCCGACCATGCCGATCGGGTCGGGGCTGGCCGATGCCCATCCCTCGCGCCAGTCGAATTGCAGGTCCTTGACCGTGGTGGTCTTGGGAGTGTGGTTGATCTCCAGCAGCTGCGGGACCCCCGAACCCGTGTACCGGTACAACTCGTCGCCATGGACGCCGTCGTCGGCAGCGAGGAACGCCGCACCTCCGGCGACACCCAGGAGCCGACTGCCGTAGTTGCCCTCGACGTTCTCGCCCAGGTCGGCCACCATCCTCGTTCCCGGCACGGTGCCGTCGGACGTCCACAGTTCGCGACCGTGGACACCGTCGTCATGGGTGAAGAGGAAGCCGTCACGGAACCGGGTGAGATCGCCCACATGGTTCAGCGAGGTGAGGAAACGTCGGGTCCCCGCGGTCGTGCCGTCGGAGGTCCAGAGTTGGGACTCGGTCTGCGTATGCGCCACCCAGAAGACCCGCTCCCCCAGGGCGATCGGGTCCGCCCCCGGAGCGCCGTCGAGACCTTCCGCCACCAGCCGTGGACCCAGGTCGACTGCCGCTGAGGCGATGGGGCGAGGCCCGACCGCCAGGGCAGCCAGCACCGCCAGGACGAGCCCAGCACACAGGCGGGCGCGCCAGGTGAACTGTCGGGCGTGCGAGTACATCGGCCCCCCCGGGTCGGTTTTCCCGATGTTAGGCTCTCCTTTCCCTGTTCACCAAGCGCGTTCACCAAGCGGCGAACCCACAGGAAAGGCACGCACCGATGGAGGGATCCCCATGAACCGCCTCGCCACCAGCACGCTCGGCGCCTCGGCATGCGCCCTTCTGCTCGCCGCCGCGCCTGCCCAGGCGGGCGAGTCGACCACCACTGCGAAATGGCGCAACTGCGACACGCGTACCGCGGGCATCTCTGTCCGGGGCACCTTTCGGGGCCCAGCCGCCCTCTACGGCACGGGTCGCTTCATGATCAAGAAGTGGATCAAGTGGGAGAAGTACGATGCCGGACGCTGGCTCGAGCGCGACCGCTCGTCCACCGAGACATCGTGGCTGCAGATCAACAACCCCCAGTACAACTTCGTGTCCACCGCGGGCGACCGGACCGGCTGGGCCGGCCTCTACTACAACCACTGGCGGGCCAACGTCACGATCAAGCTCGTGAAGAACCGACCCGGCCCGGTCGACAAAACCGTGGACACCATCCAGTTGCTGCCGATCAAGGGCAGTTTCCGCGAGGTCGGCTCGAACTGCGGCGTCGGGTTCTGAGGCGCCGTCAGGCGAAATCCCCCGCGCGGGTCCGCAGCTCCTCCAGCGCGGCGGTCAGCGCTCGCAGGTGATCCTCGGAGACCCCGACCTCGGTGAAGACGCGCGCGTTGAGCCGTCGGGTCGCCTCGTGGGCCACCTCGCGCCCGGGCTCGGTGAGTTCCACGAGCACTGCCCGACGATCGTCGGGGTGGGGCGTCCGCCGGACCATGCTCGCTGCCTCGAGTCGGTCCACGGCATTCGTCACGCTGGTCGGATGCACCTGGAGGCGATCGCCGATCACCCGCATCGGCAGGCGACCGCTCGCCGAGAACAGCAGCAGCATGAGCACCTCGTACCGCGCGAAGGTCATCCCCAGAGGTCGCAACTCCGCATCGACCCGGGCCTGCATGATCTGCTGGGCGCGCATGAGCGCCGTCACGGCCGCCATTCCCGGCGCCGCGTCCTCCCAGCCGTGCTCCCGCCAGTGGCGGGCCGCCTCGGCCACCGGGTCGAACGGCAGGGGACCGGTCACATGTTCCTCCGGTACTGCCCACCGACCTCGAAGAACGCCTGCGTGATCTGACCGAGCGAACACACCCGAACCGCGTCCATGAGCACCTCGAACGTGTTTCCGCCTTCGGCAGCGACCCGGCGCAACCGTTCCAGTGCCGGGGGCGCCTCCGCGGCATGCCGGGTGTGGAAGTCCGCCAGGCGCCGCAACTGTGACTCCTTCTCGGCTTCGGTCGCCCGCATCAGTTCGACCTCGCCGGTGTCCTGCTCCTGCCCCTCCGGCGCCCGGAACATGTTGACTCCCACCAGCGGCAGGGACCCGTCGTGCTTGCGCGACTCGTACAGCAGGGACTCGTCCTGGATGCGTCCGCGCTGGTATCCGGTCTCCATCGCACCCAGGACCCCGCCCCGGTCCGTGAGCCGGTCGAACTCCGCCAGCACCGCCTCCTCGACGAGATCGGTCAGGTGCTCGATCAGGTACGACCCCTGCTGGGGGTTCTCGCAGAAGGCCGGGCCCCATTCGTTGTTGATGATCAACTGGATCGCCAGTGCCCGACGGACCGACTCCGGCGTCGGAGTGGTGACCGCTTCGTCGTAGGCGTTGGTGTGCAGCGAGTTGCAGTTGTCGTAGATCGCGATCAACGCCTGCAACGTCGTGCGGATGTCGTTGAAGCTCATCTCCTGCGCATGCAGCGAGCGACCCGAGGTCTGCACGTGGTACTTGAGCTTCTGGGACCGGGCGTTGGCGCCGTACCGGTCCCTCATCGCGATCGCCCAGATCCGCCGGGCGACCCGCCCCAGCACGGTGTACTCGGCATCCATCCCGTTGCTGAAGAAGAAGGAAAGGTTCGGCGCGAACGCATCCACCTCCATCCCCCGCTCGAGGTAGGCCTCGACATAGGTGAACGCGTTGGCCAGGGTGAACGCCAGCTGCGAGATCGGATTCGCCCCCGCCTCCGCGATGTGATAGCCCGAGATCGACACCGAGTAGAAGTTGCGCACCCGGTGGTCGATGAACCACTCCTGGATGTCGGCCATACACCGCAACGAGAATTCGGTGCTGAACAGACAGGTGTTCTGGCCCTGGTCCTCCTTCAGGATGTCCGCCTGCACCGTCCCCCGGACCCCCGAGACGGTGCGGGCCCGCAATTCCGCCATCTCCGTCCCGTCGGGCTCCCGCCCGTGCTCCGCGCGGAACCGGTCCACCTGCTGGTCGATGGCGGTGTTCAGGAACATCGCCAGGATCGCCGGCGCCGGCCCGTTGATGGTCATGGACACGCTGGTGGTCGGATCGAGCAGGTCGAACCCGTCGTACAGGACCTTCATGTCGTCGAGCGTCGCGACCGAGACCCCCGAGGTCCCGACCTTGCCGAACACGTCGGGACGCCGCTGCGGGTCCCGACCGTAGAGCGTGACCGAGTCGAACGCCGTGGACAGCCGGGTGGCCTTGGCGTCGGCCGACAGCAGGTGGAACCGGCGATTCGTGCGGAACGGATCCCCCTCGCCGGCGAACATCCGGGCCGGGTCCTCCTCGGTGCGCTTGAAGGGGAACACGCCGGCGGTGAACGGGAACTGCCCGGGGAGGTTCTCGCGCCGCTGCCACGACAGGACGTCGCCGTCGTCGCGGAAACTCGGCAGTGCGACCCGGGGGACCGAGGTGCCGGACAGGGTGCGCCGGACCAGGGGGGTCACCGTCTCGCGACTCCCGCTGACCTGGATCAGGTCCTCGGCCCGGTAGCGGCGGACCGTCTCGGGCCAGGAGTCCAGCAGGTCCTGGGCGTCCGCGTCGATGGCGACGTCCAGGTCGGCCGCAGCCGACACCAAGGCCGTGCGAGCCGAACTGTCGGACACCTCGGCCGCCGCGAGGCGCAGCGCCTGGCGTCGGTGTGCCAGGTCGGCGAGTTCGGCGGTGCGCTGGTGGTAGGCCCGCACGGTGGCCGCGACGTCCGACAGGTAACGTGACCGTTCCGGAGGCAGCAGGCCCCGCAGGTCGGTCGACACCCGACCCGTGACGCGGGGCAACTGACCGCCCGCGGGGAGACCATGACCCTCCAGCAACTCATGCAGACAGCCGTACAGGGCGGTCACGCCGTCGTCGGCGAACCGTGCGGCGCTGGTCCCGAACACCGGCATGTCCTGCCAGTCCACGCCGAAGGCCTGACGGTTGCGGACGAGCTGCCGCGCCACATCGCGACGGGCGTCCTCGGCGCCCCGGCGCTCGAACTTGTTGATGGCCACGACATCTGCGAAGTCGAGCATGTCGATCTTCTCCAGCTGCGAGGCCGCACCGAACTCGGGAGTCATCACGTAGAGCGAGACATCGACGTGGTCGACCAATCCCGAGTCCCCCTGCCCGATCCCCGGGGTCTCGACGATCACCAGGTCGTTTCCCGCGGCAGCGCAGGCCGCGATCACCCCCGGGAGACACTGCGGGATCTCCGAGTCCGCCGACCGCGTGGCCAGCGACCGGAAGAACACGGTGTCGCCGATGGCGTTCATGCGGATCCGGTCTCCCAGCAGCGCACCGCCCCCCTTGCGTCGGGTGGGGTCGATGGCGAGCACGGCCACCCGGAGTTTGTCCTCGTGATCGACCCGCAGCCGTCGCAGCAGTTCATCGGTCAACGACGACTTGCCCGATCCCCCGGTCCCGGTGATGCCGAGGACGGGGACCGACCTCGCCGCGTCCGGAGCGGTGGCGGTCCCCGCCTCCAGCGCCGTGATCCACCGCGCCAGCGTCGCCTCGTCGCCGGCACCCAGCCGGACGGGGTCCAACTCCCCCATCTCGGCAGCAACATCGCACTCGCGGATGATCGTGTTGATCATGCCTGGTAGCCCCAGGCGTTGACCGTCCTCGGGGCTGAAGATCGTCACCCGGTGTCGGGCCAGCAGGGCGATCTCCTCGGGCACGATCACGCCGCCCCCACCGCCATAGATCCTGATGTGGCCGGCCCCACTGTCATCGAGCAGTCCGCGCAGGTAGCGGAAGTACTCGACGTGACCGCCCTGGTACGAGGACACGGCGACCGCCTGGGCATCCTCCTGGATCGCGGCGCGAGCCACCTCGGCCACCGACCGGTCGTGTCCCAGGTGGATCACCTCGGCCCCCTGCGCCTGCAGGATGCGGCGCATGCTGTTGATTGCCGCGTCGTGACCGTCGAACAGGCTGGCCGCCGTGACCACCCGGACCGGGTGGGTGGGGACGTGCATGACGCTCATACTTCGACTTCCGATAGTTGGAAGTCCTACTATACCTGCCCGCCGCCGCCGCGGCGGGGACACGGACCCCCTTACGGGGTGGGGACCACGACGGCGGCCCCGGAGCGCCGCGAGTCGCCGACCGCCACGACACTGCCGTCGGGCTTGCGGCTCACGGCGTGGACGCCGCCGTAGAACAGGTTGGGTGCCGGCCACACGTTCACCGGACCACGCCGACGCAGCAGGTCGGGCAGTCCGGGGTCCCATCCCGGCTCGAGCTGGATGCCGGCCTCGTTGGGGTGGAACCGCGGCGCGCCCACGGCGTCCGCCACCGACTCCCCCAGATCGACCATCCGCAACAGCGACAGCAGCAGGGCACTGCGGATCCGCTCACTGCCCCCGGTGCCGAGTCCCGTCACCGCCCCGTCCGGGCCGGTCAGGACGATCGGCGCCATCATCGACCCCATCCGGATTCCCGGCGGCAGTGAATGGAAGCCGGCCGGGTTAAGGTCCTCTTCGCCCATCATGTTGTTCAGATGGATCCCGGTGCCCGGCTGGACCACCCCGGAACCGGCCCCGTTGGACGTGGTCATGCTCACCAGCAGGCCATCGGCGTCGACCACGCTGATGTGCGTGGTCCCCTGCCGGACCTGCGGGATGTCGGCCGCCAGCGCGGCGACCCGGTTGGACTCGGTGGCGGCGATCAACGCATCGAGGACGTCGACCCAGGAGGCGGGGCTGCCGTCGATGGGATCCAGCCGGGCGAGCGACTCAGCCACGATCACCCCGCCGAAGGCGGGCGGGGCATTGAGCGAGATGGTGCTGCCGTTGCGCTCGACCAGGATCGGATCGCGGCGGATCACGCGATAGGCCGCCAGGTCGGCTGCCGTGACGTGGCCCGCGGTCGCCGCCATCAGCTCCAGCAGGGGTCCGGCGAAGCCCGGCGACTCGATCGACGACACCGCTCCCGCGCCGACCAGGTCGAGGAAGTCCGCGAACTCCGGGTTGCGGAGCAGATCTCCGGCCACGGCATGACCGTGCGGGGTGCTGATCAGCGACGCGCACTCGGGCGTGAGCGACATGATCTCGCGCACCAGATCGAGGACCACCGCCTGAACCGGTTCG
This sequence comes from Candidatus Nanopelagicales bacterium, assembly GCA_046330625.1. Classification (GTDB taxonomy): domain Bacteria; phylum Actinomycetota; class Actinomycetes; order S36-B12; genus CAIWTL01. The sequence goes on from JAXLSJ010000016.1 coordinate 7,686, forward strand.
AGGACGGCCCCGTTGCGGGCCAGGTCGATGGCCGGGCGCACCAACTGGTCGAACGGCAGCCGCCCGTGACGCTCGTGGGCCGCGAACAGGCCCGCCAGGGCTCCCGGGACCGCCACCGACCCCGGACCGACGTGGAACACCTGGTCGGTGCCGGGATATCGGACGGTGACGGGTGTGAAATCGGGGTCCTCGTCCGACTCGTCGGCGCCGAGTCCCGGGGTGTTGACGAAGAAGTCCAGCACCTCGCGGCGGCCGTCGGGCTGGTGGACCAGCAGGAACCCGCCACCGCCCAGGGAGGTGAACACGACCTCGGACACACACGCCGCGAGCGTGCCGCCGAGGGCGGCGTCCACGGCGTTGCCCCCGGCCTTCAACACGGCGGCGGCGGCCAGCGCGGTGTCCCGGCTGCCTGCGGCCACCGCCGCACAGCCGGCCGGGCCGTGCGCGACCGAGGGGACACTGATGCCGGCACCGGTCGCGGACTCGCTCATTCTGCAAGGCTACTGAGCCCCGCGATCACTACGCTGGACCGGCAACCAGACCCGGGAGGTCTCATGACCGTGGAGTTCACCCCGTCCCCGACCCGGTCGCTGGGTGTCGAGGTGGAGCTCGGCATCGTCGACCGCGTCACGGGCGAACTCGTGCCCGCCTCCAACGACGTGATCGCCGACCTCCTGCGCCGGCATCCGGACCTCGAGGAACACCCGAAGGCGAAACATGAACTGTTCCTCAGCACCATCGAGGTGATCACGGGGGTCTGCCGTACCCCGGCCGAGGCCTACGACGATCTCAGCGCCACCGTCGCCGAGATCCAGGAGAACCTGCACGGCCGCGGCCTGGCGCTGATGGGGGGCGGAGTCCATCCCTTCGCCGACCCCAAGACGCTGCAGCGCAGTCCCAGCGAGCGCTACGACCAACTCGTCGACCGGATCCAGTGGCCCGCCCGACGGCTGCAGATCCACGGCGTCCACTTCCACGTCGGCGTGGGCAGCGAAGAGCGCGCGATCCAGATCATGAATCAGCTCCTCGCCTACCTGCCGCACTTCGTCGCGCTGTCGGCGTCGTCGCCGTTCTGGGAGGGCGAGGACACCGGCCTGGCGTCGGTGCGGACCAAGATCTTCGAGGCCATGCCGACCGCAGGCCTGCCGTCGTATTTCTCGGACTGGAGCGAGTTCGAGCAGTTCATCGAGTCGATGATCTCCACGAACTCGATCGGGTCGATCCGCGAGATCTGGTGGGACATCCGCCCCCACGTCATGTACGGGACGCTGGAGTTCCGCATGTGCGACGGGATGGCCACCCTGCGCGAGGTGATCGCCCTGTCCGCGCTCGCCCAGTGCCTGGTCGAGTACCTGAACGCCGCGCTGGACTCGGGCCGCGAACCCGCCCAGCCGCCCGGGTGGGTGATCCGCGAGAACAAGTGGCGGGCCGCGCGGTTCGGCCTCGACGCGGTCCTGGTGAACGCCGACGGCAGCACGCGACCGATCCGCCAGGACGTCGAGCGGCTGCTCACCGACCTGACGGCGACCGCCATCACCCTGAACAACGCCTCGCAGCTGGAGTGGGTGCGCGACATCCTCGAGCACGGCGCCAGCTACCAGCGTCAGCGCGCGGTGATCGAGTCGGGCGGATCGTTGCGCGACGTCGTGACCCTGCTGGTCGACGAGTTCGGATCCGACACGATCGGCGCGTGACCCGTGACCTCACCCGATCCGGCCCCACGCGGCAGTTCGACCGACGGCCGCGAGGTCGCCGGAAACGGCGCCGACGTCCTCGATCCGGCCGCCACGGCGCGCATCGACGACTGGGTGGGCACCCACGAGGGCGAACTGGTCGCCTTCCGGCGACGCCTCCACGCCGAACCGGAACTGAGTTTCGAGGAGGACGCCACCACCGACGCGGTCATGGAACGGCTGAACGTCGACGGACTGACTCCCCACCGGCTCGACTCGGGCACGGGCCTGTGGGTCGACATCGGCAGCGACGGTCCCATCGTGGCGCTGCGCGCGGAGCTCGACGCCCTCGCCATGGACGACGTCAAGGACGTCCCCTACCGGTCGCGGAACCCCGGCGTCGCGCACGCCTGTGGGCACGACGTCCACACCCCCGTCGTGCTGGGGACCGGCCTGCTGCTGCATCGGCTGGCGCGCGAGGGCCTGCTTCCCGGCAGGGTGCGACTGCTGTTCGAACCCGGCGAGGAGAAGGTCCCCGGCGGTGCCGTCGAGGTGGTCGAAGCCGGACTCTTGGGCGGGGTCGAATCCGTGTTCGCGGTCCACTGCGATCCCAAACTGGACATCGGGACGCTCGGCACGCGGATCGGCGCCATCACCTCGGCCTCGGACCTCGTCGAGGTCACCCTGGCCGGACCCGGAGGGCACACCGCGCGCCCTGGGCGCACCGTCGACCTGGTCACGGTCATGGCGGAGGTCGTCACCCGGGTGCCGGAACTGGTCACCGAACGCATGGGCGGCCCCCACAACTGCCGGCTGGTGTTCGGATCGATCCACGCGGGAGCCGCGGCCAACGTGATCCCCAGCCACGGCGTGATCAGCGGTTCCCTGCGGACCCCCGATCACGATGCCTGGGACCTGGCGCCGGTGGCGCTGCGGGAGTCCCTGGATCAGGTGCTCGCACCGTCCGGGGCCTCCTGGGAACTGCGTCACGTGCGCGGCGTCCCGCCGGTGATCAACGCCGAATCCGCTGCGCGCCTGCTCGCCCGCTCGGGCCGCTCGTTCCTCGGCACCGACGCTGTCATCGAGACCGAACACTCGTGGGGCGGCGACTCGTTCGGATGGATGACCTCGACCGTGCCCGGCGCGTTCGTCCGCCTGGGCACCCACGACCCGGACCGGGGTGACCACCTGGATCTGCACCACTCGCGGTTCGACGTCGACGAACGGTGCATCGCGATCGGTGTGCGGACCCTCGCCCGCACCGCCCTGGCCGCCCTGGCCGAGGCCTGAGGCCGTCAGTTCGCCGGGGCGTTGCCCAAGGTGACGGCGATGTCCTGGGTGTCGCCACCCCGGTCCACGGTCAGGGTCACGTCGTCACCCACCGCATGGTCGCGGATCTCCACCACCAGTCCCGTGCTGTCGGTCACGGCCTTGCCGTCGATGGCGGTGATCACGTCTCCGGATCGCAGCCCCGCGTTGGCGGCCGGGCCGCCGGCGGTCACGTCGGCCACCCGGGCCCCGGGCCCGCTGTACTGCGGATCGACGGTGACTCCGATGACCGGCGTCTGGGACGACCCGGTGTCCATGAGCTCGTTGGCGATCCGTTGCGCGGTGTCGATCGGGATCGAGAATCCGAGGCCGATCGACCCGGACTGACCGCCGGTGCCCGATCCCAGGGAGGCGATCGCACTGTTCACGCCGATCACGCGGCCGTGGCCGTCGACCAATGGTCCCCCCGAGTTGCCGGGGTTGATCGCCGCATCGGTCTGGATCGCGTTGATGTAGGACGTCCCCCCACCGGACTCGCCCCCCGCGGTCACGGGACGGTCCAGCGCGCTGATGATGCCCGAGGTGACGGTGCCCTGCAGGCCCAGTGGCGACCCGATGGCGATCGCGGTGTCGCCCACCTTCACGTCGGCGCTGGTCCCCAGCGTCACGACCGGTAGGTCGGACTTGTCGACCTTGATCACGGCCAGGTCATACCCGCTGTTGGCGCCCACGAGGGTGGCCGGGGCGGTGCTGCCGTCGGCGAAGGTGACCTTCAGGTCGCCGCCCCCTCCGGCCACGTGGTTGTTGGTGAGGATGTACCCGTCGGAGCGGATCACGAACCCGGTACCGGTCCCGTCGCCGGCGTCGATGTTGACCACCGACGGGCTGACCTTGGCCGCCACCGCCGCGATGCTGCCGTCGGCCGGTGCCGAGGAGTCGCCCGCGGTGGCCACGATCGGGGAACTGGTGACGGCGGCGGGACCGCGCTGGGCGAGCGTGAAGCCGACGGCACCGCCGACTCCGCCGGCGATGACCGCGACGGCGACCGCCCCGGCCAGGAGCGGCCCGGTCCGACGCTTGGTCGTCGGCGGGGTGGTGGGCGGAGCGGTGAGTACCGGGGCCTGGTCGGTGCCGATGGTGTCGTCGTGGATCGGCGCGCCGGTCGGCGGCGCCCACCACTCATCGGGGAAGGCGATGGTGTCGCTGCGGTCGGAGTTGTCAGGCGTGCCGGTCGTGTCGCTCATGTGGGTACCCCTTCTGGACTCCTCTAGTAGGACACACGTCACGCCGCCGGTCATCCCCGTGGGAGGGTCCCGAACATTCCCCTTACAGAGCCGTCACCGGATCGTCGATCAGCGTCCCGTGAAGCGTGCTTCGCGTCGTTCCACGAAGCTCATCACCCCTTCGCGGGCGTCGTCGCTGGCCAGAATCGTCGGCAGCGTCTCGACCAGATGCTCCCGCGCCGCCGCCAGCCCCTCCTCGGCCGCGATCCGGGCGTTGGCCAGGGTGGCCTGGACCCCGAGCGGCGCCTGCGCCGCGATGGTCTGCGCGATCGCGACGGCTGCCGCAACCTGCTCGCCCGGCTCGACAACCTCGGTCACGAGGCCGATGCGGTGAGCCTCGGAAGCGCCGAACTCGTCCGCCGTCAGCAGGAACCTCATGGCGTTGCCCCACCCCAACCGCAGGGGCGCCCGCAGGGTGGCTCCCCCGAACGGCAGGATGCCTCGCCCGATCTCCAGCTGGCGGAAGCGGACGTCCGACGCAGCGATCACGATGTCACTGGCCAGGGCGAGTTCGATCGACAGGGTGAAGGCGATCCCCTGCATGGCCACGACGACCGGCTTGGGCACCTGCGGAGCCCACATGCCGAACGGGTCGTAGCGGCGCGACCCCGCCAGCGCCCCCGGCCCGTGTTCGGCCACCGCCGGACCGACCTCGGCCAGATCCAGTCCGGCGCTGAAGTGGTCCCCATGGGCGAAGACGACCCCCACGCGCAGTTCGGGGTCGTCACCGAGTTCCTCGTAGGCGGCGGCGAACTCGTCGATGAGGGCCAACGAGAACGCATTGCGCTTCTCGGGCCGGTTGATCCCGATCAGCAGGACGTGTCCGTCCCGCTCCGTGGTCACGAGTGCGGACATGGGCGGCCTCCGGTGGGTGTCATCGCGACCCTACGCCGGTCCCGCCGCGGGACACACCGAGCCGACCCTCCCCCGACCGGCGCTCCGGTCCCGCCACAATGCCGGTGTGCTGAATGATCTGGTGGCCTCGCTGCGTGACATCGCGGAGCAGATGAGCACCCTGCAGTGGGCGATCGCCGGGGTCCTGGCGCTGATCCTCGTGATCGCCGTGGTGCAGCAACTCGCCAAGACGGCCCTGTTCGTCGTGGTCCTGTTCGCGATCGGGGTGTTCCTGATGCATGGACGCGCGGAGAACTGGTCGTTCTGATGAGGACCACGTCGTAGTGCCGGAGTTGTTCGCGCCCCCGGCCCGACCACCCGACGTGCGCGCCTTGGGGCCCCGGATCCCGCTCGCCCCCCTGCTCCCGGGACCAGTCCACTACGCCATGGCCGGCGGCGGGTCCCACGGCGCGGTCCAGTGGGGCCTGCTCCAGGCTCTGTCCGAGACCGACCTCACCCCTGACGCGGTGATCGGCACCTCGGCGGGCGCCCTGTCCGGGGTCATCTACGCCGAGGATCCGCTCTCCGGGCTGAACCGCCTGGCCTACATCTGGGGCCAGCTCGACACCCACTTCATCGTGGGCGAGAACTGGCTGTCGCGGCTCGCCAATGCCCGGCAGATCGCCCTGGTCGGCAACGGCACCGAACGCGACACTCTCGAGAGCCTCCTGACCGCCGAGACCTTCGCCGACCTCGCCGTGCCCTTCAGCGCCGTGGCGACCGACGTGGCAACCGGCCGCGCTGTGGTGATCGACACCGGTCCCCTGGTCCCGGCATTACTTGCGTCGTCGGCCATCCCCGGTGCGCTGCCCCCCGTCGAGATCGACGGCCGGATGCTGTTCGACGGACTGGCCAGCGCGAACCTGCCGGCCATGCCGGCGGTCCACCGCGGCGCGGGCGCCGTCGTCGTCCTCGACACCGGCGGACGGGAGCCCGGCGACCTCACCCCGACAGCGCGCCGCGTGGTCAGTCGACTCGCGGCGATCCTGGCCACCGCGCAACGGCGCGAGCAGTTGCGCGACGCGGCCGCCGAGGTTCCCGTGATCCTGCTCCCCACTCCCGGCGGACTGTCCGGGAACCTCGACTTCCGCCACACCATGCAGTCGGCGGCCACCGCCTACACCCGGGCTCGGCTGTTCCTCGCGGCCCTGGTCCGGGACCATCCGGGTCCGCTGACCCCGGGCCTGTACTGCGATCCCGGGCAGCGGGGACTCGGCGACGACCTGCGCGACGTGATCCGGCCGGTGGTCCCATGAGCCATCCCAGCGTCCGGGGACTGCGCGCGCTGCCCCGACCCGTGGCGTGGGTGTTCACCGGCGGCGGTGCCCGCGCTGCGGCGCAGGTGGGCATGGCCGAGGTGCTCCGCGAGCAGGGGCTGGCCCCAGATCTGGTGGTGGGATCGTCGACCGGTGCGATCAACGCGGTGGGCCTGTCCGGCGGTGGCGCCGGACCCGAGTCGCTGCGCGAGGCCTGGCGACTCATCGGGACCGAGTCGAGTCTGGCGTCCCTGGGGTCGGCCGCCGTACGCGCCTTCGCCCCGGGACGCACCGGCCGATCGGCCCGGGAGTTCCGGGAGATCCTCGCCCGCGTCATCGCCGGCGATCCCCGGCAGTCGGTGCCCGCCGACCTGTGTGTGGTCGCCAGCGATCTCGTGGGCGGCTCACCGGTCCCCCAGCGGACCGGGCCGCTGATCGACGCACTCACCGCTTCGGCATCGCTGCCAGTAGTGTTCCCGCCGGTGGAGCGCGACGGCATGCTGCTGATCGACGGGGGACTCACCGCCGGCGCTCCGCTGGACCAGGCGCTGGATGCAGGGGCGGCCTCGATCGTCCTGCTCGACACCGGCGCCTCGGCGGTGGCGGAGCAGACGGCGGCTGCCATGCGCTGGTGGCAGATCGCCGGACTCGCCTACAGCCACCAGATCCGCGGCCAGCTGGGACACGCCCTGGTGCGGACGGGCGAACAGGTGTCGGTCCTGACGATCTCGACCGACGAGGGCGGTCAGTTGGACTTCACCCGCCCCGACGACCACTTCAGCACGGGCCGCTCCGCCACCTCCCGAGCCCTGGCCCACGGCTTGGGCTCAGGCGTCACCGGACCCGGGGTGTACGGGATACCGGCCGGGTTCGAGACCGACCCCCGGCTGGCCGACCTGCTCGTCGAGTGACCCAGGTCGCGCGGTCCGCCCCCGGGATCGGACGGTCGGGCAGCGCTGGGATACTCTGACTCGGACCCCTATAGGTGAAGTGTATTTCCGGTGATCTGATTCAGTTCAGCCGGTGACAGTACAGGAGGCACGGTGCAGGAGATCCGCGACGCCATCATGGCCGGCGACACCAGCGGCGAGGAGTTCGCCGCACTCGAACTCCCCGAGACCTTCCGAGCGGTCACCCTCCACAAGGACGAGGAGACTATGTTCGAGGGGGTGCCGTCGCGCGAGAAGGACCCCCGAAAGTCGTTGCACGTCGACGACGTCCCGCTGCCCGAACTAGGACCCGGCGAGGCCTACGTCGCGGTCATGGCCAGCGCCATCAACTACAACACCGTGTGGTCGAGCATCTTCGAGCCGGTGAGCACGTTCAACTTCCTCAGCCGGTACGGCCGGCTGGGCGACCTCCCCAAGCGCCATGACCTGCCCTACCACATCCTCGGCTCCGACCTCTCGGGTGTCGTGCTGCGCACCGGTCCCGGGGTGAGTGTCTGGAAACCGGGCGACGAGGTCGTCGCCCACTGCCTGTCCGTGGAACTCGAGGACCCAGCCGGCCACGACGACACGATGATGGACCCGCAGCAGCGCATCTGGGGTTTCGAGACCAACTTCGGCGGCCTGGCCGAGATCGCGCTGGTCAAGAGCAACCAGCTCATGCCCAAGCCGAGACACCTCACCTGGGAGGAAGCGGCGTCCCCCGGTCTGGTCAACTCCACCGCCTACCGCCAGCTCGTGTCGCACAACGGCGCGGGGATGAAGCAGGGCGATGTCGTGCTGATCTGGGGCGCGTCGGGAGGTCTGGGCGGCTACGCCACGCAGTTCGCCCTCAACGGCGGCGCCATCCCCGTGTGTGTCGTGTCCAGCGAGGAGAAGGCCGACCTCTGCCGCGCCATGGGGGCTGAGCTCATCATCGACCGAAAGGCCGAGGACTACCGGTTCTGGAAGGACGAGAACACCCAGGACCCCAAGGAGTGGCAGCGGTTCGGCAAACGGATCCGCGAACTCACCGGGGGCGAGGACCCCGACATCGTGTTCGAACACCCAGGCCGCGAGACGTTCGGTGCATCGACGTATGTCGCCCGCAAGGGAGGCACCATCGTCACGTGCGCCTCGACCTCTGGCTACATGCACGAGTACGACAACCGGTACCTGTGGATGAACCTCAAACGCATCGTGGGATCCCACTTCGCCAACTACCGCGAGGCCTACGAAGCCAACCGACTGGTCGACAAGGGCATGATCCACCCCACCGTGTCGCGGGTGTTCCCGCTCGACCAGACCGGTGAGGCGGCCTTCCAGGTGCACCGCAATCTGCACCAGGGCAAGGTCGGCGTCCTGGTGCTGGCGCCCGAGGAAGGCCTGGGGGTCCGCGACACCGACAAGCGCGACCGGTTCATCGACGAGATCAACCGCTTCCGCGGGCACTGACGCGCCGCGTGTCGCCCCGGCCCCGGCCGGAGACCGACATACACTCGCCGCGTCCTGGGAGATTCTCGGGGCTCCGCATCCGGGAGCCGCAGGTGGCCACACTCGACGCCACGGTCACTCCACCCCCTGCTGCCGCGCCGCCCACGACCGGCACGTCGCCTGGCGCGAAACCCGGCGAACGCACCGGAACCCGGGGACTGGCGTACATCCCCGGCCTCGACGGCATCCGCGCGATCGCGGTGCTGGCGGTCCTGCTCTACCACGCCGATGTCCCATGGATGCCGGGCGGTTTCCTCGGCGTCGACATGTTCTTCGTGCTCAGCGGGTTCCTGATCACGTCGATCGTGCTCACCGAGCTCGACAAGTCCGGCCGGCTCGACTTCAAGCGTTTCTATATCCATCGCGGCCGCCGACTCCTGCCCGCGCTGTTCGCCGTCCTGATCTTCTCCGCGGTGCTGGCCGCCATCTTCGCCCCCGACGCCGCAGCCACTCTGCGGCGCGACATCCCGGCGGCGCTGTTCTACGCCACGAACTGGGTGTATGTCATCGCCGACCAGTCCTACTTCGAGCTCACCGGCCGCCCGCCGCTGCTGCAGCACCTGTGGTCGCTGGCGGTCGAGGAGCAGTTCTACCTGATCTGGCCGGCCGTGGCCGTCTTCCTGTTCCGACGCGGCGGGCGGAGCCGCGTGCGCGAGTGGGCGCTGATCGGGGCGGTGGCCTCGACGATCATCATGATCGTGCTGTCGTTCCTGGGCGGCTATCCCGAACCCAATGACGGCAGCCGGGTCTACTTCGGCACCGACTCCCACGCCATGGGGCTGCTCATCGGCGCTGCGCTGGCCACCGTGTGGATCCCCCAGCGACTCGGGAACCGGGTGGCCGCGGGCGCCCGCATCCTGATCGACGCCGTGGGCCTGGGCGCCCTGGCCGTGGCCATCCTCATCATGATGACGAGCCACTCCAACGCCTCGTGGCTGTACTGGGGCGGGTTCACGGTGTTCTCCGTGGTCGTCGCCGCGGTCATCGCCGCCACGTCCCATCCGGCGTCCCTGCTCGGGCGGGCACTGGGCACCCAGCCGCTCAAGTACATCGGGCAACGGTCCTACGGGCTCTACCTGTGGCACTGGCCGGTCTTCATGGTGCTGCGCCCCGGTCTCGACGTGCCCCTGGAGGGGTTCGCCAACCTGGTCCTGCGCTTCGCCGTCACCTTCGGACTGGCCGAACTGTCGTACCGCTACATCGAGATGCCCATCCGCCGGGGACGGCTCAAGGCCGCCTGGCAGCGGTTCCGGGCATTGCCCGCCGACCAGCGCGAACCGATGCGCAAGAAGGCCGCGATCATCGGGACCGTCGCCCTGTTGTTCGGCACTTTCGTGGGCTATCGGGTCGTCACCTTGCCCCCCGCCGAGGCCGACTACCTGCACGGGCTCGAGTCGGTGTCCGCGCTCGATGCCACCCCGGGGAAACACGAGAAGTCGTCGGGCGATCCGCAATTGTCCGGCACGGTCACCGCTCCCGGGGTCACCACCGTGAAACCCGGCATCCTGGCGGTGGGCGAATCGGTCATGCTGGGCGCCCAGGGCGGCCTGCGCGACGACTTCAAGAAGATCGCCATCGACGCCGCGGTCGGTCGCCAGGCGTCGGACATCCTGACCCGCGTCCAAGAGCTGCGCGACGCCGGCGCCCTGCGCGAGACGGTCATCCTGCACACGGGATCGAACGGCTACGTCGAGCGCAGCCAACTCAAGCAGATCCTGCAGGTGCTGTCCGTGGCCCAGCGGATCGTGGTGGTCAACGTCGACGTGCCGCGGGAATGGCAGAACCCGAACAACGAGTTGATCGCCGAAATGGTGGCCCAGACCCCCAACGCGGTGCTGGCGGACTGGCATTCGCGCGCCCAGGCGGAAGGCGATGTGCACGTCAGCGACGGCATCCACCTGACCGAACAAGGGGTCGCGGCCTACAGCGAGACCATCAACCAGGCCTTGACGACCTTGACCGACGCCCAGGCCACCGCACCGCCCGCCCCCACGACTGCCCCGGTGCCGGCACCAGCGCCGAGCTGACGGTCAGGCGGGCAGCGACCTTCCGGCGAGATCCACCAGCGCAGCGGCCACCGCCTCGGGATCCTCGACGGCGCTCAGGTGACCCGCACCCTCGATGAATCCGAGGTCGGCGTCCGCCAGGGTCGAGGCGATCGCCTCCTGCTCCGCCGGCGGCGAGATCGTGTCCTCGGCGCCGGCCAGGACCAACGCCGGGCCCGGGTAGCCGGCCAACGTGTCGGCGGAGTCCGGCCGGCCGGCCATCGCCCGCTGCGCCCACGCGACCGCCTCGGGGCGGGCAGACCTGATCCACCCGGAGACCCGTTCCACCACCTCCGGGCGTTCCCGACGGGTGTGGTCGCCCAGCAGTTGGCCGATCATGGCGTCGACCAGGAAGTCCGTCGATCCGGTGGACTCCACCTGGTCGGCGATGGCGAGGCGACGGGCTCGGGCCTCGTCGGGGTCGGCGGCCATCTTGGTGTCGACGAGGCCGAGGCCGGTCACCCGCTCGCCGGCCGTCCGCAGGATCGCCATCGCGGCGTAGCCGCCCATGGACAGTCCGGCCAGGCAGAACTGCGAGACCTGCCGTTCCGACAGTCGGTGCAACAGATCGTCGGCCATGGCGTCCACCGACGGCGGAGCCGCGGGAACCGCGGACTCCCCGAAACCGGCATAGTCGGGCACCAGCACCCGGAACCCTGCCCCGGCCACGATCGGCGCCACCTGGTCCCACAGCCGGTGATCGACCGGGAACGCGTGCAGCAGGACCACCGATGGTCCCGATCCCAGGTCCCGCATCACGGCATCGCCGACAGGCCGCCGTCGACGATGAGCATCTGGCCGGTCATGAACGACGACTCGTCGGAGGCCAGGAACAACGCTGCGGCGGCGATCTCCTCGGCGCGACCCCAACGCTGCATCGGCACCCGCGAGAGCACGGCTTCTTCGGTGGTCTGCTCCACGCGCAGGAAGTCGGTCAGGTCGGTGTCGATCCAGCCCGGCAGCAGCGAGTTCACGCGGACCCCGCTGGACGCGCATTCGATGGCCAGGCTCTGGCTCAGGGACACGACCGCGGCCTTCGCCGCCGCGTAGTGCGCCATGAGCGGTCCCCCCCGCAGCGCCACCACGCTGGACATGTTGATGATGCTGCCGGACTTCTGCTCCAGCATGCCCGGCAGCACCACCTGGGCGGCGTGGACGATCGAGTCGACGTTGAGCCGCATGGTCTTCTCCCACCCGGAGAACCGGGTGGCCACCAGCGGCATCGAGAACGAGTTGCCACCGGCGTTGTTGACCAGGATGTCCGCCCCGCCCAACTCCGCGACGACATCGGCCAGCGCGCCCCGGAACGCCTCGGAGTCGCTGACGTCGACGGACCGTACGACCGCCCCGCCGATCCCGGCGGCCACCTCGTCCAGCAGTTCGGTGTTACGGGCCATGAGGGCCACGTCGGCACCCTCGGCGGCGAAACGTTCCGCCACCGCACGCCCGATGCCACGGGACGCTCCCGTCACGATGGCCTTCTTACCGGCGAGAGACTCGCTCACAGATCCCTCCAACGGGTCATGCTGCCCGACCACTCGGTCGGCAGGGGGTGTGCTGCAGGTGCGATCACCCGCACGATCTCATTCAACACGATCCGCACGAATCGTTCCCCCACCCACAGGTGACCGGCACCGGCGATCGCCCGCACATCGGCCTGCGGGACCGCGGCGAAACGCTGTTCGGCCTCGGCCGGACGCAGATAGTCGTCGAACTCGGGCACCAGGACGGTCAGCGGGCGCCGCGAGGCCGCCCAGCGCGACAGGGACCCGTCGTCGGTGAACCGCAGCGGCGGCGACAGCAGGATCGCTCCGGCCACGGGGTCGCGATCGCCGAAGGCCAGCGTCACGTCGGTGCCGAACGACCAGCCCACGAGCCAGGGGTCCGGGAGCCCTTCGCGCTGGACCCAGGACAGCACCGCGCCCAGGTCGAGTCCTTCGGACCGACATTCATCGAACACTCCCCCACTGCGACGCTCGCCGGTTCCGGCGCCCCGCATGTTGAATCTCACCACCGCCAGGCCGGCAAGCGCCGGCAGTCGCCAGGAGATCTTGCGGAACAGGTGCGACTCCATCGACCCGCCCTCGGTGGTCAACGGGTGGACACACACCACGGTGGCCAGGGGATCGGTCCACTGCGGCAGCGCGATCTCGCCCCGCAGGGTGACGGAGTCCGCCGTGGTCAGCGCGAAGTCCCGGCGATCCGCGGGCAGAACCGAATTCGCCCCGATCGAGGTCATGACAGGGTGATGTCCACGGTGGCGGTGTCCGCGCCGACCGAGACCACCCGGACGCTGCCGGTGCGCGCCAGCCGCACGCGTTGGCCCACCGGGAGCGCGGCCTGGGCCGTGGCGGCACGCGACACGTGGAACACGCGATTCATGGCGGCCGGGTACCGCACCCCGCGCCCGGCCAACAGCAGCCGGACACCGTACCCACGCATGACGTACGGTTCCGGGAGCCGGAGCCCCGTGGCGTTCGAGGAAGCCGGACGGAACTCCAGGGACCAGTAGGTGGTCTGACCGTCGGCCACGACCGGGATCGACAGCATCATGCGGCCGCCAGAACGATCCGGGGTGACGGCGTCGAGGGTGTAGCGACCCGAGGTCCGGACGACGGTCTCGTTGCGGCCGGTGAGGACGCCCAGATCCTGGAGGTGCAGGGCGCTGAAGGACCAGCGGGACAACCGTGCGCCCGGCAGGCCGTAGCCGGCGTTGGGCGGCTGTCCCATGAGATCGAGGTAGTCACCGTAGACGTTCCACTGCTGTTCCCGCGCCTTGACCGGGACGGGGTCGGCGAAGGTCCATCCCGCCGTCCGCGACCAGAACGACGCCTCGTGCTCCAGCCCGAGGGTGTGACCCAGTTCGTGCGCGGTGATCCAGTCCTGGAGCCCGGCCGGGTCGTCGCCGTCGACGCCGTTGAGGACGATGGCCCGGCCCCCGAGGAGGGCGATGCCGGCGTAGTTGCACTTGTACCGGGCGGGCGTGACGTAGATGGCGATGGTGTCGCGGTAGCCCTCCGGGGGGCGATTCAGGCCCCGTGCGTAGGAGCGGTACTTGCGGTTGACCACGACGGGGTCGCACGACAGGCGACCACTCGTGGTCCGAGGGGCCTTCGTCCACGACGTCATGCCGTAACTGAATCGCTCGGCCGTCTGCGAGGACATCCGCCGCGACACGTGTCGGGTCATGGCCTCGACCTGGGATCGGCGCACCCCCAAGCGGTACCCCTTGAGGGGGATCGCGACATAGCTGAGGGCATAGCGGAAGCGGGCACCCTGGGCGTCAATCCCCAAGGAGCGCGCCAGCGGCGCCGCGAGATCGGCGGAGGCGGGCAGGCTGAGTTGGTCGGCGGGGTCGGTGGGCACGACGTAGTCGTCGGTGGCCCGAGCCGTGGCGGGAGCACTGACCGCCAACAGCAACCCCAGGGTCGCTGCCATGCGCCATCGCCGTGCCATGGGTCCATGGTCCCATGAGTACGCGGGAATCAGCCGCTTCGTCCCCAGCACCGCGAGTGCCAGTGTCGCCGGTGCCCGAGACCGTCACGCTCGTCCGCCGGCCAGACGACCACGTGCGGCTCACCGACGGGGATGCGGTCGTCGCACCACGGACAGGTGTAGGGCTTGCCCGCGCTCGCCCCCGGGACCTTGCGGACCCACACGGGCCGACCGTCGCGCATCACCCGTTCCTCGTCGGGCGACACCCCGCCCAGGGGCCGCGGCGCTGCGCTGCGGGGGCGTCGTCGGCGGGCCATGGGCCGATCCAACCACGGGTCACTGTCCGACACCGCGCGAGTGACGTGCGACGCTGGGGCGTGGCCGACGACGACGTGATCATGTACACCGACGGTGCATGCAAGGGGAACCCGGGACCCGGCGGGTGGGGCGTGCTGCTGGAGTGGGGCGACCACACCCGGGAACTGCACGGCGGCGAACCGGCGACGACGAACAACCGCATGGAACTCACCGCCGTGATCGAGGGCCTGCGCACGCTCAACCGCTCGTGCCGGATCCGCATCGTCACCGACTCGGTCTACGTCCGCGACGGGGTCACGTCATGGATGGCCAACTGGAAACGCAACGGCTGGGTCACCAGCGCCAAGAAGCCGGTCAAGAACCGCGACCTTTGGGAGGTCCTCGACGCCGAACTCGCCGCCCACCAGGTGGAATGGGAGTGGGTCAAGGGCCACGCCGGGCATCCCGGCAACGAGCGGGCCGACGAGTTGGCGAACCTGGGTGTGCTCGCTCAGCGCGCGTAGTCGTAGAACCCTCGGCCCGTCTTACGGCCCAGGAACCCGGCAGCCACGACCGCGCGCAGCGAGTCGGCGGGCTCGAAGCCCGGGTCGTTGAACTCGTCCAGGAGGACCTCCTGGATCGCCAGTGACACATCGTTGCCCACGACGTCGAGCAGGGCGAACGGGCCCATCGGGAACCCGGCACCGGCCTTCATGGCGTCGTCGATCTGCTCCTTGGTGGCGTAGTGGGCGTCGACCATGCGCACCGCATCGTTCAGATACGGGAACAGCAGGGCGTTGACGATGAACCCACCGCGATCGCCGCACTCGACGCCGACCTTCTTGGTGCGGCGGCAGATGTCCCAGGCTGTGGCGACCACATCGTCGCCCGTCTCGGTCGTCCGCACGATCTCGACGAGCTTCATGATCGGCGCCGGGTTGAAGAAGTGCAGGCCGACCACATCCTGGGGACGTCCGGTGACCGCAGCCATCTCGATGACAGGAAGACTCGAGGTCGTGGTCGCCAGGACCGCGCCGTCCTTGCAGACCCGATCGAGGGTGCGGAACAACTCCAGCTTGACGTCGAGGTCCTCGACGACGGCCTCGACGACCAGGTCCACCTGGTCCAGTTGCTCCACCGAGGTGACCCCGGTGGTCCGCGCCACGATCGCGTCGCGGTCCTCGGCGGTCAACCGGCCCTTGTCGACCTGCTTGTCCAGCGACTTGGCCAGCGCAGCGGCGACCCGGGCCACCTTCTCGTCGCCTCGGGCCACGAAGGTGACGTCGAAGCCGGACTTCGCGAACACCTCGATGATGCCGGTGGCCATGGTGCCCGACCCGATCACACCGACCGACGTCACCTCGCGGGGCGCGACGGCGGCATCGTCGGCGGCCGTGTCGGCGACGACGATCTCGGCGGAACCCGGCTCGGCATAGGTGTAGAAGCCCGCCCCCGACTTCTGGCCCTGCTTCCCCGCGGCCACGAGCTGCTTGAGGATGGGCGACGGCGCGTGCACCCTTTCGCCGGTGACCGCGTACAGGGCGGCCAGCGCGTCGCGCAGGACGTCCAGCCCGATCGCGTCGGCCATGGCCAACGGACCGATCGGGTAGCCGCAGCCGAACCGCATGGCGGCGTCCACGTCCTGGGTAGACGCATAACCGTTCTGGACCATCGAGATGGCATGGTTCAGGTACCCGTAGAGAAGGCGCGCCGAGATGAACCCCGGCCGGTCGGCGACGACCACCGCGGAGCGGCCCAGCGCCTCGGCAAGATCACTCACCGCTGCGACTGCGGAGTCCGCGGCGAGGACGGTGCGCACGACCTCGGCCAAAGTGCGTTGATCGGCAGGCAGGGACAGGTGCAGCCCCACGACGCGCGCCGGAGCCCCGGTGGCCAGCGCCAGAGCGGTGACATCCAGGACCGACGTCGTGGTCACCAGCACGGCAGCGTCGTCGGCAGCCTCGGCAATTGCGGTGAGCACCTCGCGTTTGGTGGCGTCGTCCTCGCGCACCGCCTCGATCACCAGTGTGCAGCCGGCCAGGTCGGGCACGGTCCCTTCGGCGCCGGTGACCACCTCGATCCCGGCGTCCCCGGCAAGTGAGGCGAGGGCTGTCCCGACGGTGCCCTGGCCGATGATCGCCACCTTGGTGATGTCAGTGCTCATGAAGGTCCTTCTCGTCGGGGAGGGCACGACGCCCGGGGCCCAGTTTCCCAAATGGCCCCCACGCTCTGGTGGGCGGGTCCCGCCCGGAGTAGCGTCGAATCAGAAGCGGACACAACGGGAGGATGTCAATGCCCGGATTCAGAAACACCATCGTCATGGTCGCCAGCGCGGTCCTTGTCACCGGAGCTACGGTGATGGTCCCAGCCGCAACAGCCTCCGTCACCTCGCCGACGAGTGCTGCCACGACCACGGCCGCTGCAACACCCACTGCAGCCGCGATGCGGTCGAAGTTCTTCCACACCCCCTCTGGCAACATCCGCTGCGGCATGCTCAAGGCGCAGGGCCGCTGGAGCATGCGCTGTGACATCAACCAGCACGACTGGCGGGCCCCGTCGGGCCAGACCTGCCGCGAGGGCGACTACGGCAGTTCGGTCGGCATGGGCGGCAAGGCCGCGTCCCGGTTCGTCTGCGTCAGCGACGCCCTCAACCCGGGCAAGGCACTTCCCTACGGCCACTCGCTCAGTTACGGCCCCTTCTTCTGCAAGAGCAAGGTGAAGGGCCTCAAGTGCTGGAACAAGAACGCCCACGGGTGGTTCCTGTCGCGCCAGCGTTACGACCTGTTCTGATCGCCTTCCCGGCCGCGGGCCACGACCGCCAGTAGGTCGCCCACGGCCGGGACATCGGGGACCCGATACCGCGCCGCGGTGTCCCCGGGGCCGACCTTGACGCCGATGTCGCTGTCGCGCAGTGCGGCGAAGCCGCGCTCGTCGGTGACGTCGTCGCCGACGAACAGAACGACACCTCCGTCGGGTCGCAGGCGATCGATGGCTCCGCCCTTGTCGACCCGCTGCACGGCCAGTTCGAGCACCTCCTTGCCGGCGGTGGCGTGCACCCCAGGCCAGGTCACCGGCCCCTCGGTCATCGCCGCCAGCACCCGTCCGGCGTCGGCGCGCGAGGCCTGCCGCACATGCACGGCGATGCTGATGGGTTTGCGCTCCAGTTCTGCCCCGGGGGCGGTGGCGACCAGTGCCGTCAGATCCGCGTCCAGGCGCCGGTAGAGTGCGGCCTGCTCGTCGGTCAAGTCCTCGGCGAACCCGGTCTCGTACTCGCTGCCGTGGGAGCCGACCAGCACCACCGGGGGGCCGAGTCCCGACAACAGACGCAGGTCCGCGAGCGATCTGCCGCTGACCACCGCCACGGTCGTGGCCGGGTGGTCTGCGAGATCGCGCAGCAACTCGGGGGTGCCCGGCAGCGGGCGGGCGTCCATCGGGCGGGTCACGATGGGGGCCAACGTGCCGTCGAAGTCGCAGCACACCAGCAGCGGCACATCGGGCCCGACCTCTCCGAGTCGCCGGCTCAGATCACCCGGGACGCTGTCCGGGCCGAGGGTCACAGGGAACCCTGCAGCCGCGACAGGAAGTCCTGCGCCCACCGCTCGACGTCGTGTTCGAACACCCCGTGCCGCAGCGCCGACATCCGTCGCGCCGCCTCCTGGGGCGCGACGTTGGCCGCGTCGAGGATGCTCCGCTTGACCCCGTCGATGTCATAGGGGTTGACCAGCCAGGCGTCGGGCATCTGCACCGCCGCCCCGGTGAACTCGCTGAGCACCAGCGCACCGTTCTCCTCGGTGCGACAGGCGACGTACTCCTTGCACACCAGGTTCATCCCGTCGCGCAGCGGCGTGACCAGCATGACGTCGGCGGCCACGTACATGGCGATGAGTTCGTCACGGGGCATGTTCTGGTGCATGTAGTGGATCGGCGTGGTGCCGAGTTTGCCGATGTCACCGTTGGCCCGGCTCACGAGCAGTTCCACGTCGTCGCGGATCCGCTGGTACTCGTCGACGTTCTCGCGACTGGGCGTGGCCACCTGGACGAACACCGTGGAGTCCGCGTCGAGTTCCTCGTCCTGGAAGAGTTCGGTGACCGCCCGGATCCGGACGTCGATGCCCTTGGTGTAGTCCAGGCGGTCGACCCCGAGCAGGATCAGTTCCGGTGACCCCAGGTCCTCGCGGATCTCCGCGGCCCGGGCCAGAATCTCGGGGTCGGCCGCCATGCTGGCGAAGTCCTCGGCCCGGATCCCGATCGGGAAGGCCTCGACACGGACCGTGCGACTGCCGGACAACTCGTCGACGACGACGCGGTCGCCACCCGGCCGAAGCGCCAGGAAACGTTGCACGAGCCGGAGGAAGTTCAGGGCCGCCTCGCGGGTCTGGAAACCCACCAGGTCGGCGCCGAGCAGGCCCTCGAGGATCTGGCGGCGCCAGGGCAGCTGGCTGAAGATCTCGACCGGGGGGAACGGGATGTGCAGGAAGAACCCGATCCGCAGGTCCGGCCGCAGTTGCCGCAACATGCGCGGCACGAGCTGCAGTTGGTAGTCGTGCACCCAGACCAGCGCGCCCCGCGGTGCCACCTCGGCGACCCGGCGCGCGAACTTCTCGTTGACCCGGCGGTAGGTCTGGAACTGGGTCCGGTGGTAGACCGGTGTGACGATCGCGTCGTGGTACAGCGGCCAGATGGCCCCGTTCGAGCAGCCCTCGTAGTAACCCTCGACCTCGGCCTGGGTGAGCGGGACCTCGTCCAGTTTCAGCGCTCCGGTGCCGCTGGGCGGCGGGGGTGCCTCGGACGTCCCGTCCTCGAACCGGCCGCTCCACCCGATCCACAGCGCCTCGCGGTCCCGCAGGACCGATTCCATGGCCGCCACGAGGCCACCGGGAGCCGCCCGCCAGCCCTCGTCAGCGTCGAACTCGATGGGAAGCCGGTTGGCCACCACCACCAACGGCGGGTCCTGGTCGTACCCCGCGCTCGAGTCCGGGCTCATGGGTGCTCCTCATCGTGATGTACCTGCAGGTTATCGCCCGCGGCATCGACCGTGCGCGGCTCAGGTTCCGGGGCCTGCCACCAGTCGGGGTTGGCCCGCCCCTGCGGGGATGTCGGTCGGGGAGGCGGGGTCGCGGAGGTCGACGAGCCGCAATGCGTCGTCGATCACCGGCCAGGCGGTGTCGGGCCAGGAGACGAACCACAGCCAGCACCCGGCCGCCTCGCCCACGTAGGCAGCGCGGCCCGCGGTGTCCAGATGCCACAACGGGGTGGGCCACCCCGCGGCGCGGATCTTGGTCGTGGCCGGGCGCGAGGTCAGATCCGGGTCGGGCTCAGCGACCCCCGCCCAACGGGCGCCCAGACCGGTCCCGGGTTTCTCGGCCACGATGACCACGTCCGACGGTCCGTCGCTCATGCCCTGCCCGCTCAGGGCCATGACCGCCGCGTCGACCGGTTCCCTGCCACCCCCGGCCAGTTGGAGTCCGGCGAACAGCCAGCGACTGGGCAACGGCCAGGGGATCCAGAACGGCACGTCGCTGTCGGCCGCCAGTCGCGCGAGGGCATCGGAGGCGGGCAGGAGGGGATGATGGACCGGCGGGACCGGACCGTGCTGGGGGCATTCGAACCGCTCGTGCATCACGGTGGGGCCGAGCAGCTCGCCACCACACCGGGGGCAGGACGGGTCAGGGGGCATCGGGGGCCTGGTCCGGGTCGGTGTTCTCCGTCGCCTGCGGTGGCCACGCCGGGGCCAGTCCCAGGATCTGTCGCGCCTGGCCGATGACCTCGGCGTCGCAGCGCACGTCATAGCGGGTCGCCTGCAGCGCCTGGCGGGACACGAAGTCGCGCCGGCCCCCGGTGAACGCGTAGGAGGCCAACCCGAAGACGATGCCGAAGGCAGCACCGAACAGCAGACCCAGCAGGATCATCTGCGTCGGTGCCGTGTCCTGGCTGCCGAAGAAGCTCACGAAGAGTCCGATCAGGACCCCGAACCAGGCGAATGTCGCCATGCCGCCGAGAGCCGCCCGCCCCCAGGACATCCGACCCAGCACTGCCTCGACGAGCCGCAGGTCCTCGCCGACGATCGCCACGTGTTGCACGGGGAAACGGTTGTCGCTCAGGGTGTCGACGGCCTTCTGGGCGGCCAGGTAGTTGTCGAAGGACGCCAACACCGGTCGCTGCATCACATCAGGGGGTTCGGGAGGCATGGTTTCACCGTATCCCCTTCCCGATCCGAAGCGTCAGAGCCGGAGCTGGTACTCCTCGAGCAGCCGCCGACCGATGATCATGCGCTGGATGTCGGCGGTGCCCTCGCCGATCATCAGCATGGGCGCCTCGCGGTACAGCCGCTCGATCTCGTATTCCTTGGAGTAGCCGTAGCCGCCGTGGATCCGGAAGGAGTCCTCGACGACCTCCTTGCAGTACTCACTGGCCAGGTACTTGGCCATCCCGGCCTCGAGGTCGTTGCGCTCGCCGGAGTCCTTCTTGCGGGCAGCCATGACCATCATGCGGTGGGCCGCCTCGACCTTGACGGCCATGTCGGCGAGCCGGAACAGCACGGCCTGGTGCTGGGCGATCGGCTTGCCGAAGGTCTCGCGCAACTGCGAGTACTCGGCGCCCAATTCGAAGGCCCGGATGGCGACGCCGCAGGCGCGCGCGGCCACGTTGACCCGGCCGACCTCGACGCCGTCCATCATCTGGTAGAAACCCTTGCCGGTGGCGCCACCCAGGACGGCGTCGGCGGGCAGCCGGAAGTCGTCCATGATGAGTTCGGTGGTGTCGACCCCCTTGTAGCCCATCTTGTCGATCTTGCCGGGGATGGTCAGCCCGCGCAGCACCTCGCCGAACCCTTCGGGCTTCTCGATCAGGAACGTCGTCATCTTCTTGTAGACGCTGGCGTCGGGGGCTGCCTCGTCGGGGGTCAGGACCAGGACCGCGACCAGCGTGCTCGACCCCCCGTTGGTCAGCCACATCTTCTGACCGTTGAGGACGTACTCGTCACCCTCGCGGACCGCCTTGCTCTGGATCGCCGCCACGTCGGAACCACAGCCGGGTTCGGACATCGAGAAGGCGCCGCGGACCTCGCCGGTCGCCATGCGCGGCAGGTAGTACTGCTTCTGCTCGTCGGTGCCGTGCTGCATGATCATGTAGGCCACGATGAAGTGGGTGTTGATGACCCCGGACACGCTCATCCACCCGCGGGCGATCTCCTCGACCACCAGCGCGTAGGTCGTCAGCGACTCCCCCAGACCCCCGTACTCCTCGGGGATCACCAGACCGAAGACGCCGAGCTCCTTGAGGCCCTCGACGATCTCGGTGGGGTACTCGTCGGCGTGCTCGAGGGTGTTCGCGTTGGGGATGATCTCCTTGTCCACGAAGTCGTGGACGGCAGCGAGGATGTCGCGCTGGATGTCGGTGAGGTCCTCGGTCTGGGCCAGACGCGCCATGGCAGTCCCTTCGTTCTTCCGGCGGAGCCGGGGTCGATGGCCCGATTATCCCCCGTGTCACCGGCAGTCACGACCAGGCCCACCCGCGTGAGCGGGTGATCAGGGACACATGAGGGCCGCGGCAGTCGCGGGATCGGTCAGTCGCGGAAGGCGTCGCGGACGCTGTGACGCCACTGCGGAGCCGATATCTGCAGCACGAGCAGACCTCCGAGGGCGACGAGTCCGGTGCGGATCCCCTCGGCGACCGAACCCCCGGGAGTCCCCAGCGCGGCTTCGCCCCACCCGGCGTCGAACGGGATCACGTTGATGACCGCGATCCCCAGCGCGAGCCAGAGGCCCACGGCCGCCACCCGGCGCGCGGCATCGGGGTGCCGCACGTGTCCGGAGCTGAGGAACAGTCCGGCCGCCACGATGAGCAGTGTCGCCGCGGTCGCGATCGCGGCGATCGTCACGAACAGCGTGAGGTTGTCCACCGACTTGGCCGCCGGGCCCAACACATCGGTCAATTGCGCTGTGGCCGGCTCATTGAACGCCATGAGGTTGTGCATGTAGGGGGCGTTGACGCCCAGATCCGTGATGTGCCCGATCGCGGTGAACGCCAGCGACGCCCCGCCGAGCAGGCAGACCAGTCCGAGGACCACCGGAAATGTCTGGGGGGCGCGGGTACGGGTGCGCGGCGAACGCGATGTCGCGGTCGTGGTCACGCGTCTCCCTCAGTCGGCCCCCGGCGGCCCTCATTGTGCCGAACGGGTCGCTCGCCGCCGGTCGCGACGCGCCGGGTCGGTCCGGCGTCGCCGTCACGGTTCGGCCACGTCCAACCCGTGGTGGGCGAGGAGGCGTGCCGCCAGGTCGGCGCCGGCGTCGGCCGACGTCGGCGGATCGAGCACGAACGCCTGGGGCCCGGCGATGATCAGGATCAGACCCACCCGCTCGGCCACCGGCGGCAGGAAGTGTGCGGCCACGGTGAGGTCGTCGCTGTCCGCGGCGAGCACCTCGGTCGACTCCGCGAACCGGTCGGCGACCCAGTGCGTGCGCTGGGGCAGGGACAGGACCACCCGCACCGCTGCGCGCTCCGCGGCGAGGATGTCATCGACACCCTCCGGCCTCTCGAAGCGGCCGTCGAGCAACTCGGCGTCGACGATCCGGTCCACGATGTAGGTGCGCGCCCGCCCGTCGACCAGCGGGCCGGCGTCGACCTCCCATCCCCTCGAGGTGTGTCGCAGCGCGTACGGCTGGATGTCCCGGACCGACACCCCCGGACGCCACGCGCGTGAGTACTCGATCCGGACACCGCGGCGCTCCTCGAGTCCTTGACGCAGCAGCCCGGCGACCGGGTCGTCGCGACGCTGCGCCCCCACCCGGCCCAGGAACGTGTCGGACAGGACGGTGAGCGCGCCGGTCAGTTCGTGGTTGTCGGGCTCGAGCGTGGCCAGTCCCAGGGCGGCCTCGTAGAGCGCCACCAGCTCGTCGGCGCGCAGGTACTCGACACCGAGTTCCGCCTCGGGGCGATCGGTCACGGCCCGGATCACCGGGGCCAGGTGAGGATCGGCTTCGGCGCCGTCGGCGGCCAGGAACTCCAGCGACTCGGCCCGCGACAGTCCCATGAGCGCCTCGGGGGGGATGTCGGTGGCGTAGTACTCCAGGATCTCGCGGCGCAAGGTGGCCGGGTCGACCTCGAGGGTCGCCGCCACGAAGTCGAGCGGAAGGCCCTCGGGATGGCCGTGGAGCAGCGCCATCACCCGGTGGATGCGGGCCAGGGACTGGAGCGCGGTCACGTCGCCGCCGCCAGCATGTCGCGGAGTTCGGCGCGCAGTTCCGGCGGACCGGTCAGGCGCACCCGGGTGCCCAGTTCCACGATGCGGGACAGGAACACCCACCGGTTGGTGACCGGATACTCCAGCGGTCCGGCGCCACGTGCCGGGCCGAGGAGGCGCTCGACGTCGGGCCGGTACTCCGGTGGGGCCTCGAGGGTCGCGATGACGGGTGGATCAACCGACCACCCCAACGGGTCGGCACCATCCCGCCGCTCGGTCTCCACCTCGACCGCCGAACCGGCAGGACCCGCCGCCACCTCGGTCATGCGGGCCAGGGCGAACGTGCGCGACCCCGCCGAGCCGCGGTCGAAGCCGGTCACGGTCCAACCCGCCGGGCTGCGCTGCACGGAAGCAGGATCGACCTCACGGGGGCGACCGTTGTAGCGGAACGTGAGCACACTGCGGGAGGCGACCGCACCGAGCACGATCTCGGCGTCGGCGGCGTTGCGCAGGGCGACGTCGACCCCCGGGGGTGGCTGCAACGGGTCGGGGAATTCGCGGATCACCGACTCATGACCGGCCAAGAGCGCCGCCCGGGCCAGTTCGGCCGCCTGCTCAGGGGTGAAGGACAGGCGGATCCGACTGTCGTTGGGACGCAGCACCCACACTGCCTCGTCGCCGCGAGGGGCGACGTTGCCGATGTCGACCCCGATGCGCTGCAGGTCGCGGATGAGTCGCGCGAGCTGCTCGCGGCGACTCTCCGGCGTCCCGCGGAACCCCACGGTGGTCGCCAGTTCGCCCGCCGGGCGCCCCGCCGCCCCGGCCGCGGTCAGGATGCTGGTGACCATGACCATCCGCTGCAGTGGTCGTGGCCCCTCCGCGACGTCCGGTTCTGCCATGGATCCTCCCGGGATGAAGCATGGTCGCCCTCCCGACAGAAGCATGGCAGATGTGACCGGGGCCACGTCAGGAGCATGTGTATATATGCATAGCCCTGTGCCATACTGAGGTCAGAGGAAACAACGGACACCAAGGAGCACCCCATGTACTCGACCAAGGTTCTCGGCAACACGACCGACACCACGATGAGCATCAACCACAGTTCTCACAAGGCCACCATGAAGGACGCCATCAAGAACAAGAAGGCCGTCCCGCAGACCCCCAAGAAGAAGTGACCCTGCCGGTCACCTGACCTGCGCAACGCCCCTGCCACTCCTCGGCGGGGGCGTTGTGTCGTCTCCGGACAGACGATCCTCAGTCCGCGAACTCCCAGCGGGTCGCCAACGTCACCGTCTGCTCGACCTGCCCCGGATCCACGGCCATCTCCGCGGCCATGGCGCGAAACGCCGGACGCGGCGACGCATCCCCGCCCTCGGCGACCCACACGCAACGCCCCAGTGGACGTCCGGCGAGGGCGGCCAGTTCGCCGGCCCGCGTGCGGGCGTCGACGAACGCCAGTCGCCGGGCCTCCTCGCTCAGCACCTCGGGGTCGCTGTGCTCCAACCGGATCCCGTGCAGGCGGGCATGCTCCCCCGCGCCGGCGGTGACCGAGTCGATGATCGCGCCCGACCCCGACAGATCCCGCACCACGATGGCCAGACCCAGCGACGCCTGATGTCCGGACACGGCGCCGTCGCGATCATGCACCGGATGCAGGAGCACCTGCGAGGTGCGCAGGTCGCGCTCGGCGATGCCCGCGTCCACCGCAGCCCTCCGCAGACCCGCGAGCGCCGCCGTGGCCGCCTGGTACGCCGCCCCGGGATCCGCCGCGACGACCTCGACCCCGGCGTCGAGAACCATCACGTCGGGAACCGCGCCCGCCCGGCCGACACCTGTCACCTGCAACCCGTGCTTGCTCATGCCGCGAACGCTACCCGCGATCCCCCTACGCTGGCCGCCATGAACGGACCTCCCTTCGCCCGGTTCCTGCCCGTGGCGATGGCGCTGTTCCTCATCCAACTCGACTTCTTCGCCCTCGGCCTGGCGCTCCCGGTCATCGCGGTCGACCTCGGCAGCACGACCACCGATCTCCAGTGGGTGCTGAGCGGCTACATGCTGGCGCTGGGGTCGTTCATGATCCCCGCCAGCCGGATCGCCGACATGCTGGGGCGCAAACGTGTCCTCCTCACCGGCGTGGCGGTCTTCGGGGTGGCCTCGCTGTTGTGCGGGTTGTCGCAGACATCGGGCGAGCTGATCGCCGTGCGGGTCCTGCAGGGTCTGGGCGGCGCCCTGATCCTGCCCGTCGCGTTCAGCCTCGTCACCCACGACACGACGGAGTCGGAACGGCCACGTGCGTTGGGCCTCATGCTGGGCATGGCCAACATCGGCACGGCGATCGGCCCCATCGTGGGTGGGGGCCTGGCGACCACGGTCGGGTGGCGCTGGGTGTTCTGGGTGAACGTCCCCCTGGCGTTGGTCGCGTTCGTCTGGGGGTCGCGGTCGCTGCGCGAGAGCCGCGACCCCGACGGTCGCAGCCTGCGCGACCTCGACTGGACCGGCGTCCTGCTCGTGGTCGCCGGGGTGTGCCTGGCGAGCTGGGGTCTGGACAACCTCGACAGCTCCACCCTGCTGGCTCCCACGACCGGGGGCGCGATAGTCGTCGGTCTGGCGCTGCTTGCCGTGCTGGCCTGGCACGAGACCCGACACCCCTGGCCGCTGGTGAGCCCCGACCTCATGAGGCGGCGCTCCTTCGTGGGCCTGTTGGCCGCCGGGACCGTCGCCAACATCGGCTACTGCATGATGATGCTGGTCGTGACCATCCAGCTGCAGCAGGTCCGGGGGTTCACGGCTGCCATCGCCGGCGCGCTGTTCGTGTTCCCGGCGGTCGCGACCGCGCTGAGTGGTCCGCTGTCCGGACGCCTTGCCGGCAAGGTGCCCGACGGCCTGGTCATGGCCGTCGCGATCGTGGCGGGGTGCCTCGGCCTGCTCCTCCAGGCCCTCACCCGTTCGTTGGCCCTGGACATCGTGGGGCTCATGCTCAGCGCACTGTCGTTCGCGATGGGGTACGCCTACACCAACATCGCCAGTCAGACGGTGCTGCCCGTCGAACTGTCCGGTCAGGCCTCGGGGGTCATCATGACCGCGCTGGTGACGCTGGGCGGGATCGGCGTGGTGCTGGCGGCGCTGGGGATCGAGTTGTTCGGCGCCGGGAACCTCGACCAGGGCACCACCGACACCCTGCTGTGGACCGGCCTCACCGGACTTGCCATGGGGGCGGTCTTCCTCGCTTCGCAGATCGTGAAGGTGCGCCGGTCCGCCGACGTCGCCGCCTGACCAACCGCCGCGCTCAGGCCCCGGGGAGCCGGGCGAACGGTCGGGCCTCTTCCGCCTCGAGCGCCAGCTCCAGCAGGAGCCGCTCCTGGCCCCAGGCGGCAGCGACCTGCACCCCGATCGGCAGACCCGAGGGCGTGGCACCCAGCGGGAGACTGATCGCGGGAGTGCCGGCGATGTTCTGCAGCGGGGTCATCGACACGTAGCGGAGCAGCCGCACCAGATGTTCCCGGGGCTCGACCTCGGGCCCGAGGAAACCGATCGGGGGCGGCTCGTGGCCCAGGACCGGCGACAGCACCGCGTCGTACCCGGCGAACGCCTCGGCGTAGGACTCGGGGAACCGCTTCATGCGGCGGATCGCCGCGGGCAGCAGCCCCGGCCCGGCGGCGAACATGCGGGCCAGTTCCAGGGTGTAGGACTCCAGCAGCCCGGGATTGAAGCCGGCCCCGTAGAGCCGCGCCCCCAACCGCTTGATGCCGTAGGCCAGAAACGCCCAGTAGCGCAGGAAGGCGATCCCGATGTCGTTGTCGAACGGGAAGGGGATCTCCTCGACCTGATGCCCGAGGGACTCGAACAGCGCCGCCGCCGACCGCACCGCGTCGGCGACCTCGGGCTGGGTGACCATCGTGCCGTGACCGGTCGTCAGCAGCGCGATCCGCCGGCGGGGTCCGGGCCGGGTCACATGCCCGATCGGGGGCAGGGCCAGGTTGCGGTAGGCGCGCTCGGCGGCGGCGAAGTAGTAGGCCGTGTCCCGGACCGTGCGCGTGACCACCCCCTGGGTGGTGACGTTGACCGGAAGGCTCTCGACCTCCTCGATGTCGATGATCCGACCCCGGGTGGGCTTCAGCCCGACGAGCCCGCAACACGACGCCGGGATCCGGATGGACCCGCCGCCGTCGTTGGCATGCGCCAGGGGCGTGACCCCGGCGGCCACCAGCGCCGCCGCTCCGCCCGACGACCCTCCGGCCGAACGGGACAGGTCCCACGGGTTGCGGGTCGCGCCGGTCAACAGGCATTCGGTGGTGGGGGTGAGCCCGAACTCGGGCAGCGTGGACTTGCCCAGCGGGGTCGCACCCAGCGCGATCGCCTGCCTGGCCCAAGGCATGGACTCCCGCGCCGGCCGGTCCGTCACCGCCCGGGATCCCTGGCGGGTGGGCAATCCGGCCAGAGCCTCGTTGTCCTTGATGAAGGTCGGCAGTCCCCGCAGCGGCAGGCGCTCGGCATCGGCGGCCGGCCGGGGGTCCGGTACCCGGGAGACGATCGCGTTGACCGCGGGATCGACCACCTCGGACCGGGCGATGGCCGCATCCACCAGCTCCGCGGGACTCACCTCGCGCCGGTCGACGCGCGCGACCAGATCGACCAGATCGGAGTCGCCGAGCGCGTCGTCGCGGCCGCTCACCCGAGCCCCGGGGCGTGCGGCACGCCGGCCCAGTTGAGCCGGATCAGCCGATCGACCACCAGCGGGGCGGAGTGCTCGTAGTAGTCGATGATCTGGATGTTGGTCGGGTCACCCCGCTTGGTCCACTTCGTGAGCCAACGGGCCACGTCATCGTTGACCAGTTCCGCCAGGCGACGCAGCGAACAGGTGTCGCCGATGTTGTTGAACACGCAGTTCGCCCACATCGAGGAACTCGGGGTGAGCTGCTGCTGATTCACGAACAGGCCGCACCAGTGGGTGCCATCCGCCGCCACGCACTTACCCGACTTGAGCCGCCGCGCCCGTTCTGCCAGGTAGTCCTCATTGGCGGCCTTGCTCACCTCGGGCTGATCGGTGTTGGGCCAGGGGCTGGCGATGGCCTTGTCACGGCTGCGGAAACACCCGGACTTCGGCATGTAGTCGGGGACCAGGATCAGCAGGTTGCGGTCGACACCCCAGGCCCATCGCAGGGGCACCTCGGTGCCCAGTTTCGTGTCGGGGACCGGGAACTTGTGCCGGCTCCAGGCGGCCTGGCACGCAGTCCGGCCGCCCTCGCGACCCCGCAGCTGGTGCAGCACCCCGTCGAGCGCGTCGAGGTAGTACTCGTCGATCGCCGGGTCACCGGTCAGGTCCACGTGCTGGATGTCGAAGATGATCTGTTCGCGGGGATGGTCGTCGGCGAACCGCAGCACCTGGCTCAGCGCCTTGTCCACCGACTGAGACACGTAGTTGTGCTGCAGGACCAGCGGGACCTTCAGCGGGTTCTTGGCCGGCGGCCGGGGGTGGGTGATCACCTTGTCGGCCGGCACCCCCACCCGGATGTCGAGGTAGCGCACCCCGCCACGCAACTGGGCGCCGAGTCCTTGATCCTGAGCGCGCGCCAGGGCGGCGGCAACACACGGGTTCTTCTCCGCGCCGACGGCGAAGACCGACGACGCACCGGCGATCACCTTCGGTCGGCAGGGGGCGCGGTCGCGGATCCCGTTCGCGCCCGAGTCGTGTGTGCCCGGGATGAGGATGTGGCTCAGCGTCCGGCCCCGCGCCTGGTCGAACACGACCTGCATCCAGTCGGCGGTGGGACACCCCAGCTCGCGCCACTGGCTGTCGCGGTAGACCTGCCACGCCACGTAGTCCTGGGCGAACCGGGGAGCGGATGCGGCGTTCTTCGCGAACTGGCGACCACCGAACGAGCGCCAGGTCCGGTGGCTCAGCAGATAGGCACCCGACCCCAGCGCGTTGCTCGCACGATAGTCGTTGCCCGATCGACAGGCGCGGCTGTCGCGAGCCGCCTTGCCCGCGGCCCAGTCCCGGGCCCGGTCGATCCGTTTGGCGAGCCCGCTCCCGCCACCGTTCGTCCCGGTCGCAGAGGCGGACACCGCGGTGGCCGCCGTGGGCGCGGCGGACGTCGGCGTGGCCAGCGCGGACGCGGGCGCGCCCACCGCAGGCACGGCCAGGACGGAGGTCAGGATGACCGGCAGCCATCGTCGTGCCCGCATGGTGCCCTCCTCGAAGACGGTGGCTCCACGCTAATCGCGATCTCGCCGGATGGCAGGCCGATGGGCAGGTCGATACCCTGCCGCTGGTGGCAACTGTGGAGGATCCGATGACGGAACTGTCGATGGGGATCCTGGGGCGTTCGGCGAAGGAGAACGAACGCCGACTGCCGATCCACCCCACGCACTTCGAGCGGATCGACCGAGATCTGCGTGAGCGGATCTGGCTCGAGCACGGTTACGGGACCACCTTCGGGGTGCGGGACGAACAACTGGCGCCGCTGGTGGCCGGATTCGCCGACCACGCCGAACTCGTCGAGCGCACTGATGTGCTCCTGCTGCCCAAACCGACGATCACCGATGTGGAACGGATGCGCGAGGGCCAGGTGCTGTGGGGGTGGCCCCACTGCGTGCAGGACCCCGTGCTCACCCAGGCCGCCGTCGATCGCCGCCTGACCCTCATCGCCTGGGAGGCGATGAACCATTGGGACCGCGACGGGCACTTCGTGATCCATGTCTTCCATCTCAACAACGAACTGGCCGGCTATGCGTCGGTGCTGCAGGCGATGAGCCTGCGTGGCATGACCGGGCACTACGGGCGTAAGCGCCGTGCCGTGCTGCTCGGCTTCGGCAACACCGCCCGCGGTGCTGCCACCGCCCTGCGCAGTCTGGGCGTGACCGACATCGTGGCTCTCACCATGCGAGAGGTGCATCTCGTCGCCGACCCCGTGCCCGGGGTGACCCTGGGCGGGCTGCAGCGCCGCTCCGACATCCCAGGTCGGACCATGACGCTGAAGGGCACCGGCCCGATCCCCACCGAGGAGTACCTGGCCGGGTTCGACATCATCGTCAACTGCGTACTGCAGGACACCGACGATCCCATGATGTTCCTGACCGACGACGATCTGGCGAAGTTGGCGCCGGGCACGCTGATCGTCGACGTCTCGTGCGATGAGGCGATGGGCTTCTCGTTCGCGCGACCCACCACCTTCGCCGACCCGATGTTCACGATCGGCGATGAGGTCCACTACTACGCGGTCGACCACAGCCCCTCGTACCTGTGGGAGTCCGCGACGTGGGAGAACAGCGAGGCGCTCATACCCCATCTGCGCTCGGTCATGAGCGGAGACTGGTCGGGGAACGAGACCATCGCCCGGGCGATCGAGATCCGCGATGGAGTGATCCGGAACCCGAAGATCCTGTCGTTCCAGCACCGCTCACCCGACTACCCGCATCGGGTTAGCCTGGAGCCGTGAGACCCGCCGACGACACCGACGCGATCCCCGCGATCGCGGAGGCGCCGGACTCGTCGAAGGCGGGCACCCTTGCCGTCCTCATCGT
Source organism: Candidatus Nanopelagicales bacterium (assembly GCA_046330625.1). Taxonomy (GTDB): domain Bacteria; phylum Actinomycetota; class Actinomycetes; order S36-B12; genus CAIWTL01. The sequence goes on from JAXLSJ010000016.1 coordinate 38,963, forward strand.
GGGCACGGTGCTGGCTGCGGGGATAGTGGCCCTGTGGCTCGTCGTGGCCGTCGTCACCGCCGTGGCTGCCGCCACCGAGGGCTCGGTCGGGGCGTGGATCTTCGCCGCGATGGTCCTGGTGTTCCCCGCGTGGCCGGTCGGCTTCACCATCGCCGGGTGGCGTTCCTACGCCGCCGAGCGTCGGTCCTTGGCGAGCCTGCTGATGGGTCTGGCAGTGCTGCCGGCCTTGCTGCTCGGCGGGATCGTGTGGCTGTCGTCGCTGTGACCGTCAGGGGCGGGGACGTAGATGTCGCTGCGCCCACACCGCCGCCTGAACCCGGTCGGTGACCCCGAGCAGGGCGTAGATGGTCGTCAGGTGTGACTTGACCGTCTTCTCCGAGATGTGGAGATCACGCGCGATCTGGCGGTTCGACCGACCCTGCGACACCGCCGCCACCACCTCGGTCTGCTTGGCGGTCAGCGTCACCGGCCCGCCACCCACCGAGGCCCGGCGCTGCGCCTCGACCAACGTGCGGGCCACGCGCGGGTCCAGCGGCGATCCGCCCGCGGCCGCCGTCACCACCCCGGCGATGATGTCGGCCGGCGGGCTGTCCTTCATCAGGTAGCCGACCGCACCGGCCTCGAGACTGTCGAGGACCTGCTCGCTGTCTGCGAAGGTCGTCAGCACCACCACCGCGACCTCCGGCATCTCCTCGTACAGCGAACGGGTGGCCGTGACGCCGTCGACGACCGGCATCGACAGGTCCATCAGGACCACGTCGGGCACCGTGCGTCGGGCCACGGCGACCGCCTCGGCGCCGTCTCCGGCCTGACCGACGACCTCGAGGTCCGGCCGGTTGTCCATCAGCATCGCCAAGCCCTCGCGCACGACCGCATGATCGTCGGCGATCACGACGCGGATCATCCCGGAACCCGGAAGGTGACCGTGGTCCCCGCACCTGGTCGCGACTCGACTGTGTAGGACCCTGACACCGACAGCGCGAGATCGGCCAGCAGTTGCAGGCCCAGATGGTCGCTGGGCACGGTGTCGGGGTCGAACCCACGCCCGTCGTCCGTCACGGTCAGCACCGCCCCTCCCTGGTCCGCAGCCAGACCCACCGTCACATGCCGGGCCTGCGAGTGTCGCGCCACATTCTGGATGGTCTCGCGCGCCGCGCGGTAGAGGGCCGCCTGCTGATCCTCGGGCAGCGGCACCGCGTCCGCGGGATCGAAGGTCGTGACCACCGAGTCGGGAAGCCCCGCCAACAGGTCGGCGATGCTGGCACCGAGCCCCGCGGTGGCCAGCGACTGCGGATAGATGTCGACGAGCAGGGAGCGCAGGCTGCGCACGGCCCCCCGGGTGGCGTCCGCGGTCCGATCGAGGCTGCGCCGAGCGGCATCGTCATCGGCGCGGTCAGCAAGCGCCGCCAAGGTGTACGAGACCCCTGCCAGATCCTGCACGACACCGTCGTGCAGATCCGCCGCGATCCGCCGGCGTTCGGTCTCGGACGAGTCCAGCGCGCGGTGCAGGAGCCGCTCGCGGTCCTCGCTGTCGCGTTGCAGACGGCGCGCCATCCGCCAGGCCAACCCGACGAGGATGCCCGTGAGCACCAGCAGGGAACCGATCAGCACGGGCAGGAAGGCCCCCATGATCTGCTGAGCGGCGTCATCGATCGCAGACTGGCGGGTGTAGGTCTCGAACAGGTAGGTGCGACCATCGCCGGTCCGCACCGGCAGGTAGACCTCGACCAGCGCGCCGTAGCCGCGCTCGTACTGGTTCTCCGGTTTGGTCAGGTCGCTGACCTCGGCCTCGACCCCACCCTCGGCGAGGATCTCCAGTTCCTCGTCCCCTAGCGGGAACTGCTGACCGATCAACCGGGTCTCGGTGGAGTACACGACCGTCCCGTCCGGGCGCCACAGCCGCACCGCGACCACCGGATCGGCGAGAAGCCGCTCCCGGGCCAGCTGGTCGAGTTCCGACAGCCCCTGCGACTTCTCCAGATCGCCGTCGGCCAGGAGAGGCTCGACCGCGGCCCGCGCCATGATCTCGGCGCTCTGGGTCGCGTCACGCAGCGCTTCCTGGGTCGCGACCCGATGGGCGATCACGTACGACACCGCCGCCAGCACCAGAGTGCGGCGAATCCGGGGATCGCGAACCGGAGCACCTCGCGGCGCACGGCCCGGCGGGCGGCGGTGTCGTCGGCCATGGCGTCAGACGCGCAGCGTCGCGAGGCAGACCTCGCCGTTGCGCAGGTTCTCGGCGCGCCCCGTCACCACACCGGTGGACCCGGACGAGCGTCGTTCGACGCTGAAGGAACCACTGGGCGCCAGCGTGCGTCGCGTTCCCTGCCCGATCGTGTTCCCGTCATGATCCAACCGGTAGGACCACCGCTGGCCGATCCGGTTCGAGTCCACCTCGAACTCGATCTCCAGTCCCCCGTCGCGCGCCTTGGCCTTGAGCTTCCAGTCGGTTCGTGCCGAGCAGTCGCCGGTCACGCGCACGTCGTTGCGGTTGCCCTTGGCCTGGGCGATACCCGCCGGCAGGGCTCCGGCGGTGAGGGCGACGACCGCGGCGGCGGTGACGGTGATACGCAGGGTGGGGTTCATGAGGGCTCCTTGTGGTCGTTGTCGAACACCACTCAGCCTGGTGTCCCGACCCGCACTCGCGGTATCGGACCAACGGCGGGTCCCGGTCCTAAGACCCAGTCAGGCCTTCGCCACCACGTCGACCTCGACGTCCACCTCGAGGATCTCGTCGTCATCACTGCCCGACGCGAAGATCTGGATGATGAAGAGCACCACGAGCAGCGCGACCGTGGTCCACACGATCAGTCCCGGCGTCTTGTAGTGCTGGATCAGCACGAAGCCCACGGCGATGATCGCCGCCGCGATGCGCAGACCCGTCGCCTGGTTCGCGACGAACGAACGAGCAGAGTTCATGGTGGCGCCCCACGAAGCGAGTTGCCGCTGGATGGCCGCTGCGGCCCGCTTGCACAGACCGCGCACCCCGACGGCGAACCGGGACGGCCCGATCATGATCGCCGTGAGGATCAACACGACACCCGCCACTGCCCCGGCCCAGAGCGCCTGACGCAGGAAGTAGCTGACCGTGTCGAGCAGCGTCGTGGCCGCCGCAGTGCTGGAGTCGGCCGGCAGGTTGGCCAGCACGTCGGCGCGGCCGATCTGATAGGCGATGCCGCTGACGACCATCGCGATGGTCAGGCCGATGCCGAAGCCGAGCAGCGCCCGGCGGGGCGACTTCGCCACGAACACCCCGAGCAGGCCGAGGGCGAACGTGACGATCGGCAGCCACATGCCCAGCGTGTTGAGCATCGAGTAGGCGGTCTGCGCCTTGGCGAGGGACTGGGACTGGAAGAGCACGATCGACGTGTCCACCGCCGGGATCTTCTCCGCCACCGTGAAGCCCTTGGCCACCAGCGCGTTCTTCACCTCGGTGACCACATCGCCCACGTCCAGGACGACCTCGTCACCCTGCAGTTCGACGGCACCCGAGTCCTGCCCCGACAGGGCGAGGTTCAGCTGCTCGTGCAGTTTGGTGTTGGCCTGGGTCCACAGTTGCGCGAACTGCTGGGACTGCACGACCTTGGTGACCTCGCTGCCGATGAAACTCTCGATACCGCTGTCCAGCGGGCCCGCCAGCGCCTCGAGGGCAGCCTGCTTGCGGGGGTCGAGGTTGCGGTTCTCGGTGATGGTGGCGATGGCCTCCTGGGTCACCGCCGGCAGGTCGATCGCCGTGAGGATCTCGTCGGTGACCCGAGTGCTGACCGCCGCCTGGATGTCCGCATCACTGGCCAGGGGGGCGACTGTGGCGACGTATCGGTCGGTGTCGGTCACCTCGCCCTTGGCCCACACGGCCACAACGGACAACGGCGCCAGGATGCACGCGACAATGATCAGTACGGCCGACCAGAAACTGCGCATCCGATGCCGCGGTTCCTTCGCAACGGGCGCAGTCGCGTGGCTCTCGGCCTCCGCCAACTGCTCCTGGAGCTCCTCCACTTCGTGCTGGAGCCGCTGGACCTCGTCCTGGGAGTCTTCGGCCATCACTCGTCCTTCCGCGGTGGCGATCGGTTCCCACAGTAGCGACCGTGGGAACCGCGCCACCCACTCAGATGAAGATGACCTGCGCGCCGTCGCTCATCTCGATGAAGTCGCTGGCGTTGATGATGCCCTCGACGTCGTCGCGGAGGTCGGACTCCTCGAGCTTGTTCATGTCCGCGGACATGCGGCAGGCCCACAGGTGACCGCCGGCGGCGACGATCTGGTCGAGGAACTCCGGCACCTCGGGGATCCCGAGATCCTCCAGTTGCTGCTTCATCATCTTGGTCGCCATGCCGGTGACCCCGGGCAGCGGGGCGAGTGCCTGCGGCATCTTCGTCTCGTGACCGGGGAGATGCATAGCGGTGTTGCCGACCGGCGAGAACTGCAGGTCGTGCATGCGGCTCTTGGTGATCATGTCGAAACCCCAGAAGGTGAAGAAGATGTCCACCGCGGCGCCTTCGCCGAGCGCGGCGTTGGCCAGCACCAGGGCGGGGTACGCCATGTCGAGGTTGCCCTTGGAGCAGATGAAGACGATGTGGCGATCGCTGTCGTCATCGCCGAAGTCGGGAATGATGGTCATGATGTGTCTCCTGATGGATCAGCCGCGTCAGACGCAGCCGTGGGGCTTGGGCAGTCCGGCGATGTAGGACATCTTGCGGCCGGGCTTCTTGGGGAACAGTTGGAACTGCTGCTTGGTCGGGAACCCGCCGACCTTGTCCACCCGACGGGTGGTGGCGGTCTCGCCCTTCTCCTTGTAGTCCTCGCGCAGGAACCGGATGACCGCCCAGTGGTCGTCGGTCATCTCGATGCCGATGTTGCCGGCCAGTTCCTTGCCGATGTCCTCATTCCATTCGTCGTACTCGGTCAGGAATCCCTCATCGTTGATGTGGACCTCCTGCCCGGCGATGGTCGCAGTGGGCATGATCATTTCCTTCCTGGGGTGTTCTGCGTGGATGACTGCGGGTGCTCTTCACCCACGGTGTGCAGCATGGACATGACCCGGGCCAGACCACGCCGGGTCTGGGGGTCGCGCATCGACTTGAGCAGCGCGAACATCGAGGGCGGCTCGACGTGCTCCTCCTCGACGTCCTGGACGGTGAGGGCGGTGCGTTGGACCAGTCCCATGACTTCGGGCTGGGTCATCTCCTTCACCGCGTTGAGGATCGTGACGACGTTGTCGCCGAGGGCCTTGACGTCGTCCTCGCTGAACTCCGTCACCACCCGGTCGGCGATCGCACCGCCTTGACGGGCGAAGGCGAAATAGCCCTTGTTGTCGGCGACCTGCAGCACCTCGGTCACCTTGGCCATCCCCGGACCGCTGAGGGCCGCGAGGGTGGCGGTCAGTTCCGACATGCTCTCCAGCTGCGCCATCATGGCCTGCAGCGCCGGCAGGCTGCGCGCGAAGGTCCGCAGGAACTCCGTCGCGTCATCGATGGTGACGTCCTGGCTGAGCTCTTCGAGTTCGCGGGTGGCCAGGGCCATCGCGTCGGCGCTCACGGGGGTGAGGGTCTCACCGAGTTCGGTCCACTTCTCGCGGGCCTCGCGCTGACGGCGCAACTCCTCGGCGATCTCCGCCACCTGCCCGCTGAGGGCATCCAGACGGGCATCGAGGTCAGCTGGGCGGGCCTGGGTCGGAGCGGTCATGGCCGGTCCTCCGTCTGCTTGCCCGCCATCGACATGAGCGCCGGCAGCGGCAGTTCCTTGCCGGGGAGCAGCAGGTTCCAGTACATCCAGCGGAACATGAGTTTGCCCCAGTGGTTGATCTCGGTCTCCTTCAACAGCGAGAAGGGGCCGACGCCCGGCAGCGGGTACTTGCCCGGCAGCGGTTCCGTGTCGTAGTTGAAGTCGATCAAGAGTCCCTTGCCGTGGCCGCTCTCGATGAAGCAGTTGGCGTGGCCGTCGAACGGCTCCGTCATCGGAAGTCCCTGCACGTGGTTGACGAAGTTCGCCGGGAACAGGTCCATCGAGAAGTGCGCCACCGAGCCGGCCTTGGACGCGGGGATGTCCGACGCGTCGCCGATGGCGAAGATGTTGTCGTGGGCCTTCGACAGCAGGGTGTGCTGGTCGACGGGGACATAGTTGAGGTCGTCGCCCAGGCCGGACCGCTCGATGTAGTCGGCGCCCATGTTGAGCGGCACAGTGACCAGCAGGTCGAACGGGATCTCGCGCTCGTCGTAGGAGACGATCTTCTTGCCCTCGGGATCCACCGACTCGATCATGAAATCGGGCTCCAGATGGATGTTGCGGGTGTCGAGCATGTCCCCCAGATGCTTCGATGCCACCGGCTTGGTGAATGCGCCCTCCAGCGGGGTGACGAACGTGATGTCCACCTTGTCCCGCATGCCCTTCTCCTCGAAGAAGGCGTCGGCCAGGAAGGTGAACTCCAACGGGGCCACCGGGCACTTGATCGGCATCTCGGTGATGTGGACGACCAGTCGGCCGCCCTCCCAGGTCTTGAGCTTCTCGCCGAGGGCGGTCGAACCCTCGAAGGTGTAGAACTCGTGGACGCTGTTGCGGAACTCGCCGTCGGCCATGCCCGGAGTCTCCTCGGGGCGGGGCGTCGTCCCGGTCGCGATGACCAGGTAGTCGTAGGGCAGCTCGGTGCCGTCGGCCAGCAGGACCTTGTTGTCGTCGGGCAGGACCTTGTCGATCTCGCCCTCGACCAGGTCGACGCCGGCGGGGATGAACCGCTTCGTGGGCTTGACCACTTCGTCAGGGGTGTAGGTGCCGAAGGGCAGGAACAGGTACCCCGGCTGGTAGTAGTGCGTCGAGCGCTGGTCGACGACGGTGATGCTCCACTCGTCGTCCGGCAGCACGGGCCGCAACTTGTTCACGGCCATCGTGCCGGCGGTTCCGGCGCCCAGGACGAGCAGTCGCTTCATGGTGTCTTCTCCTTCGTGTGGGCGAGGTCGCCCGTGGTCGAACGTGAGATCGCGGCGGCGACGCGGGACAGGGCCGGCAGGATCCGTGCCCGGTCGGCGTCGTCGAGGTGGTAGAGCCCGTCGTCGGGCGGGGCGTCCGCCGGGGCGATGCCCCCGGCCAGGACCATGCCGGTGAGTGTGTGGCCCGAGCGGAGGTACGCGCGGGCGCACTGGAACCCGTAACGACCGACTTCGAACATCGGCTCCAATGTCTCGGCATCGGCGAGCCGGCGCCACTCGGCGATGCAGTTGGCCATGACTTCGGGGTCCTCGCCGTGTTCGGCGAACCACCCGCAGGGGTTCACCACCCGGGTCACCGGGCGCCCTTCCATGTCGGTGACGACCATCATGACGCCGAGCAGCTCGGCGGCGGCCTCGATCACCGCTTCGGAGACCGTCGCATCCGGCGGCGCTGTCGCGGGATCACCCTGTGCCGGGACGACCGGGGTCTCGGTGATCAGGGAGTTGATCTCGTCGGCGGGGAACCGCCACTGATGGCCGACGCGGATGGCGGGCAGCCGCCCGGTCTCGGCCATGCGATACACGGTGGACCGGTCGATGTGCAGGATCTCCTGCACCTGCCGCGCCGTGAGCAGGCTCCGCACGGGGGACTGGGGGTCCGATCCGATCGCCTGCATACTCTGCAGCGTATGCAGCGCATGCGACGACTCCCAGAGGCGCAAGGCCCGGCTCGGCCGGGACCAAGGTCCCTCGCGCGGGGCGCCAGCAGGCTCAGTCGGGGACGCGCGAGGCGCGGATCTCGTGACCGGCGCTGGTCAGGCATTTGCCGGTCTCGAGGTCGAATTTCCAGCCGTGCAGCATGCACTGCAGGATGCCGTCCTCGATGTGACCGAAACGTGTGAGGTCGGCCTTCAGGTGGGGACAGCGCCGCTGCAGCACCCAGCCGTCGAGTTCGATGTCCTCGGCATCCGGCTGCTGCTCGGCGTACCAGCCCTCGACGTAGTTCACGCGCTCGTCGGACAGCGTCTTGAAGAAGGTGTAGACGAACTCGTTGTACTGGCCCACGCGCTTGGCGGTGAACCGGGCCGACAGGAACAGACTGTTCACCCAGTCCTCTTCGCCGACGTGGATCAGGTACTCGATCAGTCGGCGCTGGGTCCGGAACTTGTACCGCGGCCGATCCTCGGGACCGGGGCGCCGCACCGTGCTGGTCGTGAAGTCGAAGACGATCTCCTCGACCACCGGCGGGTCCTCGCCGGCCTCGGGCGAGGCCGCGGTGAGTTCGAACAGCACCGGCCCGCCGATGCCGTGCGACATCTGGTCGGCCTGTTCCATGATCGGCTCGACCTTCTTCTTGAGCGCTGCCAGGACGTCGATCTCGGGGTGCGACCACGATGCACGCTCCTCGGCCAGCACCACCCGCTGCCGGTCGCGGAAGGCCTCGAGGTACTCCCGCTTGTTCTCGGTGGTGAAGAAGTCGCGGACGTCGGCGACCGGCTGGGCGACGGCCAGGTCGTCGGTGGCGACGTCGCACTCCGTGCCGGGCAGCAGGATCACGCCGTTGTCGTAGCCCTGCTCGGCCATGAAGTCCACGAACACCTGCTGGTCGGGGAAGATGTTGCCCTCGTCGCCGAAGATGTCGTTCAGGTGCCACAGGTCGTCGTCGAGGAAACACGGCGGTCCCGCGATGGGGAACACCCAGCTGGCCTTGAGATCCTCGATATAGCGCAGCGACCGGTCGAGCTGCCGTTCGCGCTTCTGCTTGCCGAACGCCGTCTTAGCGTTGGCCGGCAGGTCGTAGACCATCGGGTACCAGATGGCGCCCGAGAATTGCAGCAGGTGGGCGTGCACATGGCCGAGACGCGCGAACGCCGACAGCTCGTGGGGTCGGGAGTCGTTCTGGTTGAGCAGCCGAACACCGTCGGTGTCCTCGAGCCAGATCGAGGAGTCACCCAGCGGGCCGTCCGTCGGCGCAGTCATCGCCTGGATCATGACCTTGGCCCCGCCGTCGAGTTCGACGACCTCCTCGTTGGGTAGGCGGCGCAGATTCTGGAAGCCGAGTTCCCGGAGCTCGTCCTCCATCGAACTGGTCGGGAAGTCGGGGAACAGCACCACCGTGTCCTTGCGGACGTTGCGCGCCAGGTTCCGGGCGTCGAAATGGTCCCGGTGCAGGTGCGACACATAGAGGTAGTCGCAGTCCCCCAGGGCCTGCCAGTCCAGTTGCGAGTTGTCGGGGAAGGGGAACCACGAGGCGAAGTACGCAGGGTTGACCCACGGGTCGCACAGGATCGACCCCGAGGACTGGGTCTCGATGTGGATACTCGCGTGCCCGGTCCCGGTGATGCGCACGTGCCTGCCCTTCCTGCCGCCCGGCCCGTTGTGGCGCCGACCGGTCGAAACTACCTCACGGTCCGCCGTCGGCCACGGGCCGAAGGTCACTCGTCGGCGAGCCGTCCGGCGACTGTGGTGCCCGCGCCACCTCGGGGCTACCGTGGAACCACTGTCCGCGAGCCCGGAGGCCCCGATGCCCGACACCGCCCAGACGTTCGACTCCCGTTCCCCTGCCGACGGCCGGGTGGTGGCGACCTTCCCTGTGATGGACGAGGCGGCCGTGGGCGAGGCGGTGGACCGGGCCCGGATCGCGGCGAGTTGGTGGGGCGAGCTCGGATTCGGCGAGCGCAAGAAGCACCTGATGCGGTTCAAGTCGATTCTCGCTCGTCGCGCCGAGGACCTGGCGGAACTGGTGCACCAGGAGAACGGCAAGCCCACCGACGACGCCCTGCTCGAGATCCTGTTGTCGATCGAGCACATCGACTGGGCGGCGCGCAATGCCGAGAAGGTGCTGGGGCAACGGCGGGTGCGTCCCGGGCTCCTCACGGCCAACCAGGACGCCCGGCTGGCTTACCAGCCGTTGGGGGTCATCGGCATCATCGGCCCCTGGAACTATCCGGTGTTCACCCCCATGGGCTCGATCGCCTACGCGCTGGCCGCCGGGAACGCGATCGTGTTCAAGCCCTCGGAGTACACCCCGGCCGTCGGCCAGTGGATCGTCGACGCCATCAACGAGGCCATCCCCCAGCAGCCGGTGGCGCAACTCGTGACCGGCGCCGCCGCGACCGGGGCGGCCCTGTGCCACAGCGGGGTCGACAAGATCGCCTTCACCGGCTCCGGACCCACCGGACGCAAGGTGCTGGCGGCATGCGCAGAGACCCTGACCCCGGTGACGCTCGAGCTCGGGGGCAAGGACGCCGTCCTGGTCGACGCCAGCGCCAACCTGGACAAGGCCGCCGACGCGGTGACGTTCGGCGCCTATCACAACGCGGGCCAGACCTGCGCCGGCGTGGAGCGGGTGTACGTCCACGAAGCCGTCTACCACGAGTTCCTCGAGAAGGTCGCCGAGCGGACCCGGGCGCTGGTCCCCGGAACCAACCGCGACTCGTCCTACGGTCCGATGACCATGCCGGCCCAGATCGACGTCGTGCGTCGGCACGTGCTCGATGCGATGGCCCGCGGTGGCCGCGCGGTCGTCGGCGGCCCGGAGTCGGTCGGCGATCGGGTGGTCACCCCGGTGCTGCTCGCGGACGTGCCGGAGGACTCCACCGCGATCACCGAGGAGACCTTCGGCCCCACCATCGTGGTCAACCCGGTGCGCGACCTCGACGAGGCCGTCGACCGGTCGAACGCCTCCAGTTACGGACTGTCCGCGGCCATCTTCTCGGGCGACCGACGCGCCATGGGCCAGGCCGCGAACCGGCTGCGCACGGGTTCGGTGACCATGAACTCCTGGGTGATGAATGCCGGGGTCCCCGCGCTGCCGTGGGGCGGAAACGGGGAGTCCGGCTTCGGTCGGATCCACGGCGCCGACGGACTGCGCGAGTTCACCCGGGCCAAGTCCACGACCCGCGAGCGCTTCCCGCTGCCCATCGCGATCAACATCACCAACTTCCAGCGGCACCCCAAGGCGGCCCATCTGGTGCGCAAGACGTTCGCCCTCGTCCACGGCCGGTCCTGACTTGCGCCTGATCGTCGCCACCTGCTCGGTGGACTACGCCGGGCGGCTGTCCGCGCACCTGCCCGAGGCGAGTCGATTGCTCATGTTCAAGGCCGACGGTTCGGTCCTCGTGCACAGCGACGGGGGGTCGTACAAGCCGCTGAACTGGATGACGGCCCCCTGCACCGTCTCCGAGCCCGACGACGGCGTCGGCCAATGGGTGGTCACCAATCGCAAAGGCGACGAGAAGCTCGTGATCTCCGTGACCGAGGTGCACCACGACTCGCGCCACGACCTCGGCGAGGATCCCGGCCTGGTCAAGGACGGGGTCGAGGCCCATCTGCAGGCACTGCTGGCCGAGACCCTGGCCCCGTTGGGCGACGGCTACTCGCTGATCCGCCGGGAGTACGCGACCGCGATCGGGCCGGTCGACATCCTGTGCCGCGACGCCGACGGCGGGACGGTCGCCGTGGAGATCAAGCGGCGTGGCGAGATCGACGGGTGGAGCAACTGACCCGCTACCTCGACCTGCTGAATCGCGACCCCTTGCTGGCGCCGGTGACAGGCGTGTTCGCCGCGCAGGAGATCAAGCCGCAGGCCCGGACCCTGGCCGAGGACCGGGGAATCCGCTGCGTGGTGCTGGACTACGACGACATGCGCGGTATCGACGACGGCATGCGGCTCTTCTGAGTCGTCCCACGGTCACGCCACGACCTGCAGGGTCGCCAGTGTCGGGTCGGCGGCGTAGGCAATGCGGTTCCCCGCCGCGCGAGCGGTCAACAGCGCGTCCACGGTCTCGGAGGTGACCCGCTCCCCCGGCACGATGACCGCCACCCCGGGGGGATACGGGGCCACCAGCTCCGCGCTGGTGCAGCCGATGGCCTCGGCCAGGGGCAGCGTGACGTAGTCGGCGGCGAACGCCTCGCCCGGGGTGAGGTCGGCGGGGGGGATCGGGAACGTGGGGAGAACCACCGGCCGGGGCGGCAACGACCCGGCACCGGCGATGATCCCGTCGACCAGGCGCGTGAGCACCTCCCGGTCGTCCAGCAGACCCACCTGGGCGATGAGAACGTCGCGGTCGGCCATCTCCACCGGCATCCCGCGGTGGAGCAGTTCCTCCTCAGCGGCGTTGCCGGAGCCTCCTCCGGCGAACCCGACCGTGAGCTTGAGCGGGTCGAAGTGATCCGACGGGAAGTCGTCGGGCCCCGGGCACGAGAAGCCGGCCGACCGCAACCGCTCGCGTGCCTCGGCGACGGAGGACGACACCCGGGCGATCGCGGCTCTCCCCTCGGGCGCCGCCAGCCAGGCACGGGACACGTCGATGCTGGCGAGGATCGCGGCCGACGGGCTGGTGGTGTGGGTGGCGTCGAAGGCGCGGTGGACGCGGTCGGGATCGATGCGGTCGCCTCGGGTCAGGATCAGCGCCGCCTGGCTGAAGGCAGGCAACATCTTGTGCGCGCTGGTCACCATCGCATCTGCGCCCCGCTGCAGGGCGTGACGAGGAACACCGGGGGCCAGACCGAGGTGGGCGCCCCACGCCTGGTCGACCACCACCGGGACGTCCGCCTGGTGGGCGCGGTCGATGAGTTCGGAGAGTTGCCCGATGCTGCCCCGGTAGCTCGGGTCGGTCAGGAACACCGCCGAGACGTCGGGATGGTCGCGCAGCGCCGCGTCGAGCGTCGCGGGCGCCACCCCCAATTGCACCCCGGTGATGGGATCGGTCTCGATCGGCAGCCACACCGGCCGCGCGCCGGCCAGGGCCACCCCGCTGAGCACGCTGCGGTGACAGTTGCGGGCCACGGCGACCGGAACCCCGGGACGACACGTGGCGAGGACCGTCACCACGTTGGCGTGCGTCGACCCCTGGGTAGTGAACAGGCACAGGTCGGCACCCCACAGTGCCGCCGCCCGCCGTTCGGCGTCGCCCAGCACCCGAGTGGTCATCTTGACCGTGTCGGCACCCCCGTACAGGGGGACGTCGGCGTCGAGCAGCCGACCCAGGGCCGGGTCGATCAGGCCACCGCGGCGCTTGTGACCCGGGATTGTGAAGGGGCGTTGTCGGATTCGACGAACTTGCGCCAGGCCGCGAACAGTGGCGCATCCGTGTTCCCCTTCGCCAGTCACATCCCCATGGTGCCGCACCGTCGGGTAACGTCCGTCGGAACGTGACCCGGGAGGGGCCGCATGAGCGAGAACGAGACCACCACCCCGGCGGATCCGAACGATCCGTCGGTGCTCGAGGACCGGTTCGTCGAACTGGTCGCGGCGAGTTGGAAACGCTGGAACACCTGGGAACACGCGCGGCGGTGCGACGACGTCGCTCTTGGCGCGGTCATCGCGTCCTACGTGGACTCCGGATGGCAGTTGATCGACCTCGAATCCGACGGTCGGGTCCACATGGTGCGATTCCAGTCCGGCGACCATCGGCTGGCCGTGGGAATCACGGCACTGGCCGAGGACCCGGTGCGGGCCGCCACCGCCGGTCGCCTGATCCAGGTCAGCGTCGCGTACGGACAGCGGGTGCGTGACCTGTCGCGGATCATGTCGACGCTGAAGCAGGAGATGAAGTCGTCGATGATCGCCAACGCCGACGAACCAGGCGTGATCACCTTCGACGCCGACATGTCGTCGGGCTACGTCTACGCGCAGGTAAACCTGCTGCTCAACCTCGACGACTACTTCGATGGCCTGGTCCAGCACACGATGATCAGCCGCGACCTCTACGCAGCGGTGCATTCGCTGTCGCGCTACCTGCACGGACGGATCGGAGCCTGACATGTTCAACAAGCTGATGGACTACGCCGCCAAGAAGGAGATGCGTGAGTCCCGCGACGAGGTCGTCATCGGCCAGATGATCGCGTCCATGGCCCGGCAGGGGTACCCCACGATCGCCTACAACACCGGAACAGCCATCGACACGGGATTCCAGGCGATCCTCTTCGCGACGCCGCAGGACCCGATCCTGCACACGATCCAGGTGACCCTGGACCGCAAGACCGGAGGCGGCAAGCTGAGCGAGGCCGTGGTGGGGTCGAAGGCGACCCTGGCGGTGACGGCCGAGGTGAAGAACTACCTCGCCGATCCCGACGATCTGCTGGAGATGTGGCGGACGGACTTCGCCAACATCACCAGGATGCCGATGCTCGGGCACGTCAAGCTGGACCACCGGCTCAACAGCATCCTCGCGACGCGAAGCGCCATGATCGAGCTGTCCCAGTACGACGGTCCCGAGGACCGCGAACGGATCGATCAACTGCTCTACGGGCTCATCGGCGAGGTGCGCGGCGCGGTTGCCCCATACAAGAAGAACTCGCCGTTCGAACAGGACATGTAGCCCGTTCTGCGGATTCCGAGTAGTCCATTCGTCGTTACCGGTGGGTAGGTTCGACGTTACCGACGGGTAGAGCGTGACATGGGCCACGTCGGGTGTTCATGGTGGAACCGACGAACCACCGACGTAGGAGCCGTACCGAGATGAACTCCCCCACCTTCGACCTGGGACTCGACGGTCTCGTTGCCCGCCAGGATCTTGCCGCGCTGAACGATCCCTGGCGCGGTACCGACGCCGTCTCCCACGCCCACCGCACCGAGGCACTCCCCGTGTTGCCCAACCTCAGCCCGTGGGCCGCCGCACTCGAGGTACCCGGCCTCGACAGCGTGCATCTCGGGCACTGACACCGGTCACTCGGACTCCGGGGCCGTCCGGTCCCGCTTCACCGAGGACCGGCGCCGCTTCGCCGCCAGCCGTCGTTCGACCGACGATCGCGACGGCCGGGTGGCGCGCCGCCGCCGGGGCGGCGGAGCCAGAGCGGTCGCCACCTTCTCGGCGAGGCGCAGCCGGGCCGAACGCCGGTTCTGCCATTGGCTGCGATGTTCCGCCGCGACCACAGTCACGACGCTGTCACCCCAACGGGAACGCACCCGGTCGCGCTGGGCGGGGGTCAGAGCCGACGAGGTCGCCGAGTCCCAGGTCACCGACACGCGGGAGTCCGTCGTGTTTACCGACTGCCCACCCGGTCCGGACGACCGGCTGAACCGCCACCGCAATTCGGCGGCGGGAATCACGAGGCGAGCAGTTACCGGCAGGTCGCCGCCCACATCCTCCATGACGTCAGGCGGCCTGCGGGTCCAGCCCGTTGGCTGCGCGCACCGCGTCGACAACCCGCTGCATGATCTG
This sequence comes from Candidatus Nanopelagicales bacterium, assembly GCA_046330625.1. Lineage (GTDB taxonomy): Bacteria > Actinomycetota > Actinomycetes > S36-B12 > CAIWTL01. The sequence goes on from JAXLSJ010000016.1 coordinate 54,054, forward strand.
CGTCGCGTCGTAGTCCTTGGGGGTGAAGACCGCGGCGGCACCGGCCTTCCGCAGTTCGGCCGCGTCGCTGTCGGGGATGATCCCGCCCACGACGACCGGGACCTCGTCGAGTCCCGCTTCGCGCAGGCCGTTGATCACGTCGGGAACGAGTTCCATGTGTGATCCCGACAGGATCGACAGGCCCACGACATCGACGTCCTCAGCGACAGCTGCGGCGACGATCTGCGCCGGCGTCAGCCGGATTCCCTGATAGATCACCTCGAAGCCGGCGTCACGGGCCCGCACGGCGATCTGTTCGGCGCCGTTGCTGTGCCCGTCGAGTCCCGGCTTGCCCACCAACATGCGCAGCCGACCTCCGAGTTCGTCCCCGGTAGCCCGGACGGATTCCCGCACCGCGGTGAGCGCATCGCCCGCCTCGACGACCCCCACGACCCCGCTCACCCCGGTCGGGGCGCGGTACTCGCCGAACACCTCGCGCAGCGCTGCTGCCCACTCGCCCGTGGTGACCCCGGCGCGGGCGCAGGCCAGCGTGGCAGCCATCAGGTTGTCGTCGGTGGTCGCGGTCTCCTTGAGAGCGTTGATCGCCACCTCGACCTCGAGTTCATCGCGACCCTCGCGCCACTGCTTGATGGCGTGGATGGCCGCGGCCTCGACATCGGGATCCACGGTCTGGATCGCTGCGTCGAGGTCGACCAGCAGCGGGTTCTGCTCGGTGGTCTCGAACCGGTTGACCCCGACCACGATGTCCTCGCCGGCTTCAATTCGCGCCCGGCGCGCGGCGTGCGACGCCACCAGCTGCTGCTTCATGTAGCCGGACTCCACCGCGGCGACGGCACCACCCATGTCCTGCACCCGGGCGATCTCGTCCTTCGCGCCGGCCACCAACTCCGCGACCTTGGCCTCGATCACCGGAGATCCGGTGAAGATGTCGTCGTACTCCAGCAGATCGGACTCGAAGGCGAGCACCTGTTGGATGCGCAGGCTCCACTGCTGGTCCCACGGGCGGGGCAGGCCGAGGGCCTCGTTCCACGCCGGCAACTGCACGGCACGGGCCCGGGCGTCCTTGGACAGGGTCACCGCCAGCATCTCGAGCACGATGCGCTGGATGTTGTTCTCGGGTTGCGCCTCCGTGAGCCCCAACGAGTTGACCTGCACCCCGTAGCGGAACCGACGCTGTTTGGGGTCCGTCACGCCGTACCGCTCGGCGGTGATCTCGTCCCAGATCTGGACGAAGGCGCGCATCTTGCACATCTCCTCGACGAACCGCACGCCGGCGTTGACGAAGAACGAGATCCGCGCCACGACCTTCCCGAACTCGTCGGCGGGCACCTGACCGGAGTCACGCACGGAGTCGAGGACGGCGATGGCCGTGCTCATCGCGTAGGCGATCTCCTGGACCGGCGTCGCGCCGGCCTCCTGCAGGTGGTAACTGCAGATGTTGATCGGGTTCCACTTGGGAATGGTGGTGACGGCGTAACTGATCATGTCGGTGATCAGCCGCAGACTGGGGCCCGGGGGGAACACGTAGGTCCCCCGCGACAGGTACTCCTTGATGATGTCGTTCTGCGTGGTTCCCTGCAGTTGCGCCGGGTCCGCCCCCTGCTCTTCGGCGACCGCCTGATACAGCGCCAGCAGCCACATGGCCGTGGCGTTGATCGTCATCGACGTGTTCATCTCGCCGAGTGGGATGTCCTCGAACAGGGCCCGCATGTCCCCGATGTGGGACACCGGGACGCCGACCTTGCCGACCTCGCCGCGCGCCAGCTCGCTGTCCGGGTCGTAACCGGTCTGGGTGGGCAGGTCGAACGCCACCGAGAGGCCGGTCTGCCCCTTCGCGAGGTTGCGCCGGTACAGCTCGTTGGACTCCTTCGCCGACGAGTGGCCCGCGTAGGTGCGCATCATCCAGGGCTTGTCCTTGGGACGGGGGTCGGTCACGGGAGCCTCCTGAGTCGGTCACCAGGATATTGCGTCGCCACCTGCCCTCAGCCATGGCGCTCCGGGTATCCGCTTTCGGGATACCCGGAGTATGCTGAATTCATGGCCACCACCTCGATGAAGGTCGACTCAGCGGTGCGAGACCGCTTGTCGGCCCTGGCGAAGGAACGTGACATGACCCAGAACAGCGTCCTGGAATTCCTCCTCGACGAGTACCAGTGGGCGCAGCGCATGCGTGATGCGCGAGTCGCCATGCGATCCGCCTCGCCGGAGGACCTGCGCAGTTACCGACAGGAGACCGGCGATTGGGATCGAGTGACGAGTTGGCCCGGTGACTGAGTCCCTGTGGCCCGGCGACGTCGTGTGGGTGGAGCTCGACGGCGGCTCCGAGACTCATGGAGAGCAGCGAGGACGGCGACCCGCCCTGGTGGTGTCGAGCCCCGAGCACCTGGCGGTCACCGACCGTCTGGTCACCGTGCTGCCCGCCACCAGCCGCGACCGCGGATGGCCCAACCATGTGCGACTGACGGGGCCCTCGTTGGCGCGGGCCACCTTCGCGATGACCGAACAGATCCGCACTGTCGATCGCCGTCGGGTCGTGGCCATGGCCGGCCGCGTCACTGACGACTGCCTGCGCGAGGTGCTGGACTGGGTCGGCCACTGGCTCGCCCACCCCGAACGACGAGACCCCCGCCGCCGGTGAGGGCGCACGGGGGTCTCGTGGTGACGCATGGTCAGGCGCTGGGTTGCGGGGTCCAGCGCAGGTAGGGCTTGACCTCTTCGACGTCGACGAACCGCTCGCGGGCGTCGTCGGTGGACATCATGGGCGACACGATGACCTTGTCGCCGGGGGTCCAGTCGACGGGCGTCGCGACCGGGGCCGAGTCGGTCAGTTGCAGGGCATCGATCACGCGGAGCACCTCGGTGAAGTTGCGGCCGACCGACTTCGGGTAGGTGAGGATCAGTCGCACCTTGTTGGCCGGGTCGATGATGAACACCGAGCGCACCGTCGAGGTGTCGCCCTCGCCGGGGTGCAGCATGTCGTAGAGGTTCGACACGGTGCGGTCGGGGTCGGCGATGATCGGGAAGTTCAGGTCGGTTCCGCCCACGTCGCCGATGTCGCCGGCCCAACCCCGGTGATCCTCGATCGGATCCACCGACACCGCGATGGTCTTGACCCCGCGCTTGGCGAACTCGTCCTGCAGCGCCGCGGTGCGGCCCAGTTCCGTGGTGCAGACCGGTGTGTAGTCAGCGGGGTGGCTGAACAGCACGGCCCAGCTGCCGTCCTTCCAGTCGTAGAAGTCGATCTCGCCGTCGGTGGTCTCTGCGGTGAAGTTGGGGGCCTCGTCGCCCAGTCGGATCGTCATGCAGCACTCCTCATCGATGGTCAGTGGTCGGCCGCGGGCCGACGAGTGACCAGAGTAGGTGGCGTCGGCCCCAGGAAAGACCTCGGGGTCCGCAACAAGGCGAAGTCACACCGAGCCTCGCTCGCGATGTCACTGTCAGCCCAATCGGTGGCACTTGATCCAGCGCCTCTCGCGACGACGTCCTCCACGCGCGCTCATGAGCCACAGCGCCCCTGCCACAAGCAGGCCGATGATCATCGCCCACACGATGGACGCACCCAGGTCTGTCCCGGTCAGGAGAAGGAACACGAACACGGCCACAGTGGCTGTCAACGCAGCCACGAGCAGGCCCTTGGAGGTTACCGCGGTGAGCATTCCAAACCTCCTGTCCGGCGTTCAGTCCCAACCGATGAAGCAGACCAGCGATGTCCCGACACCGGCCACGCCTCCTACCGCGACGATACCCCCCCACGTGACGTTTCCGGCGCCAGGAACCACGTTGATCACAGCGGTGCTGGCCGCGGTAACCACCGCAACCCCTGCTCCCTTCTTGAGGCACTGCGTGGCCGTATCGCTGATGAGCGTTCGCTGCTGGGCGGTGGGTTGCGCCGGGATGGCGCGGGTGACTGTGCGCTTTACGTCTTGGGAAGACTGACCAATCGCCACTTGGAGAGCTGAAATTTCCCCGGCCCGATAACACCCATGATGGTAGCTACCCGAAACTGAACCGCGCGCTTGCCAGTGCCGGGAATGTCCGCATACGGGAACTCGGCATGCGTGATGAACTGATTGGTCTGCTTTGAGAGAGTGTGATCTTTCGTTCGAGCCTGAACCAGGTAGCCCTTAGCGTTGAAGCCCTAGCGACCAAGTGATGAAGTAGCGACTCCGCTGCTTATCTTGGTGCACCCAGGCAATGGGAGGACGGCTCTCCAAGGCCGTGACCGATGCGACCTCAGGTGTGGCACCCGCAGGGGTGCCAACCGCCGAGAGTGCTCCCCCCCCCCCGGGGCAGAAGCACTGCGAACCACAGCGCATGACCCTCGCGCAGGTAGACGCCCCAAGGCGCGGGTGAGTCATCACAACGTCAGTCGTAGGAGTAGAAACCCGTGCCCGTCTTGCGCCCCAGGTCGCCGGCGACGACCATGCGCTGCAGCAGCTCCGGCGGCGCGAACTTCTCGTCGTGGGTGTCGTTGTAGATGTTCTGTGACGCGTTGGTCAGGATGTCCACGCCGGTCAGATCGGCGGTCTGCAACGGACCCATGGCGTGGCCAGCCGAGTCGGCAGGCGATGTCGACGTCCTCGGCGCTGGCCACCCCGTTCTCGACCAGCCGGGCCGCCTCCATGCACAGCGCGGCGATGAGCCAGGTGGTCACGAAACCCGCCACGTCGCGGTTCACTACCGCGTCTTGCCGACACTCTCGGCGTAGTCCTTGCCGCGGGCAGAGTCTCGTCGCTGGTCTTGTAGCCCCGGACCAACTCGCACAGTCGCATCATCGGGACGGGCGGGGAAAGTGGGTGCCGACCACCGCTTCGGGTCGGCTGGTCGCCGCGGCGATGCGCGTGATCGGGATCGCGGAGGTGTTGGTCGCCAGGACCCGCACCCGCCGGCGCCGCCTTGTCGATGGCGGCGAACAGTTCGGTCTTCACGTCGAGGTTCTCGAACACGGCCTCGACCACGATGTCGGCCTCGGCACGCATCCTCCAGCGATGTGGTGGTCGCGATCGGGCCAGAGCAGCATCCGCTTCCGCGGCGGTGATGGTCCTTCTCGGCGAATCGCGACAGCGACGAGATCCCGACATGCAGTTCAGCGCGGCGTCATCGACGTCCCGCATGACCACCTCGTGACCGGCGACCGCCGACACCTGGGCGATTCCCGACCCCCATCAGACCGGCTCCGATGACCGCGACCTTGCTCTGCAGCCCTCCCGAGTACGTTCCCTTCAGGGTAGGCGCCGCGCTAGGGCCGCTACTCCCGCGGGGGCACAGACCAGGCAAGCGGCATCGCGGCGACTAACCTCGATCCATGAACCGACGATGGGCGTTCGTGACGCTGGGCACCATAGGCGCCCTCACCTGACCTTGGCGCCGCAGGCATCGGGCGGCGACCACCTGGGACCCTGTCCGGACGATCGTCGGCCCGGGCACGCCCGCGCTGGTGGCCTGGCGGCTGGCCACGCTGACGGCCGGTGGTCGTTCGTGTGCTTGGCCTACACGGTCATGGAGCCCACCCCCGTCTGTACGTGACCGTCGGCCGCGGCACCCGGTTCCCGCGGACGACTGCTCAGCAGCGGCGAGGCCGGCAACCCGGCAGTGGCGATCTCGGCGTCAGGCGCAAGGCGCTGGTGGGCTGGTCCCAGTACGAAGCGGACACCACCACCGCGATCCCGCGCCGCCTGGGCCGCACGGCGCGTGGTCCCGATCCCGCGTGCTGGCGCGGTCCGCTCCCGGTGACACCCTGTACGGGCCGAACTTCGCGGCAAACGACTCACTCACCCGCGGCGTCGTCGCCTGGCAACTGCCGAGGGGCGACCACGGCATGTACTTCCGGCGCTGGAAAGGCACCCGCTTCGCCGCCGCCACGCCTGAACCGGGCCGGTGGCTATCTCGGCGCTCCGGATGTCGCGATTACCGGCACAACGCTGACGTTCGCACTGTCCGCGGCCGTACCGGGTCGCAGACGGTCGAGGTGGTCCAGGTCAACGGGAATCGGCGCCGCAGCACCGTCCTCGGCCGCGGATTCGGGATTGCCTCCATCCCGGAACGCGACCTCCGCCGACGGCACGGCAGCCCTCGCCCTCGTGGACCGTCTACACCGGGACGGATCCCCCGGGTCTGGGGCCTCCCGGCGCAACGGCGCGTGGTCGTCCGCCCAGGGCGCTCGGCCCCACGGGTTCCGCCCACCCGCTGGTTGATCTCAGCGCCGACGGTCGCCGGGGTCTGCTGAGCTGGACCCGCGGGACCCACGACATCCCGAACCTGCTCGAGGCCCGACGCCAGGTGAAGGGACGCTGGGGCAACACCACGGTCCTGGAGTCGCGAGGCGACGCGATCGGGTCAGTCCAGTCGCTCAGTGCGTCGGTCGGCGCGCGACGGTCCTGTGGTCGACCTACACCGGATTCGTCGCGTCGGGCGCCCGTTCCCTGACGGGGCGCACCTGGGGACCGGCGACCGTGCCTGGTGGCGACCGGCCCGGGCAGGGATTCAGTGCCCTGTCCGCGTCCGCGGACGAGACCCAGCTCACCGCCTGGTGGACAGTCCACTGTGGAACCGCGGCCAGTGGTGCGGGTCGGACTGCAACGAGCCTCCGGCGGGTCCTGACAACAGCGATCAGCCGGTAGGTGGGGCCGCGACCTCAGGCACGATCACCTGGTGGGGAACCCGCGGGCGACCAGCTCCTCGATCTCTGCGGCGGGGACAGGTCAGGAGTACCAGTAGCCCTGGGCAAGCCGGACACCCTCGGTAACGAGGACCATCGCCTGGTCGGCGGTCTCCACACCCTCGGCCACGACCTCCAGATCCACGGCCTCCGCGGGGGCGACGATCGCCCGGACGATGGCGAGCGACTTCGGCGACGTTGTCAGATCAGCGACGAAGAGCCCGGTCGATCTTGAGTCGCGAGGCCGAAGTTGACTGAGCCGGGACAGCGAGCTGTACCCCGTACCGAAGTCGTCGATCGCTACGGTGACCCCCAACTGCACCTGCCGCAGCCGCACGTTGCCGTCGGGGCCATCGCGGTGGGCTCCGTCACCTCGATCTCCACCATCGAGTTCGAGCCGGTGATCCGTGCCAGGGCTTCGAGGTCGTGGCCACGGGGACCCCGACGTCAGCTGCTCTGACTGCAGCGTTGACAGCCATCCGGATGGGCGGCAGACCGGCCGCCGACCGCTCCGGCCATCCGCGCCACCGACTGCGCCAGCGCAACTTCCTAGCTGTTCCGATGAGCCCGATCCGCTCGGCGGCGACCCGAGCAGAGTCCGCGGGACCGGATACCCCCGGCGGGGCCTCGGGCCACCCGCAGCAACGCCTCCACCCCGATCACCTGACCGGTCCACATGTCGATCTGGGGTTGGTAGTGCACGGTAGACGAGTGGTCCAGATCGCCCACCCGCCCGACGCAGTTCGGTCTCCATCTCGTGGCGGGCCTGCACCGAAGACGCCAGGGCCGGCGTGTGATCTCGGCCCGGCGAGACATCGACTTGGCATGTCGGACAGCCGTGTCGGCACACACCAGGAGACTCCCGAGCTCCCGCGCCGTCGACCGGGTAGGTCGCCACCCCGATGGAAGCGGTGGCCAGCAGCTCGCGACCGCCTTGGACGCCAGTGGGCGACTGACGGTCTCCTGGACGTAGCGACGACCGGCACCTCCGCCTCGGCCTCGTCGGAGTCCAGCGGAAACGCCACCACCACGAACTCGTCACCCCCAGTCGGGCGACCGGTTGTCCCTCGTCGACCTGGATCTCCCCGAGCCGACGACCGATCTCGCGCAGCACGTCGTCGCCGGCGGGATGGCCCCACGTGCTGTTCACATCCTTGAAGTCGTCCAGATCGACGAACAGCACGACCAGGGGCTCACCGGGGTGCGTCTCGATCCAGTCGTCGGCCCAGGCCCGCAACCCGGCACGATGAGGAGGCCAGCAGGATCCCGTTCAGCGAGATAACGAAGCCGGTCATGGCACGTCGTGCAACTCCCGGGCCATGGAGCGGAACCGCCGGGCATCCATCCGCTGCCACAGCAGGAACGCCAGCGGCGCACGGTGACCCGGCAAGCCCACGGCCCCGGCGACGATGACGCGCCACAGCCCCAGGAGGCGCCCAGTACGCCTGGGACGGACGGCCCTGCTGAGCAGATCCCGCCCCGGCAACGGGATGGCCGCCTGGGCGGGCCAGTTCGAGTTCTCGGCCGAGGTCCCCGCCGCCCCGTCGGAGGTCCACAAGATACCTGGCCGTCCACTTCGCGATCCGAAGGGCAGGGTCCGCAATTCGACTCTCCGTTACGGGAGCCACCTTGGACATCCAGCCGGTCGTACACCACCACGGCGCCGGCGACCCCGACGAAGTCCTCATGCCATGACGGACGGTCGCAGGGTCGGGTTCCGGGCCGGTAGATGGGCGCATAGATGTGAATCGCCTCGAGTTGCCCGCCACCCTGGACGATCTGGGTGCGGCCTCCCACCTGGACCTCGCCCGTATCCCGGGCCACCTCCAGCGTCCGCCGATTCTGCGGGCGATAGGTGATGTCGAGGCCGAACACCTGTCGATTACCCCGGACGGGCTCGGTGTACTTGATGGCGACGTAGTCCGGACGCTGACCCGCGGGACGGGATGCCCTCCGGCGTGGGGTCATTGATGCTCGACCCCAGTCCGGCCGCCCGGAGTTCCCGTTCGAAGGCCTTCCGGTGCCGATCAGGGACCACCACCGGGCTCTGCAGGGCCTGAACCGAGGGGTGGTTGGCCAGCAGATCGCGGGTCAACCGCCGGAAGCGCGCCTGCCCGATGTCCCCTTCGGCGTGGAACACCGCGGCCAGGGACTGCATCACACCATCCAGTTCCCGGATCGCGTCACTGGTCTCGATGACGTCGGTGGCGACCGCGAGCTCGGCGGCGTCGTTGGCCGCCGACTGCAGACTCATCGCCTGCAGAAGACCACCGAGGAAGAAGACTCAACAGGCACCCCAGCACCACCACCGCGGCGATGGGTGCCGCCACGTTCCCGCGCCGACGGCGCCGCCATTGCTCAGGCGACGGTGCGGCCGAGTCCGGCACCTCCGGCGTGGGCGGCATGTCGGCCACGCCTCCCCCAGACCCCGCCCCCATGCGGGAAGAGTGATGATCCGGGACCGGCCTCACGCCAGGAAATCGCGCACCCAACCGTCGGCCGGGATTCTCGATCACGTCGAAGACCGATCCAGAGCCACCGCCCAACGCCCGTCGCGCATGAGCGCCACCCGATCCGCCAGGGCGAAGGCCTCGTCGCGATCATGGGTGCAATACATCACGGTGGCCGAGGTTGCGGCGAACGCCTCGGACAACAGCGCCACCATGTCGCGGCGCAAGGCCCGGTCCAGAGCGCCGAGGGGTTCGTCGAGCAACACCACCCCCGGTTCGGGCGCCGAAGTGCGCGCCAATGACACGCGCTGCCGTTCCCCCCGGACAACTCGTCGACCGATCCGTGAGCCCGGTCCGCCAGCCCCACAAGGTGGAGCATCCGCGCCACCTGCTGCGCGATCTCGGCCTTCCCGCGGTGCTGCATCCGGAAGCCCGAAGCCGACGTTCCCGGAGACATCGAGATGCTCGAACAGCGCCGCCTCCTGGAACATCAGGCCGATCCCTCGGCGATGAGTCGGAACTCGGCCAGATCGACGCCGCCCAGGTGGACCGACCCGGCGGACAACGGCTCGAGGCCGGTGATTGCCCGCAACAGTGTGGACTTGCCGCAGCCACTCGGGCCGAGAACAGCCACGACCTCCCCGGGTGCCACCACCACATCGATGCCGGCCACGGCCACGCGATCGCCAGCCAGCGCCGCCAACGTCGGTCAGACGAAGCTCCAGACATAGGACTCCCGGGACGCCGCCAGCGGTCTGTCAGCAACACAACCACGGCGGTCATCACGATGAGCAGCGTGGCCAGGGCCATCGCCTGCCCCTGGACCGTCTCGCCGGGTCGACCGAGCAGTCGGTAGATGGCGATCGGCACCGTGGGATGGTCGCCCCGCGCCACGAACAGCGTCGCCCCGAACTCCCCAGCGAGATGAAGGCGAACCCCAGGCATGATGAGCGCGCCACCGAAGTGCTCGACGGAGACCAGAACCCGGGCCGGCGAGCGCCGAGCACGCGGCAGCGTCGCACCCCGGGGGCCGATCGCCGCAAGACCGGCGCCACGGTGCGCACGACGAACGGGATGGCGATGAGCGCCTGCGCGATCGGCACCATCCCGAAGTTGGCGCGCCAGTTCAGTGGCGGGGTGTCGAACGTGATCAGGATCCCGAACCCGATCGTCACAGCCGACACCCCCAGCGGCAGCAGCCACGCGGTGTCCCATCCGGTGGCGCGCGCTTCAACAGCCACGCGACCAGTCCGCCGACGACCGTGGCCAGGACCGCGGCACACGCGGCGTACATCAACGAGTTCGCCACGGCCTCGGCCGAGCTGACGAACGGGATCGAGGTATGCCCGTCGACGACAGTCGCATGAAGTTGTCCCACCCCCAGCCGTCGCCCACCCGCAGCGCCCGCGTCACCACGGCGATCACCGGTCCGAGGAAGATCACCAGGGCGACGACGGCGAAGGACCCGACGACGAGGTGTTCCCGCCGGGTGCGCGCCGGACGGAGTCGTCCCGCACCTGCGGTACCGCCGAGTCGACGGGTGAGTCGCCCCTGCCCGATCAGCAGGGCGACCACCAGCACGATCTGCACCAGCGACAGCGCCGCCGCCAGGGGCAGGTTGAACAGGAAGAGCGCCTGACGTTGGATCTCGACTTCGAGCGTCGCCTGCCCCGCCTGCCCCAGCAGCAGGACGATGCCGAACGAGGTGAACGTGAACAGGAAGACGATCGCCGCGGCGGACGCCAACGCCGGCATGATGCGGGGCAGCGTGACGGTGCGGAACACCGTCAGCGGACGGGCGCCCAGGCAGGCGGCGACCTGTTCCGGCCGAGGGTCGAGTTGCCCCCAATACGTGCCCACCATCCGCAGGACGACCGCAAGGTTGAAGTAGACGTGAGCGACCAGGATGGCCACCAGGCCCTGGTCGGGAAGCCCCAACACCCCCAGCGCCTGCGCCACCGCGACCGCGACCACCACCGTCGGCATCACGAACGCGACCACCGACAGCGCCTCGACCGTCCCCCGAAACCGGAATCGGAACCGCGCCAGCACCGCAGCCCCCGGAAGCGCAATGGCGACCGTCAGCAGTGTGGACAGGACGGCTTGGTACGTGGTGAACCACAGAACCCCCGACATCGACCCGCTCACCAGACTCTGCGCGGTCGAGGCTGAGGCACCCCCCAGAGCGGTGACCAGCAGGGTGGCCACCGGCAAGACGAAGAAGATCCCGAAGAACGCCGCGGGGACGACCCACAGCAGGTTCCGGGGCGTCATGGTGACGACTACCTCTCCATGACGTCGGTCCACCCGGCGACCCAGGCGTCGCGGTTGGCGGCGACCTCGTCGGGCGGCAGCGAGTAGGGCTTGTCGGGGACTTCCGCGTTGTCGGTGAAGGCCGAGGGCAAGGTGGCGTCGGGCAGCACCGGGAACACGAAGTTGTTCAACGGGAGGTCCTCCTGATACTCGCGGGTGAGCATGAAGTCGATGAGCTCCTGTCCGCCGACCGGATTGGGGGCACCCGCGAGCAGGCCGGCGAACTCCACTTGGCGGTAGCACGTGTCGAGCAGCACCCCGGTGGGCGCCTCCGTGACGGGTTTCTCGGCGTAGACCACCTCCGCCGGCGGCGACGACGCGTAGGACACGACCAGCGGCCGGTTGCCCGCCCCGGAGCCACCGCTGAAGCGACGCTCATAGGCGGAGTCCCAACTGTTCTCGACCTCGACCCCGTTGTCCTTCAGCTTCTGCCAGTAGGCCTGGTACCCGTCGGGACCGAACTCCGACACCGAGGCGAGCAGGAATGCCAGCCCGGGGGTGGAGGTCGCGGGGTTCTGCACCACCAGCAGATCGCGGTACCGCGGGTCGGCCAGATCGTCGAGTGTCTGCGGCACGGGGAGTTTCTTGGCCGCGAAGCATTCCGTGTCATAGTTGACGCACACATCACCCACCTCGATCGGGGTGACGTCGTTCT
>JAXLSJ010000017.1:0-65896 GCA_046330625.1 Candidatus Nanopelagicales bacterium
GTTGGTGACGTTGTATGGATCGCCCCAGTGGCTGATGGCCACCCTTCTTGGTCCGCCGATCCGGATTCCATGATCTGTCGTTGATCTGTCCCATGTTTGGGGCGGGCTGCGCTGGTGTCGATCTCGGGGAAGGGGGTGTGGGATGAGCGATCCGATCGGGGACCACGAGGCGGCCGATGCCGCCGAGGGGGCGGATGCCGGGGATGCCCGTCGGCTGGTGGTGGCGGGTGCCGGTGACCCGGTGCGGGGGTTCGCGGAGGCGTTGTGGGTGCTGCAGTCCCAGGCGGTGACGGGGGGTCTGGGGGCGGCGGCTCGGCTGTCGGCGGATGTGGTCAGTCTGGCGCGGTTGCGGCATGTGCTGGATCGCGAGATCGCTCGCCGGGTGCGGGTGGCGGAGGGCGACGACGTGCTGCCGACGACGGCGAGGACGGTGTTGCGGCAGCAGCAGTGGAGTGCTCGGGAGGCCCGCCAGACCACGACCGCCGCGCGGTTCGCCGACACCTGGCCACAGATCGGATCGTTGTGGTCGGCGGGACAGGTCGGTATCGATGTGGTGTACGCCTTGGCGGTCACCAGCCGCCCGTTGACCCGTCAGCAGCTCGAGGAACTCCTCCAGTCGCTGATCCCGCAACTGCCGTCGCTGGACGCCGGGCAGGTGCGCCGCGCGGTGCGGCACGCGATCGAGTTGGTGCGCCCCGACGACGGCGTGGCCAAGGAACACGACGACTACGACCGACGCCACCTGGCGTGGAGCACCTATCGAGGTGTCGTCTCCCTCACCGGCGAGTTGCCCGCTCTCGAAGGTGCGGCGTTCACCGCCGCGATCACCGCCCTGGCCGAGGCGCTGCGCGGCGACGGCGACGGCGACGGCCTGACCCTCGGCCAACGCCGCGCTGACGCCCTGGCGGCTCTGGTCGCGCGCGCCGCCGCCGGTAACACCCTGCCCACCGCCGCCGGTCTGCCCGCCGCCGCGTCCGTTCTGTTCGGCCTCAGTGAGGCCGAACGCGTCGCCGCCGGCCACCCCCGCACCCGCTGTGACTCCCTGGGCGACGCCGCCGCCGGTGTGGGCGGCACCCGACAAGCCGTCGTGGGCGACCCCGACGCCACCCTCGGCGACGCCGCCACCCGATTCCTGCTGTGTGCTGCGGAACTCACCGGCATCCTCACCACTCCCACCGACCCCCACACCAGCGGCGGTGGGAGCAGCGCGAGGACGGCGTTGGCTACGGCCCTGGGGCTGACCCGTCTGCAGCCGTTGGCCGTGGGACGCCGACACCGGTTGGCGACCGCATCGCAGCGCAAAGCCCTGGCCGTGCGCGACCAGACCTGCTTCATGCCCGGCTGCTCCATCCCCGCCAACCAATGCCAGCCCCACCACGTCCTCGACTGGGCCGACAACGGCGCCACCGACCTCGACAACCTCGCCAGCGCGTGCTGGAGCCACCACCGACAGTTGGACCTTCGGCCGCATCGAACTCATCCGCAACCCCACACCCGGCGGACCCCACTGGACCGCCCGACCCCTACCCCGATCCCGATGGCGCAAACGCCAATAGGCTTCGGGACGCTTTCGGAGCACCCACCGGCGCACCTGACGAGTCGACAGGCTTTAGGGTCGGTGTCGTGATGTGGGCGGCAGTCGTGAGCGAGTCCCTCGCCCGATATCCGGCTCAGGAAGGCGTGACCGACCTCATCTCGTCCACGCCCTCGCTGCCGGCCTGGTCCACCTACGCGGCGGTCGCGTTCGGTGGGCTCGCCGGGGCGGCCTTCGCGGCGCGGCGGGGATTCGACGTGATCGGGGTGCTGGGCCTGGCCATCGCCCAGGGCATGGGTGGGCTCATGCTCGCGGCAATCCTCCTGCAGACCGGCACCCCGGAAGTGCTTCTCGACGGCCGCTACCTGCTCCTGGTGACCTTCACCGCCATGGTGGGATTCTTCTTCGCCGGCCTCATCGCCCGCGCGGTGCAGTCGCTGATCCTGCTCGACGCGCTCAGCCTCGGCCTGCTGTGCGCCGTGGGGACCAACATGGCGCTGCGAACGGGACTCGACTACACCCCGGCGGTCTTCATCGGGGTAATGACGGCCGTCGGAGGACTGATCCTGCGCGACATCCTCGCGGGACGCGCCCCCGAGGTCCTGCGTCCCGGCATCTTCATCGCCTTCGCGGCCCTCGTCGGTGCCATTGTGTTCGTCCTGCTGGTCGAGGTGGGCGCGACCCGGGCCTTCGCCCAGTTCGCCACCATCATCGTGGTGACCGGCCTGCGGTTCCTGTCGGTCCGGTTCCAGTGGGCGACGCGCGAACCGCGCGACTTCAGCGATCGCGTGTGGCGCCTGTGGGGCCGCAAGGAGCAACCCGCCACACCCCTCGACCCGGTCACCGGACAGCGGGACAAGCTGCGATGAGCAGTCAGATCCTGGCCGTGCCCAGCATCGTCGAGGTCGCCGCCGTGACCGGTGGTGCGATCTCGGGAGCGCTGCACGCGAAGAAGAAGCACATGGACCTGATGGGGATCGGCATCGTCGCGGTGTGCACCGGCGTCGGTGGGGGCGCCATCCGCGACGTCATGCTGGGACACTCCGTCCCGGCGTTCCTCATCCAGAACTACGTGCTCATGGCGGTGATCGGCGCGGTCGCCGGCTACTTCTTCGGCAATCTGGTCTCCGAACTCGAACCCGCCATCTACGTGCTCGACACCCTGTTGATCGGTGTCTGGGTGGTGATCGGTGCGGAGAAGGCGCTGGCACTGGATCTGCCCTACAGTGCGGCGGTGTTCCTGGGGCTCACCACTGCGATCGGCGGAGGTCTGCTGCGTGACGTCCTGTGCCGCAACATCCCGACCGCGCTCATGCCCGGTCAATGGGTCGCCGCGTCGGCGATCGTCGCGGCCCTGCTGTTCGTGACGATCCAGTACGCCACCGGGGCGCGGGTCGTGGCGGAGTCGGTGGCGATCATCGGCGCCACGACGTTACGGGCTCTGTCCGCGCGCTACCACTGGATCACCCCCGACGCTGTCGACGCCTCGGAACGCTTCCGTCGCTGGCTCGGGATCGGCCGTCGCAAGGTGACCCCCCAGACGACCCGTTAGTGGTGCCCGCCGACCTCGTGCGACGCGTGGTCCGGCGGCTCCAACTGCAGCGTCGTGTGGGTGATGCCGTACCGGTCGTGCAACAGTTCCTGGAGATCGTCGAGCACCTGTGAACCGCACCCGCCGGTGAACGGGTCGTCGGTCACCGTCACATGGCACGACATGGCCACCAGTCCACTGGTGATCGTCCACACGTGCATGTCATGCAACGCCGTCACCCCGGGGACGGCCAGCATGTCGGCGCGCATTCCGTCGAGGTCGAGTTCCCGGGGCGCGTTCTCCATGAGCACCCCGAACGCCTCGCGCAACAGCAGCAGGGTCCGCGGGATCATGAACAGGGCGATGAGCACCGACACCACGACGTCGGCTCGTTCGAACCCGGTGGCGAGCACTACGAGCCCGGCCAGCACCACCCCCAACGATCCGAGGGTGTCGGACATGACCTCGAGGTAGGCGCCCTTCACGGCGAGCGACTCACCACTCCCCCGCCGCAACATCAACAGCGACACCCCGTTGGCCGCCACGCCGTACATCGCCGCCGCGATCATGATCCCGGGTTTGACGGGTTCTGGGTGAGCCCAGCGCTGGACGGCTTCGAACAGGATGTACCCCGACAGACCGAGCAGGAGCAGTCCGTTGGCGATGGTGGCGATGATCTCGAGCCGGTACAGGCCGTAGGTGCGATGAGGTTTGGTGGAACGCGCCGCCACCGTGATCGCCGCGATCGCCAACCCGATGCCGGCGACGTCGGTCAGAGTGTGAGCCGCGTCGGCCAAGAGCGCCAACGAGTTGGACCACAGGGCTCCGACGACCTGCACCACGACGATGGACAGGCCCAGGAACAGGGCACGGATCAGTTGCGGACGATTCCCCATGCCCGCGCTGCCGTGATCATGACCGGCTCCCATAGTGAAAGAAGCACAGCAGCACCACCGCGGGAACGCAAGGTCAGCGTCGCACCGGGTCGTGGTTCATGGTCGGGTCGTTGCCGCCGTGGATCATGACCGACCCCTCGGGCGCCTCACCCGTCGCCTCCGGCCGTGAGGGCGGCACCACCTTCTGACCGGGACGCACGACCACGAACTGCCCCATGACGCCGAGGTCCTCGTGCAGCAGAAGGTGGCAGTGGAACATGTACGGCATGCGGGGATCGGCGTAGTCGGTGAAGCGCACCAGGATCTTCACGGTGGCGCGGGGCGGCACGTATACGGTGTCCTTGTAGCCCGCCTGCACCGCCGCCGGTGGCGCGCCGTCGACGGACAGGACCCGGAACGAACCGTCGTGGACGTGGAAGTTGTGCGGCTGCGGGTCCTCGTTGGTGATCGTCCAGACCTCGGCCTGGCCCAGGGGCACGACCTCGTCGATCCGGCCGAGATCCATGGGACGGCCGTTGATCGCCCGACCCATGATGGCGAATCGCCGTTCCCCCCGGGCGGACGCCTCATCCGGCGCGGGCACGTCCGCGAGGTGGCGGGGCAGTACCGGCGACGGTGCGAGGGTCGGGGCCGCCTGGAACCTCACGATGGGGAACCCGCCCCCGCCGAACCGGTCCGACGCCTCGATGCCGTGCCCGAAGTCCGGGTGGCGGCTGGACAGGGTGATGGACTCCCCGGGGCGGAACCTCACCACGATCTCGGCACGCTCCCCCGGCGACAGTTGCACATGGTCGGTGGCGACCGGCTCTGCCAGGAGCCCGCCATCGGATGCGACCACCGCGAACGGACGGGAATCGTCGAAAGCGAAGTCGTAGAACCGCGAGTTCGAGGCATTGAGCAGTCGCAGCCGCACCGCCTCGGTGGTCACGTCCCGCACCGGGCCGGCTGCCCCGTTGACGACGATGGTGTCGCCGAGGAATCCGGTCGAGACCTTGCCCACGGGGTCGACGACGAGTTCGCCGCCGTCGGTGAACGTCTTGTCCTGGACCACGAGGGGCACGTCATCGACGCCGTAGCGATGGGGCAGGGCCGCGGGGGTGTGGGCGGGGTCGGCGATCAGAAGCAGCCCGGCGAGGCCCCGATAGACCTGTTGCGCCGTCTGGCCGTGCGGGTGTGGGTGGTACCACAGGGTGGCGGCCGGTTGGTCGACCGTCCAACGCGGGTGCCACTTCCCACCCGGGGCGACCATCTGGTGCGGTCCCCCGTCCATCCGGGCGGGGACGTGAAGGCCGTGCCAGTGGACCGTGGTGGCCTCGTCCAGATCGTTGGTGACGTCGACCCGCACCCGATCGCCGCGTCGCATGAGCAGGGTGGGCCCCAGGTAGTCGCCGTCGAACCCGATGGTGGGCGACACCAGTCCCGGCCCGAACCGGTGCGTGCCCGCCTCTGCGGTCAGCGTGTATCGCCGGTGGGCGCTGTCGCCGCGTCCCTGCTGCAGCGGCGGGATCGGCAGCGGGGTGGCGAACTCCACCGGGTGGATGTCGACCCCGGCGCCCGAGGTCGCACACCCAGCCAGGGCCAGGGGCAGGGCTGCCAGCAGAGTCCATGCGCGCACGGCAACCTCCTTCGCCCCTGGGACGCAGGGCAGCCCGGCGCGGATACCGAGATCTGCGTCACGGCGTGCGGATCGTGCCCTGACCGACGACCCGGTCGCCCTGGTAGAGCACCGCCGACTGCCCGGGAGCCACCCCGAACACGTCGGACGTCAGCCGGATGTCGAAACTGTCGTCGTCGACCCGGTCCACCCGACACCCGACCGCGTCCCCGTGGGCGCGGATCTGGACGGCCAGTTCCGCGCCGGCAGCCGGGAGCGGCCCGCACCACACCGCGGCGTCGGCGCTGATCCGGTCGACGGCGAGGTCGTCGCGGTCGCCCACACGCACAGTCCCTGTCGTCGGCTCGATGCTGAGCACGTAGCGAGGGCGCCCGGACTCCGCGGGGTCGGTCAGTCCCAGACCGCGCCGCTGTCCGACGGTGAAGCCGTACGTCCCCGAATGCGTCCCGAGGGTGGCGCCCGTCGCCGCGTCGACGATGTCCCCGGGTCGCTCGCCCAGCTTCCGGGCGAGGAACCCGGCGGTGTCGCCGTCGGGGATGAAGCAGATGTCGTGACTGTCGGGCTTGGCGGCCACGGTCAACCCACGGCGGGCGGCCTCGGCGCGGACCTCGCCCTTGGTCGTGTCGCCCAGCGGAAACAGGCAGTGCCGCAGCCGCTCGGTGCCCAGGACCGCCAACACGTAGGACTGGTCCTTCGCCGGATCGGCAGCTCGGCGCAGATGGGGCCCGTCAGGGTCCACGACGGCGTAGTGGCCCGTGGCGACGGCGTCGAACCCCAGCACCCGCGCCCGGTCGAGCAGTGCCGCGAACTTGACGTGCTGGTTGCACCGCACGCAGGGGTTGGGGGTCCGGCCGGCCTCGTACTCAGAGACGAAGTCCGCGATCACGGTCTCCCGGAAGGTGTCGGCCAGGTCCCACACATAGAACGGGACCCCCACGGTGTCAGCCGCCCGCCGGGCGTCGTGCGCGTCGGAGATCGTGCAGCACCCGCGAGCGCCGTCGCGGGTCAGGGCCGGGTCCGGGGACAGCGCCATGTGCACCGCGGTCACATCGTGTCCCGCGTCGGCAGCGCGGGCCATGGCCACCGCCGAGTCCACCCCGCCCGAGACAGCTGCCAGAACTCTCACGACGCGGCCCCCCGCGTGAGCATCCCCGCGCGCCGGGCGCGGGCCACCGCGTCGGGCAGCGCCGCCAACAGCAGGTCGACGTCGGCCTCGGTGGACGTCCGCCCGAACGAGATCCGCAGCGCGGATCGCGCCTCGACCGCGTCGCGGCCCATGGCCAGCAACACGTGGCTGGGACGGGGAATGCCGACCGTGCAGGCGGATCCGGTGGACACCGCCACCCCGGCCGCATCGAGCAGCAGCATGAGGGCATCGGACTCACATCCCGGGAACGAGACGTTGACGATCCCCGGCACTCCGTCGGCCGGACTGTTGAGGCGGTGATCGAGTTCCGGATCGACGGCCAGCCCCCGGAGCAGGCGGTCGCGCAGCCGGGCGAGGTGAGCCGCGTGCCGGTCGCGCTCCGCCACCGCCAGGTCCACCGCGACGGCGGCGCCGGCGATACCGGCGACGTCCGGGGTCCCAGCCCGCAGGCCTCCCTCGTGGCCACCACCGCGGACCAGCGGGGTGAGATCCGCGCCGGGGGCGACGGTCAGGATGCCGACCCCCTGCGGCCCCCCCACCTTGTGGGCGCTGAACGCCGCTGTGGTCACGTCGTTCAGGTCGAGGGCCACGGTTCCGAGTCCCTGGACCGCGTCGGTATGCAGGGCCACCCGATGCTCGGCACAGATCGCGGCCGCTTCGGCCAGCGGTTGCCGGACGCCCGTCTCGTTGTTGACCGCCATGAGGCAGACGAGCTCGACGCCGTCCCCGCGGCTCTCGGCGTCGGTCAGGATCTCTGCCAGGCGCCCCGGGTCCACCCGGCCCTCGTGGTCACACTCCCACCAGATGATCCGGTCACCGGCACGGGCCTGGGCGGGTTCCAGGACGGCCTTGTGCTCGGTGCGGGGAAGTACCAGCGCCCCGCCGGGCGGACGCCCGGCGATGGCCAGGTTGTCGGACGCGGTACCGCCCGCCGTGAAGACCACCGCGGTGGGCAACACCCCCAGGGCGGCGGCGACCCGCTCCCGCGACTCCTCCACGATCCGGCGGGCATCGCGCCCCCGGGCGTGGAGTGACGACGGATTGGCGCCGACCGCCGCGGCCTCGAGCCACGCGGCGCGTGCCTCGGGACGCAGGTCGGTGCCTGCGGCATGGTCCAGGTAGGCCGCCGGAACCACCCGGCGGTCAGCCCTTGCGCTTCTGGATCTCCTCGGTGAGCTGGGGCACGACCTGGAACAGGTCGCCCACCACACCGAAGTCGGCCAGTTCGAAGATCGGCGCCTCGGGATCCTTGTTGACCACGACGATCGTCTTGCTGGTCTGCATGCCGGCGCGATGCTGGATCGCCCCGGAGATGCCGTTGGCGATGTACAGCTGCGGCGCGACGGTCTTGCCCGTCTGCCCCACCTGGTACTGGTGTGGGTACCACCCGGCATCGGTCGCTGCGCGCGAGGCCCCCACAGCGGCACCGAGCGAGTCGGCCAGTCCCTCGATGACCGCGAATCCCTCTTCGCCGCCGACGCCACGGCCACCGGACACCACGATGGCGGCCTCGGTCAGCTCGGGACGTCCACCGGCCTGGGCCACGACGCGGTTGACGATGCGCGCGGCCTTCGAGGTCTCGGACAGGGTGACCGCGACGGGCACGACAGTGCCTGCGGCCGGGGCAGGCTCAGCCGGGCTCGAGTTAGGCCGGACCGTGATCACCGGGGTGCCGGTGGCGACCTTGGCCGTCACGATCACCGCACCGCCGAAGACGGACTGGGTGGCGGACAGATCAGGGGCGACAGCCACCGCGTCGGTGATCACGCCGGAGCCGAGGCGGACGGCCAGCCGACCGGCGACCTCCTTGCCCTCGGCGCTCGAGGCGATCAGCACCGCGGCCGGGGACTTCTCGGTCACCAACTGGGCCAGCACGTCGACCTTGGGGCCGACGACGTAGTTGCTCAGTTCGCCGTCGTCGGCGACGTAGATGGTGGCGGCGCCGTACTCGGCCAGGGGCTGGGTGTCGACCCCCGAGCCGATGACCACAGCGGACGGTTCGCCCAGGCCGCGGGCCAGCGTCAGCAGCTCGAGGCTGACCTTCTTGACCGCACCGTCGGCGTGGTCGACCAGAACCAGGATCTCGCTCATGTCGTGTTCTCCCTCAGCCTCAGATGAACTTCTGCTCGCTGAGGTACTCAGCGATCTTGACGCCACCGGAACCGTCGTCCTCGATCTTCACCCCGGCAGCCTTGGGCGGACGGTTGGCGAAGTCGGTGACCTGGCTGGTCGCCGCGGCGAGTCCCACCTGGCCGGCATCGACGCCGGTGTCGGCGACAGTCACGGTCTCGATCGGCTTCTTCTTCGCCGCCATGATCCCCTTGAACGAGGGGTAGCGCGGCTCGTTGATCTTCTCGACGACACTGACGACGGCCGGGGTGGCCGCCTCGACCTCGTCGTAGCCGTATTCGGTCTGGCGCTGGATCTTGATGGTGCCGCCGTCGACCTCGACCTTGTTGGCGAACGTCATCTGGGGCACCCCCAGCCGCTCGGCGACCATGGCGGGCACGACGCTCATGCGGGCGTCGGTGGACTCGGAACCGAAGATGACCAGGTCGAAGCCCTTGTCGCCGAGCACCTTGGCCAGCACCAGCGACGTGGCAACGGCGTCGGAGCCGTGTAGCGAGTCGTCGAGGATGTGGATGCCGGAGTCGGCGCCCATCTGCAGTGCCTTGCGCACGGTCTCCTCGGCCTTCGCCGGGCCCATGCTCACGGCGACGACCTCGCCGCCGTCGGCCTCGGTCAACTGCAGGGCTTCTTCGACGGCGTACTCGTCGAGTTCGTTCATCACGCCGTCGGCGGACTCACGGTCCAGCGTCTTGTCGGCGTCGGTCAGCTTCTTCTCCGCCCAGGTGTCGGGCACCTGCTTCACGCAGACGGCGATCTTCATTCCGGCGACCTCCAACGGTTCCTCGGTCGGGACAGGCGAACCCCGACCCCACCCGGTCATGTTACCGGCGGGTAGCCGGGGGCGACGAGCGGGTCCGGTGGGGAATGGGTCACAGTCGGTCACATGAGAACCCACGACCATCCGCTGTTCACCCGGATCTACCGTCGCATCGCCGGATGGGAGGAACAGGGGGTGGTCGGCGAGGCCCGCAGCGAGGCGGCTGCGGGTCTGTCCGGACACGTGCTGGTGGTGGGCCTGGGGCCGGGGTTCGACCTGGGGCACCTCCCGGACGCGGTCACCGAGGTGACGGCCATCGAACCGAGCGCCAGCATGCGCGAGTCGGCGGCCGACCATGTGGCCGCCTTCGACCGGCCCATCCGGGTGATCGATGCCGTCGCCGAGGATCTGCCCCTGCCGGACGCGAGCGTGGACGGCGTGCTGTTCGCCTATGTGCTGTGCACTGTGGCCGATCCCGACCGCGCGCTGGCCGAGACCCGGCGGGTGCTGCGCCCCGACGGCGTGGTGGGAATCCTCGAGCATGTCCGCGCCGGCGACACGTCGTGGACCCGGCGGTGGCAGCGACTGGCAGCACCGGTGTGGCCGTACCTGGCCGGCGGCTGTCACTGCGACCGCGACACTCGCGCCACGTTCGAGGCCACCGGATTCGACACGGCCGGCCTGCGTGACACCGTTCTGGTGAACGTTCCGCCGGTGTCCCCCGCCCTGGTCGGCACTGCGCGTCCGCGACCCTCCGCGGGTTGAGTAGCGGCCTCCAGGCCGCGTATCGAAACCCTCCGCGGGTTGAGTAGCGGCCCCCAGGCCGCGTATCGAAACCCACCGCGGGTTGAGTAGCGGCCCCCAGGCCGCGTATCGAAACCCCGGTGGTCGAGCGGAGCCGAGACCACCGGAGTTCGGCAACCGGGCAGGGACAGATCACCACTCACCGAGCCCCGGCCCCGGACCGGGGCGCAGCGAGAGCCGACAGTGGCGGGTTTCGATACGGCGCTGGCGCGCCTACTCAACCCGCGGACGGTGGCGGGTTTCGATACGGCGCCAGCGCGCCTACTCAACCCGCGGGATGGCGCCGCCTCAGATCAGTTCGGCGAGATCGGCGAGCGAGTCTTCGATGCCTTCCGCCACCACGCCCACGTCGGGCACCTCGTCCCAGTCCGCCGTGATGCCACAGGTGATCGCGCCGTTGTAGCTCATGATCGCCACCGTGATCAGCTGGTTCATGCCCAACGGCACATACGGCAGCATCTCCACCAGTGGCCGTCCCAACATGTACAACTGCACCTGCGGACCCGGCACGTTCGTGGTGATCGTCGCGATGCTCGGCTGCCTCGCGTGTGACGCGATCCGGCCCGCCGCGGCCCACAGCATCGGCGGCACGAACACCGCACCCTCGACCAGGGCGTCGGTGCTCTCGAGCATGCCGCTGGCCTTGACCTCAGACATGTTCTCCTTGACCGCCTCGAGCCGGTCGGCCGGGTCGGCGATGCCGACGGGCAGGTCGACGAACAGCGACGCCACCTCGTTGCCGCCGGACTCGCCTCCGGGCGGGCGGGTCGACACCGGCACCATCGTGCGGATGGAGTCCTCAGGCGTCAGATCGACGCCGCGGCTGATCAGGAAGGTCCGGAACCCGCCCGACACCGCCGTGAGGATCACGTCGTTGACCGTGCCCCCCAGCGAGTTCTTGATGTCCTTCACCACGCCCAGGTCGCCCAGGGCCCAGTCCCAGCGGCGATGTGGTCCCGGCCGACCGATCAGGTGATCCTCGGTGTGGGTCATCTTCTGCCCGGCCCGGAAGGTGCCGACGGCCACCGCAGCCGTCGACTGAGCCAGGTCCTTCGGTCGCTGTAGTTCGTCGGCGAGCTGCTTGGCGGTGCGCATCGGGTTGCGCACGCTGTCGGTGACCCCCTTGGCGACCATCTCGACGGACGACGCCTCGGGTGCCGGGACCCACGGCTGGGGCGTGCCGATGGGGGCCTCGGGATCCTCGTCGAGGATCACTTCCATCAGATCGGCGCCGGACAGGCCGTCGATCATCGCGTGGTGCACCTTGTTGAGGATCGCGAACCGACCTTCGGCAAGACCCTCGATGAGCCACATCTCCCACAGCGGGCGGGACGTGTCCAACCGCTGCGAGAGCAGCCGACCGGCAAGGTTGCGCAACTCGACATGGCCGCCGGGCGCGGGCACCGCGGTATGGCGCACATGGAAGTTCAGGTTGAAGTGCGGGTCGTCCTGCCACACCGGCAGGCCGAGGCGCAGGGGGACCTCCTTGAGCCGCTGCCGGTAGCGCGGGATCCGGTGCAGTTTGGCGTCCATCGACGCGAGGAGTTCCTCGTAGGACATCATCGGGCCGTCGAAGACCAACAGCGACCCGATGTGCATGGGCAACTCGTCGCGTTCCAGGGTGACGAAGAGGTCATCGAGCGGGGTGAGGCGATCCATGCTCCGCAAGTTAGGGCATGGCTCGACCTGATGCTCGCCCTGACCCCACCCGCTGTTTCCCGACCGGGCTCAGTCGACGAGGTCGGTGATCCGCTGTGCGACGCTGTCCCAACTCCACAGGTCGATCACGGCGCGGCGGGCGGCCTCGCCCACCTCGGCACGATCCGCCGGGGTCAGGGAGGTCAGCCGATCCAGGCGGTCGGTCAGGGCATCCACGTCGCCGGAGGGGAAACTCGTCAGGTCCGCGAACCGCGCGGGATAGGTGGTCCGCAGCCCGGCAGCGATCTCCGCCAGGCCCGTGTGATCGGCCACGAGGGGTGGACACCCGCACGAGGCTGCTTCGGCGGCGACCATGCCGAAGGCCTCGGGGAAAACCGACGGCGCCACGCTGGCCGACATCAACGGCCAAAGATGCCGCAGATGCCGGTGCTGCAGCGGCCCGGTGAAGATCACGTGGGGGCCGGCGACGGCCTCGAGTCCCGGGCGCGCAGGACCGAACCCGACGATCACCGTCGGCAGTTCGAGTCGGTTCACCGCTTCGACCAGCAGCGGCACCCCCTTCTCGTCGCTGATCTTGCCGACGTAGACCGCGGCCGGCCCGGACAGGTCGGCGAAGAACGCCTCGAGCCGCTGGGCGTTGCCCGGGTCGGGCAGTCGCTCGTTGCCTTCATTCGGTGGGTCGGCGGCGCACTCGGCCAGCAGTGCGGCCAGCGCCTCGGGCGACGCCTCCGGGCGCATGACGTCGGTGTCGACCCCGGGCGGGATCACATGGATCAGCCGGGGATCGACGTCCACGAGATCCATCACGACGCGTTCGATGTGCTGCGAACCGGCGATCACGGCCAGCGCCCCGGTCAGACTGTCCCGGGCCCAGCGGCACAACTCGTCATTGCCCCGCATGGAGTATTCGAGCTCTGACCCATGCGCCTTGACGACGAACGGCAGTCCCGAGGCAGCCGCGACCGGGGCGCCGAGCAGCACATGGTTGGCCACCAACAGGTCCGCGGGTCCCGCGTCGCGGATCGCCTCGGCGTTGGCGGCCACGAAGGCGTCGCGGTCGGCGACACTCATGTCGGGCAGGCGCACCGGTTCGGCGTCGGCATAGCGGTCGAGCACGAACACCGGCAACGGCCCGGGCAGTGCGGGACGGATCACGTGCGCACCGCCGAGGTCGAGCGACGCGGCATCGGGGTCCTGGCAGAAGACCGTGACGTCGTGCCCCTGGCGCTGCAGGGTGCGAGCCAGAGCGGCGGTGTACTCGTTGGATCCCGTACCGCTCAGCAGGTAGCCGTGCCACAGGAAGATCCGCACGTCGCGGACTGTACCCAACACGCGGGGTCGAGTCTCTGCGCGTAGCGTGGTCGGTGGAGGCCCACCCATGAACAGCGAATCCGGAACCATCACCGTCGTCAACATCAGCCTCGGCCCGGCCGAGCGCGACTACGACGAGCAGGTCACCTGGTTGGACCGGGATTTCCGACTGGTGCGGCGGGGCACCGACGGCGACGTCGGGCAGGCCGTGGCACTGGTCCGGGAATGGGCCCCGCAATGCGATGCGATCGCGGTGTCGGGGGTGCGCGACGCCCGCACCGCGGGCCGTTACGACGGCGACCTGGGCGCGGTCGCCGAGATCCTGGAGGCGACCGACGAGGTCCCCGTGACCAACGGCCACGCCCTGCGCGACGTGCTGCAGGAGTGGACCGTGCGCCACGCCCAGATCGACATCCCCGGACTGTTCACCAACGCCCGCGTCGTGGTGTTCGGCGGCATGAACCACTACCGCACCGCGAAAGTGCTCAACGAGTACACCGGGAACCTGACCTTCGCCGATCCCCTGCTCCGGTACGGCGTCGCGTCGCTGCTCGACTCCGTGCCCGCGGCCCTGGACCGGTTCGCCGCAGTGGCCGGCTGGCCCACCCGGCTACTGCCCGACGCCGTCGCCGCCCCCCTGACCGAACCGGGTCGTCGGAGCAACCACGCCTTGGTGGCCGGGAGCGTGCGCGACGCCGACGTCCTGGTCGCCACGTATGACGAACTCGAGGCCTTCGGGCTCGAGGAACTGGCGGGCAAGACGGTGATCTCGTCGGCACTGTCCGACGACCGGCTCGCCGACCTGCAGTCCCGCGGGGTGTCGATCGCGCTGGATGACGTGCCGCAGCCGTTCGACGTGACGGTCAACGAGGCCGTGCTCGAAGCCATGATGCTGGCGGCCACGGAGAGCTCCGAACTCACCGACGACGACCTGCTCGACATCATCGTGTCCAGCGAACTCGCCCCCCGGGTGCTGCGCCCCGACGGCGGCGGTCGCCGCAGCAGGTTCGCGTTCGTGATCCACCCGCTGTCGCAGGAGTACTTCCGCCAGGTCGAACCGCTGGGCACGATGTCCAAGTTCGCGCCCGATGTGGTCATGGACTCCCTGGAGAAGGTCATGGCCTACGCGCCACCGTTCGTCTACAGCCACGTGACCGGGATCCAGTCGCCGACCGGCGACGAGGCCGAGGGCTGGCTCATCACCGTCGGGGGCACCCCGAAGGAACTCATGGCCCACTCGCCGGAGTTCACCTACCGGCGCCTCCTGGCCGCGGCCGAGATGGCCCGCAAGCTGGGCGCTCAGATCATGGGTCTCGGCGCGTTCACCAAGGTCGTGGGCGACGCGGGCGTGACGGTCGCCAAGCGGGCTCCGCTGCCGATCACGACCGGAAACAGTTACTCCGCGTCCGGGGCCCTGTGGGCCGCACACGACGCGGTGTCGCGCCTGGGGATCGCCGAGGTCGACGAGCAGGGTCGGCTGCGCGGCAAGGCGATGGTGGTCGGAGCGACCGGGGCCATCGGATCGGTCTGCGCGCGCCTGTTGGCGATGGCCAGCGACGAACTGTGGCTGGTGTCGCCCGAGACCGGGAAACTCCTGGCGCTCAAAGAGGACATCGAGCGCGAGGACCCCCGCGCCGTCATCCAGGTGGCAGCCACCCCCGGAGATCACCTCGCCGAGATGGACGTTATCGTCACCGCTACCTCGGGCGCCGGCAAGCGCGTGCTCGACATCCTTCAGGTGAAGCCGGGGTGTGTGATCACCGACGTCGCCCGCCCGTTGGACCTCTCGTCCGAGGATGTCGCCAAACGCCCGGACGTCCTGGTCGTGGAGTCCGGCGAGATCCAACTCCCCGGCGACGTCCACATGCGCAACATCGGACTCCCCGACGGCGTGGCCTACGCCTGCCTGGCCGAGACGATCGTGCTCGCGCTCGAGGGTCGCTTCGAGAACTTCACGGTGGGCCGCAACATCGAGTGGCCCAAGGTCAAGGAGATCTACCAGCTCGGACTCAAGCACGGCATGAGACTGGCCACGATCTCCGGCGTGAACGGCGTCTTCACCGACGAGGACGTCGACCGTATCCGCGAGCTCGCCTTGGCAGCACGCGGCGAGGACGCGGCGGAGTAGGGCGTCAAGGACCCGTCAAGATCGCCGGGGCGCCGCCAAGGAGGCGTCAAGACCGCTGGCCGCTGTCGGCGCGACGGCGCCCACTGGAATCGTGACCAACGTCGTCAAACGCGCCCTCGTCGGAAGCCCCATGTCCTCGGACCTGATGGGCGAGACCCTGCTCCCCAAACGGATCGCCCTCCCGGTGTTCTGCAGCGACCCGCTGTCGTCGGTGGCGTACGCGACCGAGCAGATCCTGCTGGTACTCGTCGTGGGCGGCACGGCCATCCTCGCCCTGACCGGCTGGGTGGCCGCGGCCGTCGTCGCCCTGCTCGCCCTGGTGGTGTGGTCGTACCGACAGACCGTGTACGCCTATCCCAACGGCGGCGGCGCCTACGTCGTCAGCAAGGACAACCTGGGGGCGTCCGCGGCCCTGGTCGCGGCCAGCGCGCTGATGGTCGACTACGTGCTCACCGTCGCCGTGTCCGTCACCGCAGGGGTGGCGAACGTCGCCTCGGCATTCCCCGCGCTCGCCGATCATGTCTTGCCTGTGAGCCTGGTCGTCATCGCCATCCTCGCCGTCATGAACCTGCGGGGCGTCAAGGAAGCGGGCACGGTGTTCGCCATCCCGACCTATGGCTTCATCGCCAGCGTGTTCCTCCTGCTAGGCGTCGGTGTCGTCCAGACCCTCCAGGGTCACCCACCGGTGGCGGAGTCCGCCGGCCTGCAGGTGCACCAGAGCCACGAGATCGCCGGGGTTGCCTTGGTGCTCCTGCTGTTGCGGGCGTTCGCCTCGGGATGCACGGCCCTGACGGGTGTCGAGGCGATCAGCAACGGCGTGCCGTTCTTCCGGCCGCCCCAGTCGCGCAACGCCGCCCTGACGCTCGCGGGAATGGGCGTCATCGCGATCACGATGTTCTCGGGCGTGACCTGGCTTGCGATGACGTCCGGGGCCAAGGTCGCGGAGAACCCCGAAGAGCTCGGACTCCCGCCCGGCACCCTGCAGCCCACCGTGATCGCCCAGTTGGGCGAGGCCGTGTTCGGTAGTAGCAGCATCGGGTTCTACCTCTTGCAGGCCTTCACTGCGGCGGTGCTGATCCTGGCCGCCAACACGGCGTTCAACGGATTCCCGATCCTGGCCTCGATCCTCGGCCGCGACGGATACCTGCCCAAGCAACTCGGGCGCCGGGGTGACCGACTGTCCTACAGCAACGGCATCATCCTGCTGACCCTGTTCGCCGGGCTGCTGGTGTACCTGTTCGACGCGAGCACCACCCGCCTGATCCAGCTCTACATCCTGGGGGTGTTCCTGTCGTTCACGCTGTCGCAGGCCGGCATGGTCATCCACTGGAACCGGGAACTGCGCAAGCCGGGGATCGGGGGCCGCAGCCGGATCCACCGCTCGCGGGCCGCCAACCTGATCGGTGCCGTGATGACCGCCATCGTGTTGGTGATCGTGCTGCTGTCCAAGTTCACCCACGGCGCCTGGATGGTGACCATCGCCATACCCGCCCTGGTGCTGGTGATGATCGCGATCAAGCGTCACTACGACCGAGTCGACGCCGCCCTCGCGCTGTCGCCGCGGGGAGTGACGCTGCCGAGCCGGGTGCGTGCCGTGGTCCTGGTCTCGCGACTCCAGCAACCCGCCATGCACGCGCTGGCGCTCGCCCGCGCGACGCGCCCCGACAGCCTGGTAGGCCTGCACGTGCAGACCGACCTCGCGGAGTCGCGACGACTCCAGGAAGAGTGGGACCGCCGCGAGATCCCGGTACCTCTCGTGATCGTCGACTCCCCGTACCGCGACATCACCCGACCCGCGCTGGACTACGTCGCGACGATCCGGCGGCAGAGCCCGCGGGACGTGGTCACCGTGTTCGTCCCGGAGTACGTGGTGACCCACTGGTGGCAGCAGGCGCTGCACAACCAGAGCGCCCTACGGCTGAAGGCCCGGCTGCTGTTCGTCCCCGGGGTCATGGTGACCAGCGTTCCCACGGTCGTGACCGATGAGCAACCCGACGAGTCGCCCGACGATGCGAGGATGACCTCGTGACTGGCGATCCGGCGACCCGGGCCGCGGGGGCCGCGATCGGCGCCCTGCTGATCGCTGCGACGATCTACCTGGCGACGGTCCTGCCCCTGCTGACCCTGAGCAGCACCCTGCTGCTGCTGCTGTTCGAGGTCGTGCTCGTGGCCGTCACGACCACCATGTGGGTGTCGGTCGTGACCGCGGTGGCAGCCGTTCTCCTGGCGAACTGGTTCCTCGTGCAGCCGCACCACACCTTCCTGGTGAGCAATCCCGACGATGTCGTGGTCCTGCTGATCTTCGTGCTCACAGCCATCGGCGCGAGCGCCCTGGTGACCCGGGCGCAGGACAGCCGTGCCGAGGCGGCCCGGCGGGGGTCCGAGGCGGCGGCGCTGCGGGCGAGCGTCGACCGTCCGGCCGGCGAGGTGGATCCGGACACCGTGCTCCACCACCTGCGCGACTCCTTTGCCCTGGACTGGGTGGAGATCCGGGACTCGGCCGGACGGGTGGTCGCGACGACCGGTCGCCGGGACGACCCCGCGCTCGACGACGTCCTGATCGACGAGTCGCTTCCCGACGGCTACCAACTCCTCGGCGAGGCACCGGAACGGCTGGGAGTGGATCGTCCGATGCTGCTGTCACTCGGCACCGCCGCCGTGCGCGCCCGACAGGCCCGCGACCTGGCGTCCGAGGCGGCGAGGGCCGACGAACTCGCTGCCGTCGACCGCGCCCGCTCTGCCCTGCTGGCAGCGGTGGGGCACGACCTGCGAACCCCGATCGCGGCCATCACCGTGGCCGCCGGAGCCCTTCACGCACCGGTGCCCGAGGAGCACGCCGAGGAGTTGGTCGCCACGATCGAAGGCTCGGCGCAGCGGCTCGACCACCTGGTGACGAACTTGCTCGACATGAGCCGCCTCGAGGCGGGGTCCTTGATCACCGAACTCGGACCTGTCGCGGTGGCCGAGACCCTGGCCCAGGTGGCCGCCGACGCGGGATCGGATCGGGTCAGCCTCGAGGCGCCGGAGGATCTTCCGGACGCCTGGGCGGACGAGGGCCTGTTGGAGCGGGTGGTGGCGAACCTGGTGTCCAAGGCCCTGAACCACACCGACTCCCCGGTGGTCCTGGGCGCCCGCGCCGAGGGCGACGAGATCATCATCGACGTTG
This sequence comes from Candidatus Nanopelagicales bacterium, assembly GCA_046330625.1. GTDB lineage: Bacteria > Actinomycetota > Actinomycetes > S36-B12 > CAIWTL01. The sequence goes on from JAXLSJ010000017.1 coordinate 18,679, forward strand.
TGGACCAGGGGCCGGGACTCAGCGAGACCAGTCACCCGTTCGACGAGTTCGGCACCGCCGGCGACCGCGCCCCCTCGGGCCTGGGGCTCGGGCTGACGATCGCGCGCGGTTTCACGACCGCGATGCACGGGACCCTCACGCCGTACCCCACCCCCGGTGGTGGCCTGACCATGTCCCTGCGACTCCCCCTCGCGCCATGATCCTGTTGATCGAGGACGACGCAGCACTGGCGCGAGCGCTGTCCCTGTCGTTGTCCGCGCGGGGCTATCAGGTGCGTGCCGCCGCCACCGCTGCCGAGGGCCTGCGCGGCCTCACCGGCGAGGTCGACATCATCCTTCTCGACCTGGGTCTGCCCGACCGCGACGGGGTCGACCTGCTGCGGGACCTACGGGCGACCAGTGCGGTCCCGGTGATCGTGTTGTCGGCCCGGGCGGACCGCCACGAGAAGGTCCGCGCTCTCGACAACGGCGCCGACGACTACGTCACCAAACCGTTCGACCTGGAGGAGCTGTTGGCGCGGGTCCGGGCGGCGACCCGCCGGGCGACCCGCGAGACCGGCGCGCCGGTGATCGAGACTCCGGACTTCGCCGTGGACCTGGCCGCCAAGACCGTGACCCGGACCGACGGATCGCCGGTCCACCTGACCCCGACCGAGTGGGGGCTGGTCGAGGCGCTCGTGAAGCGTCCGGGGATGGTGGTCACGGGCGAGGACCTGCTGCACGACATCTGGGGGCCGGGCTACCAGTCCGAGACGCATTACCTGCGGGTGTATCTGTCCCAGGTGCGCAAGAAGTTGGAACCCGATCCGCAGCACCCGCGCTACTTCCTCACTTCGCCAGGCATCGGATACCGGTTCCAGCCGGAGTGAGGCTCATGTTGCAGCCCTGATCGAGGGCGGGGGCGGCCGCGGCGCGGACTTCTCTCATCCGGCGGCCGCGTGATCGGCGCTCACCGACCGGGTGAGTGCCATCTGTCGGAGGGGCGCGGGAGCCTGCCTTGCGCGCAACGATCATGTACCACGTCCCCAATACCAGGACCGCACGGGCAGCGGTGCCCGGCAACACCTGGAGCGTCGGCAGTGGCTCGTACCTCACCGCCCGCGACTTCTCCACCATCCCGTCGAGCAACACCGTTTCCTGGTCGTCGTCCACGGTGACCATGACCGGAACCGCGAACATCCTGTCGCGAGCCGAGCGCAAGGATGTGGTCTTCACCGCCACCGGTTCGATGGCCGGCCAGCCCGCGCCTGTCAGCTACGGGCTATGGGTCCGCGGGTCGAACTCGGGCAGCAACATGTCCGGATACGTGTTCCAGATCGAGAACGGCTCGCCAGGACGGTTCGCGTTGCAGTGGGTGAACAAGGGGAACCAGCGCCCCACCCCACTGGCCACGGCGTCCTTCCCCGTGGGTTTCAACCCGCTGTCCGAGAATCGGATCGTGGTCACGGTGTCGGGGAACAACTTCTCGGCCAAGGTCAACGGGGCGACGGTCATGACGGCGACCCTGCCGACCAAGGACGAGACCATCGGCAAGATCACCTACGAGCCCGCGAGCGGCGCCCGATACGGACTCCGCGTGTCGGGCAAGACCCGCGCCACCATCTCCGCCATGACGGCTGTGAATGCACCGGCAGGTGGTGTGGTGGCGATGCGGGCCTCGGGAGCAAAGGTCGAGACGACCTCGGCCACACCCGATCAGCGCGCGAAGTCGCCGGCGTCCTCGCCGGCCGCCTCGCCGTCGGCTGGTGAGCCGACCGCCACTCGCGAGCCAAGCGGGGACTCCTCGCCGTCGGCGACCGGCGCTGTCGGGACGACTCCCACTGCCGAAGAGTCGACGCGCCCTCCCATGAGTCCCAGTTCGTCCGGACTGACGGATCGGTGTCCCAGTGCGACTGCGAGTGAATCGGCGACCGCCACGACGGCAACTCCGAGTCCCTCGACGACTCCCCGACCGTGTTCGCCGACGCCGTGAGGCGTTGATTCGTGTCATTGCCCGATTCCAAGAACGGTTGGCGGCAGCGGTCACCCTAACGGGGATGATCGCCCGTGGCCGATACCGTCAGATGCGCGAGTGGAACAGCTGGCCAGCTGCACCGACAGCTTCATCACCGCGCTGGTCTTGCCGGCGATGTTGAGGGCGTCGGACGGCTTGGGCAACGTCAGCGTCGCGCAGGGGTTCGCGGTCAAGGGCTGCGTGGTGGTTGTACCTCCGGTGGTGCCACCCTTGGCGTGGGCGACGGCCGGAACGGCGGTCAACAGGACGGTGGCAGTGAGGGCGGCGGCGGTACGGCGCATGGGGACTCCCGGTTCGAACGGTTGTCTCCAGCGTCCCGCGAGGCGCGTGTGGCGACCATCGGACTTTGGTCTGGCTCAGGTCCTAGGACCTCGCGGCCGCGGGTGCCCAGGTATCGGCGGCCTGGGGTGCCGCCAGGCCGAGCGACTGCCACCGTCCAGCGAGTCGTCGATGAGTTCAGCCGGTGGCCGAGGACTCCACCACCACGTCGAACGCCCAGATCGTCGAACCGGTGGCCGCCGGGGGCCGCTGCGGATCTCGGCCGGTCGACGACGCGTGACCGGCGTGGAACGACTGCGACGCGGTCCACGCCTCGAAGTCCTCGCGACTGCGCCAGTGGGTGACCACCAGGTAGTCCTCGGTGCCCTCCACAGGACGCAGCAGCTCGAACTTCAGGAACCCCGGCGCCGTGTCGACGGCCTGCTTGCGTTGAGCGAAGCGCTCCTCCAGGACCTCACCTCTGCCGGTGGGCACGGTGAGCACGTTGATGGCGACATAGGTCATGGGGTTCCTCTGATCGGCTCCTGCAGGTCCCTTCAGGTTCGCATCACGTGCAGCACCGCGCCAGATCGGGAGCGTCGTGCCCAGCCCGTCACATCGACGGGCAAAGCGCACCCACGGACTCCATAGTGTTGACGTGGACGGGCGCCCGCCAGGCAAGGGCGGCGTCTAGTCCGCGGCCCCCGACGGAAAGGGCCTCACGAGCGGCACCCAGACGACCGCGCCCAACAGGTGGAGATCGACCTCATGACCGGATGCCGCACCGCATCCGAGCGCGGCGTGCCCCGATGACCGCGGAGCAGAAGCGCCTCGTGCTCGCCGTATGCGTGACCGTGGGCATCTCCTTCGTCATCGGGGCGAGCCTGAACTTCATGCTGACCCCGATGCTGGCCGACCTCGGGCTCACCAAGGACCAGGCTGGTACGGCGCTGGCGATCCCCAGCATCGCGTCGCTGCTCATCGTGTTCGCGACGGGACGGGCGGGGGACCGGGTCGGTCACCGCCGAGTCATCGTCTGGGCCAGCCTCCCGTTTGTGGTCGGGTCAGTCCTGGTCGGGTCGGCCCCGGCGATGCCGATGATCAGCCTGGGCCTGTTGCTCGCGGGTGCGTCCGCGACTGCGATGCAGATCGTGTCGCTCGGGCTGCTCCAGCAGGCGTTCCCTGCCGGGCCGTCGCGGGTGTCCGCCTTCACCAGCTTCGGCATGGTGTTTCCGGCGGTCTACCTCGTGGTACCGGTGCTGACAGGCTGGCTCGTCGGCGTCGCCCCCTGGCGAGTGGTGCCCGTGTTGTGGGCACTGCTGGGGCTGGCGATCCCGGTCGTCGTACTGCGGCTGATCCCGCCACCTGGCCCAGCGGTGGCGCCCGGTGAGCTGTGGACGCCGATCCTCGCCGGCGTTGTCCTCGCGGGCGTCGTCGAGATGATCGACGCCGGCCACGACCACGGCTGGACATCGCCGGGCGCGTTGACCTGGCTGCTCGTCTCGCTCCTCGCCGCCGCGGCGTGCGCGTGGTTGCTCAGGTCCATGCGGGAGCCGTCACTCTCGCTTCGGGCGCTGGGCAACCCCACGATGGCGCTGTTGTTGGCATGCGTCGCGATGGTGGCGATGACGAACACGTTGACCTACGTGATGCTGGGGTTGGAGTACCTCTACGGCGAAAGCGTCCTCGTCGCCGCGCTCTGGCTCGTTCCTGCCCAGGCCGCTGCGGTCGTGGGCGCGAAGTTCGTCGCCCAGCAACTCATGGACCGCTGGGGCGCAGCGCGAGCCGGCAGGATCATGCTGGCTGGGCTGGCGCTGACCCTGCTGCCCTTGGTGCTGATGTCGGCCACGGCGCCGCTGGCTCTGCTGGTTGTCACCTCTGCGCTGTTCAGCCTCTTCGGCTTCGGGTCGATCACGATCGTCAATGCCGTGGTCATGGCCCAGTCGCCACCAGGGGAGGCCGGCATGGTGTCTGCATACCGTGGGGGCGCCAGCTCGCTGGGCACAGCCCTGGGCGTGGTGATCCTCGGTGCCGCGGTCAGCGGTGTGGTGCTGATGGCTTCCACAACGGCGGTCGGCACCCTGCCTGATCCCGCTGCGCTGGCCGACGGCCTCCGCGCGAACGGCTTGATGGGTGCCCTGATCGCCGCCGTCGCCTGGGTCGCGTTCTCATGGGCGGTCCGGGATCGTTCCAATCGCGACGGCGCCCCCGCCCGGGTCGCCACCTGAGCCCCTGGAGGCATACCGGCCAGAGCAAACCCGCGGTCGCGCATGTGGCGGACGGGGGCCACCGGCGGCGACTGGCGGCGACTTGCGACTACCCGCGCCGGCGAGCCTTCAGGACCACGTCCTCGGTGAAATGGGCACCCGCGCCACGCTGAAGGGCCCGGTCAGGAGTCGGTCGATGGAGTGGGCGCCGGCGGAGAGGACCAGGTGTCAGCTCCCCCTGGCTCCGCCAGCCCGAGTGACTGCCACCGTTCCAGCGGGTCGTGAATGAGCCGGCTGGCGCTGTCGCGCGCAGCCGACACCGTCGTCCCGGTTCCGGCGATCCCCGAGTTGAGGCACCAGGCCCGAAGTCGACCGATGGTCACGCGGTCAGCCAGCTCGTGGGCCTGTGCCCGACCGGCCTCGTCCAGTGCGGCGGCCGTCTCGCCGCCATGCGAGCGAGGATCCAGGGCCCCTCTGGCGCAGTGGTCCCCTGACGACACGGAGATTCGCTAGAAGCGCGGATGCGTTTCGGCGTGTCCGATTTGCCCGGATTCGAACATGTGTTCGAATGGGTCATGGACGAGGAACTCACTCCCGACACCCCCACTCCGACCGGTGGGGACCCCACCGGTGGGGAACTGGTGTCGCGGCTGCTGCGGAACGCGGACGCCTGTCCCGCCGACGTCGTCACCGTGGCCCACGCCCTGTGTGTGGTGACCCGGACCTCGGTGGCCGGCGATCAGATGCCGGGAGCGGTGCTGGCGGATCGGTTCATCGTGTTGGCTCGGATCCGCACGATGCTCGACGGCGAGATCGCCCGGGTCAGCGCCGCGGCCGAAACTCGGGACGTGCTGGCCCACACTCCCGCCACCACGTTGCAGCGTGAGGCGGCCTGGACCCGATCGGATGCCTCGGCGCTGGTGACGGCTGCTCGCTTCGCCGCCCGGCACCCCGCCGTGTCCGATGCCTGGCGCGCGGGGAGGGTCGCTACCGGGGTCGTGGCCACCTTGGCACGCGGCCTGTCCGGGGTCACCGCCGACGCCGAAGACCGCGTGGTGGCCGCCGTCACCCCCGACATCGGCGACTTCTCGGTCGCCGGCATGCGGGTGCTGGTGTCCCGAGCTCTGGACCTGCTGAACCCCGAGCAGCGCGATCAGGCCGAGCAACGTGACTACGACCGGCGCAGCGTCGTGTCCACCAGCCACGGGGGCATGACCATGATCAGCGCCGACCTCCCCGGCCTCGAAGGCGCGGCCGTCATCGCCGCCCTCGAAGCCCTCGGGGAATCCCTGCGCGTCGAAGGCGACGGGTTGACCAAAGCCCAGCGCCGCGCCGACGCGTTGATCACCATCGTCAACCGGGCCGCCGCCCACGGCGATCTTCCTGCGACCGGTGGCGGGCTCCCGTCGGCGTGACCGTCACCATGGGCGCACAAGACGCCGACCGCGTGGCCGCCGGCCGATCCCGCGAACCGGTCACCGACCTGGCCACCACCGTCGCAGCCGGCGCCGACCCCGCCGCAATCCCCACCACGTCCAGCATGCCGCTGACGCTGGGCGACGCCGCCACCCGATTCGCCCTGTGCACCGGGACCGTCACCGGAGTGCTCGTCGACGACCAGCACCGCGCCTCCGTCCCCATCAGCCAGGCACTGGTCGACACCCGCTGCCAACCCCTCCACGTAGGTCGCACCCACAGATTCGCCACCCCCGCCCAACGCACCGCCCTCGCCGTGCGCGACGGAGGCTGCATCCTGTGTCATCGACCACCCGCCGAATGCCAAACCCACCACGTGACCGACTGGGCCGAAGGCGGTGTCACCGACCTCGACCAGATGGTCCTGCTTTGCTGGTCGCATCATCGCCAGGTGGATCTGGGCCGCTGGCGCCTGGAACGAAATCCCGACCCCACCGGGCACTGCTGGCGGGTCACCGCCACCCCCCGCCACCGATGGCGGTCCCGAACCAGCCCCTGACAAGTGACACCTGAGCGGTCATCTCGACCTCGCTCGACCACCGGTTGGCGCCTCCGGGCTCCCCGCCCCCGCCAGGAATGGGACAATCGACCCCGTCGGGCTCCTCGCCAGGACCCGACACGGCTGTCGGGCGCTTCCACCGCCCGGCAGCCACCCACAGCTCCACACCACCCCGAGCACCCGAGAGGCGGCACGACGTGACCCACGCCGCCCTGCCCCTCACCGGCGAACGCACCGTCCCCGGCATCGCCCGCGAGAACTACTGGTTCCGCCGGCACGAGGTCGTGTACCGGTGGATCGCCGAGCAGGGCTTCGCCCGTGGCACCCTCATCGAGGCGGGCTGCGGCGAGGGGTACGGCGCCGACCTGCTCCGCACGGCCGGGGCCCAGGTGGTCGCCATCGACTACGACGACACCGTGGTCGACCACGTCCGCCGTCACTACCCGCGGGTCCAACCCCTGCGCGCGAACCTCGTCGACCTCCCGCTGCGGTCCGCAACCGCCGACGTAGCCGTCTCCCTCCAGGTGGTCGAGCATCTGTGGGATCTCCCGACGTTCTGGGCCGAGGTACTGCGGGTGCTGCGACCCGGCGGCCGCGCCATCATCTCCACCCCCAACCGCGTCACCTTCTCCCCCGGAGTGGGGCGTGGGGAGAAGCCCACGAACCCTTTCCACGTCGAGGAGTTCGACGCCGACCAGCTCCTCGAGATGCTCGTCGAGGCCGGATTCACCGAGGTACGGGTTCTCGGACTCCGGCACGGACCGCGACTCGCCGACACCGACATCGTGGCCCGCCAGGTCACCGCGATCCTCGCCGACGACTGGCCCGCCGACCTCGACGACCTCGTCGCCTCGGTGACCGTCACCGACTTCGCCATCGATGCCGTCGAACCCGACACCGACCTCGACCTGATCGTGGTGGCCCGCCGATGAGCCGCCCCGTCGGCACGTTCTGCCTGGTACTGCACACCCACCTTCCCTGGCTCGCCCACCACGGTTCGTGGCCCGTCGGCGAGGAGTGGCTGCACCAGGCCTGGGCGCACTCCTATCAACGGGTACTCGGTGTCGTGGATCGCCTAGCGGAGGAGGGCCGCACCGACCTGCTGACCCTGGGAGTGACCCCCATCGTCGCGGCCCAACTCGACGACCCCTACTGCCTCGCCCGCCAGCGCACCTGGCTCGCCGACTGGTACTGGCGCGCGATCGGCATGACCGCCGAAACCGACCCCGAGACCCGGGCACTGGGCCGCTGGGAGGCCGAGCAAGCCCACGAGGCGATCACCGACTTCGAGCGCTGGTCGTCCGGCGGCTCCCCCGTGCTGCGCGGGGTGGTGGACTCGCAGGCGATCGAACTCCTCGGCGGCCCACTGGCCCATCCCTTCTCCCCGCTGCTCGACCCCGACGTCCTCGACTTCGAACTCGCAACCGGCCTCCACGACACCCGCCTCCGCCTGGGCCGCACCCCCACCGGCATCTGGGCACCCGAGTGCGGCTACCGCCCCGGGTTGGCCGAGCACTACGCCAAGGCCGGCATCGGCCACTTCCTGCTCGACGGTCCGACGCTGCGCCACATCGGCGCCGGGACCACCGAAGCCCATCCCATCGGCGACACCGGCGTGCTGGCCTTCGGGCGCGACCTCGACGTCACCTACCGGGTCTGGTCGCCGCGCCGCGGTTACCCGGGCGGCAAGTGGTACCGCGACTTCCACTCCTTCGACCACCGCTGGGGCTTCCGCCACAACCGCGTCACCAGCCCCACGACCCCGTCCCACGAGAAGGCGCCCTACGACCCCGAAGCCGCCGAGGCCGCCGCCCTGCGCGACGCCCACGACTTCGTGGCCACCGTCCGTGCGCGCCTGACCGACATCGCCGACGAACGCGACGGGCGCCCGGGACTCACCGTCGCCGCCTATGACACCGAGCTCTTCGGCCACTGGTGGTACGAAGGCCCCCGCTGGCTCGAGCACGTCCTGCGTCTGTTGCCCGAGGCAGGTGTGCAGGTGACCACCCTCACCGGGGCTCGCGACGCCGGACTCGTCGGCCCACCGGTCGAACCCGGATCGGGATCCTGGGGCTCGGGCAAGGACTGGCACATCTGGGACGGTGAGGACGTCCACGGCATCGTCGCGGACAACTCCCGCGCCCAGGCCCGCACCCTCGAACTGCTGAAGCGACTGGACGCCGAACAGGGCCGCGACCCGGTCGCCGACCAGGTCGTCCGCGATCTGGTGCTGTCGCTGCAGTCGGACTGGGCCTTCATGATCAGCCACGACAGCGCCGCGGGATACGCCCGCGACCGGCACGCCGCCCACCACTGGGCGCTGGCCGAACTCACCGACCACGTCGAGCAGCACGGGTGGACCGATCCCCGGACCGTCGACCTGGCCGCCCGACAACGCGGAGTCGACGGACCGTTCGGGCATCTCGACGCCCGGCTGCTTGGCTATCGTCGCTAGCGTGCGCATCGTCCACATCTCGTGGGAGTACCCGCCGCTGGTGTACGGCGGGCTGGGCCGTCACGTCGGTGCGCTGGCCACCGCGCAGGCCCGCGCGGGACACGACGTCACGGTGATCACGCAGACCGAAGCCCACCCTGTCGACGAGCGCCTCGACGGAGTGCGTGTCGTGCGCCACCCCCGCGATCCCGCCGACCTGGAGTTCCGCGCCGACACGATGCTGCGCTGGGTCACCGGACTCAACCGCGCCCTGGAGTCCGGGGTCGAGCGCGTCGCGGCGGACGGGCCCGTCGACGTCATCCACGGACACGACTGGATGGTCACCCGCCCCGTGGCCACCGCCCAGCTGGCGATGCACGCCCCGGTGGTCGCCACCCTGCACGCCACCGAGGCCGGCCGACACCAGGGCTGGCTGCCCAACGAGATCTCTCGCGCAGTGCACTCCGCGGAGTGGGACCTCGCCCACCGCGCCACCCGGGTCATCGCCTGCTCGGCCGCCATGGGCTCCGAGGTCCGGCGCCTGTTCCGGTTGCCCGCCGAGTCGGTCGTGGTGATCCCCAACGGCATCGACCTGGCCCAGTGGCGGGTCGACGACCACGCGCGGGCCGAAGCCCGCCGGACGTACGCGGGGTCAGGACCCCTCATCGTGTTCGCCGGCCGCATCGAGTGGGAGAAGGGCGTGCACGCCCTCATCGACGCGATGCGTCAGGTGAGCCGGGTCGATCCGACCGCACGACTGGTCGTGGCCGGCCGCGGCGGCCGCGAGGCCGCCCTGCGCACCCAGGCGGCCGAGTCCGGGCTCGGGGAGACCGTCCACTTCACGGGATGGCTGCCGGAGTCCGAACTGCACGCCCTCGTGGCAGCCGCCGACGTGGCGGTCGTCCCGAGCCTCTACGAACCGTTCGGCCTCGTCGCTCTCGAGGCCGCCGCCCTCGGCACCCCCCTGGTCGTGGCCCGCACCGGCGGCCTGGCGGAGATCGCCGACGAAGGCCGGGTGGCGATGACCTTCACCCCCGACGACCCGTCCGACCTCACCCGGGTCCTGGTGCGCACCCTGGCCGACCCGGAGGCGGCGGCATCGCGTGCCCGCGCGGCCCGCGCCGACCTCGAGACGGTCTACAACTGGGAGCTGATCGCCGCGCAGACGGTGGCCGCCTACGAGTCGGCGGCAGCCTCGTGGGACGGTCGCACCGGACCCTCTCCGGCGCCGGTGATCGGCTCGGGCAACCTGTTGGCCGTCGGCCCGTCCGCCGACTGACCCGCGGAGGGTTGGCCCGCGGAGGGGTGTCCGGCGACCTGACGCGCGGCCTCGCTGGTCTTGCGAGCGATGTCCGCCAGCGCCTCCCGGGTCGCGGCGTTCGCCTCGTAGAGGTCGACCCGGTTCTTCAGCACGCGGGCGGGGACCCCGCCGACGATGCTGTACGGCGGCACGTCGGACCGCACGACCGCATGAGCGGCGATCACCGACCCGTGACCGACGTTGCAGCCGCGCAGGATGGTGGCCTTGGCCCCGATCCACACGTCCGCCCCGATCCGCACGGGACTCTTGACGATCCCCTGATCCTTGATCGGCACGTGGATGTCGTCGGTGACATGGTCGAAGTCGCACATGTACACCCAGTCGGCGACGATCGTGCCCGCGCCGATCTCCATGTCGAGGTAGCAGTTGATCGTGTTGTCCCGACCGAACACGCACTTGTCCCCGATGGTCAGCACGCCCTCGTGACACCGCAGCCGGTTCTCGTCGCCGACGTGGACGAATCGCCCGAGCACGAGCTTGCCGTACCCCGGGCGCGCCCACACCTCGACCCGGCGGCCCAGGAACACGATGCCGGTCGTGACGATGTGCGGGTGGCGCAGCCGGAACCAGAAGAAGCGCCAGTAGCGCACCAGGTACCACCAGCTCCAGGCCCGGTTGCGCACCACCCAGCGCAGCGAGTCGCGCGTGAGGAAGCGTGCCTGGCGAGGGTCGCGGGCCATGGTCAGGGTTTGCGGCCGGTGACCGACACGTTGTAGAACCAGCGGTCCGGGACGACCGACGACCAGATCCTCGCGTCGAGCCAGTTGAGGCCCACCCATCCGCGGTAGGCGAACTGGTACCAGTTCCAGCCGAGCGATCCCGGGCGCACGGCGGCTTCGAAGGTGCGCACCGGCCACCCGAACCACGACGCGGTGAACTCGTCGGTCGCGGTGGCCACGTCGACCGCACCCGCGCGCAGGCACATCCGCGCCAGGTCGCCGGGGTCGAACGTGTGCAGGTCGACGACTGCCTCCAGCGCCGCCTCGCGCTCGGACTCCTCGATCTCGGCGTCGGGGCGTCCGTACCTGTCCCGCAATCCCGGCAACCGCAGCGCGCGGGTGGACGCGGCCCAGGTCCACTGCGACAGCTTGCGGGCGATGACGTCGCCCTCGGCGGTGGGCTCTCCGGCGAACACGAAGCGACCACCGGGCTTGAGCACCCGCAGCACCTCGCGCAACGCCGTGTCGAGGTCGGGGATGTGGTGCAGCACCGCGTGGCCGCAGACGAGATCGAAGGAGTTGTCCTCGAACGGCAGATCCTCGGCGTCAGAGACCGCACCCTCCAGGGACAGGTCCAACGACGCGGCGTTGCGAAGGGCGACCTCGACCATCCCCGGGGACAGGTCGGTGACGGTCGCGTTCTCGATCACCCTGGCCAGGAGCAGGTTCAACGTGAAGAACCCGGTGCCCGCACCGATCTCCAGGGACGACCGGTACGGCTGATCCGTGTGCCCGGCGACGTGCTCGAACCGGTCACGCACCAGGCCGATGCAGCGGTCGTCATAGGAGATCGCCCACTTCTCGTCGTACGTCGACGCCTCCCAGTCGTGGTAGATGATGTTGGCGAGTTTGGGGTCGTCCCACGCTCGGGCGATGTCCTCGTCGGTCGTGCTCATCGGCCGGTGAACTCCGCCTTGCCGGGGCCGTTCTCGATGAACGAGGTCATGCCGTCGCGACGATCCTGGGTGGCGAACAGGGCCGCGAACTGCACGCGCTCGATCTCGAGGCCGGTCGCGAGATCGACCTCGAGGCCCTTGTCGATGGCCTCCTTGGCCGCACGCAGCGCGTACGGAGGTCCGGCCGCCAGCCGACGGGCGAGCGTCAGGGCGGCGCCGAGGACGTCGTCGGGGGCGACAACCTGGTTCACCAGGCCCATCGCCAACGCCTCGTCGGCGTCCACGAACCGTCCGGTGAAGACCAGGTCCTTGGTCCGGGCCGGCCCCACGAGCCGCGTGAGCCGCTGCGTGCCCCCGGCGCCGGGGATGATGCCGAGCAGGATCTCGGGCTGGCCGAGCCGGGCGTTGTCACCGCAGATCCGCAGGTCGCAGCACAGCGCCAGTTCGCAGCCGCCGCCCAGGGCGTACCCGGTGATCGCGGCGATGGTCGGCTTGGGGATGCGGGCCACCGCCGAGAAGCAGTCGGTCAGGTCGACCGAGTTGTCGACGGCGTCGGTGTAGTCCCAGTCCGCCATCTCCTTGACGTCGGCACCAGCCGCGAAGACCTTGGGCCCGCCGTAGAGCACCACGGCCCGCACATCGGCGCGATGGGTGACCTCGCGGGACAGGTCGCGGATCTCCTTCTGCACGGCGGTGCTCAGCGCGTTCATGGGCGGCCGATCCAACTGGATCGTCGCGACGCCATCCTCGACCTCGAGCCGCACGAACTCGCCCACAGTCACTCTCCCGCCCGCGGGTGGACCGCCCACCTGCCGTTACGAGGGTACTGGGGGTCTGCGGGGGCCCGATCAGGGCACAACCTCGAACACCACCAGGGAATGGGGCGCCAGCATGATGTCGGCCCCGGCAGGTTCGACGGTCAGGGTCGGGGTCTCGTGCTCGTCCGTCGTGTCCAGCACCCGCCGGTACTTCTCGCCGCACGGCGGACCGGGCAGCACGAAGGACCGATGGTGCTCGCCGGAGTGGATCAGGATCAGGTAGCTGTTGTCGACGACGGGCCGCCCCCACTGGTCCCGGGCCCGCAGCGTCCCGGACAGGAACATGCCGATCGTGCGGGTGTCGGCGCTGTTCCACTCGTCGGCGCCGAACTCGCGGCCGTCGGGTCCGATCCACGCCAGGTCCTTCTGACCCGCGTCATCGACGGGTTCGCCCCGGAAGTAGTAGCGCTGCCGGAAGACCGGGTGGTCGCGCCGCATCTTGACGACCTTGCGAGCGAAGGACAGCAGGTCCGCCTGCCAGGGCTGCAGCCGCCAGTCGACCCAGGAGATCTCGTTGTCCTGGCAGTAGGCGTTGTTGTTACCTCCCTGCGTCCGGCCGAGTTCGTCGCCCATCGTGATCATGGGGACCCCACTGGACAGCACCAGGGTGGCGAACAGGTTGCGGATCTGCCGGTGCCGCAGCCGGTTGATGTCGGGGTCCGAGGTCTCCCCCTCGACGCCGCAGTTCCAGGATCGGTTGTTGTCGGAGCCGTCGGCGTTGCCTTCGCCGTTGGCCTCGTTGTGCTTGTGATCGTAGGTGACCAGGTCGCGCATCGTGAACCCGTCGTGGGCGGTGACGAAGTTGATCGAGGCGAACGGCCGGCGCCCCTCGGATGCATATAGGTCGGCCGACCCGCTGAGCCGCCATCCCAGCTCTCCCACCCCGGTGGCGCCGCGCCAGTAGTCGCGCACGCAGTCGCGGTACTTGTCGTTCCATTCGGTCCACAGGGGCGGGAACTCGCCCACCTGGTAGCCGCCGGCTCCGACGTCCCACGGTTCGGCGATGAGTTTCACGTGTCGGAGCACCGGATCCTGCTGGACCGTGGTGAGGAAACTGCCCAACATGTCCACGTCGTGGAAGGACCGGGCCAGCGCGCTGGCAAGGTCGAACCGGAACCCGTCGACGTGCATCTCGGTCACCCAATAGCGCAGCGAGTCCATGATCAGCTGCAGCACGTGCGGGTTGGACGCGTCCAGGGTGTTCCCACAGCCGGTGTAGTCGGTGTAATAGCGTCCGCCGTCCGCCAACCGGTAGTAGTGCCCGTTGTCGATCCCCCGGAAGGCCAGCGTCGGGCCCATCTGGTTGCCCTCGGCGGTGTGGTTGTAGACGACATCGAGGATGACCTCGAGACCCGCGGCGTGCAGCGCCTTGACCATGCCCTTGAACTCGTTGATCTGCTGGCCCCGGGTCCCCGAGGCGGAGTAGGCCGCGTGCGGCGCCAGATACCCGATCGAGTTGTAGCCCCAGTAGTTGACCAGCCCCCGCTCGAGCACGGTCGTCTCGGGGACGAAGTGGTGGATGGGGAGTAGCTCGACCGCCGTGACCCCCAGTTGCACGAGGTGATCGATCACCGCCGGGTGCGTCATGCCGGCGTACGTCCCCCGCAGCGCCGGGGGGACATCGGGGTGCCGGGCCGTCATGCCCTTGACGTGGGCCTCGTAGATGACCGTGTCGCTCCAGGCCGTGCGCGGGTGCCGGTCGCCGGCCCAGTCGAAGCCGTTGATCGCCACCACCGAACGCGGGACGAACCGGGCGGAGTCGGCGGAGTTGCCTGTCAGGTCGTCGCCGTCGGAGTAGCCGTAGATCGCCGGATCCAACGTCAGGCCACCGGTGATGGCGCGGGCGTACGGGTCGATGAGCAACTTGGCGGGGTTGTACCGCTTGCCGTGGCGCGGGTCCTGCGGCCCATGCACCCGGAAGCCGTACTCAGTGCCGGGCTCGACGCCGGCCACGTAGCCGTGGAAGACATGGAAGGTGCTCTCCCCCAGTTCGTGACGGGTCTCGACACCCTGCTCGTCGAACACACAGAACTCGACCCGCTCGGCGCCCCCGCTCCAGAGGGCGACGTTCACCCCGAGACCGTCGTGGGTCACCCCCAACGGACTCCACCGGCCGGGCCATGCCATGTCCTGCGACATTCCCACCGATCCTGTTCGACGTTTCGGCTCCGACCGTATCGGCAGATCGGGTGAATCGCGCGGCCATGGGACAAGAGCCCGCCGACAGCGACCGATGCCAGGGGTGCGGAACGAGAGGACGGTCATGGGCGCACGCCGGATCTGGGGAGCCGTGGGAGCGGCTGCGCTGCTCGCCGCGTCGATGACGTCCGCGCCGGCCAGCGCCGGATCGGGCTACGCGCTGCTCATGGGGCACACCGAGACCGGCACCGCACCGCTGCGTTGGAATCCCTGCCAGACGGCCATCACGTACAAGGTGAA
The DNA here is from genome assembly GCA_046330625.1 of Candidatus Nanopelagicales bacterium. Lineage (GTDB taxonomy): Bacteria > Actinomycetota > Actinomycetes > S36-B12 > CAIWTL01. Next base: position 33,759 of record JAXLSJ010000017.1, read on the forward strand.
CACCACCTACGCCCACCACAAGGGCAGCACCGCCTCCGAGGCGGCCACCCGCGCCCTGAGCGAGGTGCGCAAGGCGATGGGAAAGGTCGCAGCGGCCACCGGACTGCCCTTCCAGTACGCGGGGACCACCAGCATCATCCCCACCGGCACCAACTGGTACACGAAGCAGAACGCCGGCAGCGAGATCGTGATCGCCTACGCCGACCAGGATGCGACCCGCTCGCGCAGTTCCTTCCTCGGTGGCACCGCCTGGGGCCAGGGGGGCCAGGTGTACGCCTACGAGGGTTCCCGCCTCGTCGTGGGACGCGGGTTCGTGGTCATCGACGGCGACAAGACCAAGCGCATGGATCTCGGATTCGGGCCGGGCACCCACCGCGGCAACATCGTCCTGCACGAACTGGGTCATGTGGTCGGCCTGGACCACGTGAGTTCGCGCAGTCAGCTCATGTACCCGACACTCAGCGACTCGAGCCCCGACGGCTACGCCTGGGGTGACCTGGCCGGTCTCAAGCGCCTCGGGGCGTCAGCAGGCTGCATCAAGGGTGCCGCGGACCTGTGGCCCGGTTCCTGACTACCCGTTCCTGAGCAGCGTCAGTCGACGACGAGCGGCTCGCAGGGCGCCCCCTGGGCACTCACGAGGGGCTGCCCCGCGGTGTCTCGGGGGGTGATCGTCAGCCGGGAGCTGGTGACCTCGACGGTCGCGTAGGAGTAGGCGTTCAACTGGGCGCACGACATCCCCAGGCCACCATCGGCCTCGGGCGCCAGCAGCAGGTCGCGGGCGATGATGTCGGTGGGCTTGCCGGGAGCATTGCGGAAGTAGCGATCCCAGATGACCTGGCGGGTCCCGGTCGCCGCCGGTCCCACGGTGACCTCCATGGCCGTTCCGCCGCCGTCGCTGCCGCCGGCCGACGCCCCGATCCGGTTGATCAGTGAGGCGTGGACATCCGTGGCGATGGTCACGACCCGGGGGTATCGGGCCAACAGATCCAGCAGCCGGGCCCGTTCGGCCGGGTAGCCCTCGAACCGGCCGTAGGGAGCCACGTAGATCTGCTGCATCGGGCCGGTGCTGACGATGACGCGGTAGCGCGCGGTGGACTCCTTGAGCGCCTGGGCCAACTGCCCGAACTGCCGAGCACCCAGGATGGTGCGATCGGGCGCCTCGAGGGCCTTGGTGCACGCCGCCGGGATCGGCCAGCGTAGCGACGGCTCGTTGAGAGCCACCGCCATCTTCTCGCGCAGGGCGACTGACGCCGTCGGCATCCGGTCGACGGACTTGGTCTGGGGGTTGACGCAGGGGTTCTTGTCACGGGGGATCTCGTCGACCGGTTCGGTGCGGAACGATGTCTCGTCCAGGACGATCAGGTCGAGATTGCGCCCCCAATGGTGCACCGAGAACAACCCGTCCCGGTCGTTGTGGTCGACCGGCATGTAGTCAGTGAAGGCGGCGAGCCCCGCGAGCCATTCGGTCTGGTTGCCCGCCTGGCGATAGAACCCGTTGTCCCACTCGTGGTCGTCCCAGTGGTTGTAACTGCTGGTCGTGGCCCGCAGTCGCCGCAGATCGGCCTGGGCCAGGTTCTCCCGGTACTTCGCCCACTTCTCGGGACGGGTCACCGCAGTCGGCTTGTCGCGTTTGCCGACGACACTGTCGGAGTAGATGACGTCGCCGCCGAAGACCACGAAGTCGGGATCGGCGTCGGCCATCTGACCGAAGACGGGGAAACCGTCGTAGAACGGCACCGTCTGGCCGTCGGCGGGTTCGGCGGTCGCATCGCCGGTGAACGAGAACCGCACGTCGGCGTCGGCGTTCCGCGGTGGCGCCGTGCGGAACGCACCGACGGTGCTCACGGCACCGGCGTCGGTGCAGAAGCGGTAGTAGTACTGGGTGGCGGGATCCAGGCCCTTGACCCGGAAGTGCACCGTGTTGTCGGCTGCCGGGTCGGGCACCTCCTGTCCCGACCAGGTGGCGTCGGGTTCGGCGGTGCAGTCGACGGCGAACCCCTGATCGGCGCGGACCGCGACCCGGACGGGCTGCGACCCCGAGGCGCGGGTCCACAACTTCACGGCCGACTCGCTGACCGCGCCGCTGGCCACCCCCTCGGGGAAGCCGACCTCGGTTCCTGTCTGGGGCACCGTCGAGTCGCTCGTCGAGGAACACCCGGCGACGACCAGGCCTGCCACCAAGGCCACGGCAGTCACGGGAGCCACCGCTGTCGCCTTCGACGCCCAGTCCATGCGCAGCACCGTACCGGGACCGGCGCCGGGAGTCCGCCGGAACGATCCGGCAACCACGGTGCGATTCGGTCGCGATGACGATGGGGAAACCTCCCTCGACGATCCGAGCCACCCCTGGAAGGACCCCCCATGAAGATCCGCACCGCCGTTGCCGCCACCGCCGTGAGCCTGCTCGCCATTACCGGAGCGGCACCCGCCTTCGCAGCGCCTGCCCCCGCCGGATCCTCCCCGGCCCACGTGGTGGCGGCCTATCCGAGCGAATGGTCGTCGCCCAACGGGGACTGGGTCATCAGCAGCGTCCACCGCGCCGGCGACACCACGCTCCAGATGGGCACGTGGAGCCATCGCGGCACCGTTCGCGTGAAGGTGACCGGTCCCGACAAGCGCCCCGCCACCCACGACTTCCGCCTGGTGGAGTCGCCGGCGATGGAGGGCTGGTACCAGTTCTCCGACTCGTGGCGCGCCCACTACCCCGACCAGGGCAAGGGCCAGTACACGGTCGTCTTCATGACCAAGTCCGGCGGCAAGTGGCAGAACATCTGCGATCGCACGCTCGGATTCGTGGTGCGCTGATCCCCTACTCTGCGGCCATGAGCAGCCGTCGCCGCGTCGCCCTGGCGACCGCGACGGCGGTCGCGACAGCTGCGGCGTTGGCGGCCTGCTCAGGCGGGAGCACCTCGACCACGGTGCCCGCCCTCTGGTACCGCCCGGCGCTCGACGGCGCCGTGATCGGGGGGACGACCCCGGTCACGGTCACGGCGTCACGCGACGGCACCGGGCCCTTCCGGGTGGATCTGGCCGGCATCCAGTCCAGCCGGGACCGGTTCCGGGTCGCCGCCTGGAACGCGGCCACCGTGGCGATGCTGACCGCGGGCCTCGACCCACGCGGCCGCACAGTGACCTTCGCCGCCGCCGACCCCCTCGACGGACCGTCGTCGGGCGCCCTGCTTGCCGTCGCCGCCTGGGCGGCGCTCGATGGCCGGCCCGTCCCCGACGGCGTCTCGCTCACCGGCACGGTGCTCCCCAACGGCTCCGTCGGACCCGTGACCGGCATCCCCGCCAAACTCCGGGGCGCCGCCGAGGCCGGGATCCACACAGTGCTGATCCCCACCCAGCCGACCCAGGTGATCGACGATCAGGACGGGGAACCGACCGACCCGGTGAGCCTCGGCCGGACCCTCGGTCTGGACGTCCGCCGGGTCGCCTCGATCACCGAGGCGTCGGCGATCATGCACGGCGACGAACCGACCCCTGTGGTGGCGGCACCCCCCCTGGACCCCGATCTGGTGGACCTGGTCACCATCGCCTCGCACCAGATCATCGACCAGGTGGTCGCCACCCGCCCCACCGATCCGGCCTTGCGCGAGGCCATCACCGCCAGCCGTCGGGCCCTCGCCGAGGGTCAGCCCTTCACCGCCTACTCGACCATCACGCTGGCACAGCAGGATCAGGCCATGTCCGCCGCCGCAGCCACCACGGAACGCGGCCGACCCCGGCAGGTGCGACGTTCGCTGATCCGTGCGATCGCCACCGCCCGACAGCACACCCACCGCACCCTGCGGCACGACGCCGCCACCCCCCTGCGGGCCACCGAGCAGTACCCGGCGCTGGCCGACGCACTGACCTGGGCCACCGGCACCCTGGCGCTGCTGGAGCCGCTCCCCACAGCGGCCCGGAACGCCGACAACCGGTCCGAGATGGCCGCGATCGCGCGACAACTGGCCCGGGCCGAGTACCGGGTCGACACCTACCTGCCACTGCAGATCGAGGCAGTCGAGCGGATCGGCCGCGATTCGGTCGCGGACCCGGGGGGCGTGCTCGAGGTGCTGACCGCGTACACGCAGTTGCTGGGGGAGGCCGGCGACGCCAACTCCGAGGCGCTGCGCAGCGAGGCGAAGTCGGTGGCCCCGGAACTGGACGACCGCGTCGAGGCTCAACGCGTGGTCTGGCAGGCCAGCGAGGGGGGCGCGGACCAGCAGCACGTGCTCGCCAGGCTGGCCTCGGCGCTGTCCTACTACATCGCGTCGGCGAACGCCGTGGTCGCCGGCGGGCTCGCCGATGCCGACGGCGGTTTCGTCGACGAGGCGTTCTTCGCCGACCAGGTGCGCCTGGCGGCGCGACAGAACGACGCACTCAGTACGGCGGTGACCGCTCTCGACCTGGACCCCTCCTACGTGCTGTGGGGCGACGACTGGGGGCGCACCTGGGCGCGGACCACCAGATCCTCCGACACCCGACTGCGGACCACCGGCCTGACCTACCAGTGGTATGCCACCGTGCAGGGTCAGATGCTGCGGGCCCTGGCCGAGGTCAGTGGGCGGGGATGATCCGGTAGGGAAGTTCGGGCGACGGTAGCTTCCGCCCGTACAGGCGGGCGACGAAATGTTCGGCGATGATCTCGCCGCATTCCGTCCCCAGGAACGACAGGTAGGAGACCCGCGAATCGGTCTGCGGCCCCGTGCCCTCCGACTGCACCATCATGGCGACGGTGTCCGCGCCCGCCTGCGCCGCCGGCGACCGACCGGACTCGGCGAGAACCTCCGCCAGACCGGGGGTCATCCCCGTGAAGTCGAAGATCCCGTCGATCGCCGGATTCGTGGTCAGGACCTCCCGCACCGACGCCAGCAGGTCCGGGCCCGTGAGGTCCAACTCGGCGACAGCCAGGTCGACGCCCACCTCGTCGGCGGCGTCACGAAGGCCGTCCTCGATCCGGCTGGCGTACCAGTGGGTGCCGGGCCGTCGCAGCACCATCAGGTGGTGGCACCCGGCCGCCAGCAGGTGCTCGGCCGACGCGCGACCCAGCTCCTGGTAGTCGTGCTGGAGGATCACCGCATTGGCATCGGGTCCGACGACCTCCACCGGGTCGGCATCCGGGCTCAGTGCCACGACCTGACCGAATCCCCCGCCCTTCAGCGAGTCCACGCGCGAAGCGTCGCTGGTGAGCACGAGCACCGCCTGCGCCGGGAGCCGGTTGACCTCCTTGGTCGACCCGTCGAAGTCGAAGATCACCGCGTACCCGTACTCGCGCACCGTGATGGTGAAGGCCGTCAGGAACTTCGACCAGAACGGATAGATGCTGCCGTCCGGGGCGTTGGTGGTCTCGCGGTCGGCGACCACGGCGATGAAGTCCGTCATGCCCTCGCGCAGCACCTTGGCCACGGACTGGGTCTGGTACCCCAACTGCCGGGCGGCGGCGCGGACCCGCTCCCGCGTGGCGGCCGACACCCGGCCCCCGTCGCGCAGGGCGTCGCTTGCCTGGCTCACACTGACCCCCGCCAGGGCCGCCACCTTGGCCAGCGTCGGTCGCTTGGTCGCCATGGCTGATCACCCTACTCAGGACCGCCGCGGGACGCGTTGCCGCGCGCGCGACTCCCCCCGAGTGCCACGATCGGTCCATGCGACCCCCCGCGGCACTCCCGGCGGCCCTGCTGACGGGCCTCCTGGCCGCGACGTCTGCCGTCACCATGACGGTCCCGGCGCAGGCGACCGCGACACCGACACCGACACCGACACCGACCGCCGCCCCGACTCCCACCGCCGATGCCGAGCGCGTGGTGGCGGCGTTCGGGCAGCAGTCCCTGACCTGGCGGCGATGCGGCAGACAACTGCGCTGCTCGTCGGTGCGAGTCCCCCTCGACTATTCGGATCCCGCGGGCGCCGGCATCCGCCTGGCGATCTCCCGACCGGCCGGCCCGATGAGACAGCGGGCCATGGTGTTCAACCCGGGTGGCCCGGGGGGCAGTGCCGCGGACATCCGCCAGTACCTGGGCTACTTCCCGCCGGCGCTGCAACGCCGCTACACCCCCATCGGGTTCGACCCTCGCGGGGTCGCGGCCAGCGGCAATCTGGTGTGTTACACCGACCGGCAACTGCGGAAACTGGTCGCCAACCCCCCGCGCGGCGCGGCCGCCAAGGACGCCCTGTTCGCCCGATGGGCCCGCATCGCCCGGGCATGTTCGCACCGCTACCCCGACTGGCTGGGCAACATGACGACCCCCGACTCCGCCCGCGACCTCGAGGTCATCCGCCACGCACTGCGACAACCGCGCCTGCACTACCTGGGCGTGTCCTACGGCACCTATCTGGGCGCCACCTACGCCGCCGCGTTCCCGGATCGGGTGGGCCGCATGATCCTGGACTCGGGCCTGTCCCCCACCGCGGACATGCGGGACTGGCTACGCGCCCAGAGCCGCGCGACCCAGCAGGTGTTCCGGGTGTTCGCCCGCGACTGCGCCGGGGCACCCGCCGACGTCTGCCCGTGGCGGGGATCCACCGACGACGTGATCACCGGATACAACGCGCTGCTGCGACAACTGGAGCGCCATCCGGCGCAGCCGCCCGGCTTCCCGGATCCCGTCACGGCGACCTCCCTGGCCATCTCCACCCAGGGGCTGCTCGCCCAGGGGCAGACCGGTGAATCCCTGCTGATCCTGTACCTCCAGGCCCTCCACCCACCGGCAGCCCGACCCCCGGCACCACAGCTGCGGGCCACCGCGGCCCGCAGCCGCGCACTGGTCCGCAAGGTACGGCGGATCACCCAGGTCCCGGCCAACCTGCAGACCGTCAACCAGGCGGTCAACTGCTCGGACCGCCCCACGGCCGACAGCCCCCGGACCGCGACCCGTGACGCCCGCCGGTGGGCCTCGTTCGCGCCGTCGTTCGGTCGCTACTTCGCCTGGCGGCCCATCGGCTGCGCCGCCTGGCCGGTCCGCAACGGCGACGCCGTCCTCCCCCGACCGGTGTCCACCACCCGCCGACCGATCCTGCTGCTCGCCGGCACGCGAGATCCGCTGACCCCGATCCAATGGACCTACCAGTTGGCCCGAGGATTCTCGCGGGCGCGGGTGCTCACGTGGACCGGTATGGGGCACGGCGTGCTCGGTTTCGGCAGTGACTGCGTACAGCGGTCGGTGACCGGCTACGTCCGCACCGGACGGCTGCCACACCACGGTCGGGTCTGCGCCTGAGCGGATAGGGTCACGGGATGGACGTCCAGGAGCAGATGAAGCACGAGGTGGCCCGGGCCGCGGCCGAACGGGTCTCGTCGGGGATGGTCCTGGGGCTGGGGTCGGGATCGACGGCCGCCATCCTGATCCACGAACTGGGACGGCGGTGGCAGGCAGGTGAGCTCACCGACATCCGTGGGGTGCCGACCTCGTTCCAGTCTTCGGTGCTCGCCGGACAGTACGGGATCCCCCTCACCACCCTCAACGAGGTCGACCGGATCGACCTCGCGATCGACGGCGCCGACGAGGTCGACCCGGCCCGGAACCTGATCAAGGGCGGCGGCGCCTGCCAGACGCGGGAGAAACTGGTGGACAGCCGGGCCGAGCGGTTCGTCGTGGTCGTCGATCAGACCAAGCTCAGCGACGTCCTGGGTACCGCTTTCCCCGTGGCCGTCGAGGTGCTCCCCGACGCGTACGTACAGGTGCAGTCGGCGCTGCGCGACCTCGGCTCCGACCCCGTCCTGCGGATGGCACTGCGCAAGGCCGGCCCCGTCGTGACCGACCAGGGCAACCTCATCCTCGACGCCAAGTTCCCCGCGATCCCCGACCCGGCGTCGCTGGAGCGCCAGATCAACAACATTCCCGGGGTCCTGGACAACGGGGTGTTCCCGGCGATGGCCGACGAGGTGCTCGTGGGCCACGTCGACGGCGACCGCGCCTGGGTGACCACGGTGTAGGACCCCGTACGGTGGTCCCATGAGTTCTCAACTTCCCGACACGGCGGAGATCCCCACCAGTGGCGGCATCGTCACCGCCACCGACGTGACGAAGGTCTACGGGTCGGGCGAGACCGAGGTGCGCGCCCTCGACGGCGTGTCGGTGTCGTTCCCGGCGGGCCAGATGACCGCGATCATGGGGCCGTCGGGCAGCGGCAAGTCCACCCTGATGCACTGTTGCGCCGGCCTGGACTCGGTGACCTCGGGCTCGATCACCCTAGGCGACATGGAGCTCCAGGGACTCAGCGACAAGGACCTGACCCTGCTCCGGCGCGACCGCATCGGTTTCATCTTCCAGGCGTTCAACCTCATCCCGACGCTGACGGCCAAGGAGAACATCGAGCTTCCGCTGGCACTGGCCGGCCGCAGTGCCGACGCGCCCTGGCTCACCCAGGTGGTGGAGACCGTCGGTCTGGCCAGTCGCCTCACCCACCGGCCGTCGGAACTGTCCGGCGGGCAGCAACAGCGTGTCGCGGTGGCCCGGGCGCTGGCGAGCAAACCCGACGTGATCTTCGCCGACGAACCCACCGGCAACCTGGACTCCCGCACCGGAGCCGAGATCCTGACCTTCATCCGCGACGCCGTGAGTGTCCTGGGGCAGACGGTGATCATGGTGACCCACGACCCGGTCGCAGCCAGCTACGCCGACTCCGTGCTGTTCCTCGCCGACGGCCGGATCGTGGACTCCCTCAGCGAGCCCACCCCCGCGTCGGTGCTGGACCGCATCAAAGCCTTCGAGAAGTGAGAGACGCGTGATCCTCACCCTCGCCCGGCGCGGCATGCTGGCGCACAAGCGTCGGCTGGTCGGGCTGATCTCGGCCATCGCCCTCGGCGTCGCCTTCCTGACCGGGACCCTCGTGCTCGGCGACACGATGCGCGCCTCCTTCGACCAGGTGTTCTCCTCCGCGAACGCCGGGATCGACGCCATCGTCCAGGGTCGCGTGGTCGTGACCAGTCAGACGCAGGGGGCACAGTCCGCACCGGTCCCGGCCGACCTCGTGGGCGAGTTGGAGCAGGTCGACGGCGTGCGCACCGTGCAGCCGGTCATCGACGGCCTGGCCCAGATCGTGGGCTCCGACGGCAAGCCCATCGGCGGCAACGGACCGCCGACCCTGGCCGGCAACTGGATCACCGATCCCTCGCTGAACCCACAGCGGGTCGCCGAGGGGGCGGCACCGAGCGCCGACGACGAGGTCGTGATCGATGCGGGTTCGGCGCAGACCGGCGGGATCTCCGTCGGCGACACCGTCGAGATCCTGATCCCCCAACCGACCCGGTTCACCGTGTCCGGCCTCACCAAATACGGCGACCAGAACTCGCTCGGAGGCACCACGTACGTCGGCATGACCCTTCCCGCCGCCGAGAAGTACCTGGCCACGAAGGGCGAATTGACCAGCATCGTGCTCCAGGCCGACGACGGGGTCACGCCCGAGCAGTTGGTCGAGCGGGTGCAACCCGTGCTCACCGCCGACACCGTGGTCATCACCGGCGAGCAGTTGACCGAGGAGCAGAACCAGCAGATCCAGAGCGGGTTCCTCGACTTCTTCACCCTGTTCCTCACGGTGTTCGCGATCGTCGCGGTCGTGGTGTCGACGTTCAGCATCTACAACACGTTCTCCGTGATCGCCGCTCAGAAGTCGCGGGAATCGGCGCTCCTGCGGGCAGTCGGGGCGTCGCGTCGCCAGGTGCTGGGAGCCGTGGCCGGTGAATCGCTCCTGATCGGTCTGCTGGCCTCGGCGGTGGGAGTGGCCCTCGGCGTGGCGTTCGCCGCCGGTCTGCTGGCCTTGTTCAAGAGCCTCGGCGCGGTGCTCGAATCCGCCGGCCTCGTCGTGCTGCCCGCCGCCCTCGTGACCGGGTTTGTCGTCGGCATCGTGGTCACCGCGATCGCCGCCCTGTTCCCGGCGATCCGCTCCTCGCGGGTGCCGCCGCTGGCGGCGCTGCGTGATGTCGCCGTCGAGTCGACGGGCCGCATGACCGCGCGACTCGTCCTCGGGGCCGTCCTCATCATCGTGGGCCTACTGTCCCTCGGGTCCCTCCTGGTCAGCGACGGCGGCGAACTGCCGCGGGTTGCCGTCGGAGCAGTCGCCGTGTTCCTGGGATTCATCGTGTTCGGACCGGTCGCGGCGCGACCCGTGGCGCGGGCCCTAGGCGCCCCCATCGCCGCCCTGCGCGGGGTTTCGGGTCGCATGGCCCGCGCCAACGCGGCCCGCAACCCCCGGCGCACCGCCAGCACCGCCACGGCCCTGATGGTCGGGGTGACGGTCGTGGCGATGTTCACGATCTTCGCGAGTTCGATGAAGGCCGCCATCACCGACAGTTTCGTCGGCGACCTGGACGCCGAACTGACCTTGACCACGGAGAACTTCTCGGGCACCGGTTTCGACCCGGAGATGATCGCCGACTTCAAGAAGCTGCCGACCGTCGCCGCCGTGTCCACCCTCGACCAGGCCACCGCGCTGATCGACGGCGCGCCCACCGACATCACCGTGGTCGACGTCCCCGACATCCAGGCGGTGACCGATCTGGGCGACCGCGCGATCCAGCCGAACGAGATCGCGATCGACACCGAGACCGCCACCACCCTCGGACTCACGACCGGCGACACCGTGAAGTTCGGACTCCCCAACGGGCGCGTCATCGTCGTCGACGTCGGCACCCTGTACGAACCCAACAACCTGGTGCGCGGGGTGGTGGTCCCCCGCGGCGCCTACGAGGGCGAGACCGACAAGCCGGGGATCTACTCGGTGTTCCTGACGCTCAAACCCGGGGTCACCGTCGCCGACGGCCAGGCCCAGGCCCAAGCCGTGGCGGACCGTTACCGGGCCGGGGACGTGCAGACCCGCGACGAGTTCGCCGACACTGCGGCCGGTCAGATCGACCAGCTGCTGGGCATCATCTACGCACTACTCGTGCTCGCGATCATCATCGCGCTCATGGGAATCGCCAACACACTGTCGTTGTCGGTGTTCGAACGCACTCGCGAACTCGGCCTGCTTCGGGCCGTGGGGCAGACCCGGGGGCAGCTTCGATCGATGGTGCGCTGGGAGTCGGTGATCATCGCGCTCTTCGGCACGATCGGCGGCATCGCCCTCGGGATCGTCCTGGGGTGGGCCCTGTTCGCGGCGGTGTCGGCGGCCGCCGGGTTCTCCGCGAGCCTCGCGATCTCGGTGCCCGAGTTGCTGGTCATCGCCGTGATCGGCGCACTGGTCGGGGTGCTGGCGGGATGGCGCCCCGCCGCCCGTGCGGCCAAGCTCGACGTGTTGGCGGCTATCGCGTCGGAGTGAGTCACTGCCTCGGAGTGAGTCACTGAGTCCGGACGACCGGGTGCACCCGCACGATGTGCGCGACGTGCTGGAACGGGTCCAGCTTCACGTAGACCTGCTGCTTCCACTCCCACTGCGCACCGGTGATCTCGTCCGTCACGTGCAGCGTGTCGTGCCACTCGCGCCCCAACGCCGGCATGTCGAGCCATACGGACGTCTCGCGGGTGGCGTGCGGGTCGAGGGTGCAGATCGTGATGACGAGGTCGTCGCCATCCTTCTTCGAGAAGGCGATCACGTTGTCGTCGTCGACATGGTGGAACCGCAGGTTCCGCAGTTGCTGCAGCGCCGGGTGGTCGCGCCGGATCTCGTTGAGCCGGCTGATGTAGGGAATCAGGGTGTGCCCGTGAGCCGCAGCAGCGGTCCAGTCGCGCGGCCGGTACTGGTACTTCTCGCTGTCGAGATATTCCTCGCTGCCCGGGCGCACGGCCACGTGCTCGAACAGTTCGTAGCCGGAGTAGACCCCCCAGGTGGGTGACAGCATCGAGGCCAGCACCGCACGGATGGCGAAGGCCGCCGGACCGCCCTCCTGCAGGAACGCGTGCAGGATGTCGGGGGTGTTGACGAAGAAGTTGGGACGCATGTAGTCCGCGGCCGGCCCACTCAGCTCCTCGAGGTACTCGACCAGTTCCCACTTCGCCGTCCGCCAGGTGAAATAGGTGTAGGACTGCTGGAACCCGACCGTGCCCAGCGCCCGCATCATCGGGGGCCGGGTGAACGCCTCGGCCAGGAAGAGGACGTCGGGGTCGGTGCCGTTGATGTCGCCGATCAGCCGGTCCCACACCCACAGTGGCTTGGTGTGCGGGTTGTCGACCCGGAAGATCCGCACCCCGGCCGCCATCCAGAAGCGCACGATCCGCAGGATCTCGGCGTAGATCCCCTCGGGGTCGTTGTCGAAGTTGATCGGGTAGATGTCCTGATACTTCTTCGGCGGGTTCTCCGCATAGGCGATGGTGCCGTCGGCGCGCGTCGTGAACCACTCCGGATGTTCGGTGACCCATGGGTGGTCCGGGGCCGCCTGCAGCGCCAGGTCCAGGGCCACCTCGAGATCGTTGTCGCGGGCGACCGCGACGAACGCCTCGAAATCGGCCACCGTGCCCAGGTCCGGGTGCACCGCGTCGTGGCCGCCCTCGGCGGATCCGATGGCCCACGGCGACCCGGGATCGTCCGGTCCGGGGTCGAGCGAGTTGTTGCGGCCCTTGCGGTTGACCTTTCCGATGGGGTGGATCGGTGGCAGGTAGACCACGTCGAACCCCATGGCCGCGATCCCGGGCAGGCGCCGGGCCGCGTCGGCGAACGTCCCCGACCGCGGCGGGTCATAGCGGGCCCCCTCGCTGCGCGGGAACATCTCGTACCAGGACCCGAACAGGGCGCGCGACCGCTCCACCCGCACCGGCCAGCCCGGCGACTGGGCCGGATGGTCCCGCAGTGGATGTTCGGTGAGCAGTTCGCTGACGTCGGAGGCCAGTGCCACGGCGAGGCGCGCCTCGCCCGGTCGCCGCCCGTCACGCAAGGCGGCGGCACTCGTGGTGAGGATCTCGCGGGCGTGCGACGCCCCCGCCGGCAGGTCGTCGCAGACCCGCTCCAGGACCAGGGCGCCCTCTTCGAGTTCCAGGTCGGTGTCGATCCCCGCCGGGACCTTGATCGCGGCCCGGGCGCGCCAGGTGTCCGCCGGGTCGTGCCAGGCGTTGACGGTGAACGTCCAGTCGCCCTCGCTGGGGAACCGGAACTGCGCCTCCCATCGGTCGAGCCCGCCACCGAGCGGCGTCATCCGCACCCGATGCTCCTCGCCCTCGGGTCCGGTCAGGATGATCTCTGCGCCCAGGGCGTCGTGCCCCTCGCGGAAGATCGTGGCGCCGAAGGTGAGGAGTTCGCCCACGACGGCTTTGGCCGGGCGCCGTCCCGACTCGACCGAGGGTTCGACGTCGCAGATGCCGAACCGGCCGACCATGGTGGGCGGCGGCGTCAGGCCTCCCGGACGGCCCAGGCCGTCGGGACCGTCCGGCCTGGGGTGCCCATCCGCTGCGCGGTCTGCAGTGTGGCTGCTCATCGTTGCCGAGCCTAGTCCGTCGGGCTGGGTGGCGGGGTGTAGCCGTAGTCGTCGCCGGTGATCGGTGCATTCAGCCAGACCCCAGTCGGTCCCATCAGTTGACCGGACCCGGCGGTGGGATAGGGAATGATCTGACCGGTACCCGGACCCAGGAACTCGATGAGCCCGGACCCGGCGCCGAACCAGTTGCTGTATCCCCAGGTGGACGGCGAGGGCTGGAACCAGGCGTCGGCCGACAGCGAGAACGGCGAGGGATCGGCGATGGACCTCCCATAGACGAAGGCGTTGAAGTTGGGGTTGGTCGGGTCGGCGGCAGCGATGGTGGTCAGTTGATCGAAGTCCGCGGCGATCTCACCGACCAACGCGTTGGCCGCGGCGGCCGCATCGTCGTACTGGTCCTGGGCCTGGGTGGCCATCATCTCCAGGAAGTCATCGTTGAGGTCGGCCTGCAGATCGGACACCTGGGTCGAGACGTTCTGCAGGTCGGCGCTGATCGAGCCCAGTGCATCGATCACCTGCGCCTGCTGGTTCCCGCCGGAGATGGCCTCGGCCACGGCGAGCGCACTCGAACCGAGACATGTGGCCAGACTGGCCGGATCGAAGTCACCCAAGACGCTGAGACAGGACTCGTCGACTTCCTGCGCACGGACGCGCCCCGCTCGCACGGGAACCCGCGCCGGTCGCTGCTTGAGGTGGGACAGCCTGAGGCTGCCGCCCGTGAGCGCCAACTTCGTCACGCGCTTCGACAGTCCGGGAATGCCGTGATACTTGCGCACCAACCGCCGCACCACGGACTTCTGCACGTACCGCGGGTTGACCCGGTCGTCCACCCCCAGGGAGACGTAGGAAGGCAGTCGCATGGCGCGCAGGGTCCGCTTGCGGGCGGACGATTTGCTGCCTCCGGACCGACGCTTGACTCGTGCCTGCACGGTGGTGCCGAAGGTGACGTGCGCCAGGGTCACCGTTGCCGGACTCCTGCGACGCACGAGCGCTTGGAGCCTGCCGGTGGCCACCCGCCGCCCGCCTGCTCGCGTCTTCACCCGACCGCCGCTGATTTGGACCACGAAACGGCGCGGCAGCCTGTTGGAGGCGATGGCGAAGAAGCCTGATCGATGCGTGCGCAGCATCCCCCTGACCTTGATCCGCTTCCCGGACATCGTCCGCACCCGGACCCGGCCACCGGTGACGGGCAATCGCTTGCCGAGCTGAGCGATTCCCAGCACGGGCGGTCTGGTGGATCGGCGTGTCGCCGAAAGTGTGGACCGGAGTGCCGGCGAGGGGGCCGCGGCCACCGCACTGCCGGAGTGCATCTGCGCGGGAGCCGCCCCCGCGGGCGGAGCCATACACAGCAGCGTCACGGCAGCAGCGCTCGCCACTGCGACGCGAACCCTCCCGTGGGTGGTCATGGGGGAACGGTACGGTCCGGTCGGCCGGGTTGCCCGGCCGATCGGCCGGTGCCGGCAGGATCTGGCGACCCGGTCACCCGACCGATAGCGTTGCCGCCGTGAGAGCTTTCCGCCGCTTTACCGTCCAAGTCGTCCTTCCCGAGCAGTTGCGCTGTCTCAGCGATCTCGCGCACAACCTGCGCTGGTCGTGGGACAACCCCACCAAGGAACTGTTCGCGACCATCGACCCCGAGACGTGGGATCGGGTCCAGGCCGACCCGCTGCGCCTGCTGGGCGAGGTTCCCACGGCCCGTCTCGAGGAGCTGGCGGCCGACCCGGCGTTCGTCGCGCGGGCCGAGGCTCTGAACGCGGACCTCACCGACTACCTGACGCAGGACCGCTGGTATCAGCAGGTTCCCGGCGACAAGCCGGCGGCGATCGGGTACTTCTCGCCCGAGTTCGGCGTCACCGCGGCCCTGCCGCAGTACTCCGGCGGCCTGGGGATCCTCGCCGGCGACCATCTCAAGGCCGCGTCCGACCTGGGGGTGCCGATCCTCGGTGTGGGGTTGTTCTACCGGTCGGGCTACTTCCGCCAGTCACTGTCGAACGAGGGGTGGCAGCAGGAGAAGTACCCGCTGCTCGATCCGGACAACCTGCCCCTCGCCCTGCTGCGGGGCACCGACGGCCGACCCGTCACGATCCACATCGACCTCCCCGGCGACCGCCGGATCTCGGCGCACATCCGGGTCGCGTCGGTAGGTCGGGTGCCGCTGCTGCTGCTGGACTGCGACATCGAGGAGAACGGCCCGGCGGAACGGTCGGTGACCGACCGGCTCTACGGCGGCGGTTCCGATCACCGTCTGCTGCAGGAGATGGTCCTGGGCATCGGCGGGGTGCGCGCGATCCGCGCGTACTGCGAGGCCACCGGGTTCGCCGCCCCCGAGGTGTTCCACACCAACGAGGGCCATGCCGGATTCCTGGGGCTGGAGCGGATCCGTGAGCTGATGTCCGGGCCGGGGCTCTCGTTCCCCGAGGCGCTGGAGGCGGTACGGGCCGGCACGGTGTTCACGACCCACACCCCCGTGCCCGCGGGCATCGACAGGTTCGACCTCGACCTCATCCGATCGCACTTCGGCGGCGATCGGGCGCTCCCGGGGGTCCCGCTGGCGGACATCCTGCCACTGGGGGCCGAGACCTACCCGGGGGGCGACCCCGAGGTCTTCAACATGGCGCTCATGGGGTTGCGCCTGGCCCAACGGGCCAACGGGGTGTCCCTGCTCCACGGCCGGGTCAGCCGCGGCATGTTCGCCGGACTCTGGCAGGGGTTCGACGCCGACGAGGTCCCCATCACCTCGATCACCAACGGGGTCCACGCCCCCACCTGGGTCGCGCCGGAGGTCTGGGAGCTCGCCGCCCGCGAGGGCGACGTGCGACTGACCGAGGAAGCACAGGGGTGGGAGTCCATCGCCGAGATCCCCGGCGCCGAGATCTGGAGCGTGAAGCGCGCCCTGCGGGAGCGCCTGGTGTCCGACGCCCGGCGGCGGCTGCGGGAATCGTGGGCCCAGCGGGGCGCCAGCCCGGCGGAACTGGCGTGGGTCGACGACGTCCTCGACCCGGACGTCCTGACCATCGGTTTCGCCCGGCGGGTGCCGTCCTACAAGCGACTGACCCTGATGCTGCGCGACCAGGACCGCCTGCGGGCCCTGCTCACCGACCCCGACCGTCCGGTCCAACTGGTGATCGCGGGCAAGGCGCACCCGGCCGACGACGGCGGAAAGCGGCTCATCCAGGAGCTGGTGCGGTTCGCGGACTCCGCTGACGTGCGCCACCGCATCGTGTTCCTCCCCGACTACGACATGGGCATGGCCGAGGTGCTGTACCCGGGTTGCGACGTGTGGCTGAACAATCCGCTGCGCCCGCTCGAGGCATGCGGCACGTCCGGCATGAAGGCCGCCCTCAACGGCGCCCTGAACCTGAGCGTGCTCGACGGATGGTGGGACGAGTGGTTCGACGGCGAGAACGGCTGGGCGATCCCCACCGCCGACGGGGTCGAGGATCCCGACCGGCGCGATGACATCGAGGCAGCCGCCCTGTACGAACTCATCGAGCAGTCCGTGGCCGCCACCTTCTACGACCGGGGTGACGACGGGCTGCCGGCCCGCTGGATCGAGATGGTGCGCCGCACCCTGCAGGGCACCGGGCCCAAGGTTCTCGCCTCACGCATGGTCCGCGACTACGTTCAGAAGTTGTACCGGCCGGCCGCCGAGTCCTCGGTCGACGCAGCCGCCGACGACTTTGCCCAGGCCCGGGACCTGGCCTCGTGGAAGCAGCGGGTCCGCGACGTCTGGCCGGCCGTGGCGGTCGAGCACATCGAGACCGCGGGCATCGGCGACGAGCCCGAGATCGGGAACACCCTGCAGGTGCGGGTGTACGCGGCCCTCGGCGGCCTGGGCCGCGACGACGTCGCCGTCCAGGCCATCCACGGACGTGTCGACTCCGACGACCGGCTGACCGAACGCAACATCACCGATCTTGCCGCCGCCGAGGCCTACTCCGGCGATCGGCTGAGGTTCGAGGGCAGCATCGCGCTCGATCGCACGGGGCCCTTCGGCTACACCGTCCGGATCGTGCCGAAGCACGGCGGGCTGGTGTCGGCGGCCGAGATGGGCCTGGTCGCCCTTCCGGCCGAGACCGAGGGGATGGACGAGGGCGACCTCCGCTGAGTCCCGCCCTCAGCCTCAATCACCTCGCGTGACGGGCGTGGACGCGCCACGATAGGGCCATGCCCGAGCCCCTGCCGGTCCCCACCGACGAACTCGAACTGCTGGTCGACGGCGCCCACGGTGATCCACATCAGATCCTGGGTCCCCACGCCCACGACGGCGGCACGACCATCCGCGCCCTGCGCCCGCTCGCCAAGTCCGTGACGGTGGTGATGGGCGACCAGCGGTACCCGATGGAGCACGAGTACCGCGGGGTGTGGCAGGTAGTGCTGCCGCTGGCCGACACCCCGGACTACCGGTTCGACGTCGAGTACGACGCGCAGACCCTCCCCGCCGAGGATCCCTACCGGTACCTGCCGACCCTGGGCGAGGTCGACCTGCACCTGATCGGTGAGGGACGCCACGAACAACTCTGGCAGGTGTTGGGCGCCCATCTGCACGTGTACGACAGCCTGCACGGGCCGGTGTCCGGGACCTCGTTCGCCGTCTGGGCGCCGAGCGCCCGCGGGGTGCGGGTCGTCGGCGACTTCAACTACTGGGACGGGGCGAGCCACCCGATGCGGTCGCTGGGCTCATCGGGGGTGTGGGAGTTGTTCGTCCCCGGCGTGACCGCGGGCGCCAAGTACAAGTTCTCGGTGCTCGGTGCCGATTTCGTGTGGCGGGACAAGGCCGATCCGGTGGCCTTCGCGACCGAGCAGGCGCCGCAGACCGCCAGTGTGGTGTACCAGTCGCACTACAGCTGGACCGACGGCGACTGGATGACCCGCCGGACCCAGCGGGACCCCCACAACGACCCGATGAGCATCTACGAGGTGCACCTGGGCTCGTGGCGCAAGGGCCTGTCCTATGTGGAGATGGCCGACCAGTTGACCGACTACGTGCTCGGCAACGGTTTCACCCACGTCGAGATGCTGCCCGTGACCGAGCATCCCTACGAGCCGTCGTGGGGCTATCAGGTCACGTCCTACTTCGCTCCCACCAGCAGGTTCGGCAGCCCCGACGAGTTCCGGTACCTCGTCGACCGGCTCCACCAGGCCGGCATCGGCGTGATCATGGACTGGGTCCCGGCCCACTTCCCCAAGGACTCGTGGGCCCTCGGCCGGTTCGACGGCACGCCCCTGTACGAGCACCCCGACCCCCGCCGCGGCGAGCAGTTGGACTGGGGCACGTTCGTGTTCAACTTCGGCCGGCGCGAGGTGCGCAACTTCCTGGTCGCGAATGCGGTGTTCTGGCTCGAGGAGTTCCACATCGACGGACTGCGGGTCGATGCCGTCGCGTCGATGCTCTACCTCGACTACTCGCGCAAGGAGGGCGAGTGGCTGCCCAACGAGTACGGCGGCCGCGAGAACCTCGAGGCCGTGGCGTTCCTGCAGGAGATGAACGCCACCGTCTACAAGCGATGCCCCGGGATCGTCACGGTGGCCGAGGAGTCCACCGCCTGGCCGGGCGTCACGCGTCCCACGCATCTGGGCGGTCTGGGGTTCGGCTTCAAGTGGAACATGGGCTGGATGCACGACTCACTGGACTACATGTCGCGCGAACCCATCTACCGGCAGTACCACCACTCCGAGATGACGTTCGCCATGATGTACGCCTACACCGAGCAGTTCGTCCTGCCGCTGTCGCACGACGAGGTCGTGCACGGCAAGGGATCGATGATCAACAAGATGCCCGGTGACCGATGGCAGCAGTTCGCCAACCTGCGCGCCTACTACGCGTTCATGTGGGCCCACCCGGGCAAGCAACTGCTGTTCATGGGCGGCGAGTTCGGGCAGTACCAGGAATGGAGCGAGCAACGGTCGCTCGACTGGTGGCTGCTGGACCAGGAGGGCGAACACCGCGGCCTGCAGCACTGTGTGGCCGACATGAACCGTGCCTACACCGACAGCCCCGCCCTGTGGCGCCTCGACCACGACCCGGCCGGCTTCGAGTGGATCGACGCCAACGACGCTGCCGGGAACGTGTTCTCGTGGCTGCGGTTCGACGGCGAGGGAGGCGTGGTCGCCTGCATCGCCAACATGGCCCCGATCGTGCGCAACGACTACAAGGTGGGTCTGCCGGCGGCGGGCCACTGGGCCGAGATCCTCAACACCGACGCCGGCGCCTACGGCGGCTCCGGGGTGGGGAATCTGGGCGGGGTCACCGCGACCGACGAGTCCTGGCACGGTCGACCGGCGTCGGCGCGCATGGTGTTGCCGCCGCTGGCAACCGTGTGGCTGCGCTGGACCCCCTGACAGGCTCAGTCTCGCTGGGTCCAGGCGATCATGCCCTCGATGTTCTGCCGGAGCACCTCGCCCGCCGTGGCGTCGGCGCCCTTGGTCATGGCCAGGTACTTCAGGGAGTTCATGTCGGACTTGAGCGGAGCCGACGACAACGCGTAGCCGACCGTGTCCTCGGCCAGCAGCCAGGCCCCCAGGTTGTAGGCGGTGCGCACGCCCTGCTTCTTGTTCAGCGCCGCGGTGCCGTCGGCGTCCTGGTCCCAGGCGATGATGCGCCAGCCTTCGCGCAGCCCGAAGTCCGACAGGTGGATCTGCACCTGGATCCGACCCAGCACCGGCAGGTTCATCCGCTGGATGTAGGTGACGTCCACCGGTGACCGGCGTTCGATGATCTCGGTGTCCTCGACGTACTTGACGTTCTTGGGATAGTTCTCGACATCCAGGATGTGATCGGCCATGGCCGCCACGTCGATGTCCTGGCCGGGGAGGATGCCGAAGCCCTCGCTGGTGGGCCGGTTCTCGAACTTCCACGACGTGTAGTTGAACTTGTCCATGGACAGGTCGCCCTCGTGGGCGAGCACCCGATCCAGGAATTCCTCGGCGGCAGCAGTCATGGGGGCCAACCTACCCCGGCGGGCCACCGCCCAAAACGCCCGCTACTCAGAAGAGGGCGTTGGCCAACGCCGCGCGCGCCTTGGTGACCCGCGGGTCGCCCGCACCGATGACGTCGAACAGTTCCACCAGGTGTTCCCGGGCGGCCGCCCGATCCTCGTCGGAGGTCCGCCGCACGGTGTCGATCAATCGCGTGAACGCGCCTTCGACGTCCCCGTTGGCGGCCGCCACGTCGGCGGCGAGAATCTGGGCGGGAACGTCGGTCGGGGCGGCATCGGCGGCAGCGACCGCCTGGACCGGGTCGGCTTCCCCGATGCGGCCATACAGCCGGGCTGCGGCCAGGCCGGCGCGCGCGGCCTCGTCGCCCGGTTGCCGCGCCACCAGGCGCTCGAAGGCGGCCTCGGCCGCCGCCCAGTCGCCGGTCTCCATGGCGGCGTAGGCGGCATCGGCGTCGGGGTCCGACGGCGGCTCGGGCGGGACGTCGCCGTCGGCGGGCTCCGCAGCGCCCGCGGTTCCCGTCACCCCCGCCTTGGCCGCCTCGGCCAACAACGCGTCGAGGTACTGGCGGACCTGCGGTTCGGGCAGCGCCCCTTGGAACAGGGGGATCGGTTGTCCCTGGACCACGGCGAACACCGAAGGGATCGACTGGACCTGGAACGCCTGCGAGATGCGGGGATTGGCGTCGACATCGATCTTGGCGAGGACGAAACGGCCACCGTACTCGGCGGCCAGTGCCTCGAGTACCGGCGACAACTGCTTGCAGGGCTGGCACCACGTGGCCCACAGGTCGA
This sequence comes from Candidatus Nanopelagicales bacterium, assembly GCA_046330625.1. Classification (GTDB taxonomy): domain Bacteria; phylum Actinomycetota; class Actinomycetes; order S36-B12; genus CAIWTL01. Next base: position 54,813 of record JAXLSJ010000017.1, read on the forward strand.
GCACGACGGGGACGGTCAAGGACCGTTCCAGGACGTCGGCCTGGAAGGTCGCCTCGGTCACGTCCACCACCACGCCCGCGGGGGCGTCGGCGGCCCGCTGCTGCGCCTCGCGCTGGGCGGCCAGGGCGCCGAGATCGACGGCGCCACGCACGTTCAAGGGGGGATTCGGCTCACTCACGGTGCCCATCCTCTCAGTCGATCGTCGAGTGCGGTCACCACGCCCTCCCGCATCCGGGCGCTTCGGCGGCGTACCTCGAGCGTGACGGCGGTCCCGTCGGTCGCCGTCAGCACGACCGTGCGCCAGTCGGGGGTCACTGCCAGGTGGGTGATCGACGGATACGCCGCCGAGGTGAGCAGCACGCGGCCACGCCGGTCGCCGATGATCATCACCTGCCGCTCGTCGAGCCACAACCGACCCGACCGGCCCGCGAGACCGAACGGTCCGGCGACGATGGTGACGGAGCCGGCGTGGCGGGGTGGCAGCGCGCCGGGGCCGTATTCGAAGCGCTCATACGGCGTCGTCGTGCGGGTATCGGGCCAGTTCCGCCACACGAACCAGCCGACGAAGGGCGCGCTCACCGCCAAGGCCACGATGCCGACGATCGCCGTCTCGGCCGGCGACGAGGCCGCGCTGTCGCCGCCGCCGTCGGCGCCGCCCAGGACGGCGAGCAGGACCGTGCCGTTGTTGATCGCGTGCATCACGATAGGGACCCACAGCGTCCCGCAGCGGATGTACATCAGGGCCATGACGACGCCGAACATTCCGGCGCCCACCGGGTCGACGTGGAGCACGCCGAACGCGATCGCCTGCACGACGATCGCCACCCCGAGGCGCCACTTGACGCTCCAGCGTTCCAGCAGGAAACCCCGGAAGATCAACTCCTCGACCAGGGGCGGCAGCACCACCAGCGAGATGGCCAGGATCCCCGCTCCGGCATCGGTGGACACCTCGGCGGACGCGACATAGTCGGGGACCAGCAACGAGGTCAGGCTGCTGGCCCCCAGCGAGAAAACGAACAGCGCGACCGTCATCCCCAGCACGACGAACCAGTAACGCCCGATCCGCGGGCGCTGGAAGAAGGCCCGCAGATCGATGTGGTGGCGCAGGGCCACGTACCCCGCCCAGCCGAGCAACGGCACGTAGAGCAGGGCACCCATCAGCTCGTCGGTGGCGGCGTCGACGCCCAGCACCCCGCGCCCGACGGCCGAGGCGATCATCAGCAGGATCAGCCCGATGATCGCCACCAACGGCAGCCAGCGCGCACGCACAGCGGCGAACGCGTCCGCCGGGACCCGCCGACCCACACTCATGGGTGCAACCCTGCCAGCAGTTCCTCGGCGGCCGCCCGCGGATCGCGGCGTCCGCTGAGGACCGATTCGACCAGGTCGCCCATCGTCGACGATGCGGCCGCGATCCGGTTGTCGACCTGACCGAGGGCCAGTCCTCGGATCTCCGCGGCCACCCGCGCCCGGCGGCGAGCCGATGCGGCCCCTGACGCCTCCGCGAACGCCCGGTGATCGGCGATCGCGGCGACCAGGTCGTCGATGCCCGCTCCCGTCGATGCCGTAACCGCCACGACCGGTGGCCGCCAGCCACCCTCGGGGATCGGTTTGGCCGACACCATGGCCACGAGTTCGCGTCGGGTGGCATCCGCCCCCGGCCGATCCGACTTGTTCACCGCGAACACGTCGCCGATCTCGAGCAGTCCCGCCTTGGTGGCCTGGACGCGGTCGCCCATCCCGGGCGCCTGCAGGATCACGACCGTGTCGGCGTAGCGGACGATGTCCACCTCGCTCTGACCCACGCCCACCGTCTCGACCACGATGACATCGAAGCCGCACCCCGCCAGGACCCGGATCGCCGCGGGCGTGGCCGCGGACAGGCCGCCCAGTTGCCCCCGCGCCGCCATGGACCGGATAAACACCCCGTCGTCGGTCGCGTGATCGCCCATGCGCACCCGGTCGCCGAGGAGGGCGCCCCCGGTGAACGGCGAGGAGGGGTCGACGGCGAGCACGGCCACAGCGAGTCCGGCATCGCGCCAGCGCCCGATCAGGGCGGCCGTGGTGGTGGACTTCCCGACACCGGGAGCTCCGGTGATGCCCACGACATGGGCGTGGCCCGGCGGCAGCTCGCGGCCGATGGCGGCGGCCGTGTCCGACCGTTCCTCGACAGCGCTGATCAACCGACCCAGCGCCAACCGATCTCCGGCCCGCGCCCGAGCCACCGCCTGCGGCGGATCGAGCGACCGCATCCGGGTCAGGGAACGCGCACGATCAGGGCGTCGCCCTGGCCCCCGCCACCGCACAGCGCGGCAGCGCCGATGCCGCCCCCGCGACGCTTGAGCTCGTTGGCCAGGTGCAGCACGATGCGGGTGCCGGACATGCCGACCGGATGGCCCATGGCGATGGCCCCGCCGTTGACGTTGACCTTGTCGGGGTCGACGCCGAGTTTCTTGGTGGACACGATGCCCACCGCCGCGAATGCCTCGTTGAGTTCGATCACGTCGAGATCGGCGGGCGTGATGCCCTCCTTCTCGCAGGCCTTCAGCACCGCATTGGCCGGCTGCTCCTGCAGGGATGAGTCCGGTCCGGCGACCACGCCGTGCGCGCCGATCTCGGCCAGCCAGGTGAGACCCAGTTCCTCGGCCTTCGCCTTGCTCATGACCACGACCGCCGCGGCGCCGTCGCTGATCTGCGAGGAGGATCCGGCCGTGATGGTGCCCTCCTTGCTGAACGCGGGGCGCAGCTTGCCGAGGGTCTCGACGGTGGTGTCGGCGCGGACCCCCTCGTCGGTGTCGAACACGATGGGGTCGCCCTTGCGCTGCGGGATCTCGACGGCGACGATCTCGTCGTCGAACACGCCGTTCTTCTGCGCCTCGGCGGCCAGTTGATGGGAACGGGCGGCGAAGGTGTCCTGCTCCTCGCGGGTCAGGTCGTACTTGGCGTTGTGACCTTCGGTGGACACCCCCATCGCGACCTGGTCGAAGGCGTCGGTCAGGGCGTCGTAGGCGGTGGCGTCGATCATCGACACGTCGCCGTACTTGAACCCGGAGCGGCTCTTGGGCAGCAGGTGGGGGCCCTGGGTCATGGACTCCATGCCTCCGGCGACCACCACGTCGTACTCCCCGGCACGGATGAGCTGGTCGGCCAGGGCGATGGCGTTGATGCCGGACAGGCAGACCTTGTTGATGGTGATTGCGGGCACGTCCATCCCGATGCCCCCGGCCACCGACGCCTGGCGGGCGGCGTTCTGGCCGGACCCGGCCTGGATGACCTGGCCCATGATCACGTAGTCGACGTCGGCGGGCGAGACTCCGGCCCGCTCCAAGGCGGCGGAGATCGCGATCCCGCCCAGCTCGGCGGCGCTGAAGTCCTTGAGCGAGCCGAGCAGGCGCCCCATGGGCGTACGAGCGCCGGCGACGATGACGGATCCGGACATGAACCCTCCCAGGTCGAAGTCCGACCAGGGTACCCCGTGGCGTCCGGGGGGCCGTCGCGCCCGCGAGCGGTACCGGCCACAATGAGGCCATGAATGACGTCCTGACCCCCCTCGTCACCCGCATCGACCATGTGGGGATCGCCGTGCCCGACCTGGACGCCGCGATCGAGTTGTACGGCCGCGCTTTCGGGATCTCGTCGATCCACGAGGAGGTCAACGAGGAGCAGGGTGTGCGCGAGGCGATGCTGGCGGTGGGCGACTCGGGATCGTGCATCCAACTGCTGGCCCCGCTGCGCCCCGACTCCCCGATCGGCAAGTTCCTCGACCGCTCCGGACCGGGGATCCAGCAGATGGCCTTCGGCGTCGACGACGTCGAAGCGGTCGCCGACCACCTGCGTGCCGCCGGCATCCGGGTGCTCTACGACACCCCCAAGACCGGCACGGCGGGCTCCCTGGTCAACTTCGTGCACCCCAAGGACTGCGGCGGGGTCCTGGTCGAACTCGTCCAGGCGGCCCCGGACTCCCACTGATCTCCCGGACGGCCGCCCACGGCCCGGGGACTACAGCCAGCGCGACGCGAACTCGTCGGCCGGCACCGGCGGGCCCAGCAGGAATCCCTGCACCAGGGCCGGATGGACGTCGCGGACCCGTTCCAGTTGGTCGGCGCTCTCCACGCCGGTGACGACGGTGCGCCACCCCATGCGTCGGTGCATCGTGACCATGGCGTGGAGCAGCGACTCCGCCCCCGGCACCCGTCCCAGGTCGCGCACCACGCGACGGCTGAGGATCACCGAGGAGACCCGCAGTCGGGCGATGTCGAGCAGGGACAGCGACCCGGTCCCGAACTCGCCGACCGCCACGTCGACCCCGCTGTCCAGCAGGCGCTGGGTGGTCGCGGCCGAATGGTCGAGATCGGCGGCCAGACTGTCCTGCCCGATCACGACCCTGAGCCGTTCGGGACGGACCCCGGTCCGCGAGAGCCAGTCCAGCAACACGTCGGCGGTGTGGCGATCGAGCCACTGTGACCGGGACAGCGCCACCCCGGCCCGGAACCCCTCGGGAAGACTCGGCTCCCACGCCTGCACCGTGGCAGCGACCTGGCCCAGCAACCAATCGCCGACCGCAAGGGGGAGGTTGCCCTCCTCGGCCAGTAGCCCCAGCGGTTCGACCATGCCGTGCTCGGGATGTTCCCAGCGCAGCAGGCTCGCCGCCCCGCCGACCCGTCCGGTGGGGTCGAACTGCGGCTGGAACTGCAGTCGGAACTCCCCCGACCGGGTTCCGCGCACCAGGTCCCCGACCAGCACCCCGCGGTTCTCCTGGCGCTGCCGCAGCGCCTGGTCGAACATCACCCAGCGGTTCTTGCCCAGCCGCTTGGCCTCGTACATCGCGGCATCGGCCTGGTCGAGGAACGCGGTCACGTCGGACTCGACGTACAACCGGTCCGGATCGGGCTGGACCACGACGGCACCCACCGAAGCCGTGACGGGAAGGTCGCCGGCCGGCACGGACAGCGGGACCTCGGCCATCGTGGTCACGCGTGCGGCGATCTGACCGACCGTCGCGTCGTCGACCGAGTCCTCGATGAGGATCGCGAACTCGTCGCCCCCGATCCGGGCGACGGTGTCGGTCCCCCGGCACGACTCCACCAGACGCCGCGCGAACAGTTCCAGCACGTCGTCGCCCGTCCCGTGCCCGAAACGGTCGTTGAGCACCTTGAAGCCGTCCAGGTCGCAAAAGAGCAGGCCGACGCGACCCCGCTGTCGCGAGGCCCGGTTGAGCGCGTGGGTCGCCCGGTCGAGCAGGAAGCTGCGGTTGGGCAGGCGCGTGATGCGGTCGTGGGTGGCGCTGTAGGACAGTTCACGTTCCCTCGCCGCCCGGTCGGTGACGTCGGCGATGGAGACGGTGGCGCCGATTCCCGCCACTGCGGCCATGTGGATGCTGAAGGTGCGCCGACCGTTCTTCGTCTCGACGTCGCAGTCCGCGTTCGCCCGGGGCTGATCCCCCGAGACGACCGCCTCGAACGACCGGAGAAGTCGGTCGCGGGTCTCGTCGTCGGTCCCGAACCGCGCCATCACCGAGGACCCCGAGGCCCCCATGCCGCACTCGGGCCCGAGCCGCTCGTCCCACACCCGGCTGCTCGCGATCACGATCCCGGTCTCGTCGAACACGCCGACCCCCATGGGAGAGGAGTCGAGAGCGGCCTGGGCCAGCGCCTGTTGCCGCCTGACCTCGGCATCGGCCTGGATCTCGCCGGTCACGTCCCGGTTGACCACCACGACGCCGGGACGGCCCTCACTGTCGATCAGGGTCGTCACCACCGAGTCCACCCAGATGGGGCTGCCGTCGCTGCGCCGATGGGAGATGCGTCCCACCCACGTCCCGCTGCCCCCCAGTGAGTCGGCCACGACCCGCGGATCGAGGGGGTCACCGGGCGCGCCCACCTGGGTGCCGGCCAGGATCGACTCCGCATGTCGGCCCAGCACCTCTGACGCGGGATGGCCGTACAGGTGTTCGGCACCCGAGTTCCAGAAGGTGACGACGCCGGAGGCGTCGATCGCGACGACGGCCTCGGTCATCCCCGCCAGCGCGACATCGGCCATGCGGCGGCGGTCGACCAGCAGCACCAGTCGCACGAGTTGGGCGGCCACGAGGGCGAGACCGTCCAACTCCTCGGTCTCGACTGAGTCGAAGGGCCGTCGGCCTGCTCCGAACCGGCCCACCGCCAGCACACCGATGACATCGTCCTCGTCGCCGAGCAGGGGGATGAGCACGGTCCCCACCATCTGGTGCTCCGCCGTGAACTCCTGGTACGGGGCCCGCACGGACACCGCGTCCCCATCGACCAGGACCGGTCGGCGCTCGCGCACCACCGTGGCCATGGCGCCGAGTTCCGCCGAGGCCGGGAACGACTCGAGCATGGCGCGCACGTCGGCGATCCGCGCCGGGTCGGCGTCCCACGCCGCGCGCAGTCGCAGGGCCCCGTCCGGGCCGACGAAGAAGATGCCCGTGGCGGCATCGAACCCCTCGCCCACCCGCCGGGCGACGAGCGCGAGGGTCCGATCCAGATCGGCGTGCTCCGACACGATGTCGTCCAGCACCCGGACCCAAAGATCGGTCCGGGCGCGCTCGGTGGAATCCCCCTCGGGCAGCGACGCACCCACGGGCTCAGGGTAGCCGCCACAATCGGGTCCCACTGCGGCACAATGACGCTCATGGACTGGCGGTTGTGGGCGAACCGGGGATGGACCGTGGGACGGCGGCTGCTGACCACCGAGGTGTCCACGGTGGAAGCCGCCGGACTCCTGCACGGCATGGCCAGCATCGGACCCTCGTTCGACAAGTCCCTGCTCCCCCGCACGACCATCCAACAGGCGGGCGCGACCGGGACGATCAGCACTCTGAACTACGCGCTCACCACCACCCAGCAGTCGTTCCTCGAGGCGTTCGCGAATCGGGTCGTGGGGTCGGAGCGGCTGGACCGGCGTCCCCTCACCCGACGCGCCGTGATCCTCGCCGCAGACCTGGCCGGGATCGGGGTGGGCCTGGCCGCGCAACGGATCCTGCGCCAGAAGCCCGACGAGAGTCTCCTGCGCGCCACCGCCCGGACCGCCGCACACCGGGGCACCTCGGGCGCGATGGCCGGCGCAGTGGCCATCGGGATCGACGGGGCCTACGACACCGCAGCCCGCAATGCGACCCCGGGCACGGTCAACGCCCCGATCGTGATCGCCATCGGCGCCACCGCCGGCGCCGCGGTGCACCTGGCTCGCAGCCACCGGCTGCTCGACACCGCGTCGGAGACCGATCAGTACGGCGACCCGGTCCGATCCGCCAGCTACGTCCAGCCGATCCGGGCGATGGTCGTCGGGGGCGGCGTGTCCCTGGGCCTGTACGTGAGCTCCCGGATCGAGTCACTGGTGGCCGGGGGTATCGCCGCCGGGGTGCGGTGGGCCGTGCCGCCGCTGGCACCCGCCGCCGGGGCCATCGGCCATGCCGCTGCCCTGGGCGGGGTGGCGATCGCCTTGGAGCGGGCCATCTCCTACGTCAACGACCTGACCGAGACCGCCGGCAACGCCATCGAGCCGGCCTACCGGTCGCGACCGGTCTCGGAACTCGTCAGCGGTGGCACCAACAGCGGAGTGGACTGGAACACGATCGGGCGCGAAGGACGCAGGTTCGTGAACATGACGCTGACCGCCTCGGAGATCCAGGAGGTCACCGGTAAACCGGCCGTCGACCCGATCCGGGTGTTCGTGGGGTACGACAGCGCCGAGAGTCCCAACGCCCGCGCCTACCTGGCGATGGCCGAACTGGAACGGATGGGCGCCTTCGAGCGGCCGTACATCGCCATCTACTCCCCCACCGGGAGCGGCTATGTGAACTACGTCGCCGCCGAGACCACCGAGTTCCTGACCGGCGGCGATTGCGCCGGGGTGTGCATCCAGTACTCGGTGCGCCCGTCGTTCCTGTCGCTGGACCGGGTCGGCACCGCCTGGGAGAGCTCGCTCGCGCTGCTGACCGCGCTCGCCTGGCGCGTGCGGTCGATCCCCGAGGCACGCCGCCCGAAGATCCTGCTGTTCGGCGAGTCGCTGGGCAGCCAGAGCGCCCAGGACGTCTTCGAGAAGGAGGGGGTGGCCGGGTTCGACATCCTCTCGGTGGACCGGGCAGTGTTCGTCGGCTCGCCGTACGGATCGCGCTGGCGGAGGCGCTGGCTGCGTGACCCCGCGGGGATGGACCCCGAGGGCCTTGTCGTCGAGGTGGCCTCCCCCCGCGAATTCGCGGAGTTGCCCCGGCATCGGCGGGACGCGGCCCGGGCCATCCTGCTCACGCACGACGAGGACCCGATCCCCAAGTTCGGCCCCCGGCTGGCGGTTCAACGACCCGACTGGCTCACCGAGGAGGGTGACCGGCCCGCCGGGGTCCCCCCGGACATGCGGTACTGGCCCCTGTTCACGTTCCTACTGGTCGGTATCGACCTCCTCAACGCCGACCATGTGATCCCCGGCAAGTTCGACGCCTTCGCCCACGACTACCGCAAGGACATCCCCGAGATGATCCGCCTCGGCTTCGACCTGCCGACCGACGACGCCACGATGGCCCGCATCGAGAAGGCCCTGCGCAAACGCGAAGCGGACTGGGCCGAACGCCGGGTGGTCTTCGACAACCTCGAGAAGGCCGAGGAGTCCATCCGGGCCAAGTTGGGCGACTGGGGCATCGACCACAAGATCGTCCCGAACCTGGTCACCCCCGAACGCGAGATCACCGCCGACCCCTACGAGGTCGTGACCGCCCAGTAGCTGTCGGACCCTGCTTCTGGCCGCCAAACCCGGGTCGACGAGCCACTAGCGCCGGGTCCGTCCGAAGATCCGGAAGATCCACACGGCGCCGATCAGACAGCCGACGCCCGCCACGACTTGCAGCGCGCCCCCACCGCCGAGGCCGAGGACCACGAACCAGAAAGCGCCCAGGAGCAGCATCGAGCCGGAGAACAGGAGCAGGTTCGCGCGGGTAGTCGGATCCACATCGGCATTGTCGGGGCTGGCCACGGCGAGCGGCAACCGTGCCTGCCACACTGGATTCATGCCCTTCGACAACACCCGCGCCAAGGCCCTCGCCTCCGTCTCCGAGGCCGAGGCCGACGTCAAGAAGCTGGAAGCCGACCTGAGCGCCGCCCAGACCAAGCTGAAGCTGGTCCAGGCGGGCGACTCGGCCGTGGACAAGGTGACGGACTTGCCAGTGGTGCGCGACAACACCGACTTCCTGCGGCAACGCACCGAAGCGCAGGTGTCCGCAGCCCAGGCGGACGTCGACCGCATCGAGTCAGATCTGGCCACGGCCCGCACCAAACTGAAGTGGGCGCAGCGGGCGCTCAACACCGTGGACAGCGTCAACGACACCGTGGGCGACCTGCAGGACGCCGCCCGCGACGCCCTCGACTACGACGCCGGGGCGGCCGCCCCTTCGACTGCCGCCACCTCTGGCCCCGCGGACCCCGACGCTGCGTCGGGCCCGGCCGCGGGCGACCAGCCCGGCCGTCCGAACACGTAAGCCACCCGCTCGCGCCACGAGTCGGCCCGCCGGACGTCCCGGGCGATCGCGGCGAACTCGTGCCACGCGACCCGGACCGGGTTGTAGGTCTCGATGTTCTTCGTGAGCCCGTAGTCCACCGCGCGATCCTCGGGGACGAAACTGCCGAACATCCGGTCCCAGATGATCAGGATGCCGCCGTAGTTGGTGTCGAGGTACTCGGGATTCGATCCGTGATGGACCCGATGATGCGACGGGGTGTTGAACACGTACTCGACCGGACGGGGCAGGTGACGGATCCGCTCGGTGTGGATCCAGTACTGGTAGATCAGGTTGAGGGAGTAGGCGAACGCGAACTGCGCAGGGCTGAATCCCACCAACATCACGGGCACGTAGAAGATCCACGACGTCAGGGGCGTCCAGGACTGCCGCAGTGCGGTCGACAGGTTGTAGTGCCGCGACGAGTGGTGCGTCACATGGGCGGCCCAGAACAGTCGGGTCTCGTGATGGACCCGATGGAACCAGTAGTAACAGAAGTCGACGAGCACGAAGAGGGCGATCCACGTGGCCGCCTGCACGAGCCACGATGACGACGAGGTGCCCGCCCCCAGATCAGCGACGGCGAAGCGCGAGAAGAACAGCAGGAACCCCAGCTGGATCGTCGCAAGCACCGCGGCGATGACCAGCGAACCCAGGCCCATGATGATCGAGGTCGCGGAGTCCTTGGCGGCGTATCCCCGCTCACCCTCCCGCGGGCGACGCCACACCAGCAGGATCTCGATCGCCATGGTGACGATGTAGAGCGGGATGGCCACGACGGTCATGTCCGGCAGCTCGTGCAGACTCGACATCTGGCCAGGATGACACGAACGGACGATCCCGATGTCAAGGGCACGTCAAGTCCTCGCTCAGAACCCGCCCAGCGCCGCGGCCCCCCTCAATCTCGCCCCTACAGTTCCGATGACTGTCGGGTCCGCGACTTACAGGAGACTCCCATGAATCGACGTGCATCAGCCGCCCTGCTCGGCACCGGTGGCCTGCTCTTCGCGGGCCTGGTCGGCCTGCCCGCCACAGGCGATGCGGCCCCGAGTGTCCCCCAGGGCCGCAGCCTCGGAGCCCAGTGCCAGGGGCATCGGGCGACGCTGGTCAGCGCCAAGCGAGTCATCAAGGGCACCGCGCGGATGGACGTGATCGTGGTGCGCGGGAAGGGGCGGCACACGGTCCTGGCCAAAGGGGGTGCGGACATCGTCTGCGCTTCGCGGGGTATCGATGTGGTCCGCGCCGGAGCGGGCAATGACTCGGTGTCGGGCCGGTCCGGAGACGACGACATCTTCGGTGGCGCGGGCGACGACGATCTGTCCGGCGACCTGGGAGACGACGACATCTCCGGCGGCGCCGGCAACGACGATGTCTCCGGCGGCGCGGGCGACGATCAGTGCGACGGCGATTCGGGCGACGACGCACTGGACGGAGGCAGCGGTCAGGACACCGAGGACGGCGTGGATGACGATCAGTACTCCGACGACGACGGTCCCAACGACGATGCCACCGACGAGGCCGATGACCACAGCGGCGACCACGTCGACAACCCCAACGACAACAGCGGTGACGACCAGGC
>JAXLSJ010000018.1:0-58620 GCA_046330625.1 Candidatus Nanopelagicales bacterium
TCCGGACCCACCACCCCCCCGTCGGGGGCCCGTGAGCAAGACCTCGCGCCCCGCCGCTGGTCTGAGTAGGTTGGCGCACGTCCAGAGGAGGTCCACATGCCTGTCCGCGCGTTCATCGCCGGCCTGATCGTCGTGGGGATGACGATCGGGTCACCGGCCCTGGCTGCGCAGGATGACGCCCCTTCGCTCGGCATCAGCAAATCGTTTCCGGAGAACGCCGTGGTCGTGGTGACACCCGGCCAGACCCTTCCTCCGGAGCAGAGCATCAAGGTCGACAACGCCGGCCCGCGGCCTGCTGAGGTTCAGTGGGAGACGAACGCCCCCGCCGGGATCACCGTCGAACCCTCGGTCAGCAAAGCGACCATCCCCTCGGGCGACTCCCTCACGATCCCCTTCAGCATCACCGTGGCGGACACCGTCGCCGGCGGACGCTATCCGGTCGGGATCAACGTCAAGCAGACAAATGTGAAACCCCCCGAAGGCGGCGGAATCACCGTCGCCCCGGCTGTGGGTGCCAATCTCATCCTCGAGGTCCGCGGGGCGACCGCCGATGTCACCCTGCGCGGTGTCAGCAAGGAGAGCGGCACCCCGGTCACCGGTCAGCTGACCCTCGGGCAGGCGCGGGATGGCGGACTCCCCGTGGTGGTCGCTCGCACCACGGGAGAGTCCCTCACGGCAAGGATCGCTCCCGGCCGTTATGTGGGCAGTTTCGATGTGCCCGGTTTGGTCCATGAGGAGACGGTCTTCGAGATCGCGGACGGCGAGACGAAGGATGTCGCGATCGAGGTCACCACTGTGGCCTTCGTCGTGGCCGACGCGCTTCCGCAGCCGTCGCTCGATGCGATCACGTCCGCCAAGCTCGTCGCGTCGCTGCAGAACAACCTGAAGAAGCTGGCGGGACCGCTGACCCTCAGCGCCGAGGTGAGCCGCGACGGTGAACTCATCGACACGGTCGACATCCGCACCTTCGACTCCCTCCCCCATGGCCTGACGGATGGCTCCGGAACCTACGTTCCGTCACAGGGCTGGTCCCCGGGCGAATACACCTTCCGATTCCTGCTCACCAGCGAACAGTTCCAGGTCTCGTCGCCGGCGCAGCAGCCCATCGTGATCGGCCGCTCGCTGCTCCTGCCGTTGGCGATCGCGGCAGCGGTCATCGCACTGCTGGGGTGGATCTTGTGGCGTCGGCGTCGTGATCGAGCCTCCGGGCGTTGACCTGGCTAGGCTTCCCGCGGAACGACCCTCCGACCCGAAGGATCAGCTCGTGAGCAACCTGGAATGGACCGACCTGGACGAGCGTGCGGTGGACACGGCCCGAGTGCTGGCCGCGGATGCCGTGCACAAGACCGGCAACGGCCATCCCGGCACCGCGATGAGCCTGGCGCCGGCCGCCTACCTGCTGTTCCAGAAGTTCCTCAAGCACGACCCCTCCGACGCCAAATGGCTCGGCCGTGACCGGTTCGTGCTGTCGGCCGGACACTCGAGCCTGACCCTCTACATCCAGTTGTTCCTGTCCGGATACGGGCTGGAGCTGTCCGACCTCGAGGCGTTCCGCACCTGGGGCAGCCTCACGCCCGGACACCCGGAGTTCGGTCACACGGTCGGGGTCGAGACCACCACCGGTCCTCTGGGACAGGGGTTGTCGACCGCCGTCGGGATGGCCATGGGACAGCGCTATGAGCGCGGCCTCTTCGACCCCGACGCCTCCGCCGGAGGCAGCCCGTTCGATCACCACATCTGGGTGATCGCCGGCGACGGCTGCATGGAGGAGGGCATCACCAGCGAAGCGTCCTCGTTGGCGGGCACCCAGAAACTCGACAACCTGACCGTGATCTGGGACGACAACCACATCTCGATCGAGGACGACACCGCGATCGCGTTCAGCGAGAACACCGTCGAACGGTATGAGGCCTACGGCTGGAAGACCTACGAGGTGCCGTTGGGCGAGGACGGCCGAGTGGACGTGGCCTCGCTGGCCGACGCCATGACCCAGGCCCGCGCCCACACAGGCTCGCCGACCTTCATCCGGCTGCGCAGCGTGATCGGCTGGCCCGCGCCCAACAAGAAGAACACCTACCTGGCCCACGGCGCCGACCTGGGCGAACCGGAGATCCGTGACGTCAAGGAGATCCTCGGCTTCGACCCCGACAAGTCCTTCGAGGTCTCCGACGAGGTCCTCTCCCATGCCCGCGAGGTCATGACCCGCGGTGCAGCGGCCAAGGCCGAGTGGCAGAAGCAGTTCGACGCCTGGCGCGCCGCCAACCCGGAGCGTGCAGCACTGCTCGACCGGATCCAGTCCGGGGATCTCCCCGACATCGAGTTGCCGACATGGGAGGCCGGGGCCTCGGTGCCGACCCGCAAGGCGTCGTCGGTCGTCATCCAGGCGATCGCCGCGGCGCTGCCGGAGTTCGTCGGAGGCTCCGCCGACCTGGCCGAGAGCAACCTGACCACCATCGAAGGCGCCCCCTCGTTCTTGCCCGACAGCGTGTTCGTCAAGAAGGACTCGCCGTTCGCCGGCCCGCACTCGCCCTACGGCCGCATCCTGCACTTCGGGGTGCGGGAGCACGCCATGGGAGCAGCCGTGAACGGCATGGCCCTGTCCGGCCTGCTCAAGCCGTTCGGCGGCACCTTCCTGGTCTTCAGCGACTACATGCGGGGTGCCGTACGCGTGGGGGCCCTGATGAACGTCGCGTCGACCTACGTCTGGACCCACGACTCTATCGGTCTCGGCGAGGACGGTCCCACCCACCAGCCGATCGAGACGCTGTGGGCCCTGCGCCTGATCCCGCAGCTCAACATGGTGCGTCCCGCGGACGCCACCGAGACCGCCGCGGCATGGGTCGAGATCATCCGCCGCGGCAAGCCGGCCGGGCTCGTCCTCAGTCGGCAGGGCCTTCCGGTGCTCGACCGCGCCACCCTGCCGTCGGCGGACAACGTGGCGAAGGGCGCCTACGTGCTGTCCGACAGCGACGGCACCCCCGACGTCCTGCTGCTGGCGACCGGTTCCGAGGTGCAACTCGCGCTTGCGGCCCAGGAGACGCTGGCCGCCGACGGCATCAAGGCACGGGTGATCTCCATGCCCTGTCTGGAGTGGTTCGCCGAACAGGACCAGTCCTACCGCGACGAGGTCCTGCCGCCAGAGGTGACGGCGCGGGTCTCGGTCGAGGCCGGCGTCACCACCCCCTGGTACAAGTACGTCGGCACCGACGGACGGACGGTCGGCATCGATCACTTCGGGGCTTCGGCAGACGGCGCCCTGTTGTTCCAGGAGTTCGGCATCACCGCCGATGCGGTCGTCGCAGCGGCAAAGGAGTCGGTGGCTGCGGCCAACGGCTGAGGTATGGGCGAACTCCTGGTGGATAGCAGGAAACGCCCGCCAGAGATCGATAGCCTCACGCGAAGGGCGACAGACTCGCCCCAGTGGATCTTGAGGAGGCCCCATGTCGTCGGAGCGGTTGCGCGAGTTGGCGGACGCGGGGGTGTCCATCTGGCTGGACGACCTCGATCGTGATCGCATCACCAGCGGCGGCCTGAAGGCGCTGATCGAGGACAGTTCGGTCACCGGGGTCACCACCAACCCCGCGATCTTCAACAACGCGATCTCCGGCGACGCCGGCGCCTACGAAGCGCAGTTGGCCGAGCTCGCCGCACGTGGCGTCAGTCGCGGCGAGGCGGTGCGGGCCTTGACCACCGCCGACGTCCGGGCCGCGACCGACATCTTCCGTCCCGTCTGGGAGGCGACCAACGGCGTCGACGGTCGCGTGTCGATCGAGGTCGACCCCCGGTTCGCCCACAAGACGGCGGAGACGATTGCCGAGGCCAAGGCGCTGTGGTGGATGGTCGACCGGCCCAATACCTTGATCAAGATCCCCGGAATCGCCGAAGGGCTGCCGGCCATCACCGAGGTGCTCGGCGAGGGGATCAGCGTCAACGTCACCCTGATCTTCAGTTCCGACGCTTACATCCAGGTCATGGACGCGTGGATGTCCGGGTTGGAACGCGCTGCCGAGAACGGCCACGACCTGAGCACCATCCAGTCGGTCGCCTCGTTCTTCGTGAGCCGCGTCGACAGCGAGGTCGACAAGCGATTGGAAGCGATCAACACGCCGGAGGCAACGGCGCTGATGGGTCAAGCTGCCATCGCAAACGCCCGACTCGCCTACCGCGAGTTCGAGAAGGTGATGGCCTCGGACCGGTGGAAGGCCCTCGCAGCGAAGGGCGCCATGCCCCAGCGGCCGTTGTGGGCCTCGACCGGGGTCAAGGACCCGAAGTACGACGACACCCGCTACGTGGTCGACCTCGTCACCAGAGGTGTGGTCAACACGATGCCCGAGGCGACCATGACCGCCGTCGCCGACCACGGCGAGATCACCGGAGACACCATCGTCGACCAGATCGATGCCGCCCAGCAGACCTTCGTGGACCTGGCCGCCGTCGGGATCGACATGCCCGACGTGTTCCGGGTGCTCGAGGAAGAGGGTGTGCAGAAATTCATCGTCGCCTGGGAGGAACTGCTCGGCACCATCGAGCAGGCGCTGAGCAGCCGCGGGGACTCGGACGCATGACCACCGAGATCTCCAACCCCCTGCGCGATCCCCGCGATCGCCGCCTCCCCCGGATCGCCGGCCCCTGCGGCATGGTGATCTTCGGCGTCACCGGCGACCTGTCCCGCAAGAAGGTCATGCCGGCGATCTACGACCTCGCCAACCGCGGCCTGCTCCCCCCCAACTTCGCGCTCGTCGGCTTCGCCCGCCGCGACTGGGAGGACCAGGACTTCGCCCAGATCGTGCACGACTCGGTCAAGGAACACTCCCGCACCCCCTTCCACGAGGACGTCTGGCAGCAACTCAGCGAAGGGATCCGGTTCGTGGCCGGGGACCTCGACGACCCCGCCGCCTTCGACCAGCTCGCCGCAGTGTTGGGTGACCTCGACAATCTGCGCGGCACCGGCGGCAACCACGCCTTCTACTTCTCGATCCCTCCCCGCTTCTTCCCCGTGGTGGTGAAGCAGCTCAAACGCTCGGGCCTGAGCGACTCCAACACCGGCGCGTGGCGCCGCGTCGTCATCGAGAAGCCCTTCGGTCACGACCTCAAGTCGGCCCAGGAACTGAACGCGATCGTCGACGAGGTGTTCGCCCCCAGTTCGGTGTTCCGGATCGACCACTACCTGGGCAAGGAGACCGTGCAGAACCTGATGGCGATCCGGTTCGCGAACAACCTGTTCGAGCCGATCTGGAACAACAACTACGTCGACCACGTGCAGATCACCATGGCCGAGGACATCGGGATCGGCAGCCGGGCCGGGTACTACGACGGCATCGGCGCCGCTCGCGACGTGATCCAGAACCATCTGTTGCAGCTGATGGCCCTCACCGCCATGGAGGAGCCCGCGAGTTTCGACGCCGACTCGGTGCGGATCGAGAAGGAGAAGGTCCTCAAGGCGGTCGTGCTGCCCAAGAACCTCGACCGGCACAGCGCCCGCGGCCAGTACGCGGAGGGATGGCAGGGCGGCGTCCCGGTCGTCGGCTATCTGCAGGAGGAGGGCATCCCCGACACGTCGACCACCGACACCTTCGCCGCCATCAGGCTCGACATCGAGAACCGCCGGTGGGCCGGCGTGCCGTTCTACCTGCGCACCGGGAAACGTCTCGGTCGACGGGTCACCGAGATCGCGGTCGTCTTCAAGCGTGCCCCTCACCTTCCGTTCGCGGAGACGGCGGTCGAGGAACTGTCGCAGAACGCGATCGTGCTGCGGGTGCAGCCCGACGAGGGGATGACGGTGAGGTTCGGATCCAAGGTGCCCGGCACCACCATGGAGGTCCGCGACGTCAACATGGACTTCCAGTACGGCGACTCGTTCACGCAGTCGTCGCCCGAGGCCTACGAACGACTCATCCTCGACGTGCTGCTGGGCGACGCGCCCTTGTTCCCCCGCCATGAAGAGGTGGAGATGTCCTGGCGCATCCTCGACCCGGTACTGGCGAACTGGGCCAAGAACGGGAAACCCGATCAATACACCTCGGGCGGCTGGGGACCCAAGTCCGCCTACGAGATGATGGCCAACGACGGACGCAGCTGGAGGCGGCCATGATCCGCTTGGAGGACACCACCGGCAACGCGGTACAGACCGCGATCTCGGCCGAGCGACACCGCCTCGGCGCCACCGCCAGTGGCATGGTGATGACCCTGATCGTGCTGGCCGACGAGGCCACACAGTCCGACGCCGCCCAAGCCGCGTCGTTCGCGGCCCAGGAACATCCAATGCGGATCCTGGTCATGGTGCCCCGCAAGGGTCGCTCGGCCCCCCGACTGGATGCCGAGATCTCGGTCGGCGGCGACGACGGCCCCGGCGAGGTCGCCATCCTGCGCATGTACGGCGAACTGGCGAATCACCCTGGCTCGGTGGTGATCCCGCTGCTGCTGACGGATACGCCGGTGGTCGCCTGGTGGCCGCACGACGCTCCCCCGGTTCCGGTGGAGACCACGATCGGGGCGCACGCCCAGCGGCGCATCACCAGCGCCATGACCGCCAGTCGGCAACTCGTGGCCCTGAAAGACCGGGTCGACGGATACAGCCCCGGCGACACCGATCTGTCCTGGACCCAGATCACGGCCTGGCGCACGCTGCTGGCGACCACTCTCGACACCCCCCACGGCCGCATCCTGGGGGCAGAGGTCAGCGGGCAGCGTTCGCACGCGGCGGCCCACCTGCTGGCGGCGTGGCTCCACTCGCGACTGCGGGTGCCTTCGAACGTGATCGCCAGTCGGGGCCCGGGCATCACGTCGGTCCGGCTCATCACCACGACCGGCGAGATCTGCATCAACCGACCCGACGGGCAGGTCGCGAAACTCACCCGTACCGGACTTCCGCCGGCCACGATCGCGCTCCCCCGGCGCGGCACCGGCGATCTGCTCGCCGAGGAACTCCGCCGTCTCGACGCCGACGAGATCTACGGCGAGACCCTGAAGTCCGTCGACCAGGTGGGCGAGGGCAAGTTTTCGCTGGACAGCGACGGCAAGGTCACCGTCAAGGCAGCGAAACGACCGAAGCGCCGGAAGGCCGCCAAGTGAGTGTGGAGATCATCGTGCATCCGAGTCCGGATGCGCTTGCTGCCGCTGTCGCCGCCCGGATGATCTCCGGGATCATCGACGCCCAGGCCACGCACGGCGACGCCGGAGTGGTCCTGACCGGCGGGGGTATGGGGAGCCGCAGTCAGGAGGCGGCCGTGGCCGATCCCGGACAGGCGGCCGTTGACTGGAGCCGGGTGGACTTCTACTGGGGCGACGAGCGTTTCGTGGCTCCGGGCGATCCCGACCGCAACGAGAAGCAGGCCTACGACGCGATGCTCGGCCACCTGCCGATCGACCCGGCGCGGGTGCATGCCATGCCCGCCACCGGCGGCCCTTGGGGCGACGACCCTGATGCCGCGGCGGCCGCCCACGCGGCGGAACTGGCACGTATCGCCGACGGTCAGGCCGGGATCGCCGTGCCGGGTGTCCCGCGGTTCGACATCCTGATGCTGGGGGTCGGCCCGGATGCACACATCGCGTCACTGTTCCCCGAGCACGGCGAGACGACGATCACCGACCGGACCGTGGTCCCGGTGCGGGACTCCCCCAAACCACCGCCGACCCGGCTGTCCTTCACGTTCCCGGTCATCCAGTCGGCGACCGAGGTGTGGCTGGTGGCATCAGGGGCCGAGAAGGCCGAGGCGCTCGCCGAAGCACTGAAGCCGGGTGCCGATCCGAACCGCTACCCGGCGGCCGGCGCGATCGGTCGGACCCGGACGCTGGCCCTCATCGACGTCGACGCCGCCGCGGCACTGCCCGCCGACGTGCGCCGCCCGTCCTGACCGGTGGTCGAGCCCCGGTCGTCGAGCGGAGCCGAGACCACCGCACCGATGGCCTGTGGCAGTAGGTCCGCGACACGCGCACGAGGCTGCCGTTATGGCGCCTGTCGGCGGCCGGGATTACCGAGGCGCACCGGATCGTGTCGCAATAGGCGCCCGGGAGTGCCCCCATTACGACACGATTGTGCGCGGGTCCGGACCGGCAGCTCCCGGACGGCCGTCATGACGACATGAATGGGTGCGGGTCGCCACGGCGGGGGTCTCGGCTTCGCTCGACCACCGGGGGTTTCGATACGCGGCCTGGCGGCCGCTACTCAACCCGCGGGAGTCTCGGCTCCGCTCGACCACCGGACCCGGAGCTTCGCTCAGTACGGGTCGTTGCGCAGGTCTTCGAGGGCTTCGTTCAGGATCGCCTCGGCGTCGGACTCGGAGCGTCGCTCCTTCACATACGCCAGGTGGGTCTTGTACGGCTCGATCTTCGGGGGCGCCGGTGGATTGTCGCGGTCGCGGCCGGCAGGCCAGCCGCAACGCGGGCAGTCCCAGCCCTCGGGGACGTTCGCCCCGCGCAGGAAACTCGGAGTACTCTCGTGGCCGTTGGCGCACCAGAACGAGATCTCGACCCGCGGCGCTGATTCGCCCCGCTCGGCCTCACCCATCGGTCCTGCGCCGACCCGGCTACCCCGGATCGCCTGTCCACCTGCCACGTCTGCCCTCCCGGAAGAACCCCGTCCCCAGACTGTAATCCGTCAACGGGATCAGCGGTGGAGATCCGCCGCCGTGTCGACGGGATCAGAGAACGCCGGTGCTGCTCACGAGCAGACCCAGACCCACGATCGAGGCGATCCACAGGATCGCGATGATGATCGTGATGCGGTCCAGGTTCTTCTCCGCCACCGAGGAGCCACCCACACTGCTGGAGATGCCGCCGCCGAACATGTCGGACAGGCCGCCGCCCTTGCCCTTGTGGAGCAGGATGAGCCCGATCAACAGCAGGCTGGTGATCACGAGCACGATCTGCAGGACGAGAGTCACGGTGTCTCTTTCTGGAGTCCGGTTCGGAGGAACGTCATCCCAGGGTAACGCAGGGGCTGCCGAGAGGGGTCACGCCACCGGCGGGTGCTGCGGGAACTTGCAGATCGTGGCGAACTCGTCCGGATCGAGGCTTGCCCCGCCGATGAGGGCCCCGTCGATGTCGGTCTCGGCCATGATCGCCGCCACGTTCGACGACTTCACCGAACCCCCGTACAGGATGCGGGTGCGCTCGGCCACGTCCGCCGAGTGCAGTTGGGCCAGATGTGCGCGGATGGCCCCGCAGACCTCTTGTGCGTCCTGCGGCGTGGCCACCTCGCCGGTGCCGATGGCCCACACGGGTTCATAGGCGATCACCAGATCGGCGACATGCTCGTCGGTGAGCCCCGCCAACGATCCACTCACCTGGGCCAGCGTGTGATGCACGTGATCGCCGGACTGGCGCACGGTCAGATCCTCACCCACGCACACGATCGCCGTCATGCCGTGTTCGATGGCCTTGCGGGCCTTGGCGTTGACGATCTCGTCGGTCTCGGCGTGGTACTGGCGACGTTCGCTGTGTCCCACCACCACGTAGGTGCACCCGAGTTTCGCCAGCATCGACCCCGAGACCTCGCCGGTGTAAGCGCCGTCGTCATGCTGCGAGACATCCTGGGCGCCGTAGGAGATGTGGTACTTGTCGCCCTCGATCAGCGTCTGCACCGACCGGAGATCGGTGAACGGGGGCAGGACCGCGGCCTCGACGTCGGCTAGCTCCTTCTCGTTCAGCGAGAAGGCGACCTTCTGCACGTGGGCGATGGCCTCCAGATGATTGAGGTTCATCTTCCAGTTGCCCGCCATGAGCGGTCGGCGTTCGGCCATCAGGACTCCTCCTCCAATACGGCGATCCCCGGCAGGGTCTTGCCCTCGAGGAATTCCAGACTCGCACCGCCACCGGTCGAGATGTGCGAGAAATCGGTCTCCGGGATGGCGAACTGGCGGATCGCCGCAGCGGAGTCACCACCCCCGATCACGGTGAAGGCGTCGGCCGCGGCCACCGCATCGGCCACAGCCCGGGTACCCGCTTCGAACGCGGGCATCTCGAAGACCCCCATCGGCCCGTTCCACACGATCGTGCGGGCATCGGCGAGCCGCGCCCGGAACAGGTCGATGGTGGCCGGACCGATGTCCAGGCCGCGCCACCCGGCCTCGATCGCATCGACCGGGACGGTGCGGGTGGCAGCATCGGGCGCAAAATCGTCGGCCACCACGACGTCGACGGGGAGTACGACCTCGACGCCACGGTCAGCGGCGTCGGCCAGCACCTGCCGGACGGTGTCGATCTGGTCCGCCTCGAGCAACGAGTCCCCCACGTCGTAGCCCTGGGCCGCCAGGAACGTGTAACACATGCCGCCGCCGATCAGCAGCCGGTCCACCGACCCCAGCAGGTTGCCGATCACGCCCAACTTGTCGGACACCTTGGCACCACCCAGGATCACCACGTAGGGGCGATCCGGATCCTCCAACACCTTGCGGAAGACCTCGGCCTCGGCGCGCACCAGGTGACCGGGCGCGCGGGGCAGGAGCCGGGCAACGTCGGTGACGCTGGCCTGCTCGCGGTGCACGACCCCGAAGCCGTCGCTGACGTACACGTCGGCCAGCGCGGCGAGCTCCTCGGCGAGCGCCGCCCGTTCGGCCGGGTCCTTGCTCGTCTCGCGCGGGTCGAACCGCACGTTCTCGAGCACGACGATCTCGCCGTCGCCGAGTCCCGCGACCGCTTCCCGAGCGGCCTCGCCCGTCAGGTCGGCCACGAAGCCGACCGGCTGTCCGAGCAGCTCCGCCATCCGTTCCGCGACCGGCGCCAGGGACAACGCCGGGTCGACCTTGCCCTTGGGGCGTCCCAGGTGCGCGACGACGATCACCCGTGCGCCGCGAGCCGTCAGGTCGCGCAAGGTGGGCAGCGAGGCCCGGATCCTGCCGTCGTCGGTGATGGTGGGCGTGCCGTCGGCCTGGGCCAGGGGGACGTTGAGATCCGCCCGGACCAGGACCCGACGGCCCGCGACGTCAAGGTCGTCGAGCGTCTTCACGGTCAGAGCGTGGCGCCGACGTACCGCACCAGGTCGACCAGGCGGTTGGAGTAGCCCCACTCGTTGTCGTACCAGCCCAGCACCTTGGCGGTGTTGCCCATGGTGCTCGTCAGCGACGCGTCGAAGATGCAGGAGTGCGGGTCGGTCACGATGTCCGACGACACGATCGGGTCCTCGGTGTACTTCAGGATCCCCTTCAGCGGACCGTCGGCGGCGGCCTTGACCGCGGCGTTGAGGTCCTCGGACGTCGTGGCATTCGTCAACTCGACCGTCAGGTCGGTCGCCGAACCGGTCGGCACCGGAACGCGCATGGCGTAGCCGTCCAACTTGCCCTTGAGCTCGGGCATCACGAGCCCGATGGCCCGCGCCGCCCCGGTCGTCGTCGGGATCATGTTGAGCGCACCGGCCCGGGCCCGGCGCAGGTCCTTGTGCGGTGCGTCGAGGATGACCTGGTCGTTGGTGTAGGCGTGGATGGTGGTCATCAGACCCCACTCGATGCCGAAGGCGTCGTAGATCGCCTTGGCCATGGGGGCCAGGCAGTTGGTCGTGCAGGAGGCGTTGGAGATCACGACGTCCTGCTCGGGGTCGTAGTCCTCCTGGTTGACGCCCATCACGATGGTCACGTCGGGGTTCTTCGCGGGCGCCGAGATCAGCACCTTCTTCGCGCCGGCGGCCACATGGAGCAGCGCCGAGTCGCGGTCGGTGAACCGCCCCGTGGATTCGATGACGATGTCCGCACCGAGGTCACCCCACGGGAGTTTGGAGGGATCGGTCTCGGCCATCGCCTTGATGGACTTGCCGTTGACGGTGATCTCGTCATCGCTGACCGTCACGTCCGCGTCGAGCCGGCCGAGGATCGAGTCGTACTTGAGAAGGTGGGCGAGGGTGCGGTTGTCGGTGAGGTCGTTGACCCCGACGATCTCGATGTCCTCGCCGCTCAGCGCCAGGAGGGTGTTGACGACGAATCCCTGCGACTGCTGCAGGCTCACCGCCCGGTAGAAGTTGCGCCCGATACGCCCGAAACCGTTGATGCCTACCCGAATCGTCACGATCGCTCCTCATGCGTCGACACTCCGCTGCATACGCCCGGCAGCGCCGATCGTCTGCAGTCCCAACACTTCGACCCTAGCGAACGCCCGCGTTCTTCGCGCAGGGGTGTCCGGCCTTCGCGGACCGCGGAGCCCCGAGGTATCAATCGTCGAGCATGTCCTCGGTCAGGTTGGCCTCGGTGCCGTCGATGCCGAGTTCCTGGGCACGCTTGTCCGCCATGGCCAGCAACCGCCGGATACGTCCGGCGATCGCGTCCTTGGTCATGGGGGGTTGGGCCAGCGCCCCGAGTTCCTCGAGGCTGGCCTGGCGGTGTTCGATGCGCAACTGCCCCGCCATCTTCAGATGGTCCGGCACGTCGTCGCCGAGGATCTCCAGCGCCCGTTCCAGGCGTGCCCCCGCGGCCACCGCGGCGCGGGCGGAACGGCGCAGATTGGCGTCGTCGAAGTTGGCGAGCCGGTTGGCTGTCGCCCGCACCTCGCGACGGACCCGCCGGTCCTCCCAGGTGAGTCGGGCCTGATGAGCGCCCATGCGGGTCAACATGTCGCCGATAGCGTCGCCGTCGCGGATCACCACCCGGTCGACCCCGCGCACCTCCCGGGCCTTCGAGGCGATCCCCAGGCGCCGCGCCGACCCCACCAGCGCCAGTGCGGTCTCGCTGCTCGGGCAGGTGATCTCGAGCGCCGACGACCGGCCGGGCTCTGTCAGCGAACCGTGGGCCAGGAACGCGCCACGCCAGGCCGCTTCTGCGTCGCAGGGCCCCCCGGCCACCACCGCCGGCGGGAGTCCGCGGACGGGACGGCCTCGTCCGTCGACGAGTCCGGTCTGGCGGGCCAACCACGGGCCACCCTGGGTGACCCGGATCGCGTACTTGGTGCCCCGTCGCAGACCCGTCGGCTGGATCACCGACAGGGTCACTTCGTGGCCGTACAACTCCGTGATGTCCTTGCGGATCCGTCGGGCGATCGCACTCGTGTCGAACTCCGCCTCGATCACGATCTCGCCCTGGATCACCTGCAGCGAACCCCCGACCCGGAGCATCGCGGCCACCTCGGCCTTGCGACAGCACGACTTGGAGATCGGGAGCCGCGCGAGTTCGTCTTTGACCTCTGCCGTCAGCGCCATGGGGTGATCCTGTCACGCCCCGTGAGCTCGGCGAACGCCGCCGCCAACAGGTCGGGGTCGTGGACACCGCCCCGGCCCCGGGGAGCCGCCACCGGGCGCACCACGAGCTGGGCGCCGAGCTTGTCCTCGCACAGGGCGGCGAGGGTCTCGGGATCGGTGACACTGCGGGTGTCGGCGACCACGACGTCGGCGGTGAATCCCGGCACATGACCGGTGAGGGCGCTGATGTGGTCGGACGCCGTGAAGCCGGTCGTCTCACCGGGCTGGGCCACCAGGTTGAGCACCACGACACGTTGCGCCGAACTGACGCGGACGGCTTCGGCGAGTTCCTCGACGAGCAGCGGCGCGATCACCGAGGTGAACCAGGACCCGGGTCCCAGGACGATCACGTCGGCTTCCGCCACCGCCTCGAGCGCCTCCGGGCAGGCGGACGGGTTGTCAGGGTCGACGCGGATGGCGCGCACCACCCCCGGGGTCGTGGCCACCGCCACCTGTCCCCGGACCTCGGTCACGTCGTCGGGATGGTCGGGGTCCAGGGCACCGACATCGGCCACGATCTCCAACGGCGTCAGACTCACGGGCAGGACACGTCCCTGGGCTCCGAGCAGGGCGGCGACCCAATCGAGGCCGGCCACCACGTCGCCGGTCTCCTCCCACAGGGACATGATGAGGAGGTTGCCGAGCGAGTGGCCGTTGAGTTCGCCCTCGCCACCGAACCGGTGCTGCACCACCCGGCTCCAGGTGCGCCCCCAGGTGTCGTCACCGCACAGCGCCGCGAGGGCCTCGCGCAGGTCGCCGGGCGGCAGCACCGAGAACTCCTGGCGCAACCGGCCGGACGAGCCGCCGTCGTCGGACACGCCCACCACGGCCGTCAGGTTGTCGGAGACGCGCCGCAGCGCCTTCAGACTGGCCGCGAGTCCATGACCCCCACCGATGGCCACCACCCGGGGACCGTGTCCGGCCGACAGCCCACGCAGTTGTCTCATTCGCGCCCCAGGTCTCGATGCATGACGAGGGTCTCGACCCCGTTCTTGACCAGACGGACACTCAGGTTCTCCGACATCGCGACCGAGCGGTGTTTACCACCGGTGCAGCCGATGGCGACGGTGATGTACCGCTTGCCCTCGCGTAGGAACCCGTCGGCCACGAGGTCGACCAGACCGGTGACCTGGTTGAGGAACTCCTTGGCCTCGGGCCGGTCCAGCACATAGTCGTTCACCGGAGCGTCGAGGCCGGTGCGTTCGCGCAGTTCGGGAACCCAGTAGGGATTGGGCAGGAACCGCACGTCGAGCACGATGTCGGCGTCGACCGGGATGCCGTACTTGAACCCGAAGGACATGACCGTGGCGCGCAGTCGGACCCGCGGTTCGTCGGGGAACGCGGCCTCGACGCGTCGCCGCAGATCGTGCACGTTCAGGCCGGTGGTGTCGATGACGAGGTCGGCCCCGGCCCGGAACTCGGCGAGCAGGCTGCGTTCGCGCTCCAGCCCGTCCAGGATCCGGCCGGATCCCTGCAGCGGGTGCGGCCGGCGGCTGCTCTCGAACCGGCGGACAAGCACCTCGTCGTTGGCCTCCAGGACCAGGGTGCGGATATCCACCTCGTCGGCGCGCAACCGCGCCAGGGCGTCGGACAGTTCGGCGAACACGTCGCCGCCGCGGGCATCGACGACGACTGCGAGTCCGGTGGCGCTGTCCTGCCACGGGCTGGCCGCGACAGCTTCGGCCAACAGCTGGGGTGGCAGGTTGTCGATGACGAACCACCCCAGGTCCTCCAGTGCCCGCGCCGCGGTGGACTTGCCGGCTCCGGACATGCCGGTGACCAGGACCAGGTCGGGCGGCGGGGGCGTCGGCGTCATGCGGTGCGGCGCTCCTGTTCGTCGGGTGACGGTCGGTGTCGGTGGACGGCCACGGCGTCCGGACAGCAGCCTATCGGCGCGACGGGTCGTTCGACGGCCGCGTGCATCCTTCGCCGGTTGCGGGCAGCGGGCCCACGGCCGGGAAGGTCAGCGCAACCAGTGGGTGCCGAGCCCGGTTGCGGCGACTGCGGTGTCCGCGGGTGGCACGAACGGGCACGTCCGGCCGTGGGGCGGGATCGTGACTGTCAGGAACATGCGGTCGATGGGCCGGTTCACGCACCGCGACCGCACCGCACCCCAGATGACGTGCTGCCCACTGCGGTAACGGATCATCGGCCGATGGAAGGCCCACTGCATCCGCTTGGCCCAGGTCATCGGCGTGGAACCGTCATTCGTCGCATTCGCCAGAAGCACCGGCACATCGGCGACGCGCTCCCGCTGCCACCTGGTGGTGATCAGTGGCACGGGGTCAGGTGCGACCCCGCTGAGCCCGACGCACCCGATCGCGAACTCCAGCGTGAGCGGGCCGCCGAACCAGGGGTGTCTGCGGTCGTTCCGCACAGCCAGCCGGGTCTGTTGCCGGGAGGTGAGCCGCTTTGAGTAGTCCAGGCAGTTGACCATCGAGAAGGCGCCGCCCTCATTGCTGTTGGGCGCCTCCTCCCAGGACAGGAGCAGTCGGCGCGCTTCGACGGCCCGGTCTCCCGTGCCCCGGGCGATGTCCACGATGACCGCGAGCTGCGGGATCTGGGGCCAGGCGTCCTGGAAGGCGAGGTAACTCCCCGCGACGTTCAGCCAGTCATGTTTCCCGAACCAGGCACCCTCGGTCAGTCGGATCGGCGCGTCGGCCAACGACCTCGCCTGCCTCACGATGGGCTCGTACGCCCTCGGGTAGTTGCGGCGGATGAAGCGGAATGCCGAGTCGGACGCCTTGCCGCCGATCGCCGCCAGGCTGGAATAGCCGCGCGTCGGATCGATGTTTCCGTCCAGCACCATGGCGCGGACGCGGCCCGGGTGACGATAGGCGTAGACATACCCGATCCGGGTCCCGTAACTGGTGCCCCAGAAGGTGAGTTTTGGGTCGCCCACCGCGCGCCGCAGCCGATCGAGGTCACGGACGACGTTGTTCGTGCTCATCGTGGGAGCCAACTGCGCGTGGTCGCGTCGGCAGCGGCGGTTGGCCTGCCGCAGTTCCGCCGCGGAGTCCCGCTGGGCGGTCCGCCAACGCACGGCCTCCCGGAGGGGCAGTTCCGGCCAGGGTGCGTCACACGGAGCGAGCGCGGGCTCGGACGAACCGATCCCGCGGGGGTCGAAGGCGACGAAGTCGAAACGTTCCTGCACCGCCGGGGAGACCCGTGGCGCGATGCTTTCGAGCATCTGGGTGCTGGGTCCTCCCGGGCCGCCGCCGTCCCACAGCAGCGACCCGATGCGCCGGTCGGCAGGACCGGTGGCAGGGATCCGGGCGATGGCCATGGACCACGACCCGGCCTTCCGATCGCCGTAGTCCCGCGGCACCCGGAGCCTGGCACATTCCTTCGTCGGCAGCGTGTCGGACGGGCATGGGTGCCAGGCGATCGAACCGACGGCAGCCTCGCGGACCTCCGTGCCCACCGAGGCGGACCGGTCGAGGGCCGATGCCGGAAGCACCGAGCTCCCCATGCCGGCGCCGACGACGGCGGCGAGGGACAGGGCCAGGCCGCGTTGGGCCCGGGGATGGGACGACACAGAGGACATACGTTCAGTGTGCTACCGAACACGAACAGTTAGCCGACGGGGTCGGCTGATCCGGGACCAAGGACCTGTCCGGTCGCCAGGTTGACCGCAGGCGTCGCGTCGCCCGTCTCCTTGGCGAGATGCTCGACCAGCGCCTGCGCCAGTGCCGGGCCGATCCCGGGTACCTCCGCGAACTCCGCGACCGTCGCCGTGCTCATCGCCCGCACCGACCCGAAGTGCTTCACCAAGGCCTTGCGTTTCGCGGGACCCAGCCCGGGAACCCCGTCCAGTGCACTCAGCCGGGTGCGGCGACCCCGCTTGCTTCGGTGGCCGGCGATGGCGAACCGGTGCGCCTCGTCGCGCAGATGCTGCAGCAGGTGCAGGGCCTCGCTCGATCGGGACAGGATGACGGGGTCGGGTTCCCCGGGCAGCCAGATCTCCTCGAGACGTTTGGCCAACCCGCACACGGCGATGTCGTCGATCCCGAGTCCGGCGAGCGCGCGGGCCGCCGCCTCCGCCTGGGGCCGGGCGCCGTCGACGACGAGCAGTTGGGGCGGATAGGCGAATCCCCGCCGCTTCACAGGACTGCCGTCGTCGTCGGTGGCCACGGCCATCTCGACATCGGAGGCCTCGTGCCGTTCGGCCAGATAGCGTCGGAACCGGCGTTCGACGATCTCGGTCATGGCATCGGTGTCCGAGCCGGCGTTGGCCGGTGAGACGTTGAACCGGCGGTAGTCGCCCGTGCGGGGCAACCCGTCCTCGAAGACGACCATCGACCCCACCGTGTCCTGGCCCTGCAGGTGGGAGATGTCGTACCCCTCGATCCTCAGCGGGGCGCTGTCGAGTCCGAGCGCCTGCTGCAGTTCCTCCATGGCGCGGGCCCGTGCCGTCAGGTCACCGGCCCGTCGGCGCTTGTGGAGGACCAGGGACTGCTCGGCGTTCCGCCTGACGGTGTCCATCAGGGCACGTTTGTCGCCCCGCTCTGGGCGGCGCACGGTCACGGTGTGGCCCGCCCGCTGTGCCAGCCATCGTCGGATTTCCCGATCGTCGGGGGCCGGGTCGATGAGTACCTCGCGCGGGATCGCCGACGGATCCGCGTCGCCGTAGAACCGCAGCAGCGCCTGACCCATCAGGTCGGCGTCGGACAGGTCGAGGGTGCGTTCCACCATGAATCCGCGCTGTCCGGTGATGCGGCCTCCGCGCACGTGGAACACCTGCACCGCACCCTGGAGGTCGTCGGCGGCCAGGGTGATGACATCGGCATTGGTGCGGTCGGGCAGGACGACCGCGTTGCGCTCCAGGGCGCGCTGCAGGGCGAACAGGTCGTCGCGGAGCCGGGCTGCCGTCTCGTAGTCCTGGGCGTCGGCCGCCTCGCGCATCGCCCTCTCGACCCGCTTGAGGTGGGGCTGGGTGTCCCCGGACACGAAGGAGCAGAACTCGTCGATGATCGCGCGATGCTCCGCCATCGACACCCGGCCGACGCACGGCGCCGAACACTTCCCGATGTACCCGAGCAGGCACGGCCGCCCCGACATCTCCGCCCGCCGGAACACGCCCTTGCTGCACGTGCGCGCGGGGAACACCCGCAGGAGTTGGTCGACCGTCTCGCGGATCGCCCAGGCATGCGAGTACGGCCCGAAGTAGCGCACGCCCCGGCGCTTGGCCCCTCGCATCACCATGATCCGTGGGTAGTCCTCGCCGACGGTCACCGCCAGGAAGGGATACGACTTGTCGTCGGTGTACTTGACGTTGAACCGCGGCTCGTACTCCTTGATCCAGGAGTATTCCAGTTGGAGCGCCTCGACCTCGGTGGCCACCACGGTCCAGTCCACGGAGGTGGCTGCCTCGACCATGGCCTCCGTGCGCGGGTGCAGACCCCCGGAGAAGTAGGAGTTGAGCCGATTGCGCAGACTCTTCGCCTTGCCGACGTACAGCACCTGCCGGTCGGGTCCCAGGAACCGATACACCCCGGGGCCGTCCGGGACGGTTCCCGGGTCCGGTCGCAGAGTCACCGACCCAGCGTAGGCCGCGCGGTCGCGCGGCGGGGGTCAGCCCCGGCGGGCCAGTTGGAGAGCGGTGGTGGCGATCATCGACCCGCGCACCTCGTAGCCGCGCGAGGTCCCATGGACCCCGTCGCCACCGATGAGTCCGGGGTTGCGGTCCACGGCCTTCGCCCAGTCGACCACATGCAGTCGACCCGCCTTCTTGTCCGTGGCCCGCAGCATGCGGTTGACCTTGCCGTAACCGCCGGGTCGGACCACGGTGAGCCAGATGACCTCACGCTTGGGACCGGCCAGCCGGAGGCTGCGGTTGACGTGACGCTTCAGCGCGGCCGGGTCAGGGCCATCGTTCGTCCCCAGGGCAAGCACCCAGATACGCGCCCGCTTCGCCCGCGAGTCCCGGGCGAGTCGGCTCATGCCGGTGGCGGTGAATCGGCCGATCTCGGCATCGACCCCGACGCTGCGCACGCCGCTGCGCAGCTTGCGCTTGATGACCGGTCCGGCACCGACGGTCAACGAGTCGCCCTCGACGTAGACACTGGTGCGCATCCCGCGCTGCTTCTCCGCTTTGGTCAGCGCCTGCGCGGGGGCGGCCAGCCCGCCGACGGCGAGGGCCGCCACCGCTCCGAGAGCGGCGGTCACACGGGCGAGCTGGGGCAGTCGGAAGTTTCGAGGCATTACCGCAGGGTGCCCCAATGTCGCGGTATTGTCACAGGCGTGTCGCAGTGAGGTTCGTCACCTTGGTTCGAGTTTCCTCGAGGTCCAGCGGCACTGTGGGCCGTGGATCAGGTCTGGGCGACGATCGAGTCGCCCTCGACCGTGATCGCGACGGGGGTGAGTCCGGTCATGGCCGGTCCCCGAAGCACATCGCCGGACTCGGCCGAGAACTCCGACCCGTGACAGGGGCACAGGATGACGTCGTCGGTGACGCTGGACACCGTGCACCCCTGGTGCGGGCAGGTGCTCGTGAAGGCCTTGAACTGGCCGGCCTTGGGCTGGGTCACCACGACCATCTTGTCGGCGACGACCACCCCTCCGCCGACCGGGACCTCGCTCTTCGTGGCGATGGTCTGTCCACCGGTGCCGGCATCGGGCTTCTGGGAGGACCCCGGCGAGGGAGCCGACGAGGACGATCCCCCGGAACTGCATGCGGCCAGCACGCCGGCGGCGCCCACGGCTCCGGCCACACTCAGCACGGTACGGCGGTCGATGGGCTCCGAGGTCGAATCGCTCATGGACACAGCCTGCCATGTGATCCGGCGGTCCGGGTCAGGCGACGGTGCGGGTCTCGGACAGCAACTCCCGCAGGAAGGCACCTGTGTGGGATCCCGCAACGTCGGCGACTGCCTCGGGAGTCCCTTCTGCGACGACGGTGCCCCCACCGGAACCGCCCTCGGGCCCCATGTCGATGATCCAGTCGGCGGTCTTGATGACGTCCAGATTGTGTTCGATCACCACGACACTGTTGCCTTTGTCGACCAGCGACTGGAGCACCCCGAGCAGTTTGCGGATGTCCTCGAAGTGCAGGCCGGTGGTCGGTTCGTCCAAGAGGTACACGGTGCGTCCGGTGGACCGCTTCTGGAGTTCCGCGGCCAACTTGACGCGCTGCGCCTCGCCGCCGGACAAGGTCGTGGCGGGTTGACCCATGCGGACGTATCCGAGCCCGACCTCGACCAATGTCCGCAGATGCCGGGCGATCGCCGGGACGGGCTCGAAGAACTCCAGGGCCTCCTCGATCGGCATGTTGAGGACATCCGCGATGGTCCTGCCTTTGTAGTGGACCTCGAGCGTCTCCCGGTTGTAGCGCGCCCCGTGGCACACCTCGCAGGGCACGTAGACGTCGGGCAGGAAGTTCATCTCGATCTTGATCGTGCCGTCGCCGGAGCACGATTCGCACCGGCCGCCCTTGACGTTGAACGAGAACCGTCCCGGCAGGTAGCCGCGAACCTTGGCCTCCTGCGTCTCGGCGAAGAGCCGGCGGATGTGGTCGAACACGCCGGTGTACGTGGCCGGGTTGGAGCGCGGTGTCCGCCCGATCGGGCTCTGGTCGACGTGGACGACCTTGTCGACGTGCTCCAGCCCCCGGATGCGCTTGTGTTTTCCGGGAACCACACGGGAGCTGTTGATCTCGCGGGCGAGCACCGCGAACAGCACGTCGTTGACCAGGCTCGACTTCCCTGACCCGCTGACGCCGGTGACGGCGACGAGACACCCCAGGGGCACGTCGACGCTCACATTGCGCAGGTTGTGCTCGCGGGCGCCCTCCACCCGCAACACCCGATCGGGGTCGGGCGGCCGACGCACGTCGGGGACGTCGATCGTGCGGCGCCCGGACAGGTAGTCGCCGGTGATGGACGTGGGCGAGTCGAGCAGTTCCGACACGGGTCCACTGACCACGACCTTGCCGCCGTGTTCCCCGGCACCGGGCCCGATGTCCACCACCCAGTCCGCCGTCCGGATGGTGTCCTCGTCGTGCTCCACCACGATCAGGGTGTTGCCCAGGTCGCGCAGTCGCACGAGAGTCTCGATCAACCGTCGGTTGTCGCGCTGGTGCAGGCCGATGCTGGGCTCGTCCAAGACGTACAGCACCCCCACCAGCCCGGAGCCGATCTGTGTCGCGAGTCGGATCCGCTGCGCCTCGCCGCCGGCGAGACTGCCCGCCGACCGGTCGAGGGTGAGGTAGTGCAGCCCGACGTCCACGAGGAAGGCCAGACGCTCGTTGACCTCCTTGAGGACCCGCTCGGCGATGGCCCGATCCCGCTCGTCCAGGGCCAGTTCGCGCAGCACCTCGGCGCATTCCCCGATCGGGAGTGCGGCGAGATCGGCGATGCTCCGGCCGTCGATCGTGACGGCCAGGACCAGCGGTTTGAGCCGCCGGCCGCCGCAGGCGGAGCAGGGGACGGGACGCAGGTACCCCTCGAACCGGTCCCGGGCGGCGTCGCTCTCCGCTTCCAGGTACCGCCGCATGACGAAGGGCAGCACCCCTTCGTACTTGGCGTTGTACTGGCGGTTGCGCCCGTACCTGTTGGTGTAGCGGACCTGCACCGATTTGGTGTGACCCTTGAGGATGGTGCGGCGCACCGGGGCCGGTAGTTCACGGAAAGGGGTGTCCATGTCGCCCCCGATCTCGGCGGTCAGGGCACGCAGCAGCCGCGAGAAGTACTCGCTCATGTGGCCGCTGGTCCACACCGAGATGGCCCCTTCGGAGAGGGACAGCGACTCGTCGGGGATCACCAGTTCGGAGTCGACCTCCATCCGGGTCCCCAGGCCGGCGCACTCCGGGCAGGCTCCGAACGGGGAGTTGAAGGAGAACGAGCGGGGTTCGAGCTCCTCGAAGGACAACCCGTCGCGGGGGCACGCCAGGTGCTCGCTGAACGTCTGTTCCCGCTCCGAGTCGCCCACCGACCGGTCGACGAAGTCCAACGTGACCGTGCCCCCGGACAGACCCAACGCGGTCTCGACCGAATCCGTGATGCGCTGCTTGGCCGACGACTTGACCACGAGTCGGTCGATGATGACGTCGATCGAGTGTTTCTCCTGCTTCTTCAGCGTCGGCGGGTCGGTCAGCGGGAACAGCTCACCGTCGACCCGGACGCGGGCGTAGCCCTGCGCCTGGAGTTGCTGGAAGAGATCGACGAACTCCCCCTTGCGTTCCCGCACCAGGGGCGCCAGCACCTGGAACCGGGTCCCGTCGGGGAGTTCCAGGATGCGGTCCACGATCTGCTGCGGCGTCTGCCGGCTGATGGGGTCGCCGCAGACCGGGCAGTGGGGCCGGCCGATCCGCGCGTACAGCAGGCGCAGGTAGTCGTAGACCTCGGTGATGGTCCCCACCGTGGATCGCGGATTGCGGTTGGTGGACTTCTGGTCGATGGACACCGCCGGGCTCAGGCCCTCGATGAAGTCGACGTCCGGCTTGTCCATCTGGCCGAGGAACTGCCGGGCGTAGGCCGACAGGCTCTCCACGTAGCGACGTTGCCCCTCGGCGAAGATGGTGTCGAACGCGAGGCTCGACTTCCCCGACCCGGACAGGCCGGTGAACACGATGAGGGCGTCGCGGGGAAGCTCCAGGGACACATCGCGCAGGTTGTGTTCGCGCGCCCCTCGCACGACCAACCGGTCTGCCATGTGCCCTCCCTGTCGCCCCTGGTCCTTGTCTACCGAGCACCCCCGACACCGGGGGAACCACCCGCCACCCTCGTATGATCAGCCTAACCGCGCTGCGGCCAGACCCCCTGGGACGGTGACCCATGACCTACTCCGGCCACGTGACTCCTGGCGGACCTGCCGCCGTCCACGACCTGCCACGGATGACGGTGTCGAAGATGTCGGTCGGCGCCATGGACAACAACGCGTACCTGCTGCGGGATTCCGCCACCGGTAGTCAGTTGCTGATCGACGCTGCCGCGGAGCCGGATCGCCTCCTGACGCTCATCGGAGCCGGCGGACTGGACGCGGTGGTCACCACGCACCGGCACGCGGACCACTGGCAGGCCCTGGCCGAGATCGCCGAGGCCACCCACTGCCGGACGATGGCGGGCGAGATCGACGCCCCCGAGATCCCCGTGCCCACCACCGACCCCCTGTCCGACGGCGACCGGATCACCGTCGGCGAATCGACGCTCGAGGTGATCCAGCTGCGGGGGCACACCCCGGGCGCCATCGCCCTGTTCTACGACGACCCCTTCGGCCACGGTCACCTGTTCGTGGGCGACTGCCTGTTCCCCGGGGGTGTGGGCAAGACCTGGAGCTCGGCGGATTTCGAGCTGTTGCTCGGCGACGTCACCACCCGCCTGTTCGACCGCTTCCCCGACGAGACGTGGGTGTACCCCGGCCACGGCGACGACACCACCCTCGGCGCCGAGCGTCCTCACCTGGCCGAATGGCGGGGCCGCGGTTGGTAGTCCCGGGGCGCACTAGGCTGGGGCGATGGATGTCCCCGGGTGGCTCTGGCTCGCCACAGTGGGCGGACTGTTGGGGATCATCGCGCTCGACCTGATCCTGGTCGACAGCACCCCGGGCGAGTTCGGTCCGCGGCAGGCCACCCGCTGGGTCCTGTTCTACGTGAGCCTGGCCATCGCGTTCGGCATCTTCCTGTTCGTGGAGTACGGCAGCGAGGTGGCGGGCCAGTTCTTCGCCGGATACATCACGGAGTACTCGCTCAGCGTCGACAATCTCTTCGTCTTCATCGTAATCATGTCGTCGTTCGCGGTTCCCCGGATCCACCAGCATCGGGTGCTGCTGGTTGGGGTCGTCATCGCTCTCGTCCTGCGCGGGATCCTCATCGTGGTGGGCGCGACCGCTCTCGAGCGCTTCCAGGCGACCTTCTACCTGTTCGGCGCGCTGCTCATCTTCACCGCCGTGAAACTCCTCCGGGGCGAGGACGACGAGGAGGTCGAACCGGGCAACAACATCGTCGTGCGAACCGTGGAACGGTTCTTCCCCACCACCCGCGAGTACCACGGCGCCCGGCTGACCGCCATCGTGGACGGCCGCCGGGTGCTCACCCCGATGTTGCTGGTGATGGTCGCCATCGGGACCACCGACGTCCTCTTCGCGCTCGACTCGATCCCGGCGATCTTCGGCCTGACCCAGGAGGCGTACCTGGTCTTCGCGGCGAACGCCTTCGCGCTCATGGGCCTGCGCCAGCTGTACTTCCTGGTGAGCGGTCTGCTCGAGCGCCTGGTGTTCCTGAGCATCGGGCTGGCGGTGATCCTGGCCTTCATCGGCGTGAAGCTGATCCTCGAGGCGATGCATCAGACGACCGACCTGCCCGTCCCCGAGATCTCCATCGCGCTGTCCCTCGCGGTCATCGTCGGGGTCCTGGCGATCACCACGGTCGTGTCGCTGCTCTACGTCCGGGCGCACCCGGGCGTCGTGGCGGCCGGGGCCCAGGAACTGCGCAGCGAGAGCCTGCGCCGCGAGTCGGAGAGCCTCGAACAGCTCGGCGACGA
Source organism: Candidatus Nanopelagicales bacterium (assembly GCA_046330625.1). GTDB lineage: Bacteria > Actinomycetota > Actinomycetes > S36-B12 > CAIWTL01. The sequence goes on from JAXLSJ010000018.1 coordinate 24,634, forward strand.
GGCCCCCGACGACGATCACCCGTGATCCCTGCTTGGCGGTCCCCACCGCATCACTCGCCCGATCGGGGTGCCGGGATGCGACGACCCACCGGCTCCTGGTTGCCTGGGACCCCGACCCCAGGAGGATCCATGGCAACCGTCGCCCGCGTCACCGAGATCAGCGCCACCAGCACGAAGTCCTTCGAGGACGCCGTCGCAGTGGGAGTCCAGCGCGCCAACGCAACTCTTCGCAACGTCACCAGCGCCTGGGTCAAGGAGCAGAGTGTGGTCGTGAAGGACGGCGAGATCACGGGCTACCAGGTCAACATGCTGGTGACCTTCGTGCTGGACGACTGACCATCGGTTTGGGCGAACCGGCCCGCAGCGGTCGGCCGCCCGATTACCGTCGGCTCCGTGAACCGGCGCACCGCGATCATCGTGGGCTGCGCTGTCGCCGTCCTTCTGGGCACCCTCGCGTTCCTGCATGTCAGGCACCAACGCGAGGTGGAGCAACAGGTGGCGATCGCGTCGGCCGACGCCGTCACCGCGACCCAGGTCGAGGACTTCGTCGACCAGTTGGTCACCGTGCGCACCGCCGCCCTGGAGGCACGTGCGGCCGCCCGCGATTCCGGCCGTGCTCTGTTCGCCGAGATCGAGCGCGCTCGCGAACAACACGCTGCGCAGGTGAAGGCGCGCCGAGTCGCGGCTCGCCGCGCGGCGGTCGCCGACGCGGGCAGCGGGAACACCGGCACCACCACAGTCGCCGCCACCCGCACGCGACCGTCGGGGGGCCTGCTCATCGGTGATTCGGTGTCGCTCGGCGCCGAGAGCTGTCTGCAGCCGCTGGGCTACGAGGTGGACTCCGAGGTGGGTCGGCAGTTCACGGTGGGTCTGCAGCACCTGCGCGCCCACACCGCCACCGGGCTCCCCGGCACCGTGGTGCTGCATCTGGGGACCAATGGGCCCTTCTCGTCGTCGGGGTTCGACGAGGCCATGTCCCTGGTCGGCGGCCAACGGCGGGTGGTCTGGGTGACCATCCAGTTGCCGCCCCGCTCCCAATACTCGTTCGCCCCGTCGCTCAACGACATGATCCGCAGCAAGGCCCGCGAGTATGACAACGTCCGGGTGGCCGACTTCGCCGCGGCCGCGGCGGATCACCCGGAATGGCTGGCTCCGGACGGGATCCACATCGCGGGACCGGGCTGCGCCGGGTTCGCCGGTGTCGTCGACCGTGCGGTCACGGCACCCTGATCGGGCCGGTCAGCCAGTCGCGTCCTGCATCCCCCGCAGTTCGCGCTTCAATCCGTGGACCTCGTCGCGGTAGCGGGCGGCCACCTCGAACTGCAGGTCCGCGGCCGCGGACTGCATCTGCTCGGTCAACTGCTCGATGAGGTCCAACAGTTCAGACTCGGCCAGACTGCGCTCGCCACGCTCGCCGACGGCGGCACCGACCGGGCCGCCGCGACCGCGAGATCGACCGCGGCTCTGATTGCGTGCCGACCCGAGGGTGTTCCACGTGTCAGCGGCCTCGTCGGAGATGAGGTCGGTGATGTCCGCGATCTTCTTGCGCAGCGGGGTGGGATCGATGCCGTGTTCGACGTTGTAGGCAGCCTGCTTCGCGCGACGACGGTTCGTCTCGTCGATGGCGACCCGCATGGAGTCGGTGATGTCGTCGGCGTACATGTGCACCTGACCCGATACGTTGCGGGCGGCGCGGCCGATCGTCTGGATGAGGCTGCGTTCGCTACGCAGGAACCCTTCCTTGTCGGCATCGAGGATCGACACCAGTGAGACCTCGGGGAGGTCGAGGCCCTCGCGCAGGAGGTTGATGCCGACCAGCACGTCGTACTCGCCCAGGCGCAGTTCCCGCAGCAGCTCGATGCGTCGGATCGTGTCGATGTCGGCGTGCAGATACCTCACCCGGATCCCCTGCTCCAGCAGGTAGTCGGTCAGATCCTCGGCCATGCGCTTGGTCAGGGTCGTCACCAGGACCCGCTCATTGCGTTCTTCACGCGCCCGGATCTCGGCGATCAGGTCGTCGATCTGTCCCTTGGTCGGTTTCAGGACGATCTCCGGATCCAGCAGTCCGGTGGGCCGGATGACCTGCTCCACCACATCGCCCGCCACGCGCTGGAGTTCGTACGGACCGGGTGTCGCCGACAGGTAGACGGTCTGGCCGATCCGCTCGACGAACTCCTCCCATCGCAGCGGCCGGTTGTCCATCGCCGAGGGGAGCCGGAAACCGTGATCCACCAGTGTCCGCTTGCGACTCATGTCCCCCTCGTACATGCCACCGATCTGAGGCACGGTCACGTGGGACTCGTCGATGACGAGCAGGAAATCCTCGGGGAAGTAGTCCAGCAGACAGTGCGGCGCCGTCCCCGGCCCTCGTCCGTCGATATGCCGGCTGTAGTTCTCGATCCCCGCGCACGAGCCGACCTGCCGCATCATCTCGATGTCGTAGTCGGTGCGCATGCGCAGCCGCTGCGCCTCGAGCAACTTGTTCTGCCGTTCCAGTTCGGCCAGCCGCTCGGCGAGTTCGGCCTCGATACCGGTCAGTGCCCGCTGCATCCGTTCCGGGCCGGCCACGTAGTGGCTCGCGGGGAACACGTAGAGCTCCTCGTCGGTCGTGACGATCTCGCCGGTGACCGGATGCAGGGTCATCAAACGGTCGATGTCGTCGCCGAACATCTCGATCCGCACCGGATGTTCCTCGTATACCGGGAAGATCTCGACAGTGTCGCCCCGGACCCGGAAGGTGCCGCGCTGGAACGCCACGTCGTTGCGGACGTACTGCATCTCGACGAGTTTGCGGAGCAGTCCGTCGCGGTCCCAGGTCGCCCCGACCCGCAGCCGCACCATGCGGTCCACGTACTCCTGCGGCGTTCCCAGACCGTAGATGGCGGACACCGAAGCGACCACCAGCACGTCACGCCGGGTCAACAGCGAGTTCGTGGCCGAGTGCCGCAGCCGTTCGACCTCCTCGTTGATGGACGAGTCCTTCTCGATGTAGGTGTCCGACTGGGGGATGTAGGCCTCGGGTTGGTAGTAGTCGTAGTAGGACACGAAGTACTCGACGGCGTTGTCGGGCAACAGTTCCCGGAACTCGTTGGCCAACTGCGCGGCCAGGGTCTTGTTGGGCGCCAGGACCAGCGTCGGGCGCTGGAGCCGTTCGACCAGCCACGCCGTCGTGGCCGACTTGCCGGTCCCCGTCGCCCCCAGCAGCACGACGTCGCGGGCACCACCCTGGATGCGGCGGGTGATCTCCTCGATCGCCGCCGGCTGGTCACCGGCCGGCTCGAAGTCCGAGACGACCCGGAAGGGAGCGACACGTCGCTGTAGATCGGTGACGGGGCGAGCCATTCCCCCACGCTACGGCGGGGATCCGACACCACCAAACCTCGGCCGCGGCACCGCCCGTCCGGCGCACTCCCGCTGCCCGCGGTCAGTCGATCAGTCCGAGTTCGCCGAGGAACTGCCAGGACGCAGCCAGCGCCGCGACCCGCGGGAACGGGTGATCCAGGTTCGGCGACATCGCCTGCATCCGGGCCGGGAACGGCGAGTAGGCGATGTCCCAGTGGTGACCGTGCAGCATGGCCAGATGCGTCGCGATGGGGATATCCATCGTCGCCTGCTTCTGGGTGAGCTGCATGTCGTTGTTCGCGTCGAACTGCGACATCTTGATCGTGTCCGCGAACTGGAAACTGGGGGCCTCCAGGGGTGTCGTCGACCCCGTGAGGCTGAAGAACGGCACGCCCAGTTCACTGAGCATGTCCGAGTTCTCACGGTTGAAGTCCTCGCGGACGGTCGTCTGGAGATCGTAGAAGGCCTGCTTGATGTCGTATTCGTCCACGCGCCGCAGCCCGGACTTCTCGACGAGCCCCGGCGACAGCATCTGCAGGAACCGATCCAACTGGTCCGAGATCGTCTGGGTGTCCAGGTCCTTGATCTGCTGGTAGATCGCGTCCGCGGAATAGGACCCGCTCATGGCTCCTGCCCACGTGAAGACGCCCTTGATCCGATCCGCGTACTCGGGGTTGTCGACCAGGAACGTCAGGACGTCCGGGCCGCCCTTGCTGTAACCGATGAGCCAGACGTCGCCGGGCGGGACCGGGTCCTCGATCGGCTGCAGGTCGGCGGTGAATCCCTCGCCCCGATCGAGGGCGGCCTTGAGGTCCGCCTCGTTCGCCACGCATCCGCGGAAGGGGTGCAGGTCGGCGCGCAGAGTCTTCCAGCCCCGCTCCTGCTCCAGCACCGGGGCGTCCTCGACGAATGCGTGTGCCCCCGGATGCAGGATCCCCGAGAGCAGGCCGGGACACAGCACCAGCGTCGCGTTCTCGATCGTGACATCGGGCTCGGGCAGTTCGATCTGCCAATCGGGGGCGGCGACGTCCTTCAGGAATCGGTCGGCGATCTTCTGCCGATCACTGCGCGAGTCCTTGCCCAGCCGGGGAGCCAGCGGATTGGCCAGACTGACACGCTTCTCGGCAACGGCGATGGCGTCCTCGTCCTGGACCGCCTCGCGCAGGAACAGGTCCTTCCAGCGCAATGACATCCACCGCTTGGCGGTCGCGTCGGCGAACGCTGCGGAGGGGTCCTCAGCGATCCACTCGCGTAGTCCCGTGATCACCTCGTCGTAGCGCTCGGCGTCGAGGTCCGTCTGCAGCGACATCGGCCGCTCCCTTCCGTCGGGGTCAGTCAAGCACTCGACCACATCGGGTCGCACCGCGAGATGCACGCGGCTAGCGGCACCACGGGCAAGAGCCACGGCATGGCTGCGGGCTCTCAGACCCGCCGCACTCGATACTGGGGCATCCACCTCCGAGCCGAAGCGGTCACCATGAGAATCACTCCTCGCCCCCTGCCTGCAGTCCTGGCATACCTGGGCTACCTGCTGATCTTCTACGGGGTCTGGGTGATCAACGGGATCGACTACCCGCGCATCGGGGAGTCCGCCGAGACCGCCCTCAAGTGGTACGTCGAGCCGCTGGCCGGTGGTGCCGTGTTCCTCATCATCATCGTGTCGGTCTTCGGCTGGTGGGCCCCGGCACTCAGAGAGGTCGCCCGGGCCACCCCGACCTGGCTCTGGGTATCCCCCATCCTCATGGCGGTCCTGGCCGTCGCCGGATTGGTCGGGGGCGGGTACGGCGGCCGGACGGCTCAGTTCGTCGCCTTGGTGCTCCTCGGCAGCATCCTGGTCGGCTTCTGCGAGGAACTCATCACGCGAGGGGTTCTCGTGGTGGGGTTCCGCGCCACCTGGACCGAGCCGATGGTGTGGCTCGGCTCGACCCTCCTGTTCGCTCTCCTGCACCTGCCGAACTGGGTGTTCGGCGCGGGTCCCGGGGCCGTGGCCCAAGTGGTACTCGCCTTCCTGTCCGGTACGGCGCTCTACCTGGCACGAAGAGTCTCCGGGCTGCTCGTGATGCCCATGTTCATCCATGGCTTGTGGGACTTCGCGGGATTCCTCCCCTCGACACCCGCGAATTGGGTGGTGTTGAGTGCGCTACTCAACAGCGTCGTGGCTCTCGGGTGCGTCATCGTCCTTCTCCGTCGAGAGCGCGGGATCCGCACACCTCAGGTCGGAGTGCCCGCCCTTTCCTGACGGAAGGGTCACTTCGAGGTTCGCCCTCACCCACGGATACCGTGAACGCCGTGCCATTGCTGACCGCCGATCAGGCCGACACCGCGGCCCGGCGGGCGGCCACCGGCCTGCTCAGACGCGGACTGGTCCCGGGCGATCGCCTGGCGATGGTCACGCCCGAGTACGCGACGGGTGACGTGGCGGTCGCCCAGGCCGACACCCTGGCCGTCCTGTGGGCGGCGCTGCGCCTGGGCATCGTGCCGGTCCTGATCCATCCCCTGCTGACCCCACCCGAGCGTCGTCACATCCTGACCGATTCCCAGGCGACAGGTGATGCGGTGGAGGCCACTGAGTGCGCCGCCTTGGTGACCACCCCCGGCGGCGTGGACCTGCCGGACCGTCCGCGCGCCCGCCCGATGCATTACACGTCAGGGACGACCGGGGTTCCCAAGGGAGTGGTCGCCGACCTGTCGGATGCCGAGGCGGCCGCCTGGTGGGACGACGAGATCGCCCACTGGGGTTTCGACGCCGACGATGTCACCCTCGTCCACTCTCCGTTGTGCCACTCCGCTCCCCTGCGCTTCGCGATCGGGACGCTCGACGCGGGCGGAGCGGTGGCACTCCCCGGACGGTTCTCGCCGGCGTCCCATGCCGCTGCCCTCACCGAGTTCACCCCCACCACGGCCTTCACTGCGCCCAGCCAGCTGCATCAGTTGCTCGCGTTCGGAGTGCCGGCGTCGCCCTACCGCCTCCTCGCCCATGCGGGTTCGCCCTGTCCTGCCGACCTCAAGCGCCGCATCCATGGGTGGGCCGGCGCGGGGTCCACCTGGGAGTTCTACGGCTCCACCGAGGGACAGTTCACCTCGTGTCCGGGGACCGAGTGGGAAGACCGGCCCGGGACGGTCGGTCGGGCCCGCGAAGGCCGGACGTTGTCGGTGGACGAGGGCGGACAGGTGTGGTGTGTCCCCCCGACGTTCGCCCGCTTCGCATACTGGCACGACCCGGTGAAGACGGAAGCCGCGTGGCGGGACACCCCGGTGGGCCGGGCCTTCACCGTGGGGGATCTCGGGAGACTCGACTCCGAGGGGTACCTGTTCCTCGAGGGACGTCGCGAGGATCTGATCATCTCCGGCGGCGTGAACGTCTACCCCGCCGAGGTCGAGGCCGCCGTGGGGGCCATGCCCGGTGTGACAGAGGTGGCCGTGTACGCGATCCCCGACGAGCGATGGGGTCAGCGGGTGGCGGCCGCCGTCGTGGGGGTCGTCACGGAAGCGGAACTGGACGCGTGGGCCCGCACCCGGCTGGCCGGCTACAAGCGACCCAAGGAGTGGCACCTCGTCGCCGAGCTCCCGCGCAACTCCATGGGCAAGATCCAGCGTTCCACGCTCCCCCACTGACGGCCCCATGACCGCAAACCTCGGGCGAAGACACAGACCTCGGGCCAGGAACCCGCCCTACGCCCGAGGTGTGTCACCAAGCCCGAGGTCTGCGGTCCCGGGGAGCCGGGCCCAGACCTGGCGGGCGCGGGTCTCGAGGTCGGCGACGCTGCCGTCGTTGTCGATCACGAAGTCCGCCACGGCGCGACGTCGATCGTCGGTGGCCTGCCGCTCGATACGAGCCCGAGCCTCGGACTCGGTCATGCCGCGATCCCGGGTCAACCGCTCGAGGCGGACGTCCAGCGGTGCGGTGACCACCACGACGGCGTCCCACCCATCGGTGAGTCCCTGCTCGACCAGCAGGGGCATGTCGTAGACGACGACGGCCCCGTCGGGCGCTGCCTCGATGAGTTCGGCGGACCGTGCGGCGATCCGCGGGTGGGTGATCGCGTTGAGGTCGGCGAGAGCCGACTCGTCGCGAGGCCGACTCGTCGGCGAAGACGATGTCCGCGAGAGCCGCCCGATCGAGGCCACCGTCAGCGAGGATCACGCCGCTGCCGAAGCGATCCGCGATCTCGGCCAACGCGGGCTGCCCCGGTTCCACGATCTCGCGGGCGATCTGATCGGCGTCGACGACCACCGCGCCCAACCGCGCGAACTCCCGCGCGACACTGGACTTGCCGGACCCGATGCCGCCCGTCAGCGCGACGCGGATCGGCCCCGTCACTCCGCTTCGTCGCCGGTGAGCTTGTCGCGCAGCGCTTGGAGCGCCTCGTCCGACGCCAGGGTGCCTTCTCCGGCGTTACCCGGATCGGTGCTGAAGTTGGAGGGAGTGCCGCCGGCCTCGATGATCGCGGTCTGGTCCGCAGCCGCGGCCTCCTCGACCTGCTTGCGGTGCGCCTCCCACCTGGCCTGAGCCTCGGCGTATTCCTGCTCCCACTGGGCGCGCTGATCCTCGTAGCCCTCTTTCCACTCCCCGGTCTGGGGGTCGAAGCCGTCGGGGCCGATGTAGTTGCCGTCCTCGTCGAAGGCGGGGGCCATGCCGTACAGGTAGGGGTCGAACTCCTCGTGGATCGACCCTCCCTGGGAGTTCTCGTTGGCCTGCTTCAACGACAGCGAGATGCGGCGCCGCTCGAGGTCGATGTCGATGACCTTGACGTAGATCTCGTTGCCCACGTCGACGACCTGGTCGGGCAGTTCCACATGATGGCCCGCGAGTTCGGAGATGTGGACCAGGCCCTCGATGCCCTCCTCGACACGCACGAAGGCGCCGAAGGGCACCAACTTGGTGACCCGGCCGGACACGACCTGTCCGAGCTGATGGGTGCGGGCGAAGTGCTGCCAGGGATCTTCCTGGGTGGACTTCAGCGACAAGGACACGCGCTCGCGGTCCATGTCGACGTCGAGGACCTCGACGGTCACCTCCTGGCCGACCTCGACCACCTCGGAGGGGTGTTCGATGTGTTTCCAGGACAGCTCGGAGACGTGGACGAGGCCGTCGACGCCGCCCAGATCGACGAAGGCGCCGAAATTGACGATGCTGCTGACCACGCCATTGCGGACCTGGCCCTTCTGCAGCTGGTTGAGGAACCCGACGCGAACCTCGCTCTGCGTCTGCTCCAGCCAGGCACGGCGGGACAGCACGACGTTGTTGCGGTTCTTGTCGAGCTCGATGATCTTGGCCTCGAGGCGCTGCCCGACGTAGGGCTGGAGGTCGCGGACCCGGCGCATCTCGACCAGGGATGCGGGCAGGAAGCCCCGCAGCCCGATGTCAAGGATGAGGCCGCCCTTGACGACCTCGATGACGTCGCCCTCGACGACACCATCGGCTTCCTTGATCTGCTCGATCTTGCCCCAGGCGCGCTCGTACTGCGCCCGCTTCTTGGACAGGATCAGGCGGCCCTCCTTGTCCTCCTTCTGAAGGACGAGTGCCTCGATCTCGTCGCCGATGCTGACCACCTCGGAGGGGTCGACGTCGTGCTTGATCGACAGTTCCTTGCTGGGGATGATCCCCTCGGTCTTGTAGCCGATGTCGACGAGAACCTCGTCGCGGTCCACCTTGACCACCGTGCCGGAGACCAGATCTCCGTCATTGAAGGGTTTGATGGTCTGTTCGACGGCAGCGAGGATGTCCTCGGCGCTGCCGATGTCGTTCACCGCCACCTGAGGTGTCGTGGTGGCGGGCAAGTCGGTGGTGGACGTCATGTGAGGTGGTGTGTCGTTCTCGAGTCGGGCCGCCCGTTCCCCTGTGACCCGGTCGGATGACCGCACAGATCGACTCCACCCACTCCGTACGGGGTTTCGCTCAGAGGACGAACGCAACCCTCAGGATACGAAGGGCGTCCCGACCCGGTCAAATGGCCCCGTCAGGAGCGGGCCGCCAGCATGGCGGCGCCCAGCGCACCCGACAGGTCGCCCAGTGAGGTCAACCGGACCGGGGGGATCGAGTCACCCAGCACCCGGGCGCCCATCGCGTCGGCGACGGCCTCGCGGAACGGCTCCCCCAGCTGCGCGGCAAGGCCGCCGCCCAGGACGATGCCGTCGACATCCACGAGGTTGACCGTCGACCCGAGGGCCGCGCCCAGGGCCTGGGCCGCGGTGTCGACCAACTCGCGGGCCAGCGGGTCACCGCCGCGTACCGACTGCTCCCAGACGCTGCTGGTCAGACGGTCGCGGTCCCGGAACTCCATCAGGTCGAACAGTGCGGTGCGCCGCCCTTCCGCCACCGCGGCCCGGGCCGCAGCCTCCATACCCCCGCGACCGGCGTAGGCCTGGACACACCCGGTCCGGCCGCACGAGCAGGGGCGTGCGTCCGGGGTGAAGTCCACGACCATGTGCCCGAACTCGCCGGCGTTCCCCCGGCCGAACCACAGGCTCCCGTCGAGCACGAGACCCGCGCCGACGCCGGTTCCGACGAACACGCCGAGGAACGAGGGGAAGGTGCGCCCTGACCCGGAGGCGATCTCGGCCTCGACCGCCAACCGGACGTCATTGTCGAGGACGACGGGTCGGGACAGGTGCCGCCCGACCTCTGCGGCCAGGGGGAACGAAGCCGGCCAGTCGGGAAGCGTGCTGGCATTCCCGAACGTCCCGGCAGCCCGGTCGACCTGCCCGGGGCACCCGACGCCCACAGAGACGACGTCGGTCGGGTCACACCCGGCATCGACGATCGCCGCATGCACCGAACCGGCAATCGCGGCGGGCACCTCGTCCACGACACTGCGGCGTGGGGTCGGGCGACGGTCGGCGCCCAGGATGGAGCCGCTCGCCGTGGCGATGACGGTCGCGATGGACGTCCCGCCCAGGTCGGATCCCGCGAACAACGCACTCACTGCCGGGACTCCCGGTGCGTGCCCTTGGCGTGATGCCGGGGTGGACCCTGGGCATCGGCACTCGCCGACGGCGGAGCCGAGGCCGGGGCGGTGGCTTCCATCTGGGGCCACGGGCCGGGGTCGTAGTCGAGGCTGACCGGCTGCTGCTTGAACGAGTCCAGCAGCGAGTCCCGCCCCGGATAGACCCCGTTGCGCACCCACTGGTCGAGCAGGATGACCGCCCCCAACAGGGTGCGCGGCTCGAAGTTGCAGTTGCCCACACCCTCGGCGGCCGGCTGGCTGGAGCCCACGGACTCCGGGGGCATGGCGTAGACGCCCACCAGATCGGCCCGTTCCTCGGCGCCGGTGGCCGACAGGGTGGTCGCGTAGTGCGAGACATTGGCAGCGATGTAGACGGGATCCAACGCGTTGTGCAGGCTCAGCGTCGGAACCTGCAGGTCACCGGTCAGGGCTCCCTGCTGATCGGCGCGCGCGGGAGCGTCGGCGGTCGGGGTCACGCGGGACCCGGCACCCAGTTCGACCAGGAACCGGTCGGTGAGGCCGGCTTTGATCTCGTCGAGTTGGGCGCGGGTGTCCTCGTCGATCCGCAGTGCGTAGTCGGTCCCGGCATTCCCGGAGAAGTTGCCGCCGACCTTCTGCTCCATCTCGTAACGCTGGACGGTCGACTGGGTCAGTAGGTTGGTGACCGCCTCGACGTTGGCGGTGATCTGGCTGTCCCACGTGGCCCCGGCCTGGGTGCGACTCGCGTTCGGCAACTGTCCCACTGCCGCTGCGAAGGCGACTGCCGCCTGCTTCTCCGGTGGGCCGGACGCTGCGGCGGACACCGCCCGCAGCGCGATCTCGCGGGCCCGGCGCGCCTCGTCGGCCGACGCGTAATCGACGAGCTTCAGATCGGGCGCCAACAACTCCCGCACCGTGTAGGCCACATCGAGGGCGAGGTTGAAACTCGGCACCGGCCCCGACAGCGGGGCGCAGATCGCCAGCGCACCGCTGACCCACTCGGGGTGCAGTTGCGCCAGCCGGGCACTGGCCAGGCCTCCGGTCGACTCCCCCCAGGCGTAGACGCGGTTGGGCTTGCCGACCGTCGCGGTGAAGTAGTCGTAGAGCTGTTCGGCGGCGGTGATCTGCTCCGACACCACCCATCCCTGCTGCTCCGGGTTCGCCCCCGCGATCGCGTAGCCCGCCTGCAACATGACGTCGGCGAGGGAACGATCACCGTCGCCCCACATCGGGGCCACCTCGGGACCGCCGGGCACGGGTTGGATCTCCGACACCGAAACCGAAGGCGTGGGCGACGGCGAAGCCGAACCGTCCTTCCCCTTCTTCTTTTCCGCACCCCGGTGAGCGGACTTGGTGGGCACCGGGCTGGGCGTGGGGGTCGGGGTCGGGGCCGGGATCGCCACCTTGCCGGCCGGGGCGCCGACCCCGTTGATGCGGTGCGAGAAGATCGCCAGACTGCCGTTCCAGTGCTCCGGCATGATCACGTCGAACGTCGCACCGCCGGGCAGTGTCCCGGCACAGTCGATCGCGCTGCAGGCGGTGAAGGACACGTCGCTGCTCGCGTCCTTGACAGGATCCGCGGCGCACCCCGAGACCAGGAGGACGGCACACGCCGCCACCGGAAGGAATCGCCGCATAGGCGGACTGTGCCACGGCGACCCTGCCGCGGGGACCCGGCCACCACGACCGTGACCGTATGGTGATGCCCACCGGTGACGCGGAACGGATGCCCGGATCCGGCAGATCGGGACTCAGTGCGCCGCGGCGTCCCAGTTCGCGCCGCTCCCGGTGCTCACCACCAGCGGGACGGACAGATCGGCCGCCCCCGCCATATGGGTGCGCACCAGATCCGTGACCGAGTCCCGCTCCCCCGGGGCGATCTCGCACACGAGCTCGTCATGGACCTGCAGCAGCAGACGGCTGTGATGGCCACCGGCCGCCAGCGCGTCGGCCACCCTGATCATCGCCACCTTGATGATGTCCGCTGCCGTGCCCTGGATCGGGGCGTTCAGCGCCATCCGCTCCGCCATCTCCCGGCGCTGCCGGTTGTCGCTGGTCAGATCGGGCAGGTAGCGGCGCCTCCCGAACATGGTCTCGGTGTAGCCCACCGCACGGGCCCGCTCCACGGTCTCGGTCAGGTAGTCGCGGATGCCGCCGAAACGCTCGAAGTAGTCGTCCATCAGGGCCCGCGCCTCGCCCGTGTCGATCCCCAGTTGCGCCGACAGCCCGAACGCGGACAAGCCGTAGGCCAGACCGTAGGACATGGCCTTGATCCGTCGCCGCTTCTCCGCGTCGACCTCCTCGGGCGACACGTCGAACACCCGGGCGGCAACGGTGGTGTGCAGATCCTCTCCCGAAGTGAGTGCGGCGATCAGCGCCTCATCGCCCGACAGGTGGGCCATGATCCGCATCTCGATCTGCGAGTAGTCCGCGGTGAGCAGGCAGTCGTACTCCGTGCCCACGACGAAGCCGGCCCGGATCCGGCGACCGGCCTCGGTGCGCACCGGGATGTTCTGCAGGTTGGGGTCCTGGCTGGACAGGCGTCCGGTGGCCGCCACGGTCTGGTTGAACGTGGTGTGGATCCGATCGTGGGCGTCCACGAGAGGGAGAAGTCCGGCCACGGTCTGACGCAGCCGACTCACGTCGCGCCACCGCAGCAACGTCTCGAGCAGCGGATCCTCGGTCTTGGCGAAGAGGCTCGCCAAGGCGTCGGCGTCGGTCGTGTACCCCGTCTTGATGCGTTTGGTCTTGGGCAGGCCCCGCTCGACGAAGAGGACCTCCTGCAACTGCTTGGGGCTGCCGAGATTGAAGGGCCGACCGGCGAGGCGATGGGCCTCGACCTCGGCATCGCGGACCTGGTCGGCAAAGCCCGCTTCCAGCCCCTCGAGATGGGGGACGTCGACCTTGATGCCGGTCGCTTCCATATCCGCGAGGACGTGCTGCAGGGGCAACTCGACCTCGTGCAGCAGAGCCAGCGCGTCGCGTTCCTCCAACTGCTTCTCGAACACCTCGGCCAGATCGAGGGTGGCGCGGGCCGCCACCCCGCCGGCAGTCGCGTCGTGGGTGTCGTCCAGCGCCAACTGGGCGTCGCCACCGGTCGGGGACAGTTCCCGGCCGAGAAAACGGGCACACAGATCGCCCAGGTCGAAACTACGTTGTCCCGGCAGCGCGAGATAGGCGGCGAGCGCGGTGTCCATGGTGAGCCCGCCGAGGACCCAGCCTCGCGCAGCCAGCGCCAACATCGCGCCCTTCACATCGTGGGCCACCTTGGCGCGCGAGGCGTCGGCCAGCCACTGCGAGACAGCCGCCAGGTCGTCGGGGGTGGCCGTACCGAGATCGATGTGGCCCGCGCTCTCGCTCGTCGCGATGGCCAGGGACCACAGCTCGCCGGTCCCCCGGCCCCACTGGCCGTCGAACCAGACCCCCGCCGTACCGGAGAGCCCGGCGAGCCAGCTCCGCACCTGGCCGGGGGCGATGGCCTCGACGTCGACCTCCAACGATTCCCCCGCCGAGCCGACCTCGTCGGTGAGTTCCTCGAACAGCCGGTCCCGCAGCACCCGGAACTGCAGAGCGTCGAAGACCTCGTGGACCCGGGTGCGATCGATCGGCTGCCGCTCCAGGTCCGCCACGGTCAGGGGGAGTTCGAGGTCGCCGACGAGTTGGTTCACCTGACGGTTGAGCAACACCTGCGACAGATGGGACCGCAGCGCTTCGCCCTTCTTACCGGTGATCTCGTCGGCATGTTCGACCACCCCGTCCAGCGAGCCGTACTGGGTGAGCCACTTGGACGCGTAGCCGGGCCCGACGCCGGGCACCCCGGGCAGGTTGTCCGACGACTCCCCCACGATCGCGGCGAGGTCCGGGTACATCTGCGGGGTCACGTGGTACTTGGCCTCGACCGCCGCGGGGGTCATGCGCGCCATGTCGGATACCCCCTTGCGGGGATAGAGGACCGTCACCTCCTCGGTGACCAACTGGAGTGCATCCCGGTCACCGGACAGGATCAACACCTCGAGCCCCGCGTCGCGGGCCTGCCGGGACAGCGTGGCGATCAGGTCGTCGGCTTCGTATCCGGGCAGCCGGATGGACGGGATACCCATCGCGGTGAGCACTTCCGCGATCAGGTCGACCTGACCGGAGAACTCGGCCGGCGAGGCGCTGCGATTGCCCTTGTACTCGGGGTACGCCTCGGTCCGGAAGGTCTGGCGGGACACGTCGAAGGCGACGGCGACGTGCGTCGGGCGCTCATCCCTGAGCGCGTTGATCAACATGGCTGTGAAGCCGTACACCGCGTTGGTCGGCTGCCCGGTCGTCGTGGAGAAGTTCTCGACCGGAAGCGCGTAGAACGCGCGGTACGCCAACGAGTGGCCGTCGAGCAGCAGCAGTCGTTCGGTGTCCGGCATCCTGCGAAGCCTCATCCTCGGTTCACCGGCCCCTGCTGACCGGTGGACTGAGGATAGTGCGCGGCCGGACCCGCGCCGATCGCTACCCTGGCCGCGTGCCTGACCTGGACCCTGACCTCGATGCCATGATCCGTGCCAATCTCGGCGAACTGGCCTCATCGATGGGGGTCGTCATCGACGAACTGAGCCCCGACCGGGTCAGCGCCGACATGCCGGTGGCCGGCAACCGCCAGCCCTATGGCCTGCTGCACGGTGGCGCGAGTGCCGTGCTTGCCGAGACGATCGGCTCGATCCACGCAGCGATCCTGGCACCCGAGAACACCCTGCCCGTGGGCATCGAGCTCTCCTGCACACACCACCGTTCTGCCCGTGAGGGGTCGGTGCATGCGGAGTCGACACCCGTCAGCCATGGGCGCACCCTGGCCACCTTCACGATCGCCGTGACCGACGACGAAGGCCGCCGCTGCTGCACGGCGCGACTCACCTGCCTGTACCGGGCGACCTGATCGCCGAGTCCAGGTCACCGGCGACATCCACGGCATTGTCCGGCTCTGCCGCGCACTGCCACACCAGGTGCGCCGCGGCCCACACCGCGGCCACCGGATCCTCGTTGACGTCCACCTGCAGCAGCGGGCCGACGAGCCGGGCCACAGCCTCCCCCGCTGTCGCGGAGTCTCCGTCGACACTCACCCGCAGCGGAGGGCTGAGCAGGCCGGACAGGTCCCGGGCCAGATGATGCGGCCGGCGGCTGCTGGGCGCCCGCCACAGATCCAGCGCCCCCGAGACACCGCTGAGGACCAGCAGCGAGGTCATAGCCGCGTTCTGGGCCCCCTCGATGTCCGTGTCCAGCCGGTCACCCACCACGAGCGGCCGCAACCCCTCGGCCACGGCGGCGGCCTGCAGGAGCAACGGGGGGAAGGGTTTCCCCGCAACCTCGGGCACCCGCCCGCTGGCCGCTGCCACCGCGTTGACCAGCGTGCCGTTGCCGGGCGCGATGCCCGCCGCCACCGGGATCGTCAGGTCGGTGTTGGTGGCGATCCAGGGGATTCCACGAGCCACGGCGAACGACGCACGGGCCAGGGCCTGCCAGGTCAGATCCGGTCCGAAACCCTGGACCACGGCAGCGACATCGTCGCCGGTGGCGGCCGGTTCGTCGGTGAGGGCGTCGATGACCACGAAACCCCGCTCACGCAGGGCTGCCGCCACTCCCGGGCCCCCCACGGCCAGGACCGGTGACCCGGCCGGGATCTGCTGGGCGACGAGGGCCGCTCCCGCCTGTGCGGAGGTGATGACGTCCGCCTCGGCCGCCTCGACCCCGAGCTCGACCAATTGGGCGGCGACCTCGCCGGGGGGGCGGGAGGCGTTGTTGGTCACGTATACAGCGCGGCGTCCCGCGGCGTGGATGGCCGTGATCGTCTCCGCAGCACCGGGCACCGCGTCCGGCCCGACGTACACGACCCCATCCAGATCGAGCAGGAACGAGTCGAACCGGGAGCCGAGTGCGCCGTTGGGGATCACGAGGTCGATGCTGGCACGGCTCAGTCGGTGTCGCGCGCCTCCGCGTCCTCGACGGCCACGTCCAGGATCTCCAGTTCCTGGAGTTCCCGGGCACGCGTATCGGCATCGGGACCCGGTCCGGCATCGGTGGCCAGGGCCGATCGTTCCCACCGATCTGCCTCAGCGTCGCGGCCCACGTTCCGCAAGGCCTGGGCGTAGGCGGTTCGCAGGCGGGACGCCCACTCGTTGCGCGAGCGCGTGCGCAGGAGTTGATCGACCTCGAGGACCGCAACGGCTGCTTCGAGTTGACCCAGATCGGTGCGCGCCCCGGACTGCACCATCAGACATTCGGCCCACACGTCGTGCGGCAGGCGCGTCAGATCGGTCTCTGCCAACAGGTCCAGCGCCCGATCGGGCTTACCCAGACCTCGCTCGCAGTCGGCGATCATGGGCAGCCACGTGTCGTCACCGGACATCCGCCGCACCGTGCGGGCCTCGCGGATGGCGGTTCGATAGTCCCCATCTCGATATGCCGCGATGGCCAAGGCTTCGCGAACGGCGACGATACGTGGAGCCAGGTCGTGGGCGGTGAGCGCGTGGGTTCTCGCGAGTTCGGGGTCGTCCTCCATGAGCCGACCCGCCATGATGAGGTGGCCGGCGACCTTCTCGGCCAGCGTGCCCGGCAGCGAGGACAGTTCCCGCCTCACCGACGGATCCAGGGCCGAGATCACGGCATCCTCGTCGACCGGTGGTCCGGCGACCGCCCCCTGGCCCCCCCGCTCGCCGTATCGGACGTCGTCCCCCCTACGACCACCGTCGGGCCGACCTCCGCCCGGTGGTCGCGAACTCCGGCGACCGGCGGGTCGTTGTGGTTCTCGCATCAGGCGATCCTCTCGAGAATTGCGTGTGGGGGGCCGCAGCGAACTGCGGCCCCCACGGCAAAGAATGTCCGGCGGCACCTACTCTCCCACGCGGTCCCCCGCGCAGTACCATCGGCGCTGAAAGGCTTAGCTTCCGGGTTCGGAATGGAGCCGGGCGTTTCCCTTTCGCTATGGCCGCCGAAACTCTATGGAGATATCAATCGGATTCCCGACCATACCTCGGGAACCGCACAGTGGACGCGTGCATTGTCGCCGACCGAAGTCGACGAACGGAAAAGTGTGAGGTCAAGTCCTCGGCCTATTAGTACCGGTCAGCTCCATGCATCGCTGCACTTCCACCTCCGGCCTATCAACCCAGTCGTCTACTGGGGGCCTTACCAGGTCAACCCTGTGGGAGTCCTCATCTTGAAACGAGCTTCCCGCTTAGATGCTTTCAGCGGTTATCCCTTCCGAACGTAGCCAACCAGCAATGCTCCTGGCGGAACAACTGGCACACCAGAGGTTCGTCCGTCCCGGTCCTCTCGTACTAGGGACAGCCTTTCTCAAGACTCCTGCGCGCGCGGCGGATAGGGACCGAACTGTCTCACGACGTTCTGAACCCAGCTCGCGTGCCGCTTTAATGGGCGAACAGCCCAACCCTTGGGACCTACTCCAGCCCCAGGATGCGACGAGCCGACATCGAGGTGCCAAACCATCCCGTCGATATGGACTCTTGGGGAAGATCAGCCTGTTATCCCCGGGGTACCTTTTATCCGTTGAGCGACGCCGCTTCCACTTGCCAGCGCCGGATCACTAGTTCCGACTTTCGTCCCTGTTCGACATGTCTGTCTCACAGTCAAGCTCCCTTGTGTACTTGCACTCGACACCTGATTGCCAACCAGGCTGAGGGAACCTTTGAGCGCCTCCGTTACTCTTTAGGAGGCAACCGCCCCAGTTAAACTACCCACCAGGCACTGTCCCTGAACCGGATCACGGTTCGAGGTTAGACAGCCAATACGATCAGAGTGGTATTTCAACAATGACTCCACAACTACTGGCGTAGCTGCTTCACAGTCTCCCACCTATCCTACACAAATCGAATCGACCACCAATACCAAGCTATAGTAAAGGTCCCGGGGTCTTTTCGTCCTGCCGCGCGTAACGAGCATCTTTACTCGTAGTGCAATTTCGCCGAGTCTATGGTTGAGACAGCGCTGAAGTCGTTACGCCATTCGTGCAGGTCGGAACTTACCCGACAAGGAATTTCGCTACCTTAGGATGGTTATAGTTACCACCGCCGTTTACTGGCGCTTAAGTTCTGAGCTTCGCGCTTGCGCGCTAACCCGTCCCCTTAACGTTCCAGCACCGGGCAGGCGTCAGTCCATATACATCGTCTTGCGACTTCGCATGGACCTGTGTTTTTGATAAACAGTCGCTTCAGCCTGGTCTCTGCGGCCGCCACCAGCTTCGGGAGCAAGTCCCTACACCAGCAGTGGCCCCCCTTATCCCTAAGTTACGGGGGCATTTTGCCGAGTTCCTTAACCATGGTTCACTCGATCGCCTTGGTATTCTCTACCTGACCACCTGTGTCGGTTTGGGGTACGGGCGGTGAAATCACTCGCTAGAGGCTTTTCTTGGCAGCATGGGATCATCCACTTCGCCTAGATCGGCTCCGCATCGGCTCTCAGGCACATGAGACGCGGATTTGCCTACGTCTCGCCCTACAACCTTGCCCACGGACAACCATCGCCGTGGTTGGACTACCCTCCTGCGTCACCCCATTGCTTGACTACTACCGGTCTGGTTCGCGCGCTCCACCAGCTCTCTCCGAAGAGGTCGCCGGCTTCGGGCGCTTAGCATCGCCGGGCTCGTCAGGGGCGCGATAACACCGGTACGGGAATATCAACCCGTTGTCCATCGACTACGCCTGTCGGCCTCGTCTTAGGTCCCGACTTACCCAGGGCGGATTAGCCTGGCCCTGGAACCCTTGGTCATTCGGCGGACGGGTTTCTCACCCGTCTTTCGCTACTCATGCCTGCATTCTCACTCGTGTGGCATCCACGGCTCGGTTACCCGGCCGCTTCGCTCGCCACACGACGCTCCCCTACCCATCCACACGCCTGGACCCGAATGAACGGGCCGAGCAGATGTGTGAATGCCACAACTTCGGCGGTGTGCTTGAGCCCCGCTAAATTGTCGGCGCGGAATCACTTGACCAGTGAGCTATTACGCACTCTTTCAAGGGTGGCTGCTTCTAAGCCAACCTCCTGGTTGTCTGTGCGACTCCACATCCTTTCCCACTTAGCACACGCTTAGGGGCCTTAGTTGGTGATCTGGGCTGTTTCCCTCTCGACTACGAAGCTTATCCCCCGCAGTCTCACTGCCGTGCTCTGACTTATCGGCATTCGGAGTTTGGTTGATTTCGGTAAGCTTGTAGGCCCCCTAGATCATCCAGTGCTCTACCTCCGACAAGAAACGCACGACGCTGCACCTAAATGCATTTCGGGGAGAACCAGCTATCACGGAGTTTGATTGGCCTTTCACCCCTACCCACAGCTCATCCCCCAATTTTTCAACATTGGTGGGTTCGGGCCTCCACGCGGTCTTACTCGCGCTTCACCCTGGCCATGGGTAGATCACTCCGCTTCGGGTCTAGAGTGCGCGACTGAATCGCCCTGTTCGGACTCGCTTTCGCTACGGCTTCCCCACACGGGTTAACCTCGCCACGCACCACTAACTCGCAGGCTCATTCTTCAAAAGGCACGCGGTCACGAAGGCCCGAAGGCCCCTACGCTCCCACGGCTTGTAAGCACACGGTTTCAGGTTCTATTTCACTCCCCTCCCGGGGTACTTTTCACCTTTCCCTCACGGTACTAGTCCGCTATCGGTCACCAAGGAGTATTTAGGCTTGGCGGGTGGTCCCGCCGGATTCACACGAGATTTCTCGGGCCCCGTGCTACTTGGGATACAAGGCAGGAGTGCGCGCCGTTTCGTCTACAGGGGTCTTACCTTCTGTGCCGGCCCTTTCGCATGGCCTTCGACTACGACGAACATTTGTAACTCCTTGTGAACTCGCCAGAGTCCACGGCCTCGTCCCACAACCCCGAACCGACAACGCCTGGCGGCTATCACGTCGATTCGGTTTGGCCTGTTCCGCGTTCGCTCGCCACTACTGACGGAATCACTGTTGTTGTCTCTTCCTGTGGGTACTGAGATGTTTCACTTCCCCACGTTCCCTCCATACGCCCTATGTGTTCAGGCGCTGGTAACTGGGCATTACCCCAGCTGGGTTTCCCCATTCGGACATCCCCGGATCACAGCTCGGTTGACAGCTCCCCGAGGCTTATCGCAGCCTCCTACGTCCTTCTTCGGCTCTTGGTGCCAAGGCATCCACCATGTGCTCTTACTAACTTGACCACAAAAACTAGATGCTCGCGTCCACTGTGCAGTTCTCAACGTACGGGCGGAGCCCTTCGCACTGTGACGTCGCGTGCCGGAAGAATTCCAGTCGTTCGACGGGCGAAGGGTCCGAGCGCCGGCCAGAGGCCGACCTGAGTAACGGTTGCCCGTTCCCTCAGGACCCAACAGCGTGCCTGGGCAATCCCGCTTCAGCGATGGTCCACACGTCCAAGGACGTAGTACTGATCGCTGATAGTAGGGACTGCCTAATGGTCAATGATCTACCCTGAGCTCTCCCCCACGGCACGGTCGGCCGTGGCGGGCTCTGGACACCGCAATGAGTGCCAGTTGCTCCTTAGAAAGGAGGTGATCCAGCCGCACCTTCCGGTACGGCTACCTTGTTACGACTTCGTCCCAATCGCCAGTCCCACCTTCGACGGCTCCCTCCACAAGGGTTGGGCCACCGGCTTCGGGTGTTACCGACTTTCGTGACGTGACGGGCGGTGTGTACAAGGCCCGGGAACGTATTCACCGCAGCGTTGCTGATCTGCGATTACTAGCGACTCCAACTTCATGGGGTCGAGTTGCAGACCCCAATCCGAACTGAGACCGGCTTTATGGGATTCGCTCCACCTTACGGTATCGCAGCCCTTTGTACCGGCCATTGTAGCATGCGTGCAGCCCTAGACATAAGGGGCATGATGACTTGACGTCGTCCCCACCTTCCTCCGAGTTGACCCCGGCAGTCTCCTATGAGTCCCCAACTAAATGCTGGCAACATAGGACGAGGGTTGCGCTCGTTGCGGGACTTAACCCAACATCTCACGACACGAGCTGACGACAGCCATGCACCACCTGTATAGCGCCCCGAAGGACCCGACATCTCTGCCGGTAAACGCTATATGTCAAGCCTAGGTAAGGTTCTTCGCGTTGCATCGAATTAAGCCGCATGCTCCGCCGCTTGTGCGGGCCCCCGTCAATTCCTTTGAGTTTTAGCCTTGCGGCCGTACTCCCCAGGCGGGGCACTTAATGCGTTAGCTGCGGCGCGGAAAACGTAGATAGTTTCCCACACCTAGTGCCCACCGTTTACGGCGTGGACTACCAGGGTATCTAATCCTGTTCGCTCCCCACGCTTTCGCTCCTCAGCGTCAGTGTCGGCCCAGAGACCTGCCTTCGCCATCGGTGTTCTTCCTGATATCTGCGCATTCCACCGCTACACCAGGAGTTCCAGTCTCCCCTACCGAACTCTAGTCTGCCCGTATCGAATGCAGGCCCAGTGTTAAGCACTGAGTTTTCACATCCGACGTGACAGACCGCCTACGAGCCCTTTACGCCCAATAAATCCGGACAACGCTTGCGCCCTACGTATTACCGCGGCTGCTGGCACGTAGTTAGCCGGCGCTTCTTCTGCAGGTACCGTCACTTTCGCTTCGTCCCTGCTGAAAGAGGTTTACATCTCGACGTACTTCATCCCTCACGCGGCGTTGCTGCGTCAGGCTTTCGCCCATTGCGCAATATTCCCCACTGCTGCCTCCCGTAGGAGTCTGGGCCGTGTCTCAGTCCCAGTGTGACCGGTCGCCCTCTCAGGCCGGTTACCCGTCGTCGCCTTGGTAGGCCGTTACCCCACCAACAAGCTGATAGGCCGCGGGCCCATCCCTCGCCAGAATCCTTTCCACCTCCGCAGATGCCTGCAGAGGTGAGTATCCGGTATTAGCCCCGGTTTCCCGGGGTTATCCCAGTGCGAGGGGCAGGTTGCCCACGTGTTACTCACCCGTTCGCCACTCGTCCCCTTCCCGAAGGAAGGTTCTTCGTTCGACTTGCATGTGTTAAGCACGCCGCCAGCGTTCGTCCTGAGCCAGGATCAAACTCTCCGTGAATGTTTCTGTGTGGCAGCCGACACGAGGCCGGCACCGAAACTACCCGGAGGTAGATCGTGGCAATCGCACCGAGCGGCTTAGTTCTCGGTGCTTTACCAAAGGAATCCATCTGCCTACCTGACCGGGACAAGTCCCGGACAGGTCAGCCAGACGGGGTTATGTTTGGCATTGACTTTCGGCACGCTGTTGAGTTCTCAAGGAGCGGACGCGCACCAATCACGGACCTTTCGGCCAGTTCTTGGGGCAACCCCCTAACCTTACCTCCCTGCCGGAGTCGGGTCAACTCCCAGATCGGGAAGATGCTGTGACTCCGGTCACCTCAGTTGGGGACCGAGATTTCGGGGGGCGGGTCCTGCTCCTCCGGGCCCTTTCAGGGGCGGCCGGTGAAGCGAACCTCCGTAAGAGTAGGGATCGCCGAGGGTGGTGGTCAACCTGCGCCTCTGTGTCCCCCGCCACACCGCTCAGGTCGCGCCTACCCCGAGCGTCGGACCTCATCCGAGCAGCGTGGCATCGGCAGCTCCCACGTGGCGTTTCCCCTTGCGCAGCACCAGCCAGCGTCCGTGGATCAAGTCGTCGGCGGTCACCCGACGATCGATGTCGCCGACCCGCTCGTTATTGAGGTAGGCCCCACCCTCGGTGACGGCGCGACGAGCCGCCGACGTGCTCGGAACCAGCCCGGCGCGGGCCAGGACCGTCACGAACGGCACTCCCCCTTCGCCGATGTCGTCGCCTGTCAAGGTCACCGCCCCTGCCTCGAGCAGGGCCGACGTGAGCGTGTCGGGATCGGCCTCGCGAAGGTCGCCCCGGCCGAAGAGCGCCGCCGATGCCGCGATGACCGCCTCGGTGGCGGCGGCGCCGTGGACGAGCGTGGTCAGTTCCGCGGCGAGAGCCCGTTGCGCTTCGCGCGCGTGCGGCCGGTCCTCGGTCGCACGCTCCAGCTCCTGGATCCTGTCGTGACCCGCGAACGAGAACACCCGCAGCCAGCGGCCGATGTCGCGATCGTCGGCATTGATCCAGAACTGGTAGAAGGCGTAGGGACTCGTGCGGTCGGCGTCGAGCCAGATGGTGCCCGACTCGGTCTTGCCGAACTTGGTGCCGTCGGCCTTCACCAGCAACGGCGTCGTGAGCGCGTGCACATGGTCGCCGGTCACCCGGCGTACCAGGTCGACGCCGGCGGTGAGGTTGCCCCACTGGTCGGAACCGCCGGTCTGCAACTGGCACCCGTACTCCTGATGCAGGTGCCGGTAGTCGTTGGCCTGCAGCACCTGGTAGGAGAACTCCGTGTAGGAGATCCCGCCGGCGGCCAGGCGGGCAGCCACCGCCTCGCGGTCGAGCATGCGATTGACGCTGAAGTGTTTGCCGAGATCCCGGAGCAGTTCGATGGCCCCCAGCCTCGAGGTCCACTCGAAGTTGTCCACCATGCGAGCCGCAGCGGGTCCCTCGAAAGCCAGGAACCGGCGCAGCTGCCCCTCGATGCGACCGACCCATTCGGCGACCGTGTCGCGATCGTTGAGCGTGCGTTCGCCTGACTCCTTGGGATCGCCGATGAGACCGGTGGCACCACCGACCAGGGCCAACGGGAGGTGTCCGGCGTCCTGGAAGCGACGCATCGTCAGGATCTGGACCAGGTTGCCCAGATGGAGGCTGGGCGCCGTCGGGTCGAATCCGCAGTAGAAGGTGATCGGTCCGGACCGCAGCCGATCCCACAGCGCGTCGAGGTCGGTGCTGTCCGCGATCAGGCCGCGCCAGGCAAGATCGTCGATCAGGTCGGGCCCGGGGGCCGGATCGTTCACGTCCGGGTGGTCACGCCACCGTGCAGGTTGCGCGCGGTCGGCGAGACAGGGACGTCGTTCTTGTCGGGCGCGGTCCGCAGGATCCGGTCGCCCAGGGTGTTGGTGATCCCGAACCAGTACTTCTCGTTGCGGAAGTGATGGAGTCGGTGATTGGTGTACAGGTGCCGGTAGGCCCGCGTCTTCGGCTTGTAGTCGGTGTGGATGAGGAAGTGGGACCACTCGTAGGCCACGGCCATAGCGAACGCCGCCACCCAGAAACTGGTCCGCCCCGACCAGGTCGGGATGAGCAGCCCGATGAGGAGGACCGACAGCACCAGGTAGATGCACCACCGCAGGGGGATGAAGATCAACGGAAGGTCGCGGGGATCGGCGTGGTGCGCCCGATGGTCACGGGCCACGACGGTGTCGAACTCCCGACCGGCCAGTTCCACGGGCTTGGCGTGGAGCACGAACACGTGCAGGAACCACTCGAGGAAGGGTTGGATGACGATGACGACGGCAAACCAGATGAGGTTGGACCACGCGTAGTCCCCGACCCAGAGTCGGGCCACCACGGCCAGCACCAGACATGTGAGCAGGATCCGTGGCGAGGTGAAGCCGAGGAACTGCCGCACCCCCTCGGGCAGGGTGCGGGCCAACCGGGAGCGCGTCATGGGGTCAGGCTACTGGCGCGTCGGCCGATCCCCCGTCAGGAGCCCCCCTGCATCTTGCGCATCTCGGCCTCGACCTGGGCGTCGGTCACGTCGTCGCCGGGTCCGTACGCGCTCCACCCCATGAACGCCAGCCCGATGCCCATCCCGATGATGGGCCAGATGGGCCAGAAATTGGTGACGGTGTGCTCCTTGGCGCCGAACCACCACAGGACGATGAAGAAGAGCCAGATGATCACGAACGCCCCGGCCGTGCGCCGGAAGTTCTGCTTGGCCCGGACGCGCTTGACGGCCGCTGCGTGCAACTGTTCCTGGGACATGCCGCTCATGGGGTGATGATGGCACTCCGCCGCGTGCGATGGCGGTCAGAGACGCGCCCGGTGTGCCGCCGCCTGGGCGCGGAGGTCGGCGACCTGCTCCCGCACCCGGCTCGGCGCGGTCCCGCCCACGCCCGACCGGGACGCCAGGGCGCCGGGGACGTCGAGGACCTCGCGCACCTCGCTGGTCAACAGCGGGCTCACGGCGAGCAGTTCCTCGTCGGTCAGCGCATCCAGTTCGACCCCGCGGGCCTCCGCGGTGCGCACGCACGCGCCGGCGGCCTCGTGCGCCTGTCGGAACGGCATCCCCTGACGCACCAGCCACTCGGCGACGTCGGTCGCCAACGCGTAGCCCCCATGCGCTTCTGCCGCCATCGCCGCGGTGTCGAAGGTGAGCGTCGCCACCGTGCCGGTCATCGCGGGCAGGACCAGCGAGAGTTGGGTGACCGTGTCGAACACCGGCTCCTTGTCCTCCTGCAGATCGCGGTTGTAGGCGAACGGGAGGCCCTTCAGAGTCGCCAGCAGTCCCGTCAGATTGCCGATGATGCGACCGGCCTTGCCCCGAGCGAGTTCGGCGGCGTCGGGGTTCTTCTTCTGCGGCATGATGCTGGATCCGGTGGCGAAGCGGTCGTCGAGCGTGGCCCAGCCGAACTCGGTGGACGCCCACAGACAGATCTCCTCGCCCAACCGGGACACGTGGACCGCGAGCATGGCCGCCGCGAAGAGGAACTCCGCGACGAAGTCCCGGTCGCTGACGGCGTCGATCGAATTGCCCATGACCGAGTCGAACCCCAGGTCGGCGGCGATGGCCCGGGGATCGAGGCCGAGGGAGGATCCGGCCAGCGCCCCCGCCCCCATCGGAGACCGCGCGGCACGCCGGTCCCAGTCCTCGAACCGTTCGACGTCGCGCAGCAGCGCATGGGAGTGCTTGGCCAACTCGTGGCCGAACGACACCGGTTGGGCGCGCTGCAGATGGGTGAATCCGGGCGCCGGGTCGTCGACGTGACGTTCGGCCTGGTCGGCGAGGGCGTCGGCCAGTTCCAGCGTCATCCCCCGGATCATGCGGGCCTGGTCGCGCAGGTACAGCTTGAAGTCGGTGGCGACCTGGTCGTTGCGCGACCGCCCCGCGCGCAGTCGACCGCCCAGTTCCGGCCCCAGTCGCTCGAGCAGACCCCGCTCCACTGCGGTGTGGACGTCCTCGTCGGCCTCGGTGGCCTGGAACTCGCCCGACTCGACGTCGGCGAGCAGGGCGTCCAGACCGGCGAGCATGGCCGACAGGTCGTCGTCGCTGAGCAGCCCGGCGCGGTGCAGTGCCCGGGCATGCGCCCTGCTCTGCTGGATGTCGTACGGCGCGAGCACCCAGTCGAAGTGCACCGACAACGACAGCGCCGCCATGGCGTCGTCGGGGCCGGCACCGAACCGGCCGCCCCACAGTCGGGTGCTCACGCGCGTCCCTGCCGCGCATCACGCGCGGACGCCAGCGTGCTCGGCAGACCCCACAGGTCGATGAACCCCTTGGACTTGGACTGGTCGAAGGTGTCGCCGGTGTCATAGGTGGCCAGACCGAAGTCGTAGAGGGACTCAGGGCTGCGGCGACCGGTGACGACCGCCCGACCGGCGTGCAGGACCACCCGGACCTCGCCCGTCACCGGCTGGTTGGCCTCGGTGACGAAGTTGTCGAGCGCCCGCATCAGCGGCGAGAACCACAGCCCGTCGTAGGCCAGTTCGGTCCAGCGCTGCGACACCCCGCGGAAGAACCGCGCCATGTCGCGCTCCATGGTGACGTTCTGCAGTTCCTCGCGGGCCGTCAGCAGCACTATCGCGCCGGGCGCCTCGTAGACCTCGCGGGACTTGATCCCGACCAGCCGGTCCTCGACCATGTCGAGCCGACCCACGCCCTGGGCCCCGCCGCGGGCGTTGAGCTGCTCGATGGCCTGCAGCATCGTGACGGGTTCGCCGTCGATGGCCACCGGAAGTCCGGCGGCGAACTCGATGATCACCTCGTCGGGCTCGGCGGCCGTGTCGGGGGCGCTGGTGTAGGAGTAGAGGTCCTCGATCGGACCGTTCCAGATGTCCTCGAGGAAGCCCGTCTCGACCGCCCGTCCCCAGACGTTCTGGTCGATGGAATAGGGCGACTTCTTGGTCACGTCGATCGGCAGGCCATGGACCTCGGCGAACTCGATGGCCTTGTCGCGGGTCATGGCGTAGTCGCGGACCGGGGCGATGCACGTCAGGTCGGGAGCGAGGTTGCTGATGCCCACCTCGAAGCGGACCTGATCGTTGCCCTTGCCGGTGCAGCCGTGGGACACGATCGAAGCGTCGTACTTGGCGGCGGCGTCGACCAGGTGCCGCACGATGAGCGGGCGGGACAGAGCCGAGACGAGCGGATACCGATCCATGTAGAGCCCGTTGGCGCGCAGGGCCGGAGCGCAGTACCCGTCGGCGAACTCGTCGCGGGCGTCGGCCACCTCGGCCTCGACTGCACCGCACTCCAGAGCGCGCTTGCGGATCACCTCGAGATCCTCGCCTCCCTGACCGACGTCGACGGCGACGGCGATCACCTCGGCGCCGGTCTGCTCGGCGATCCAGCCGATGGCGACGCTGGTGTCCAGGCCGCCGGAGTACGCGAGTACCACCCTGTCGCTCATGGTGAGCCTTCTCCCTGTTGTCGTTGCCCTGCTGGGCCCTGCCGGTCCTTGTTGTGCACGATCACGATCGGGCCCGTTCGTTGATCAGGGTCAGGATCGTCTCCGCGACCTCGGCCCCCCCATCGGGTGCCCGCGTGATCAACAGGACCGTGTCGTCGCCGGCCACGGTCCCGATGATGCCGCCGAGAACAGTGTGGTCGATGGTGCTGGCCAGGTACTGCGCGGCTCCCGGAGGTGTGCGCAGGACCACCAGGTTCGCCGAGGAGTCCACCGAGATGATCAGCTCCTCCCCGACCCTGGCGAGCTTGGACCCCCGCACGGCGTCGAGGTCCGGGGGTCTCGGCGTGCTGTCGCCGCCCTCGCCCGGGACGGCATAGACCAGGTCACCTTCCGACGTGGGCACCTTCACCGCACGCAGTTCGTCGAGGTCGCGACTCAGGGTGGCCTGCGTGACCTCGATCCCATCGGCGACCAGATGTTCGCGCAACTCGGCCTGGGAGCGGATGGGGTGCAACTGCAGGAGTTCGACGATCCGCAGCCGGCGGGCGGACATGCTCTTGGGGACGGTCATCCTGCCTCCTCGCGGGCATCGGCGAGGATCCCTGACAGCGCCGCCAGGAACTCGTCGACCTCGGCCGGGGTGATGATCAGGGGTGGGCAGAGGCGGACGACGTCCGGTCGCACCGCGTTGACGAGGAATCCGTGACGCCGCGCGGCCGCTTCGACGGCCCCTGCCACCGGTTCGGTGAGAAGCAGTCCGCGCCACAACCCGGCTCCGCGCTGTCCGGCCACCCAGGGGTCACCGATCGCCTCGAGCCCGTGTGCCAGGTGGTCCCCGACAGCCGTGACCGACGTCAGGAGACCGTCGTCGAGGACGTCGAGGACCGCGTGGGCGGCGGCCACCGACACCGGGTTGCCCCCGAAGGTCGTGCCGTGGTCGCCGGGAGCCAGGAGTTCCCCGGACGGGCCGAAGGCCAGGACCGCACCCAGGGGCAGACCACCGGCGAGACCCTTCGCGAGCGTGATGACATCGGGAGCGACACCGGCCGACGCGAACCAGGCTCCGGTGCGGCCGATGCCCGACTGGACCTCGTCGACGATGAGGAGGGCGTCGGACGCGGTCGTGATCTCGCGCGCCCGCTCCAGATAGCCGGCGGGCGGGGGGACGACACCACCCTCGCCGAGGATCGGTTCGAGGAAGACGGCGGCGGTGTCTGCCCCCACCACCTCGGCCAGCGCGTCGGCGTCGCCGTAGGGGACGAAGGTCACGGGTCCGGGGAGGGGCTCGAACGGCTCGCGCTTCGGCGCGTTGCCGGTGATCGACAAGGCTCCCATCGTGCGGCCGTGGAAGGAACCGTCGGCCGCGATGATCCGCAGCTTTCCGCCGGTCGGATCGGCGGTCCAGCCATGGCGCCGGGCGATCTTGTACGCCGCCTCGTTGGCCGTGGCGCCGTCCTGGGAGAAGAACACGCGGGCAGGGCGCCCCGACAGCGCGACCAGCCGTTCGGCGAGACGGACGCCAGGCTCATGGATCGCCAGATTGCTGGTGTGGCCGAGCTGCCCTACCTGGTCGGTCACGGCGTCGACGATCGCCGGATGGGCGTGCCCGAGGGTGTTCACCGCGATCCCGGCGACAAGATCCAGGTACGCGTTGCCGTCGGCATCCCAGACCCGGCATCCCTCGCCGCGCACCAGAGCCAGGGGTGGCGTGCCGTAGTTGCGCATCATCGTCGCGTCCCAGCGCGAGCGCAGTTCGACGTTGCTCATTCGTCGGGTACTCCGTCCGGCAGCACCATCGTGCCGATGCCCTCGTCGGTGAACACCTCGAGCAGGAGCGAATGGGGGATGCGGCCGTCGATCACGTGAGCACGGGCGATCCCGCCCGCGACCGCATCTGCGCAGGCTTGCATCTTGGGCACCATGCCCGCCTCGAGTTCGGGCAGCATGGCCCGCAACTCCGACAGGGACAGGGTGCGGATCACCTCGTCGGAGTCCGGCCAGTCGGCGTAGAGGCCCTCGACGTCGGTCAGGACGACGAACTTGTCGGCGCCGAGCGCGACCGCGAGTGCGGCGGCCGCCGCATCGGCGTTGATGTTGTACACCTGCCCGTCTTCGCCGATGCCCACACTGGACACGACCGGGATCAGTCCGTCGTCGAGGAGGGTGGTGACGAAGTCGGGCCGTACCGCGGTGACATCGCCCACGAAGCCGATGTCGGCCTCCTCGCCGTCGACGACCGCAAGTCGCCGCGTGGTGGTGAAGAGGTGGGCGTCCTCGCCCGACAGGCCCACGGCATGGGGGCCGTGTTCGTTGATCAGCCGCACGATGTCCCGCTGCACCTGGCCGGTGAGCACCATCCGGACGACGTCCATGGCCTCCTGGGTGGTGACCCGGTACCCGCCCGCGAACCGGGTCTCGACCCCGAGCCGGTCGAGCATCGACGTGATCTGGGGACCCCCGCCGTGGATCACCACGGGACGCAGACCCGCAAGTCGCAGGAAGACGACGTCCTGTGCGAAGGACCGTTGTAGATCCTCGTCGATCATGGCGTTCCCGCCGTACTTGACGACCACGCAGGCACCACGGAAGCGCTCCAGCCACGGCAATGCCCGGGCCAGCACGGCCGCATCGGCCATCGCGGCAGCCCGGTCCTGAGTCCTGATGCTGCTCATGTCGAGTACGCCGAGTTCTCGTGCACGTAGGCGGCGGTGAGGTCGTTGGTCCAGATGGTGGCGGACTCGCTGCCCACGCGCAGGTCGATCGTGACGACGACATCGCGACCCGACATGTCCACCCGCGAGCGGTCCTCGCCGGTGGCGCCGTCGCGGCACACCCAGACCCCGTTCACGGCGACGTCCACGGCGTCCGGCTCGAAGGCCGCTGCCGTCGTCCCCAACGCCGACAGGATGCGGCCCCAGTTCGGATCTTCGCCGTGCACGGCGCACTTGAACAGGTTGCTGGCCGCCACCGCCCGCCCGGTCAGTTCGGCGTCGAGTTCAGTGGCGGCATTCACCACATCGATCCTGATGTCCTTGGACGCCCCTTCGGCATCGGCCACCAACTGCCGCGCGAGGGCTGCGGCCACCTGCTCGACCATTTCGCCGAGTGTGGACCCGTCGACCGTGACCCCCGAAGCGCCGGAGGCCAGGAGCAGCACCGTGTCGTTGGTCGACATGCAGCCGTCGGAGTCGACGCGGTCGAACGTCCGGGCCGTCGCGGCGCGCAGCACCTGATCCAAGAGTTCGCAGTCGGCAACGGCATCGGTCGTGATCACGGACAACATGGTGGCCAGGCCAGGGGCGAGCATGCCCGCCCCTTTGGCCATCCCACCGACGATGACCCCGTCGGCGCTGCGCGCCACCGCGGTCTTGGGGACCGTATCCGTCGTCATGATCGCCCGTGCGGCGGCCGGACCGCCGTCGACGGACAACTGCCCGGCACACGCGTCGAACCCGGACAGGAGGTTGGTCATCGGGAGCCGTTCACCGATGAGCCCGGTCGAGCACACGGCGACCTCGATGGGGCCGATCCCCAGGAGTTCGGCGACGTGCTCGGCGGCGTGGTGCGTGTCGGCGAAACCGTCCGGCCCGGTGCAGGCATTGGCGCCGCCGGAGTTGAGCGCCACCGCCCGCAACTCGCCGGTGGTCAGACACTGCTGCGACCAGACCACCGGTGCGGCCTTGATGCGATTGCGGGTGAAGACCCCCGCAGCCGCCGACAGCGGCCCGTCATTGACCACCAGCGCCACGTCGGCAGCGCCGGAGGACTTGAGCCCGGCCGCCACCCCGGCGGCGCGGAATCCCTTCGCCGCGGTCACGCTCATGGCGTCACCCCCAGGGTCGACAACCCCATGGTCTCGGGCAGGCCGACCATGAGGTTGGCGCACTGCACCGCCTGTCCGGCCGCCCCCTTCTGGAGGTTGTCGATCGCGGTGACGACCACGGCCCGCCGGGCGTGCTCGTCCAGGGCCACCTGGATCAGGGCGGTGTTGGCGCCGGCGGTGGCTGCGGTGGTGGGCCACCGGCCCGGGGGCAGCATCCGGACGAAGGGTTCCCCGGAGTACGCGTCGCTCAGGGCGTCACGGAGGTCGGTCTCGGTGACCCCGTCGCGCACGGCGGCAGTCGTCGTGGCCAGGATCCCGCGCGGCATCGGCGCCAGCAGCGGGGTGAAGGACAGGGTCACCCGGGTGCCGGCCGCGTCGCCGATGGCCTGCTCGATCTCCGGGGTGTGCTGGTGGACGCCTCCCACCTTGTAGGCCGTCATCGAGCCCATGACCTCCGTCGCGAGCAGGGCTTCGGTGGGGGTGCGACCGGCACCGCTGGTCCCGCTGGCCGCGACGGTGACGAGTTCGGCGGCGACGAGTCCCGCGGCCACCAGCGGCCACGCCGACAGGGTGATGGCGGTCGCGTAACAGCCGGGTCCGGCGACCCGGTCGGCCGCCGTGAGCGCCTCCCGCGCTCCCGGTGTCTCCGGCAGGCCGTAGGGCCAGGGCGGCGCGGATGTCCCGGTGCCGTAGTACTCCGCCCAGTCACGCGGTGAGCGCAGCCGATGATCGGCCCCGAGATCCACCACGCGGACGGTGTCGGGAATGGCCTGGGCCAGAGCGGCGGAGTGGCCGTGGGGCAGCGCGAGGAACACGAGGTCGAGATCCACCAGCGCGTCCGGATCGGTCTCGGTGAACACCTCGCCGGCCCGGTCGCCCAGACCCGGATGGACGTCGGTGACCGGCACCCCGCTCCGGCTGCCGGCGGCCAGCACCTGAGCATCGAACTCACCGTGTCCCGCGAGGATCCGCAGCAGCTCGCCCCCGGCATATCCGCTGGCACCGACGACGCCGACCCGATAACCCATGCGGTGAGTATACGCATAACTTGATATATGCAATCCCGCAGGTCCGGTGGTCTCGGCTCCGCTCGACCACCGGGACGGCACGGCAGGCCGAAGGGTCCCGGCTCCGCTCGACCACCGGGTACCCGGTGCGGCAGAGTCGGAGGATGGGACCCAGCAGCGACCGGTGGCCCACGACCTGGGGCCGGACGGGGATCGAGGCCTGGCAGGCGTGGCGCTCATCAGGAATCACCATCCCGGTGAACCCGCTGGTGACCGCCCGGCTGGGGCGGGACCTCTTCGTCCACGGCGTCTCCCCCGCCATCGGGTGGGCGGCCGGCGCGGCCCGGCATCCGGACTCCATCGCGATCGTCGATGCCGATCGGTCACTCACGCAGCAGGCCGCCGAGGATCTCACCCGGGGTGCCACGCGCCACCTGCGCGACCTCGGTCTGGCGCCGGGTCGGACCGCGGCGCTGCTGGGACGCAACTCGATCGGCTTCGCGGTGGCCATCGCCGCGGTGGCGCGGACCGGGGCCGACCTGGTGTACCTGAACCCGGGGTTCAGCGCCGAACAGGTGGCGGCGGTCTGCGCCGAGCGAGAGGTGTCGTTGCTACTCGCCGACCCTGAACTGGCCCCCCGGGTCCCGGGGACGGTGCCGGTGCTGGACCTGAGTCGACCCGGCGGCTGGGCGAGCCCGGCGGGATTCCGGCTGTCCCCCGGCGGTGGCCGGCACATCATCCTGACGTCCGGGACCACCGGGCGGCCCAAGGGCGCCGACCGCTCCCGGACCCCGCTCGAGGCCGCGGTGTCCCTGCTCGCCTCGCTGCCCTACCGGGAACTCGGCACGCACATCATGGCCGCGCCGCTGTTCCATTCCTGGGGCTGGTTGAACCATCGCCTGGCCGCACTCCTGGACGCCACGGAGGTCATGATCCCCCGACCCGACGCCGGGGCGGTCCTGGACGCGGCGGAACGCCGGAGGGCCAACCTCATCGTCACGACCCCCGTGGTGATCGGGCGCCTGATGGAGGCGGGCCCCGGCGACCGCGACCTCAGCCACCTGAACGGTGTGCTGGTGAGCGGTTCGGCCATCCCTCCGGACATCGTGGCGCGGTTCGCCGAGCGCTTCGGCCCCGTGCTCTACAACCTGGACGGCTCCACCGAGGTCGGCTACGCCACCGTGGCCACGCCGACGGACCTCGCGCATGCGCCGAACTCGGCCGGGCGACCGCTGCCCGGGGTCAGGGTCGAACTGCGGGACAGTCACGGGACAGCGGTGCCGACCGGGGAGACCGGCGAGGTGTGGGTCGGGTCGGCGGCGGCCTTCGACGGGTACGTCGACGGTGCCGACAAGGAACGTGACGACGGCTTGGTGGCCACCGGCGACGTGGGGGTGTTCGACGAGACCGGTCTGCTGTCCATCCGCGGTCGCTCTGACGACCTG
>JAXLSJ010000019.1:0-56825 GCA_046330625.1 Candidatus Nanopelagicales bacterium
GAGAGTGCTACCCCCCCCGAGCAGAAGCACTGCGAACCGGCGCATGACCCCTCCTTGAGTGAACGCCCCAAGGCTACCCGTTGAGTCATCACAACGTCAGTCGTAGGAGTAGAAACCCGTGCCCGTCTTGCGCCCCAGGTCGCCGGCGACGACCATGCGCTGCAGCAGCTCCGGCGGCGCGAACTTCTCGTCGTGGGTGTCGTTGTAGATGTTCTGTGACGCGTTGGTCAGGATGTCCACGCCGGTCAGGTCGGCGGTCTGCAACGGACCCATGGCGTGGCCGAAGCCGAGTCGGCAGGCGATGTCGACGTCCTCGGCGCTGGCCACCCCGTTCTCGACCAGCCGGGCCGCCTCCATGCACAGCGCGGCGATGAGCCGGGTGGTCACGAAACCCGCCACGTCGCGGTTCACTACCACGCACGTCTTGCCGACACTCTCGGCGTAGTCCCGCGCGCGGGCCAGAGTCTCGTCGCTGGTCTTGTAACCCCGGACCAACTCGCACAGTCGCATCATCGGGACGGGCGAGAAGAAGTGGGTGCCGACCACCGCTTCGGGTCGGCTGGTCGCCGCGGCGATGCGCGTGATCGGGATCGCGGAGGTGTTGGTCGCCAGGACCGCACCCGCCGGCGCCGCCTTGTCGATGGCGGCGAACAGTTCGGTCTTCACGTCGAGGTTCTCGAACACGGCCTCGACCACGATGTCGGCCTCGGCCACCGCATCCTCCAGCGATGTGGTGGTCGCGATCCGGGCCAGAGCAGCGTCCGCTTCCGCGGCGGTGATGGTCCCCTTCTCGGCGAATCGCGACAGCGACTTCGAGATCCCCGACATGCCCCGGTTCAGCGCGGCGTCATCGACGTCCCGCATGACCACCTCGTGACCGGCGACCGCCGACACCTGGGCGATTCCCGACCCCATCAGACCGGCTCCGATGACCGCGACCTTGCTCACTGACCCTCCCGAGTACGTTCCCTTCAGGGTAGGCGCCGCGCCAGGGCCGCTACTCCCGCGGGGGCAGAGACCAGGCAAGCGGCATCGCGGCGACCTAACCTCGATCCATGAACCGACGATGGGCGTTCGTGACGCTGGGCACCATAGGCGCCCTCACCCTGACCTTGGCGCCGCAGGCGTCGGCGGCGACCACCTGGGACCCTGTCCGGACGATCGTCGGCCCGGGCACGCCCGCGCTGGTGAACGGCCTGGCGGCTAGCCGCATGACGGCCGGTGGTCGTTCAGTGGTGGCCTACACGGTCATGGAGCCCACCCCCCGTCTGTACGTGACCGTCGGCCGCGGCACCCGGTTCCCCGCCGGACGACTGCTCAGCAGCGGCGAGGCCGGCAACCCGGCAGTGGCGATCTCGGCGTCCGGGCGCAAGGCGCTGGTGGGCTGGTCCCAGTACGAAGCGGACACCACCACCACGATCCGCGCCGCCTGGTATCGCCACGGCGCGTGGTCCCGATCCCGCGTGCTGGCGCGGTCCGCTCCCGGTGACACCCTGTACGGGCCGAACTTCGCGGCAAACGACTCACTCACCCGCGGCGTCGTCGCCTGGCAACTGCCGAGGGGCGACCACGGCATGTACTTCCGGCGCTGGAAAGGCACCCGCTTCGCCGCCGCCACCCGCCTGAACCGGGCCGGTGGCTATCTCGGCGCTCCGGATGTCGCGATTACCGGCACAACGCTGACGTTCGCACTGTCCCGCGGCCGTACCGGGTCGCAGACGGTCGAGGTGGTCCAGGTCAACGGGAATCGGCGCCGCAGCACCGTCCTCGGCCGCGGATTCGGGATTGCCTCCATCCCGGAACTAGCGACCTCCGCCGACGGCACGGCAGCCCTCGCCTCGTGGACCGTCTACACCGGGACGGATCCCCGGGTCTACGGGGCCTCCCGGCGCAACGGCACGTGGTCGTCCGCCCAGGCGCTCGGCCCCACGGGTTCCGCCCACCCGCTGGTTGATCTCAGCGCCGACGGTCGCCAGGGTCTGCTGAGCTGGACCCGCGGGACCCACGACATCCCGAACCTGCTTGAGGCCCGACGCCAGGTGAAGGGACGCTGGGGCAGCACCACGGTCCTGAGTCGCGAGGCGACGCGATCGGGTCAGTCCCAGTCGCTCAGTGCGTCCGGTCGGCGCGCGACGGTCCTGTGGTCGACCTACACCGGATTCGTCGCGTCGGGCGCCCGTTCCCTGACGGGGCGCACCTGGGGACCGGCGACCGTGCCTGGTGGCGACCGGCCCGGGCAGGGATTCAGTGCCCTGTCCGCGTCCGCGGACGGAACCCGGCTCACCGCCTGGTGGACGGTCCTGTGGAACCCAGGTGACCCGGTGGTGCGGGTCGGACTGCAACGAGCCTCCGGCGGGTCCTGACGGCAGCGATCAGCCGGTAGGTGGGCCCGCGACCTCAGGCACGATCACCTGGTGGGGGAACCCGCGGGCGACCAGCTCCTCGATCTCTGCGGCGGGGACGGGTCGGGAGTACCAGTAGCCCTGGGCAAGCCGGACACCCTCGGTAACGAGGACCATCGCCTGGTCGGCGGTCTCCACACCCTCGGCCACGACCTCCAGATCCACGGCCTCCGCGAGGGCGACGATCGCCCGGACGATGGCGAGCGACTTCGGCGACGTTGTCAGATCAGCGACGAAGGCCCGGTCGATCTTGAGTCGCGAGGCCGGGAATTGACTGAGCCGGGACAGCGAGCTGTACCCCGTACCGAAGTCGTCGATCGCTACGGTGACCCCCAACTGCTGCACCTGCCGCAGCCGCACGTTGCCGTCGGGGGCCATCGCGGTGGACTCCGTCACCTCGATCTCCACCAAGCCAGGTTCGAGCCGGTGATCCCGTGCCAGGGCTTCGAGGTCGGCCACCAGGGACCCCGACGTCAGCTGCTCGGCTGCAGCGTTGACGGCCATCCGGATGGGCGGCAGACCGGCCGCCGACCACTCGGCCATCCGCGCCACCGACTGCGCCAGCACCCAACTTCCTAGCTGTTCGATCAGCCCGATCCGCTCGGCGACCCCGATGAAGTCCGCGGGACCGGATACCCCCGGCGGGGCCTCGGGCCACCGCAACAACGCCTCCACCCCGATCACCTGACCGGTCCACATGTCGATCTGGGGTTGGTAGTGCACGGTGAACGAGTGGTCCAGATCGCCCACCGCCCGACGCAGTTCGGTCTCCATCTCGTGGCGGGCCTGCACCCGGGCCGCCAGGGCCGGCGTGTAGATCTCGGCCCGGCCCCGAGACATCGACTTGGCATGTCGGACAGCCGTGTCGGCACACACCAGGAGACTCCCGAGCTCCGCGCCGTCGACCGGGTAGGTCGCCACCCCGATGGAAGCGGTGGGCAGCAGCTCGCGACCGCCTTGGACCGCCAGTGGGCGACTGACGGTCTCCTGGACGTGACGACAGAGAGCCGGCACCTCCGCCTCGGCCTCGTCAGAGTCCAGCGACGCCACCACCACGAACTCGTCACCCCCCAGTCGGGCGACCAGTTGCCCCTCGTCGACCTGGATCTCCCCGAGCCGACGACCGATCTCGCGCAGCACGTCGTCGCCGGCGGGATGGCCCCACGTGCTGTTCACATCCTTGAAGTCGTCCAGATCGACGAACAGCACGGCCAGGGGCTCACCGGGGTGCGTCTCGATCCAGTCGTCGGCCCAGGCCCGCAACCCGGCACGATGGGGGAGGCCGGTCAACGGATCCCGTTCAGCGAGATAACGAAGCCGGTCGCTGGCGTCGTGCAACTCCCGGGCCATGGAGCGGAACCGCCGGGCATCCATCCGCTGCCACAGCAGGAACGCCAGCAGCGCGGTGACCAGCAAGCCCACGGCCCCGGCGACGATGACGCGCCACAGCCCCAGGGACGCCCAGTACGCCTGGGACGGACGGCCCACCATGAGCAGATCCCGCCCCGGCAACGGGATGGCCGCCTGGGCGGGCCAGTTCGCGAGTTCCTCGGCCGAGGTCCCCGCCGCCCCGTCGGAGGTCCACAAGACCACCTGGCCGTCCACTTCGCGATCCAGAAGGGCGAGGTCCGCAATTCGACTCTCCGTTGCGGGAGCCACCTTGGACATCAGCCGGTCGTACACCACCACGGCGCCGGCGACCCCGACGAAGTCCTCATGCCGCTGACGGACGGTCGCAGGTCGGGTTCCGGGCCGGTAGATGGGCGCATAGATGTGAATCGCCTCGAGTTGCCCGCCACCCTGGACGATCTGGGTGCGGCCTCCCACCTGGACCTCGCCCGTATCCCGGGCCACCTCCAGCGTCCGCCGATTCTGCGGGCGATAGGTGATGTCGAGGCCGAACACCTGTCGATTACCCCGGACGGGCTCGGTGTACTTGATGGCGACGTAGTCCGGACGCTGACCCGCGGGACGGATGCCCTCCGGCGTGGGGTCATTGATGCTCGACCCCAGTCCGGCCGCCCGGAGTTCCCGTTCGAAGGCCTTCCGGTGCCGATCAGGGACCACCACCGAATACTGCAGGGCCTGAACCGAGGGGTGGTTGGCCAGCAGATCGCGGGTCAACCGCCGGAAGCGCGCCTGCCCGATGTCCCCTTCGGCGTGGAACACCGCGGCCAGGGACTGCATCACACCATCCAGTTCCCGGATCGCGTCACTGGTCTCGATGGCGTCGGTGGCGACCACTGACTCGGCGGCGTCGTTGGCCGCCGACTGCAGACTCATCGCCTGCAGACCACCGAGAAGAAGACTCAACAGGCACCCCAGCACCACCACCGCGGCGATGGGTGCCACGAACTTCCGCGCCGACGGCACCCGCCATTGCTCAGGCGACGGTGCGGCCGGGTCCGGCACCTCCGGCGTGGGCGGCATGTCAGCCACTATCCCCCGAACCCCGCCCCCATGCGGGAAGAGTGATGATCCGGGACCGTTGACCTCACGCCAGGAAATCGCGCACCCAACCGTCGGCCGGATTCTCGATCACGTCGAAGACCGATCCGACCTGCACCCAGCGCCCGTCGCGCATGAGCGCCACCCGATCCGCCAGGGCGAAGGCCTCGTCGCGATCATGGGTCACGTACATCACGGTGGCCGAGGTTGCGGCGAACGCCTCGGACAACAGCGCCACCATGTCGCGGCGCAAGGCCCGGTCCAGAGCGCCGAGGGGTTCGTCGAGCAACACCACCCCCGGTTCGGGCGCCAGGGTGCGCGCCAATGACACGCGCTGCCGTTCCCCCCCGGACAACTCGTCGACCGGTGCGTGAGCCCGGTCCGCCAGCCCCACAAGGTGGAGCATCCGCGCCACCTGCTGCGCGATCTCGGCCTTCCCGCGGTGCTGCATCCGAAGCCCGAAGCCGACGTTCCCGGAGACATCGAGATGCTCGAACAGCGCCGCCTCCTGGAACATCAGGCCGATCCCTCGGCGATGGGTCGGAACTCCGGCCAGATCGACGCCGCCCAGGTGGACCGACCCGGCGGACAACGGCTCGAGGCCGGTGATTGCCCGCAGCAGTGTGGACTTGCCGCAGCCACTCGGGCCGAGAACAGCCACGACCTCCCCGGGTGCCACCACCACATCGATGCCGGCCACGGCCACGCGATCGCCGTAGCGCACGCCAACGTCGGTCAGACGAAGCTCAGACATGGGGACTCCCGGGACGCCGCCAGCGGTCTGTCAGCAACACAACCACGGCGGTCATCACGATGAGCAGCGTGGCCAGGGCCATCGCCTGCCCCTGGTTCGTCTCGCCGGGTCGGCCGAGCAGTCGGTAGATGGCGATCGGCACCGTGGGATGGTCGCCCCGCGCCACGAACAGCGTCGCCCCGAACTCCCCGAGCGAGATGGCGAAGGCGAACCCCAGAGCCACGGCCAGTGAGCGCGCCACCAGGGGTAACTCGACGGAGACCAGAACCCGGGCCGGCGAGGCGCCGAGCACTGCGGCGGCGTCACGCACCCGGGGGCCGATCGCCTGCAGGGCCGGCGCCACGGTGCGCACGACGAACGGGATGGCGATGAGCGCCTGCGCGATCGGCACCATCCAGAAGTTGGCGCGCCAGTTCAGTGGCGGGGTGTCGAACGTGATCAGGATCCCGAACCCGATCGTCACAGCCGACACCCCCAGCGGCAGCAGCCACACGGTGTCCCATCCGGTGGCGCGCGCCCCCAGCAGCCACGCGACCAGTCCGCCGACGACCGTGGCCAGGACCGCGGCACACGCGGCGTACATCAGCGAGTTCGCCACGGCCTCGGCCGGGCTGACGAACAGGATCGAGTCGCTGCCCGTCGACGACAGTCGCATGAAGTTGTCCCACCCCCAGCCGTCGCCCACCCGCAGCGCCCGCGTCACCACGGCGATCACCGGTCCGAGGAAGATCACCAGGGCGACGACGGCGAAGGACCCGACGACGAGGTGTTCCCGCCGGGTGCGCGCCGGACGGAGTCGTCCCGCACCTGCGGTACCGCCGAGTCGACGGGTGAGTCGCCCCTGCCCGATCAGCAGGGCGACCACCAGCACGATCTGCACCAGCGACAGCGCCGCCGCCAGGGGCAGGTTGAACAGGAAGAGCGCCTGACGTTGGATCTCGACTTCGAGCGTCGCCTGCCCCGCCTGCCCCAGCAGCAGGACGATGCCGAACGAGGTGAACGTGAACAGGAAGACGATCGCCGCGGCGGACGCCAACGCCGGCATGATGCGGGGCAGCGTGACGGTGCGGAACACCGTCAGCGGAC
Organism: Candidatus Nanopelagicales bacterium; assembly: GCA_046330625.1. Lineage (GTDB taxonomy): Bacteria > Actinomycetota > Actinomycetes > S36-B12 > CAIWTL01. The sequence continues at coordinate 6,691 of JAXLSJ010000019.1, forward strand.
GGGCGCCCAGGCAGGCGGCGACCTGTTCCGGCCGAGGGTCGAGTTGCCCCCAATACGTGCCCACCATCCGCAGGACGACCGCAAGGTTGAAGTAGACGTGAGCGACCAGGATGGCCACCAGGCCCTGGTCGGGAAGCCCCAACACCCCCAGCGCCTGCGCCACCGCGACCGCGACCACCACCGTCGGCATCACGAACGCGACCACCGACAGCGCCTCGACCGTCCCCCGAAACCGGAATCGGAACCGCGCCAGCACCGCAGCCCCTGGAAGCGCAATGGCGACCGTCAGCAGTGTGGACAGGACGGCTTGGTACGTGGTGAACCACAGAACCCCGACATCGACCCGCCCACCAGACTCTGCGCGGTCGAGGCTGAGGCACCCCAGAGCGGTGACCAGCAGGGTGGCCACCGGCAAGACGAAGAAGATCCCGAAGAACGCCGCGGGACGACCCACAGCAGGTTCCGGGGCGTCATGGTGACGACTACCTCCATGACGTCGGTCCACCCGGCGACCCAGGCGTCGCGGTTGGCGGCGACCTCGTCGGGCGGCAGCGAGTAGGGCTTGTCGGGGACTTCCGCGTTGTCGGTGAAGGCCGAGGGCAAGGTGGCGTCGGGCAGCACCGGGAACACGAAGTTGTTCAACGGGAGGTCCTCCTGATACTCGCGGGTGAGCATGAAGTCGATGAGCTCCTGTCCGCCGACCGGATTGGGGGCACCCGCGAGCAGGCCGGCGAACTCCACTTGGCGGTGCAGCACGTGTCGAGCAGCACCCCGGTGGGCGCCTCCGTGACGGGTTTTCGGCGTAGACCACCGCCGGCGGCGACGACGCGTAGGACACGACCAGCGGCCGGTTGCCCGCCCCGGAGCCACCGCTGAAGCGACGCTCATAGGCGGAGTCCCAACTGTTCTCGACCTCGACCCCGTTGTCCTTCAGCTTCTGCCAGTAGGCCTGGTACCCGTCGGACCGAACTCCGACACCGAGGCGAGCAGGAATGCCAGCCCGGGGGTGGAGGTCGCGGGGTTCTGCACCACCAGCAGATCGCGGTACCGCGGGTCGGCCAGATCGTCGAGTGTCTGCGGCACGGGGAGTTTCTGGCCGCGAACCATTCCTTGTCATAGTTGACGCACACATCACCCACGTCGATCGGGGTGACGTCGTTCTCGGGGTCGAGCCGGTACTTCTTGGGCACCGAGGCGAGGCCGGCGGCCTCATACGGGGTGAACAACCCTCCGGCGGTCGCTCGCGACAGCAGGTTGTTGTCGACCCCGAACAGCACGTCTCCCTCGGGGGTGCCCGCGGTCAGCAGAGCACGGTTGACGACTTCCGCGGCGTCGCCGCCGCGGCTGACCTTCACCGTGAGTCCGGTCTGCTCGGTGAAGTCCGCGAGGGTCTTCTTCGAGATGGCGTAGGAGTCGTAGGTGACCAGGGTGACCGTGTCCGAGTTCGGCGTGCCCGCGACCTCGGACGGTGCGGTGGCTGGATTCCCCGAGCAGGCGGCGACACCGAGGACGAGGGAGAGCAGGACGGCAGACGATCGCAACACGTTTCCTCCGCTGGAATGACCCAGATCAGGTGCGCGGGTCGGGCACGCCGCCGCTGTCGCGACCAGTGCGCCCTCTCAGTCCGATGGGCCCGGACTCCCCGAGTGCTCGCTCAGACTAGCCCATCCGGCAGGCCATCCCGATCGCTCAGACGGCGGCTTCGGCCGGCGCCGGGACCCGTTCGATGTCGGCGCCCAGCGCCTGCAGGTCGGCGACGAAGGAGTCGTAGCCGCGGTCGATGTGGTGGACCTCGGTCACGAGCGTCTCGCCGTTCGCGACCAGACCGGCCAGGACCAGGCTGGCGCCGGCCCGGATGTCCGTGGCGACGACCGGTGCCCCCGACAGTCGCTCCCGACCCCGGACGAGGGCGTGATGGCCCTCGATACGGACATCGGCACCGAGCCGGACGAGTTCGTTCACGAACTTGAAGCGGCTCTCGAACAGGTTCTCGGTGACCATGGAGACGCCGGAGGACAACGCGTTGAGCGCGATGAACTGGGGCTGCAGATCGGTGGCGAATCCCGGGTAGGGCAGCGTGACGATGTCGACCGGCAGGGGACGGTCGGCCATGGTGACGCGGAACCCGTCGGCCACGTTGGTGATGGTCGCGCCGGTGCCGGCGAGCTTGTCGAGGGGAAGATCCAGATGGTGCGGATCGGCGCCGTGGATGGTGATGTCGCCGCCGGTCATGGCGGCCGCCACGGCCCAGGTGCCGGCGACGATGCGGTCGGGCACGGTCCGGTGGGTGACGGGGACCAGGTAGTCCACGCCGGTGACGACCAGGGTCGATGTGCCGATGCCTTCGATCCCGGCGCCCATCGCCACGAGCATGTCGCAGATGTCCACGATCTCGGGTTCCCGGGCGGCGTTATCGATCACGGTGACCCCGTCGGCGGTCACCGAGGCCATGAGCAGTGTCTCGGTGGCGCCGACGCTGGGGAAGTCGAGCCAGATGGCCGCGCCCTTCAGCCGTTCGGGCGCCGAGGCGAGCAGGTAGCCGTGTTCACTCGTGACCTTGGCGCCCATCCGTTCAAGACCGGCGAGGTGCATGTCGAGTCCGCGCGAGCCGATCGCATCGCCACCGGGCAGGGCGATGTCGGCCACCCCCAGGCGCGCCAGCAGCGGACCGAGGACCGAGATCGACGCCCGCATCTGACGCACCAGGTCGTAGTCGGCGCGTTGCTCGAGTTCGTCGGGGACGTCGATGGTCAGTCGGCGTGCCGCGGAATCGAAGGCCACCCGGGCGCCGAGCCGCTCGATGAGCCGCCCCATGATCGACACGTCCATGATGTCGGGGACGTTGGTGATGGTCGTGCGCCCTTCGGCAAGCAGCGCGACGGCCATGAGCTTGAGCACGGAATTCTTGGCCCCGTACACCCCGACTTGCCCCGTCAGCGGGTTCCCGCCCTGGATCCGGAATGCCTCCACGCCTGGCATCGTAGGCCGTGTCGGGGCACTCTCGGTGGTACTGGGCGTCACCGGTGCGGCGTGCCCGGGGAGCGATCCGGACAAACGGGCACCATCCGTGAGTTTCGCCACCCGCGACCTGATCCTTACGATGGTCGGATGGTGAACCTGACCCGGATCTACACCCGCACCGGCGACGACGGCACCACGTCCTTGGGCGACTTCAGCAGGACGGGCAAGAACGACCCGCGGCTGATCGCCTACGCCGACGTCGACGAGGCGAATGCCGCCCTCGGGGCGGTGCTGGCCCTGGGAGATGCCGACCCGGAGGTGGCCGCGACCGTCCGGCGGGTCCAGAACGAGCTGTTCGATGTCGGCGCCGACCTGTGCACCCCGATGAGCGCGGGCGACGGCCGGCTGCGGATCACCGACCCCTACATCGAGCGCCTCGAGGTCGACTGCGATCACTTCAACGAGCCGCTGGAACCGCTGCGCTCGTTCATCCTGCCGGGAGGGACCCCGGCCGCGGCATTGCTGCATGTGGCGCGCACCGTCACCCGGCGCGCCGAGCGGTCGACATGGCGCGCCGTGGCCGAGTACCCCGACACCACCAACCCGCTGACCGCGACGTACCTCAACCGGCTGTCGGACCTGTTGTTCATCCTGGCGCGGGTGGCCAACGGCGGGGCCGATGTCCTGTGGGAACCGGGCGCGACCGACAGTTGAGGACCTCCGGCACTTGCCTCGGACCCCCCGCGTGGGGTTCGGTGGGAGCATGAGCGACGTCCTGTTCACCGGTTTCCCCGGATTCCTCGGATCCGCCCTCCTGCCCCTGGTCCTGGCCCGCCGGCCCGGCCAACGGGCCGTCTGTCTGGTGCAGGATCACTTCCGTGCCGACGCCCAGGAGCGACTCGATTCCCTCACCGCGGCCCATCCCGACATCGAGGGTCGCGTCGACCTGGTGACCGGCGACATCACGGAACCGGGGCTCGGAATCGACCCCGGGATCCTGGGTGGCCTGTCCGAGGTGTTCCATCTGGCCGCGGTGTACGACCTTGCCGTCGCCGAGGAGTTGGCGCACCGGGTGAACGTCACGGGCACCCACAACGTCATCGAGGCGTGCCGCCAGGCACCGGACTTCCAGCGGTTGCAGTACGTGAGCACGTGCTACGTCAGCGGCACCCACCACGGCCTGTACACCGAGGCCGACCTCGACACCGGCCAGTCCTTCGCCAACCACTACGAACACACCAAGTTCGAAGCCGAACAACTGGTGCGCGATGCCATGGCCGACGGCCTGCCGGCCACCATTTACCGCCCGGGCATCGTCGTCGGCGACTCACGCACCGGCGAGACCCAGAAGTACGACGGCCCCTACTTCCTGCTGCAGTTCCTGATCAAGCAGCCCGGCAGCCATGTGGTCGTCCCGCAGGTGGCCGATCCCGACCGGATCCAGTTCAGCCTGGTCCCCCGCGACTTCGTGGTGACCGCCATCGACGAGTTGAGCGTCATGCCCGACGCCGTGGGCAAGACCTACGCCCTCACCGATCCCGACGCGCCGACCGTGCGCACCCTGGTCGACGAGTTCTGCCGCGAGCTCGGCAAGTCCCCCCACTGGGTGCGGGTGCCGCTCAAGCTGACGACCGCCGTCGTGGGGCTTCCTGGGATGGAACACCTGCTCGGTTTCCCGCAGGAGGGTCTGCCGTACTTCGCCCACCCGACGGTGTACGACACGACCGATGCCACCCGCGATCTGGCCCGGGTCGACCTGGCGTGCCCCGAGTTCGTCGACTACGCGCCCGCCATGGTGGCGTACGTCAAGGAGCATCCCGAGGTCTCGTCCTCGGCGATGGTGTAGTCACGACACAGGGCTGTGATCGACGAGGTCGTGACTGATCCCCAGGTCCGCGGCCGATCGGTCGAGGAGACGCTGCACCTCGGCCAGGCTGCGGCGAACCTGCCACATCTGCAGACGCGGGAAACGGCGCACGATCCGGCTCGCCACCTGATTCAGGGGCCACACCACGCCGGGTGAGTACTGCCACACGCTGTCCTCGATGCGCAGGCGGTCGGCGATCGGATCGCCGACGAATCGCCGGGACAGGCCATGCATCAGTTCCCGTCCCCAGCGCCGACCGATCAGCCCCAGCGCACCGTCGGCAGACGCGACGTCCACAGCGAACACCCCGTCCAGCAACGCTGCTGTGTACTCGCGGGTGGCATCACTCGGGCCCGGTCCCAGACTCACATGGAGGTCCTCCACCAAGTGTGACTGCGCCTCGTCGGCGGGGAGGATCTGGTCATCCACCCCCATGAGATAGCCCATGTAGCGCCACATGGCGTACATGTCGGCGATCTCGCCATCGGTGAAGTGAACCCCTACGCGTTGCATCGCCCGGATGGGCAGCAGGCTGAACTCCACCACGGTGTAGGCGAGGTCCGCCTGATTGATCGGGGCGCCCAGCGCCTCGACGTCCCAGTCGCCGCGGCTGCGGATCCGGGCCCGCACGAAGGCATGGACCATGCGCACCCGGGCGGTCCGGGCAAAGCCATCCGCCGATCGCTCCAGCCCACCGGGACGGGCGACGGCGAATACCCACATGGAGGTCTCGTAGGTACGCAGGCGCGCCATCGTCAGGAATCTGCCGGTGATGATCAGCGGTTGCGAGGCCGCCGCGTTGTCGTAGCCACTGACCATCGACGCGGTCCCGAGGGCGATGCCGGCTGCTTTGGCATGGCTGCTGTAGGCCACCTGTCCACGGCGGATCTGCTCCCGGTCGAGCCACGGGGGTTCATCCCGCAGCTGGCTGATCAAGTCCACCAACGAGGCCGGGGCGTCGGGATGCTCGGCAAGGGTCGTGCGACCTTCGATGAGGTCCTCGAACAGCCGCATCAGTTGCCGACAATCCGGGCCGGTGCAGTCGGCGGCGAAGGCGTCAGCGAGCGGATCGGTGCGCGACAACGCCGAGACGTAGCGACTCACGGCCGCAGCCCCGAGCCGACGCTCGGTGTCCGCGATGTGGGTGACTCGCCCCGGGACTGGCTGCATCCCCCGACGGTGGCACGAGGGCGACCGTGATGCCTGTCGGCGCCGGCGGCCTCAGTGGGTCAGGCCGCCGCCGGACGCCTGCATCGCGACGTCGAGACGGGTCTCGGCCCGCTTGATCGCGGCGATCTCGTCGGCGTCGTCAGCCCCGGCCTGTTCGGCGCGGGCCTTGGCTGCCTTGGCTCGTTCGACGTCGATCTCGGTCGCCTCTTCGGCCGTCTCCGCGAGGATCTTGACGGTGTTGCTGTCCAGCGAGAAGAAACCACCATGGACCGCGAACAGGGTCTCGGAACTGTCGGGCGCCTCGACCCGCACGGCACTGTCGGCCAGGATCGCCAGGACCGGCTCGTGTCCCGGCAGGATGCCCATGGTGCCCTCGAGGGTCTTCACCACGACCGACTTCGCGGGACCCTGCCACACGAGGCGGTCGACGGCGACCACCTCGACGTTGAGGGTCTTGAGGTCGTCGGCCATGTCAGGCCTTCTTCAGTTCCGCAGCCTTGCGCTCGACGTCCTCGACGCCGCCGCACATGAAGAACGCCTGCTCGGGGATGTGGTCGTACTCCCCGTCGCACAGCGCCTTGAACGACGCGATGGTCTCGGTGACGGGCACGAACGACCCCGGCTGTCCGGTGAACGCCTCGGCGACGAACATGTTCTGCGACAGGAACCGCTGGATGCGCCGGGCCCGGTTGACGAGGATCTTGTCCTCTTCGGACAACTCGTCGATACCCAGGATCGCGATGATGTCCTGCAGGTCCTTGTAGCGCTGGAGGATCTCCTTGACCCGCGCCGCGACCGCGTAGTGCTCGTCGCCGATGTAGCGGGGGTCCAGGATGCGCGACGTCGAGTCGAGCGGGTCCACCGCCGGGTAGATGCCCAACTCCGAGATCGGGCGGGACAGCACCGTGGTGGCGTCGAGGTGGGCGAACGTCGTGGCCGGGGCCGGGTCGGTCAGGTCGTCGGCGGGCACGTAGATCGCCTGCAGGGACGTGATCGAGTGACCGCGGGTCGACGTGATCCGCTCCTGCAGGACACCCATCTCGTCGGCCAGGGTGGGCTGGTATCCCACCGCCGACGGCATGCGGCCCAGCAGGGTCGAGACCTCGGAGCCCGCCTGCGTGAAGCGGAAGATGTTGTCGATGAAGAGCAGCACGTCCTGCTTCTGCACGTCGCGGAAGTACTCCGCCATGGTCAGGGCGGTCAGGGCCACGCGAAGGCGGGTGCCGGGCGGCTCGTCCATCTGGCCGAACACCAGCGCGGTCTTGTTGATGACGCCGGACTCGGTCATCTCCAGGAACAGGTCATTGCCCTCGCGGGTCCGCTCCCCGACACCGGCGAACACCGACACACCACCGAAGTTCTCGGCGACGCGGTAGATCATCTCCTGGATCAGGACGGTCTTGCCGACACCGGCACCACCGAACAGGCCGATCTTGCCGCCCTTCACATACGGGGTGAGCAGGTCGATGACCTTGATGCCGGTCTCGAAGACCTCGGTCTTGGATTCGAGCTGGTCGAAAGCGGGCGCCGAGCGATGGATCCCCCACCGCTCGGTGATGTCGAGCTCGTCGGCCTTGATGTCCAGCGGCTCGCCCAAGGTGTTCCACACGTGGCCCTTGGTGACCTCGCCGACCGGGACTTCGATGGGGCCGCCGGTGTCCTGGACCGCGGCACCGCGGACCAGGCCATCGGTGGGCTGCATCGAGATGGCGCGCACCAGGTTGTCGCCCAAGTGCTGGGCGACCTCGAGGGTGAGCGTGTGGTTCTCGTCGCCCTCGATCTCGGCGCTGTCCTCACCGAAGGTCACCTCGACCTTGAGCGCGTTGAACAACTCCGGCATGGCCTCGACCGGGAACTCCACGTCGACGACGGGGCCCGTCACCCGGGCCACTCGGCCGACGCCTCCGGCGCTGTGCTGGGTGGTCTCTTCGGCGGTGGCGGTCATGTGCCTCAGCTTCCTGCAGTTGCGGAGGCCAGCGCGTCGGCTCCGCCGACGATCTCGCTGATCTCCTGGGTGATCTCGGCCTGGCGGGCCTGATTGGCCAACCGGGTGTAGGTCTTGATGAGTTCCTTGGCGTTGTCGGTCGCCGACTTGCAGGCCCGCCGCCGGGCGGCGTGCTCCGACGCCGCTGACATGAGCAGGGCCGCGTAGACGGCGTTCTCGACGTAGCGCGGCAGCAGTTCGTCGAGGACGGCATTGGCGCCGGGCTCGAAGTCGTAAAGCGGGAAGATCGGCTTGTCCTCGGCCGCCTCGTTGTCGGCCCGGCCGATGTGGCCGCCGCTGATGTCGACCTCTTCCTCGACAACCTCGAGCGGCAGGATCCGCCGCACCCGGGGCTGCTGGGTGACCATGTTCACGAAGTGCGTGTAGACGACGTGGATCTCGTCGGCGCCTCCGTCCTCGGTGCGCAGCAGGAACCGCTCGAGCAACTGGTCGGCGATCTCCTTGGCGTGGGCGTAGTCCGGCTGGTCGCTGAAGCCGACCCATTCGCCACCGGTCTCACGCTCGCGGAAGTTGTAGTACCCGACTCCCTTGCGACCCACGACGTACGGGATGACCTCTTCGAACCCGCGCTCCTTCTTGAGCAGGGTGGTTAGCGCCTCGCCCTCGCGGATCGCGTTGATCGAATAGGCACCCGCCAGGCCACGATCGGCGGTGATCACCAGGTAGATCGCCCGCTTCTCGAGCCGCGCCTTGGCGGTCAGCGGGTGCTTCTCGACCCCGGCAGCGTGACTGGCGGTCGCGCTGATCGCGTCGAACAGCGCCCGGGTGTAGGGAACAGCAGAGTCGAGCGCCTTCTGGGCCTTGACGATGCGTGAGGACGCGATCATCTCCATGGCCTTCGTGATCTTCTCGGTCGACTGGATCGACCGGATCTTGCGTCGGAAGACGCGCTGCTGTGCACCCATGTCCGATCAGGCCTTCCGGACCTTCTTGGTGATCTTGGCGTGGTCGATGTCCGCCGCGTCGATGGCATCGACCTCGGCCTCGTGCCCCAGCAGGGTTCCGTCGCCGGTCCGGAACTGCAGCTTGAACTCACCGATCGCGCTCTCGAGCTGCGCGATGGTGTCATCGGACAGGTCCCCGGTGTCCCGGATCGTGGACATGATCGACTCGTGGTCCCGGCGCAGGAAGTCGAGGAACTCCTTGTCGAACCGTCGGATGTCGGCCAGCGGGACCTCGTCGAGCTGACCGGAGGTTCCCGACCACACCGAGACGACCGCTTCCTCCATCGGGTACGGCTGGTACTGGGGCTGCTTCAACAGCTCCACCAGGCGGGATCCGCGTTCCAGCTGGGCCTTCGAGGCAGCATCGAGATCGGAGCCGAACGCCGCGAAGGCCTCGAGCTCACGGAACTGGGCGAGGTTCAGGCGCAACGAGCCGGCCACCTTCTTCATGGCCTTCGGCTGCGCCGAACCGCCTACGCGGGACACCGAGATGCCGACGTTGATGGCAGGTCGGACACCCGAGTTGAAGAGGTCGGACTCCAGGAAGCACTGGCCGTCGGTGATCGAGATCACGTTGGTGGGGATGTACGCCGAGACGTCGTTGGCCTTGGTCTCGATGATCGGCAGACCCGTCATCGAGCCGCCACCCAGCTCGTCGCTGAGCTTGGCGCAGCGTTCGAGCAGCCGCGAGTGCAAGTAGAAAACGTCGCCCGGGTAGGCCTCGCGGCCGGGGGGACGGCGGAGCAGCAGGGACACCGCGCGGTAGGCCTCGGCCTGCTTGGACAGGTCGTCGAAGACGATGAGGACGTGCTTGCCCTGGTACATCCAGTGCTGGCCGATGGCCGAGCCCGTGTAGGGCGCGAGGTACTTGAAGCCGGCCGGGTCGGAGGCAGGAGCCGCCACGATGGTCGTGTACTCCATCGCCCCCTGCTCCTCCAGCGCGCCCTTGACCGCAGCGATGGTGGAACCCTTCTGGCCGATGGCCACGTAGATGCAACGCACCTGCTTCTTCGGGTCGCCCGACGCCCAGTTCTGCTTCTGGTTGATGATCGTGTCGATGCAGACCGCCGTCTTGCCGGTCTGCCGGTCACCGATGATCAACTGACGCTGTCCGCGGCCGATGGCCGTCATGGCGTCGATGGCCTTGATGCCGGTCAGCATCGGCTCCTTCACCGGCTGCCGCTGCACCACGGTGGGCGCCTGCAGTTCGAGAGCGCGGCGGCCTTCGGACTCGATCTCGCCCATGCCGTCGATGGGCTCGCCGAGCGGGTTGACCACGCGGCCGAGGAAGTTGTCGCCGACCGGGACCGACAGGATCTCGCCGGTGCGCCGGACCTCCTGGCCCTCTTCGATGTGACTGCCGTCGCCGAGGAGCACGGCACCGATCTCGCGCACGTCGAGGTTAAGGGCGATACCCAGCAGGCCGCCCTTGAACTCGAGCAACTCATTGGTCATGGCGCTGTGCAGGCCTTCGACGCGGGCGATCCCGTCGCCGGTCTCGAGCACGCGGCCGACCTCGTCGCGCGACGTGCCGGTCTCGAACGCCGCGACGTTCTTCTCGATCGCGTCGCGGATCGCGTCCGGCGAGATGGTCAGCTCGGTCATCGTGGGGGCTCCTTCTGCTTCCTCAGCCGGTGACCCGGCGTCGGGCGTTCTCGAGTCGGGCGGAGATGCTGCCGTCAATGACCTCATCACCGATCTGGACGGTGATCCCCCCCACGAGGGAGGGATCGACTTCGACGTTGGTCGAGACGGGCTGCTGGTAGATGCGCTCCAGCGCTGCCGTCAGGCGCTGTTGCTGGTCACCTTCGAGCGGCCGGGCGACCCGGACGGTCGCCACCAGGCTTCCCCGGCGCTGGGCGGCGAGATCGACCATCTGGTCGACGGCCTGGTCCAGCCGCCGGCCCCGCAGGTGCGAGGTCACGAACGACAGGACGTCGAGGGTGACCGGTGAGGTCTGTCCGCTGAGCAGGTCGGTCAGGATCCCGTTCTTGGCCGCCACCGGGAGTGCCGGGGAGGAGAGTGCCATCTGCAGGTCCGGGTCGGTGACCGCCACCCGACCGAACCGGAAGAGCTCGTTCTCGACGCGGTCGAGTTGACCCTGCTTCTCGGCCGCCCCGAACAACGCCCCGACGCCTGCGTACTCGAAGGCGTCGACCAGGTCGCTCGCGGACGACCAGCGCAGACCGGCGACCACCCCGCTCAACTCGACACCGAGGGGGCTGATCTGTCCGGCCAGGAGGTCGGAGAGCATCGTCGTGCGCTCCGCCGCCGGCCGTCCGGCGTCGGACAGGGCGTTGCGCAGGGGTTTCTCGCGCCCCACGAGATCCGCCACCTGCAGCAAGTCCCGACCGGCCTGTTCCAGTCCGGGATTGTCATAGGCGGCGGCCACGGCCTCGTCGACCGTGGCGAGCGATGCCCGGGAGCTTCCGATCATCAGGCGTCGCCCTTGGCGCTCGACTGCTCGAGCTCGGAGATGAACCGATCGACGACTCCGCGGGCGCGGGCGTCGTCCTCGAGGGACTCACCGACGATGCGGCCGGCCAGACTGACGGCGAGACCGCCGACGTCCTGGCGCAGCGCCGCAACCGTCTGGGTGCGCTCGGCGGCCAGTTGGGCCTCGCCCCGCTGGGCGATGGCGGAGCGTTCGGAATCGGCCTGCTTGCGGGCCTCGTCCACGATCGCCTTGCCGTCGGCCTCGGCCTTGGCGCGGATGTCCGCAGCCTCGGAGTGGGCGTTGGCGATCTGCTCCTTGTACTTGGCCATCATCGCCTTGGCCTCGGCCTCGGCATCGGCCGCCCGCTGCAGACCGCCTTCGATGGCGTCGGTCCGCTCCGCGAGCGTCTTCTGGATTCCCGGAAGCACGAGCTTCCAGAGCGCGAAGAAGACGATGAAGAACGCGATGGCACCCAGGATCAGTTCGTCCAGCGGGACGGCGAGCACGCTGGGCGACTCGCCTTCGCCGCCGGAGGCGGCCAGAGCTGATACGACGGAAATCACTGGTGGCTCCTCGCCGGTCAGACGCCGTAGACGAACGGCACGACGAAGCCGATGAGCGCCAGCGCCTCGGCCAGCGCGAAGCCCAGCAGCATGTTCTGCCGGATCACGCCGTACGCCTCGGGCTGACGGGCGATCGCCTGCACACCCTGGCCGAAGATGATGCCGATGCCGACACCAGGGCCGATGGCGGCCAGGCCGTACCCGATCGAGCCGAGAGATCCGGTGACCTCCGCAAGCAGAGTCATTGCTTTTCCTTCCTGTTGGCCGGCGGGCGGTCCGCCGGTCTGAGGAGCATGGTGAGTCTAACGATTTAGTTGTCACGATCCGCCCGGGCGGCGAATCGCGGGATCAGTGCTCGGCGTGCAGGGCTCCCGAGATGTACACCGCTGCCAGCAGCGTGAAGATGTAGGCCTGCAGCGCCTGGATCAGCATCTCGAAGCCGGTCAGCGCAATGACGACCACGAAGGACACCGCCGAACCGAGGGCGCCGATGATCGTCGCGCTGAACAGGTACCAGGCCGCGACCGTGAACGTCGTGAGCAGCAGGTGGCCGGCGAACATGTTCGCGAACAGACGGACGCAGTGCGTGAACGGTCGGACGATGATGTTCGAGATGAATTCGATGGGCGCGAGGATCACGTAGAGGGGCTTGGGCAGTCCTGGCGGGAACATCATGTTCTTGAAGAACCCGACCGGGCCCTGCTTCATGATGCCCAGCGGCACCCACGTGAAGTAGACGATCAACGCGAACGCGACCGGGATGGCGAAGACGCTGGTCACCGGGAACAGGACGCCGGGGACGATGCCCATGAAGTTGAGCACCCACACCAGGAAGAAGAAGCTGAACAGGAAGGGGACGAACTTCTCGCCCCCCTTGCCGATCACGTCGCGGGCGATGCCATCGTGGATGAAGTTGTAGCCCAACTCCCCGACGTTCTGCGCGCCCCGGGGGACCAGCTTCGGCTTGCGGAACGCGTACCAGAAGAAGCCGACGACGACGATCACGCCGAGGAACAGCAGGATCATGGCCTTGTTGAAGCCGAAGGGGCCGATCTGCCAGACATCCTCGAAGAAGAAGATCTCGGTGCCCGGAGCCGGGAAGGTGCAATCCGGGAAGTGGCAGCCCCAGGCCGACGACGGAAGGCTAATCGCCATGGGTGACCTCACGTTCGACACGGGCGCGGGTCATGCGCGCGGACCAGGACTGGGTGCCGGAGATCTCCAGCGCCGGAGCTGATGTCCCCATCTGGTGCACCCGCAGCACCGACAGGTACAGCCCCAGGCCGAGCCCGAGCAGAACCCCCACGGCCGACCCCGCGACGGGGTAGCCCAACCAGCGGCCCAGGAGCCAGCCGCCGACGCCGTAGATCAGCATCCCCGCGATCAACCGGCTGACGATGGCCCACGCCTCATTGCCGGTCACGCGGGCAGCATCCTGCGTCGCGGCCTGGCCTGGAGTGGGGGTCACGCCGGAACGTTATCAGGCGAGACGCCGGGAATCAGGTCGGGGGTCAGGCGCAGTGAAGGTGGTCACCGCGAGTGTCGCGAGGACTCCTGAACCGCCGGGGGTACGTTGTCGGGCTCCACGTACAGGACCTTGGTCCGGCTGAAGATCACGACCTCGCAGATGGTCCACACCAGGGTGCAGGCCAGGATCGTGAGCGCGAACGCCTTGGTGTTGAACGCTGTGGTGCCCTGCAGCATCAGCAGGAGTGCCAGGAGCACGCCGATCTTCACGATGTAGAGCGTCATGGCGACCATGAGTCCCGCTTGGGGATTGTGCTTGAGCACTGCGCCGAGGAGCAGTTGGCCCGCCATGAAGAACACGACGACCACGACGGTGCCGAGCAGCGCGCCGATCCCGCCCGGCGATCCCTGCAGGGCCCAGGCCGCAGCGGTGATGACCAGACCCACGACCACCGTGGGCAGCGCGGCGCCGCGGATGATGGTTCGGGTGAACTGATCCATGCAACGAGGCTAACAGCGCAATAGACTACTGCCCGATCGGCGGTTGGTGTCCGTCGGTATGGGTGATGCCGGTGGGATCGGTCCAGGTCCACGTGGACGGCTGGTCGGGATGGTCGGGGTCGGAATCGTTGTCGACCAGACGCCACCGGCCGTGGGTCTTGTGGTTGTGGTGCCGGCGGCACAATCCCGACAGGTTCTCCGGCACCGTCGAACCGCGGGGGAACGGGATGACATGGTCCAGGTCCAGACCCCTCGTCCGGCGGCATCCGGGGAACCGGCAGTGGGGTTCCCGGGCCCGGACCACCCGAGCGACCGCCGCGGTCGGGGTGTACGTCGTGGGGCTGGTGGCTACCACCGTGCCGGCTGCGTCGGTCAGCCACGCCCGCCACGGGGCATCCGCGGCCAGGACCCGGGCGATGTCACCGGACACCGGCCCGCAGCCGGGCACCTCACCCCCACCGCCGCGGTCGAGATCAAGCAGGGTGTCCCAGGAGATGACGAGAGCGACCTCGCGGCGCCCGCCCGCCGACCTGCCACCGCTGTGGCCGCTGACCCCATGGAGCAGCAGGTCGGTGAACACGTCCGCCCGGGTCTGCGCCCGAGTCCGGTCGTCACCGCCGCTGTCGCCCACCGCAGCGGCGGTGGCGGTGAGGTGGCGGTAGATCTCAGCGGCCACCGACACCGGCAGATCGGCGATCAACCGGCCCTGACCGCGACCGAGGTCCTGGAACGTCACGTCGCGGGACTCCTCGACCCACGCCGGGGCCGGATCCTCGACCGGGTCCAAGCGTCGGCGTCGCCGCCGGGCGTGACGGCGGATCTCGGTGAACGTCCACCCCACCCGACCCCGCCGATGCCGCTCGCGCACCGCTGCGATCGTGTCATCGATGATCCGGTCGCGCACCACCGGGTCCAGGTCGTCGACATCCTGCAGCAGCAGGTCGGCCTGCCACGCCGTCAACAACCCGTCCCTGATCGCCTCCCGCAGCGAGGCGGTGGCCGCGGCCCGGTCACGCACCCGGGCCAGATACCCCCGCTGCGACGCCACCGACCGGCGTAACGCCACCGCCACGGTCTCGACCCCCGGATCGGTCACCGACCCGAACTCCGGCCGATCCGGATCCCACCACACCCGCCGACGCGTCCCACCCAAACCCTGCAGCACCGCAGCATCCGCGGCCTCCCCCGCCCACGCCGCCACCGCCGCCCACGCCGCGATCACCACAATCTGACACGCACACGGGGTACCCGGCACCCCCACCGGCTCCCCGAACAGCATCTGTCCCGACCCCGGATGCGCAGTCCCCGGGTGCGGATGCGCGCACCGCGACCCATCCACCGCCGGCGCGGTCTGCACCGCCGCCACCAGATCCGGCCCCTTCGCAATCCACAACAGAGCCCGCACCTCGGGCAGCAACTCCGCGTCCCACCACCCCGGCTGCGTCCACCCCGGACGCGACTCCAACCAGACCCCCCGCAGCGCCCCCCACAACACCGCCTCGGCCTCCGACACCACACCCCCGGCACGAATACCCCCGGCACGCATACCCCCAGCACGAAGATCCATAACCAGAACCTACGTAACGGGTCCGACAGCTCCGGCTGGGCTCAGGAGGCCTCCACCGCCGGCTGGTCCTCCGAGATGCGCCGTCCCGGGGGACTGCGGAGGACCGCGAAGAAGAGCAGGAACAGCAGCGCTCCCCCGGCCAGCGCCACCACCGTCGGCAGGAATGCCAGGGCCACCGTCGTGCCCGCGACCGTGAGTGCCCAGCCGTACAGCAACAGGACGGCACCCCGATGGCTGTGACCCATCTCCATCAGCCGGTGGTGCAGGTGCTGCTTGTCCGGCGCGAACGGAGACCGACCGGCCCACGTCCGCCGGATCACCGCCAGTCCCAGGTCGGCGACGGGCAACGCCAGCACTGCCAGCGGGATCACCAGCGGCAGCAACGCTGGGGCCAGGGTGGTCGACCCGATCGCGTTGGGGTCGACCCGGCCCACCAGCGTGATCGTGCTCGTGGCCAGGACGAGCCCGAGCAGCATGGAGCCGGTGTCACCCATGAAGACGCGGGCGCGGAAGAAGTTGTGGGGCAGGAATCCCAGGCACGCGCCCACGCAGGCCACCGACGCCAGCGTCGAC
The DNA here is from genome assembly GCA_046330625.1 of Candidatus Nanopelagicales bacterium. Classification (GTDB taxonomy): domain Bacteria; phylum Actinomycetota; class Actinomycetes; order S36-B12; genus CAIWTL01. Next base: position 22,746 of record JAXLSJ010000019.1, read on the forward strand.
AGGGTGGCCCGGTCGAAACCGTTCACCACGTTCAGCAGGTAGGAGTAAGCGAAGAACCCGGCAGCCGCGATCCCCGCGATCCCGGCGGCCAGGCCGTCGAGGCCGTCGACGAAGTTGATGGCGTTCACGGTGAACACGACCACGAAGACCGTCACCAGCACGCTGGTGAGCGGATCGAGCACGAGGACCCCGCCGATCGGCAACCACGACAGCGAGATCCCGCCATAGGCGATGATGCCGCCGGCCAACACCTGGCCACTGAACTTGGTCAGGGCATCGAGCCCGTAGCGGTCGTCCAGAGCCCCGATGGCGACCAGCACCAGGGAGGCGACCACCAGCGCCCAGATCGTGCCGGGACCCCGGTCGAAGACCTGGCTCAGCAACGGGAGCTGGCTGGCGACCAGGAATGCGGCGAACAGGCCCAGGAGGATGGCCAGGCCACCCAGGCGCGGGGTGGGAAGGGAATGGACGTCGCGGTCCCGGACCTCGGCCATCGCTCCCCACTTCAGCGCCAACTGGCGCGCGAAGGGCGTGAGGAGGTACGTCGCGGCAGCGGCGACGAAGAGACAGAGCAGGGACTCGCGCACCGACCGTCAGTCTGCCGGGTAGGCGGGGAACGCCGCGACCAGTTCCGACACCTCGGAACGCACTGCCGCCGACTCGGCCGGACTCGTGGCCCGGACGGCGCGACCGATGAGCGAGGCCACGGTCTTCATCTCGCCGGTGCCCATGCCCTGCGTCGTGACGCACGGAGTGCCGACCCGGACACCGCTGGCGACCGCCGGCGGCTGGGGGTCGTAGGGGATCGCGTTCTTGTTGAGGGTGATCCCGGCAGCGTCGCTGCGCTCCTCGGCCTCGGTCCCGGTGATGCCCAGGCCCTGCAGGTCGATCAGTGCCAGGTGGGTGTCGGTACCCCCGGACACCGGGCGCATGCCCTCGTCGGCCAGGCCGGAGGCCAGGGCCTGGGCGTTGGCGATCACGTCGGCCGCGTACTGGCGGTACTCCGCCGTCGAGGCCTCCTTCAAGGCGACCGCCTTGGCTGCCACCGCGTGCATCAACGGGCCCCCCTGCATCATCGGGAACACCGCCTTGTCGATGGCCTTGGCGTGCTCCTCGCGGCACAGGATCATGCCGCCCCGAGGTCCGCGCAGCACCTTGTGCGTGGTGAAGGTCACGACGTCGGCGTAAGGCACCGGGCTGGGGATCGCCTTGCCCGCGACCAAGCCGATGAAGTGCGCGGCGTCGACCATGAGGGTGGCGCCGACCTCGTCGGCGATACCGCGGAACGCGGCGAAGTCGATCAGCCGCGGGTATGCCGTGGCCCCACAGATGATCATGGAGGGGCGATGCTCCTTGGCCAGCGCCAGGACTTCGTCGTAGTCGATCAGTTCGGTGTCCTCGCGGACCCCGTAGCTGACGACGTTGAACCACTTGCCCGAGAAATTCACCTTCGAGCCGTGGGTGAGATGTCCCCCGTGCGGGAGGCTCATCGCCAGCACGGTGTCGCCCGGCTTGGTGAAGGCACCGTAGGCCGCGATGTTGGCGCTGGCGCCGGAGTGGGGCTGCAGGTTGGCGTGGTCGGCGCCGAACAGCGCCTTGGCGCGCTCGATGCCGATCGTCTCCGCCTTGTCGACCTCGGCGCAGCCACCGTAGTAGCGGCGACCCGGGTAGCCCTCGGCGTACTTGTTCGACAGTGTCGAACCCAGCGCCGCCAGCACAGCCGGCGAGGTGAAGTTCTCGCTGGCGATGAGCTGCAGTCCACCACGCAGGCGGTCGAGTTCGGACAGCAGGATCCCGGCGATCTCGGGGTCCTCGTCGGCCAGTGCGGTGAAATCGGGTCCCCAGAACGGCGGCTGTTCGGTCATGGTGACCATGGTACGTCCCGCGGCGCACCCTTCCGGGGCAGCGCGCGTGGGACCATGGCGCCGTGCAGCGCATGTTCGACTGTCGCGATCCGGCGACGCGCGACAGTTCTGTGGACATCGCCATCACGAAACTGCGGCGGGGTCGGGTGGCGGTACTGCCGGACGATGCCCTGTACCTCATGGCTGCGGACGCGTTCAGCGACGCCGGGGTGACGCGCATCCGCTACCTCAAGAACCGTGACGACGCCCCGCTGTCGGTGCTGATCGGGGCACCGGCGACGGTGGACGGCATCGCCACCCGGATCGCGCCCTGGGCCCGCGACCTGATGCACGCGCTGTGGCCCGGGCCGCTGACACTCGTGCTGCGCCGCCAGCCGTCGCTGGTCTGGCCGCTGGGAGGGAGCGGCGTGTCGGTGCGGATGCCGCTGCACCCGGTGACCCTGGCCGTGGTCCGCGCACTGGGTCCCACCGCCGTCACGTCGGCGAACCGGCCGGGACTGGCACCGGCCACCACGTGCGAGGAGGTGCACGACCAGTTCGACCGCGACCTGGACCTGTACCTCGACACCGGCCCCGCGCCGTTCGCCTACCGCAGCACCATCGTGGACTGCACCGGAGACCATCCGATCCTGCTGCGCCCGGGCGAGGTGTCGGCCGACAGCATCGAACAGATCGCCGGTTCCGTGGAGGTGGGCTCCGTCGTCGAACGGCCGGGAGGGCCCGAGTCGGCTCGGTAGGGTGCCTCATGGCCCGAACCCCGCCGCAGCCCGCCGTCGATCGCATGACGCCGTTCGCCGGCCACGCGATCGTGGCGGGTGTCGATCCGGCGCTGGCGGCCCTGGTGCCGCTGACCGCCGCATCGCTGGCTGCCGCTGTCGGCGCCCCGCGGCTCCTGTTCGCCTACTCCGACCCGAGCCGCTACATCGTCGAGGAACTGCCCGACGGCGTGGTCCGCCACGCCGGTGTCGCCTCCGATGCCCTCGACGACGGGTGGCAGGACGTCGAGGCAGACCTTCGTGATCGGCTGGGTGCGCTGCTGGCGGAGGTCTCGGTGCCGTGGGAGTTCCGGTTCCTGGCCGGGCGGCCCGACCGCGCCCTCACCCATCTCGCCCGAGCTGTCGACGCCGCCGCGATCGTCGTCGGCACCCGAGCCCCGGGCACCGGTGCCCATCTGAAGGAGATGGTGGCGGGTTCGGTGGCCATGCACCTCGCCACGCATCAGCATCGTCCGGTGATCACCGTGCCGCTGACGGTGGTCGACTGGAAGGACACCACCAGCGCATGGGACCGGTGAGTCCCCGCCTGTCCCGGCTGGCCCTGTTAGTTGCGGTCGGGGCATCCGTGGGAACGCTGATCCGGGCGGCGCTGGAGCGGGCGTACCCCGCTGCCCCGGGCGACTGGCCGCTCACCACGTTCCTGATCAACATCGTGGGCAGCCTCCTGCTCGGACTGCTGTTGGAGAGTCTGCTCCGGTCCGGCGACGACACCGGTCGACGTCGCCAGATGCGCCTGCTGTTGGGGACCGGAGTGCTGGGCGGATTCACGACCTACAGCTCGTTCATCGTCGAGATCGACCAGCTCGCCCGGACCGGGCACCCGGGGGTCGGCGCGACCTATGCACTCGTGAGCGTGGCGCTGGGTCTGATCGCCGCCGGTGTGGGCGTCTCGCTCGCCGGGCTACCCGGTCGCCGGCACTCCCGAGGTGGCACCTGATGCTGGTGCTGCTGATCACCGCGCTCGCCGGCGGACTCGGTGGGGCCGCCCGGTTCCTCGTCGACACCGAGGTGACCCGGCACAACCGCACGTCGCTGCCGATGGGCACGGTCGTGGTCAACACCTCGGCCTGTCTGTTCCTGGGCCTGGTCACCGGCTACGCCCTGACCCACACCGGCGCCGACGACGTACGCACGGTGATCGGGGTAGGTCTGCTCGGCGGCTACTCGACGTTCAGCACTGCGTCTGTCGAGGGCTACCGCCTGCTGCGCCAGGACCGGTGGCTCGCCGCATTGATCCACAGCGGCGGGATGCTCGTCGCCTGTCTCGTCGTGGCGTGGCTCGGGCTGTGGGTCGGCGGGCTCCCCCTCATCCCCTGACGCGTGGGATCGTCAGGTATGTGGCAGCGCCTGACGCCGGGCGACCTGATGATGCTGTGGCCCGAGGACTTCGGATGGCGCGAGGACATGGGTGCCCTCGCCGTCGTGGCCGGAACGTCGATCGCCACCCCCGACGGCGCGGTGCGCCTCCGCGAGGTGCGTGATTTCGTCGAGGGCCGCCTCGCGGCGGTCCACCGGTTCCGGCAGCGGCTGCTGGTCCCCCGCTGGGGTCTGGGACGGCCCCTCTGGGTGGACGCCTCCGACTTCGACATCTGCCATCACGTGAACACCGAGACCCTGCGTGATCCGGCGGACCTGCTGACAGTGTCGGCCGCGATCTTCAGTCGCCCGTTCGACTGGTCGCGGCCGCTGTGGCAGATGTGGCTGCTGTCCGGACTGCCCGAGGGACGGATGGGACTGCTCATCAAGCTGCACCACACGATGGCCGATGCCCAGGCGGGCCTGGCGCTGCTGGGGGCTTTCCTCGATGTGGGCCCCGACCCGAAACCTGGGCCGAAGGCGCCAGAGCGGTGGCGGCCGGAAGACCCGCCGACGCCGGGCGAGTTGCTGCGGGACAACGTCACCACGCGCTGGGCAGCCGTGCGACGCGGACTCGGTTCGCTGCGGCACCCCGCGCAGGCGGCCCGCAGATCCGCCGACAACGTGGCCCTGGTACGCCGGATGTCGCACCACGAGAAGGCTCCCACAACCTCGCTGAACCGGCCCGTGCTCGGAGCCGCGAGGGTCTTCGCCACGGCCCAGGTGGGCGTCGCCGCGGGGAAAGCCGTCGCCCACGACCACGGGGGCACCCTGAACGACGTGCTGCTGTGCGCGGTCGCGGGCGGCCTGCGACAACTGCTGCAGTCTCGGGGCGAACCCACCGAGGGCCGGTCGTTGATCGCCAACGTGCCGGTGTCCCGGCACCGACCGGGCGAGGCCAGCGGCAACGAGGTCGGAACGATGTTCGTGCCGCTGCCGGTGGGGAAGATGACCGCCGGCGAGCGGCTCGCCGCCGTCGCGCAGACATCGGCCGTCAGCAAGGCGACGATGCTCGTCCCGCCCACCAGCGCCCTGTTGAACAACCGCCGCGTACAGCGCATGTTCTGGCGGGGGATGCGGCGGCAGCGCTACTCGAACGTCTACGTCTCGAATGTGCCCGGCCCGCCGATCCCGCTGTATTTCGCCGGATGCCGCCTGGAACGGATCGTCCCGTTGACCTCCGGCGTGGGGAACGTCCCGGTCGGGGTCGGCGCCATCTCCTACGCCGGAGAACTCATCATCGCCGCGGCCGGTGACGAGGCGACCTCACCGGACATCGCGGTGCTCGCCCAGGGGATACAACAGACGCTCGACGAGCTCGTCACACGCGCAGGGCGCTCGTGAACCTCGGGCGCCCCGCGAGATCCTCGTGATCGGCGACATCCACGAACCGACCCGTCTCGCGAAACAGGTGCGGCACCCCGTCCGGCTCGCCCTGTTCGTCACCGTGCTCGATGAGCAGTAGACCACCGACCCGCAACGCTGCCGCGGCACGTTCGACGAGCGGACGGACGACTGTGAAACCGTCGGGACCACCGAACAGCGCCATGGCCGGATCATGATCACGGACTTCGGGATCGCGCGGGATGCACCCCTCGGGGATGTACGGCGGATTGCCCACGACCAGGTCGACGTCTTCGGGCCAGACGGCCGCGTCGCCCACGTCGCCGGCGACGGCGTCCACGACCGCCCCTCGCGCCTCGAACCGGGGTGCCAGTGCCGCGACATTCCGGAGCAGCCACGGCATCGCCTCGCGGCTGGCTTCGATCGCCGTCACGTGAACTCCCCGCGGCGCGTGACACGCCAACGCCAACGCCAGCGCCCCGGAACCGCTGCAGGCGTCAACCACGCGCTGCGCTCGGTCGCCTGCCTGGTCGTGGAGCCAACGGAGCGCGAACTGCGCCACTGCCTCGGTCTCCGGCCGGGGCACGAACACCCCGGGCCCCACCGCCAGGTCGAGGTCGCCGAAGGGCGCGGAGCCCAGGATGTGCTGCAGCGGTTCGCGCCTCTCGCGCCGCGCCGTGGCGGCGTCGATCCGCGCCACCTCGTCGTCGGTCAGTGGGCCGGCGAAGGCCAATCCGGCAGGCGACGTGCCGAGCACATGACACACGATCCACCGGGCGTCGGCGGTGGCGCCGGGGACCTGTGCGGCCTGCAGGCGACGCGTGACCTCGCCGACCACGGCGCGGGCATCGGTCACCGCTCGCCCGCTGCCGCGAGACGGGCGTCGCGGTCGTCGGCCATGAGGGCTTCGATCACGGCGTCGAGGTCGCCGTCCAGCACGGCGTCGAGATTGTGCGCCTTGAACCCGACCCGGTGGTCCGAGATCCGGCTCTCGGGGAAGTTGTAGGTGCGGACCCGTTCACTGCGGTCGACCGTGCGGACCTGGGCGCGGCGGGCGTCGGAGGCCTCTTTCGCGGCCTCGTCCTGGGCCATGACCAACAGTCGGGAACGCAGGATCCGCAGGGCCTGCTCACGATTCTGCAGTTGGCTCTTCTCGTTCTGGCACGACACGACGAGCCCGGTGGGCAGGTGGGTGATGCGCACCGCCGAGTCGGTGGTGTTCACGCTCTGGCCGCCCGGGCCACTGGAGCGGAACACGTCGACGCGCAGATCGGCCGGGTCCACCTCGATGTCGATGTCCTCGGCCTCGGGCATGACGAACACCCCGGCCGCCGAGGTGTGGATGCGGCCGGACGATTCGGTGACGGGAACCCGCTGGACCCGGTGCACGCCACCCTCGAACTTGAGCCGGGCGTAGGGAGCATCGTCGGGGCTGTCAACCGACCGCGCCTTCACCGCCAAGGAGGCATCCTTGACGCCCCCGAGGTCGGACTCCTCGAGTTCGAGGAGTTCGCTGGTCCAGCCGCGGCGTTCCGCGTAGCGCTGGTACATGCGCAGCAGGTCGCCGGCGAACAGTGCGGACTCGGCCCCGCCCTCGCCGGCCTTGATCTCGACGATGACGTCCTTGGAGTCCATGGGGTCCCGGGGCACGAGGAGAGCGCGGAGCCGCTCCGCCACCTCGGCTCGCTGGAGCTCCAGGGCCTCGGCCTCGGCGGCGAACGCCGGGTCCTCAGTCGCCAGTTCGGCGGCAGCGGTGGCGTCGGCGCCCAGCCGCAGCCAGTCGCGGTAGTCCGCGATGACGGGTCGTAACTCGGCAAATCGGCGGCCGAGTCGTCGGGCACGGGCCGGGTCGGCGTGGACTTCGGGCCGGGACAGGTCCGCCTCGACGGCGAGGTACTCGGCCTCGAGGTCCTCGCAGACCTCGAACATCACTGGGAGTCCGTGGTGCCCTTGCCGAAGCGCTTCTCGAACTTGGCGACGCGGCCACCGCTGTCGAGGATCTTCTGCTTACCCGTGTAGAACGGGTGGCACGCCGAGCAGACGTCGGCGTGGATGACGCCGTCCTTGGCGGTGCTGCGCGTGGTGAACGTGTTTCCGCAGGTGCAGGTGACCTGGGTCTCGCCGTAGGCGGGATGGATGTCAGCCTTCATGGCCGGGTTCTCCTCTCGTGTCCCGGGTCGCGGCGTCGGCCGCGTGAACCGGGGCAGGCGCCCAGTGTCCCACAGCGGCCCCGACTGCCCAAACGGTTGCGCTCAGAGCGCAGGCCGCCTCAGTCGTTGTCGAGGTCGCCGGCAGGTGCCGTCTTCTGGACGTTGGTCAGGAACTCGTAGTTCGTCTTGGTCTCACGCAACTTGGTGAGCAGCAACTCGATGGCCTGCTGGGTCTCGAGTGCATGCAGCACACGGCGCAACTTCCAGACGATCTTGAGTTCCTCGGGACCCATCAGGAGTTCTTCCTTGCGGGTGCCGGACGCGTCGACGTCGACGGCCGGGAAGATGCGCTTGTCCGCAAGACGACGGTCGAGCTTGAGCTCCATGTTGCCGGTGCCCTTGAACTCCTCGAAGATCACTTCGTCCATGCGCGAGCCGGTCTCGACCAGCGCGGTGGCCAGGATCGTCAGTGAACCGCCGTCCTCGATGTTGCGGGCCGCGCCGAAGAACCGCTTGGGCGGGTACAGGGCTGCGGAGTCGACACCACCGGACAGGATGCGGCCCGATGCCGGGGCCGCCAGGTTGTACGCCCGACCCAGGCGAGTCATCGAGTCAAGCAGGACAACCACGTCGTGACCCAGTTCGACCAGGCGCTTGGCCCGCTCGATGGCGAGTTCGGCGACGGTGGTGTGGTCGTCGGCAGGGCGGTCGAAGGTCGAGGCGATGACCTCGCCCTTGACCGAACGCTGCATGTCCGTGACTTCCTCGGGCCGTTCGTCGACCAGGACGACCATCAGGTGGCATTCGGGGTTGTTGGTGACGATCGCGTTGGCGATGGCCTGCAGCACCATGGTCTTGCCGGCCTTCGGCGGCGAGACGATGAGTCCGCGCTGACCCTTGCCGATCGGTGCGACGAGGTCGATGACGCGGGTGGTCAGGTTCTGCGGTTCGGTCTCGAGCCGCAGGCGCTGCTGCGGGTACAGCGGGGTGAGCTTGCCGAAGTCGGCCCGGTCGCGCGCCTCTCCGATGGTGCCGCCGTTGATCGTCTCGACGCGCACCAGAGGGTTGAACTTCTCGCGACGCTCGCCCTCCTGGATCTGACGCACGACGCCGGTGACGGCATCGCCCTTGCGGAGTCCGGTTCGCTTGATCATCGACAGCGACACGTAGACGTCGTTCGGGCCGGGCAGGTAGCCGCTGGTGCGGACGAAAGCGTAGTTGTCGAGGACGTCGAGGATTCCCGCGACAGGCAGCAGGACGTCGTCCTCGGTGATCACGGGCTCGACATCGCGATTGCCGCCACCGCGCCGGTTGTTGTTCCGATCGCGATCACGACCCCGCCGCCGACGGCGGTTGCCGCCCTCTTGATTCTGGTTGTTCTGGTTGCGGCGCCGGTCGTCGCCCCGGTCGTCGGAGTTGTCGCCCTCGGACCGGTTGCGACCCCCTTGGTCGCCCCGGCCCTCGCGGTCGTCGCGACCTCCCTGATCGTCGCGCTGGCGATTGTCGTCGCGCTGTCGATTGCGGGTGCGGGTGTTCTGCCCGGAGTCGTCGGGTGTCTCGTCGGTGTCGGCACCCGCGTCGCGGGACGGGGTCTCCGCGGTGTCGCTGCCGGACTGCGACGGCGCCGCGTCGGCGCCCGAGTCGGGCCGGCTCTCGCGCTTGCCGCCGGATCGCTGGGCGCTGATGGCCTCGACGAGATCGCCCTTGCGCATGCCGCTGACTCCGGCGATGCCCAGATCCGACGCCATCTGGCGCAGTTCCGGCAGGAGCATGCCCGAGAGGCCGCGGGAGCGGCGGGGGGCTTCGGTGGCGGCGGACTCGGTGATGTCGGCGGCCGCGTCGGTGGTGATGGTCTCGGTCACTCGGTGGTGTCCTTCCGAGATGGTCGGCGGGTGCGCAGAGCGCGCGACCCGGTGTGCGAACCGCTGAGGAGTCGACAGGCGAAGCGTGATGAGAACCGCGTGTATGACGTTGGAAGAAGTCCCGTCAGTTCCCTCTGCGGTGTGACCACCGTAACACGAACTCGACGACGCTCACGCGCGACCCGCGACACCGGGTGTCGCGACCCCGACGCCGACCCGCGCCACCCGGGCCGTGTAGCCCTCGGGCGCACGCGCGACGACGGCCGCCGCCCCGGTGCCGTGCGTGAGCACCAGGACCGTCGGCCCCGCCCCGGAGACCACCGCCGCCAGTCCGTCGGCGCGCAGGGCCGTGACCAGGTCCAGCGCCTCGGGATAGGCAGCACGTCGCTGCTCCTGATGCAGCCGGTCGCCGGTGGCGTCGAAGAGCAGTTCGGGGTGGCTGGTCATCGCCGCGATCAGCAGGGCACTGCGGCCGGCGTTGAAAGCAGCGTCGGCGTGAGGCACCGAGTCGGGTAGTGCCGCCCGGGCCTGGGCCGTCGGGCTGGTCCGGTCCGGGACGAAGATCACCGGGACGACGTCCGGATGCACGGGCAGCGTCACGGCCCGACCGTCCCCATCGGCCATCCAGGCGACGGTGAGCCCGCCCAGCAGGGCCGCCGCCGCATTGTCGGGGTGACCTTCGAGCCGGGTGGCCAGCCGCAGCAGCCGCGCGGGGTCGGCGGCGCCGGACACCGCGGCGGCCAAGGCGAGCCCGCCGACGATCGCCGCCGCCGACGACCCCAAGCCGCGTCCCTGCGGGATCGTGTTGCGACAGGTGAGGACGAACCCACCCTCGGGGCCGCCGAACTCGGCCAGCCCTGCCCGCAGGGCCCGGGCCACGAGGTGGCTCTCGTCGGTCGGCAGGGACGCGGCGTCGGCACCGGTGGACTGCACCACCACATCCGATCCGGTGAACTCGACGGCATACTCGTCGCGCAGGTCGAGCGCCAGCCCGAGGGCGTCGAAGCCGGGCCCGAGATTGGCGCTGGTGGCCGGCACCGACACCGACGCGGTCACCGGCATCAAGCGGGTCCCAGTCCCAGTTCCGCGGCGGCGGCGGCGGCGGACACCGGGATCACGGTGGGTGCCGGCGCGGAGTCCAGCGCCCACTGCGGATCCTTGAGGCCGTTCCCGGTCAGGGTGCAGACGATCGTCGCCCCCGCGGGGATCTGGTCCGACCGCTGCAGGAGACCTGCGACACTCGCCGCGCTGGCCGGTTCGCAGAAAACCCCTTCGCGCTGCGCCAGGAGCCGATACGCAGCCAGGATCTGTTCGTCGGTCACGGCCTCGATGACCCCGCCGGACTCGTCACGGGCCGCGACGGCGGCCTGCCACGACGCCGGGTTGCCGATCCGGATCGCCGACGCGATGGTCTCGGGCTCCGCCACGGGGGCGCCGAGCACGATCGGGGCCGCCCCGGCGGCCTGGAATCCCCACATGCGCGGCAGTCGGGTGGCAGGGCCGTCTTCCACGTATTCGCGATAACCCAGCCAGTAGGCGGTGATGTTGCCGGCGTTGCCCACGGGCAGGCAGTGGATGTCCGGGGCGTCGCCGAGCCGGTCGACGATCTCGAAGGACGCGGTCTTCTGGCCCTGGATCCGCACCGGGTTGACGCTGTTGACCAGGGACACCGGGTACTCGTCGGCGAGTTGCCGCGCCAGAGTCAGACAGTCGTCGAAATTCCCTTGTACCGCAAGGAGTCTGGCACCGTGGATGATCGCCTGGGCCAGCTTCCCCATGGCGATGTTGCCGTCGGGGATCAGCACCGCGGACACCAGTCCCGCCTTGCCCGCATAGGCCGCGGCACTGGCACTCGTGTTGCCGGTGGATGCGCAGATGACCGCCTCGGCGCCCTCGTCGAGCGCGCGCGAGATGGCCATGGTCATACCCCGGTCCTTGAACGAACCGGTCGGGTTGGCGCCTTCGAGTTTGAGCCAGACGTCGGCGCCCAGCAGTCCGCTCAGATGATCCGCGTGGATCAAGGGGGTACCGCCCTCGCACAGCGACACGACGTGCTCACCCACCGGCAGCCTGCCGCCGTACTCGGTCATGATGCCGCGCCACTGCGCAGCGGTGTCCTGGGCGATCATTCCCCCACCACCCGCATCACTCCCGCGACCCGGCGCACGCTGTCCAGCTGCGCCACGGTGTCGATGGTGGCCCGCAGGTCGTGATCGGTCGCCTCGTGGGTGCGGATGATCAGCGACGCCTCGTCCCCGCGCCCTTCCTGCCGGACGCCGGAGATGCTCACCCCGTGATCGGCGAATACCCGGGCGATCTCCGCCAGCACGCCCGAGCGGTCCTGGACGTGGAAGTCCACGTAGTAGCTGGTGACCGCGTCGTCGACGGGGAGGATCGCGACGTCGTTGTAGGTGCTCGCCGCCGCTCCCAGGGATCCCGTGACCCGATGACGGGCTGCCGTCACGAGATCGCCCAGCACGGCCGAGGCAGTGGGTTCTCCGCCGGCGCCCTGTCCGTAGAACATGACCTGACCGGCCGCCTCGGCCTCGACGAAGACCGCGTTGAACGCCCCACGCACCGAGGCGAGGGGATGGGTGCGCGGCACCATGGTCGGGTGGACGCGCACGCAGATCCCTGTGCCGTCGGGGGTCAGATCGGCGATCGCCAGGAGCTTGATCACATAGCCCAGGTCCCGGGCGGACGCCACGTCCGCGGCGGTGACGTTCTCGATGCCCTCGCAGTACACGTCGGACAGGGTCACCCGCGTGTGGAACGCCAAACTCGCGAGGATCGCCGCCTTGGCGGCGGCATCGGCACCGGCGACGTCGGCGGTGGGATCGGCCTCGGCATATCCCAGGCGCTGGGCGTCGGCGAGCACGTCGGCGTAGTCGGCGCCCTCCTCGTCCATGCGCGTGAGGATGTAGTTGGTGGTCCCGTTCACGATGCCCATGACCCGCCGGACCCGGTCACCGGCCAGCGAGTCGCCCAGTGGGCGCAGCAACGGGATCGCCCCGGCCACGGCCGCCTCGTAGAAGAGGTCGACACCGGCCGCTTCGGCCGCGGCGTGCAGATCGCCGCCCTGTTCGGCCATGAGGGCCTTGTTCGCCGACACCACACTCGATCCGGCCCCGATGGCGGCCCGGACGTAGTCGGCGGCCGGCGAGATCCCGCCGATCAACTCGACCACGACGTCGGCCCCGGATGATGCCAGGGCCAGGGCGTCGTCGGTGACCAATTCAGGCGCGATCCCGGCGCGATCCTTGCCCGGGTCGCGGACCGCGACCCCGGTGAGGCGCAGCGGGCGCCCGACACGGGCCGCCAGATCGTCGGCGCCCTCGGTGAGCAGTCGCGCCACCTGGGATCCCACGGTGCCGCCGCCGAGCAGGGCGACGGTGACTTCGTCGGCGTCCGACACGAGCGACCTCCTGAGCGCAAGCAGTGCCTTGCACCCGCAATCCTCCCAGATCGCCCGACCCGGGCCCCACTCGGCGGCACCAGCGCGTTTGCGTCTCCCGACAGCGCGGACGGATGATGAAGGGAGCCGCCCTTGTGCGGCCCGATGGAGGTCCGAGATGTCCACCCCCACTCCCCCGCCCCCCGAGGGTTCGTCCCCCGACGTCCCGGTCACCCCCGCTCCCGTGACCCCGCCACCACCCATGGCGGCCCCCATGGCGGTTCCGGTGGGAACGAGCCCGGCCGGCGTCCCGGTGTTCGCCAACGGCAAGCCGGCGGTCAATGAGTACGGCCAGCCGGTCAGCCCCAAGAGTCGCCTCGCCGCCGCGCTCCTCGCATGGTTCCTCGGGATCTTCGGGATCCACCGCTTCTACGTCGGCAAGGTCGGGACCGGGATCGCGATGATCTTCACCCTGGGTGGCCTGGGGATCTGGGTCCTGGTCGACTTCATCATGATCCTGGTGGGGTCCTTCCGCGATAAGGAAGGGCTCGTCCTCAACAACTGGTGACCGGCTCCCCGCATCACTGCATCACTTTCGATGATGTGGTGATGTAGTGTGGAGACATGCGCACCACCGTCACCCTTGATCCTGACAACGATGCCCGGATTCAGCGGCGGATGCGGGAACGAGGCGAGACCTTCAAACAGGCCCTGAACAGTCTGCTGCGCGAGGGCGGGGAACCGCGACACTTCCGCACGCCGACTGCCCCCTTGGGCCGCAGCACGATCAATCTCGATCGCGCCCTGGGCGTGGCCGGCGATCTCGAGGATCAAGACCTGATCCGGCGCATGAGGTCGGGGGGTTGACCATGGCGTTGGTGGATGCGAACGTCCTCCTCTATGCGGTCAACGTCGACGCCCCGCGGCACACCTCGGCGAGGGCCTGGCTCGACAACGCCCTCAATGGTGAGTCAACGGTGCATTTCAGTTGGGTCGCGCTCTTGGCCTTCGTGCGGCTGACGACAAGGGAAGGCCTGTTCCCACACCCCTTGACGACCGATGAGGCGTTCGACCGAGTCGATGCCTGGCTGGCGCAGCCGACGGCGGTGATCGCGACGCCCGGCCCCGATCACGCCCACATCATGCGACGGATCCTCGGGCAAGCGGGTACCGGGGGAAACCTCGTCAACGACGCCCACCTGGCCGCGCTCTCCATCGAGAGGCAGTGCCCCATCGTGTCCTTCGACAACGACTTCGATCGATTCCCGGGCGTCGACTGGTTCCCGCCGCCCACTGAGGACCAGTGACATCTCGCCGATGAAGGCTCAGGCCCCCGGGTCCAACGCCAGCAGGTCGTCCAGGGTCTCGCGGCGCAGGACCGTCGTCAGGTGGCCGTCGGCGACCGACATCACGGCCGGTCGGGGCACCTGGTTGTAGTTCGACGCCATGGAACGGCAGTACGCCCCGGTTGCGGCCACCGCGAGCAGGTCACCCGGCGCCAGGTCAGCGGGTAGCCAACAGTCGCGCACGACGATGTCGCCGCTCTCGCAGTGTTTGCCGACAACACGGCTGAGCATGGGCTTGGCATCCGAGGTCCGGTTCGCCACCGTCACGGTGTAGTCGGCGTCGTAGAGCGCCGTGCGGATGTTGTCGCTCATGCCCCCGTCGACCGAGACGAAAGTGCGCATCGATCCGTGACCGAGGTCGACGGTCTTGATGGTCCCCACCGTGTACAGGGTCACGCCCGCCGGTCCCACGATGGCCCGCCCGGGTTCGACACTCAGGATCGGCAACGGCAGACCGGCCTGCTCGCACTCACGCCTCACGATGCCCACCAACGCCGATGCCATCTCGGCGACGTCCAGGGGGTCGTCGGCGGTGGTGTAGGCGATGCCCATGCCGCCGCCGAGGTTGAGCTCCTCGGTCGCGATCCCGTCGGCCGCCAGCTCCGCGGCGAACGCCACCAGTCGACGGGCGGCGACCTCGAACCCGGCGGGGTCGAAGATCTGCGAGCCGATGTGGGAGTGCAGTCCCCGGAGTCGGAGGCTCGGCAGCGCCGCCACCCGGCGTACCGCTTCGTCGGCAACCCCGTCGGCCAGCGCCAGGCCGAACTTCTGATCCTCGTGGGCGGTCGCGATGAACTCGTGCGTGTGTGCCTCCACCCCGACGGTGACCCGGACCAGGCACTCGGCCACGACCCCCGCCTCGTCGGCGAGCATCCCGAGGCGGGCGATCTCGGCGAACGAGTCGATCACGAACCGGCCGACCCCGACCTCGAGCGCGCGGGAGATCTCGGCCTCGCTCTTGTTGTTGCCGTGGAACAGGATGTGCGATCCGGGCACCCCGGCCCGCACCGCGATCTCGAGTTCGCCACCGGTGCAGACGTCGAGCCGCACGCCTTCGGCCTCGAGCCATCGCGCGACCGCGGTCGCCAGGAACGCCTTCCCCGCGTAGTACACGTCGGTCGTGGCCCCGGTTGCCGCGTAGGCGTCGACGTACCCCCGGGCGGCGGCGCGCACCTGGCCCTCGTCGAGCACGACGACCGGACTGCCCGCCTCGGCCACGATCTGCGTGACCGCCAGGCCGCCCAACTCCATCAGCCCGTCCGTCCCCCGGCGGGCGTTCTGCGGCCAGATACCGGGGGCGAGAGCCGACATCTCGTCGACGTCGACCGGGCGTGCGGGCGCACCGTGCGGGTCGATGACATCGCTGTGGCGGGGTCCGGCGGGGTGGGCGGGCATGGGGTCAAGGGTATGGGGTGACCCCGATCATCCGGGATCGTCGGACGTCGATTCCGCCGGGATCCAGGCCTCGACCCGATCGCGCCCCGCGCGTTTGGCGCCGTACAACGCCTGGTCGGCATGATCGATGGACTGCTCCACGGTCAGACTCCCGGCCAGCTCGGTCACGCCCAGGGACACCGTGACCCCGATCTGGGCGTCCGGCCCACCGTCGACCGGGGTGTCGGCCACCGCCGAACGCAGCCGTTCTGCGAGCGTCAACCCGGCGTCCATGTCGGTCTGCGGCATACACAGGAGGAACTCCTCACCGCCGAATCGGTAGAGCCGATCGTTGGACCGGGTCAGCGACCGCAGGCGCTGCGCCACCGATGCCAGGACGTGGTCGCCGACCAGGTGACCGTGCCGATCGTTGACCTGCTTGAAATGGTCGATGTCGATCATGACGAGGACACATGACTGCACCGCGCGCCGCGCCAGCGCCTGCTGCTCGCGGAGGAACGGCAACAGGCCGGCCCGGTTGCGCGCCCCGGTCAGTGGGTCACGGTTCTCGACCAGCTCCACGAACTCCCGCCGCAGCGACTGCAACTCCAGACGCATGCGATCCAGACGGTTGTCGAACTGATCGAGGTCGGCGGCGGCGACCGGAAGATCGTCCGCCACCCGCAGGAGGAGTTCCGTTGCCGACTCGTGCATCCGTTCGTGAGCCACGGACAGCGCGACGAAGGCCGGGTGCTCGCCGATGAGCCCGGCGGCCTCGGTGTCGTACCACTGGCCGAAGCGGCACCGATGGTGGGCGTCGGGGTGGAGATCTGCCGGGTCCGGGGGCAACCGCGCGACCATGGTGCGGATCAGGTTCTTGTGCCACTGCTCATGGTTGTAGATGGCCTGATCGAACTGCGCGATCACGGCGGTCAGTTGCTGGTCGGATTGGGGCAGCACGGCTATCCGCCTCTCGCGCCCCGCGCTACCTTCACCACGTCAGAGTGCCACCGTCGCCGCAATGTCGCGCGGCGGCTCGGACGAGGCCCGGGACTACATCCGATCGGGCGCGCTGACGCCCAGCAACCCCAGCCCGTTGGCCAGGACCTGCCGCGTGGCTGCGCACAGCCACAGGCGGGCGATGTTCACGGGTCCGACCTCCTCGTCGCCACGGGGCAGCACCCGGCACGAGTCGTAGAACTTGTGGTAGGCCGTCGCCAGGTCCTCGAGGTAGCGGGCGACCCGATGGGGCTCACGCAACTCCGCGGCCGAGGCCACGACCCGCGGGAACTCCGCCAGGGCGCCCAGCAGCAGCGACTCCTGCTCGTGATCGAGCACCTCGGGCCGGAAGTCCGCAGCACGCCAGTCGATGCCCGACTCGGCCGCATTGCGCAGCACCGACGAGATCCGCGCGTGCGCGTACTGCACGTAGTAGACGGGGTTGTCGTTGGACCTCTTGATGAGCAGGTCGAGGTCCAGGGTCAGCGGAGAGTCGACCGGGTACCGGATGAGCGAGTACCGGGCAGCGTCGACGCCCACCTCGTCGACGAGGTCCTCGAGCGTGATGATGTTGCCGGCCCGCTTGGACAGCCGGACCTCCTCGCCGCCCTTCATCATCTTGACCATCTGGCCGATGGGCACCTCGATGTTGTAGTCCGGGTCATCCCCGGCGCAGGCGGCGACCGCCTTGAGCCTCCCCACATAGCCGTGGTGATCGGCTCCCAGGAGGTAGAGGCAGATGTCGAAGCCCCGGGCCCGCTTGTCGATGTAGTACGCGGTGTCGCTCAGGAAGTAGGTGCCCTCGCCGTCGGCCTTGATCAGGACCCGGTCCTTGTCGTCGCCGAAGTCGGTGGTGCGCAGCCAGACCGCTCCGTCCGCCTCGAACACATGACCCTGCTCGCGCAGCCGCTCGAGGCCTCGCTCGACGGCGCCGGACTCGTGCAGGGCACGCTCGGACGCCCACACGTCGAAGTGGGTGCGGAACAGGTCGAGGACGTCCTTCTGCTGCTGCAGTTGGATCTGGTACCCGGCCTCGCGAAACGCCTCGGTGCGGTCGCTCCCGGTCAGGTCGGCGTACTCCGGATGATCGCGCAGGATCTGGGCGGCGAGATCGGTGATGTAGGCGCCGTGATACCCGTCTTCGGGGGCCGGTTGCCCGGCAGCGGCGGCGGCGATGCTGTCGCCGAACTTGTCCATCTGCACGCCACGGTCGTTGATGTAGAACTCCCGGCTCGCCGCTGCTCCGGCCGCTGCCAGGACCCGGGCGATCGCGTCGCCGACCGCCGCCCAGCGGGTGTGGCCCAGGTGCAGCGGTCCGGTGGGGTTCGCGGAGATGAACTCGACGTTGACCGCGACCCCGGCCAGTTCCTTACCCGACCCGAAGTCGTCACCGGCCTCGACGATGGTCCGGGCCAGCAGCGCCTGTGCCGCGGCCTCGACCCGGATGTTGATGAATCCGGGACCTGCGACATCGACGGCGGCGATGCCCGGGGCGGACCGCAACTCGTCGGCGATGGCCGAGGCCAGGTCCCGTGGTGGGATCCCGGCGCGCTTGGCCAGGGTCAGGGCGACGTTGCTCGCGTAGTCGCCGTGCTCCCGCTGACGCGGGCGTTCCACGCGGATCTCCGGGACGTCGGAGGCGTCGAATCCGCGCTTCTGCGCTGCAGCGGTCACGGCGTCGGAGATGGCCTGGGCAACGGCGGCGGGAGTCACGCAACAAGGGTAGTGCCCCGCGGATCCCGCCGAGTCTTCGTAGACTGGTCCGCATGAGCATGCATGTCGAACCCGAGAGCCCGTCCTGGACCACCACCAAGGTCGTGGCCGTGGTCGTGGCGATCCTGACCGCGGGCTACATGCTGCCGTGGGCGATCGCCGCAGTGCGCGACGTGCCGCACTGGACCGTCTTCTGGATCAATCTTCTGCTGGGCTGGACCATCATCGGCTGGATCGTGGCCCTGGTCCTGTCGCTGCGGACCCAGAAGACCGTGATCGTCACGCGCTGACGCGTCTGTCCGACCGGCTCACGCCGCCACAGGTCGGCGATAGGACTCGACCGTCGCTGCCATCACCTCTGCCCACGGCGTGGGCGCCATGCCGAAGTGTGCTTCGGCGTCGGCGGAGTCCATCACGAACGGCCGGTCGAACTGATACTCGGTCTCCTTGATCTCGCGGATGGTCGGGTTCACCAAGCCCAGCGCCGACATCAGCCATGACGGGTACGCACTCACCGGAGGGACCGGCATGTCCGCGGCCGCCGCGAGATCGGCCACCACCTGCTGCTGGGTGCGCGGCGCCGACGAGGGCACGTGCCAGGCCCGACCCCACGACGACGGGTCGGTGGCCACCGCGACGGCGAGGCGTGCGACGTCGACGGTGTAGGTCCAGGTGTGCGGCTGGTCCACGGCCCCGACCACCTTGACGGACTTGTGCGCCAGGATGCGGGGCACCACCCGGTCGCCCATGTGACTCTCGGCGCCGGGGCCGATGTAGTCCGAGGCCCGCAGTTCCACCGTGCGGATCCGCCCCGCGGTGTGGGCAGCGAGCGCATCGTCGTACATCTGCGCCCGGATCCGCCCCTTGGTGCCGGTCGCCGCCAGGGGCAGGCCCTCGGTGAGGGGACCCTCGGTGGGTCCGTAGCCGTACAGGTTCGACACGGTCACCAGCAGCGCTCCCGACGACTCGGCACCCCGCAGCAGCGCATCGGCCATGGGGGGCCAGTCCGTCGCCCATCGGTGGTAGGCGGGATTGAGGGCGTTGACGATGACATCGGCGCCCGCGACCAGATCCGCGACCCGGGAGGCGTCGGACGCATCGGCGGCGATCGCCCGGACGCCGGGGCGGGAGGACCCCGACCCCCGTCGGGACACCAGCGAGACCTCGTGCCCGTCCGCAACGGCCAGGTCGGCTATCCCCCGGCCGATCGGGCCTGCTCCGAAGATGATCCACGTGCCCATGTCATGTCCTCCAGCTACTGGGTCCTTATCGAGAGCGCCGCTCTCGCATCTGAAGCATGGGGGAAGCGCGGGGACCTTGTCAAGAGCACTGCTCTCTTTTCGTTCTGATGTTCACACTGTGCACGTAGGGCGATAGGCTCGCCGGGTGACCAGAGCCGCAGGGATCCGCGAACGGAACCGGGTGGAGCTCACTGCGGCCATCCTCACCGAAGCTCGCGCGCAGCTGGCCGCGTCGGGAGCCGCGGCCCTGTCACTGCGGGCCATCGCCCGGGAGCTCGGGATGGCCTCGTCGGCCATCTATCGCTACTTCCCCAGCCGCGACGCGCTGCTCACCCAGCTGATCGTCGACGCCTACACGTCGTTGGCCGACCACGTGGATCGGGCCGAGTCGCGCGTGGCCCGCGCCGATCTCCGGGGCCGGTTCCGCGCCGTCGGCCGGGCCGTGCGCGGCTGGGCCCTGGCCCACGAGCACGAGTACGCCCTGATCTACGGGACCCCGGTCCCGGGCTACCGGGCGCCGGACGCCACGATCGGTCCTGCCACGCGGGTGTCGGCAGCCCTCATGGCAGTGGTGGCCGATGCGGTGACCGCCGGCCTCGCACCGACCCGCGAGGTCACCCCCGCCGAGCGCCGCTCCCTGGCCCCGGTCCTAGGGCATGCCGAGGCCCTCGGATTCGCGATCCCCGCTGACCTCATGATGCGCGGACTCATGGCCTGGACGTTGGTCGTGGGAGCGGTGTCGTTCGAGCTCTTCGGCCATGTCCACAACGTCGTGGCCGACGAGCGGACGCCGCGCAGTGCGTTCTTCGACGGAGAACTCGATCGGATGTCCGACTTCCTCGGCCTGCCTCACCAGCGGTAACTGCGATCCTCGTCCGTGGGAAGTTGGGTGATCTCGACCACGACCCCGAGGTCCTCGGAGCCGCCGCCGGCGTACAGCCCCTTCAATGGTGGGACGTCGCGATAGTCGCGGCCGCTGGCGACCTTGACGTGCGCCGAGGCCACGCGCCGGTCGTTGGTGGGGTCGAACGCCTCCCAGCCGCCGTTCCAGGCCTCGATCCACGCGTGACTCTCGCCGGTGACCGACTCGCCGACCGCCTCCTCCTCGGTGTGCAGGTAGCCGCTGACGTACCGCGCCGGGATCCCCAGCGCCCGCAGCAGGGACAGGGACGCGTGCGAGAAGTCCTGACACACCCCCTCGGCCGATTCCCAGGCCTCACGTGCCGTCGTGGACACCGACGTGACTCCCGGGGTGTACCGGATCCGGCCGTACACCGCCGCCACGACGGCTTCGATCGCCTCGGCCGGCGTCGGCAACGCGCGGAACTCCTCCAGCAGCGGGATCCGCGATGGGTCAGCGCCGGCATCGTCCACGAACGGCGACGGCGCCAGGAACTCACAGAACCGATCCGCCACCGCGGGGACCGCCAGGTCCTCCCACGAAAGGCCCGGGGCCGCCGGGTGGCCGCCCGGCGTCTCGACGGTGGATATCGCCACGATCTCGAGCACGCGGTGGGGTTCGTGGATGTCGAAGGCCTCGACCATCGCTCCCCAGTAGTCCTGATAGGCGTACACGACGCCACGGGGGTCGATCTGCAGCTCGTGACTGAGCAGCACCTGCCCCCCGACCTCGGCCGGCGTCATCCGCACCTCGTTGAACGAGGCGTGCACGTCGGTCACGTAGCGGTATCCCGAGCGGTGGGTGATCCGCAATCGGCGCCCGGCCATCAGTGGCTCCACACGATCGTGCCCGCCTGATGGAAGAACCCGCGAGTGGCGCAGTCGCTCGCCCGCAGCGCAGCCAACTGCGACCGACCCGCCAGGACATCGATCTCGGCCGGCGACGGCTCGACGGCGTACTCCAACTGCGAACGCAGCATGCCCACCTCGCGCAGCAAGTCGCCGCCGTCGCTGGCCCCCAGGTGCTCAAGGCCCCGCACCGCCGACTCTGCGGACTCGGCACACTCGCGCAGCGACCGGGGGAAGGCGTCGTCGAGCACGAGATACCGCCGCACGGAGTCACCGTCGATCGGATGTCGGGTGCGGAGGAACGCACTCAGCGCGCCGGCAGCGCGGAGGGTGGCCACCGGACCGCTCTCGGGCCACAACTGATCGTGGCGCACCCCGAGCAGGCGCGCGGTCATGTCGATGCGCTCCAGCGACCGCCCCAGCGCGAGGAACAAGTACCCCTCGTCCCGGGACATGGTCCATTCGATGACCCCGTTGACCACGAGGAGCCGCTCCATGACCCGCTGCAGCGCGACCCCGGGACTCGCGGCGAACACCATGCCGCGACTCAGGGCGATATGGGTCGCGTTCAGGGCCTCGAACACCTCGCCGGACAACTGGTCGCGGATGCTGCGCGCGTTCTCGCGGGCTGCGGCGATCGACCCCACGATGGTCGAGGAATCCTGCGTGCTGCCGATCACGGCACCCACCAGACCGGGCGCGTCGTCCACGGGGACGCTCGGCAGCGACAACGAGTCGAGCAGGATCGCGCACGCCACCTCCTCTGGCACCGTGCGGTCCTCGATGAGCAGCTGGTGGTGCTCGGCCAGGAGGCGGGCGGTGGCCTCGGAACGCTCGATGTAGCGTCCGATCCAGAAGAAGGACTCGGCGATCCGGCTCAGCACGGGTCACCGCCGGACTGCTGCTGTTGCCCCTCCTGCTGCCGCTGCCGGTCGTCGTGGGGGCGCGGGGCGTGGGACCGGGCGATGCCGGTGGTGGGGGTCCGGCGCACCCGTCGCGCCGGGCGGGGGGCGGGGCGCCCCTCGGGCACGTCGTCGTCCTCGAGCACCCAGGTGTCCTTGGACCCGCCGCCCTGCGACGAGTTGACGACCAGCGAACCCTCGGGCAGCGCGACCCGGGTGAGTCCCCCCGGCAGCACGAAGATGTCCTCGCCGTCGTTGACCGCGAAGGGCCGTAGATCCACGTGCCGCGGGCCCAGATGACCGTCGTCCACGGCCGTGGGCGCCGTCGAGAACGTCACGACCGGCTGGGCGATCCAGCCTCGGGGGTCCTCGAGGACCTTCTCGCGGGTGGCCTCGAGTTCTTCGGCCGACGCCTTCGTGCCGATGAGCAGTCCGTATCCGCCGGAGGCGTCGGAGGGCTTCAGGACCATCCGGTCCATCCGCGACAGCACGTACCCGCGCTGATCGGGGTCCTGCAGGTCATAGGTGTCGACGTTGGGCAGGATCGGGGACTCGTCGAGGTAGTAGGCGATCAGATCCGGCACATAGGGATAGACGGCCTTGTCGTCGGCCACCCCGTTGCCGACCGCGTTGGCGATGGTGACGTGTCCGGATCGGGCGGCGTTGAGGATGCCCGGCACCCCCAGCACGGAGTCGAACCGGAAGTGCAGCGGATCGAGGAACTCGTCGTCGATGCGGCGGTACACCACATGCACCCGGCGGGGACCGGACGTCGTGCGCATCCACAGGAACCCGTCGCGGCAGTAAAGGTCGCGGCCCTCGACCAGTTCGACCCCCATCCGGCGTGCGAGGAACGCGTGCTCGTAGTGCGCGGAGTTGTGCACCCCCGGGGTGAGGACCACGACCACCGGCTCGTCCACCCCGCGCGGAGCGGCCGCCTGGAGTGCATTCAGCAACTGCTCCGGGTACTCCTCCACGGGGCGCACCCGGTGACCCCCGAACACCTCGGGCAGCACATGGGCCAGGGCCCGGCGGTTCTCGAGGACGTAGGAGACCCCCGACGGGTTGCGCAGGTTGTCCTCGAGCACGCGGAACTGCCCCACCTCGTCGCGGATCAGGTCGATGCCGGCCACGTGGATCCGCACCCCGTTCGGCG
Source organism: Candidatus Nanopelagicales bacterium (assembly GCA_046330625.1). Lineage (GTDB taxonomy): Bacteria > Actinomycetota > Actinomycetes > S36-B12 > CAIWTL01. The sequence goes on from JAXLSJ010000019.1 coordinate 45,973, forward strand.
GATCCACCCCGGCCGCCGCCCGGTGGAAGTGGGTGCTCGACATGATCAGGCGGCGTGGCACGATCCCGTCGGCCAACACCTCCTGGGGGCCATAGAGGTCGGCCAGGAACGCCTCGAGTGCCCGGATGCGCTGCTTGACGCCTGCCTCGACCTGGGTCCACTCCTCCGCGGTGATGATGCGGGGCACTAGGTCCAGCGGCAGCGGTCGCTCCCGCCCGGACAGGGTGAAGGTGATCCCCTGCTGGTCCAGGTACGCGTCGCGCAACCGCCCCCGCTCCAGCATGCCCTCGGGCCCCAGTCGCTCCAAGGCCCGCAGCAGACCCTCGTGGGTCTCGCGCGGCTGGTTCTCCGCGGTGTACATCTCGTCGAACGGCACCACGGCCGTCTGGGATGCCTCGGTCACGGACATGGCCTCCGGTCTACCGGCCACCGATTGCGGCCCCGTTTCGCCGGCGTTACGCGCCTGCTGCTCTCGGGGTCCGGCCACCCCCCGATCCTGACGCGCACCGGCCCCCCATGCGCGGCGAATCCCCGAGGGTGTTTACGAATGTCACAGATGGGTAACAACATGACTGCCGGCCCTCGACGGGGGAGAGGGTCGTCACCGATCCGGAGACGGACCGCTGCCGGGTGCCCCGCGCGGGGGGCGGGGCTACTCCAGGCGACGCGGGGGCCGGCCCACCAGTGCCACCAGGGCGCCGCCGAGCGCGGCGCCGAGACCCGTGGACACCCCGTTCACGTAGGGGACGAACCACAGCACCGACCCGACCACGAATCCGCCGATCCCGCCGCCGATGGCGGCCATCGCCACCCATCGACCCTTGCGGCCACCCGCCGGTTGCGTCGCCACCTCGTTGCCCGGAGTCGCCGGGACGGGAGTGGGCGCCGGAGAGGCGGGCGCCGGGCTCTTGCCGTCCATCGCGTCGATCTCGCGCATCAACTTGGCCAGTTCGTCCTCGTCCACCCGCTCAGCGTACGACCGGGACGTGGCTCAGATACCTCCGCTGGCGCATTGATCCCCCGGTCAGTAAAGTTCCCACGCCCCGGGGTCGACACAGGATCACGCAGGACGAGCGGAATTGGGAGAAATTTCCATGTTAGGCACGCAACGCCACCCGGATCGCGCAACACTGAGCGGCGTGTCCCGACCAATCCGAATCGTGACTATTGCGGCACTCGCTGTGACGGCAATCGGTACGGTGTCCGTGCCTGCCGAGGCCCGGACCCGAACGGTCACAGCACCACACGCTCTGCTCGAATACCCGATGCCTCCCCGCGCGGTTCCCGAGGAACTCGGCGCCGGAGCACGGGCCAAATTGCCGGCCATCGCCGAGCGGGTCCCCGCGATCCTCGGCGACGCGATGGACCAGACCGCACTCATGCCGGTCCAGCAGGTGTCGGCGCTGCAGATCCGCCGGGCGTTCCGACACAAGTTCGGCAACGCCGCCTACCGCAGCGCTCTGCGCATCTCCTGGCGGGAGAGCCGGCTGCTGCCGAACGTCGTGAACGACAAGAACAGCAACGGCACCAAGGACTGGGGCCTGTTCCAGCTCAATGACGGCGGAACGCTGCAGTACGCCGGAGGGGAGCCCGGACCCGACGCGCTGCGCACCCGATGGAACGCCCGCGCCGCCGCCCGCCTCGTGGCCTCGAACGGCTGGGGCCCCTGGGGCGGCATGCTCTGAGGGGGGACCGGGGGGTCACCCGCCCGCCACGACCCGCGCCCCGTCGGCGGGGGTCACCGCGAACAACTCCGGGGTGATCCCGGTCGTCTCGACATAGCGCTGCGCGATGTGGGCGATGGCGGCGTCGACCTGCTCGGGTTCGACCAGGTTCACGGTGCACCCGCCGAACCCGGCACCCGTCATCCGCGCCCCGATGACACCGGGAGTCGCCCAGGCGGCCTCCGCCAGCGCGTCGAGCGCCGGGCCGGTGACCCGAAAGTCGTCGCGCAGTGATTCGTGGGACTCCCGCATGAGCCTGCCGACGGTGGCCAGGTCACCCGACTCGAGGGCTGCCGCCGCGGCGACGACCCTGGCCTGCTCGCCCACTGTGTGGCGGGCCTCGCCCCACACCCCGGCGTCGCGGAGCGCCGCCTCGCAGTCCTGCAGTTCCGCGGTGGTCACCGACACCAGGGACTCGCGCGCTCCCAGTCGATCGGTCACGAGATCGTGGGCCCGGGCCACCGCGGCCTGTCGCTCGTTGTAGGCCGAGCCGGCCAAGGTGCGCGGCTGCCGGGTGTTGGCGATGACCACCGTGCATCGGTCGACGGGCATCGGCACCGGTCGGCAGGTCAGTGCGGCACAATCCATCAGCAGCGCGTGCCCCTGCCTGCCCTCGGCGATCGCCAACTGATCCATGATCCCCGAGGCGACCCCGATGTAGTCGTTCTCGACCTGTCGGCCCAGCACCGCCCAGTCCACCGGGGACAGACCCAGGTCGAACAGGGCCTCGAGGCCGGTCGCGACGGCCATCTCGACACTCGCGGAGCTGGACAGCCCGCCCCCGTCGGGGATGTCACCGGTGAGGTACAGGTCGAACCCGTGCGGGATGACCAGCCCACGACCGAGGGCGGTGTGGACCACACCCAGGGCGTAGTTGAACCAGCCGTGGGCCGGGTCGAACCCGGTGGCGGCGAGGTCGGCGCTGCGGATGCCGTCGTCGGCGAAGTTCGCCGAGAAGCCACGTACCCGGGTGCCGGCCCGGGGCAACAGCACCGCCCAGGTGCCGCGGTCCAGTGCCATGGGCAGGACCAGCCCCCCGCTGTAGTCGATGTGGTCGCCGATGAGGTTCACCCGACCGGGCGAGCGGACGACCAGTGGCGGGTGGTCGTCGGCGGGAGGGCCGAAGACGTCGACAGCGTCGAACAGGATCTGGCCGGGTTCGTCCATCGTCGACACCTCCGTCACCGGTCCGTCCGACCGGACTCACGTTCGATGCGCTCGGCCTCCTCCTGGGCACGCATCTGCTCGAGCGTGGGAGCTCCGCCCCCGAACCGTGCCGGCCACCACCAGGTCCCGGATGGGGGCTGGTCGGGGTAGCGCTCGACGGTGGCGTCGTACAGGCGCTGCATGGCGGCCTTCAGCGTCCGGGTGGCGGCCGTGGGATCGTCGGTGACCGTGAAGTGCAGCGGTTCCCCGACCGTCAGGGCGATGGTCGTGCCCCGTTCCATGTCGCGCTTGTGCCCCTTGGTCCACAGCCGCTGGCCGCCGAACGTGATCATCGGCACGACAGGGACCTGAGCCTCTGCCGCCATCCGGACGGCACCGGTCTTGAAGTCCTTCAGTTCGAACGACTGACTGATCGTGGCCTCGGGGAACACCCCCACCACCTCGCCCGATCGCAATGACTCCACGGCCGCATCGAAGGCGTGCGCTCCGGCGGCGCGATCCACCGGGATGTGGTGCATCGACCGCATGAGCGGTCCGGACACCCGGTGATCGAAGGTGGACTTCTTCGCCATGAACCGCACCAGACGTTTCGACGGACGAGCTGCGAAGCCGCAGAAGATGAAGTCCAGGTAGGACACGTGGTTGCTCGCGAGAACGGCGCCGCCCGTGCGCGGCAGGTTCTCGCCGCCCACGACGTCGAACTTCAGGTTGAGCAGCCGGAAGAATCCGTAGCCACCGGCGATGATCGGCGGATAGGTGATGTCGCGCACCCGGCCACGCTACCGCCGGCGTCCGGATCGAAGCGGCAGACTGCGGACATGTCCGAATCACCGTCCACCGACGACGACCTGGTCCTGACCCTGGCCGGAAACGCCTTCGACGTGCTGATCGTCGCCCTCGGGATGGCCGTTCTGGCCCTGTTGCTGTGGATGGTCTACCGGACCATGCAGCATCCCCGGCTGCCGGTCGTGCGCACGGCGGACCGAGCCCCGGCGGTGACCTGGCCGGGAGCGCTGCGCTACCTCCTCACCACACCGCCCATGGTCGGGTTCTGGTTCGTCATCATCCTCTTCCTGCTCGCGGCGGCAGCCGGGGAACGAACCCCCGGCGACGTTCTGATCGCCGCCACCGCCGTCGTCGGGGGCGCCCGACTGTTGGCCCACTTCAACGAGGAGATCGCCCACGAACTCGCCAAGACGGTGCCGATCACGATCCTGGGCTTCATCATCATCGGCGGTGGATTCGCGGGCTCCGATCGGTTCTCGCAGGTCTGGGAGGGCCTGCCCGTGGACACCTTTGACACCTACTGGTGGGGCTTGATCGGGTTCGACGTGTTGATCACCGCCGCCTGGTTCGGCGGTCAGCGTCTGCACTGGCACTGGGTGCGCCACCGCCGCGAGGCCGGCCTGCCGATCGAGAACCCGTTGACCCGGTTGTGGAACCGCTGGCGGGCGGTGGGGTACGGATCGACCTCGAAGGAGTCGTCGTGATGACGGGGGCGGGGATCACCGTCGTCGCCGGCCTGATCGTGCTCTACGCGCTGTTCGGTCGGCGCACCCTGGGTTGGAACCTCTCCGCGCCGATGCTCGCCATGGTGGCGGGGCTGGCGATCTTCGCGCTCGTGGGACGTGAGGCCATCGACCTGGCGGCCGTCCATCTACTGGCCGAGGTGACCCTGGTACTCGTCCTGTTCCACGACGCCGCCACCGTACGACTGCGCGACCTGCGCCGCGACTGGGTCCTGCCGGTGCGGCTGCTGGCGATCGGTTTCCCCCTCGCCCTGGTCGCGACCTGGGGGGCGACGTGGGCGCTCCTGGGGTCGCTCGGGGGCGTCGGCGCCCTGCTGCTGGCGGCGGCCCTGACGCCCACCGACGCGGGGCTCGGCGCACCCACGGTGCTGAATCCCGTCGTCCCCGTCCGGGTCCGCCGGGCCCTCAACGTCGAGAGCGGACTCAACGACGGCTTGGCGACCCCGATCGTGCTGGCGTCGCTGGCCGCGTTGGCGACCACACCGGTCCCCCACGACGAGCAGACGTTCCTGGACATCGGCATCAAGCCCCTGATGATCGCCCTGGTGACCGCACTGGTGGTGGGACTGCTGCTGAGTCGGTTGCTGGACAGCTCCGAGGCGCGGGGCTGGAGCACCGGCGAAGGGCGGCGGATCGTCATGCTCATGGCGCCCCTGCTGCTGTTGGGCCTGTCCGAGGTGACGGGTGGCAACGCGTTCATCGCCGCATTCGTGGGTGGCCTGGTCCTGGGCGGGACCTCATCGACCATCCACTCCGACCCCGAGACGAGTTCCCTGCTCGAGGTGATCGCCGACCTGCTCAGCCTGGGCGTGTGGTTCCTCGCCGGCGGCCTGCTGCTGGTGGTGTTCGAGGTGGGCCTGCGCTGGCAGTGGGTGGTCCTCGCGGTGGCCGTGCTGACCGTGCTCCGCATGGTCCCGGTGGCGGTGAGCCTGCTGGGCAGCGGGTTCCGATGGCCCACGGTCGCGTTCATCGGATGGTTCGGCCCACGCGGGTTGGCGTCGGTCATCTTCGCCCTGCTGACCATCGAGGACCTGGGAACCGACCACCCGGTGATCCCCGACGTGGTGGGGACGGTCGCGGTCACGGTCCTGTTGAGCGTGGTGGCGCACGGCTTGTCGGCGGCTCCGCTGGCCGCCCGCTACGGCGCCTGGGCGAAACGTACCCACGCCCCGATCGAGGTCGAACCCGGGGGCACCGAACCCGGGCGGCAACGGGGGCGGCTGACGTCCGGCGCCACCGGATGAGAGGATCGGCGCCATGGAGAAGCCTGAGATCGAATTCCCCGGCGGCGACGCCCCGACCGAACTCGTCATCCGCGACATCGTCGTGGGCGACGGTGCCGAGGCCGTGCCCGGCGCCACCGTCGAGGTGCACTACGTGGGCGTCGACTTCGCGTCCGGCGAGGAGTTCGACTCCTCCTGGAACCGGGGCGAGTCGATCGAGTTCCCGCTCCGCGGCCTCATCCAGGGATGGCAGGACGGGATCCCCGGCATGCGCGTCGGGGGACGTCGCGAACTGGTCATCCCCCCGGAGTTGGCCTACGGCCCCGCCGGTGGTGGCCACCGCCTCTCGGGTCAGACCCTGATCTTCGTCATCGACCTGCTCGGCGTCCGCTGACCCGGTGAGTCCGGCCCCGTTCACCATCGCGGCCACCCTGGCCGACACGACCGACCTCGACGTCGCCGGTCGAGCCGGGGTCATCGCCACCCCGCACGGCGAGATCCGCACGCCCGCGTTCGTGCCCGTGGGGACCAAGGCCACCGTCAAGTCGGTGCTGCCCGAGTCGATGGCACAGCTCGGCGCCCAGGCGATCCTGGCCAACGCCTACCACCTCTACCTGCAGCCCGGGGCCGACATCGTGGCCGAGGCCGGGGGGATCGGCCGGTTCATGAACTGGCCCGGTCCCACCTTCACCGACAGTGGCGGCTTCCAGGTCATGTCGCTCGGCGTCGGGTTCAAGAAGGTCCTGGCGATGGATCCGGAGGTCCGATCCGACGATGTAATCGCCGCGGGCCGCGACCGGCTGGCGCACGTGGACGACGACGGAGTGACCTTCCGCTCCCACCTCGACGGCAGCAGCCATCGGTTCACCCCCGAGGTGTCGATGCAGGTCCAGCATCTGCTCGGCGCCGACATCATCTTCGCGTTCGACGAACTGACCACGTTGGTGAACACACGCGAGTACCAGGAACTGTCGGTGGCACGGACCCAGCGCTGGGCGCAACGCTGTCTCATCGAGCACCGACGGCTGGACGCAGAACGCGGCGCCCGACTCCCCCAGGCCCTGTTCGGGGTGGTGCAGGGGGCCCAGTACGAGGACCTGCGGCGACAGGCGGCCCGTGACCTGGCCGCCCTCGACCTCGACGGCTACGGCATCGGCGGCGCGATCGAGAAAGCGCGGCTGGCCGAGATCGTCGCCTGGGTCACCGACGAACTCCCCGACGACCGGCCGCGGCATCTGCTCGGCATCGGCGAGCCCGAGGACCTGTTCGCGGCCGTCGCCGCCGGCGCGGACACCTTCGACTGCGTGGCGGCATCGCGGGTGGCCCGCAACGCCTCGGCCTATCACGTCACCGGACGGTTCAACATCGTCGCCTCAGCCAACCGTCGCTCGTTCGAGCCGCTGGACCCCGACTGCGACTGCTACACCTGCACGCACTACACCCGCGCGTACCTGCATCACCTGTTCAAGGCCAAGGAGATGCTGGCGGCCACACTCGTGACCATCCACAACGAGCGTTTCGTGGTCCGGCTGGTCGACCGGATCCGCGACAGCATCATCGACGGGTCCTTCGTCGCCTTCCGCGACGATTTCCTGGGGCGTTACCGGCGAAGGGCGGCCACGTCGTAGGTGGGTTCGTGCCGCTTGACCGCAGCGATGACCGGGTACGTGATGGGGAGCAGCACCACCTCGAGCAGCGTCTTGTAGACGTAGCCGACGATGACGTAATTCAGGAACTCCCCACCGGTGATCACGCCGTAGAAGGCGATGGTGCAGAACACCACGGTGTCGGCAAGTTCACCGACGGCCGTCGAACCGATGAGTCGGACCCACAGCGCCTTCTCGTGGGTCCGCTCCTTGATCCGCACCAGGACGTAGGAGTTGAGCAGTTGGCCGACGAGGAACCCCGCCAGACTCGCCACCACGATGCGGGGGACGAACCCCAGGATCGCCTCGAACGCCTCCTGGTTGGGCCAGGCGTCCGCGGCCGGTGAGTACTGGACGGCCAGGAAGGTCACCGCCGCCAGTGCCGACATGGCGAACCCCATGAGGATCACCCGCCGGGTGGCCCGGAACCCGTAGACCTCGCTCAACACGTCGCCGGTGATGTACACCAGCGGGAACAGGAACGCGCCGCCGTCGGTGATGAGCGGGCCGACGGAGATGAGTTTCGTGGCGCCGATGTTCGAGATGAGCAGCAGCCCGACGAACAGCATTGCGATCACCGGATACAGCCCATGCCCGACTCGGGCGAAGTGGACGTCGGCGGGAGTCTCGGTCGTGGCAGCCATCAGGGGGACATTGAACCTCAGCCGGGGCACCGGGCGTGAATCCATGCCGAGTGCCATGCGTCACGAACCGGCAGCGGGTTGTTTGCCGGGCCGCACGATCGGGCAAGGAGAACGGGACTGGAGGACACACATGCTCAAGGGCTTCAAAGACTTCATCCTGCGCGGCAACGTCATCGACCTGGCCGTCGCCGTCGTCATCGGTGCTGCGTTCACCGCACTCGTGACGGCCGTCACCGCGGGCCTGATCCAACCGATCATCAACATGGTGTTCGGATTGATCGGGATCGGCACCGACGGGATCGGCGGGACCATCGCCCTCCCCGAGGGCCAGACCCTGAACCTGGGTCTGATCGTCACTGCGGTCATCACCTTCGTGATCACCGCGGCCGTCGTGTATTTCGTGTTCGTGGCCCCCATGAACGCGGCCAAGTCCCGGTTCACCAAGACCGCGGAGGAGGAGTTGGCCGAGGACACCGCGTTGCTGCGTGAGATCCGCGATCTGCTGAAGGATCAGAACTCCGAGGTCGCGGATCTGCGTCAGGCCGTCACCCGCGACTGACCTCCGCCGCCGTCACCTCAGCCGCCAGTTCCCGGGCCAGGTCGGCCACGTGGTCGGCGGCCCGGGTCATGGCGTCGTCGATCCCAGCAGCGCGGTCGAGGACCGACAGCACCTGCGAGAGCCCGGCCGCCGTGATCTGGTCGACGGTCAGTCGGCACCGGCCCACGAGAGCGGCGACCGGGGTCACGCCCGCGGCCCGCACCACCCCGGCGACGACTTTGCCGTGCAACGACTGCTCATCCAGTGATCCCTCGCCGGTGATCACCAGCCCGGCTCCCCGGCACTTCTCGGCGAGGCCGGTCGCCGCGACGACGAGGTCGATGCCCGGCTCGAAGCGACCGCCCAGCACGAGCAGCCCGTAGCCCAGGCCGCCGGCGGCTCCCGCGCCCGGCGCCGCGGCGTCCTGCGGCGTGATTCCGGCGGCCGCGCAGCAATTCGCCCAGTGGGCGAGGGCTGCCTCCAGCCTTCCCAGGTCGTCGACTCCGGCCCCCTTCTGCGGTGCGAACATGCCGGTGGCCCCCTCGGGCCCGAGCAACGGATTGTCGACATCGGAGGCGACGACGATCTCGGCCGTCGACACCCTCTCCAGCGGCTCGGTCAGGTCGAGGGTGTGAATCCGGTGCAGACCCTGCGGCCCCTCATCGAGAGCGACCAGGTCGCCCCGATCGTCCCGTGCGACCGCACCCAACGCCGCCAACAGCCCCGCCCCGCCGTCGTTCGTGGCCGACCCGCCCAACCCGACCACCACGCGGCGCGCGCCGTTGTCGAGGGCTGACCGGAGCAGCTCGCCGACCCCTCGGGTCGTGGCCCGCAGGGGGTCCCGGTCCCCCGGGGGGACCAGTGCCAGACCGGCCGCCTGGGCGGACTCCAGGTACCAGGTGTCGCCCACCACGAGGCTGCGGGCGACGACGGGCCGCCCCATCGGCCCCGTCACCGTGGTCTCGTGGACGGCTCCGCCCACCGACGACGACAACGCGGCCACGAAGCCGGGCCCACCATCGGACATCGGCACCGTCAGCAACCGATCCCCGGGCCGGACCGACCGCCACCCCGCCACGACGGCGGCCGCGACCTCGGCGGCGGACAACGAACCGGCGAACTTGTCCGGGGCCACGATCACCGTCAGCATCGTCGGCCGTACGGTGGAGGCGAGGAAGTGATCACGATGTCCGTCCTTGTCGTGTACGAGTCCATGTTCGGCGACGCCCGCGATGTCGCGCAGGCGATCGCCGCCGGAGCCGCCGAGACCGTGGTGTCGCGCTGTGTCGAGGTGGGCCAGGCCCCCGACAGCATCGATGCCGATGTGTCGCTCCTCGTGGTCGGCAGCCCGACCCACGCCTTCGGACTCCCCCGTCCCGAGAGTCGCGCCGACGCCGCCCAGCGGACCGAGGATCCGCTGGTCAGTCCCGGCCGCGGAGTCCGGGAGTGGCTGGCCCAGGTGGCCCCCGCCGCCGATGGGCAGCGGGCCGTCACGTTCGACACCCGGATGACCCATCCGAAGATGCTGACGGTGATGGATCACGCCTCGCACACGTCGGCGAAGCTGCTGCGCAAGGCGGGGTTCACGATCGCCGCGGAGTCCGCCCACTTCCACGTCGAGGACGCCCAGGGGCCACTGGTCGACGGGGAACTGGACCGGGCCCGCGAGTGGGGCCGGTCGCTGGCGGCGCTGGTCTGACCCTCACCGGGCCAGGTCGACCAGGGTGTCGCCGGTGACTCGGAAGACCGTCCATTCGTCCATGGCGACCGCGCCCTGCGCCCGGTAGAAGTCGATGGCGGGCTGGTTCCAGTTCAGGACCCACCACTCGAGTCGGCCGTACCCCCGCTCGACGCAGATGCGGGCGAGGGCGACCAGCAGCCCCCGGCCCAGTCCGCTCCCGCGATACGCGGGGCGGACGAACAGGTCTTCGAGGTAGACGCCGTGGGTGCCCCGCCAGGTGGAGAAATTCAAGAACCACAGGGCGATCCCGGCCAGTGCTCCGTCGTCGTCGACGACGAGGCAGTGTGCGGCCGGGTGCCCCGATGGGGTCGTGGTACCGCCGAACAGGGCGTCGTGGATCTGTTCCTCGGTGGCCTCCGCGGCGTCGGGCTCCCGTTCGTACTCGGCCAGTTCCCGGATCATGGCGACGATCTCCGGCACATCGGACGGGCGGGCGTCCCGGATCTGAGCGGTCATCGGTCCAGGGTGCCCGACCGGGCGCATGCAGCGCACGTTCCGACCAGTTCGAGACTGTGGCTCACCTCCACATAACCTTCCGCCTCGGCGACCCGCCGGGTCCAGGTCTCGACCGCAGTGCCCGATACCTCGACGGTGCGCCCGCACCCCCGGCACACCAGGTGATGATGATGGTCGCTGCTGCA
>JAXLSJ010000020.1:0-56312 GCA_046330625.1 Candidatus Nanopelagicales bacterium
CGAGGCCGCGACGGAGCCCGTCACCTCATGACCCTGCGGGTGGCACTGGCCGCCGGGGGGACCGGGGGCCACATCGAACCGGCTCTGAACCTTGCCGACGAACTCCGACGGCGCGACCCCGGGACCGACATCGTGGTGATCGGTACCGCCAAGGGTCTGGAGACCCGACTCGTCCCCGCCCGTGGCTACGAGCTGGCGCTGATCGACCCCGTGCCCATGCCCCGTCGCCCCGGCCGCGATCTGGTCACCCTGCCGGGACGGCTGCGTCGGTCGGTGCGGCAGGCCCGCGACGTCATGCAGACCCACGGCAGCCAGGTCGTCGTCGGGTTCGGCGGCTACGTGTCCATCCCCGCCTATCTCGGCGCCCGGCGGCGGGTCCCGTCGGTGGTCCACGAGGCCAACGCCAAGCCCGGGTTGGCCAACCGGGTGGGAGCCCGCCTGACCCCGTGGGTCGCGGAGAACTATGCCGGAACCCTGCCGCATGCGCAGCGCCTCGGATGCCCGCTGCGGCACACCATCGAGACCCTGGACCGGGCTGCCCGGCGCTCCGAGGCGCGGGAATTCTTCGGCCTCGACGCCGAGGGTCCGGTGCTGCTCGTGTTCGGCGGATCGCAGGGGGCGGCGTCGCTGAACGCGGCACTGGCCGGGGCGCGCGACGGACTCTTGGCGGCCGGCATCCAGATCCTGCACGCGGTGGGACCGCGGCAGGTGGCGGAGGTGACCGCAGCTCCGGGCTACCGGCCGCTGCCGTTCATCGACCGGATGGACCTGGCCTATGCAGCCGCCGATCTGGCGGTGTGCCGGGCGGGCGCCATGACGTGCGCCGAGGTGGCGGCGATCGGTCTGCCGTGCCTCTATGTCCCGTACGCCGTCGGCAACGGGGAACAGCGCTTCAACGCCGAGCCGGTGGTGGCCGCGGGGGGTGGCATCATGGTCCCCGACGCCGATCTCACCCCGCAGCGGCTGCTCGACGAGGTGGTGCCGTTGCTCGCCGATCCGCAGCGGTTGACCGTCATGGGGGAGCGAGCGGCGGAGTACGGCATCGCCGACGGGGCCGCGCGGCTCGCGAACATGGTCAGTCGAGCGGCCGAGGAGGGGCGATGAGCGATCTGGCGCTGCCGGCATTGCGCCGGGTGCACCTCGTGGGCATGGGCGGAGCCGGCATGAGCGGCCTGGCGCGCCTGATGATCGACCGGGGGGTCTCGGTGTCCGGCAGCGACATGCGCGACTCCGCCCGACTCGAGACCCTGCGCCGACAGGGTGCCCAGGTGTACATCGGACATGCCCCGGAGCACGTGGCCGCCGACGTCGATGTCCTGATCGACACCCCGATCATCCCCGACGACAATCCCGAGGTGGCGGCCGCGCGCGAACGGGGCATCCCGGTGCTGTCCCGTTCCGAGGCGCTGGCGCTGGTGATGGCCGACCGCACGGTGATCGGGGTCGGCGGCACCCACGGCAAGACCACGACGACATCGATGATCACCGTCGCGCTGCAGCGGTGCGGCGTCGATCCCTCGTTCGCCATCGGCAGCGAGGTCAACGACCTCGGCAGCAACGCCCACACGGGCCAGGGCGAGTACTTCGTGGTCGAGGCCGACGAGTCCGACGGGGCGTTCCTGCACATGGACCCCCGAGCCGTGGTCATCACCAACGTCGAGCCCGACCACCTCAACCACTGGGGCACGTTCGAGGCCCTCGAAGCAGCGTTCGACGAGTTCGCCGACCTCGTCGCCCCCCACGACGGCGTCGCTGTGGTGTGTGCCGACCAGGCCGGCAGCCGGAGCCTCGCCGAACGGGCGAGCCGGCGCGGCACCCGGGTCGTGACCTACGGGACCGGCGACGACGCGGACTACCGCATCGAGATCCTGGGCAGCCACCACGCGGGTTACCGCTTCGACGTCGTGCACCGGGGGATCCGGCTGGGCGACATCGACCTCCAGGTCCCGGGGCGCCACAACGCGCTCAACGCCACCGCGGCCCTGGCCGTGTGCGACGACCTCGGCTTCAGCACCGTCGAGATCCGCGCCGGACTGCAGGCGTTCAGCGGCACCCGGCGTCGCTTCGAATTCCGGGGCGAGGCGGCGGGGGTCCGCGTGTACGACGACTACGCCCACCACCCCACCGAACTCGAGGCCACGCTGAGCGCGGCGCGGGAGTTCATCGGCGAGGGCCGACTGGTCGTGGCGTTCCAGGCGCACCACTACTACCGCACCGCGTTGTTCAGCAAGGAGTTCGGACAGGCGCTGGGCCTGGCGGACGACGTCGTGGTCCTCGAGGTCTTCGCCCCCGGCGAGGAGCCCATCCCCGGAGCCAGCGGCCAGGCGATGGCGGCCAACGTGCCGCTCCCGCCGGGTCATGTGGTGTTCGAACCGTCGTGGTCGAAGGTGGCGGGTCATTTGGCGGCTCGGGCCCGACCCGGGGATATGGTGATGACGCTGGGGGCGGGCGACATCTCGCTGCTGGGACCCGAAGTGCTGGCGCTGTTGCGGGAGGAGGAGCGATGACCACCACGGCTCCCGAGGCCCCTGCGCAGGCCATCCCCGACACCGTTGACGACCCGGCCCCTCGCCGCCGACGGGCACGTCGGATGCGGCGGCGGTGGCCGCTGCGGCTGGTCGTCTTCGGGGTCCTGGCCCTGGTGGTGCTCGGTGTCTTCGGGTGGTTGCTGTCCTGGCAGTCGCCCGTACCCGTCCGTACGGTCATCGTCACCGGAGCCGCCATCGACAAGCAGGCCGAGGTCAAGGCGGCGGCGGCGATCGTCGACGGCACCCCGATCCGCGACCTCGATGTCACGGGCATCACCGACCGCGTGGCGGCGGTCCCCGGCATCGAGAGTGTCGACGTCATCCTCGAACGTCCGTCGACCATCGACCTCCAGGTCGTGCAGCGGGTCCCGTTCGCCGTGACCGGAGCCGACGGTCGCTGGACGATCGTCGATCGCAACGGTCAGCCCATCACCGACGCCGGCGGCAAACGCCCCGCCCTCCCGGTGGTGTCGACCCCGGGATCGGCGGCGCCGATCCCGGCACTGCATGCCCTGGCAGCGCTGCCGCCCGACCTGCGCACGAAGATCAAGACCGCGGCGGTCGACGCCCAGGGGGCGGTCACCTTGACCATGGGTTCCGGGGTCACCATCGCGTGGGGTCTGCCCGGCGCCGACGCGCTCAAGGCCCGCGCCGTGGCAGCGGTCCTTCAGTACCACCCGACCGGGATCGATGTGTCCGTGCCGCAGCGCCCCGCGCTCACCGGCCAACTGGACCTGCCCAAACGCCTTCAGGCCCCGGTCGACCCCCTGCAGTGAGTGTCGCGATCACCGGGACTCCGCCCCTCCCGGTGCGCTAACTTGCGGTGCGTCATCGATCAAGGAGTCGACATGGTTCGTCGTAGTGTCTTCCTCGCCGCCGGCATCTCGGGCGTTGCCCTGGTGGCGGCCGGGTGCAGCAGCAGTTCCACCCCGGCGGAGACCGTGACGGTGACCGCGTCCCCCACCGAGTCGGCCATGCCGACCCCGGACGAGACCACGACCACCAAGGCCAGTTCGGAGTCGTCGTTACCCTCGGCTCCGTCGGGATCGACGAAACTGGCCGTGAAGGTCAACGGAGACGCTGAGTACGCCCGGTACAAGACCTCCTCCATGACGCCCAAGGAGGTCGTCAGCAGCTACCAGAAGCAGGCCGAGAACGACGGGTACACCGTCAAGAACTCCGGCGGCAGCGGCGGTGGCTGGGGCGGCTACGGGGGTTCCGAGGCCGGCATGACGGCCGAGAAGTCCGGCTCCTACCTCGACGTCCAGGCCGGCGGCGAGAGCAGCGGACCCACCTACTTCGAGGTGTGTGTCGGACCGGACAGCAGCGTGCGCGACCACTGCGAGAACTCCAGCAACGAGGACTCCCGCTCCAGCGGTAGTTGATGCGGCTGCTGACCCGCCGGGAACACCGATTCCCGGCCATGGGCACGCAGTGTCACGTCGTGATCGTCGGCGGGGAGGCGGACCTTCCCGCCCGCGCCGAGGCCCGGGTGCTCGACCTCCAGGCCCGCTGGACCCGGTTCACCCCCGACAGCGAGATCAGCCGGCTCAACCACCGGGGAAGCGGACGCCTGAGCCGGGACAGTTGGCGTCTGGTGGCCACCGGGATGGTGGGGCGCCGGATCACCCGCCACGTCTTCGACCCCTTCCTCGGTCGGCAGATCGTCGCCGCGGGATACGACCGTGACTTCGCGGAGCTGACCCGACAACCGGTGCGTCCGACCGTGGCAGCCGTGCCCCGACCGGTCGTGGCGTGGGATCGGCGGCAGCGCTGGGTCCGGTTGGCACCCGGAGCCGAACTGGACTCCGGGGGGTTGGGCAAGGGGCTCGCGGCGGACATCGTCAGCGAGGAGCTCCTGACGGCGGGGGCAGTGGCGTGCCTGGTGAATCTGGGCGGCGACCTGCGGGTGCGGGGGGACAAGGGCACCCCCTGGGAGATCGCGATCGACCGCGAAGGTCCCGGCGAGGACGTGTCGGTCCGGCTGCGCGCCGGTGGACTGGCGACCAGCAGCACGACCAAACGCCGCTGGCAGACCGACGAGGGAGAGGCCCACCACCTCCTCGACCCGCGGACCGGGCGCTCCCTGCGGTCGCCGTGGGCCGGCGCCACCGCCATCGCGCCGAGTGCCTGGCTTGCCGAGGTCTTCAGCAAGGCGCTGGTCGCCGGCGGCGAACGACGGGGCCGCGCGATGCTCCGCCGCCATCACGCCGGGGGGCTGCTGCAGCGGGCCGACGGGGAAGTGGTCACCCTGTAGAGGGACGGCTGCATCTTGACTTGAGGTCAAGACTTTGCCCCGGAAACGGCCAGGAATCTGCTTGCCGGTGCCGGACGGCGCTCATAACCTTCACAACATCCGACGCCGGGGAACCGGCCCACTACCCGAGAACCCTCGAGTAGCGGTCGAGGTGTCCGGATCTGGGTGGGAATCACTAGCGCCACCGCCGAACGGCGGTGTGGGAGGGAAAACGTCGTGGCTGCTCCGCAGAACTACTTGGCCGTCATCAAGGTCGTCGGGATCGGCGGTGGTGGCGTCAACGCCGTCAACCGCATGATCGAGGTCGGCCTCAAGGGTGTCGAGTTCATCGCCATCAACACCGACGCGCAGGCGCTGCTCATGAGTGACGCCGACGTCAAGCTGGACATCGGTCGCGACCTCACGCGCGGCCTGGGAGCCGGCGCCAACCCCGACGTGGGCCGTCAGGCCGCCGAGGATCACGGTGACGAGATCGAGGAGGTCCTCAAGGGGGCCGACATGGTCTTCGTGACCGCGGGCGAAGGTGGTGGCACCGGTACCGGTGGAGCCCCCGTCGTGGCGCGGATCGCCCGCAGCTTGGGCGCGCTGACCATCGGCGTGGTCACCCGGCCGTTCGGCTTCGAGGGTCGCCGGCGCGGCACCCAGGCCGAGGACGGGATCGAGTCGCTGCGCGGCGAGGTCGACACCCTCATCGTCATCCCCAATGACCGCCTGCTGTCGCTGACCGACCGGCAGATCAGCGTGATCGACGCCTTCAAGCAGGCCGACCACGTGCTGCTGCAGGGTGTCTCGGGCATCACCGACCTGATCACCACCCCGGGACTGATCAACCTCGACTTCGCCGACGTCAAGAGCGTCATGCAGGGCGCCGGCAGCGCCCTGATGGGCATCGGGTCCTCCCGCGGTGACGACCGGGCCATCTCGGCGGCCGAGGGAGCCATCAACTCGCCGCTGCTCGAGGCCAGCATCGACGGTGCCCACGGCGTGCTCATGTCCATCGCCGGCGGCAGCGACCTGGGTCTGTTCGAGATCAACGAGGCGGCCCGTCTCGTGTCCGAGGCGGCCCATCCCGACGCCAACATCATCTTCGGCACGGTCATCGACGACACCCTCGGCGACGAGGTCCGCGTCACCGTCATCGCGGCCGGGTTCGACGGAGGTCTTCCCAAGGCCCGCGAGACCGTCGAGGTGCGGGTCCCCGAGACCGAGACCGTGGCGGTCCGGCCGGCTCCGCGGCATCAGGGCGCGGTGGCCCAGCCGGTGGGCAGCTCGACACCGGTCGAGCCCCAGCGCACGGTGTTCGACGACACCGACGACGGCATCGACATCCCCGACTTCCTGAAGTGACGTCGACGCCCGACGAGGCGTCACCTGCTCGGCTGTGGGGCCGGGTGGCCTTCACCGGTCGGGACGGGGGAGTCAGCACCGGCGTCTACGCGTCATTGAATCTCGGTGACCACGTCGGCGATGACCCCGTGGCGGTGGCGGCCAACCGCTCCACCGCGGCGGGTCGTGCCGGACTGGCGGGGGACCGGTTGGCGATCATGCGGGCCGCTCACGGCTGCGACCATGCGGTCGCGGACCGTCCCGGGACCTACGCCGATGTCGACATCCTCGTGACCACCGATCCGGACCTCGGCCTGTTGGCGCTCGCCGCCGACTGTGTGCCGCTGGCTCTCGTGGACCCCGAAGTCGGGATCGCTGCCGCCGTCCATTCGGGCTGGCGGGGCGTCGCCGCCGACGCTGCCGGGGCGGCGGTCACGGCGATGACCGCCCTGGGGGCCGAACCCAGGCGACTCCGCGTGCGGATCGGGGCGGCGATCTGCCCGCGCTGCTACGAGGTGTCCGCCGACGTGCGGGACCAGGTCGCCGCTGCGGCTCCGGCCGCTGCGGCCGTCACGGCGTCGGGAACTCCTGCCGTCGACCTGCATGCGGGAGTCACCGAACAGCTCCGGCGTCGCGGTGTCACCACGATCGCGGCCGACCCCACCTGCACGTTCGAGTCACCCGACTTCTTCTCGCATCGCCGCGACGGCGTGACCGGACGTCACGGTGTCGTCGTCCGACTCCCGGAGCCGGCATGACCCGCGACGACGAGCTGCGCGACAACCTGTCCGCGGTGCGAGAGCGGATCGAGCGGGCCTGCCGGGCGGCCGGGCGCGACCCCGCCGACGTGACGCTGATCGTGGTCACGAAGACGTGGCCGGCCGACGATGTCCGACGCCTGGTGGGTCTCGGGGTGACCGACGTCGGCGAGAACCGCGACCAGGAGGCCGGTGCCAAGGTGCGCGACTGCGCCGACCTCGCGGTCCGGTGGCACTTCATCGGCCAGGTGCAGCGCAACAAGGCGGCGTCGATCGCCCGATACGCCGATGTCGTGCAGTCGGTCGATCGGGTCCCGCTGGTGACGGCGCTGGACCGGGGCGCCGCGCGAGCAGGCCGGGAACTCGATGTCCTCGTCCAGGTGTCGCTCGACCCGGAGCCCGGCCGCGGCGGGTGTCCGCCCGACCAGGTGGGTCAGGTGAGTGACGCCGTCACCGCTGCCGAGCATCTGACGCTGCGGGGATTGATGGCCGTCGCACCCCTGCACGAGGACCCGGCGACAGCCTTCGCCCGGCTGGCGCCGGTGCGCGAACAGGTGCTGGACCGCCACCCGGAGGCCGACTGGCTGTCCGCCGGCATGAGCGGCGACCTGGAGCAGGCCATCAGCGCCGGGGCGACACACGTACGCGTCGGCAGTGCGGTGCTGGGGGTGCGCGAGAATGTCGGGTAACGTCGGAACGCGAGCCACCAGGATCAGCGCACGACCAGGAATCAATGCAGGACCAGAGTGGTGGGGGCTCGAGCGCCTCACTTCCCCAACAGAGGAGCGGACATGGCAACGGCGATGAAGCGACTGGGTGTGTACCTCGGACTGGTCGAGGACGACCCCGACTACCAGTACGACTACGGGCAGAACGGCGCGACCGCCACGGCCACGGCTCGGGCGACCGACGCCACGGCGTCGGTGTCGACCCTCCCGCGCCGTGACACCGAAGCCCGGCCCACGGTGAATGTCGCGCCCTCGTCGGGCGGCGCGGTCGACCCCTACTCGATCCACACCATCCACCCCCGCTCGTACAACGACGCGCGGCGCATCGGCGAGGAGTACCGCGCCGGCTCGCCCGTCATCATGAACCTGAGCGAGATGACCGACTCCGACGCCAAGCGGATCGTCGACTTCGCCGCCGGTCTGGTGTTCGCCATGCACGGCAGCATCGAGCGGATCACCCAGAAGGTCTTCCTGCTGTCCCCGGCCAACGTCGACGTGCGCGACGCCCCGGCCGTGCAGCAGGCGCGCGACGGATTCTTCAACCAGAGCTGACGGTGGGTGCGTTCCTGGGGTTCCTCGCCACCCTGCTGTGGGTCTACTGGCTCATTCTCATCGGTCGACTGATCCTCGACTGGGTGCAGGTGTTCTCCCGGGACTGGCAGCCCAAAGGTCCGCTCCTGGTGATCGCCGAGGCGATCTACACCGTGACCGACCCGCCCTTGAAGGCGCTGCGCCGGGTGATCCCCCCGTTACGTCTCGGTCAGGTGGCCCTGGACCTGTCGTTCCTCGTCCTGATCCTCGGAATCGGCATCGCGATCTCGATCCTGTCGGGGATGGCGGCCTCAGCCGGCTGACGCCACCCGCTCCACCCAGACGCGGAACCGGGAGTCCTTGTCGGCGAACCCCGTGCCCGTCCCGGGGCTGCGCTCGATCCCGGTGGCCAGCACCTCGCCGGTGATGACGCCCGCGTGCTCCTCGATCGCGGCCACCACGTCGTCGTCGGTGGACTCCCACGTCAGCGTGACCCGGTCGCTCACGGCGAACCCGGACGCCTTGCGTGCCTCCTGGACGACCCGGATGACCTGCCGCACCACGCCGAGTCGGACGAGTTCGGGGGTCAGATGCAGATCCAGGGCGACGGTGGCGCCGTCGGCCGCGGCGACGGCCCAGCCCTCCCGCGGGGTCTCGGTGACCAGGACATCGTCGGCGGTGATCTGTACCGGTTCCCGACCGTCGACGTGCACCGACGCGTCGCCGGAGCGCACCTGGGCCACCAGGCCGCGGGGGTCCAGCTCCGACAGCGCGGCCGCGATCCGGGGGGTGTCCTTGCCGAACCGTCGTCCGAGAGCCCGGAAGTTCGGTTTCACGGAGATCTCGACGAGATCGCCGGCAGCGTCGGACAGCGACTCCACCACGCCGACGTTGAGTTCCTCGGCAACCTGCAGGCGCAGATCGTCGGGGAGCGACTCCCACCCGGGCACCGACACACAGGCGGCGGCCAGGGGCTGCCGGGTGCCGATGCCCGCCTCGCCCCGAGCCGTGCGGCCCAGGTCGACCAGTCGGCGCACGACGGACATGTGGTCCTCCAGCTCCTGGTCGAGCAGGGCCGGGTCGGGGGTGGGCCAGTCGTTGAGATGGACCGAGTCCGGTCCCGCGGCGGCGAACAGGTCCTGCCACACGCGCTCGGTGATGAACGGCGTGAAGGGGGCCATGGCCAGTGTGAGGAGCCGCAGGCACTCGTGCAGCGTCGACAGCGCGGCCGGGTCCCCGTCCCAGAACCGACGCCGTGACCGGCGGACGTACCAGTTCGACAGATCGTCGATGAACTCCGCCAGTTCGCGTCCGGCACCTTGGCTGTCGAACCGCTCGAGGTGCTCGTCGACCCGTGCCGTCAGGTGATGGGCGCGGGACAGCGCCCAGCGGTCGAGCACATGGTCCGAGGCGGTCGGTGCCGCCGGGTCCCAGTCGGAGGCCGTCGCGTACAGCGCCTGGAAGGACACCGTGCTCCAGTATGTGGACAGCGTCTTGCGCCACACCTCCTCGATCGCCTGGTGCCCCACGCGTCGCGCCTGCCAGGGGGAGCCGCTTGCGAGCATGAACCAGCGCACCGAGTCCGCCCCGTGGCGGTCCATCAGCTCGAACGGGTCGAGGACGTTGCCCAGGTGTTTGCTCATCTTGCGGCCGTCGGCGTCGAGGATGTGACCCAGACACAGCACGTTGCGGTAACTCGACTCGTCGAACACCAGGGTGCCGATGGCCATGAGGGTGTAGAACCAGCCCCGCGTCTGGTCGATGGCCTCGCAGATGAAGTCCGCCGGGTAACTCGCGGCGAACTCATCGGCATTGCGATGGGGATATCCGAACTGGGCGAACGGCATGGCACCGGAGTCGTACCAGCAGTCGATCACCTCGGGCACCCGCCGGGCCTCCTGGCCGCAGTCCGGGCAGGCCAGGGTCACCTCGTCGACGAACGGGCGGTGCGCGTCGAGGTCGGTCACGTCGCGTCCCGACAGGCGGGACAGTTCGGCCAAGGACGAGACCGCGGTCAGGTGGTCGTCGGGGCAGCGCCACAGCGGCAACGGCGTGCCCCAATAACGATCGCGGCTGAGCGCCCAGTCGATGTTGTTGCGCAGCCAGTCGCCGTACCGGCCCCACTGGATCGTGGGCGGGTACCAGTTGGTGGCCTCGTTCTGGGCGAGGAGTTCGTCGGCCCTGGCTGTGGTCCGGATGAACCACGACGGCTGCGCATAGTAGATCAGCGGGGTGTGGCAGCGCCAGCAGTGCGGGTAGGAGTGTTCGTAGGGCAGGTGGCGGAACAGAAGTCCCCGGGCGTCGAGATCGGCGACCAAGGGCTCGTCGGCCTTCTTGAAGAACATCCCGCCCACGAGGGGGACCTCCGGGGAGAAGGTCCCATCCGATTCGACGGGGTTGACCAGGGGCAGATCGTAGCCGCGTGAGGCCGCCAGGTCGTCCTGACCGAACGCCGGCGCGATGTGTACCAGGCCCGAACCGTCGTCGGTCGTGACGTAGTCGCCGAGGATGACGTAGTGCGCGTCGGGCACCTCGACGAGGTCGAAGGGGGCCGAATAGCCGAGCCGTTCGAGCGCGGTCCCGGGAACCGTCTCGAGCACCTCGTGGCCGACGTCGGCCAGGGCCGCATCCGCGAGCTCGGCGGCCACGACGAGCAGCTCGCCGTCGTCGGTGCGGACCACGGCATAGTCCGCGCGGGGCTGCACCGCCACGGCGACGTTGGACACCAGCGTCCACGGGGTGGTGGTCCACACCAGCAGGTTGACCCCGGGATGGCGGTCGGCCAGATCGCCGGACGTGACCGGGAACCGCACGTACACCGACGGGTCGACGACGTCCTCGTAGCCCTGGGCCAGTTCGTGGTCCGAGAGTCCCGTGCCACAGCGTGGGCAGTAGGGGCTCACGCGATGATCCGACACCAGGAGGCCCGCTTCGTGGATCTTGGCCAGCGACCACCACACGGATTCGATGTAGTCACTGTTCATGGTCCAGTAGGCCGAGTCCATGTCGACCCAGTAGCCCATGCGCTCGGTCAGGCGGGTGAACTGGTCGACGTGACGCAGCACCGACTGGCGGCACTTCTCGTTGAACTCGGCCACCCCGAAGGCCTCGATGTCCTGCTTGCCGCTGAATCCGAGTTCCTTCTCGACGGCGAGTTCCACCGGGAGTCCGTGACAGTCCCAGCCCGCCTGGCGGGGGACCAGGTACCCCTTCATGGTGCGGTGCCGCGGGAACACGTCCTTGAAGACCCGCGCCTCGATGTGGTGGGTCCCGGGGTTGCCATTGGCGGTCGGCGGTCCTTCATAGAAGACCCAACGCGGGGCGCCGGCGCGCTGCTCGAGGCTGCGGGCGAAGATGTCGTTGGTCCGCCAGAAGCCGATGACGTCGGCCTCCATAGCCGCGGGATCCTCGATGCGGGCGGGCACATCGCGGTACATGTCACTCCTCGGGGATACGCGCGTCGGGACCGATGATCACGCGCGGCCCGTCAAGGATAACGGCAAGCGGCCGGGCGGTTCAGAGGTGAACCGCCCGGCCGTCCGACCGGGGTGAGGTCAGCCGTTCGCGCTGCTGACCCGGTACCGCTTGTCCTTCTTGTAGTCGGTGTAGGACTTCCAGCTCACGCCGTCCTCCGAGGTGAACGTGCGACTCTTCGCCGAGTAGTGCAACTGGATCTTGCCCGGTCCGCGGACCCGCAGCTTGATGTACTTCCTGCCGGTCTCCACCCGGGCCACGGAGGACTTGGCCTTGACTGTCACGCGGACCTTCTTCGCAGCGCTGCTCTCGCAGTTGCGCGGCAGGATGTTGTATTTGTTGCCCACGACCATGGCCTTGGGGGGATTCACGCACTTGGCCACGGCGTGCCGGGGGCCCCGGCTCTTGCACTGCCCGGTGTCCAAGGTCCATTCCTTGTACTTGTCGGGGTAGTCGGTGCTGATCCAGTTCACGCCGTCGCGCTGCATCTGCTTCCAGCCCTTGTCACCGGGGATACCCGGCGTCCCGGTCCGGTTGTCGCCCTTGGTGAGGGTGTTGAACCAGACGTTCATCTTCAGGCCGGCGTCGGTGAACTGCTTCACCACGGCCTTGTCCAGCAGGATGTTGATCAGACCCGGCTGGGCGCCCTCGGGAACGTCCGCGGGGGTGGTGGGGATCGGGATCGAGCCGTTGCGCAATCCGAACCACATCAGGGGCAGCGAGGGGTCCTCGGCATGCAGCCAGTCGATCAGGTGCGTCGAGAATCCCGCTCCCCAGGTCTTGTAGCCGTACTTCTCGAGGTGGGACAGGTAGATCGCGTACAGGGCGGTGTCGTCGGCGTCCTTGTACTCGACGAACGACGGTACCTGGCGCTTGGCGAAGTACTTCAGTGCCTGCTTCAGCGACGGGATCGGTTCGCCGTTGTTCAGCCGGACGTTCTTGCGCAAGTACTTCCACGTGTAGTCGCCCACCTTGCCGGTCCCGTCGGTGGTGCGATCCAAGGTCTCGTCGTGCATGATCACCGGGATCTGGCCCTTGGTGAACCACACGTCGGTCTCCATCACTCCGACGCCCATGTTCGCGGCACGCCGGAACGCCCACATGGAGTTCTCCTTGGCGTCGGTCACGTCGCCCTCGCCGCCGCGGTGGGCAACGGACAGGGGGCAGAGGTCTTTCGCCGAGGCGTTCACGCCGGCGGGCGTCGTCGTCGCCTGCGCCGCGGTGATCGGCGCCATTGTCGTCAGACCCACCAGTCCGGCGAGCCCGGCGATGGCCAGGGAAGTGATCTTCACAGTCGGGACTCCTTGCACGAGGGACGACGCGAAACTATCCCAGGGGCAGCCCTGATCGCAGCGCAGGAACGCCATTGCCCGCGCTCCGAGGGCGCCGAGGCCGACTGTCCGCCCGCAGCGTGGCTGGTTGAGGGTCGCGCCTCACCCGTCTAGAGTGCGGGGGCTGTCTATCGGATCAGGGGCGAGCACGTGGCCAAGAGCGCGATCGGAGGGCTGCGCCGCGCCGTGGCCGGAGCAGCCGACAAGGTCAGGTCCCGCGGAGGGGCCGCGCCTTCGGATTCCGGGACGAACGGACAGATGACCTCGGCGGCGAAGAAGGCGGCACCGGCGAAGAAGGCGGCACCGGCGAAGAAGGCGGCACCGGCGAAGAAGGCGGCACCGGCGAAGAAGGCGGCACCGGCGAAGAAGGCGGCACCGGCGAAGAAGGCGGCACCGGCGAAGAAGGCGGCACCGGCGAAGAAGGCGGCACCGGCGAAGAAGGCGGCACCGGCGAAGAAGGCGGCACCGGCGAAGAAGGCGGCACCGGCGAAGAAGGCGGCACCGGCGAAGAAGGCGGCACCGGCGAAGAAGGCGGCACCGGCGAAGAAGGCGGCGGCACCGGCGAAGAAGGCGGCACCGGCGAAGAAGGCGGCACCGGCGAAGAAGGCCGCTCCGGCGAAGAAGGCGGCACCGGCGAAGAAGGCCGCTCCGGCGAAGAAGGCGGCACCGGCCCCCCGGCGCAAGGGCCAGTTACCGGTCCGCGCCGGCGAAGACCCGTGGACCGCCGCCGAGATCGCCGGAGTTCGCGAGGAGCTCGAAGCGGACCTGGCAGATCTGGACAAGGAGCTGGTCGACATGGCCGCCGACCTGGCCGACCTCATGTCCGAGGCCATCGACGGCGCCGGCGACGATCAGGCCGACGCGGGATCCAAGACCTTCGAACGGGAACACGAGATGATGCTGGCCGCCAACGTCCGCGAGGTGCGGGATCAGGTGGCCCTGGCCCTGGAGTTGCTGGATTCCGGCGAATACGGCATCTGCACGTCCTGCGGCGAACCCATCGGCAAGTTGCGACTGCGGGCATTCCCGCGCGCGACCCTCTGCCTGGAGTGCAAGCAGCGCGAGGAGCGCCGCTGACCGTACCCTGAGGGGGTGCCTCCCGCCCGTCGCAGCCTCGCGACCGTGATCGTCGTCGCGGTCGGGGTCCTGGCCCTGGATCAGGCCACCAAGTGGTGGGCGGAACAGACGCTGGACGGTCGCCCCCCGGTCGAGGTGCTGGGCCAGTGGCTGCAGTTGACGTTCGTCCGCAACCCGGGCGGCGCCTTCAGCCTCCTGACGTCCCACACCTGGCTGTTCACCATGGTCGCCACCGGGGTGGCCATCGCCATCCTGTGGTACTCCCGCCGGGTCCGCTCGGGCTGGTGGCTCGCCGCTCTCGGGGTCCTCCTCGGCGGTGCGGTGGGCAACCTGGTCGACCGCATGATCCAACCCCCCGGTCCCGGGGCCGGGCACGTTGTCGACTTCATCGAACTGCCGAACTGGCCGGTGTTCAACGTCGCCGACATGGCGGTGGTCGGTGGTGCGATCGCCATCGTGGTGCTCTCTCTCCTCGGCGTCGATCCCGCGGGTCGGGAGACGACCTCGCAGGGTGCGGCCGAGCCGACCCCTGAGCCCGCCCCGTGAGCGACACCCGCGCTCTGCCGGTTCCCGAGGGGCTGGCGGGCGAGCGCGTCGACACCGGTGTCGCGCGGTTGTTGGGCATCTCGCGCGCGAAGGCCGCCGACCTGGCCGGCGCCGGTGGGGTCACGCTGGACGGCACCCCGGTGGGGAAGTCGGACCGTCTGGCACCCGGAGCCTGGCTCGAGGTCGTGCTGCCGGAGTCGCGTCCGGCGCCACCGCCCCGACCCGTGCCCGGTCTCGAGGTCCTGTACGCCGACGACGACCTGATCGCCGTCGACAAGCCGGTCGGCGTGGCAGCCCATGCCAGCCCGGGATGGGATGGCCCCACGGTCGGGGGCGGCCTGCGGGCGGCAGGACATTCGCTGGCGGCGGCGGGCGCCGAGGAACGCCAGGGCATCGTCCACCGCTTGGACGTGGGCACCAGCGGCGTCATGGTGGTCGCCAAGACCGATCGGGCCTATACGTCGCTGAAGCACCAGTTCAAGGACCGCACGGTCGACAAGGTCTACCACACGCTGGTGCAGGGTCATCCCGATCCGTCGCGGGGCACCATCGATGCGCCCATCGGCCGACAGCGGGGCCATGATCATCGGTTCGCGGTGGTTTCCGACGGCCGCCCGAGCGTGACCCACTACGAGACCCTCGAGGCCTTCCGCTACGCCTCGCTGCTCGAGGTCCACCTCGAGACCGGTCGCACCCATCAGATCCGCGTGCACATGGCCGCGACCCGGCACCCCTGTGTGGGCGATCCCACCTACGGCTCCGACCCCGCGCTGGCGCAGCGGCTGGGGCTCCGGCGCCAGTGGTTGCACGCGGTGCGACTGACGGTCGCTCATCCGGCCACGGGTGAACCGCTGACCTTCACCTCGCCCTACCCCCAGGACCTGGCCACCGCGCTCGACCTGCTGCGCGACACCTGACCCCCGCCGCCGGGGGCGCGGAT
The DNA here is from genome assembly GCA_046330625.1 of Candidatus Nanopelagicales bacterium. GTDB lineage: Bacteria > Actinomycetota > Actinomycetes > S36-B12 > CAIWTL01. The sequence continues at coordinate 15,497 of JAXLSJ010000020.1, forward strand.
GCCGCTCAGGGTGTCGGCCAGGGGTTCGGGCGACAGCCGAGCAACCCCTTGGACTGCTGCATCATCAACGGCGCCAGTTGGCCGGCCCCCGCGCAATACTCGTGGGCGTGGCCCAGGCCATGCCCGAACTCGTGGTTGACCTGATAGGTCCGGTACTGCGGCAGCGACGCGAACCCGGCCGCCCCGGAGAACCAGCGACGCGAGTTGAGAGCGGCGAACCGGCCGTTCCAGCAGGAGTACTGCCCGTTGGTCGCGTATCCCGCCTGAGCGCACAGTCCGTCGACTTGCGCCGGGTCCGCGAGCAGGATCCGGATCGTGGCGGCACCGGGGTCGGCGATCTGCTGCAACCGGGCTTCGCGGCCCCAGCCATGCGCGACGTTGTCCAGCGCGCCCGAGACCGCGCGCGAGAGCGGTCCGGCCTGGTCGCGCAGTGGGTGGGTGACCTCGACGGTGTAGGTGACCAGCCGTCCGGTGCCGACGGGCGGGCGTGTCCGGTCGACGACCAGATAGCCGTCACCCGTCGGGCGCAGCGGCACGGCTGCGGGCACTCGCGTGTCACGCTGGACCACCGCCCCGTCGGCGATCTGCACCGGCGCCTCGTCGTCGGCGCCGACGGCTCCATGGCCGAGGACGGCGAGGGTGAGGGCGGCGGCGGCCACCGCGGCAACTCGCACGAACACGAGGGCCGACGCTAACGGTCGCGGCTGCGCCGGCGACGGCGGCGCGCCGTACCGGTGTCCTCGGACCCTCGGGTTACCCTCGAACGCGCCGGACGTCCCGGCAGCGTGGCGAGGAGGTCCGGTGCCCCAGGTGTCCGACGATTCGTTCGTCCACCTGCACGTGCACACCGAGTATTCGATGCTGGACGGGGCGGCCCGCCTCGACGATCTCTTCGCCGAGGTATCGCGTCTCGGCCAGCACTCGCTGGCGATGTCCGATCACGGCAACCTCTACGGTGCGTTCGAGTTCTACACCAAGGCCCGGGCCGCCGGCGTCAAGCCGATCATCGGCATCGAGGGGTACTACGCCCCGCACGGCCGGTTCGAACGCGGTCCGATGGACTTCGGGGGCGGCTACGACGAGGGCGCCGGCGAGATCAGCGACGGGCGCGGCAAGTTCGCCTACACGCACATGACGCTCTGGGCCGAGGACAACGTCGGCCTCCACAACCTGTTCCGACTGTCGAGTCTGGCCAGCATCGAGGGCTACTACCGGGCGCCGCGATTCGACCGGGAACTGCTCGACCGCTACGGCAAGGGGCTCATCGGCACCACCGGATGCCCATCCGGCGAGGTCAACCGGTGGCTCCAGGCCGGCAACTACGACAAGGCGCTGGCGGCGGCGGCCGACTTCCAGGACATCCTCGGCAAGGACAACTACTTCTGCGAGGTCATGGACCACGGCATCGACATCGAACGTCGGTTCCGCGACGACCTGCTGTCCATCGCGAAGACCCTCAACCTGCCGTTCCTGGCCACGAACGACACCCACTACGTCCACCCCGACGACTGGCGGATGCACGACGCGTTCCTGTGTGTCGGCACCAAGAGCCTGCTGTCCGACACCAAACGGTTCCGGTTCGACAGTCACGACTTCTACATCAAGACCGCCGCGCAGATGCGGGACATGTGGGCCGAGCTGCCCGGGGCCTGCGACAACACGCTGCTGGTGGCCGAGCGCTGCAACGTCTCGTTCGACGAGGGCGCCAACCTCATGCCCCGCTTCCCCGTGCCCGAGGGCGAGACCGAGGAGTCCTGGCTGGTCCAGGAAGTGGAGCGGGGCCTCGCCGCCCGGTTCGCCCCCGATCCGGTCCCGCAGACCCACCGCGACCAGGCGGCCTACGAACTCCAGGTCATCGCGCAGATGGGCTACCCCGGGTACTTCCTCGTGGTGGCCGACCTGATCCGTCATGCGCACGAGCAGGGCATCCGCGTGGGCCCGGGCCGCGGATCCGCCGCCGGCGCGCTGATCGCCTGGGCGCTGGGCATCACCGAACTCGACCCGATCGCCCACGGACTGCTGTTCGAGCGGTTCCTCAACCCCGAACGCGTGTCGATGCCCGACATCGACATCGACTTCGACGAACGTCGCCGCGGCGAGATGATCCGCTACGCCACCGAGCGGTACGGCTCCGACCACGTGGCCCAGATCGTCACGTACGGCACGATCAAGGCCAAGGCCGCGATCAAGGACGCCGCCCGGGTCATGGGACAGCCGTTCGCGTTGAGCGACCGCATCACCAAGGCCATGCCGCCCGCGGTCATGGGCAAGGACATCCCGTTGTCGGGGATCTTCGACTCCGGCCACAAGAGGTACGGCGAAGCCGGGGAATTCCGCGACCTCTATGCGGCCGACCCGCTGGTCAAGGAGGTCGTCGACACCGCGCGCGGGCTCGAGGGTCTCAAGCGTCAGGTCGGGGTTCACGCAGCCGGGGTGATCCTGTCCAGCGAGCCCCTCACCGACGTGATCCCGCTGTGGCGCCGCGACGCCGACGGGTCGATCATCACCCAGTTCGACATGGGGGCCTGCGAGACCCTCGGCCTGCTGAAGATGGACTTCCTGGGCCTGCGCACCCTCACCGTCATCGACGACGCGATCAAGTACGTCAAGGCGAACACCGGCGAGGACCTCGTCTGCGAGAAACTCCCGCTCGACGACACCCGCACCTACGAGCTGCTCGCCCGGGGCGACACCCTGGGCGTGTTCCAGCTCGACGGTGGCCCCATGCGGGCCCTGCTGCGTTCGATGGTCCCGGACAACTTCGAGGACATCTCCGCGGTGCTGGCGCTCTACCGCCCGGGACCGATGGGCGCGAACGCCCACAACGACTACGCCGACCGCAAGAACGGCCGCAAGCCGGTGGAGCCCATCCACCCCGAACTGGCGGAGCCGCTCGACGAGATCCTGGGCGACAGCTACGGGTTGTGTGTCACGGGCGAGACCATGATCTGGGATGCGACCTCAGGTGCGCGGGTCCGCATCGACTCACTGGCGGAACGCACAGACTTCCGGACGTTCGGACTGGCCGCCGACGGCCGCGTGGTCGCCGCGCCGGTCACCCACTGGGTGGCGACGGGGCGCAAGCCGGTGCTGAAGATCACGACAGCCGACGGCCGATCCCTGCGACTGTCCGAGGACCACCCGGTGCTGACCCCCGGGGGCTACCGCAAGGCGGGCGAGGTTGTTGCGGGCGTCGATCGCCTCGCGGTCCCGCGCTCGGGATTCACCCCTGAGGCGCCCGACGGGACGTTGACTCCGGAGCAGGGTCGCCTGCTGGGATATCTGTTGGGTGACGGGACGATCACGCTGTACCAGAACGCGATCACCTCGGGGTCTCCGGAACTGCTTGAGCACGCCGCCGAACTGGTGCGTGGCGCCTTCCCTGATTGCTACCCGGTGCTGCGCGACCGCAGCCACGAGGGGCGGGTACGGGCCGACGGCTCGCCCGGCCGGGTGTGCGACCGACTCGATCTCATGGCCTCACCTGCCGGATTCGGGCGTGGACGGGGAGCGAAGGGCGGCCGGTACGAACGCCTGAGTGTCAACCGCTGGTTGCGGGGGCTGGGGATCGAACGACCCCTCAAGGCTCACGACAAGTTCATCCCGGACGAGGTGTGGCGGTGCGGCAACGACACCGTGCGACAGGTGCTGGCGGGACTCTGGGACACCGACGGTCAAATCGGACCGAGACTCGCGTTCTTCACCTCGGTCAGCCAGCAGTTGGCCAGTGGCGTGCACACGCTGTTGGCGCGGCTGGGGATCCACTCCCGACTCTGGCGAGACGACTCGGCCGACGGGGCCTGGCGGGTGCACGTGTATCAGGAGGCCTTCTGGGACGAGATCGTCCCGCTGCTGGCCGTCCCGGCCAAGCGGCGCATGGCCGGCGAGAAGCATCGCACTCGCCACGCCCGGCACTCCGAGGGGATCAACGGCGAACTCATGCTCCAGCGCATGACCCCGGTCGTGCTCCAGGATCCCGAGAGCCCGGGGCAGGCGTCCCGGGGGCTGGCCACCCGGGGTCGGATCGGGGTCCGGGCCCTGCAGTCCTATCTGCGACGTCGCCACCAGATCGACTTCTCCAGCTATGCCCCGCGGTTGTCCTCTGACGGCGCCTATCTCCCGGCGGGGGAACTGGCGGCCCATTACCTCGACCTGTATGGCAGCGACGAGGATCACTTCTTCGCCCGCCAGAGTTGGACGCCGATCGTCGCGATCGAAGCCGACGGGTACGACGAGATGTACGACATCACCGTCGAGGGGATCCACAACTTCCTGGCCGGCGACTTCGTGGTGCACAACTGCATCTATCAGGAGCAGGTCATGGCGATCGCCCAGCAACTCGCGGGCTACAGCCTCGGCAAGGCCGACCTGCTTCGCCGCGCGATGGGCAAGAAGAAGAAGGAGATCCTCGACAAGGAGTTCGTCCCGTTCTCCGAGGGCATGCGCGCCAACGGATACTCCGACCCGGCCATCCAGGCGCTATGGGACGTGCTGGTCCCGTTCGCCGACTATGCCTTCAACAAGGCCCACACCGCCGGATACGGGCTGGTCTCCTACTGGACCGCCTACCTCAAGGCGAACCACCCGGCCGAGTTCATGTCAGCGCTGCTCACCAGCGTCAAGGACGACAAGGCCACCTCGAACGGCCCCGGTCGCCTGTCGGTGTATCTGAACGAGTGCCGCCGCATGGGGATCAAGGTGCTGCCCCCCGACATCAACGAGTCCGACTCCGACTTCACGCCGCGCGGTGGTGACATCCGGTTCGGGTTGTCGGCGGTGCGCAATGTCGGGGAGAACGTGGTGGCCTCGATCCTGGCGACCCGTCGATCCCACGGCCGGTTCGCGGACTTCCCGGACTTCCTGCGGTCGGTCGAGATCGGGGTGTGCAACAAGCGCACCATCGAGTCGCTGGTCAAGGCAGGGGCCTTCGACTCGCTCGGACACACCCGCAAGGGGCTGGTGACGGTCCATGAGGCGTTGGTCGATGCGGCCGTCGACACCAAACGGGCCGAGGCGGTCGGGCAGTTCGACCTCTTCGGGGACTCCGGCCCCGAGGCCACGGCCGGACCCGGCATGTCGGTGCTCCCGGAGATACCCCTGGGGGAGTGGGACAAGGGTCAGCTGCTGTCGGCGGAGCGCGAGATGCTGGGTCTGTACGTCAGCGACCACCCGCTCAACGGCGTCGAACATCTGCTGCGGCAGAGCGTGGACTGCTCCATCGCGTCGCTGCATATCGACGAACGGCCCAGCGGGCACGTCGTGACCATCGGCGGGCTGATCAGCACTGTGCAACGCAAGGTCACCCGCGAGAAGGGTGAACCGTGGGCGTTGGTCCAGCTCGAGGACCTCGACGCCTCGGTCGAGATCGCGGTGTATCCGCGGACCTACGCCCCGGTCGCGGCCCACCTGGTCGAGGACAAGATCGCGTTGTTCACCGTCAAGCTGGAGCGCCGCGACGAGGAGAGTCTGCGGCTCGTGGCGCGCGAGGTCGCCTTCCCCGACCTGTCGGAGCACAGCGTGGGACCAGTCCGCCTGACCATGCCGGCAGCGCGCTGTGTGCCGCCCGTCGTGGACCGGCTGAAGGAGGTCCTGGCCGCCCACCCCGGGACCGTCGAGGTGCAACTGCACCTGAGCAGTGGCGGTCGCACGACCGTCCTACGCCTGGACGACCGGCTGCGGGTCACCCCGTCCCCGGCTCTGATCGGCGAACTGAAGGCCCTCCTGGGACCCGGCGCCATCGTCTGACCGGGCTGCGGAACGGCACGCGGCCTACTGGGCGGTGCCGCAGGCGACCGCGGCTTCCTTCTCCCGACCTTTGTCCAGCCGGACCGTGTCGGCCAGCACCGGCAGTGCGGGGTCGGCCCACGCCTGCTGCACGCGACCGCCCTTCGCCTCGGCCTGCAACTGCACGACGGCGACATCCAGGGTCGTGCCTGCCCAGCAGTAGGCGCCGGTCGTCGCCTTGTCCACCTGGGCCGCGGAGACCGGCTCCCCGGCGGCGATGCCGTCGGGCTGCAGCGTGACCAGGGTGCGCCCGGGGGTGTCGTCGCCGTCCTTCTCGCCCTGCAGGAAGAACGCCAACCCGAGGGTCTCGGGGGTGGGGACCTCCACCTGCGCCATGCCGGCCGCGACGGTGGCCGCGTAGTCACGCGCCCCTTCCTTCTGCGCCGACCGGACGGTGACCTGGCACCCGTCGCAGTCGGCGACGCGCACCTTCAGCACGCTGGTGCCGTCGTCCTCGGCCACGGCCGAGGGCTCCGGCGCGGCGGTGGGAGTGCCTTCCGTCGGCGAGGGCACGGCGGTGGGTTCGGCGGCCGGCGCTGCCGCCGGCGGTTCGCCGCTGCCGGTCCGCGCCAGGAGCACCAGTCCGAGGCCGACCAGGAGCACCACCACGATGCTGCCGATCACGAGGGGGGAGCGCGGATTCATGGCGTCATTGTGGCGCATGAGCGGTGCCGCCACAGTCGGGGTCTCCAGGAACCCGCGCGGGGGCATCCGGGTTAAGGTGATCGCCGAACGCGCTGCCGGGAGGACCCATGGGACTGGACCCTGCCTGGACCGAGGAGTTCGAGCGCCGATTCGACGAGGAGCGGCAGCGGATCGGGCGGTTCAACGTCCTCATCTGCGGCAAGACCGGGGTCGGCAAGTCGACCTTGATCAACGCGATCTTCGGGGCCGATGTCGCCCCGACCGGGAACGGGGTTCCGGTGACCCTCGGCACCGAGTACTTCGCCCACGACCGCCTGCCGCTCGGCGTCTTCGACACGCAGGGGTTCGAGACCGGGGAGGCCGGGGACCGGATCCTGGCGCGGCTGGCCGACGAGATCCGCACGCGGGCCGACGGTCCGATCAACGACCAGGTCCACGTCGTCTGGTACGTGGTGCGGTCGCCGGACCGCCGCTTCGAGGACTCCCAGGCCGAGTTCGTCCGACGGCTGGCCAGCATGGGTCTGCCGGTGATCGTGGTCCTCAGCCAGGTCGCGGTCCGCGACGGGCATCTGCATCCCGACGCCCTGGAGTTGGCGGCTGCCATCGAGACCCGGGCCCTCCCCACGCGCCCCGGGGCGGCGCCGATCCTGACCAATGCCCGGGTGGACCCCTGGGTGACCCCGGAACTGCACGGCCTCCACGATCTGCTGGACGCCACCGCGGAGGTGATCCCGGAGTCGGTGCAGGCAGCCCTCGAGGCGGCCCAGCGCATCGACTTGCAAAGAAAGCGGCGACGGGCCCGACTGGCGATAAGGACGGCCACCACGGCCGCGGCCGGCACGTGCGCGGTCCCGCTGCCCATCGCCGACGCTGCTGCGTTGTTCCCGGTGCAGATGGGCATGCTCGCGGCGATCTCCGCTGCGTACGGCGTCCCCACCCCCTCGAGTCGGCTCGTGCAGGCGTTCGGCGGCATCGTGGTGGCCACCGGCGCGTCCACGGTCGGACGATATTTGGCCGGGACCATCATCAAACTCGTGCCGGGCGCCGGAACCGTGACCGGCTTCGCCATCAAGGCCGGGGTGGCATCGAGCGTCACCCTGTGCATGGGCTACGCGTGGATGACGGTGAACGAACGTCTGGTGACCATGACCGAGAGTGAGGCGGCCGCGTTCCTCGACTCTGATCAGGTGCGGACCGCTTTCGTCGACGCGTTCAGTTCCGCGTGGCGCAACCGCCGCCGGCTGACCGGCGACGAGGCCCAGCAGCTCTAGGACCGGGCGATGGGGGCGGTGCGTGCGTTCAGGATGGCGACGAGATGGTCGGGCATGATCTCGAGGTCCAGGCCGCGGCGTCCCGCCGACACCAGGATGGACTCGTAGGTCATGGCCGTGGTGTCGAGCACGGTGGGCAGTTCGCGTCGCTGCCCCAGGGGGCTGATCCCCCCGACCTTGTAGCCGGTGATCCGTTCGGCGTCGGCCGGTTCGGCCAACGCCGCCTTCTTGCCGCCCACCGCCGCGGCCAGGGCCTTGAGGTCGAGCCGTCCGCTCACGGGGACGACGGCCACGACCGGGTCGCCGTCCACGTCGACGACTAGGGTCTTGAAGACCCGTTCGGACTCGACCCCCAACTCGGTCGCTGCTTCGGCGCCGTACTCCTCGGTGCGATCGTCATGACGATAGGCGTGCAGGGCGTACGGCACCCCGGCCCGTGCCAATGCCACGGTCGCCGGGGTCGCGCTGCCGCGTTCGCTGTCCTTCGCCTTCGCCACGGTGGCCTCCAGATCCGCCTGGCGCGACCGGTGTGGCGCGGCAGTGGGGATCGCGTTCGTAGACTAGGCGAGTGATCCAGGTCCTGAACCACCGTGGGGCCGCCACCGCGGCGATCTCGCTGCCCCGGGCGGGCATCGAGGTCTCGGATGCCATCGCCCAGGTCGCGCCGATCGTCGCCGACGTCGCGGCCGGCGGTCCGACTGCCGCGCTGCGGTGGGGCGAGAAGTTCGACGGGGTCCGGCCGCCGAGCCTGCGGGTGCCCGCGGCGATTCTCGACAACGCGTTGGCGGAGTTGGATCCGCCCATCGTCACGGCTCTGCGCGAGGCCGCCGAGCGGGTGCGAAGAGTGCATGCCGACCAGCGTCCGCACGACACGGTGACCACGGTGGTGCCGGGAGCGTCGGTCACCCGCCGCTTCGTCCCCGTGGAACGGGTCGGGCTCTACGTTCCCGGCGGGCGCGCGGTCTATCCCTCGAGTGTGATCATGAACGTCGTGCCGGCGCAGGTGGCGGGTGTCGGCTCACTGGCCGTCGTATCTCCCCCCCAACCGGGCCACGGCGGGTGGCCCCACCCGACGATCCTGGCTACGTGCGCGTTGCTGGGGGTCGACGAGGTGTACGCCGTCGGCGGCGCACAAGCGGTGGCACTGCTGGCCCACGGCGGCAGCGACGAGGACGTGACCGTCGATCCGGTGCGGCTGATAACGGGACCGGGCAACGTCTGGGTCACCGCCGCCAAACGGCTGGTGATGGGCACCGTCGGCATCGATGCCGAGGCCGGCCCCACGGAGATCATGATCATCGCCGACGACACCGCCGACGCCGCCTGCGTCGCTGCCGACCTCATCAGTCAGGCGGAGCATGACCCCCTGGCCGCCGCAGTGCTGGTGACGGACTCCGAGAGCCTGGCCGACGCCGTGGTGGGGGAGTTGGCGCGACAGGTGCCGACGACCCGCCACCATGACCGCATCGCCGAGTCCCTGGCCGGGACGCAGAGCGCCATCCTCATCGTGGACTCGATCGACGCCGCGATCGAGGTGGCCGACCGCTATGGAGCGGAACATCTCGAGATCCACACCGCCGCGGCACGCGAGGTGGCCGACCGGGTGACCAACGCGGGCGCCATCTTCGTCGGAACGGCGACACCGGTGTCCTTGGGGGACTACGCCGCGGGATCCAACCACGTCCTGCCCACCGGCGGATCGGCCGCGTTCTCCTCGGGCCTGGGGGTGCACTCGTTCGTACGGGCGCAGCAGATCGTGTCGTATGACGAGGCAGCCCTGGCGGGCATCGCCGAGACCGTGACGGTCCTCGCCGAAGCCGAGGATCTGCCCGCCCACGCCGCTGCTGTCACGGTCCGCGGCCGGTGACGGCCCCCCAGCGGTTGCCGATCCGTCCCGGGTTGGCGGGCGAGGCGCCCTACGGCGCGCCCACCGATCCGGTGCCGGTGCGCCTCAACGTCAACGAGAATCCGTACCCGCCCTCGCCCGAGGTTGCCGCCGCCATGGGTGCCGCGGTGGCCGACGCCGTGGCCGACGTGAACCGGTACCCCGATCGCGAGGCCCGGGCCCTGCGGGACGCCTTGGCGGCCACCCTCGAGGTCACCGGCGATCAGGTGTGGGCGGCCAACGGGAGCAACGAGGTGATGGCGCAGATCCTGGGGGCCTTCGGCGGTCCGGATCGCACCATGGTGTCCTTCGCGCCGACCTACTCGATGTACCCGGTGTACGCGCGTGATTCGCACACCCGGTACGTCACGGCGCCCCGGGCCGCGGACCACACCCTGGATCCCGCGGTCGTCGCGGCAACGATCGCCGCCGAGCGTCCCTCGGTGGTCGTCATCGCCTCGCCGAACAACCCCACCGGGGGGCTGCTCACCCGTGAGCAGGTGGTGACGGTCCACGACCTCGTGGCTCCCGACGGGGTGCTGGTCGTCGACGAGGCATACGTGGAGTTCGCCGGACCGGGGGCGAGCGTGGTCCCCCTGCTGACCGAGCTGCCGCACCTGATCGTCCTGCGCACGATGAGCAAGGCCTGGGGCCTGGCGGGTCTGCGGTTGGGGTATGCGGTCACCTCGCCCGACATCGTCGACGCGCTGCGCATCGTGCGCCTGCCGTACCACCTGTCCGCGCTGACCCAGGCCGCTGCGGTGGCTGCGGTCGCCCATCGCGGACAACTCCTGGCGCCGGTGGCCCACGTGGTGGCCGAACGCGAGGCCCTGCAGGATTGGTTGGCGGAGCAGGGCATCCCCTTCTCCCCTTCTCAGGCGAACTTCGTGTTGTTGGGGCCCTTGCCCGACGCCCCCGCGGTCTTCGCCCGCATGAAGCGGGAGGGGGTCCTGATCCGGGAATCCGGGGGACCCGGCCACCTGCGTGCCAGTATCGGGACCCCCGACGAGAACGCCGCCCTGCGGATGGCTCTGCTGTCGGCGTTGGAAGGAGAAGCATGAGCAGAACGGCCATGGTCGAACGAGCGACCAAGGAGAGCGAGGTGTCCGTGGCCCTCGACCTCGACGGCACAGGTCGTGTCGAGGTGGCCACCGGCGTGCCCTTCTTCGACCACATGCTGTCCCAACTGGGCAAACACGGCGGGTTCGACCTCACGGTGCGGACGGTCGGCGACCTCGACGTCGACGCCCACCACACCGTCGAGGACACGTCGTTGGCGCTGGGGCAGGCACTGCGCGAGGCGCTCGGCGCCAAGGAGGGGTTGCGGCGCTACGGCGACGCGCTGGTGCCGCTCGACGAAGCGCTGGTGTCGAGCGCGGTCGACCTCTCGGGACGCCCCTACCTCGTTCACACCGAACCGGAGCTCGTCGAGCTCATCGGCACCTACGACACCACCCTGACCCGGCACATCTGGGAATCGCTCGTGGCGACCGCCCAGATCACCCTGCATGTTCGCGTGATCTCGGGCCGCAACGCCCACCACATCGTCGAGGCGCAGTTCAAGTCCGTCGCCCGGTCGCTGCGCACGGCCGTCGAGCGCGACCCGCGGGTCGTGGGAGTGCCGAGCACCAAGGGAACGCTGGGTGAGTGACGGTCCCCGGGTCGTCGTCTTCGACTACGGCTTCGGCAACGTCCGCTCGGCGGTCAACTCCCTGCGCCGGGTCGGTGCGGATGCGGAGGTCACCGCCGACCTGCGCGCCGCTGTGGAGTGCGACGGGCTCGTCGTGCCCGGGGTCGGTGCGTTCGCCGCGTGCGTGGCCGGGCTGCGGGCCGCCGGGGGGCCCGAGGTCATCGGACGCCGCCTGGCCGACGAACGACCCGTGCTCGGGATCTGCGTGGGCATGCAGGTGATGTTCGCGGCCGGCTCCGAACACGGTGTCACCACCGAGGGGCTTGGCCACTGGCCGGGGACGGTCGACCGGCTCGATGCCCCGGTCCTCCCGCACATGGGCTGGAACACCGTCACGGCGCCGCCGGACAGTCGACTGTTCGCGGGGGTCGGTGACGAGCGGTTCTACTTCGTCCACTCCTACGCGGCCCGTCACTGGGACGGCGGCTCGGCCCTGATCACCATGAGCGAGCACGGCGAACCCTTCGTGGCGGCCGTCGAGTCCGGGGCACTGTCGGGCACCCAATTCCATCCCGAGAAGTCCGGGGAGGCGGGCCTGCGCCTGCTCGCCAACTGGATCGACCTCCTGCCGCGCTGACGCCGGTGACCCGTTAGGGTCGGCTCCGACACGGAGGTGACATGTCCAACCCCATCCCCGGGTGGTACCCGGATCCCGAGGACAGCGCCCGGCAGCGGTTCTGGGACGGGAATCACTGGACCGACGCGCGCGCCTACCCCGCGGTCGCCTCCGCCCCCGAAGCTGGGATCGCGCAGGTGGAGGCCGAACAGGCCACCGCCCGCAGCTGGCGTGCGGTCGCCCTGATCGCGATCCTGGCCGCGGCGTTGCTGGCCGCGGCCTACTTCTTCCTGGTGCGGAACTCGGGGAGTGACACCCCGGCACCGACGCCGGTCGAACCGACCGTCGTGCCCAGCCTGCCGACCAGCATCCCGACGCCGACGATCCCCACCCCCACGCTGCCCACCGAGATCCCCTCCCCGTAGAAGGTCACCGTGCCCAGACTGCAACTCCTCCCCGCTGTCGACGTCGCCGAGGGCCATGCCGTCCGGCTGGTCCAAGGAGCAGCCGGGACCGAGACCGACTACGGCGACCCGCTGGATGCCGCCCTGCAGTGGCAGGAACAGGGTGCGGAGTGGATCCACCTGGTCGATCTCGACGCCGCGTTCGGGCGGGGCTCCAACGCCGATCTGCTGGCGCGGGTGATCGAGAGTGTCGACGTCGACGTCGAACTGTCCGGGGGGATCCGCGACGATGACTCGCTCGCCGCAGCCCTGGCCACCGGATGCCGGCGGGTCAACCTGGGTACGGCGGCGCTCGAGGCGCCCGAATGGTGCGCGCGCATGATCGCCGAACACGGCGATCGGATCGCCGTGGGCCTGGACGTCCGCGGCACGACGCTGGCGGCACGTGGCTGGACCTCCGAGGGGGGCGAACTGTTCGAGACCCTGGCCCGCCTCGATGCCGAGGGGTGCGCCCGGTACGTGGTGACCGACGTGGCGAAGGACGGCACCCTCAAGGGGCCCAACCTCGACCTGCTCCGGTCGGTCTGCGCGGCGACCGACCGGCCCGTCATCGCCTCGGGCGGGGTCGGCAGCCTCGAGGACCTGCACTCGTTGGCCGAACTCACCAGCCACGGGGTCGAAGGCGCGATCATCGGCAAGGCGCTGTACGCCGGCGCCTTCAGCCTGGCCGAGGCGCTGGTGGCGGTGGAGCCGCGGCACAGCTTCCTCCGCCCCGAGGACCTATGAGCCTTGCCGTCCGCGTCATCCCCTGCCTCGACGTCGACGGGGGCAGGGTCGTCAAAGGGGTCAACTTCCGCAATCTCCGTGACGCCGGTGATCCAGTCGAGCTCGCCGCGCGGTACAGCGATTCGGGTGCCGACGAACTCGTGTTCCTCGATATCTCCGCCAGCCATGCGGGACGGGACACGATGGTGGACGTCGTGCGGCGCACGGCGGAACAGGTGTTCATCCCCCTGACCGTGGGCGGTGGGGTCCGCACCGCCGCGGACTTCGAGCGACTGCTGCGTGCCGGCGCGGACAAGGTGGGGGTGAATACCGCGGCGATCGCCCGCCCGGAGCTCATCGCCGAAGCCGCGGACCGGTTCGGTTCGCAGTGTGTCGTGGTCTCGGTCGACGCCCGACGGGCATCCTGGGCCCCCAGCGGCTACGAGGTGACGACGCATGGCGGCCGCCAGTCGGCCGGGGTGGACGCCCGGGAATGGGTGATCCGGGTCCAGGAGCTGGGGGCCGGCGAGATCCTGCTGAACTCGATGGATGCCGACGGCACGACCAGCGGGTTCGACGTGACGATGACCGGGGACATCCGGGCGGTGACGACCCTTCCGCTGATCGCCAGCGGGGGTGCCGGGTCACCGGCCGACTTCGTCGCCGGGGTACGGGCGGGCGCCGACGCGGTGCTCGCAGCCAGCGTCTTCCACTTCGGCACGACGACCATCGCGGCGGTGAAGGCCGAACTGGCGGCTGCCGGATTCCCGGTGCGCGGCTCCGGGGGTTGAGCGGTGTCGTGCGGTGGTCTCGGCTTCGCTCGACCACCGGGGCTGCTAGGGGAGCAGGTCGTCCTCGTCGATGTGCAACCGGGTCTGCCGGAACCGGCTCACCGCTTCGTCGTCGCCGGTCACCTCGACGTCCGCCGCGCTGCGGCCGAACGCGAGCATGACGAGCTCGCCGGCCGTCCCGGTCACCGTGACCATCTCGTCGCCGGACTTGACCTTGTGCTCCGCACCCTCGCCGTCGGTGCGCACCAGCGTGACCCCGCTGTCCACGCCCCCGAACCATTTGCGCCCGGCGAGCTTGAGGCGGTCCCAGATGAAGTCGCCGAGCTCCGGATCGAGGTCACGGACGGTCCAGCCCGGGCGGCCCCGGCGCACGTCCTCGTGGTGGACGTAGTACTCGAGGGTGTTGAGCTGGCCGTCGACCCACGGCAGGCGGAAATACGACCAGATGGGGGGGCCGCTGCGGACGAGGCTGACGAGCTTGTCGTACGGCTGCGACGCCGCGTCGTTCTGGACCTTGTCGGTCCACGCGCTGAGCGGCCCACCGAGGATGCCGAGCGCCGCATCGGGCCGGCTTTCCCGGATCACCAGGTGGGCGGCCAGGTCGCGCGTCGTCCAGCCTTCGCACAGGGTGGGCTCGTCTGGTCCCAGATCCTCGAGCAGATCGCACAGTTCGGCACGCTCGGCTCGCGACAGGTCGATGGCTGACACGCGGCCCATGGTAGGGACTGCGTGTCACGCCCACGACACCGCCCTCCGAACCCGGGCACGTCCCGGTCGGAGACCTCGCACCGGGTCGCCCGGCACAATGGGGGGATGACCGACATCGATGCGCTGCTGGCGGGGGTCAGTTTCGACTCCCGGGGGCTGGTGCCTGCCATCGCCCAGGACGCCGATTCAGGGGCAGTGCTGATGATGGCGTGGATGGATCGCGACGCGCTGATCGCCACCGTGACGACGGGCTCCGCGACCTACTTCAGCCGCAGCCGCAACCGCCAGTGGGTGAAGGGCGAGGAGTCCGGGAACCGGCAGACGGTGCGGTCGCTCGCCCTGGACTGCGACGGCGACACGATCCTGCTGTCGGTCGATCAGACCGGCCCGGCGTGCCACACGGGGACCGCGACCTGCTTCACCGGCCGTGACGTGGTGGTGGGGTGATGACGACCGACGGCCGGGCCGCCCCCGATCTCGACACGTTCCGGTCGCTGGCTCGCGAGCGTCGGGTGATCCCGGTGCACCGGCGAGTGCTGGCCGACGGCCTCACCCCGGTGGCGGCCTATCGGGCATTGGCCGCGGGCCGTCCGGGCACGTTCCTGCTCGAGTCCGCCGAGCACGGCCAATGGGCCCGGTACTCCTTCGTGGGGGTCGCGAGTGCGGCGATGCTCACCGCCGACGCGAGCGGCGACGCGCGCTGGATCGGCCGCGTGCCGGTCGGGGTGCCGACGCAGGGGCGCGCGATCGACGTCCTGGCGGGCACTGCCGCAGCCCTGGCCACCCCGGCGCATCCGGACCTCCCGCCGTTCACCTCGGGCCTGGTCGGCTACCTGTCCTATGACGTCGTGCGTCACTGGGAACGACTGCCCGATGCGAATCCGGACGAGCTGGGGATCCCCGAACTGGGCATGTTGCTGGCCACCGACATCGCTGCGGTGGATCACACCGACGGAAGCGTCACGCTCATCGCCAACGCGATCAACTTCGACGGGTCCGCCGAAGGGGTCGACGAGGCCTGGGCGGACGCGGTCGCGCGCCTGGACCGGATGACGGTGGACCTGGCCACGGCGCCGCCGGTACCGGTGATGGTGATGGACCCCTCCGCGGCCGTCGAGGTTCACAGCCGCAGCGAACGGGACGACTACCTCGCCGGGGTCGAGGCGGCGCGGGAACACATCCGCGCAGGCGACGCCTTCCAGATCGTGCTGTCCCAGCGGTTCACGGCGCCGTGCGCGGCCGACGCCTTCGACGTCTACCGCGTCCTGCGGGCCACCAACCCCAGCCCCTACATGTTCCTGATCCGGCTCCCGGACACCGACTCCGGTGACATGACTGCGCCCTGCGGCTGGGACATCGTGGGCTCGTCCCCCGAGGCGCTCGTCACCGTTGTCGACGGTCAGGCGACCATGCACCCGATCGCGGGCACCCGGCCGCGCGGGAACGACCCGGAACACGACGCCAGGCTCGCCGACGAACTCCTCGCCGACGAGAAGGAACGCTCGGAGCACCTGATGCTGGTCGACCTCGGCCGCAACGACCTGGGGCGGGTGTGTGCCCCCGGTTCGGTCGAGGTCGTGGAGTTCATGGCCGTCGAACGCTACAGCCACGTCATGCACCTGGTGTCCACGGTGGTCGGGCGGCTCGCCGACGGTCGCACGGCCTTCGACGCGCTCGCGGCCACGTTCCCGGCCGGCACCCTGTCCGGCGCCCCCAAACCCCGGGCGATGGAGATCATCGACGACCTCGAGCCCGTACGGCGGGGGCTGTACGGGGGAGCGGTGGGCTACGTGGACTTCGCCGGGGGTTCCGACACGGCGATCGCCATCCGCACGGCACTTATCCGCAACAATGTGGCGTACGTGCAGGCAGGAGCCGGTCTCGTGGCGGACTCCGACCCGGTACGCGAGGATCAGGAATGCCGCGACAAGGCGGCGGCGGTGCTCCGGGCCGTGGCGGTGGCTGCGACGATGGCACCGGCGGACGGACCCCGTCAGACCGAAAGGGCGAAGTAGATGAGCGACCACAGTCACGGCAACACCCCGGCCGCATGGACCGCGGTGGTGATCATCATGGTGGCCTTCCTGTTCGGCACCATCGCGGTGGTCCTGGGGAATTGGCCCATGTTCTGGATCGGCGGCGTCGGCCTGGCCGTGGTCGGCGCGATCGTCGGTCGGGTCATGGCCGGTATGGGCTACGGCAAGACCCCCAAGTCCCACGACGCCCCGACCTCACCGGCGACCGCCGGCCAGTGAGCCCGTGCGCGGGCTCGTGCTGGTCGTCGAGGACGAACCGGCGATCCGCGATCTGCTCCGCCTCTATCTGAGTCGCGAAGGTTTCGGCGTCTCGACCGTCTCGTCGGGTGAGGACGCCCTGGTGGCGCTGCGGGAGCAACGGCCTGTCGCCGTGGTCCTCGACGTCGGGCTCCCCGGAATCGACGGAACCGAGGTCTGCCGCACGATGCGTGCGACCGGCGACTGGACCCCCGTGCTCTTCTGCACCGCCCGCGACGACGAGGTCGACCGGGTCCTCGGCCTCGAGTTGGGGGCCGACGACTACATCACCAAACCGTTCAGCCCCCGCGAACTCGTGGCCCGCGTCAAGGCGGCGGTGCGGCGGGCCGCGGGTCCCGCCACCGCGGACCGACTCATGGTTGGGCGGGTCAGCCTGGACCGCTCCCAGCGCACCGTGTCCGCCGATGGTCGTCCGGTTATGCTCACGGCCACCGAGTTCGCGCTGCTGGCCCATCTGATGGCGCAACCCGGCCGCGTCTTCACGCGCGAGGAACTGCTCTCGGCCGTGTGGGGGTACGCCGGCGAGGGAACCCGGACCGTGGACGTCCACGTCGCGCAGGTGCGGGGCAAACTCGGCGACGCATCGCCGATCCGGACCGTGCGGGGCGTCGGCTACAGCGCCGACGACGACTCGTGACCACCCCGCGACCACTCGACTCGCTGTCGGGCCGCACCGTGCTGCTGTCCGTCGTCATCGCCCTCGTCGCCGCCGTGGTGACCGTCGCCGTGTCGATCCCCCTGATCAACGGGGCCGCCCGGGCCCAGGCGCAGGCCACGTTGGACCGGCTCGCGGACGTGACGGTGGCGGCCCTTCAGCGTCCCTCGGCCACGGGCTCGGCCGACCGGCTGCGCGACCTGTTGTCGTCTCAGCAGATCTCCGCGTACCTGATCGGCCCGGGCCTGCCCGCGGCCCCGGGGCTGAGTCCCACCGAGCAGCGCCAGGTCTTGTCCGGTGGGTCGGTGGACGTCGAGTCGACGATCAGCGGCACCGACTACCTGGTGGCCGCGCGGCCCCTGACCGGCAGCTACGGGGTCGTGCTGCTGGCGCCCACCGACAACGTCGTCGAACCGGCATCCAGCGCCCTGCGCCGACTCCTGGCCGCGGTCGTGGCGGGCCTGGTGGTGGCATCCCTGATCGGATACCTCGTGTCGCGGCGCCTCACCCGACCCTTGCGCCAGTTCGCCGACACCGCGCGCGCGCTGTCGACGGGTCGGCGTGGGCTGCAGGTCACCGCATCGGGTCCGCGCGAGATCACCGACATCGCCCAGTCGCTCAACGGGCTGTCCCAGGCCCTCGACGTGAGCGAAGGCCGGCAGCGGGATTTCCTGCTGTCGGTGTCCCACGAGTTGCGCACCCCGCTGACAGCCGTGCACGGCTACGCCGAAGCCCTGTCCGACGGGATGATCGCACCCGCGGACGTTCCCGGCACTGCCCGGGTGATGTCGGCCGAGACCGAGCGCATGGAACGACTCGTCGCCGATCTCCTCGATCTGGCGCGGCTGGGTGCGGTGGACTTCGAGATCCGCCCCCTCGACGTCGACCTCGTCGAACTGGCCCGCGAAGCGGCGGTCGTGTGGCGGGACCGCTGCGAACGCGAGGGCGTGACCTTCTCGGCCGAGATCCCCGCCGGACCCGTGTTCCTCCGCACCGATCCGGTGCGGATGCGGCAGATCATCGACAACCTGGCCGAGAACGCCCTGCGGGTGACGCCCCAGGGTCACCCCATCGTCCTCGCCGTGGAACCACAGGGCCGGTGGGTGGCCACCACCGTCCGCGACGGAGGTCCGGGGCTCACCGACGACGATCTGTCCGTCGCCTTCGAGCCGGCAGCGCTGTACTCGCGGTACCGCGGGGTGCGCACCGTGGGGTCCGGGGTGGGCCTGGCACTGGTCGGACGGCTGGCGCAGCGGCTCGGGGGGACCGCTCGTGCCGGCCGCGCGCCCGAGGGCGGGGCCGCGTTCACGGTGCTCCTGCCCCGGGTGCTGCCGACCGAGGGCGGTTTCCCCGACGACCCCGTGCGCGGTTAGGGTTGGGGACGCAGTCGGGCGAGGATCGGAGGAGGCGCGTGACCGTTCTCGATGACATCCTCGCCGGCGTGCGCGTCGACGTCGAGCGACGCATGGAGCAGACCCCGCTGGACGAACTCAAGGAGCGCACGCTCCACGTCCCCCATCCCCGCGATGCCGCCGCCGTGCTCCGCTCCGACGGCGTCAAGGTCATCGCCGAGGTCAAGCGCTCCAGCCCCAGCCGCGGACACCTGGCCGACATCCCCGACCCTGCCGCTCTGGCTGCCGCCTACGAGGCCGGCGGGGCGCATGTCATCTCCGTGCTGACCGAGGAACGCCGGTTCTCGGGGTCGCTCGCCGACCTCAGCGCCGTCCGGGCCGCCGTGGACATCCCGGTCCTGCGCAAGGACTTCGTGGTCACCTCCTACCAACTGTGGGAGGCGCGGGCCGCCGGGGCCGACCTGGTGCTGCTCATCGTGGCCGCACTCCCGCAGGAGGCCCTCGTCAGCCTGGTCGAGCGCACCCTGTCGTTGGGGATGACCCCCCTGGTCGAGGTCCACGACGAGTGGGAGGTCGACCGGGCCGTCGCCGCAGGCGCCGACATCATCGGCGTCAATGCGCGCGACCTGCGCACCCTCGAGGTCGACCGGGCCACCTTCGGCCGGGTGGCACCGACCATCCCCGACGGCTGCGTCCGCATCGCCGAGTCCGGGGTCCGTGGCCCGCGCGACCTGCTCTCCTACGCCGCCGACGGTGCCGACGCCGTCCTGGTGGGGGAGAGTCTCGTCACCGGCGGCGACCCGACGGCGGCCGTGCACGATCTGGTCACCGCCGGCGCCCATCCGTCCGTGACCCGCGACTAGGTCAGGCCATGACTGCCACCGCCGACAAGTTCGGTGCCTACGGCGGACGATTCGTCCCCGAGGCGCTGACGTTCGCCCTGGACCAACTCGACGACGAGTTCCGCACCGCCGTGGCGGACCCGGACTTCACCCGCGAGTTCGCCGACCTCATGGCCGACTACGTCGGTCGGCCCAGCCCGCTCACCGAGGTGCCCCGGTTCGCCCGGCACTGCGGCGGGGCGCGGGTCTTCCTCAAGCGCGAGGACCTCAACCACACCGGTAGCCACAAGATCAACAACGCCATCGGCCAGGGGCTCCTCACCCGGCGCATGGGCAAGGGGCGGGTCATCGCCGAGACCGGAGCGGGCCAGCACGGTGTGGCCACGGCGACCGTGGCCGCGCTCCTGGGACTGGACTGCACCGTCTACATGGGCGAGGAGGACACCCGGCGCCAGGCCCTTAACGTCGCCCGCATGAACATGTTGGGGGCGACCGTGGTCCCCGTCACTGCGGGAACCCGGACGCTCAAGGACGCCATCAACGAGGCCATGCGCGACTGGGTCACCAACGTCGCCGAGACCCACTACCTGCTGGGCACCGTCACCGGACCGGCCCCGTTCCCGGCCATCGTTCGCCACTTCCAGTCGGTGATCGGGACCGAGGCGCGCGAGCAGATCCTGGCCCGGACGGGTCGCCTGCCCGATGCCGCCGTGGCGTGCGTCGGCGGGGGCAGCAACGCCATCGGGCTGTTCAGTGGCTTCCTGGCCGACGAGTCGGTGGCCCTCTTCGGCTTCGAGGCGGGCGGCGAGGGCGTCGCCACCGGGCGGCACTCCGCGAGGTTCGCGGGCGGTGCCCCTGGAGTGCTGCACGGCGCGCGGACCTACATCATGCAGGACGAGTTCGGCCAGACCGCGCCGTCGTACTCGATCAGCGCGGGGATGGACTATCCCGGCGTGGGGCCGGAGCATGCGCACCTGCACGACACCGGCCGGGCCACCTATGAACCGGTGACCGATGCCGAGGCGATGGCGGCCTTCGAGGTGCTGTGTCGTACCGAGGGCATCATCCCGGCCCTGGAGTCGGCCCATGGCCTCGCGGGGGCCATGCGGATCGGACAACGTCTGGGCCCCGACGCGGTGATCGTGGTCAACCTGTCCGGGCGCGGTGACAAGGACATGGCCACCGCTGCCTCGTGGTTCGGACTGCTCGGCACCGAGGAGGAGGCGTGACCGGGGTCCGGGAGGCCTTCGCCCGCGCCGCGGCGCAGGACCGCGCCGCCCTCATCGGCTATCTGCCCGGTGGATTCCCCGACCGGCAGACCTCGGCCCGCCTGGTGCGGGCCATGATCGACGCCGGCGTGGACGTGGTCGAGATCGGGATCCCCTACTCCGATCCCCTCATGGACGGACCGGTCATCTGCGAGGCCGTCGACGTCGCGCTGCGCGCCGGCACCACCACCGACGACGTGCTGGATCTGGTGGCGGACACCTCCGGCGGACCGGCCGCGATCCTGGTCATGACGTACTGGAACCTCATCGACCGGTACGGTCCCCAGCGGTTCGCCGAACGGCTGGCCGCTGCCGGGGGGGCGGGGGCCATCACCCCCGACCTCACCCCCGAGGAGGGGGCCGGGTGGATCGCCGCGTGCGACGGGCTCGACCTCGCGCACGTGTTCCTCGTGGCCCCGTCCTCGACCGATGCACGGATCGCGACGGTGGCGGGTGCTGCGACCGGTTTCCTCTATGCGGCGTCCCTGATGGGGGTCACGGGGGTGCGCACCAGCATGGGGTCCGCCGCGGCGGAGCTCGTGGAGCGGGTGCGCCCGGTGTCGTCGGTGCCGGTGGCCGTGGGGATCGGGGTGTCGACCCCCGAGCAGGCGCACGAGGTCGCCCAGTTCGCCGACGGGGTCATCGTGGGATCCGCGTTCGTCCGCCGGGTGCTGGACGCCCCCGACCCGGATGGTGCCGTCGTCGCGGTCGCCGATTTCGCCCGGGAACTCGCCGCCGCCGTCCACCGTCCCAGCAACTGACCGCGTCACCGGCCGAGGCCGGCGTCCCCGTACAGTGGGGCGGACACACCTGAGGAGAGTCATGGCATCGGACAAGTCGCAGAGTGCGCGCCAGAAGGCCGCCGAGGCACGGGCTGCCGCGGAAGCCGCCGACAAGCGACGTCGCATGATCATCAACGTCAGCATCGGAGCGGTGCTGCTGCTGGTCGTCGCGGCTCTCGTGGGTGGTGCCTGGTTGACGAAGCAGAGCAATCAGGAAGTCACCCAGCCCAGCGCGGACGCCGCGCTGCCCGCCGGCGCCTTCGCCGCCGGCACCCCCTACCAGTACGGCATCGAGTGGACCACGAACGCCCAGAACAAGCCGACCCTGGAACTGTGGGAGGACTTCCAGTGTCCGGCCTGCCGCGACTTCGAGGCTGCCTACGGTCCCACGGTCGCCGAGATCGTCAAGAACAACGATGCCCAGGTGATCTTCCGCAGCACGTCGTTCCTGGACCAGCGGTACCCCGGGGCGAACTCCCAGCGGGCGGCCGCGGCCTATGGGTGCGCGGTGGACGCCGGCGCCGGCGAGAAGTACCACACGGTGATCTACGCCAACCAGCCCGCCAACGAGGGCGACGGGTACACCGATCAGCAACTGCTGGACTTCGCCACGCAGGCCGGGATCACCGGCGAGGCCAAGGCGACCTTCGATCAGTGTGTGAAGGACAAGAAGTACATGCAGTGGGCCGCCAACGGCACCCAGGCGATGCAGGAGGCAGGCATCCCGGGGACCCCGGGCGTCATCCTGAACGGACAGCAGATGACCAAGGAGCAGTTGGCCAGTCCCGAGGCCTTCAAGCAGGCCATCCAGGACGCCGCCGCGAACAAGCAGTGACGTGATCGCCAGCCTCCCGGCGTCGATCCCCAGCCCCGGCAACGGCGTCTGGAACCTGGGGCCCGTGCCCATCCGGGCGTACGCCCTGTTCATCATCCTGGGCATCGTCGTGGCCGTCTGGGTCGGCAACCGGCGCTGGATCGAACGGGGTGGCCGGCCCGGCACCGTGGCCGACGTCGCGCTCTGGGCGGTCCCGTTCGGCATCATCGGGGGTCGGATCTACCACGTGGTCACCGACCACCAGCTCTACTTCGGACCCGGCGGGTCCGGCTGGGCGGGGGCGGTCCAGATCTGGCAGGGCGGCTTGGGGATCTGGGGCGCGGTCCTCTTCGGTGCTCTCGGTGCCTGGATCGGTTGCCGCCGCAAGGGGATCCCCCTGCCCCCGTTCGGCGACGCCATCGCCCCCGGGATCGTGCTCGCGCAGGCGATCGGGCGGCTCGGCAACTACTTCAACCAGGAACTGTTCGGCGCGCCCACGGATCTTCCCTGGGGGTTGCAGATCGACGTGGTGCACCGACCACCGGGGTACGAGGCCTTCACCACCTTCCACCCGACCTTCCTGTACGAGGCGCTGTGGAACATCGGGGTGTTCGTGGTGCTGCTGTGGGCGGACCGTCGCTTCCGGATGGGTCACGGCCGGGTCTTCGCCCTGTACGTCGCGCTCTACTGCCTGGGCCGGGTCTGGATCGAGATGTTGCGCATCGACAGTGCCAACACCATCGCCGGCCTGCGGCTCAACGTCTGGACCGCGGTGCTGGTGGGCCTCGCGGCCGTCGTCTACCTGGTCGTGAGCGCACGACTGCGTCCCGGAAGGGAGAGCCCCGAGGAGTTGCAGCCGAAGGAACCCGTGGCGGACGGCGAGCCCGCGGAGCGCGGATCTCCCGCATGACCCCCTGAGCCTGCGGGCGTGGCGCCGATCCGGCGACGCGGGCTATCATCGGGGCAGCCGCGGGCCAACGTCGTCCCGCGTGCTCCCGGGGAGGGCACCTGCCCTGCCCCGTCATGCACGCCGACGACGGAGGTACCTCATGGACCACGCCGCTTTCCCCGCACCCCAGGGTCTGTACGACCCGCGTTTCGAGCGCGACGCCTGCGGGGTGGCCTTCGTCGCCACTCTCACCGGGGTCCCCAGCCACGAGATCGTGGCCCAGGCACTGACCGCCCTGGCCAACCTCGAGCACCGGGGGGCCTCGGGCAGCGAACCGGACTCCGGCGACGGCGCCGGGATCCTCACCCAGATTCCCGACGAGTTCTTCCGGGCCGTCGTCGACTTCGAACTTCCCGCGCCGGGGGAGTACGCGGCCGGCACCGCGTTCCTGCCGCAGGACGAGGAGCTCGCCGCCGCCACCGTGGCGGGGATCGAGGAGATCGCCGCCGACGAGGGCATGACGGTGCTCGGCTGGCGCGACGTCCCCATCGACGCCTCGCCGGTGGGCCGCACCGCAGCCGGGGTCATGCCCCGGTTCCGGCAGGTCTTCGTGACCGCGCCAGGTATCGCCGGCATGGACCTCGAACGCCGCGCCTTCTGCCTGCGCAAGCGGGCGGAACGCGAGACCGACGTCTACTTCCCGTCGCTGTCGGGGCGCACCATCGCCTACAAGGGCATGCTCACCACGGGCCAGCTGCCGGTGTTCTTCCCCGACCTCGTGGACGAGCGCTACACCTCGGCGATCGGACTCGTGCACTCCCGGTTCTCGACCAACACCTTCCCCTCCTGGCCCCTCGCCCACCCTTACCGGCTGATCGCCCACAACGGCGAGATCAACACCGTGATGGGCAACCGCAACTGGATGCGCGCCCGCGAGGCGATGCTGACCTCCGATCTGATCCCCGGTGACCTGACCCGGCTCTACCCGATCTGCACCCCCGGAGCCAGCGACTCGGCATCCTTCGACGAGGTGCTGGAGCTGCTGCACCTGGGCGGTCGGTCCCTTCCGCACGCGGTGCTCATGATGATCCCGGAGGCGTGGGAGAACCACGCCGACATGGATCCGGCGCGCCGGGCCTTCTACGAGTTCCACTCGTCACTGATGGAGCCCTGGGACGGCCCCGCCAACGTGTCCTTCACCGACGGGACCGTGATCGGTGCCGTCCTCGACCGCAACGGGCTGCGCCCCGGCAGGTTCTGGGTGACCGAGGACGGACTGGTGGTGCTCGCGTCCGAGGCGGGGGTGCTCGACCTCGACCCGGCGACCGTGGTGCGCAAGGGCCGGTTGCAGCCCGGGCGCATGTTCCTGGTCGACACGGGCGCGGGCCGGATCCTCGAGGACGACGAGATCAAGTCGGAACTCGCTGCGGAGTTCCCCTATGACGAGTGGCTGCGCAGCGGGCTGATCCACCTCGATGACCTGCCCGAGCGCGAGCACATCGTGTACACCCGCGAATCGATCCTGCGGCGGCAGCAGACCTTCGGCTACACCGAGGAAGAGGTGCGGGTGCTGGTCTCGCCGATGGCGCGCACGGGGGCCGAACCCATCGGGTCGATGGGGACCGACACCCCCATCGCGGCGATCAGCGAACGGTCCCGGCTGCTGTTCGACTACTTCGCCCAGTTGTTCGCCCAGGTCACCAACCCGCCGCTCGACGCCATCCGCGAGGAGATCGTGACCTCGCTGGGGACCACCATCGGTCCTGAGGGGAACCTGCTCGAGGTCGACGCGGCCAGCTGTCGGCAACTGCGGTTGCCGTTCCCGGTCATCACCAACGACGACCTGGCGAAGATCGCCAACATCAACGCCGCCGGCGATCGGCCGGGTCTGGCCGCGGCGCGGGTCTCGGCGTTGTATCGCGTGGCCGGTGGCGGCGAGGCGATGCGCCGGCGCATCGACGAGATCTGCAACGAGGTCGACGCCGTCATCCGCCAGGGCAAGCGCTTCATCATCCTGTCCGATCGCGACTCGACCGGGGAGCGGGCTCCCATCCCGTCGCTGCTGCTCACCGCTGCGGTCCACCATCACCTCGTGCGGGAGAAGACCCGCACGATGGTGGGCATCATCGTCGAGGCGGGCGATGTGCGCGAGGTGCATCACGTGGCCCTGCTGATCGGTTATGGCGCAGCGGCGGTCAACCCCTATCTCGCCATGGAGACCGCCGAAGGTCTCGCCCGCCGCGGCATGCTCGGCGACATCACGCCCGAGGCCGCGGTGCGGAACCTGGTCAAGGCACTCGGCAAGGGCGTGCTCAAGGTCATGTCCAAGATGGGCGTGTCGACCGTGTCGTCCTACTGTGGCGCGCAGATCTTCGAGGCCATCGGTCTGTCGCAGGAGTTGGTCGACCGCTACTTCACCGGGACCACGTCCAAGCTCGGCGGCGTCGGCCTCGACGTCATCGCCGAGGAGGTCGCCATGCGGCATCGCGTGGCGTACCCGCCCAGTGGCATCTCACCGGCACACCGGCGGCTCGCCGTCGGCGGTGAGTACCAGTGGCGCCGCGAGGGCGAGCAGCATCTGTTCGATCCCGAGACGGTCTTCCGGCTGCAGCATTCGACCAAGGAGAAGAGTGCCGCGGTGTTCCGCGAGTACACCGATCGCGTCGACGACCAGTCCCAGCGGCTGATGACCCTGCGCGGGTTGTTCCGGCTGCGGGAGGGAGTCCGGGAGCCGGTTCCCCTGGCCGAGGTCGAGCCGGCGACCGAGATCGTGAAGCGGTTCTCGACCGGGGCCATGTCGTACGGGTCGATCTCGGCCGAGGCGCACGAGACGCTCGCCATCGCCATGAACCGGCTGGGCGCCAAGTCCAACACCGGGGAGGGTGGGGAGGACCCCGAACGGTTCCTGGTCATGTCCGACGGCGACTCCAAGCGCAGCGCCATCAAGCAGGTGGCGTCGGGTCGTTTCGGGGTGACCAGCGAGTACCTCGTCAACGCCGACGACATCCAGATCAAGATGGCGCAGGGGGCGAAGCCGGGCGAGGGTGGCCAGCTTCCGGGCCACAAGGTGTACCCGTGGGTCGCCAAGACCCGCCACTCGACGCCCGGGGTCGGGCTCATCTCGCCGCCACCCCACCACGACATCTACTCGATCGAGGACCTCGCGCAGCTGATCCACGACCTCAAGAACGCCAACAACAAGGCCCGCATCCATGTGAAGTTGGTGTCCGAGGTGGGCGTGGGCACCGTTGCTGCCGGAGTCAGCAAGGCGCATGCCGACGTCATCCTCATCTCGGGACACGACGGCGGGACGGGCGCTTCGCCGCTGACCTCGCTGAAGCACGCCGGAGGGCCGTGGGAACTGGGTCTCGCCGAGACGCAGCAGACCCTGTTGCTGAACGGGCTGCGCGACCGCGTGGTCGTCCAGACCGACGGGCAGCTGAAGACCGGCCGGGACGTCGTCATCGCGGCGCTGCTCGGCGCCGAGGAGTTCGGGTTCTCGTCGGCGCCCTTGGTGGTGATGGGTTGCATCATGATGCGGGTCTGTCACCTGGACACCTGTCCGGTGGGGATCGCCACCCAGAACCCCGCACTGCGGGAACGGTTCACCGGATCCGCCGATCACGTCGTGAACTTCTTCCTGTTCATCGCCGAGCAGGTGCGGGAGTACCTGGCGGCGCTGGGGTTCCGGTCGATCGAGGAGGCTGTCGGCCATGCCGAACTTCTCGACACCAGCGACGCCGTCGATCACTGGAAGGCCGACGGCCTGGACCTGTCGCCGATCCTGCATGTGCCCGAGGTCGAGCATCCCCGGCATCAGGTGGTCACCCAGGACCACGGGCTGGCGCATGCCCTCGACAACCAGTTGATCGAGATGTGCGCGGACGCGATCCAGCGTGGCGAACCCGTGCGCGGCCAGGTGCGGATCCGCAACGTGAACCGCACTGTCGGGACGATGCTCGGTGCCGAGATCACGCGGGCCCACGGCGGTGCCGGGCTGCCCGACGAGACCGTCGACCTCACCTTCCTGGGTTCGGCGGGACAGTCGTTCGGGGCCTTCGTCCCGGCCGGGGTGACCCTCCGGCTGGAGGGGGACGCCAACGACTACGTCGGCAAGGGTCTGTCCGGGGGTCGGATCGTGGTACGCCCCGATCGGGCTGCGCCCTTCGAGGCGTCGGAGCACATCATCGCCGGCAACGTCATCGGCTACGGGGCCACCGGCGGCGAGATCTACCTCCGCGGCCGCGTGGGCGAACGGTTCTGTGTGCGCAACTCCGGCGCCACGGCGGTCGTCGAGGGGATCGGGGACCACGGCTGTGAGTACATGACCGGGGGGCGCGTGGTGGTGCTCGGCGAGACCGGTCGCAACTTCGCGGCCGGCATGTCCGGGGGGATGGCCTATCTGCTCGATCCGGATCCCTTGCGCATCAATCAGGAGATGGTGCGCCTGGAACCGCTCGACGACGAGGATCGCGAGTTCCTGCTCACGGCCATGAGACGTCACCTGGAGGAGACCGAGTCCACTGTGGCCGCGGACCTCCTGTCCGACCCCGAGGCGGCACTGGACCGGTTCGGCAAGATCATGCCGGTGGACTACAAACGCGTGTTGCAGGCCCGGGCGGCAGCGGAACTCGAGGGTCGCGACCCGGTCGCGGCTGTGATGGAGGCGAGCAGCAATGGCTGACCCACGCGGATTCCTCAAGAGCGGCCGGGAACTCCCGGAGCGGCGGCCGGTGGATGTGCGCATCACCGACTGGCGTGAGGTCTACCAGGACTTCCCTGACTCGCGGCTGCAGACCCAGGCGGGGCGCTGCATGGACTGCGGTATCCCGTTCTGCCACAACGGGTGCCCGTTGGGGAACCTCATCCCCGAGTGGAACGATCTGGTGTGGCGGGGGGACTGGCGCGGTGCGAGCGAACGGCTGCACGCGACCAACAACTTCCCGGAGTTCACGGGACGCCTGTGTCCGGCTCCCTGTGAGACCGCGTGTGTGCTGGGGATCAACCAGCCGGCGGTGACGATCAAGCAGGTCGAGGTGTCCATCATCGACAAGGCGTGGGAGTCGGGCTGGGTGCAGCCCCAACCCCCGGCGCGGCAGTCGGGTCGCACTGTGGCTGTCGTCGGTTCGGGGCCCGCGGGTCTGGCCACCGCCCAGCAACTCGCCCGCGCGGGCCACACCGTCGCCGTCCTGGAACGTGCAGACCGGATCGGGGGCCTGCTCCGCTACGGCATCCCCGAGTTCAAGATGGAGAAGCGCCACCTCGATCGTCGGCTGCAGCAGATGGCCGGCGAAGGTGTCCGGTTCCGTACCGGGGTCACCGTCGGCCGCGACGTGACCGGTCAGGAAGTGCTCGAGCGCTACGACGCCGTGGTGCTCGCCGTGGGGGCGACGCAATGGCGCGACCTCCCGGTTCCCGGCCGGGAGCTGGCGGGGGTGCACCAGGCCATGGAGTTCCTCCCGTTGGCCAATCGGGTGTGCGCG
The DNA here is from genome assembly GCA_046330625.1 of Candidatus Nanopelagicales bacterium. Taxonomy (GTDB): domain Bacteria; phylum Actinomycetota; class Actinomycetes; order S36-B12; genus CAIWTL01. The sequence continues at coordinate 44,375 of JAXLSJ010000020.1, forward strand.
GGCGACGCCGAACAGTCCGAGATCGACGTCGCCGGGAAACACGTCGTGATCATCGGCGGGGGCGACACCGGAGCGGACTGTCTGGGGACCTCGCACCGGCAGGGTGCGGCCTCCGTCACCCAGTTGGAGATCATGCCGCTGCCTCCGGAGGAGCGTTCTGACGCACAGCCGTGGCCTACGTACCCGATGATCTACCGCGTCAGCAGCGCCCACGAGGAGGGCGGCGAGCGACTGTTCTCGGTGTCCACCCAGCGATTCATCGACGACGGATCCGGCCGCGTGTCCGCCCTGGAACTCGTGGATGTCGAGATGGTGGACGGGCGGTTCACCCCGGTGCCCGGCAGCGAGCGGCAGATCCCCGCCGACTTCGTGTTCCTGGCCATGGGGTTCACCGGCGTCGAACCCGATCCGTGGGCCGAGCAGTTCGGGGTGGAACTCGATGCGCGCGGCAACATCCGCCGCAACGATGACTACACCACCGACGTCCCGGGCGTGTTCGTGGCCGGAGATGCCGGGCGGGGGCAGTCGTTGATCGTGTGGGCGATCGCGGAGGGCCGCGCGGCGGCGGCATCCGTGGACGCCTATCTGAGCGGGGGGTCCAGCAATCTGCCCGCGCCGATCCCGGCCTCGGCGCGCCCGCTGACCGTCTGATCCGCCCGGACACGCAAACGCGTGGGCCCGGAAGGCCGGACCCACGCGGTGCCTGCGGCTACTTCGCCGTCTCCCAGTGGACGGTCAGGCCGTAGATGATGAGGCAGTCGACGGCGATCGCCGCGATCGCCCACAGCGGGAACGCCACGAGGGCGAACAGCCAGAACACGGCACTGATGGTCGCGACGGTGATGCCGACGATCTTCCCGGACTCGTGGTGGCTGAGCAGCAGCCACGAGGTCAGGAACAGGACGAGGGACCAGGCGATGGACACCCAGCCCCAGAACTCCAGTGGCCCCACGGTCAACTCGCCGATCACCGGGGCGTAGGCCTCGTTGAGGGAGTTCTGGATGAGTGCCGACCATCCCCAGAACAGGTTCGCCACGCCGGCCACGATGGTCATGACACCGGCGAAGGTCACCCACGGGGTTCCCACGGCCGTGACGGGTGTCGGGGTTGCGGTTGCGGTCATTGCTTCTCCTTGTTGCACGCCCTCCGAGGATCCGATCGGGGTCCACGGGGGACCGGACGGGCGGGGGAGATCTTCCCTCGCCGTGACGGGGTCCGGATAGGACCTCCGGCAATTCCATTGTCCGCCGCCTGCAGGCTCCGGGGACCCAGCTCTGCTGTCACGATGATCACGGGCGAAGGTCCCTTGACAGCACTGTTTCGTTCGCCCGCGAACGCGGTGTGACCGCGCCATACTGTCCCCGTGACGGACGTCCCCGCCCCGGCAGTGCCCGCAGAGGTGTCGGCCGCCGCGATCACGAGGCCGTTCCGGGTGCCGCGCACCCTGAAGACCGTCGCGGGATTCACGTGGCGGGTGCTGATCATCGGCTTGGGGATCTACATCCTCGTGTGGGCGATCTTCCAGATCGCCCCCGTGGCGCTGGCGTTCTTCCTTGCGCTGTTCGTGACCGCCCTGGCGGGACCGGTGGCCCGGCTGTTCCAGAAGGTCATGCCGAAGGTGCTCTCGGTGGTGCTGGCGCTGCTCCTGATCGCGGTGGTGGGCGGGTTCATCATCTTCTCGGTCCTGAAGTCGATCGTCGAACAGGGACCGGCGTTGGCAGCAGCCGTGAACGACGGAATCCAAGAGGTCGAGGATTGGCTGCAGAACGGGCCCTTGCACCTGACCGGCGATCAACTCAACCAGGTGCAGACCGAGGCTCAGGGCTGGCTCACCAATGCCGGCAAGGACGTCGCCGGGAGCGTCGTGTCGGATCTGGGCGCCGTGGGCACCATCATCACCGCGGGATCGGTGTTCCTGTTCGGGGTGATCTTCTTCATGACCACGGGACCACAGATCTGGGCCTGGGCGGTCGGCTGGGTGCCCTTGCGCGTGCGCGACACCGTCGACACCTGCGGGCAGCTGGCGTGGGGGACCATGGCCGGCTACGGCCGGGGCATGGTCGTTGTCGCGCTGTGCGACGCGTTCCTCGTGTTCATCGGGCTCACGATCCTGCAGGTGCCGCTGGCCCCCGCGCTGGCCGCCGTGGTCTTCATGGGGCCTTCATCCCGGTCATCGGCGCACCGATCGCCACGTTCCTCGCGGCCCTGGTGGCGCTCGCGACCAAGGGCCCGGTCACCGCCCTGCTGGTCGTGGTCCTGACCATCATCGTCGGGTCGTTCGACGGCGACGTCATGCAGCCGTTGGTGATGGGCAAGGCGGTGTCGCTGCACCCCCTGGCGATCGTCAGCATCATCGCCGCCGGCGCTCTCACCTTCGGGGTGATTGGCGCCCTGATAGCGATCCCGATCGCCTCGTCCATCTACGTCGTGCTCAAGTACCTGACCGGGCGTGACCCCGACCGGCCCTACCCACCGCCCGCCGCGATACCCGCCGAGTGACCTCCCGGCCGGGGCCGAGGCGCCGCGTCCTATGATTCCCTCAGACCGACGAGACGGAGGCTTCGTGACCGAGTCACAGGACGACGACATGATGGGACCCATCGACTACCTGGTGGTCGAATACCCCGGTGGTGCGCCCACGGGTGAGGGTCTCCCGCACCTGGTGGAACTGGTCGACAAGGGCATCGTGCGCATCCTCGACGCGGCGCTCATCCACACCGCGGGCGACGGAAGCTACGCAGTGGTCCGCCCCGAGGACCTGGTCGCCGGCGGCGAGGAGCGGTTCTCGTTCCTGCAGGAGGTCCAGTCGGGACTGCTCGACAGCAGCGACCTCGATCAGGTGGCGGCCATCATGGACCCCGACAGCACCTCCGTCGTGCTGGTCTACGAGAACGCCTGGGCCGCCCCCCTCGGCAACTCGATCCGTCGGGCCGGCGGCGAGGTCATCGCCACCGGTCGAGTGACCATGCAGGACATCGCCGACGCCCTCGACATCGTCGGCGACTGAGCAGCACCACCCCACCCGATCGAGAGGAAACATCATGCCCGGACTGTTGCGCGGGGTCGCCCGCACCGCTGTGATCGCCGGAACCGCCACTGCGGTTTCCAACGGCGTCTCCCGCCGACAGGTGTCGCGCTGGGACCGCAAGGCGCAGGAGGAGCAGGCCCAGCAGCAGGCGGCGCAGCCCGCTCAGCCCGCCCCTGCCCCGGCGGCCCCGGCAGCCACCCCCGAGAGCGACATGTCGGCCAAGGTCGAGGCGCTGCAGCAATTGGCGGCGCTGAAGGACCAGGGGATCCTCACCGACGAGGAGTTCGCCGCGCAGAAGGCGAAGATCCTCGGATCCTGACCCGACCCCGGCCGGAATGCCCGGCTGGGTCGCGACTTCGCGCTTCCGGGCACTAGGTTCGGTGCCATGCGCCGCGCCAAGATCGTCTGCACCATGGGTCCGGCGACCGACTCCTACGACACCATCCGCGAGTTGGTCATCGCGGGGATGGACGTCGCCCGACTCAATCTGAGCCACGGGACTCACGAGGACCACCGCCGCATGTACGACAACGTGCGGCGGGCCGGCGACGACATCGGCCGGGGGGTGGGGATCCTCGCGGATCTGCAGGGCCCCAAGATCCGGCTCGGGACGTTCGAGGGCGGCCCCGTGTTCTTGCGTCGCGACGACCGGTTCACCATCACCACCGACGACGTCCCCGGCGACTCGGAGATCTGCTCGACGACCTACGAGCAACTGCCCCACGACGTGGGCCCCGACGACATGATCCTGATCGACGACGGGCGCGTGGCGGTGCGCGTGATCGAGGTGGTCGGCAACTCTGTGGTCACCCGCGTGGTCGAGGGGGGTCAGGTGTCCGACCACAAGGGACTCAACCTGCCGTCGGTGGACGTGAGCGTGCCGGCGCTGACCGAGAAGGACCGGGCGGACCTGATCTGGGCGCTGGAGTCCGGCGTCGACATGGTCGCGCTGTCCTTCGTGCGGTCACCCTCCGACATCGACGACGTGCACCAGATCATGGACGACTTCGGCCGACGGCTGCCGGTGCTGGCCAAGGTCGAGAAGCCGCAGGCGGTTGCGCACCTGCGCGAGATCGTCGACGCCTTCAACGGAATCATGGTCGCCCGCGGTGACCTGGGCGTCGAGATGCCGCTCGAGGAGGTGCCGCTCGAGCAGAAGCGGGCGATCGACCTGTGCCGCCGGGCGGGCAAGCCGGTGATCGTCGCCACCCAGATGCTCGACTCCATGATCACCGCCACCCGACCCACCCGCGCAGAGGTGTCCGACGTGGCCAACGCGGTGCTCGACGGCACCGACGCGCTCATGCTGTCCGGTGAGACCAGCGTCGGACAACACCCGTCCCACGTGGTCATGACCATGTCGCGGATCATCAGTCATGTCGAGGAGGAGGCCTTGGACCGTCTCCCCCCACTACCGCCCGATCCCACGGGATCCACGGCCCGGGCCATGACCCGTGCCGCCGTCGACGTCGGGAACGCCGTCGGTGCCACCCACATCATCGCCTTCACCGAGACCGGATCCACCGCTCGGCTCATCGCGCGTCACCGACCCGACATCCCCCTGCTGGCCTTCACCCCGAACCCCGAGGTGCGCAGCAAGCTGGCGGTCGTGTGGGGGATCGAGACCTTCCTGGCGCCGCCGGTGAACCACACCGACGACATGGTGCAGCAGGTGGACACCGCGCTCCTGGCCAATGGCAGGGTGCGGTTCGGGGAACGGGTCGTGATCGTGGCCGGCGTCCCCCCGGGTGTCCCGGGTACGACCAACGGCATGCGGGTGCACAAGATCGGCCACGCCTGAACCACCTCAGGATGGGGGTCAGTCGCTGATCATCGGTGGGCGCATCGCCCCCACCGCGTCATTCGGACGACGATCAGTCGACAGCGGTACGCGCCTCGGGGTTCAGGACCCCCCAGGCGATGAGCTCCTCGGCGAGCAGGCCTGCGGGCTGGTCGTAGATGACGGCGAGGGTGCGCAGGTCGTCGGCCCGGATGGACAGCACCCGGCCGTTGTAGTCGCCACGTTGGGTCTGGATGGCCGCGGCGTAACGCGCCAACGGTCCCGCCTTGTCCGAGGGCACCCGGTTCAACTGCTCGAGATCGATCACGATCTGGGTCGGGGGCTCGAGGGTGGCCCCGGCGACACCACCGGGCAGCAGTTCGCCCACGGGCACGCCGTAGAAGTCGGCCAGCTCGGCCAACTTGGCCACGGTCACCGCGCGGTCGCCGCGTTCGTACGAGCCGATGACGACGGCCTTCCAGCGACCCTGGGACTTCTCCTCGACGCCCTGCAGGGACAGTCCCTGCTGCTGCCTGATGGCGCGCAGCCGGCTGCCGAGGGCTCGGGCGTAGTCGCTGGCCATGAATTCTCTCCCCTTGCTGAGCGGGTCGACCCCGGTGATTGCCGAATCCCGGTGGTGTGCACCTCGGTGATGTGCCGACCTGAGATAACCATACGTAGTCATCGCCGGTTACTCCAAAGCAGGATAGGTGCGTGTTGCGTCACAGTTAGTCCCGAATTGCTCCGATCGGGCGACCGTGATGGATACGCAACGTGACCGGATGGCGTGTCCGGCGATCGGGCCCGCCTGGGTTACCCTGAAGAAACCGTTCCTTTAACGAGCCGTCCCGCGAGGCGGCGAAGGAGTGTGGATCACTGTGTCGGATGTCAGCCGCACGGTCGGTCCGGTGGTCTTGGATGCCGCCGACCTGAACCGGGCCCTCACCCGAATCTCCCACGAGATCATCGAGTACGCCAAGGGCGCCGACGATCTCGTCGTCATCGGAATCCCCACCCGGGGGGCGTTGCTCGCCCGGCGGCTCGCCGAACGGATCGGTGCGGCCGAAGGCCGCGATGTCCCCGTCGGGTCGATCGACGTGACCATGTACCGCGACGACCTCAATCTGCATCCCGCCCGCGCGCTGGGACCCACCGAGATCCCCCCGGACGGCATCGACGGTCGCATCGTGGTGCTGGTCGACGACGTGCTGTTCTCGGGACGGACGGTACGGGGCGCTCTCGATGCGTTGCACGACGTCGGCCGCCCCCGCGCCGTCCGGCTGGCGGTGATCGTCGACCGGGGGCATCGGGAACTGCCGATCCGGGCCGACCACGTCGGCAAGAACCTGCCGACCCACAAGGGCGAGAGCGTCCGCATGCGTCTCACCGAGATCGACGGGGTCGACGAGATCGTCCTCATGCGCGAGGAGGAAGTCCGATGATCAACCACCTGCTCTCCGCCAAGGACCTCGATCGCGACGACGCCGTGCTCGTGCTCGACACGGCCGCCGAGATGGCGCGACTCAGCGACCGCTCCGTCAAGAAGCTGCCCGCGCTGCGGGGCAAGACCGTGGTGAACCTGTTCTTCGAGGACTCCACCCGCACGCGGATCTCGTTCGAGGCTGCGGCCAAACGCCTGTCGGCGGACGTCATCAACTTCTCCGCCAAGGGGTCGTCGGTGTCCAAGGGCGAGACGCTGAAGGACACCGCGCTGACCCTGCAGGCGATGGGCGCCGACGCCGTGGTGATCAGGCACGGGGCCTCGGGCGCCCCGCACCGACTTGCCGAGGCCGGGTGGATCGACGGCGCGGTGGTGAATGCCGGCGACGGCACCCACGAGCACCCCACCCAGGCACTTCTCGACGCCTTCACGATGCGGCGCCACCTGCGCGACGGGGTCGGCGATCTGTCGGGGCTGCGGGTGACCATCGTCGGCGACGTGCTGCACAGTCGGGTCGCGCGGTCGAACGTGCACCTGCTCGACACCCTCGGCGCCAAGGTCACCCTCGTGGCCCCGCCGACACTCCTGCCCGTCGGGGTCGAACACTGGCCGGCCGCCGTCTCCTACAGCCTCGACGACCCGCTGCCGGACAGCGATGCGGTGATGATGCTGCGGGTCCAGCAGGAACGGATGAACGCGGCCTTCTTCCCCAGTGCGCGGGAGTACAGCCGCCGTTACGGTCTCGACCAGGCCCGCATGGACTCGCTGCCCGAACACGCCATCGTCATGCATCCCGGGCCCATGAACCGGGGGATGGAGATCGCCGACGGCGTGGCCGATCACGACCGATCGGTCATCGTGGAGCAGGTCGCCAACGGCGTGAGTGTCCGCATGGCGGTGCTCTACCTCCTGGTCGGGGGGTCGCGGGACCAGACACCCGGTCCCCTCACGGCGGAGGTCGGCGCATGACCGACTTCCTGCTGCGAGGTGCCCGGCCGCTGGGCGGCGATCCGGTGGACGTGCTGCTGTCCGACGGGATCATCGCCGCGATGGGCCCGACGGTGGCCGAACCGGACGATGTCGTGGTGGTCGACGCCCGGAATCAGGTGCTGTTGCCCGGACTCGTGGACCTGCACACCCACCTGCGCGAACCGGGCCGCGAGGATGCCGAGACCGTGCGTTCTGGGTCGGCGGCCGCCGCCCTGGGGGGTTTCACGGCGGTGCACGCCATGGCCAACACCGACCCCGTCGCCGACACCGCCGGCGTGGTCGAGCAGGTGTTCCGGCTGGGACAGGAGGCCGGGTACGTCGACGTGCATCCAGGGTGCCGCCGCACCGTGGGCCTGGGTGGCCAGCAGTTGGCGGAACTCGGTGCGATGGCGGACTCGGCGGCGCGGGTACGGGTGTTCAGCGACGACGGTCGATGTGTCGATGACGCCCTCCTCATGCGGCGGGCACTGGAGTACGTCAAGGCCTTCGACGGGGTGATCGCGCAGCACGCCCAGGAGCCGCGGTTGACGGTGGGCGCGCAGATGAACGAGGGAGCCGTGTCGGCGGTCCTCGGACTGCGGGGCTGGCCGGCGGCTGCCGAGGAGGCGATCATCGCCCGCGACATCCTGTTGGCCGACCACGTCGGGTCGCGGTTGCACGTGTGCCACGTGTCGACCGCCGGCAGTGTCGACCTCATCCGCCGAGCCAAGGAGCGGGGGATCGCCGTCACCGCCGAGGCCACCCCCCATCACCTGCTCCTCACCGACGAGCTGGCGCGTAGCTACGACCCCGTCTTCAAGGTCAACCCGCCCCTGCGCACCCGCCGCGACGTCGAGGCGCTGCTGGCCGGGGTCGCCGACGGGACCGTCGACATCGTGGCCACCGACCACGCGCCGCACACCGCCGAGGACAAGGACTGCGAGTGGGACGTCGCGGCGTTCGGCATGCTCGGCCTGCCGACCGCGCTGTCGGTGGTCATCGACACCCTCGTCCGCCCGGGCCTGATGGACTGGGCTGAGGTCGCGGAGCGCATGTCGGTGGCGCCGGCACGCATCGGGCGACTTCCCGATCACGGTCGACCGCTGGCGGTGGGGGAACCGGCCAACGTGACGCTGGTCGATCCCGAGGCGCGTTGGACCGTCGATCCCCGCGACTTCCCGGGGCCGTCGCGCAACTCGCCGTACCGCGGCATGGAGTTGCCGGGCCGGGTCACGGCCACGTTCCTGCGCGGCACCCCCACGGTCCTGGGTGGTGCCCTGCAATGGTGATGGTCGGAGCGGCGGATCAGCTGTCGGAGCAGGCCGCGGTCACCCAGTGGCCACTGCGCCTGCTTCTGGTCGCGCTCACGCTCGCGGTGATCACCGGGGCGCTGGCGCTGCTCCGGCTCGGCTGGCGGCGACGGGCGCGGCGGCAGGACCGGCAGTTGCCGCGGCCCTCGGCAGCGGGAGGCCCTGGCGTCGACACCGCCGTCGTCGGCAAGTACCTGGGCACCGTGCCTGTCGGCCGGCTGACCGAACGGCTCGTCGCCGCCGGTGGTGTGGCCCGCGCGGACGTCCAGGTCGGGGCCGCGGGGGTCCGGCTGGATCGCGAGGGGGCCGAACCGCTGTGGGTGCCTCGCGACGCGCTCACGTCGGTGGCCACCGTGCCCGGTTTCTTGCAGCGCTACTACGGTCGGCACGGGGTCCTGCTGATCAACTGGCGCTGGGACGGCGACGAGGTGAGCAGCGGGGTGTGGTTCACCGATCGGCACGACCACGAACGGGTGGCGGCCGCGGTGGAGCGGATGCGACTGGAGGAAGTGTCATGACCGAACCGGCCATCCTGGTGCTCGAGGACGGGCGCACCTTCCGAGGACGGGCGTACGGGGCGGTGGGCACGGCGTTCGGCGAGGCGGTCTTCACCACCGCGATGACGGGGTACCAGGAGACCCTGACGGACCCCTCCTACCACCGACAGGTCGTGGTGCAGACCGCGCCGCACATCGGCAACACCGGGATGAACGACGAGGACCCCGAATCACGCCGCATCTGGGTGGCAGGATACGTGGTCCGCGACCCTGCGGTGCGGTCCAGCAACTGGCGGGCCACCGGCGAACTCGAGGACGACCTGACCGCGGCGGGCGTCGTGGGGATCGCCGACATCGACACCCGAGCCCTGACCCGCCACCTGCGGGAACGGGGGGCCATGCGCGTCGGCCTCTTCTCGGGCAGCGCCGCCGGTGCCCCCGACCTCGTGGACCAGGTGCTCGCCAGCCCGGGAATGGCGGGCGCGGACCTGACCGGCGAGGTCACCGTGACCGAGCCGTATGTGGTCGAGCCCGACGGCGACGTCCGCTTCACGGTCGCCGCCCTCGACCTGGGCATCAAGGCCATGACCCCGCGACGACTGGCCGAACGCGGGGTCCGGGTGATCGTGTTGCCTGCCACCACGAGCGAGGCCGACGTCCTCGCCACCGGGGCCGACGGCTACTTCCTGTCCAACGGGCCGGGGGACCCCGCCACCGCCGATCACGCCGTGTCGCTGGTCCGGGCCATCCTGGCGGCGGACCAGCCACTCTTCGGGATCTGCTTCGGCAACCAGATGCTCGGCCGCGCCCTCGGCCTCGACACCTACAAACTGCGGTTCGGACACCGGGGGATCAACCAACCGGTCAAGGACCTGACCACGGGCAGGGTCGAGGTCACCGCCCACAACCACGGATTCGCCGTGGCCGCGCCCCTCGACGGCCCGTTCGACACCCCCTACGGTCCGGCGGAGGTCTCGCACGTCTGCCTCAACGACGACGTGGTCGAAGGTCTGCGACTCGTCGCAGGTCGGGCCTTCAGCGTCCAGTACCACCCCGAGGCGGCCGCCGGTCCGCACGATGCGGCTTACCTGTTCGACCGGTTCTGCGACGTGATGGGGGGCAACTGACATGCCGTTGCGCGACGATCTGCGGTCCGTACTGGTGATCGGCTCCGGGCCGATCGTGATCGGGCAGGCCTGCGAGTTCGACTACTCGGGGACCCAGGCGTGCCGGGTGCTCAAGGCCGAGGGGCTTCGGGTGATCCTGGTCAACAGCAACCCGGCGACGATCATGACCGATCCCGAGTTCGCCGACGCGACCTACGTCGAACCCATCACGGTCGACGTGGTCGAGCAGATCATCGCCAAGGAGCGCCCCGACGCCCTGCTGCCCACCCTCGGGGGTCAGACCGCGCTCAACACCGCGATCGCCCTGGCCAAGGCCGGAGTCCTGGAGCGCTACGGGGTCGAGTTGATCGGCGCGGACATCGACGCCATCGAGCGTGGCGAGAACCGCGAGGTGTTCAAGCGGATCGTCGCCGAGATCGGTGCGGAGTCCGCCCGCAGCCGGATCTGCCACACGCTCGACGAGTGTTTCGCCGCCGTCGACGAACTCGGCTACCCCGTCGTGGTCCGACCGTCGTTCACTATGGGCGGCGCCGGATCGGGCTTCGCCCACGACGCTGCGGACCTGCGCCGTATCGCGGGCGCCGGACTCGTGGCCAGCCCCACCACCGAGGTGCTCCTCGAGGAGTCGATCCTCGGATGGAAGGAGTACGAACTCGAACTCATGCGCGACCACAACGACAACGTGGTCGTCATCTGCTCGATCGAGAACCTCGACCCCATGGGCGTGCACACCGGTGACTCCATCACCGTCGCGCCGGCGCTCACGCTGACCGACCGCGAGTACCAGCGCCTGCGCGACATCGGAATCGACATCATCCGGGCGGTGGGCGTGGACACGGGAGGCTGCAACATCCAGTTCGCGGTCAACCCCGCCGACGGCCGCATCATCGTCATCGAGATGAACCCCCGGGTGTCGCGCTCCAGCGCCCTGGCCAGCAAGGCCACCGGGTTCCCGATCGCGAAGATCGCCGCCCGACTCGCCGTGGGCTACAGCCTCGACGAGATCCCCAACGACATCACCGCCGAGACCCCGGCGTCCTTCGAACCGGCCCTGGACTACGTGGTCGTGAAGGTTCCCCGGTTCGCGTTCGAGAAGTTCCCGAACGCCGACGACACCCTCACCACCACGATGAAGAGCGTCGGCGAGGCGATGGCCATCGGCCGCAACTTCACCGAGGCGCTCCAGAAGGCGCTGCGGTCGCTCGAGCATGTCGGCGCGCAGTTCTCGTGGAAGGGCACCCCACCCGACGATCCGGTGGCGCTGTTGGCCGAGGCCGCAGTGCCCCGTGACGGGCGGCTGCGCCTGGTGCAGCAGGCGCTGTGGGGCGGGGCGACCGTCGACCAGGCGCATCTGGCCACCGGGATCGACCCCTGGTTCCTCGATCAGATCGTCCTGCTCAACGACGTCGCCGAACAGGTCCGCGACGCAGCCGTGCTCGAACCCGGCCTCGTGCGCACGGCCAAACGCCACGGATTCTCCGATCGGCAGCTGGGCGAGATCCTCGATCTCGACGAGGCAGTGGTGCGGGGTGTCCGCCAGGCGCTGGGGATCCGACCGGTCTACAAGACCGTCGACACGTGCGCCGCCGAGTTCGCGGCGCGCACGCCGTACCACTACTCGTCGTACGACGAGGAGACCGAGGTCGAGCCCGGGCTGCGACCGAAGGTCCTGATCCTCGGCAGCGGACCCAACCGGATCGGGCAGGGCATCGAGTTCGACTACTCGTGTGTGCACGCCTCTCTCACCCTGCGGGAATGCGGGTACGAGACCGTCATGGTCAACTGC
>JAXLSJ010000021.1:0-54730 GCA_046330625.1 Candidatus Nanopelagicales bacterium
CCCGCGACGATGTAGGGCTCCTCGTGGGTCTGCAGTCCGATCCCGTGGCCGGTCCGGTGGATGAACAGGTCGCCGTAGCCGGCGCCGGCGATGATGTCGCGGGCGATCGCGTCGATGTCCTGACAGGGCACGCCGGGCCGCACGGCCTGCACGGCCGCCCACTGGGCCTGCTGCAGCACCTCGTAGTACTCGCGGAACTCCGCAGGTGGTTCACCCACGCTGTACATCCGGGTGGAGTCGCTGCAGTAGCCGGCCGCCGTCGTGCCGCCGATGTCGACGACGACCGGGTCGCCCACCTCGATGACGCGGTCGCTGAGCTCGTGGTGCGGACTGGCGCCGTTGGGTCCCGAGGCGACGATGACGAAGTCCACGCGCTCGTGCCCGGCTTCGAAGATCGCGCGCTCGATGTCGGCTCCGACCTCGCGCTCGGTACGACCCGCGCGCAGCCATTCGTGGACCCGCGCATGCACCGCGTCGATCGCGGAGCCGGCCTGACGCAGGGCATCGATCTCCTCGGGCGACTTGCGCATGCGCAGCGACCCGATCACCGGGCCGGCCAGCGCCAGTCGGGCTCCCAGGACGTCGGCGAAACGCAGCGTCTTCTCCGCCCACATGTGGTTGTCCACCGCCACGTCGGTGACGGGGCCGATCATCTCGGCGGTCTTGGCGAACGGGTCCTCGGTCTCGCTCCAGGGAAGCAGGTCGAGTCCCAGGGCACCGGCCGGCGAGGCTTCGGCCGCCGGGATCTCCAGTTCGGGGACCACCAGGAAGGGGTCGCCAGCGTCGCGGACCACGAGGCAGGTGAGCCGTTCCAGCGGGATGGCGTCGTAGCCGGTCAGATATGTGAGGTCGGGACCGGGCGACACGAGCATCGCTCCCCACCCCTGCGCCTGCATGCCGCTCCGGGCAGCCTCGATGCGCTGTCGCAGGTCGTCGGTCGTGACTGGTGAACGCGCCATGGGGTCACGGTAGCCCGCGGCACCCGACCGCGCTCGGCCTGGATCCGGGCTCAGCCGCGGCCGGGGCGCACCGGTGGTTGCTGATCGTCCAGCCGGTTCAGGAATCGGGACACGGTCCGGGTGAAGGCGTTGCGCGCCGGATCGGCACGCTGAGCGGGTCGATGTGGGCGTAGGTCTCGTCGACCAGTCGACGACGGTGACCGACAGGCGGGGCAGCCCCGAGCGATGGGCCAACTGACGTGCCTGCCCGACCCGGCCGCCCCCCAACGCCGCGTCGAAGGCGTACATCGGCAGCGGGACCTGGCGGCCGAAGACTGCCTTGACCCCCAAGACCTTCTGCGCCGAGTTCGCGATCCGTTGTTGACCGTCTGGCCGTCGAGACTCAGGCGGGCGGGGTGGTACCACGACGTGCCGTCGGCCCGACCGTGCTGGGCGAACACCCGGAGCGGCCCGGTGGGCGCTTCCCAGTCCACCGTTCACCCAACCGCGGGGATCGCCGGCGGGCCAGGTGCCCGATGTGGCTCTGCACCAGCGCCAGATACGGCGGCGAGGTGTTCACGTCGACGCTGTGGCGTACTGCACCACGTTGCTCGCCGGCACGGGCGGCTTGAGGGCGGCCGGCACCAGCGGCAGCTGCTGGAGCAGGGAGCGGTCGTTCGGCTGGGTGACTGCACCGTGGTCGATCCCAGGGCGTTGAACACCCCCGACGCCCAGGGCAGACCCAGGCCCAGCAGATCGAGCCAGGGCGATCCGGCGTCGATCGTGGCCCGGCCCGCCTCGGCCTCGGCCGCGGTGGGGAGAACCGCGCGGCGCCGCCGCCGTCGATGAACACCAGTCCGTCCAGGTCCCGGGCCCCGGGGCGGCCGGCGAAGTTCCAGGTGGCGTAGGCCGTCGTCATACGACCGCCCAGGGAGTGCCCGCCTTGGCGACGGTGCGTCCCTGCTGTCCGGCGGCTCGCACCACCCGGCGGATGTCGTGAACGGCGACGTTCATGCCCCACTCGCGGGCGAAGGTCGTCTGCTCCAGCTGGTCTTCGGCTCGAAGTGGGGGGCGATGGCCGGATCGGTCAGCCAGCTCAGGTAATAGTCCACCAGCGACTGGGCACCCAGCCGCCCGGCGGCATAGCGGCGGAGTCGGGAGTTGTCCTCGAGGAGGTTCTCGCGCCGCTCGATGGACCAGATCTGCCACCCGGGGCTGCGTTTCAGGATCGCCTGGGCCGCCAGCCGGAAACTCGCCGCCCCCGCCGAGGTCCCGGGGATGAGGACCAGCACGTGCTGCGCCGAGCGTGGACCCTGCTTGAGCACCCGCACCTTGTCGTAGCGGTCGGGGGTCCCCGGGGCGTCGTAACCGGCAGGGTCTGCCAGCGGGCCGCGGAAGCGGTTGCGGGGGTCAACCCCAGGGCCAGGGCCACGAGGGCTGACGTCACCACGACAGCACGTCGAATCACGGAGACTCCTTCCGGTGACAGTCATTATGTCCCGGCATGATGGTCCGGTGACCCGACTGCTGTTGCTGGACAGCGCCTCGATGTACTTCCCGCGCCTTCTTCGGTGTCCCGGACCGGTTTGCCGAAGGCGGCACCCCGGTAAACGCCGTGCGCGGGTTCGCGGACGCGGTGGCGAGATCGGTGGCGCTGCTGCGTCGATGCGATCGTGGCGTGCTGGGACGACGATTGGCGCCCCGCCTTCCGGGTGGAGCAGGTGCCGTCCTACAAGGCACACCGGGTGGTGTCGGGATCGGCCGACACCGCACCGCCAGGCCTGGCGGAGGAAGTCCCCGACGCGCTCACAGTGCAGGAACCGATCATCGAGGCGCTGCTGGCAGCGGTCGGGATCAGCCGCCTGGGAGCGGCGGGGTTCGAGGCCGACGATGTCATCGCCCAGCTGTGTCGCGATCACGCCGACGGTCCCGTCGACATCGTCAGCGGCGACCCGCGATCTGTTCCAACTGGTGGACGACGCCCGCGGTGTCCGGGTCGTCTACACCGCCAAGGGCATGAACAACCTGCAGTACGCGACGGACGACTGGCTACTCGACCGCTACGGGGTCACGGGCGGGGCCTACGCCGACCTGGCATTGCTGAGGAGGTGATGCCAGTGACGGGCTCCAGGTGTTCCCGGGATCGGCGAGAAGACCGCTGCGCCCTGCTGTCCCGGTATGGGGATCTGACGTCCGCACTGGCGGCGGCGGCGGCCGACGATCCCGGCATCGCGGCGGGGTCCGCAAGAAGTTGCTGGCCGCCACCCGACTACCTGGCCGCGGCCGATCCGGTGGTCCGGTTGACCCACCGTCGACCTCCCGGCCGGTGATCACCGCGTGCCCGCGATACCCGGCCGATCCTGCCACCCTGGTCGATCTGGTGGACACCTACGGCCTCGAGACGCCGGTGAACCGACTCCTGAACGCCCTCGCCGGGCGCTGACCGCCGGCCGCCGGGTCACTCCCGCATCGACGAGTAGGCCACGACACCGCGGTCCACCAGGTGTGCGGCCTGGCGCGCCTGCTCACCGACCGGGCGACCGTCGGCCGCGGCGGCGATCTGGCCCAGCAGGTCGATGACCTGACAGCTCCAGCGCACGAAATCGGCCGTCAGGTCGGCCTCCCACAACACCGATTCCAGTTGCCGCCCCTGGGCCACCGCAGCATCGGCCATGCGAGGCCGAGGTCCGGCTCGGGCAGGGTCGGACCCCGTACTCGTCCTCCAGCCGGGTGAGCCGCTCCCACGTCTGCACGACCTGATCGATCGCGGCACCCGCGGCCCCGGAGGGCATCCGCACCGGTGTGCCGTCGTCCTTGCCCCGCGACTCGTACACCAGCGCCGCACACCGCCGCGAGGTCGACGGCGGACAGGGAGTCCCAGGCCCCGGATCGCAGGCACTCGGCCACCACCAGGTCGCTGTCCCCGTAGATCCGTGCCAGCATGCGTCCGCTGGGGGTGACCGTGTCCCCCGTCGGCGAGATACCCCGGGGACTCGAGCAGGGCGCAGATCCGGTCGAACTGCCGGGCGATCGTGGCGGTGCGGGACTCGACCCCGGCGCCGCAGCCCATCGTTGCGGCGCCGGAGCTTGTGATAGCGCTCCCCCCAGCGAACGCGGTCCTCGCGCTGGTCACAGCCGTGACACGGGTGTTGCCGCAACTCCCGCCGCAGGGTGTGGATCGGTCGTCAACCGGGCTGTCTCCTCGCTCCGGCTTCGCCAGGTCAGGAGGTCTCAGGCCACCTCCCGTAGCCGGTCGGCCAGGACCCGGCGGGCGGTGGCCGACCGGGGGTGGAAGTCCTTGCCCACCTTCACGCGGGCGACCGATGTCGCGCCGTGGGGGAATCCCGCCAGGCCCAGCCGGCGGACCCGACGATCGAGGTCGACCGCCACGATGCGCGGGTCCCCCGTCGACGCAGGATCACCGCCTCGACCACGACTGCGGGCCCCGAGCGACGTCCCCGCGCCAGCCTGATGACGTCGCCGGTCCGTAGCTCCCGCGGCGAGTCCGCGGAGCGTTCGCGACGCAACGCCCGGGCCTGCCGTTCCCCGTCACGCTCCAGACCACGCAGCTTCGTCGCGGAGCGCGGTATTCGGCGAAGTCCCCCAGATGACACTCCATGGCCTCGCGATAGCCCGCCAACGCCTCGTCGTTGCGCCGCACCTCGGCGGCCAGGTTCACGATGGAGGCGTCGGCCTGGTATTGCGCGAACAGACTACTCCAGCAGTGCCGTGGCCCGGTCCCGGCCTGTGGTGGCCACGAGGTTGACCGCCATGTTGTACGACGGCCGGAAACTGGATCGCAGCGGGTAGGTGCGAGTGCTGGCGAGGCCGGCCAGCTCACGGGGATCAGTCCCGAGTGCCAGACGACGACCGCGTGCCCCTCGATGTCGATCCCCCGACGCCCGGCGCGTCCGGTCAGCTGCGTGTACTCCCCGGGGGTGAGATCGACGTGGCTCTCGCCGTTCCACTTCACGAGCTTCTCGAGCACGACGCTGCGGGCCGGCATGTTGATTCCCAGCGCAGGGGTCTCGGTGGCGAAGACCATCCACACCAGACCGCGCTGAAAGAGCGTCTCGACGACCTCCTTGAACAACGGCACCAGTCCGGCATGGTGGGCGGCGATTCCGCGTTCCAGGGCGAACAGCCAGTCGTCATATCCCAGCGCAGCCAGGTCGCGCGGGTCGATCCGGCTGCAGGCCTCCTCGGCGTAGCTGCGGATCTCGTCGCGTTCCGTCTCGCTGGTGAACGGATCCCAGCCTGCAGGCACTGGTCGATGGCGGCATCCTGGCCGGCCCGACTGAAGATGAAGCTGATCGCCGGCGGCAGATCCGCCTGATCGAGGCGCCGGACAGGGGACGGGCGGGACACCCGGTCGGTGCTTCGGTGGCAGCGTCCTCCACGGGGCGGCCGGTTCCGCCCGCGGGACATGCGTTCCATCCGGGCCTCGTCCTGCGCCCGGTGCAGGAGTTCCGGATTGACCTTGCGCTGCGCATCGTCGACGAACAGGTCGTGCAGGTGCTGGCCGACGAGCACGTGCTGCCACAGCGGTTGGTCGGAACTCCTCGACGATCACGTCGGTCGGACCCCGGACCGTGCCCAACCAATGACCGAACTCCTCGGCATTGCTCACCGTTACCGACAGCGCGGTCACCGTCACGCTGTCCGGCAGGTGGATGAGCACTTCCTCCCACACCGCGCCTCGGGAACGGTCGGCCAGGTAGTGCACCTCGTCCATGACGACATGGGCCAGGTCGGCCAGGGACGTCGACCAGGCATAGATCATGTTGCGCAGGACCTCGGTCGTCATCACGATGACCGGGGCGTCCGAGTTGATGCTGTTGTCGCCCGTCAGCAGACCTACCTTCTCGGGGCCGTAACGGTCGACCAGGTCGTGGAACTTCTGGTTCGACAGTGCGCTTGATCGGGGTCGTGTAGAAGCAACTGCGTCCCGCCTCGAGGGCCAGATGGACGGCGTACTCCCCCACCACGGTCTTGCCGGCTCCGGTCAGTGCAGCGACCAGCGCGCCGGCCCTCGTCCAGGGCCGGCAGGCCGCCAGCTGGAACGGGTCCAGCGGGAAGTCGTAGTGCTGCTGGAACGCCTGCGGGTCGCGGTCCTCGCGGGCGCGACGGCGGGCGGCGGTGTATCGCTCCGCCGGGCTGCTCATGCCCCCAGTGTGCGCGCTCGGCCCCGGCCCAGCGCGCGATCAGGGCTTGAGCGGACTGTCGGCCGGGACGACCACCCGCAGGGCGCGGGGTTCGATCGTGATGTCCGCCGGAAGCGGGCCGATCAGCTCGCCGTCGGCATACGTCCTGATCGGGTGCCTCGAGGCGGATCGTCGAGCCGTTCAACTGCGAGACCGCAGGATGTTCGACGTGGGTGCCCTTGTACACCTTGGGGAAGGTGCGCAGGAACTCGAACTTGCTCACCCTGTGCAGCCACGTCAACGTCAGTTCGCCGTCGTCAGGATGTCCCAGCGCAGGTCATCCCACCGCCGTACGAGGTTCCGTTGCCGACCGCCACCAGCATGCCCCGGTCCTCGGCGTGGACCACGCCGTCGACGGTCACCCGGTAGGGCACTGCCGAAGGTGCGCAGTTCGGCCAGGATCCCCACCAGGTAGCGGGCCTCACCCTTGGGCCAGCGCATCACGTTGGCCCGTTCGTTGACGCAGAGTCGAAGCCGCTTGACAGCACGCCCAGGAAGTAGCGCTCCGAACCGTCGGCGGTGACCACGTGACCCAGGTCGATCGACCGTACGTTGAAGTCGGCGATCATCGACGCACTTCTCGAGATCATCGAGCGGCAGGCCCAGCAGTCGGGCGTTGTCGTTGCCCGACCCCACGGGATCTGGCCAGCAGGGTGTCGGTCCCCGCGACCGCCTGGATGGCCAGGTTGATGTTGATGGTCCCGTCGCCGCCTGCGGCGACGTTGGCATCGACCCCGTCGGACACGGCCTTGCGGGCCATCTGGAGCGCCTCGTCGGCCGACCCCGCGACCAGCAGAGCCGCGTCGATGCCGCGGCGGTGCAGCAGGGTACCGAGCTCGGGAGCCGACTTCCCCCTTGCCCTTGCCCGCGGTGGGATTGACGATCACGCCTACTGTCGGTGCCATGACGGAAAGAGTAGGTGGTCACCATCCGTGACCCTGCCAGGGGGTGACACTCCGGTCGATCGGTGTCACATCATCCAGGGACGAGATCTGGTCGTCGGGGATCTGGTCGGCCTCCGCCGCGCGGCCCTTGCGGCGGTCGTTGAACCAGGCGATGGCCATCACGGCGGTCAGCAGCAGCATGATCGGCGGCCAGCATGGTCATCGTGAAGGGGTTGCCGTCGGGCGTCGCCACCGCGGCGAAGAAGGTGCCCAGCGGGATCCAGCGCCAGGCGCTGATCAGCGTCTTGGCCGGCAGGACCCCGGCCAGGTTGAGCAGAAGGGCGAACGGCAACAGGAAGCCGATCCCGAACATGATGACGGTGTTCAGGAAGAAACTCACGTAGCGATCGACATCGACGATGTTGCTGACGTTTTCTGGCGTGAAACCGAGCAAGAACCCCAGCGCGTTGGCGGCGGCCGGGGTCGACGTGATCTCGGGCGTCGGGCGGCTGGCCGACGCCAATTCGGTGTCCGTCGACGGCTCCGCCATCCCCGCCCAGGTGGTGGTGCTCGCCACCGGGGCACGGCCACGGGTGCTGCCCGGCAGCGAACCCGATGGCGAGCGGATCCTGACCTGGGAACAGGTCTACGGGCTCCCCGAGCTGCCCGAACGACTGATCGTGGTGGGGTCCGGGGTGACGGGCGCGGAGTTCGCGTCGGCCTACCGGGCCATGGGTTGCGACGTCGTGCTGGTGTCGTCGCGCGATCGGGTCCTGCCCGGTGAGGACGCCGACGCTGCCGCTGTCCTGGAACGGGCGTTCGCCCGTCGGGGGGTCGAGGTGCGCCCCCACAGCCGGGCCGCAGCGGTGCGTCGGGTGGGCGACAGAGTCGACGTGACCTTGGCCGATGGTGCGGTTCTCACCGGTTCCCACTGCCTACTGGCGGTCGGGTCGGTCCCCAACACCGACGACCTCGGGCTCGATCGGGCAGGGGTGGCGACCGACGGCCGTGGTTTCATCACGGTGGACCGGGTATCGCGCACCTCGACACCCGGCATCTACGCCGCCGGTGACTGCACGGGGGTCTTGATGCTCGCCTCGGTGGCGGCGATGCAGGGCCGGATCGCCATGTGGCACACGCTGGGTCAGGCCGTCCATCCCCTGGATCTGCGCACGGTGTCGAGCAACGTCTTCACCGAACCGGAGATCGCCACGGTGGGGTGGTCGCAGGCCGTGGTGGACGCCGGGGCGATCAACGCCGAAGGGGTGCTGCTGCCACTACGGACGAACGCCCGCGCCAAGATGCAGGGATTCGACGACGGGTTCGTGAAGGTGTTCTGCCGCCGCGGCACCCGGATCGTCGTCGGGGGGGTGGTGGTGGCGCCTCACGCGAGCGAACTCATCCATTCGCTCACGATGGCCGTCGATCAGCGGTTGACCGTCGATGAACTGGCGGCCACGTTCACGGTCTATCCGTCGTTGTCGGGATCGGTGGCCGAGGCGGCGCGGCAGCTGCACGTGACCGACTGAGACCCGCCTCCGGTGGTCGAGCGGAGCCGAGACCCCTGCACACGGCCGCGGGTTGAGTAGGCGCGCCAGCGCCGTATCGAAACCCGCCACCGGCGTCGACTCTCGCTCCGCTCGTGCCGGGGTCCGGGCTCGGGTCGGGCGCCTCTTGGAGTCAAGGAACCGCCTGCGGCGGGCTGTGCTCTGTTGATGCGCGCCTCGCAGGCTCGGCTGCGCATCGTGTTCCGCTCTTACAGTCGCCGACGCCGACCCGGACCCCGTCCCGGACTCGGTGGGTGGGCAGGTTCCGGTGGTCTCGGCTCCGCTCGACCACCGGGTGGGTGGGCAGGTTCCGGTGGTCTCGGCTCCGCGCGACCGTCGGATCAGCGACCCGCGGCCTCGGAGGTCAGCACCTCGACCAGGGTGTCGGTAACGCCCAGGGTGAGGCCGAAGTCGATCAGATCGTCGGCCCCGATCGGGGGTCCGAAGTGCAGTGCGAGGGCCTCGGCCGGCACGTGGACCCGCTCGACGGTGACACCGGCGCCACGCAGCAGGGTGACCACCTCGTCGTCGGCGCTCTTGGTGACTTCGTCCTCGCACTGCGGGCACTGGAACGCGTAGGTGGCCCAGCCGGCCGCAGGAGCCACCACGACATGGATGTCGCGGGGCTTCAGGTCGACATCACCACACATCGGGCAAGTGGCCTTGATTGTCGTCATCGCCATTGCCTCCTCGCGTTCAGCCCTTGTCAGTGGGCTCATCGGAAGCATTGCCAGGATCCTTGAGGGATGCCTGTTGGGCGACGTCGGGTTAGTCCGTTCGGTGCGGAAACGGCCGGTCAGACCGGGGCGAAACGGGCACGCATCAGCGTGCAATATGTCGGAATGTAGGCAGCCAACTACACGACGTAGCGACCGGTCAGGAGCTGGCCGGTGTCGCCGAGGGGGTGCCGACGCTGTCCATCTCGACGATGAACGCGAGCGCCTCGTTCGGCTTGATCGTGCCGTCCGGCGTGCCCTGGGCCCCATAGGCCATGTCCGCGGGGATGAGCAGGAGTCGGGCACCACCGGGCTTCATGCCGGTCACGCCCTCGGTCCAGCCGGGGATGACGCCGCTGAGGGGGAAGGTCGCGGGCGCACCCCGCTCGAACGACGAGTCGAACACCTTGTGGCTGTCGTAGCCGACCCCCACGTAGTTGACCGTCACCGTGTCGGTGGGAGTGGCGGCGACGCCCTCGCCGGCGCAGAGGTCCTTCGTCACGAGATCCTTGGGCGGCTTGGCGTCCTGGGCGATCTGGAGGTCGGGCGGCGACGCCGCCTGCTGGACCGCCGTCACGCCGTCAATGGTCTCGTCGAAGCTGCAGGCCTCGGGCGAGGCGGAGGTCTGATCCTCGGCCTTCTTGGTCTCGGACGAACAGCCCGTCACCACCAGAGCGAGAGCGGCCACCGGGACAAGCATCTTCCACGTGCGCATGACCAGAGACACTACCCAATCACCTCTCTGATCCCGGGCAGGGGTGCGCGTGTCTCACATCCCGTCGATGAGCCGTTCCACCCGCTCGTCGACCGATCGGAACGGGTCCTTGCACAGCACGGTGCGTTGAGCCTGGTCGTTCAGCTTCAGATGCACCCAGTCGACGGTGTAGTCCCGGCGCCGCTCCTGCGCCCGTCGGATGAAGTCGCCCCGGAGTTTGGCCCGGGTCGTCTGCGGGGGCACCGACTTGGCCTCGAACACCTCGAGGTCGGACCCCACCCGGGCGACCCGGCTCTTCGCCGCCAGCCGGTAGTAGAGGCCACGGGTGCGCGAGATGTCGTGATAGGCCAGATCGAGCATGGCGATCTGGGGACTCGACAGGCCCACCTCGTTGCGGGCCATGTACCGCTCGAGGAGGTTCCACTTGATCATCCAGTCGATCTCGCCGCGCACCAGCGAGTAGTCCTGCGTCTCGACCGCCGTGAGCGTGCGTTGCCACAGGTCGAGGGATCGTGCGTAGACGGGGACGTCGATCACGCCGGAGCGCTGGGCGTACTGCTCCGCGCGCGTGAAGTACTCCCACTGGATGTCCAGGGCTGACAGTTCCCGGCCGTTGGCCAGACGCACCGTGCTCTTGCCGGTGATGTCGTGGCTGATCTCGCGGATGGCCCGGATGGGATTCTCCAGGGTCATGTCGCGCACGCTGCCACCCTCTTCGAGCATGCGCAGGACAAGGTCGGTCGACGCCACCTTCAGCATCGTTGTCGTCTCGCTCATGTTCGAGTCGCCGACGATGATGTGCAGTCGCCGGAACCGCTCCGCATCGGCGTGCGGCTCGTCCCGGGTGTTGATGATCGGGCGGGAGCGGGTGGTGGCGCTCGAGATGCCTTCCCAGACGTGTTCCGCGCGCTGGCTGACGCAGTACACGGCGCCGCGGGGGGTCTGCAGGACCTTGCCGGCGCCCACGACGATCTGGCGGCTGATGAGGAAGGGCAGGAGGGCGTCGGCGAGGCGCCCGAACTCCCCCACCCGCGCCACGAGGTAGTTCTCGTGGCAGCCGTAGCTGTTCCCGGCGGAGTCGGTGTTGTTCTTGAACAGGTAGATGTCGCCGGCGATGCCCTCTTCACGCAGCCTGCGCTCGGCGTCGACGAGCAGTCCCTCCAAGATGCGTTCCCCGGCCCGGTCCTGGATGACGAGTTCCCGGATGTCGTCGCACTCGGCCGTCGCATACTCGGGATGGCTGCCCACATCCAGGTACAAGCGGGATCCGTTGCGCAGGAAGACGTTGCTCGACCGGCCCCAGGACACCACCCGCCGGAACAGGTACCGCGCCACCTCGTCGGGGCTCAGCCGTCGTTGGCCGTTGAACGTGCAGGTGACGCCGTACTCGGTCTCGATGCCGTAGATGCGCCGGTCCACGGTCAGTCCTCTTCGCCCGGCTGGTCGTCGTCCGCCGCCCTCCGGTCAGCGGACCCGGCGGGTTCCAGCGACTCCGAGGGCGCGGGGAGCAGGTCGGCCAGCACGCCGGCGGACAGGCGTTTGAACTTCCTGCGTGGCCGGGACCGGTCCAGCACGGCGACCTCGAGTTGAGCGGGGGTCAGGCGGTGATCCTCCGGACCCATCCGCTCCAACCCGCTGACGCTGATCCGCAGAGCCTCGGCCAGGTCGAGCCCGACCCGCCACTGTTCCCCGATCAGCGTGCTCAACTCGTCGGCGGAGCCGCCCATGGCGACGAAACCCTTCTCGTCGGCCACCGATCCGTCGAAACGCAACCGGTACAGCTGGTCCTCGTCGCGGGTGTCGCCGACCTCGGCGACCACGATCTCGACCTCGTAGGGCTTCTGGGTCTCTGTGAAGATCGTCCCCAGCGTCGTGGCATAGGCGTTGGCCAGGCTGCGTGCGGACACGTCGCGGCGGTCGTAGGAGAAGCCCCGCATATCCGCCAACCGGACCCCGGCGACCCGCAGGGACTCGAATTCGTTGTACTTGCCCACCGCGGCGAACGCGATGCGGTCATAGATCTCGGAGATCTTGTGCAGTGCCCGCGACGGGTTCTCGGCGACGAGCAGGATGCCGCCGTCGTACTCGATCACGACCACGCTGCGGCCGCGGGCGATGCCCTTGCGCGCGAAGTCCGCCTTGTCCTTGATGACCTGTTCGGGCGACACGTAGAACGGCATGGACATCAGTCATCCCCCCTCACCGGAGCCTGGGGCCCGTCCGGTCGTCGGTCGCGCCCGGCGACCAGGCGCTCGACCCGGTCATGGAGTTCGTCCTCGCCCACCCGTTCGAAGCCGTCGGCGGTGATGACCGCCACCACCGGATAGATCCGGCGGGTGAGATCGGGTCCACCCGTGGCGGAGTCGTCGTCGGCGGCGTCGTACAGGGCCTGCAGGACCACCGCGATCGCGTCGCCGCGATCGTGTCCCGGGTCGTACAACTTCTTGATGGAACCTCGGGCGAACAGCGACCCGGAACCGATCGAGTGATGGTCGTGCTCCTCGTAGCGGCCTCCGGTGACGTCGTAGGAGAAGATGCGTCCGCGTCCCTCCTCGGTGTCGTAACCGGCCATCAGGGGCACCGCCGACAGTCCCTGCAACGCCAGCCCGAGATTGCCGCGGAGCATGGTCGCGAGCCGGTTGGCCTTGCCCTCCATGGACAGGGGCATGCCCTCGATCTTCTCGTAGTGTTCGAGCTCGACCTGGTAGAGGCGGACCATCTCGACGGCTATGCCCGCCGTCCCCGCGATACCCACACCGGTGTGGTCGTCGGCGGCGAACACCTTCTCGATGTCCCGCGACGCGATCAGGTTCCCCATGGTGGCGCGCCGGTCGCCGGCGATGACCACGCCGTCGGCGAAGGTGACCGCCACGATCGTGGTGCCGTGCGGGGCGGCCCCCGACCCGTCCACGGACACGGTCGGCGGCAGGAGTTCCGGGGCCTGCTGGGCGAGGAACGCCGCGAACGACGACCCCGGTTGCAGATAGGCGGCCGGGAGGCCCGGTTCCGTCACGGTGTCACTCCCCGCCCTTCTGGACGAACCCGCGCACGAACTCCTCGGCGTTCTCCTCCAGCACGTCATCGATCTCGTCGAGGATGGCGTCCACGTCGTCATCGAGTGCCGCCTTGTGCGCCGCCGCCTCGGGTGCGGGAGCGGGGGGCTCCTCGGCATCGTCCTCGCGGCGCGATTGCGGCTGAGGCCGCTCATGAGTGGGCATGCGAACTCCTCGACGTATGTCCTGTTGGGACAGTAGTACCGTCGTCGCCGCCGGCACAGCCGGTTCGCCGGAAGCGCACTCGTCAGGAGCCCGTGGTCAGTCGGCGCACGAGATCGCCCGCTGTCGGGGCTGCGTCGAGCACTTCCCCGACGTGTGCCCGGGTGCCGCGCAGGGGGTCGAGCGTCGGGACCCGCTGGAGGGCCGGACGATCCGCCAGGTCGAAGATCACCGAGTCCCATGACGCTGCGGCAACCTCGTCGGGGAACCGTCGCACACACTCGCCGCGGAACCAGGCGCGCGTGTCCTCGGGGGGGTGCTGCATGGCCCGAGTCACCTGATCGTCGGTGGTGAGGCGTCGCAGTCGACCCCGTTCCTGCAACCGGTTGGCCAGACCCTTGTCGGGCCGGACGTCGCTGTACTGGAGATCGACGAGCTCGAGCCGTGCAGCGTCCCAGTCGAGGTGGTCACGGCGCCGGTACCCGTCGAGCAGGGCCTTCTTCGCGACCCAGTCGAGTTGGTCGACCAGGCTGTCGGGATCGGTGTCCAGGGCATCGAGGACGGCAGCCCACCGGTCGAGAACGTCCTGGGTCTGCGGGTCGGTGGCGCTGCCCATCGTGTCGGCCACATGCTTGGCGGCCATCTCGTGGAATTCCCACTGCAGCTGCACCGGCGTCAGGGTGCGCCCGTCGTGCAGCTGGATGCCGTACTCCAGGCCTTCGTGGGAAACGTTGTGCAGATCGACGACGGGTTGGCGGGGCATCAGCCCGGGTCGCAGCACACCCGCCTCGAGAGTGGCCAGCACCAGTGCGGTGGTCCCGACCTTGAGATAGGTGGCGATCTCACTCAGATTGGCGTCGCCCACGATCACATGCAGGCGCCGGTAGATCTCGGGATCGGCGTGCGGCTCGTCGCGGGTGTTGATGATCGGGCGCTTGATGGTCGTCTCGAGCCCCACCTCGACCTCGAAGAAGTCCGCGCGCTGGCTCAGCTGGAAGCCGCTCACGCGGCCGTCCTGCCCGATCCCCACCCGACCGGCTCCCGCGACGATCTGACGGGACACGAAGAACGGCGTCAGGCAGGTGACGATGTCGGGGAACCGGGTCGAGCGCGACATCAGGTAGTTCTCGTGGGTGCCGTAGGACGCGCCCTTGTTGTCGGTGTTGTTCTTGTACAACTGCAAGGGCAACCCGCCGGGCAGGGCCGCGGCCAACGCAGCCGCCCGGGCCATGATCCGCTCCCCCGCCTTGTCCCACAACACGGCATCGAAGGGGTTGGTCACCTCGGGTGTGGAGTATTCCGGATGGGCGTGGTCGACGTACAGGCGTGCGCCGTTGGTCAGGATCACGTTAGCGAGGCCGAGATCCTCGTCGGTGAGCTGCGTGGGGTCGGCCTCGGCCCGGGACAGGTCGAAGCCGCGGGCGTCGCGCAGAGGGCTCTCCTCGTCGTAGTCCCATCGGGTGCGCACCCGACGCTCCCCCAGCGCCTCGTGGGCGTAGGCGTTGACGATCTGTGACGACGCCAGCATCGCGTTGACGTGCGGCCGCCCGGGAACCGAGATCCCGTACTCGGTCTCGATGCCCATGACCCGGTGCACACTCATGCGGGCCAGCCTATGCCTCGACGCCGCCCTCCGGGCGTCGAGCGGAGCCGAGACCCCGGTGGTCGAGCGGAGCCGAGACCACGCCGGCCCGTGGCACTGGTCCCGTAAGGCCGTCAGCTCCCCGTCGGGTTCGGGTCGCGCCACCCACGCTCGAAGGGCAATCGCCAGGACGCGGGTGCGACCAGTTGATGGATCGAGTTCGGTCCCCATGACCCGGGGGCATACATCCGGACCGGCGGCGGCGCGTCGAGCAGTGGGGTCGACACTTCCCACAGCCGTTCGATGCCGTCCGCAGCAGTGAACAGGGTGCGGTCCCCCCGCATGGCATCGAGAATCAGTCGCTCGTAGGCCTCGAGCACGGAGGTGTGCAGCCCGGTGTCGTGCATGGCGAACTGAAGACTGAGTTTGTCCAGCCGCATCCCCGGTCCCGGGCGCTTGCCGTAGAAGGACAGTGACATGCGGGAGTGGTCGGCGAGGTCGAAGGTCAGATGATCCGGGCCATGGGCTCCCACTCCCGACCCCGCGGGGAACATGCTCTTGGGTGGTTCGCGGAAGGCGATCGACACGATGCGCTGCCCCTGCGCCAGGCACTTGCCGGTCCGTAGATAGAACGGCACACCCGCCCATCGCCAATTGTCGATCACACACCGCAGAGCGATGAAGGTCTCCGTGTCGGAGTCCGGGTCGACCCCCGCGATCTGCCGGTACCCGTGATGCTGGCCGCGCACCACATCCGTCGGCTGGATCGGCAACATGCTCCGGAAGACCTTGTTCTTCTCCTCGCTGATCGCCTCGGGGCGCAGTTCGGTCGGGGGTTCCATCGCGATGAACGCCAGGATCTGGAACAGATGGGTGACGACCATGTCCCGGAAGGCACCGGTGCTCTCGTAGAACGAGGCCCGCTGCACGATGCCGAGTTCCTCAGGGACGTCTATCTGGATGTGATCGATGAAGTTGCGGTTCCAGATCGGCTCGAACAGGCCATTGGCGAATCGGAAGGCCAGGATGTTCTGAGCTGCCTCCTTCCCCAGGAAGTGATCGATCCGGAAGATCTGGTCCTCGTCGAAGACCGCATGCAGCCGTGCGTTGAGATCCACTGCGCTGGGCAGATCGACGCCGAAGGGCTTCTCCATCACCACGCGAGATCGCTCCACGAGGTTCGCCTGCCCCAGCATCTCCACCGCCGCGAGCGCCGCCCCCGGCGGCACACTGAGGTAGTGCAGGCGTCCGGGCTCGCCGTCGAGTTCTCCCTCAGCACGTTTCACCGCAGCTGACAGAGCCTCAGGGCCGGCCGACGTCGGAACGAAATCGAGCGACTCGGCGAACGGTCGCCAGGCCTCGTCGGACAGGCCCCGGGGGTAGAACTCGTCGACGGCCTGCCGGGCGAACCTGCGGAACTCCTCGGTCGTGGATTCATCCAACGACACCCCCACGACCCGACAACCGGGCAGGAATCCGCTCGTCGAGAGGTGGAAGAGGCCGGGGAGCAGTTTCCGCCGGGCCAGGTCGCCGGTAGCGCCGAAGAGCACCACGACCTGCGGTTGCCGTGGCCCGACTGAGGCCTCGTTCCTCCTCATAGGGGCACCGTGGCGGCTACGAGTTTCGGCGACGTTACGCGCCGGGGAGATGTTCGTAACGGGCGCTGATCAGGTCCACACCCAACGTAAGCACCTGGACGTGCGTCTGCCCCGCCGGATGACCCGACGGGGCACACGCAGGGCGTCGCGCTCGCTACTTCGCCATGTCGACGCCTTCCAGCGCCTCCATGTCCTCGAGTTGGACGCCCTTGGTTTCCTTGACGAACTTCCACACGTAGAAGAACGAGACCAGGGCACCCAGGGTGAACAACCCGTACGCCAACCCGAGCGAGATCCCGACCAGGCCGGGGAACGTCTCGGACACGATGAAGTTCGCGATCCAGTTGGCCATGACACCGACCGACATCGCCGCCGCACGGATCTTGTTCGGGAACATCTCCCCGAGCAGCACCCACACGATCGGACCCCACGTCGCGGCGAAGAAGGCCACGTAGGAGTTCAGCATGATGACGGCGATCCAGCCGCTCGACGACGACAGCATCGGGGTGTTCAGCTCCGACACACCGGTGCAGCTGGGCTGACCGCCTGCGTCGATGATCGCCTGGGTGCACTGCGGCGCCGAGGTGAACACGAACGTCAGGATCGCGAGGGTAACGAACATGCCGGCCGAGCCCACCAGGAGCAGGATCTTGCGACCGACCCGGTCGATGAGCGCGATGGCGACGAAGGTGAAGATCACATTCACCGCGCTGATGACGGTCGAGGTGAAGAACGCCCTGCTCTCGTCGAAACCGACCGCACCCCAGATGAGGTTGGAGTAGTAGAACACCGCGTTGATGCCGACGAACTGCTGGAGGACGGCGAGGATGATGCCGACCCAGACGATGGGGAGCAGGCCCAGCCGGGGACCCTTGATGTCCGACATGCTCATCTTGTGTTCGCCCGCCAGCGACTCTTCGATGGCGTTGAGGCGAGGGGTGACGTCCTCGACGTAGATCTGCTCGAGGACCTTCTTGGCCTCGGCGGACTTGCCCTTCGCCACGAGGTACCGCGGCGATTCGGGCAGCGTGAGCGACAGCAGCCAGTAGATGACCGCAGGGATCACCATGCAGAGGAACATCCACTGCCATGCGGCCAATCCCAGCGCCAGCGGGTTGTTGGCCTCGACGGGCGGGACCTCGGGGTTCAGCACCGGGGACTCGACCTCGTTGGGGGTCAGGCCGATGATCACCTGGTTGACCAACTGGGTGGCGAAGATGCCGAACACGATCGCGAGCTGGAACAGCGATGACAACCGTCCCCGCAGGTGAGCCGGGGCCACCTCGGAGATGTACATCGGGGAGACCACGGCGGCGAGACCGATGGCGAACCCGCCCACCACACGCCAGAGCATGAAGTCCCAGGTCGCCAGGGGGAACGCCTGTCCGATGCCGGCGATCAGGAACAGGATCGCCGCGGTCACCATGACCTTCTTGCGGCCGTACTTGTCGGTCAGGCGACCACCGATGAACGCACCCAGCGCGGAACCGAGCAGCGCGATGGCCACCACGAATCCCTGCATGAACTTATCCGTGATCTGGAACTCGTAGAACACCGCCTTGTTGGCGCCGTTGATGACCGAGCTGTCGTACCCGAACAGGAAGCCACCGAGGGCGGCGATGACACTGATCGCGATGACCTTGCCCGTGTGGACGGGTGCTACGCGGGTGTCACCCGAGTCACCCGTGGAAACTGGACCCTGCATGACCTTCTCCTTGAGCCGCGAACAGGCGACCAGCCTGTCGTTGGCGACCCTAGCGATCTTGGAACGAGGGTGGCGCGTTGTAACACGGGCTCGCCGAAAATCGAAGCGACGGTGACCGGAATGTCCAGTTGTGCCCGAGAATTAAGGTCACAGGTACTGACCGGTGTTCGCCACCGACTCGATCGACCGCCCCTGATCGTCGCCGCTCTTGCTCCGCACGAGGGTGCGGATGAAGACGATCCGCTCCCCCTTCTTGCCGGAGATCCGGGCCCAGTCGTCGGGGTTGGTCGTGTTGGGAAGGTCCTCGTTCTCGCGGAACTCGTCGACACACGCCGACAGCAGGTGCTGCACCCGGATGCCCCGACTGCCGGTGTCGAGGAAGTCCTTGATGGCGGACTTCTTCGCCCGGGCCACGATGTTCTCGATCATCGCCCCGGAGTTGAAGTCCTTGAAGTAGAGGACCTCCTTGTCACCATTGGCGTAGGTGACCTCGAGGAACCTGTTCTCCTCGGTCTCGGAGTACATTCGCTCGACAGCGGCGCGGATCATGGCCGCGCAGGTGGCTTCCGCCGATCCCGCGTTCTCGGCCAGGTCGTCGCTGTTGAGCGGCAGGTCCGGAGTCAGGTACTTCGCGAAGATGTCGGCGGCGGCCTGCGCGTCGGGACGCTCGATCTTGATCTTCACGTCGAGACGCCCGGGACGCAGGATCGCCGGGTCGATCATGTCCTCGCGGTTCGAGGCGCCGATGACGATCACATTCTCCAGGCCCTCGACGCCATCGATCTCGCTGAGCAACTGGGGCACGATGGTGTTCTCGACGTCGCTGGAGACCCCGCTGCCCCGGGTACGGAACAGCGAGTCCATCTCGTCGAAGAACACGATGACGGGCATGCCCTCGCTGGCCTTCTCCCGAGCCCGCTGGAACACCAGGCGGATGTGCCGCTCGGTCTCGCCCACGTACTTGTTCAGCAGCTCCGGACCCTTGATGTTGAGGAAGAACGACCGTGCCTCGCCACCGCCCTCGACCTCGGCCACCTTCTTCGCCAACGAGTTGGCGACGGCCTTGGCGATGAGGGTCTTGCCGCACCCCGGAGGCCCGTAAAGCAGGATGCCCTTCGGCGCCGCCAGTTTGTGCTCGGCGAACAGCTCCTGATGCAGGAACGGCAGTTCGACAGCGTCGCGGATGAGTTCGATCTGACCGGCCAAGCCCCCGATGTCGGCGTAGTCGATGTCGGGGACCTCCTCGAGGACCAGTTCCTCCACCTCGGCCTTGGGGATGCGCTCGAACACGAACCCCGACCGGGGATCGAGCAGCAGCGAGTCGCCCGCGCGCAGTTTCTGTTCGCGCAGCGGCTCCGCCAGGCGCACCACCCGTTCGTCATCGGTCGTCCCGATGACCAGCGCCCGTTCGTCGTCCAGCTTCTCCTTGAACATGACGATGTCGCCGGCGCGTTCGTAGGCCCGTGCCCCGACCACGTTCAGAGCCTCGTTGAGCATGAGTTCCTGACCGGGCCGTAGCGACTCGACCTCGACCGCCGGGCTGGCGACCACCCGCATCTTCCGGCCCGACGCCAGCACGTCGATGCTGTCGTCGTCGTTGGCCTGCAGGAAGATGCCGTAGCCGGAAGGGGGCTCGGCCAGTCGGTCGACCTCGGCCTTGAGCGTCACGATCTGGTCGCGGGCCTCGCGCAGGGTCGCGGCCATCCGCTGGTTCTGGGATTGGCAGGCGGCCAGTTCCCGGCGCAGTTCCCCCAGTCGACGCGCCAGGGCGACGTCATCGGGATCGCCGGCATCGGGCGGTGCAGAGTTGCCGTCGAACACGGGGACCACCTCCTGCAGCGCACCCTACCGACGCCGACCCGGAACGCCCGCTATTCACTGAAAACAATCTGTCGATCACTCTCAGTCAGGGACAGGTGGGACATTTTCCCCGGTCGACCGTGGTGCGGTTCCATCCTCGGTCGCGATCGGCCCCACCGCAAGGTCCGCCGCCTGAGCCACATCCGGTGGGCGGGGACCGGTGTAGTCCGGACCGTAGGCACCCGGTGCGGGCCGACGGCGACGTGGCGGAAGGGTCGTGCCATCGGCCAACCGCCGGCAGACCAGCAGGAAGGCCGTGTGGCCGATCATCCGGTGATCGGGTCGCACCGCCAGCCCCTCCAGATGCCACGTGCGCACCAACGATTCGGTCGCGCGCGGTTCGGTCCACCGCCCGTCCGCGCGCAGTGTCTCGGTCAGCAGGGACAGTTGCGTCGTGGTGGCGACGTAGGCGACCAGCCGTCCGCCGGGCCGCAACGCGGACGCCGCGGCATCGAGGCAGTCCCAGGGCGCGAGCAGGTCCAGCACGACAGCGTCCGCGGACAGGTCCAGCCGGGACTCCGCGAAGTCGCCCACGGTCAGGTGCCATCCGGGCGCCGCCTCACCGAACCAGCGGGTGACATTGCGGCGGGCCACCTCGGCGAAATCCGGCCGCAGTTCATGGGAGTACAGCCGCCCCTGCGGGCCGACCGCCGTCAACAGGAAACACGTCAGCGCCCCGATCCGGCGCCCGCCTCGACCACCGTGCTGCCCGGCGCCAGACCGGCCAACCCCACGATGGCGAACGCGTCCTTGGGGTAGATGATGGCTGCCCCACGCCCCATGGACAGCACGTAGTCCTCGAGGATCGGACGCAGGACCAGGTATGGCATGCCACCGCTGCTGGTCACGACCACGCCCTCCGGCCCCCCGATCAGGTCGTCGTGGCGCAGGGATCCCTTGTGCGAGTGGAAGACACCGCCGACCGCCAGGGTGATGGTGTGGTGCCGACCCTTCCGGTCGGTCAACTGCACCAGATCCCCCGCGGTCAGCGGTGCGGTGGTCACGGGCCCTCCGTCACGAAGGCCGTGTCCGTGTCGATGATCCCGGTGCCCTGCTCGCCGATCACGAACACGAAACGCGACCCCGAGTCCTGACAGGCCTCGACCACATCGAGGGCTGTCGCGGTCTCGGGCACACTCGGAGCGTCCGGTGACACGGTCGCGGCGACGGCGGTGACGGGGACCCGGGTGACCTCTGCCGCCGGGACGGCGCGTGCCGCAGCCTCGGACACGACCCCGACCGGGCGACCGTCGTCGGTCACGACCACCACCATCGTGTCGTCGGTGAACAGCGGGAGGACCTCTGCCACCGACGCCGTGACCCGTACCGGCACCGCCCGGAAGGCCAGGTCGTCGGCGCCGATGGCCGACAGGGCCGTGGTCGCCCGCGCGGCGCGGAGGCTGTGCCCGGCGCCCGTCCACAGCACGGCGGCCAGCACCACCGCGACCAGGATCAAGGACAACGACGGCGGATACCCCGTGCGCCAGGCCAGCCAGAACGGCGACACGACGATCAGGACCGCCAGGACCCGCCCCACCCAGGCCGCCACCACCTGCCCGGTCTCCGCGCGGCCGGTGATCCCCCAGACCACAGCCTTGACCACCGATCCGCCGTCCAAGGGGGCTCCCGGAAGGAGATTGAACAGGCCCACCAGCAGGTTGGCCGACGCCAGGGCGGCCAGCATCACCCGCAGTAGACCGGGGGGGGCCACCTGCTCGCCGGCGTAGGCGACTGCCGCGATCGACAAGGTGGCGGCCGGCCCCGCCACCGCGATCGCTGCCTCTCGCAGGGGACCGTGCCGGGCGGCCGGACGGTACGTCGTGTATCCGCCCATGGCCCACAGGGTGATCCCGGACACCGGGTACGAGAACATCCGCGCCGCGAAGGCGTGGGCGAGTTCGTGGAACAGGATCGAGACCATCAACAACCCGGCGAACAGGGCCGCCAACGCGATCGACGCGGGCCCGGTGGTCCGTGCCGCGAACTCCGGATACCAGAGCACCGCGATGACGCCGATCCCCAGCAGGGCGTTCCAGGGGACGGACACGTCGAACCCCCACAGCCGGAACTGCCAGCCGCTGGTGGCGGAGGCGAGCTCCCGGGCCGTGGTCACGGACGTCATCGTAGGCGGACCGCCGCGCCCGGCGTGTGCCGTCGGGCACCGTCGGATCCCCGTCGTACGGTGTCGGGGTGCCCCCACCCGAGACCACGACCCGCCAGGCTACGGTCCACCCGACCACGACCGACCGGACGCTGGATCTGACAGCTCAGGCGCGGGCCACGTCCGCCGTGGGTCTCGGTGACCGGCCGGCCAAGTCACTGTCCCCCTCCCGGGCCGGCGACTTCATGACCTGCCCTCTGCTGTACCGGTTCCGTTCCGTCGACCGGCTCCCCGAACCACCCGGGCCCGAGGCCGCCCGGGGCACCCTGGTGCACGCCGTCCTGGAGCGGTTGTTCGACATAGCCCCCGGAGACCGCACCCCGCAGGTCGCCCACGGTCTGATCCCCGACTCCCGGACGGCCATGACCGCAGCCTCTCCCGAACTGCCCGGCCTGCTGTTCGGGGGGACGACGCCTGGTCCCGCTGGCTCGCCGACGGCCATCGCAGCCCCGGACCCCCAGGCTGTCGACCGGTTCCTCGCGGCTGCCGCAGGCTTCCTCGACCGGTACTTCGCCCTCGAGGATCTCAACCGGCTGCAACCCGCGGAGCGGGAACTCAGCGTGAGCACCGAGTTGCCCTCGGGACTTGTCCTGCGGGGCATCATCGACCGGCTCGACCGTGCGCCCTCCGGAGCGGTACGCGTGGTGGACTACAAGACCGGTCGGGCACCGGGACCGGGGTGGGAGGCGAAGGCCCTGTTCCAGATGCGGTTCTACGGGCTGGTCCTGTGGCGACTGCACGGCCAGGTCCCGGCCCGCCTCCAACTGCTATACCTGGGCAACACCGAGCGACTCACCGTCGACCCCTCCGAAGCCGAGTTGCGCGCCACCCAGGCCAAGGTCGAGGCCCTCTGGGACGCCATCGAACGTGCCACCGTGAGCGGCGACTGGCAACCGCGCCCCTCACGACTGTGTGGGTGGTGCTCCTTCCAGGCACTGTGCCCTGAGTTCGGTGGCACCCACCGGCCATCGCGGACTCGCCGGACGCACAGGTCATGGCGGGCGTCGGCACCGACGTCCGTCGGGTGAACGGCTGACATCGTTCGGTGGAATCCGCGCATTCACCCGTCCACCTCGAGACCCGGCGGATAGCGTGCCCGCATGAAGCGCCTCCCCGCATTCGGAACCGCCGTCCTGGTCACCCTGGTCGCCGCCGCCACCGTGCCGTCCGGCGCCCTGGCCACCGGCGGCCCGACGGGCGTGGCGACCGCCACCTCGACCGCGAAGCAGGCGACGACTCTCAAGTGGGACTTCCGGATGCCGGCCAGCGTCCATTCGAATCGAGACGACCGCATCGCCGGCGACGACCCCCTCAAGCCGATCAAGGGATACCCCGAAGCCGACAACGTGCGCTGGGGGCCCTTGCCCAAGAAGGGCCGTTTCGACGTGACCCTGACCGCGTGCAGCAGCACCACCGACGGTGCGGCGAAGTACCGCTGGCAGGTGACCGACGCCGGCATCACGACCAAGTGGAGCAAGTCCTGCGACACCACGGTGCGCCTGACCGAGGGCAAGCACACCGTCACGGCCCAACTGCGGGACAAGTCCGGCACCTCCAGCAGTACCGGCCGGATCACCGTGCGCAACACGCTGCTGGTCATCACCGGGGACTCCTACTCGTCGGGAGTCGGATTCCCGACCCTCGACGGCGGTTCGTCACCGTGGCTCAACGCGGCCGGCGACAACTACAACTGGGATGACCCGGTCTGCCTGCGCACCCGATGGGGTGGGTTCCTCCGGTCGGCGGTGGCTCTCGAGCAGGCCGACCCGCGCTCGAACGTCACCGTCATCGACGTCGCGTGCGGCGGCGGTCAGGTCACCAAACCCGGTGGCCTGCTCTACCCCCAGAACAACGGCACCGGCTACCGTCCGGCGCAGATCGACCAGATCAACTCCATCATCGGCAAGCGCCGTATCGACCTGCTGCAGTTGAGTATCGGGGGCAACGACACCGGGTTCGGCACCGTCATCACCACGTGCGCGACGCTCTTCCTGGTCGACCCGACCGCGGACTGCTGGGACGCGCCCGTGAGCAAGTCCAAGGGCATGGGAGTCCCCCACGACAAGGCACTGTCGCGTGTGGTCCGGGCAGTGCCCCTGTCGCCGGACGATCGCGCGAATCTGCTGGGCGGCGGGAGCGCGCCGACGTTGAACACCACGATCCAGCACAACCTGAGCACCCTCCCGGGCCGCTTCTCCGACCTGCATCGGTGCTTCGACGGAACCGGATGCAAGACCTTCAAGCTGAAGGGCGACGAGCCGGCCGGCCGAGCCACGGCCAGCCGGGCGCTCACCATCAAGCCGGACAACGTCCTGCAGATGGTCTACCCGAACCTGATCCGCAACCAGGACGGGAACCTGTGCAGCGACCCGACCCTGGCGGCACCGCTGAACCTCGCCGACTCCCAGTGGGCCGAGCGTGGCGTCATCCACTTCGCCAAGGCAAAGGGGAAGAAGAGCATCAAGGTCGGCGACCAGACCGTGCCGTGGGGTCCCGATGGCATCAACACCCGGTTGGGCCTCAACGGACGGCAGTTCGGTTGGACCATCGATGCCGGCGTCTACCACGACACCGACCACAACGGCCTCTGCTCGACGGAGCCGGCGATCTACCCGCTCGACGCCGCCCTCAACCCCTTCCCGCAGTACCACGGCACGGTGCCCTCCTTCAAATGGGGAGTCGTCCATCCCAACACGTTGGGTCAGGGCATCTACGCCGAGCATCTGACGAAGGCGTCGTCGCGGCTGGTCGGACATCCGGTGGGCAAGCCGAAGGTGCGGCACAGCCAGCACGGCCTGGGCTGATCCGGGCGCGCGCCCCACTCAGGACGGTGGTTCGAACCACTCGGTGAGTTGCGGCAGCCCGACCCCGCTCAGGGTGGTGACGACCCTTCGTCGCGTGGTCGCCGGGATGACCGCCAGGTGTTCCACGGCCACCACGAAGGCCCCGGCCTGACGCGCGGCCTCGGCGCCCGTGGGCGAATCCTCGATCGCCAGGCACCAGGCGGGGTCGACTCCCAGGATCTCGGCGGCCCGCAGATAGGGCAGCGGATCGGGCTTGTGACGTTCGACGTCGTCGGCGCTGATGGTGATGTCGAACCACTCGGATCCGATGGCTGCCAGGACGGCATCCATCAACGGCCGCGACGACGAGGACACCAACGCGGTCGGTAACCCGGAGTCCCGCACCTGCCGCAGGAGTCTCGCAACCCCGGGCTGCGGCTGCGGTGGGTCGGCGATCAGTTGGTCGCGCATCGTGACCAGGAACTGGTCGGCCAGGTCCTCGGGATCCGGCCGCGGCCTGCCCGCGGCCGCCACCAGGTCGGCCATGTAGCGGGCGACCCGATCGGTGGATCCCCCCAGACAGTGAGCCTGATCCGCGTCGGTCCAGGGCACCCCGAAGCCGGCCATCAGGGTCCGCTCGGACTCCTGCCACTTCGGTTCGGTGTCGACCAGGGTGCCGTCCATGTCGTACAGCAGCGCCTGGAAGGGGATCACGCAGGCATTCTGACGCACCCGGCGATCCGTGTCGCCGCGTCAGGTGGCGTTGAAGTACTTGGCCTCGGGGTGGTGCACGATCAACGCCGACGTCGACTGCTCCGGATGCAGCTGGAGTTCCTCGGACAGGGTCACGCCGATGCGTTCGGGCTCGAGCAGCCGGACGAGGTCGACCTGCTGCGAGACGTCCGGACAGGCCGGGTACCCGAACGAGTACCGCGAACCCCGGTACCCCTGCTTGGCGATAAGGGTGGGCATGTCGGCGTCGTCCTCATCGGCGAAGTCCCACTCCTGCCGCACACGGGCGTGCCACAGTTCGGCTAGCGCCTCGGTCAGTTGCACGCTCAGCCCATGCAACTCGAGGTACTCGCGGTAGTTGTCGGCGTCGAACAGCTTCGCGGTCGACTCCGAGGCGACCTGGCCCATCGTGGCGACGTGGAACGCGATGACGTCCTTCTGACCCGAATCCACCGGACGGAAGTAGTCGGCCAGGCACAGGTACCGCCCGCGCCGCTGCCGGGGGAAGGTGAATCGCGCGATCTCGCGGTCGTGATCCTCGGGGTCGTAGACGATCAGATCGTCGCCGTCGCCGTTCGCGGGGAAGTACCCGTAGACGACGGCCGGCTCCAACAACCCCTCGGTCTTGATCCTGTCCAACCACATGCGCAGGCGGGGCCTGCCCTCTTCCTCGGCGATGTCCTCGAAGGTCTGGGTCGATCCCTTGAGCGGCTTCAGGCCCCACTGACCCACGAAGGTCGCCCGCTCGTCGAGATAGGCCACGATGTCGGCCATGGCGATCCCGCGCACGACGCGCGTGCCCCAGAACGGCGGCGTCGGCACGGGATTGTCCGCGGCCACATCGGAACGCTCCGGCACGTCGACCTCGGCGACCGATCCGGACCCCGCCGTTCGTGCCACCCGGCGCTTGCGCCGTTCAGGCAACGCCGCTCCCGGTTCGCCCCGTTTCACCGCCATCACGGCGTCCATCAGCGCGAGCCCCTCGAAGGCATCGCGGGCGTAGCGCACGTCGCCGGCGTACAGATCGGCGAGGTCCTGCTCGACATAGGCCCGCGTCAGGGCCGCACCCCCGAGGAGCACCGGCCAGCGCGCCGCGACACCCCGGGTGTTCATCTCCTCGAGGTTGTCCTTCATGATCACGGTCGACTTCACCAGCAGTCCCGACATGCCCACCGCGTCGGCATTGTGCTGCTCGGCGGCGTCGATGATCGCGTTGATGGGCTGCTTGATCCCGATGTTGACGACTGTGTAGCCGTTGTTGGTGAGGATGATGTCGACGAGGTTCTTGCCGATGTCGTGCACGTCTCCCTTGACCGTGGCCAGCACGATCGTGCCCTTCCCGGAATCATCGGTCTTGTCGATGAAGGGCTCCAGATGCGCCACCGCCGACTTCATGACTTCGGCACTGGCCAGCACGAACGGCAACTGCATCTGACCGGACCCGAACAGCTCGCCGACGGTCCGCATCCCGGCCAGCAGGTAGTCGTTGATGATCTCCAGCGCTGATCGCTCCCGGAGGGCCTCGTCGAGGTCCTCGGCAAGCCCGTTCTTCTCGGCGTCGATGATGCGGCGCTGCAGTCGCTCCTCCAAAGGGAGTGCCGCGAGCGCAGCGGCCCGGTCCTCGCCACTGGTCGCCGTGACCCCTTCGAAGACCTCGAGGTAGCGCGCGACCGGGTCGAAGGTAACGGTCCCGTCGTCGGCGAATTGTCGGCGGTCGTACACCAGGTCGAGGGCGGCCTCGCGCTGCTCCTCGGGGATCCGGCTCATCGGCAGGATCTTCGAGGCATGCACGATGGCCGAGGTGAGCCCCGCTTCGACACACTCGTGCAGGAACACCGAGTTCAGCACCTGCCGGGCGGCCGGCGACAGCCCGAAGGACACGTTGGACACCCCCAGGGTCGTCTGCACGGCAGGATGGCGACGCTTGACCTCGCGGATGGCCTCGATCGTCTCGATGGCGTCGCGCCGTGTCTCGTCCTGTCCGGTGGCGATCGGGAACGTCAACGTGTCGATGACGATGTCGGCAGGGTCCATGCCCCAGTTGTCCACCAGGTCGGCGATGAGGCGGTCGGCGATCCGCACCTTGTCCTCGGTCGTACGTGCCTGGCCCTCCTCGTCGATGGTCAGCCCCACCACGGCGGCGCCGTGCTCGCGCACGATCGGCATCATCTGCTGGAACCGGGATCCGGGGCCGTCGCCGTCCTCGTAGTTGACCGAGTTGATCAGGCTCCGGCCCCCCAGTCGTTCGAGACCCGCTTCGATCACGGCAGGCTCGGTGGAGTCGAGGACCAACGGCAGAGTGGAGGCAGTCGCGAAGAGACCCGCGAGGTGGCTCATGTCGTCGGTGCCGTCGCGACCCACGTAGTCGACGCAGACATCGAGCAGGTGGGCCCCGTCGGCGATCTGGGCCCGCGCGATCTCGATGCAGTCGTCCCAGCGGCCGTCGAGCATCGCCTCGCGAAATGCCTTCGACCCGTTGGCGTTGGTGCGCTCGCCGATCGAGAGGATCGTGGTGTCCTGCTCCAAGGGCACGGCCTGGTACAACGACGCCACGGCCGGCTCGATCTCCGGTTGACGGTGCGCGACGGGACGCCCACCGACCCGCTCCACCACTGCCGCCAGATGCTCCGGGGTAGTGCCGCAGCAGCCGCCGACCAGATTCAGCCCGTAGTCGGTGGTGAACCGATCATGCGCGTCGGCCAACTCGCTCGGCGTGAGCGGGTAGAAGGCGCCGTCGGAGGTGAGTTGGGGCAAGCCCGCGTTGGGCATGCAGGTCAGGGCGATGTCGGCGTGCTGGGACAGGTAGCGCAGGTGCTCGGACATCTCCGCTGGGCCGGTGGCGCAGTTGAGGCCGATCGCATCCACCCCGATCGCCCGCAGCGCGGTGAGTGCCGCGCCGATCTCGGTACCCAGGAGCATGGTGCCCGTGGTCTCGACGGTGACCTGGGCGAAGACGGGCACGTCACGGTCCCCCGCCGCTATCGCCCGCTTGGCGCCGATCACGGCGGCCTTGGCCTGCAACAGGTCCTGCGCGGTCTCGATCAGGATCGCGTCGGCACCACCGTCGACGAGCCCGCGCACCTCCTCGGCGTAGGCGTCGCGGAGCGTGGCGAAATCGATGTGCCCCAGCGACGGCAGCTTGGTGCCCGGACCGACCGATCCCAGGACGTAACGGTCGCGGCCGTCATCGTAGGAATCGGCCACCTCCCGCGCGATCGCCGCTCCGGCCCGGGCGAGCTCGTAGATCCGCTCGACGATGCCGTACTCGCCGAGGTTCGCCCAGTTGGCGCCGAAGGTGTTGGTCTCCACACAATCGACGCCGACATCGAAATAGGCCCGATGGACTCCGGCGACGACCTCGGGACGGGTCACGTTGAGGATCTCGTTGCAGCCCTCGTGACCCTCGAAGTCGGCCAGTTCCAGGTCGGCGGCCTGCAGCATCGTGCCCATGGCACCGTCGGCCACGAGGACCCGGTCGCGAAGTGCAGTCAGCAGAGGCGTGCGCATCCGAACAGGATAGTGGGGCGCCCAGCGCACTAGGGTCCGACCATGACCGAGCTGTCCGATGACGGGCCACCGCGGGGCATCAGCGGATTGATCCACCGGGTCCGTCACCCGGACGTCACCGTCGACCCACCCCCCAACGGCGTCGAGCGTCGACCCGATGTCGCGGTCACGATGCCTGACGGCACTGTGCTTCGGGTCGACGTGTACCTACCCATGGCGGGCAGCCGCGGTGCGGACGCCCATCTGGCGCGTCGTCCCCGCGCCGGTGCGCCCACCCGCGGGCGCTATCCCGTGATCATGTGTGCCCACCCCTACGGCAAGGACGCCATCCCCGCGCAGTCGCGCAGCGGGCGGGCCGTCCCGGGGCAGTTCCACGCGTTCCGGCAACCGGAGCCGGTCCGGTTCTCGGCCTGGACGGGTTGGGAGGCCCCCGATCCGGGGTACTGGTGCCGTCAGGGGTTCGTGCTCGTCAACGCCGACCTGCGCGGTTTCGGCCACTCCGACGGAACCGCCGACATCCTGACCCGTGGGGAGTCCGAGGACTACGCCCACCTAATCGAGTGGGCCGCGGAGCAGCCGTGGAGCAACGGCCGGGTAGGTCTGCTCGGGGTGTCGTACCTGGCCATCTCCCAGTACGGGGCGGCGAGCCTGCGCCCCCAGGGCCTGGCGGCGATCTGCCCCTGGGAGGGGCTCACCGATCCCTACCGTGACCTCACCCGACCTGGGGGCGGACGCGAGGACGGGTTCACGGTGATGTGGAGCACCCTCCTGGACCGAGCCGGTCGGGTGAAGCACTCGCTGAGGGCCGAACAGAAGGCCCACCCGCTGCTCGACGAGTTCTGGCGGGACCGCACTCCGGACCTCTCCCGGATCGACGTGCCCATGCTGGTGTGCGGATCCTTCAGCGACCACCTGCTGCACAGCCGCGGGTCCCACGAAGCATTCCGCCGGGTACCCGGGGACCAGTCGTGGCTCTACACGCATCGTGGCGGCAAGTGGTGCACGTTCTACTCGCCCGCCGCGCGTGAGACCCAACGCCAGTTCCTCGAGGACTTCGTCGCCGATGTGGACACCGGTTGGCGGGATCGACCTCGGGTGCGGCTGGCGATCTACCGCGACCGCACCGACCACGAGGTGGTGGAGGTCGACACCTTCCCGCCCACCGGCACCCGTTTCCAGCCGGTGTCCTTGGGTGCGGGGGCGGCCGCGGGCGGAACCACCGCGCCGGACGGGTCACGGCTGCTGGACACGACCGTCGACACGGTGAAGGTGACCTGGCGGATCGACACCGACCTCGACGTGGTCGGCGCACCGTGGCTGTCGATCCCGGTCGCCCTGGACGAGGGTGATGATGCTCTGGTCTTCGTGGGACTGCGGGTGTTCCGGTCAGGACAGGAGGTCACCTTCGAGGGCTCGTACGGGTTCGCCGGGGACATGGTGACCCAGGGACAACTGCGCCTGTCACACCGCAAACTCGACGAGACCCTGTCTGCCCCCGATCACCCGGTGCACCGGCACGACCGGGCGGTCCCCCTGCCGCCGGGCCGGTCGGAGCCGATCATCGTGCCGCTGCTCCCCCAAGCCACCCACCTCGAGGTCGGTGACGTGTTGCGGGTGGACCTGGCCGGGCGCTGGTTCTTCCCCACGAACCCGGTGGACGGGCAGTTCCCGGCCCGCTACGAGGAATCCCCGCCGGCCTTGCTGCGGCTCCGCTTGGCCGACGCGACCCTCCATCTGCCGATCTGGGTGCGCGACTGAGGTCGGGTGGTCTCGGCTCCGCTCGACCACCGGACGCGGAGCCGCGACTGAGGCCAGGAGGTCTCGGCTCCGCTCGACCACCGGCTCGACCACGGGGCTAGCGGCCGCGAGCCACCCGGTACCGCGCGACCGACGCCGTCGTTGCCGGGTCCTGGGTGGGCGCTCCCGCGGCGCCGTCCTTCAACTGCGGGATCAGGCTGGCCGCCATCACCTTGCCCAACTCGACGCCCCACTGGTCGAAGGAGTCGATCCCCCAGATCGCCCCCGCGGTGAACACCGTGTGTTCGTACAACGCCACGAGGCTGCCGAGAGCGAACGGGGTGAGCCGCTCTGCGGTGATCACGCTGCACGGGCGGTTACCGGGCATGACCTTGTGCGGGACCAGTTCCGCCGGGACGCCGTCGGCAGCCACCTCGCCCTCGGTCCGCCCCATCGCGAACACGGCCGCCTGGGCCAGGGCGTTGGCAATCAGCATGTCGTGCTGATCCCCCACCTCGTGCAGCGGCTCGGCGAAGAACAGGACATCGCACGGGATGGTGCTGGTCCCCTGATGGATCAGTTGGTAGAAGGAATGCTGGCCGTTCGTGCCCGGCTCGCCCCAGTAGATCGGTCCGGTCTCGGACTCGACCGGGGTGCCGTCCAGACGCACCCGCTTCCCGTTCGACTCCATCGACAGCTGCTGCAGATAGGCCGGGAATCGCGACAGGTACTGCTCGTAGGGAAGGACGGCCACTGTCGGACAGTCGAGGAAGTTCCGGTTCCAGACACTCAGCAGTCCCATCAGGAGCGGCAGGTTCGCTGCGGGCGGCGCGGTCAGGAAGTGCTGATCCATCGCGTGGAATCCCGCGAGCATGTCGTCGAAGTTGTCCGGCCCGATCGCGATCATGGTGGACAACCCGATCGCCGAGTCCATGGAGTACCGGCCGCCGACCCAGTCCCAGAAGCCGAACATGTTGTCGGTGTCGATGCCGAACTCGGCCACCTTGTCGGCGTTGGTGCTGAGCGCGACGAAATGTTTGGCCACGTCGGCGTCGTCGCCCAGCCCCTGGGTCAGCCAATCGCGCGCGGCACCGGCGTTGGTCATGGTCTCCAGCGTCGTGAAGGTCTTGCTCG
This sequence comes from Candidatus Nanopelagicales bacterium, assembly GCA_046330625.1. Classification (GTDB taxonomy): domain Bacteria; phylum Actinomycetota; class Actinomycetes; order S36-B12; genus CAIWTL01. The sequence continues at coordinate 32,019 of JAXLSJ010000021.1, forward strand.
CGATGATGAACAGGGTCTCGGCGGGATCGAGGTCGTGCAGCGCCTCGACGATGTCCGTTCCGTCCACGTTCGACACGAACCGGAAGGTCAGGTGGCGATCGGAGTAGTCACGGAGGGCCTGATACGCCATGACGGGCCCGAGGTCGGACCCGCCGATCCCGATGTTGACGACATTGCGGATGGGGCGACCGGTGTGCCCGACCCAGTCACCGCTGCGCACCCGGTCGGCGAAGGCCTTCATCCGGTCGAGGACCCCGTGGACCTCGACCACCACGTCTGTGCCGTCGACCACCAGGGACTCCGACTTCGGCATCCGCAGAGCGACATGCAGCACCGAGCGGTCCTCGGTCACGTTGATCCGGTCCCCGCGGAACATGGCGTCGCGCCGGTCCAGGACACCCCGCTCGTCGGCGAGCGCGAGCAAGGTGTCGATGACCGTCTCGTCGACTCGCTGGCGGGAGTAGTCCAGAGTCACCCCGGCACCTTCCGCGACAAGCCGCGTTGCCCGGGACGGATCCTTCTCCAGCAGTTCACGGATGGTGCCGGCCCCCACCGTCCCGGCCAGCCCGGTCAGAGTCTCCCAGTTGCTCACTGCGGTCCCTTCGTGATCATTCTTCGCCCGTCGGCCCGACAGAGCGCGACCCGACACACTCTTCCACTAGCGTTCCAGTGAATGCCACGCATAGCCCGGGATTCCGGGCCCGGAAGGAGCGATCGTGCCGACGGAGAACCCGATGCAGTTGGGAATGGTGGGGTTGGGTCGTATGGGCGCCAACATCGTGCGGCGGCTCATGCGCGATGGTCATCGGTGCGTGGTCTACGACAACAACCCCGAAGCGGTCGCGGCGTTGGTGGCGGACGGCGCCGTGGGTGCTGATTCCCTGGAGGACTTCGTCGCCAAGCTCGACAAGCCCCGCAACACGTGGGTCATGGTCCCCGCCGGCGACATCACCGAGAAGGTCACCAGCTCGCTGGGGGCGCTCCTCGAGGCCGAAGATGTGATGATCGACGGTGGCAACTCCCGGTACCACGACGACATCCGTCGGTCGAAGCACTACGCCGAGAAGGGCGTGTACTACCTCGACTGCGGAACCAGCGGCGGGGTCTGGGGCCTCGACCGCGGCTACTGCCTGATGATCGGTGGTGCCGACGACGCGGTGAATCGCCTCGCCCCGATCTGGGACACCATCGCTCCCGGCATGGGCGACATCGAGCGCACCCCGGGCCGCAGCGGCCCGCCGACGACCGCGGAACGGGGATGGCTGCACTGCGGACCCAGCGGAGCCGGGCACTTCGTGAAGATGGTCCACAACGGCATCGAGTACGGGATCATGGCGGCCTACGGCGAGGGGCTCAACATCCTGCACAACGCCGACGCCGGCGACAAGCAGCGCGACCAGGACGCCGAGACCGCACCGCTGGAGAACCCGGACTGGTACCGCTACGACATCGACACCACGGAGGTCGCGGAGTTGTGGCGCCGCGGTTCGGTGGTCGGATCGTGGCTGCTGGATCTCACGGCAGCCGCCCTGTACAAGTCGCCCACTCTCGACGAGTTCTCCGGCCGCGTCTCGGACTCCGGCGAGGGTCGCTGGACCAGCCAGGCAGCGATCGACGTGGGTGTGCCCACCCCGGTGCTCACGTCCGCGCTGTACTCGCGATTCGACTCCCAGGGCAACGCCCTCTTCGCCAACCAGGTCCAGTCGGCGATGCGCAAGGAGTTCGGCGGTCACGACGAGAAGAAGGACTGACCACGGTTCTGCGCCTCGACGCCGAGTGGGTGCTGCCGGTCGATCCGGCGGGAGTCGTGCTGTCCCAGCACTCGGTAGTGATCGATCCCCCGACGATCGTGGCCGTGCTTCCGCGCGCGCAAGCCGAGATCGACTACCCCGAGGCGACGCCGATCCCGCTGCCGGGTCGGGTGGTGATGCCGGGGCTGGTGAACACCCACACGCATGCGGCCATGACCCTGCTGCGCGGTTTCGCCGATGATCTTCCCTTGCTGGAGTGGCTCGAGCAGCGCGTCTGGCCGACGGAGGCACGCTGGGTCGACGAGGAGTTCGTCACCGATGGCACCCGTATCGCCGCCCACGAGATGCTGCGCGGCGGCACTACGACCTTCAACGACATGTACTTCTATCCCGACGAGGCCGCCGCAGCGGCCGTGGCCGCCGGGATGCGCATGATGGCGGGCATCACCTACGTGGCGGCGCCCACCCGTTACGCCACGGATGAGGACGAGTCCATCGCCCGGGGGGTGACAGCCGCGGAGAAGTGGTCAGGGCATGATCGCGTGCGGTTCATGCTGGCCCCCCATTCGACATATGCCGCCAGCGTCGCGTCGTGGGAGGTCGCGGCCCGCCGGGCCGAGGAACTGGGCGTGGGCATCCATTCGCACATCAACGAGACGTGGGGCGAGGTCGAGCGGCAGGTCGCCCACCACCGGCGCCCCACCGTGGGGTGGCTCGCCGACCACGGCGCCCTGTCCCCCACCTTCCTGGCGGCCCACGCCGTCCACATGTCGGGCCACGAACTCGACATCGCCGCGGAACACGGGGTGAGCGTGTCGCACTGTCCCTCGTCCAATCTGAAACTGGCCAGTGGGATCGCCAAGGTCGTGCAGATGCAGCAACGCGGATTGGTCGTGGGAATCGGCACCGACGGCGCCGCCAGCAACAACCGGCTCGAAATGTTCGCGGAGATGCGGCTGGCCGCGCTGCTGGGCAAGGCTGTCGCGCGCGACGGGACGGCCATCGACGCACATACGGCCTTGCGCATGGCGACCCTCGACGGCGCCCGCGCGTTGGGCTGGGACGACGAGATCGGTTCCCTGAGTCCCGGCAAACAGGCCGACGTGATCGCCGTCGATCTGTCCGCCGCGACTCATGCCCCGGTCTACGACGTGGCTTCGCACCTCGTGTACGTGGCCGGCCGCGACGACGTGACCGACGTCTGGGTCGCGGGGCGCCCCGTGGTGGTCGATCGCCGGTGCGTGCATATCGCCGACGGTGAGGTCCGGTCGCTCGCCGGTGAGTGGCGCGACCGGATCCTCGCGGCGGACTGAATCCTCGAGTTCCGTGGTCGAGCGGAGCCGAGACCCCCGCACCAGGGGGTGTCCGCGACGAATCAGACCCAGCCCTCGCTGCGAGCCGTATCCCGCAATCCTTGGTAGAGGCTGCGATAGGTCCATCCGAGTTCGCGACGCGCCTTGGCCGACGTCCCCAGGTAGCTGCTGCGAGCCGACCGCATGGCTTCGGCGCTGAAGTCCGACGGGAGTGGCAGCACCCGCCCGGCGACCGCCAGCACCCGCTCGGCGACCGGCAGCAGGGGGCCGGGCATCACGATCGGCCGGGGACCGTCGGTGATCCGCGCCATCTCCTCGGCCATCGACGCCAGGTCGGTGCGTTCGCCGGCCAGCATGTAGGCCTCCCCGGCGCGTCCCCGGGTCATCGCCAGCACGTGACCTGCCGCGATGTCGTCGACGTGGGCCTCGACCATCCGCAGGCGCGCCGACACCAAGGCCCGATGGCCGGTGGCGACCTGCTCCAGGAGTTGGCCCACCTGGGAACTGTCCCCGGGGCCGTAGATCCCCCCGGGCATGACGATCACGACCTCCGGTCGATCACGGGCGACGGCGAACTCGGCGGCGACGTCGTGGGCCAGAGACTTGGTCTCGTCGTAGGTCGTCAGATGAGGTCCCCGGTGGCGGTAAGTCTCGTCGACGGTGGCGCCGTCGGTATCGGAGTTGATGGCGCAAGTGCTGGTGTACACCACGCGGGGTACCTCCGCCTGTCGGGCGGCCTCCAGGGCGTTGCGGGTGCCGTCGACATTGACGCTCCACGCTTCGCGCCAGTCCGGGTTCCCGACCTTGTACCAGCCGGCCACGTGGAACACGCCGTCGGTGCCCGAGAACGCCCTCACCATGGCAGGGATGTCCGACACGTCGCCGGCCACGATCTCGACCCCGGCATCCGCCAGGTCCCCGGCACGGTCGGGCGATCGGACCAGCGCCACGACCTCGTGGCCGTCAGCGCGGAGCTGCCGCAGCAATGCCCGGCCGACGAATCCGGTGGCTCCGGTCATCGCGTACTTCACGGTCGCCTTCTTCCTGTCGTCACAGGGCCACACCGAGCAGCGCGTCCACAGCCAGTTTCACCTGGGTCGGCGCCTCCGGGTCGCTGCCCGTGCCTCGGACGGCCTGTTCGGCCCAGCGGTCGACCGCCGTCAGCGCAGCAGGCGCGTCCAGGTCGTCGGACAGGGCCTCGCGGATCTCCGCGATCACCCGATCGGGTGGTGGCCCGGACGGGGAGGCGATCGCCCGTCGCCACTGGTCGAGTCGCGCCTGGGCGTGGGGCAGGTCGTCGGCGGTCCACTCCCAGTCCTCGCGGTAGTGGTGGGCCAACAGGGCGAGGCGGATGGCCATGGGATCGGCGCCCTGCGCCCGGAGGTCGCGCACCAGCACCAGATTGCCGCGGGACTTGCTCATCTTGTGCCCGTCGAGACCGACCATCCCGGCATGGACGTAGTGGCGCGCGAAGAGGTCGTCATCAGCTCCGACACGTCCCATCGAGGCGCACATCTCGTGATGCGGGAACGCCAGATCGGACCCGCCACCCTGGACATCGAACGGCACCCCGAGGTACTCCTGGGCGATCGCGGTGCACTCCACATGCCACCCGGGCCGGCCCTGACCGAGGTCCGTGGTCCACGAGGGTTCACCGTCGCGGGCCGCCTGCCACAACAGTGCGTCGAGCGGGTCGCGCTTGCCCGGGCGGTCCGGATCGCCCCCTCGCTCGGCGAACAGTTCCCGCATGGTGCCGCGATCCAGTCCGCTCACGTCACCGAAGCGCCGGTCGGCGGCAATCGGGAAGTACAGGTCCCCGTCGAGGTCGTACACGGCACCTCGGCTGCGGAGATCGGCGACCGCCTCGGCGATCGCGGGGATGGACTCGACGGCGCCGATGTACCAGCGCGGCGGCAGGACCCGCAGGGCCGTCATGTCCGCCCGGAACGCCTCGGTCTCCGATGACGCCAACGCCCGCCAGTCCTGGCCCGAAGCGACGGCACGCTCCAGGAGGGGATCGTCGACGTCGGTGACGTTCTGCACGTAGCAGACGTCGTGGCCCGCGTCCCGCCACATGCGGTTGACCAGATCGAAGGCCACGTACGTCGCGGCGTGCCCCATGTGGGTCGCGTCATAGGGGGTGATGCCACAGACGTACATGGTGGCCCGCTGTCCGGGACTCGTGGGACGTACCTCTCCGGTGGCGGTGTCGAACAGTCGCAGCGGCGGCCCGTCACCGGCGACTCGGGGAAGCACCTGATCCGGCCACGACTGCATCCCCGCACTCTACGGCCTGCCCGACCGCAAACCTCGGGCCTAGGCCCAGACCTCGGGCACCCAAGGCCTCCCACGCGCGAGGTGTGTGCCTATGCCCGAGGTTTGCGGTCGGGTCAGAGCGGGGGCCAGGGGATCGCCCGGGTCCCCGCCACCGGGGGCGGAAGGACAGGGTCATCCACCAGGGCCTGAACACGCCGACTCAGAGCCTCGATCTCGTCTTCGCTCAGTCCGGTCACGCCCGGCAGAGGCTCTCGAACCTCGCCCGCGGCGCCGGCCGGGCCTTCGGCGCTCTTCCCCCACCGAGCCGCGAGACGGTGGAGGTCCACCCTCATCGCCTCGGGGATCTCCCGACCGGCGAAACCCCACAACACCGTACGGAGTTTGGGATCCGCGTGGAAACACAGGCCGTGATCGACTCCCTGCACGCTGCCGTCGGCCTGCTCGTACAGGTGGCCGCCCTTGCGGTCGGCGTTGTTGACCACCAGATCGAACACCGCCATCCGCAGCATCGCGGGGCTGTCCCGGTGCGCGACCTCGACCGGCCTGTCGCCCTCGTCCTCGCCACGCAGGACCGGCACCCATCCGGTGGGCACCTGCCCGGCGGCGAAGATCTGGACGCCCGCACCGGGCGCGGTGATCCACCGCTGCAGGCTGCCCGGCCCGTACGGCGCCTCCTCCACCCACCGGGTAGGGGGCACCACCGGCCACCCGAGCAGGTCGGCGACGGCCGACGCGGCGACTTCGCGGCGACCCAGCGTCCCGTCCGGGAAGTCCCACAGGGGTCGCTCGCCCGCCACCGGCTTGTACACATGGCGCACCCCGTCGACCTCGACCAGCAGGGTGGCGTTCGACGCGTCGGACAACTGCCCCAGGACGGTCCAGCCCGGGACCTCAGCGGCGGTAACCATTGGCCCGAGGGCAGATGTGTCCCGAGGGGTCCAACGGGAGGTGGCAGAAGGGACACGGCGGGCGCCCCGCCGCCACCACCGCCAGGGTCCGCCGCGCGAACTCCCGACCCTGCACCGGACTCAACCGGATGCGGACAGTATCCGGGCCGTCGTCGTCGGACTCCAGATCCGGCACGTCGGTGTCGTCCTCCGACACCGCATGCGCCTCGACGATGAGTCTGCGTGTCTCGGCGTTCCAGCCCAGGCCCAGCGAGCCGACGCGGAAGTCCTCCTCGATCGGGGTGTCGAGCGGCCGGTCGTCGCCGGGTCCGGATCCGGGTTCGCCGGGACCGATCATCTCGTCGAGCAGCCCGTCGAGTCGTTCGGCCAGGATCCGCGCCTGCTCCTTCTCGAGCACGACCGAGTTGATCCGCGAGCCGCTGCGCACCTGCAGGAAGAAGGTGCGCTGTCCCGGCTCCCCCACCGTGCCGACGACACAGCGCTGCGGTTCGTCATGGACGTACACCTGGCGACTCATGGGCCTCCACCTTACGCGGGCAGGTCGCGTTCCCGTCGAACGCGACGGGTCAGGTTCCGGTCTCGCCGCCGACAACGGCATCCGATTCGCGGGTCACCTTCGTCTTGCGCCCCGGGGAGAACATGCTCAGATCGCCGCCGACGTCGTTGACGCGCGCCACGAACGCCCTCCCCGGCGTGTAGCGGATCACGGAGACCGAACAGGGATCGATCTGGATGCGCTGGAAGAGGTCCAGGTGCATGCCCAGGGCGTCGGCGAGGATCGCCTTGATCACGTCACCGTGACTCACGGCCACGTAGGTGCTGCCTTCGCCCAGCCGTCGGTTCCAGCGTCGGATCGCCCCGATCGCCCGGGTCTGCATGGTGGCCAGGGACTCCCCACCGGGGAACGTCACCCCGCTCGGATGGTGCTGCACGGAGTCCCACAGCGGGTCCTTGGCCAACACCTCCAGCGGCCGACCGGTCCAGTCGCCGTAGCGCGGTTCGGCCAGGTCGACCTCGGTGTGGATCGGCAGATCCGCGCGCCGTCGCTTGGCGACGATCTCGGCGGTCTCGCGGCAACGCTCCAGAGGACTGGTCAGGATCGTGCGGAACCGGACCTCCGCCAAGCGCCGCGCCACGGCCTTCGCCTGCTCACGACCGACGTCATCGAGGGTCACCCCGGGAGTCCAGCCCGCCAGCACGCCCTCGGCGTTGGCCGTCGAGCGGCCATGTCGGAGCAGAAGGACCGTTGTCACCCCGCCAGCCTAGGCGGCTGGCCACAATGACGGGGTGATCACATCCGTGTTCCGATATCGCGACGGCGCCGAAACCCCGGTGGATCCGGCGCTGATCTCCATGGACACCCCCCCGTGGGACGTCGATGAGGGGATGCAGACCCTGGTCGCCGAGACCCAGGCGGAGTCCGCGACCGACGTCAGCGCCTTCGTGTGGATCAAACTCGCCAATCCCTCCCACCGTGAGATCGACCTGGTGCAGCGGCTGTTCTCCCTGCCCCAACTCCAGATCGAGGACGCCATGAACGGGCGGCAACGGGCGAAGATCGAACTCCACGACGACCGGGCGTTCGTGGTACTGAAGGAACTGCGATACGACGACGGCGCCTCCGCGGTCGAGACCGGACAGGTGGCCGTGTTCCTGGGTCCCGGCTACGCGGTGTCGGTCCGCAAGGGTGACGCGGCGCCGGGCAGCGCCCGGCAGCGCCTGGCCGGCTACCCGACCCTCACCCGACAGGGTCCGCTGAGTGTCCTCTACGCCATCACCGATGTGCTCGTCGACGGGTACCTGGACATCGTCGAGCACCTGGCGCTGGACCTCGAGGCCCTCGAGGACCAGGTGTTCAGCATGAAGGCCGGCGACAGCGCGGGCATGGTCTACAACCTCAAACGCGAGAACCTCGAGGTGAAGCGGGCGATCTCGCCGCTGATCACCGAGGCCCGCGTACTGGTGCGCGAGCAGCACCCCGAAGTGCCCCACGAACTCGCTCCCTACTTCCGGGACATCGGTGACCATGTCCTGCGGGCCAACGACCTGGTCGAGTCGCATGACCAATTGCTGATGACGATGCTCATGGCCGCCACCTCGCAGCAGGACCTGCGGCAGAACAAGGACATGCGCAAGATCTCGGCTTGGGCGGCCATCATCGCCGTCCCGACCGCGATAGCCGGCATCTACGGGATGAACTTCGACGACATGCCCGAGCTCCACTGGTCCCTCGGCTACCCCGCGGTACTGCTGGTGATGCTGACCGTGTGTGTGATCCTCTATCGACAGTTCAAGAAGAGCGGGTGGTTGTGATGCGCGGGGTCCTGGTGTCGGCGATGACGGTGGTGGCACTGGCCGCCGGTTGTTCGCAGACACCTGACGTCCCGGGCAGTTCGGGCGACCAGACCCCCGAGACCTTCAACGCCGTGGCGAACCCCGCGCAGGTGCCGGTTCTGCTCCGCAAGGAATTGGGCGAGAACGTCACCGTCCGGCGCGTGTCGCTGCTCGAGCACGGGTTCACCGCCGAGGTCCGTGACCCGCAACGCAAGCAGAACCTCGACACCTACTCCTACTTCTACAACCGCTGGGACGTCGAGCCGGTGTCGGTCAGCCAGTACGACATCGACGAGATGGACAAGACCACGTTCGGGCTCGGCTCCGTCGACTGGTCGGTGATCCCCCGACTCGAGCGCAGAGCCCTGGACGAGTTGGACCTCGAGGACGAGGAGGTCTCGGTGGTCTCGGTCGACCGGATCGCCGGCGATCCGCCGCGGATCTTCATCGCGGTCAACGGGTCGCGGGGCAACGGGATGCTGATCGCCAACGGCCGCGGGGGCGATGTGGTGGTGCGCCGCAACTGATGAGGCCACGGCGTCGCCCGGGAGTTCCCTCGGCGGTCAGGTCGCGGACAGCACACCGGTCGACAGAAGGACGATCACCAACAGCCCCAGCGCGATCCGGTAGATCACGAACGGCATGTACGAGTTGGTGGTCAGGTAGCGCAGCAACCACGAGATGACCAGATACCCGATCACGAAGGCGATGACCGTCGCGAGGATCGTGGGCCCCCAGTCGGGAGCCGGACCCTTGCCGATGTCGAGTGCCTCGAACAGTCCCGACGCCATCACCGCCGGGATGGCCAGGAGGAAGGCGTATCGGGTGGCCGCCTCGCGGGTGTAGCCGAGGAAGAGGCCCATCGAGATCGTGGCGCCCGAGCGACTTACGCCGGGGATGAGGGCGAACGCCTGGCCGATGCCGTACAGCAGACCGTCCTTCAGGTTCAGGTCCTCGACATGCCGGGTCTTCGCGCCGACCCGATCCGCCACGCCCAGGATGACGCCGAAGACGATCAGCGTGAACGACACGACCCATAGATTGCGGGCGATGGTCTCGATCTGGTCCTTGAACAGGACCCCCAAGATCGCGATGGGGAGCGTGCCGATGATGACGTACCACCCCATGCGGGCATCGATGTTGCCGCGGAGCTCCGGAGTGAACAGCGACCGGAACCACGTCGAGATGATGCGCGCGATCTCGTGTCGGAAGTAGATGATCACCGCCATCTCGGTCCCGATCTGGGTCACCGCGGTGAACGCGGCTCCCGGGTCCTGCCAGCCGAACAGTTGGCTGAAGATCAGCAGGTGGGCGCTCGACGAGATGGGCAGGAACTCGGTTAGCCCCTGCACCACTCCCAGGACGACGGCCTCGAACCAGCTGATCACGACAGCACACCGGCGTCGGCGGCGATCTCGGCCATGGCCCGCACCGTGCTGATCCGCTCATCGAGCGATCCCGCATAGCTCGCGATGGTCAGGGTCGTGACCCCGGAATCGGCGAAGGCAGCGAGTCGGTCCCGCACCCGGTCCGGGGGTCCGATCAACGACGTCCGGTCGATGAACTCCAAGGGGACCGCCGCTCCCGCACCGGCGTAGTCCCGCGACAGGTAGCGGTCCTGCACCTCGGCCGCCGCCTCGCCGTACCCCATCCGGGTCGCCAGCCGATTGTAGAAGTTCTGTTCCCGACTACCCATGCCCCCGATGTACAGCGACGCGTACGCCCGCAAGGGCGCGGCGCATTCCTCGATGTCGTCGCCCAGCACGACGGGGACGGTCGGAACCACGTCGAAACCGGCCATCGTCTTGCCGACCCGCTCGCGGCCCGCGGCGATCGAGGCGAGCAACTCGTCGGCGAACTCCGGGGCATAGAAGATCGCCAGCCAGCCGTCGAACATCTCGCCGGCGAGTTCGAGGTTCTTCGGCCCGATGGCCGCGAGGTACAGCGGAAGGTGCTCGCGCACGGGGTGGACGGTGAGGGTCAGCGCCTTGCCGGGTCCGTCCGGCAGCGGAAGCGTGAAGAACTCCCCGTCGTAGGTGACCTTCTCGCGGGCGAGCGCCTTGCGCACGATGTCGGTGTATTCGCGGGTCCGCGTCAGCGGCTTGGCGAACCGGACTCCGTGCCAGCCTTCCGACACCTGGGGCCCGGACACCCCGAGTCCGAGGCGGAACCGCCCCCCGGACAGCGTGTCCAGCGTCGCCGCCGTCATGGCGGTGTTGGCCGGGGTGCGCCCCGGGATCTGGAACACCGCGGACCCGATGTCGATGGACTCGGTCTGGGCCGCGATCCAACTCAGCACGGTGGCAGCATCGGAGCCGTATGCCTCGGCCACCCAGACGACGCTGTAGCCGAGCCGGTCGGCCTCGCGGGCCAGTTCCAGGTTGTCCGCGTCGTTGCCCATCCCCCAGTAGCCCAGGTTCAGCCCCAGCTGCATGACTCTCCTCGTCGTCGACGAAACGCCAGTCACCGGCGCCGCACGCGAGCGTACTCCCGACCCTCCGCCCCCCTCGGCATCGGCTGCGGCGTGCCGGGGTCCGCTCGATCGGTGCTCGGGTTACGGTCTAGGCATGCAGCAGCGACCCTTGGGCAGAACCGGGCTGTGGGTGTCCCGCCTCGGACTGGGCACCATGACCTGGGGACGGGACACCGACGAACACGAGGCCCGCGATCTGTGGAAGATCTACCTCGAGTCCGGAGGCACCTTCATCGACACCGCCGATGTCTATGCCGACGGCGCCAGCGAAGAACTCATCGGGATGCTCCTGGCCGAGACCAACACCCGCGACCAGGTGATCATCGCCACGAAGGCGGTCAGCCGTCCCCGGACCAAGCGCAGGTTCGACGCGTCGCGCGCCCACCTGTTGGCGTCGCTGGACGGATCCTTGAGCCGGTTGGGCACCGATTACGTCGATGTCTGGTACCTGCACGCGTGGGACCCGTGGACTCCGCTCGAGGAGACCCTCGGTGCCGCCGATGATGCCGTGCGGTCCGGGCGGGTCCGCTACGTGGCGGTGTCCAACTACGCGGGCTGGCAATTGGCCCGCGCCGCAACCTGGCAGCAGGCCGGTGCCGGTCGATTCCCGCTCGCCGCGGCCCAGATGGAGTACTCGCTGGTGCAGCGCGGGATCGAGCGCGAGGTGGTGCCCGCGGCACTCGAACTCGGTGTCGGGATCACCCCGTGGTCACCGTTGGGCCGGGGAGTCCTGACAGGCAAGTACCGCTACGGCACGCCCAGCGACTCGCGGGCCGCGTCACCCCACTTCGGCTCCTTCGTGGCGGAGTATCTCGACGATCGCTCCCGTCGGATCGTCGACGCCGTGCACACCGCCGCCGAAGGTCTCGACGTGGCACCGCTCGAGGTGGCGCTGGCCTGGGTGCGCGATCGTCCCGGGGTCACCGCCCCGATCGTGGGCGCACGGACCATCGGGCAGCTTCGTGGAATCCTCGAGTCCGAGGATCTGGAACTCCCCGACGAGATCCGCACGGCGCTGGACGACATCTCGGCCATCGACCTGGGATATCCCGATCACGGGTGGAACCAACTCACCCGCTGACGCCGTCACCCACACCGAGTGACACACACCGAGTCGCCCACATCGGCTCAGCACGAGTCGATGAATCGCTGCAGCACCCGCACACCGAACTGCACCGACTCGATCGGGACTCGCTCGTCGACCCCATGGAACATCGCCGGGAAGTTCAACTCCGGTGGCAGGCGCAGCGGGACGAACCCGTAACACCGGATCCCCACGGTGCTCCAGGCCTTGGCGTCGGTGCCGCCGCTCATCATGTAGGGAATGGCGGTGCCGCGGGGATCCTCCGCCGTCACCGCGGCAGCCATGGCCTCGATGGTGGGGCCGTCGAACGTCGTCTCGACCCCATGATCGAAGTTCACGGACTCCCGGCTGACCGACTCACCCAGGAGCTCATCCACCATGGCCAGGAACTCGTCCTCACGCCCGGGCAGGAACCTGCCATCCACCACCGCGTGGGCTTCGCGGGGGACGACGTTCGCCTTGATGCCGGCGGACAGCATCGTCGGGTTCACGGTGTGCGAGAGGGTGGCACCGAGGATCGACGCCATCGATCCCAACTCGGTCAGGAAGTGCTGCGGATCATCGGGATCGAACGGCACCCCGAGCGGGCCGCTGATGCCCGCGACACAGGCCGAGGTGGTCGGCGTCATGGTGACGGGGAACCGGTGTGCGCCCAGCCGATGCGTGGCCGCGGCAAGCTCCGTCACCGGATTGTGGCGGTGGATCATCGAGCCGTGACCGCCGGGCCCGGTGGCGGTGAGGCGGAGCCAGGCGATGCCCTTCTCGGCAGTCTGCAGCAGGTAGAGCCGGTGGTCGTCGGGCATGGTCAGGGAGAACCCGCCCACCTCTCCCACGGCCTCGGTCACCCCTTCGAGCATGTCGGGGCGGTTGGCGACGATCCAGTGGGATCCCTGCCGACACCCGGCCTCCTCGTCGGGGGTGAAGATCACCACGATGTCCCGGGGGGGCACGTAGCCCCGGCGCGCCCAGTCCCGCACCAGAGCGATGAGCATCGCGTCCATGTCCTTCATGTCCACCGCGCCGCGACCCCAGATCGCACCGTCGATCTCGGCGGCATCGAACGGGGGCACGGTCCAGTCGGCCGCAATGGCCGGGACCACATCGAGGTGGCCGTGCAGGAGCAGCGCACCGCGTTGCGGGTCACGGCCCGGGATGCGCAGGTGGACCCCCTGACGTCTGGCCGTGGTCGTTGTGAAGCGCTCGGGGGTGTAGCCCACCTCGGTGAGCTGACCTTCGACGTATTCGGCGGCCTCGGCCTCGCCCACGGTGGTGTCGGCCTCGCCGGTGTTCGTGGTGTCGATCCTGATCAGATCGCGCAGGATGCCCACGACCTCGTCCTGCGGGTCCACCCCCTCAGAGTCGGTGCCTGGTGCCGGGGTACCTGATGCCATGGTCGCCATCTTGCCGTCGGCGGCCGCGTCGGCGCCCGCCTTCGCGCCGATCGGAGGCACCCCGCGCGCTTGCTATCCTGTGTCAGGTCACGTCCGGGTGGCGGAATAGGCAGACGCGCTAGCTTGAGGTGCTAGTCCTCGTATAGAGGGTGGGGGTTCAAATCCCCCCTCGGACACCACACTCGCTGCTGCGCGGGCCGTGGATTGAATCGCGGCACGGCCGAGAGTCGAGACCGATCCCCCGATGCTTACGCGGCGCTGCGGGTGGTGCGCCATCGGGTGCGGGGTGTGGGGGTGATCTTCCAGAATTTGGCGCCGGGAGATGGGTCGGTGTTGCGTTCTATTCGCCATCTGCCCAAATCGACTTGCCGGTGATGGCTCCAGCAGAGCAGGACGAGTTGGTCGAGGTCGGTGGTGCCGCCTTGCGCCCAGGGGGTCACATGGTGGGTCTGGCATTCGCCGGCGGGCCGGTCACACAGGAGGCAGCCGCCGTCGCGTAACGCCAGGGCGATGCGTTGGGCGGGGGTGGCCAGGCGGGTCGAGCGGCCTACGGCCAAGGGTTGGGTGCGAGTGGCGGCCAGAGCCTGGGAGATCGGGAGTTCGCGGCGGGCGCGGTCGTCGATCAGGGCGCCGGTCCAGGTGCCGGTGCACAGCGCGAAGCGGGTGGCGGCGTCGCCGAGGGTGGTGTCGCTGCCGGCTGTGCCGGCGATGGTGGCGGGGTCCAGGCCGTCGCGGACCTGGGTGGCGAGATCGGTCGAGGTCGGGCGTGGGGCTGCCGAGGCGACGCGGTCGGCCTCGGCCACTCCGATGGTGATCGTGGCCGCCACCGGCAGCCCGGACGCTGTGGCGGGCAGGTCGTCGTGGGCGGCGGCGGCGTTGACCAGGGTGATCAGCGCATCCGCGCGACGCTGGGCGAGGGTCAACCCGTCACCGTCGCGGCGCAGTGATTCGGCCAGGGCGGTCAAGGCGGCGGTGACCGCGGTTCCGTCGATCCCGGGCAGATCGGCGGTGATCATGGTCATGCCCCGGCGGGTCCACGACAGCGACCGTCGGTCGTAGTCCGCCTGTTCGGCGGCGTCGCGGTCGTCGGGGTGGAGAAGGTCCAGGGCTTGGGCGACGATCAGTTTCACCGCCGCCACCGACAAGCGATCCAGGCTGGGCAGGACTGCCGAGACGATCTGGCACTCGACGTCGAACGTCACCTGCCGCAGCCCGCCGTGCCAGGGTGGCGACGACGTCGGTGGGGACTTCCGCAGCGCCACAGGTGGCCGATGTCGCGGTGTCGGTCGGTGAACCGGGCGGCGGTCACTGTCCGGCTGGCGCCGGACCGGGACCAGGCCGCGGATCGTTCCAGGTGCGTGACCGGGGTATGCGGCTACACGTCCGCGGCTTCCGCCGCCAGTAGCGTGCGCCCGATCTCGGCATCCAACGCGGTGTGCAGGCGGGCCAGGACCGTCAACCGATCCGTCAACACCGCCCCTCTGCCAGACCTCCTGCCCCCAAGGGCGTGCCGGTCACGGTCCCGAAGGCGGTCACCAGGCCGCGAACGTCCGCTGGACACGACGGCGTCCCCGCCAGCAACACCGCTGTGGGTGGGGTGTCGGCGTCGTGATCTTCAGTGCCGGTGCCGGATTCATCCCCATGACATAGTCGAACACATGTTCGATTCGATGTCGAGGACACGCCCATCGAATCCCCGGGGTCTCGGCTCCGCTCGACCACCGGGGGTCTCGGCTCCGCTCGAGCACCGGGGGTTTCGTCCCGAACCACATCGGTGACTCGTTACAGGACTGTCCCAGTGCCCCAGTCCAGGCCGACGGATCCATCCCTGATGAAAGGACTGAACCATGACCATCGTGACACACGACGCCGAGGTGATCGTCGGCGTTGACACCCACGCGAAATCTCATGTGCTGGTCGCCGTCGAGGCTGCCACAGGTGCCCGGCCAGACGCGGCGAGATTCGACACCGACGCCCCCGGACTGGCGAGTCGAGGTCTCAGCCGATGTCGCGGACCCGCGTGGGGGTCCGATGCGTCCGGTCCTTCGACCAGTAACCCAGCCCCAGTTGACCCACCCGGTTGTCGCCCCAACACGACACCACCCCCGGCTCGGACACGGCGCACCCGGTGAGATCCCCCATCGAGACACTCACCACGCGGGACCCGGCGGGAACGGCCGTCACGCGCCCCGGAGCCGCCTGTATCTGACTCGGGGAACCCGTACCGGCCTGCCCGAAGATGTTGCCGCCCCAGCACCACAGGGTCGCCCGACGCGTAATGGCGCAGGTGTCCTCCATGCCGGCAGACAACGACGAGACCGGCGAGTCCAGGCCAGTGATCGGCACAGGACGGAAGTGAGCTTGGTGTCGATGCTTCGCGCTTCCCAATTGGGCGCGGACGTTCGACCCCCAACACCACGCCGCACCCGCGGGATTGACCGCACACGTGTGGCCTCCCCCCACACTGAGGCGCCCGACCGCCGGGGCGAGGACGGGGGTGACCAGGGGCTCGAAGGAATCTCCCGGATCGACCCCCAACTGCCCTGCGCCATTCTCACCCCAGCAGCGGCTCGTGGAGTCGCGCAGCGTCACGCACATGTGGCCCTCCATCATGTCCACGCTGCGCGCCGTGGTGATGCTGCTCAGGCTGCTGTTCCTCGGCACGTCGCCCCAACACACGACCCGACCAGAACTCAACGCCGCACACGATCCGAAGTGACCAGTCGCCACATCGACGGCCCCTTGGGTGCGTGGCACCAGCTGGGCCACCTCGTGACCACCGGCTGCGGGTTGTCCGGTCTGGCCATGGTTGTTGTGTCCCCAACACTTCACGCGGCCACCGGTCAACAGAGCGCAGGCGTGGTCGGTGGCCACGTCCACCTTGCGGGCGTGGGTCACGCCCGGCACCGGGACCGGGACCAGGGCATTGATGGTGGTGTGATCACCAGTCTGACCGTTGTCGTTCGCTCCCCAGCACGCCACTCGACCCGACCGCAGCACGGCGCAGGCGTGCCGGGTTCCGACGCTGACGCTCGCTGCGCGCGTATCTGCCACGATCCGGCGGAATCGGACGGTCACCTTGGTGGTGCGCCCCTGCTCGGCCATGACGACCCAGGGTGACGTGCGGGCCTGCCACAGCACCCCGTGCCGGATGACACCCGGCGCACCCACTCGAACATGACCCGCGACCTCCAGCCTGAGAATGCGACTACGGCGGATTTCAACGTGCTCGATGCCGGGTACCGGAATTCCCTCGACCTGCACCGTCGGACGGATCGGCAACGTGCCGCGCTTGATCACGATCTTCAGGCGGGTCTGGCCGGATCGTTCCGCGGGGGCCGGTGCGGCGGCGGTCGCCAGCCCTGACCCGACCGGCATCATCGCCACAAGTGCGCTGGTCAGCACCAGCGCCGTTCCCAGCCTCCGGCGGTCCGCGCCAACGGTCGCAATCATGAAACCCCCGTTCATCGGTTCCGACGCTATACCCCGCCGTGGCCCCCGGTGACCGCTTCTCGACCCCCGGTCCCCCGAGGTTGGCATTGTGAATGGCGATGGCGCGCTGGATCGCGGCCGGGTCCGAGAGATCCACACCCTGCGCCTGCATGGCCGCTACCATCTGCGCAGCCGGACCCAGCCGATCGCCCGCTGCGGCGTGCCGCTCGAACTCCGACGCCCATTGAGCCACCGCAGCGACCGTGTCGCGCCGATACCGCACAGGGACGCCGTCGCGCTTCAGCGCCCATTCCACGAATACGGCCAGCGTCGGAGCCACCCACGGAAGGTCTTCGTCCTCCCACACCACCTTCCGCGGAGCCCAGTCGGACAGGAAGAGCTCCACCGCGATCGGCGACCACGACGTGGGTGAACCGCGGCCGTAGTCGCAGGCGTAGTTCACGAACATGGTGGCCAGGTGGCGGACGACATCGGCGGGGGGCGCGTCGGGCCCCTCAAATAGCCGTCGGGCGGCCGCCGAGCGGACGAACGCCCGGACCTCTTTGGTCCGGGCCGCGTCGGGCCAGGCGTCCCACGGCTCCTCGAGCTCGCCGGGAGCGGGGAGACAGGTCGCGACCCGCGACTTCAGCAGATGCCAGGTCACGTCCGTGTACTCGCCCAGGATGTCGTTGACGTCCATCGTCATGTCCGTGATGCGGATGGCCTCCCCGATCTGGTCGGCCGCGTCCTGCGGATCGAGGTCGTCGACGCGCAGGTCTTCCGCTTGGCGAATGAGGGCGCGCACATCGGCGAATCCCCCGTCCTCGATGACCGGGAAGGCGTCCTTGAGCAGATGCAGATTGTGGTCGACCAGCGCGACGATGACATGCTCTCCGACCACCTGCTCACCGTCGAGGAACCCGAACGACATCACATAGTTGGTCTGGTCCCCGAACGGGTCACGGGCGGTGACGCCGTCGAGCAGGGTCGGGCGCCGGTCCAGCCATTCGTCGGCCGGCAACGGCGAAGACGGGACCGCAGCCAGGACCGGTCCAGCTGCCGCACGCGGACCTTCACCGAGCCGGTCGAGGACTGTAGCCACCGCCGCGCCGAGTTCGCCATGTTGCCGCAGGCCGACGCGCAACGCGGCCGTCAGCTCCGCGGTCGGCTCGTCACGATCCACCCCGAAGCTCCCCCACACGATCCCCAGCAACTGCGAGACCGCCAACTCCAGCGCCAGCGGATGACCGACCGCTGCCGACTCGGCAGCGGCAGCCACGAGGGGACCGGACACGTCCGGAGGGCCGACCGGTCCGCGCGGGCCCAGACCTGACTCCTTCGGGGATGGTCTCGACCGCCGCCCGGGTGACTTCCGTTTCGCCATGCCCCGACGGTACGGCCCGAGCGGGCAATCACCCACCGGCGTGCTTCGGACGCGCGAGAGTCTCCTTCCGCTGCGCCCCTATTCCGGCCGAGGGACGGCCTGCACCCCTGCGGGGAGGTCGACGGGTAGGTCTCCCGGAGCCGTCACCCAGCACCGGATGAGGTGGCTGATCGCCTCCCGGGCCGCACCCGGATCCGACCCACCCCCGCAGCCGACTCGGGCGAACGTCCGCCACCGTCCGCCCAGCATGTCGCCGTGTCCGCAATCGGCCACGACCGCGTGCATCGCCTCGGGTGCGGCCGCGGCGAATGCGTGGTGATTCAACCCCTGCGGCGCGCAACGGCCACCGAGACCCGCCCCGATGATCAATGGCCGGAGATCGAATCCCGGAGGCCTCTGGGTGGTGGTCGGGGCCGAACCCGGACCACCCCCGTCGACGGGATCCACCAGAACCAGCCCCTGCACGGCCGTGAGGCCCGCTGCCCGCCAGGACGCCTGACCCCCGCGGGAGTGTCCGGCGAGCCACACCGGTCGACCGGTGCCCGACAGTCCCGCGGCAATACCCGCAGCGGCCTCCGCCTCGTCCTGGACCCGATGGCGCCCCAGGAGCGCGGCCGGCCCGCGCGGATACAACTGCGGCACGCGGCACTCCACACCCGCCGCAGCCACGGGGGCCAGAAGATCCCGGTAGGCCGCACCCGCCGTCATGAAGCCCGGGAGGAACACGAGCACTACCGGAGAACCCTCTCCGAGGATCAGCACGATCGTCGCCTCCTTCCGTGAGCCGCGCGATCTCCGCCCGGCACTTGGCGGCGCGACGATCCCCCAGCCCTGGAATACTCCCCCGCATGGACGACCAGGCCAAGGGCACAGAGCCACGGCATCTCAACAATCACCACATGGACACCCTCACCTCGATCTTCGGGCATCCGGTGAGCCACAACATCACCTGGCAGTCGGTGCTGTCGCTGCTCGAGGCGGTGGGCGATGTCGACGAGGAGCACGACGGGAAGTTCCGGGTGAGGATCGGGGACGAGACCGAGGTCTTCGAACGCCCCCGCCACAAGGACATCGACACCCAACAGGTCGTCGACCTGCGCCGCATGCTGCGGAACGCCGGGTTCACCCCGCAGCAGCCCGGCAAGGAGGTCTGATCATGCCCGCCGACATCACCGACAAGGTCGACCTGCGCGGTAAGAGGGCCATCGTCGCCGTCGACTACCACCATGCCCGCATCTACGCGGTCGATGCCGCCGGGCACACCGCACCAGAACCCGTCACGGCTCAGGATCCGTGGCACCTGAACCACAACCTCTACCACCGGGCAGGCAACCCGGATGGCCACTACGACATCGACAACATCGACACCGACGACTTCCTCAAGACCCTCGCTCTCGCCGTGAGACCGGCCGACGAGGTCCTCCTGCTCGGGCACGGCAAAGGCAAGTCGAACGCCAGCCACCGGTTCGAGGCGTATCTGGAGAAGCACTACTCCGACATCGCCGCCAAGATCGTCGCGAGCGTGCGCATGGACATCGACGACATCACCGACGAACAGTTGCTCCGGCTGGGTCAGTTGTACTTCGACGACGAACCGACCCGGGATCACGGCGACTCCCGCCGCGGAGCCCCCTGACCACCCAGCCTCACCGACCCCACCTGCCGTCATCATTGCGCGGATTCCGAAGGCGCTGCGGAACACTCCCTGTCACAGTGACCCGCATGTGGTCCGGCACGTCACTCATCGCGATCGGCACCGTCTCGGGACTGCTGGTCGTCGGCTGCGCCGTCCATCCCGACCAGGGTGGCCGGCGTGCCCTCGGTGATCACCACTCCGCAGTCGTCGCGCAAGTCGCCGATCGTGATGCCGCCCCGTGGGCCCCGCACCAACACCGCAGCGTTGACGACGCAGCAGCGTCGGCTCTCGGGGCCACCCTCCCCGACTGGCAGCCCGTCGCGGGGCAACCGTTGGCCAGGATCCCGGTCCTGAGGTCGCATGACGGCGTGCTGAACGTCGATCTCGCCACCGTGCTGGAGACCATCCAGATCTCCGGATCCCCTGCCACGACCACCCCCTACAACGGGATGTTCACCGGACCCACCCTGAAGGTGAATCCCGGGGACACGGTCAATGTCGACCTCGCCAACGAGTCGGGCCTGGTCACCAACATCCACTACCACGGGATGCACGTGTCGCCGAAGGGGATCTCGGACAACGTGTTCCGCATGATGGAGTCCGGACGCACCTATCGCTCCACGATCCACATCCCCGCCGACCACGAGACCGGCCTGTTCTGGTACCACGCCCACATGCACGGCAACACCGACTCCCAGGTCTTCGGCGGCATGCGCGGGCTGCTCGTCGTGGGCAACATCGTCAAGGAACACCTGCCCCGCCGCTTCGCCGGGATCACGGAACACTTGTTCTCGGTGAACGACATCTTCGTCAAGAACGGCATGGTGACCAACGCAGCCGCGATGCCCAAGGACTCGACCCTGCTGATGAACAGCCAACTGCGGCCGACCTGGCACATGCGGCCCGGTGAGACGCAACTGCTCCGGTTCGCCAACACCGGTTCGGACCGCTTCTACAACCTCAAGCTCCCCGCCACTCCTTCGCGGTCATCGCCGAAGACGGGTCGCCCGTGTGGCGGGTGTACCGACGCAAGGAACTGGTCCTGCCCCCCGGAAAGCGGTTCGAGGTCCTGGTCACGGCCGGCCGTCCGGGCACCTACCCCCTGCGGACGACCCGCTACCGGCAGGGCGAGGGCAAGTTCAACCTCGATCCCGCAGCGACCCTGGGCACCGTGACGGTCGGCGGAAAGCGGGAACGCCCGCTCGCCCTCCCCCATCGACTACGCGGCGCTCGCACCGAGAACCTCGCGACCGCGCACGTCGCCAGGCGCCGGACCTTCCGTTTCCGGCTGATGGTGAAGGGCAAGAACTTCGCGCGTATCAACGGTCAGTACTTCCGGATGAAACAGGACCCGGTCACCACCCGGCTGGGCAGCGTCGAGGAGTGGACGCTGAAGAACACCCACGCCAAGACGACCGCCGAGAACTCCCAGCACCCGTTCCACATCCATGTGAACGACGTCCAGGTGATGAGCGTCAACGGAAGGCCGTATCACGCCCGCGGCCTGCAGGATGTCGTGGTGATCCCCGTGAACGGCGAGGTGGTGATCCGGCAGCGGTTCGAGGACTTCACGGGCAAGTTCGTGTTTCACTGCCACATCCTCGATCACGAGGACGGCGGCATGATGCGAGCGGTGCGCGTGGTGCGCCCCCGGTCGCATCACGCGCTGGGCTGACCCGACTCGTCGGCGAGCCGGGGTCTCGGCTCCGCTCGACCACCGGACGCGGGGTCTAGGCTCCGCTCGACCACCGGAGACCGACACCCGACCGACCACCAAGCCTGGGACGGGGTCCGGGTCGGCGTCGGCGACTGTAGAAGCGGAACCTGATGCGCAGCCGAGCCTGCGAGGCGCGCATCCATCAACACAGCCCGCCGAAGGCGGTTCCCTGACTCCAAGAGGCGCCCGACCCGAGCCCGGACCCCGACCCGGCGCAGCGAGACCTTACGCCGGTGGGCGGGTTTCGATACGGCGCTGGCGCGCCTACTTAACCCGCGGCCGTGTGCGGTGGTCTCGGCCCCGCTCGACCACCGGGGGTCGACCACCGGGTCGGATCAGGCCGTGTCCAGCACCTTGAAGGCCTCGGCCACGCGTCCGTCGGGCAGACCCCCGCGGCGCGCCATCTGGCCCCCCCATTCGCGCAGCATCGTGTCCAGGTCCATGTGCGCCGTCTGGCTCTCGTGGGCACTCAGTGCCGCCACCTTGCTTGGCAGGGAGTCCGTCACGTCGCGGTAGTAGTCGGGTTCGGGGTAGCCCATCATCCAGGTCTGGGGCACCGCCCAGTCCGCCAGCCCTTCGTCCTGCAACAGGGTGGGGTGGGCGAACGGGTTGCGGGCGTCGGGGTAGATGGCCTGGAGTGCCGCCTCGCCCGCGGCCAGGTGGTCGGGGTGGCTCACGTAGATGCGCTCGAAGTTGCGGACGGGGGTCTGCACCACCGCCACATCGGGGCGCACCTGACGGATCACCCGCGACAGGTCGCGCCGCAGTCCGTGGGACACCGTCAGCTCGCCGTCCCGGTACCCCAGGAAGATCACGTCGGACACCCCGAGGACCGCGGCTGCGGCACGCTGCTCGGCGCGGCGGATCCCGGGGATCTCGCTGCGGGGCACGTCGGGGTCGAACCCTCCCGCGTCGCCGTCGGTGATGACGCAGTAGACGACCTCGGTCCCGGCGTCGGTCAGTTGCGCGACCGTGGCGCCGAGCCCGAAGTCGTTGTCATCGGGATGCGCGG
>JAXLSJ010000022.1:0-36146 GCA_046330625.1 Candidatus Nanopelagicales bacterium
TGCCCTGGCAGAGTCGGCGCCGCGCAATCCCGGGTCCGACCTGGGCGCGATCAAGCACATCGTGTTCATGATGAACGAGAACCGGTCCTTCGATCACATGTACGGCACGCTCGCCGGGGTGCGGGGATTCGACGACCGCTCGGGCCACGCGGGTCGGATCTTCCGGCAGAAGAACGTGGGCGGCGGCTATGTGATGCCCTACCGCTTCAACACCGACACCCAGGACGCCAGTTGCGTGTTCGGTCCCGCGCACGAATGGGGTCCGATGCAGGAGGCCTACAACCACGGGAACCCCGATTTCGTCCGTTCCCAGGTGCACGCCCAGACCACCAATCCCGAGGTCACCGGTCCCATGACCATGGGCTACTACACGCGGCGCGACCTGCCCTTCTACTACTCGTTGGCCGACACGTTCACGATGTGCGACAACTACTTCAGTTCGGTCCTCGGACCCACCCACCCCAATCGCTGCTACGCCGTCAGCGGCATGCTGGATCCGGCCGGTAGGCACGGTGGACCGTGCCTCACCACCGCGGCGGACAACTGGCAGAAATACACCTGGGAGACGGCCGCCGACCTGCTGCAGGACGCCGGGGTCTCGTGGAAGGTCTACGCCCCGACCGCGGCCCCGCAGGGTTTCGACAGCGGCCCGCCCGCCTTGGTCGCGGGCAACAACATCTTCATGGCCTTCAAGCAGTTCGCCGATCCGACCACCCAACTGCACAAGCGCGCCTTCACCAACGACTGGCCGGGAGCGTTCCTCCGCGACGTCGCCGACGGCAAGCTGCCGCGTGTCTCGTGGGTGTGGCCCGGTGCGGTGCCCGGTATGGACGAGCATCCCGCGGCACCCATCTCCCGCGGTGAGTACGGCACGCGGGTGCTGCTCAAGGCGCTGTTCCGCAACAAGGACCTGTGGGCGAAGACCCTCGTCATCCACACGTATGACGAGAACGGGGGCTACTTCGACCATGTGGTGCCGCCGGTCGCGCCCAAGGGGACGTCGGGGGAGTACCTGACGGTCAAGCCGCTGCCCGCGGACGCGGAAGGTCACAAGGGGCCCATCGGGATGGGCTTCCGCGTGCCGACCATGGTGATCTCCCCGTGGAGCCGGGGTGGTGTGGTGTCGCATCAGCGTTACGACCACGTGTCGATGCTGCTGCTCCTCGAGGAGCGTTTCGGCATCCGCTTCCGGAACATCTCGTCGTGGCGGCGCCACAACACCGGCGACCTGACCGGCCCCATCCGGTTCCAGGACATGCGCCCGGGGACTCCGAAACTCGCCCCGGCACCGTTCATGACGAAGAAACTCACCGAGCAGTGCGACGAGGCGAGCCTGTCCGCCGAGATCGGCGGGTCGCAGTTGCCGCCGCCCGCCAAGCAGAAGATGCCGAGCCAGGAGCCGGGCAAGAAGCGCGTGGTCCGCAATGGTCACATCGTGCGGCGCCGGCGACGGCACCGTCAGCACGGTCTCGGCTGACGGCTCACCGACGAGTCGTCACGCTGTTGCCTGGTCGCGCAGCCCCTTGCGGTTCAGGAAGAACACCCCCGCCGACAGGAGCGTTACGACGCCACCCACCAACCCGTGGGCGCGATAGCCGTCGACCATCGCCTGCTGTTCGCTGGCGGTCACGTCGCTCACCGTGTCGAGGGGACGGCGATTGGGAAGCGACCTCTTCGCTCGACGTGCCTTCCTGCAGGCTGTCGGAGACCCAGAGCAGCCACTTCAGGATCCTGCCCCGCTTCGGCGGAGTTCGTGCTCAGCGACGACTGGTAGGCGGTGAACACCACAGTCGTCATCACCACCACGCCCAACGCCGCCCCAGGCTTGCCGATGCCCGCGCAATGCCGAGGGCGTCGCCCTCGCCGCCGCCGCGCGGCTGAGATTCCTTGATCGCGTTGGTCAGAGGATCCGGTGGCAGTCCAGGCCGCGGAGTACAGGCTGAGCACGACCATCGGGTAGAGCGGGCTCATGTCCAGCGAGGTGAGCGTGGACAGCAAGAGGGCGAACGCGCAGATCAGCATCATCGCGGTGCCGGTGAACCTGATGCCGTGTTGTCGGATCCACCGCGCCGCGAGCCAGGCGCCCAGGAGTCCCGCGGCCTGGGCGGGAACCATGACGACGGCGGAGCGCACCAGGTCCAGGCCGTAGACGTGCCGCACGAAGCAGGATCGTCGCGTAGTACCACATGTTGAGTGCTGCCATGAAGGGGACGAGGGCGACGACCAGTAGCAGGAGGGGGAAACCGCCGAGCCGCAGGATCGACAGGTCCAGCGTGGGTGCGGCGATCCGCCGCATGGCGACCCCCAGCGCGCCGAACGCAGCCATGGCGATGATCAGCCAGGTGATGTGGTCTGCAGGTTACTCCACCCGTCGTAACTGCCGTTGTTGAGGAGTGCACGATGATCGCTGCAGGTCGAAGCCCGGCCAGGCCCGGCGTCCACAACTCGCCGGCGATCGTCTCCGCAGGGTCGTCTGCCGGGAGGAGTCGCCGAGCTGCGATCACCCCCAGAATCCCGGCCACGGCCCACAGGACGAAAGCCGTGACGTTGCGCCGAGGCCCCGGTCAGGAGCAGCGTGGCCACGACCGAGAATGCACCGGCAGCCAGACGAAGGGGGTCGCGGCGGCGAGGACGGAGAAGCCGGTCGCGCGATCGTCCGAGGTGATCGTGAACCCAGCAGGCCGAACGCCAACACGAACAGCCCCTGCTTGCCGATGCTGGCCACCAACATCCCCAACGAGGCGACGGCCATCACGGGTGTACCGCACTCACGATCAGGTACCCGACCACGGTCAGCGCGGCACACCCGTCATGACGCGCGGGCCCCATGCGCAGGCCCCAGGCCCCGACGAGGAACATCACCAGCAGGGCGCCGATGCTGGAAGAGCAGCTGGCGCAGCGGCGACGCCTGCTGCTCCTCAGTGGCGTTCAGGTCGACAGTCCGGGGGCGTGACGACGCTCGGATTGAACGTCGCACCCGACACCATGGCGGCGGCCGTGATCACCGCGACCCGAGCACCAGGCGGCCCCGGTCGACGCGGCTCATCCCCGGCGTGGCGGTGTCCATCGCGACCCATCGAACCGCATCGCCGCCCCGGCACAACGAGCGACCACGTGTGGGCCCCGCCGGTCTGCGGCAGGGCCCACGCGTTCCGTCAGTTCAGGGTCGTGCCCTCGAAGGTCGCCGAGCCGTTGGAGCTCAGGTGCGGAAGCCGACCTCGGTCCGTGCGGCTCGGGGACGTTGCACCTCGAAGGTCGGCGAGCGCCTGCTTGAGACTCAGGACGTCGAACAACCGTGCCATCGATCGAGGCGTACAGGCTGTCGCCCTGGGCCACGACCACGATGTCATGGGGGTCGTTGACGGCCACCCCGGCGGGCCACTTCACCTTGGCGATGGGGGTGCCGCACTCGCTGCCCTTGTCCCACACCCGCAGTAGCAACGCCTTGCCGAAGGAGGCATTGACGTTCGCGTAGCCGGGGTCGTACTGGAAGGAGTAACCGCTCGCCGCCGCGCCACCGGACATGCTCGCGCGGGTCCAGATGCCGTACCCCCAGCCGGAGCGGAGAGTGGCGCTGGTCGTGAAGACCATGTCCTCGGAGGTGCGCTTCGTCGTGCTGATGACACGGGCCTCATTGCCGTACTTCATGGCGACGGAGTTGCCGGCCACGTCGGCCTTGCCGTAGACGAGTTTCCAGAGGTTGGCCGGGACCTGACCGGTGTCACACCGGTTGACCACCTTGCGGCCGAACTCCTTGGTCCCGGTGGCACCGAGTCCCGTCACCACGACCGAGTAGACACCGCACGGCACCCGGTCGAACTCGACCTCACCGGCACCGTTGCTCACCGTGTGGCTGTCGCGGAATCCCCGACCGCCCAGGGTGGGGGCGATGGCCACGTTCATCCTGGGGTAGGTGGCGCTCGACCCGACAGGTCCCGTGAAGCGCACGTTGACGATGCCGTCGGACTCGCTCATGTCGACACGGGGATCCAGTTCGGGAGTGAGGGCCGCGCCCTGGCGCTGGACCTTGTACACCGTGCTCAGGCGGCTCCGGCCCGAATCGTTGACCACCCGGACCCATACGTTCCACGTCTTCTGGGAGTCGAGCTTGAGGGTCATCGCGGTGGCCAGACCGACCGGCGTCCAAACGGGTCGGGGTTGCGCCGACGACTGGTAGCCGACCTCGTAGCGGGCGACCTTCCCGAAGCCGGTCCACGACGGCGCCTTCCACGACAGCTGCAACTCGTCCGGGTTCCCCGGGTTACGCACTGCCGTCAGCCCGCGGGGACTGTCGGGTTGGCTGTTCCCGAGCGCGATGGTGCTGGTGAAGCACGAGCCGTACTTGTTCTCGGGGGTCACCTTGGCCACGTACACGCGGTCCGGGTTGAGCCCGGTCAACTTCTCGACGGGATCGGGCGAGTTGCGCTCGATGAGGACCTTGCCGGAGGCCATCTCCTTGACCTGCACCCGGTATACGCTGAGGGGGGCGGCCCCCGTACTGATCGGTGCCTTCCATTCCAGGACGGCGGAATCGGCACTGCGCTGGGTCACCAGGCCGGTGATGCCGCCAGGGGCGAGGCGATCGACCAGGTAGGCGTTGGTCTTGGCGCTGTTGCCGTCGGCGTCGTGAGCGGTGACCGTGACCCGGTACCGGGGGCAGGCACCGGAGACGGGGACATCCAGTGCGGTCTTCCCGGCGGCGACCACGAACGAACGGTCCTTGGTCCCGTCGAACACGTTGACGGTGTAGTGATCCACGCCGGAGACCGGGCGCCACGTCACCTGCAGCCGATTCATGTCGGTCGAACGGGCGACCTTAAGGCCGCCCGGAACTGTCACCGTCGAGACCGCCGCGACCGCGGGCAGGGCGGCCGTGGTCAGGAGCGTGGCACCGGCGGCGGCGCCGGCGATACCGGCCCGCCACCATCGACGGGTCGTGTGTGTGGAACTCATGTCAGCCTTCCCGGAACGTGTCATGTCCTCAGGATGGAGGGGGCATCTCAAGGTTTCCTCAAGCCGGATTCAGGCTTCAGTTCAGGATTCACCGACCTCTCGACGACCGGGCCGTCCGAGGTGACCGGAGGGTTCCGGGGAAGTGGTGTGCACCCAGGTCAGCCGCTCGGCGTCTCGAACCGGAATCCCACACCACGAACCGTGTGGATGAATCGGGGCTCTCCGCCGCTCTCATGGAGTTTCCGACGCAGGTTCGCGATGTGCACGTCCACGGCGTGGCTGTCACCGTGCCACTGGGTGTCCCACACGCTCTCGAGGAGTTGCGCCCGGGTGAAGGACCGACGGGGGGCGGAGGACAGTTTCTCGAGCAGTTCGTACTCGATGCGGGTGAGGCCGACCGCCTCACCGTCCGGGACGACCCTGGCGGGCACCGGTGTCGATGGTCAGCCCGCCGAACTGTCGGACATCGGGATTCGGCTGTTGCCGTGGCCGACGCCACCGCATCGCCGCGATCCGGGCAGCCAGTTCCCGCGGTGAGAAGGGCTTGACCACGTAGTCGTCGGCGCCGACGGACAATCCGACGACCTTGTCGATCTCGTCCGTGCGTGCGGTCACCATGATGATGTAGGCGTCACAGAACTCGCGCAGCTGTCGGCACACCTCGAACCCGTCGATCCCGGGCAGGGACACATCCAGCAGGACGAGGTCCGGTGCGTCCTCCCGAGCCCTGGCCAGGGCGGTCTCACCGTCGGCGACATGGATGACGTCATAACCCTCGCGAGCCAACAGCTTCTCGCCGAGCAGCGCGAACTCGGGCGCGTCCTCCACCAGCAAGGCCTTCTGCTTCATCGATCACAAACTATCCGAAGCCATCCTCGATGAGTGGCCACGGGATGTCGGGGCGGTCCGGCTGTTGCCCCCACGCTCGGTCCGAGCGAAGGCACGGCTCCGGGGTGAGGGCACTAGCGACGCTCGGCGCCCAGCCAGCGGGTCAGCATCTCGTGAAGCACCTCGCGGTTGGCCGGCTTGGAGACGTAGTCGTCCATGCCGGCGGCCAGGCAGGTGGCCCGCTCCTCGGCCATCACGTTGGCAGTGAACGCGATGATGGGGGTGCGGGGGACGGAGTGACCGGTCTCCCACTCCCTGATCCGGCGTGTCGCGTCATACCCGTCCATCACCGGCATGTGGATGTCCATCAGCACGATGTCGATGTCCCCGGCCTCGAACGCCGTGACGGCCTCCTGCCCGTCCTTGGCCAGACGCACCGTGCAGCCCAGCTTGCCGAGGAGGGAACTCGCCACCTTGCGGTTGATCGGATTGTCCTCGACCACGAGGGCCACGGCCCCGGCTTCGACCTGCAGAGCGGGCTGAACCGCTGGGGTGCCCGACGCCTCAGGAGATCGTGCGGCGTCACCCACGCGCTCCAGCGGGACACGCACCGTGAAGGTCGACCCGACGCCGACCTGGCTCGACACGTCGATCGTTCCGGTCATGAGGTCCACGAGCCGAAGGCTGATCGCCAGCCCCAGTCCGGTACCGCCGAAGACTCGCGTGGTCGACGCATCGGCTTGCATGAACGGGGTGAACAGTTGGCCGACCGTCTCGGAGTCCATGCCGACACCGGTGTCGGTGACCGCGCACTCGAGCTGGAACCGGTCCCCGTCCAGGCCGTGCCCACCGACCCGCAACTGCACAGATCCCTTCTCGGTGAACTTCACGGCGTTGCTCAGCAGATTGACCACCACCTGACGCAGGCGGTGAGGGTCCCCGCGAACCAGGGCCGGCAGGTCCGGGGCCGCGATGATCTCGTACCCGAGCCCCTTCGTCTCGGCGCGTTCGCGCATCATCTCGCCCGCCGCGATGAGTTGGGTCGCCGGTTCGAAGGGGACCTGCTCGAGTTCCACCCTGCCTGCCTCGACCTTGGACAGATCGAGGACGTCGTCGAGAATCCCCATCAGCGACAGGGCCGAGGTCCGCGCCAGTTCGGCGTACTGGGCCTGATCCGGTGTCAGATCCGTGTCCCGCAGCATCTGCAGCATCCCCAGGATCCCGTGCATCGGTGTGCGGATCTCGTGACTCATGGTCGCGAGGAATTCGCTCTTGGCCCGGTTGGCTGCCTGCGCCTGCTCGGCTGTGTGGCGCAGTTCCAGTTCCTGTTCCTTCAGCCGGCTGATGTCCACATGGGTGCCGTACATCCATTCGGGTCGACCGTCCGGGGTCCATGTCGTGACTCGCCCGCGGTCGAGCATCCACACGGTGTGGCCGTCCCGATGGGTGAACCGGTACTCACATTCGTATTGATCGGTGGCATCGGCGAAGTGCCGGGCCACCAACTCGTCGGACAGGGCCACATCGTCGGGATGAAGGGTGCGTTCGCTCTCCTGGAGAGTTGTGGGGTTCCATTCGGCGAGGGTCCAGCCGAGCATGTTGACCCAGCGCTCATCGACGCGGAACTCCCCGGTCTGGACGTTCCACTCCCACGTCCCTGCGCCCGTGCCGGCCAGGATGCCGGCCAGTCGGTTGCGTTCATCGCGCAACTCGGACTCCGCCACCAGCAGGGCAGAGACATCGACCACGGTCCCTATGAATCCATCGCGCGCGCTGACGGCCCTGGTCGCGCGCGACTGCACGAGACGCACCTCGTCCTCTGGGAGCACGATCCGGAACTGGAGTTCGAAGGGGTCGCCCGTGGCCACCGATTCCCCCCACCGTCGCACGACCAGCGGCCGATCGCCCGGGTGGATCGCTGCCGTCCAACCGTCCCCCAGGCTGTCCTCGGCCCCGAGGGCGAAGAGTCGCTGCCATTCGGCGTTCGTGTAGCGGTACGAGCCGGCGGGATCGGTGATGAACATCGCGCTGGGCAGCATGTCGCCGACCCGCATCCAGTCCTTCGAGATCCGCCACAGGGGCAGGCTACCGAGAGTTCGCGCCCATAGGGCCGTCTCAGTCCGGCGCGCGGTCGGCGAGCCTGCAGCAGTGTCGGTCAGGCGGTCACCCGACGTCGCACCCACAACCCGGCACAGACGACGGCCCCGAGCGCAGCCACCCAGGGGACGAACTGCGCGGGGCTGTTGCCGAAGGCAGGGTGGCACCGCGCCGACCAGGGTGCAGGTGGCGCCGGACGGGCTGCGCCCCTGCGCCAGCACGCTGGTGCCCGGCTGCGCCTGCGCGGAGTCCTTGCGCGGGACGTCGATCTGCAGGGTGCCGGAATCGTCGACCCGGACATCCAGCGGCTGCCCGCCGCCCACTCTCAGGTTGACGTCCGACTTGCCACGGAACCCGATGCCGAACACGGACAGCTGCGGTCCTGCCATTCCGGCCGACAGCAGGGTGGGGTCGGCCGCGGCAGCACCGTCGATCGATTCGGGCACGGGTGCGCCGGGCGTGTCGGCGGCCGCGGCCGTCACCACTTCGGCGTTGTCCGACCATGCCACGTCGAGC
Organism: Candidatus Nanopelagicales bacterium; assembly: GCA_046330625.1. GTDB lineage: Bacteria > Actinomycetota > Actinomycetes > S36-B12 > CAIWTL01. The sequence goes on from JAXLSJ010000022.1 coordinate 8,395, forward strand.
TTGTCAGCCTTGCCGCCATACCCCGGATCCTCGGTTCGGCCAGGGCCGCTGACAGGACGAGGATGGTCCCGGCCGCAACGGCGGCGGCGGCACGCAACACTGGACCTGTCATGACACCATTCTGCGCCCGCTCGCGATCCCGTGTCGACAGGCGAGGGCAGACCATGAGCCATGGCTGATCTGTTCTTGAGGAAGGCCTGATGAACGACCCGGGCGACACCCCTGGCGGGGGCACTGCCTCGGCTGAGGTGCCCCCTGCCTCCGGCGGGATCCTCGGGCGCCGCCTCTCCGCGCTGGCGGCTCCTCTGCTGATCGCGGTGGCCGTCCAGAGTGTCGGCAACCTGCTCTACCACGCCGTGATCGGCCGGACCCTGCCCGCGGACCAGTACGGGGCACTCGGTGCGGTTCTGGCCGCGATGACGCTGGTGGCCGTGCCGTTATCGGCCCTGCAGACCGCCGCCGCCCGGACTACGGCCGCCCACGGTCTGACTGCCGCGACGGCCCGCAAGGCGATGATCACGACGGCCCTGGGCTGTGCGCCCTTCGTCCTGGCCGTGGCGGTCGCGGCGCCGGCCATCCAGTCCTATCTGCACCTGGACAACGTGTGGGATGCCGTCATCCTGGCGCCCACACTGCTGGTCGCGTCGGTCATCGCCATCGCCCGGGGCCTGCTCCTGGGTGCCGGCCGGACCACGATGGTGGCAGGTTCGTACCTGGTCGCTGTCGCCGTCCGGCTCGGACCGGGACTCCTGCTGGCGCTGCAATACGGGGTGACGGGCGCACTGGTCGGCACCCTGTTGGGGGAGATCGCCGGACTCCTGGTGGTGCTGATCCCGGGACTGCGCAGCGGCCGCGGACTCGCGGAGCCGGTGCCTTTGCGCGACATCGTGCGCACTGGCGTCGTGGTGGCGGGCCTGTTCACGTTCACGACCGTCGACCTGTTCCTGGCCCGGCATTTCCTGCAGGGCGCCGAGTCGGGCGGCTACGTCGCCGCGGCCACGATCGGCAAGACCGTCCTCGCCTTGCCTGCTGCGGCGTTGTCGGTCGCGTACCCCCGGCTGGTGGCGGGGTACCCGCTTCCCGGCCGGTCGGCGTCGCTGCGTTCCGCCCTCCTGGTCGTGGGGGTCCCCGCGGTGGCCGGAGCGGCTGTCGTCGCGGCCGTACCGACGCAGGTGTTGACGGTGCTGTACGGCAGTGACGCGTTCCCGGGGGCGGCGCCCGTGGTGTCGGTCCTGGCCCTGGTGGCGGGTCTCAGCGCGTTCGTCAGCGTCTTCGCGCACGCCGGCCTCGCCCGCCGGTCCTGGACCTCCTTCATCCCCTGGGCCGGTGCCGTGCTGGAGATCGGATTGATCCAGTGGCGCCATGGATCGGCGGTACAGGTGGCAGTCGGATCGGCGATCGCGCTTGCCGTCACGCTCGTGGTGATGGCCGTGGTGGAGGGTGCGGCATGGCGGTCGTCGCCGGTCGGGGTGCCGGCGGCTCAGTCGACCAGGTGAGGCGCCGGCAGCCCCACGACCAGCCCCAGGTGATCCGTGCCGGTCACACTCACGGTGTGCGCTGAGGCAGCGGGCGGGAACACGTGATCGAGGCCGACGACGGGGGGCAGCGGGGAGAGGTCGGTCGGCCAGGTCCGCAGCAGTCCGGCACCCGCTGCAGTGGCCGCGTCGGTGAATCCGGCCTGTTCCAACTGCCGGATGAGCCGGTTGTCACGGGTGGCGTTGAAGTCCCCCGCAACGATGACCGGCCCGGGTATCGCCACCAACTGATCAAGGACGGTCTGGGCGTCCGTGTCCGCGGGCCCGTGGTCGAGAGTCAGAGGTGCGCCCGGGTGCACGGCGACCACCGTGACGGACCCGTCGGGGGTTCATGCCGTCGCGGACAGATTGACGAGCCAGGTGTCGGCCAGCGGGCGGCGCCCGGACAGGGGGTAGGCGGACCAGATCCCGGAGCCGGACGCCCTCCCCCGCGGAACCGCGTAGCGATGGGGCAGGATCTCGCGAAGTCCCGCGCGTTCCAACGCGTCCAGCTCGTCGGCTGTGAGCTCCTGGACGGACAGGAGCTGAGCGCCGGATTCCCGAACCGCGGTCACCACGGTGTCGGCATCGGCCCCCCCGAACTGCACGTTCACGGTCATCACGGTCAGTGCCTGCGCCCGGTCTTCGTCACGCGAGCCGATGAAGGCGGGAGCCCACAGCGCGGCGACCACCACCACGCCGAGAACGGCCAGACCCAGCAGGACCCACTGGCGCGCCAGCAGCGCCAGGATGCCCGCCACGGCACACACCAGGATCAGGTAGGGCGTCGCGGACACCAGGAACAGAAGGGGGCCGGTCTGCCATTGCGCAAGCCGTGCCAGCACCGTGACGGCGGTCATGACGAGCATCGCCAGCACCAGCACGACAACAACTCGGCTCGCCCAGGTCGCCACGCCCCCAGAGTGCCACGACGCGGTCATACGCTCTCGACCGTCGAGCCGGCGGTTTCCCGACTACAGTCGAGGTGGTGCCGCGGAAGCCCGGGCGTGGGCCTCGCTCGGGGGCTCTCCGGCGGGGGCATAGTGTCCCGGCAGGCACGACCCGCCCGATGGAGGCGCTGACATGAACATCCTGATCTTGACGTGGCGTGACCTGACCCATCCGGCCGCCGGCGGCGCCGAGGTCTACACCGAACAGGTCGCACGCCGATGGGTGGCGGACGGGCATCGGGTCACGATCGTGACTTCCTCCGTCGCCGACCGGCCCGCGGTCGAGATGATCGACGGCTACCGGGTCGTGCGGATGGGGAACAAGTACACGGTCTATCGCGAGGCTCGCAAGTGGTGGGAGCGCGCCGGTCGGTACGAGGGCTTCGACGTCGTCCTCGACATGATCAACACCGTTGCCTACCGGGCCCACCGCTGGATCAGGGGGGTCCCCACCGTCGGGTTCGCGCATCAGACCTGCGAGGAGATCTGGCACATCAACGCCCCGGCACCCGCCGCACTACTCGGTCGCTACGTCCTCGAACCACGGTGGCTGAAGGCGTACGAGAACATCCCCACGCTCGCCGTCTCCCCGTCGACCAAGGACGCGCTGCAGCGTTTCGGGATACGGGAGGTGACGGTTGTCCCCGAGGGATTCGAACCGCCCGATATGCCCGTCGGCGTGGCCAAGGAGGAGCGCCCGACCCTGGTCTGGTGCGCCCGGATGATCGAGTACAAACGTCCCTTCGACATGCTCGACGCCGCCGTCAAGTTGCAGCGGATCATCCCCGACCTGCAGACCTGGATGATCGGCGGCGGCCCGGAACTCGAGATGGTGCGTGACCGTGCCCCCGACGGCATCGACGTCCTCGGATTCGTCGACCAGCAGGAGAAGCTGGAGCGGATGGCGGCGGCGCACATCCATGTCGCCACGAGTGTCCGGGAAGGCTGGGGTCTGGTGGTGAGCGAGGCGGCCGCCTTGGGGACCCCACTGTCGCCTACGACGTCCCCGGCCTGCGGGACTCCACCCGGGCGGCCGGCGGAGTCGTGGTCCCCCGGAGCCTGACGCGCTCGTGCACTGGATCCCGACGATGCTGGAACGGTGGCGGGCCCACCCACCTGCACCGATCCCGTTCGGCGGCGCCCACCCTGGGACGAGGTCGCCGCCGCTGTCATGACCGCGATGATCGAGGCTGCCGGGCTGCCCGAATCGATGGCGCATCCGGTGGGCCACGTTGCCTGAGCCGGACGAATCGGGTCCCCAGCCGCCGCCCCCGAGAAGGCGGGATCCGCCGAGCCAGGTCTGCTCACGCTGCCCCGACGAGGGATGGACCCTGTGATCCGCGCGGCCCGAGGCGTCGCCGCTGCGGTGCGGCACCGTCTCGCGGCGATACGTGGCCGACTGGCGGCGCTGCTCGCCCCGATCGTGGGACCGCCCCTGCGCGTCGTGCGTCGGTGCGGGCGGATCATCGGACGGATCGCGGACGTCACGTGGCGGATCCCACTGGTGATCGCGGCGCTTGCCATGGGACTGGCCGCGGTTGTCCATGCGCGCGGCAACCAGGACCTGGCCTGGACGCTCGTGACCGGAGGGTTCGCCGTCGGGCTCCTCGGAGTTCCCGGGCCTGGTCTCCTCGGACGGGTCGCCCGCCGGAGCCGGGGGAGCGGGCCCAGGAGACGCCGGTTGCGGACTCGAGACGGCCCCGGCGCGCGCCAAATGACCGGCCATGCGGTTACATCGGAAGTGGGGCCCAGCCCGGGTCCCGTCAGGAAAGTGCCCGACATGAAGATCTCCACTGTCGTCCCCACCAAGAACTCCGGACGGACCCTCGCGACCTGCCTGGAGTCCCTGGCCGATCAGACCTACCCGGACACCGAGACGATCGTGGTCGACAACCAGTCCACGGACGACACGGTCGCGATCGCGGAGCGTCTCGCGGACGTGGTCATCGATCAAGGTCCCGAGCGCTGCGCTCAGCGGAACAAGGGCGCGGAGGTCGCCACCGGTGACGTCGTGTTGTTCATCGATTCCGACATGGTCCTCGAACCCACGGTGCTCAGTGAGATCGCCGAGGTGCTCACCGCCAGGCCCGAGGTGGGCGCCGTGACTATCCCCGAGCGCTCGTTCGGGGACGGGTTCTTGGCCGAGTGCCGGGCGTTGGAGAAGAGCCTCTACGTCGGAGACGCAGATGTCGAGGCTCCCCGGGCCTTCCGCAGGGAGGTGTTCGAGAAGGTCGGCGGCTGGGATGAGACCCTCACCGCGGCCGAGGACTGGGAGTTGTCCGATCGCACGAAGGCCCACAACGTCGTCATCGACCGGGTTCCGTCGTGGATCTGGCACGACGAAGGTCGGATCAGTCTGCGTGCGCAGTTCCAGAAGAAGAAGTACTACGGCCGCTGGGTGGCCGTCTACTTCCACCGCAAGCCCGAAGCCCGTAGCCATGTGTCCCGCCCCGGGGTGTTCCGCCAGCGCGACAAGTTGCTGGCGCACCCGACCCGCTCGGTCGGGATGGTCGTGCTCAAGTCCTTCGAGGCTGCCGGGCTGTTGGCCGGCATGAGGGACGCCCGCAAGCAGGGATGGTTGGACGCCGACCGGTGAGAGTCGCACACGTCATCGCGGAGTACTCCCGGCACGAGGCGATGGGCCGCACGGTCGCCGAGACGGCCAGTCGCCTCGATGCGACTGCGGCAGTGATCACCGCGCGGGCCCACGACGGGACCGAGGTCTTCGACCGCGTTTACGAACTGGGCGGAGGAGTGGAGACGTTCCCGGCCCGCCGGGGGGCGGCGCTGTCGGGCGCGTTGGCGGACTTCGCCCCCGACGTCGTGCATCTGCACGGGGGGGCGCTGGCTCCCTTGTTGGCCGCGGGCACCGCGATCCGCGGCCACCGGCTGGTGATGACCATGTACGCGTGGCCGACCTTGCCTCCGCCACGGTCACTGCGAAAGGCAGGTCTGCGCGCGGCCGGTGCATCGAATGTGCTGCGGCCCCGTGTGCTGGCGACGACGGTGCTGCCGCCGGTGGTGGCGGCAGCGGCACTGCGGCGGGCAGGCCTCAGCGTGCTGCTGACGCCCGATCCCCGGGTGGAGCACAAACTCACGCCGCACCTCGACGTGCCGATCAGACGGCTGGGCTCCGGCGCCCCGGCGACGGATCTGCGGGCCAGGTTCGATCCCGACTCCCCGGTGGTGGTGTTCGCCGGCCGAGCTGAGAGTGTGCGCGGTGTCGACACGTTGATCGACGCGTTTCCCGCCGTCCTCGCTGCCGTGCCGGGCGCGCGACTCCGGCTCCTGCTGATCGAGAGGCCGGAGTTGCCGACCCTGCTCGAGATGATCCGGTCGGCGGGGCTGGGTGACCGGGTCGAAATCATCACCGAGACCCGCCAGGATCTGCTCGCCGACATGGCTGCCGCACAGGTCGGTGTGTGGCCGTTCAAGTTCGACTACACCACGTCGCCGCCGGCCATGGCCGTCACCGAGGCCTTGGCTGTCGGCCTGCCGGTGGTGGCCACCCGGGTCGCGTGTGTCGCCGCGGCCCTGACCGATGGACACGGCGGTCTCCTGGTCCCCCCCATGGACGCACCGGCGCTCGCGGCGGCCATCACCGCGCTCCTGAGGGACCCCGCCCGGTGGCAGGCACAGTCCGCGGCCGGCCCCGTGGCCGTGCGCCGGCTCAGCTGGGAACTCACGGCAGAGACGACGGCCGCGGCGTACGCCAGGGCCGTCGGCTGATCCTCGCCCGGTGCTCTTCGGGGGAGCGCCGCTCAGGAGGTCGCCGGCGGTGGTGGATCAGACCCTGAGGCGTCGAGGTTCATCAACTGTCGAACCTGATGGCGGTGGGTGGCGATACCGAAGCCGATGAGCAGCGCCAAGGTGGTCAGCGACAACACCAGTGCCGGCAGGAGGAAGCGCCATGGGACGAACACGACGTCCTGCGCACGCATGTCGGTCTCGAAGGCGATCGTGCCGGCGACGGTCGGTCGACCACTTCGCCCGTCGATCTGCCATCCCTCGGACCATTCCTCGGGCAGGACCAGCCAGCCCGCCGGTCCCTCCGCCACGCTCCACGTGGTGGGACCGGTCTTCTCGATGCCGCCGGCCTGCCGGCCGGCGCCTTCGTCGACGAGAGGCCCGTCGGGACGCAGCAGCGCCGTACTGTCCCATGGCCTTTCGATCGCCCGGGCCACGGCCTGTCGGTAGTCGGACGTCCGTGCGTTCACCACCCGACCCACGCCCCGCTCGTCGACCCGGTAGACGTCGATGCTCTCGGTCGCCAACACGAGCGTCAGGCCCGGTTGCCGACCGACCCAGTCGTAGGCGCCGGCCTCGCGATCCTTGGACACCAGCACGTAGTCGACCCCCAGCGGCGCGACCAGCCGACCGAACGCGCCTTCGCCCGCGTGGGCGATGACCCGATCCAGGTACTGCATCCGCAGCGAGGTGGAATCCGTCCGGAGTTGCGGCAGTTCGACGGCGTCGCTGCTGACGATCTCGCGGCGGAAGAACGCCCGGGCCGGGGTCGCGACCGCTCGACCGTCGGTGAACGCGAACGGCTGGTAGGCGTGCCAGGGCAGGAACAGGGCGGACCCGCCCTTGGGGCCCATGACCTGGTCTGCTTCGGCCCAGCCGGCCGGGTACGTGCTGACGGCGATGCTGCCGCCCAGTCCCCACAGCAGCGTCGGCGCCATGGCCAGGGGGACCGCCCCCACCAAGGCCACGGGCCAGCGTGGCGGGAGGGCGACCCGTGCTTCGCTGCCTCGTGCCCGGGCGCGGGATGCGAGCCACTCGGACAGCTGCTCGAATCCGATGGCATACCCCAGCAATGCCAACGCGAGCCACTCTGCTGCTCACGCATCGCCTCGAACAGCGGCAGATGGGCGAACGCCAGCCGGTACAGCCAACCCAGGGGACCGAGCACCCCGGCGCCCAGCAGGATCCCCGCGATGGTCAGGACGACAAGAGGTCGGCCACGGGTGGGTTCGGTGCCGGCCAGGCGGGTGAGACCGACGACGACCGCGGCCAGGATCACCACGAACACGGCGATCCCCAGTACCGGACCCAGGACATCCCTGACCTGTCCCGATCCGCCGCGCCAGAACCCGTGCAGGCTCAGCACCGTGGTCATCAGACCACCTGGGCCGGGCACCGTCTGATAGGCGGACAGGTCCGCCTCGGTCACCCGCAAGGTACGGGTGCCGGTGAGCCAGAGGACCAGGGCGTAGGAGTACACGAGGCCGGCCGTGATGAAGACCTGCACGGTCCTGACGACATCGCGCCATGTCGGTCGGGGGGTGACCAGGACGGCGATCAGGACGGCACCGCCCAACCATGCCGTGTGGGGGCTGAGGGAGATTGCCAGCGCGAACCACAGGGCCGGCCGCACCGCGAACATGGCGCCCCGTTCCCGGGCGTCGCGCGCGGCCGTGAACAGCCAGGGCAGGAGGGCGACGCCGAGCAGCAGGGCGACATGCCCCGCCCGGACCCGGTCGACCACCCAGGGATTGCAGACCATCAGAGTGGCGGCGGGGAGGAACCGCCAGCGGGAGCCGCCGGATGCAGCCGCGATGCCGGCTGCCGCGATGGGGAAGAAGATCAGGATGACCAGCCACGAGGTCGCCTGCGGGCCGATCGTGAGGCGCAGGCCCTGCGTCGCCAGCCGGAACGGCAGCGCGTCCAATGCCGAGCCGGACAACCCGAAGACGCCTGGGGTCAGGGCCTGGTTCGGCCCGCTCACCCAGTCCAGCAGCAGCAGGTAGCCGCCGTGGGTCCAGGGGATGACCACCAGGAGTCCCACCACCAGGCCGAGCACGGCAGCCTCGACCATGCGGCGGCGGCGGAGCAGCGGCACGAGGGTGCTCCCGGTGACCACTGAGGTCGCGGGCGCGGTCATCGGGGCAGTGATGCCGCGGAGATGGCCGCCAGGACCAGGGGGGCCACCGAGTCCTCGGTATGCCCGGAGGTGTCCACCACGACCTCCGCGCTGCGCGCCGGCCGCTCCGCCAGCAGCGCCCGGAACTTCTCCTGTTGGGCGGCCTGCTCGGCCAACTGGCGTTCCGGCTTGCGGGCGTGGATCACGGTCGCCGGGGCATCGGGGAGCGCCAGGATGTCGGGACGGGGGACGATCCGTTCCACGAGCCATGAGGCGCGCGAGCCCGGCCACGGCGATTCCCGCAGGTCGTACACGTAGCGGTCGCAGATCACGATGTCCCTGCGCAGACGTCGCGGGGCCACCGTGCGCAGATAGCGCCAGCCGTACTCGCCGGCGTAGAACCAGGCCGCCAGGCGGCGGAGTGCGGGTCGATCAGCGCCCGGGTCGGTGGTGGCCGGGGGAGCCGCGGGTGTGCCGGTCGCGGTCGCTGTGGCGGAGTCGCCGGCCTTGTCGATGCCGAGCACCTTGCGGGCCAGCCCGACCCCGGGCAGATTTCCCCGAGCCATCCCGAAATACGCCTCGGAGGTGTGGAAGCCGGCCCGCTCCAGGCGATCGCGCAGATCCTCGGCGACGGTCGACTTGCCGGCACCGTCGGTGCCCACCAGGGCGACGACAGCGCCGCGGGTGCGCAGGCCCAGTGGTCCGGCCGAACGTCCGGCAGGCACGATGCTGCGCCACTGCCGCAAGGAGGATACGAGGTGGGTGGGGCTGAGGGTGAGAGTCACGAGGCGTCGTCGCAGCAGACCCGGCAGTGCCGGATCCGGTACATGACCATCGAGAGCGGCCACGATGGCGTCCGCCAGATCCCCCAACTGCTGCCGCCAGTGCCCCGCCACTGTCAGACGCTGGTCCGGCTCGGCCTCACGCCAGGAGTCGCGGGCGGCCTCTACCCTGGCGGCTTCGGGGATCCGGCCGCGCAGGAGCGGACGCACCAGCAGGTCCGCCGCGGCCGAGACACCGGTGAGCCGCGGGCCGCCCGGGCCCTGTCGTACCGTGATCTCCTCGCGGCGCACCAACAGGACGGGGCCGACACGAAGATCCCCGAACGTCACATCAACCACGGCGAGACCGGCCGTCGTCTCGACGGCCAGACTGCAGTGACGAAGCCGACGTGGGTCGGTGGCCAGGGCGACGGGGGCGGCAGGCAGAGCTGCCGCCAACTGCGAGACGACAGGGTCGAGATCGTCACCGCACCACAGGTCGAGGTCGGCGGGACCGGTCTGCTCGGTCCAGCGCTGCGGGACGCCCGGCATGCCCTGCCAAGCCCACGCAGTGCTGTTGTCGGACATGACCCGGGCCACGACGCGGAGCACGCGTTCCCGCTGCGCGACCGACCCGTCGCGAACCTCGGCCTGAGTCACATCGCCACTCTACGCGCGCGCAGTTCTCGGGTGAGTCCGAGTCGAGGGAACTCGCCGGCCTAGGCGCAGCGCCCGATCGCGCGCCGCGTCGATGGATTTCCAACCTGTCGGATCCGTGCAATCCGCCGACGTGTTCAGCCAAGATCGAAGGGTGAAACCAGGCTGGACGTCGCGCTTGAGGCCGTCCGCCTGGCCGGTGATGACGCGCGCCTACGTGATCACCGCCGTCATCTCCTCGGTGATCGTCAGCACATGGTTCCGGTCGGGGACCTTCATCGCCACCGGCGACATGGGGCCGTTCATCCGGCGCGGCTGGAGTGCCGAGGTGCTGTACTCCTGGAACCATCAGGTCTCCGGGGCCGGTTCCGCCGCGCACACGATCGGGCGGATCTTCGAGTTCTTCCTGATCGACCTCGTGGGACTGTTCGGTGCCGACGAGACCGTCGCGCAGTGGCTGTTCTACACGATCTTCTACGGGATGGTGGCCGTCGGAACCGCCTACTCGGCAGCAGCGGTGGTGCGCAGTCCCACCGCCGTGGTGGTCGCGGGTTCGTTCGCGGTGCTGAACGGCTTCTTCCTGACCCGGATCCCGAATCCGCTGAACATCATCTCGGTCGGCACCATCGCGATCTTCACGGGGATGGCGCTGCGGGTGGCCAAGGGGAGACGGATACCGCCGGCGGTCGGGGGGTTCGTATTCCTCCCCACATCGTTCCTCGCCTTCAACCCGCCGATGTTCGTCGTGGCCGTGCTGTGGGCCGTCATCGGGACACCGGTGCTGGTCCTCCTGGTCGTCGGTCGCACCGGCCTGTGGCGCCTGATCAAGTGGTTCATCTTCGCGGCGCCGTGGGTGATCCTCCTGAACGTCTGGTGGTTGCTCCCGTTCATCCAGGCCTACACCGGTGGCGGTGGTGCGGAGGCGAACTCCACCTTCACCGATCCGACGAACTGGACCTGGGCGCAGGTCAACAATCAGATCCCCAACATCCTCACCCTGGTCGCGAACTGGGCCTGGTTCCGGCCGCAGTACCTGCCGTTCGCCGCGGGTCTGGACGAACCGACGTGGATCTGGATGAGGTACCTCATCCCGGTCGCGGTGTTCCTGGCCCCGGTCCTGGCCGTGCGGGCGCGTCGGCGGGCCGCCCTGTGGCTGATCGGTATCAGCGGGGTCGTGGTGTTCCTGGCCAAGGGTCTTATGCCGCCACTGGAGCAGATCAACCTGTGGCTGTATCTGCATGTCCCGATGTTCTGGTTGTTCCGCGAACCGATGAGCAAACTCGGTCAGCTGCTCGTCGTGTTCTTCGCGATCCTGATCGCCATCGGGGTGGAAGGGGTGGCTCACCGATTCGCCGTGTCCCGGGCCGCGGCGAAGGGGGCGGCTGCGACGGCCACCACCGACCCTGCCGGGGACGGTGAGGTACTCGACGTCGCGGCCACCAAGGCACCATGGCGCCTGCGGTGGCCCGAGTGGGCCCCCCGCCCCGCGACCCTTCTCGCAGTGGCCGCCGCCGCGGGCGTCCTCGCGATCTTGGCCTATCCGCGTCCGATCTACACCGGTGGTGTGATCCCCGATATCCGGCCGATGCAGCCGTCCGCCCACGTGCGCGTGCCCGAGTACTGGCGGGACATGGCCGAGACCATCGACGCGGACCCGCGGCCGGGCAAGGTCCTGGTCCTTCCGTTGGACGACTACTACCAGATGCCCACCACCTGGGGGTTCTTCGGCGTCGACAGCATCGCGAATCTGCTGATCCGACACCCGGTGGTCACCCCGAAACCAGATGGGTATTTCGGCGATGCCGCCGGATTCAAGGCCGACGTCGACGCGATTCAGGCGGGCCTGCTGGCCGGTGACTTCGAGCCCATCCCGGCCCTCCTCGACGCGACCGGGGTCTCGCAGATCATCGTCCGGCACGACCTCGTGCGAGGGCTGCCCGGTCGCACCTTCGCCGACGACCGCATCCTGGGCAAGGCCATGAAACGCGTGCCCGGGGTCACCCAGACCGTGAACGGTCCGTTGGATCTGTGGCGGGTGGGTGATGGTTCCTCCGAAATCGTGCGCGCGTACGACCGCACCCTGCTGGCAGCGGGCCGAACCGACGCCGGGGCAGCCGTCGTGGGCAGTGTGGGCACGGGCACGGGCATCACGACCGAACCAGCCCCGGCCCCTCCGGATGTCCTGGCCACCGTCGACAACCAGGTCGCTGTCACCGACGACACGGTCTTCTGGCCGGTGCCGGCCGTGGACGCAGGGGCCGCGCGCACGAGCATCACGGTGCCGAAGGGCACGTATCGGGTGGCTCAGCGGGCCCGGGCGGCAGCCGTCGTGGTCCCGAGCTACGGCCGACGCGACGGCACGATCACATTCCGGGATCCGACCCGGGTCACGTTGGACGGCCGTACCGTCTCGCAGCGACCGCCCTGGTCCATCCGGGTTCCCCGGCGTCCCATCGTCGCGGTAGGGACCGACAACCGCATCGTGTCCTTGGACGGGTGGGGTCGGGAGCGATTCCCGCGTCCCGACGGCGAGCCGGTGTACCCGCCGACCGTGACCGTGGGGTCGGCGACTCCGTTCGCGGCCTACGCGCCGTCGCGCAAGCCGGCCCAACCGACCCCGTTCTCGCGTGTCTACGACTGCAACAACTATGAACCGCGACCCACCGAGGAACTCGAGCTGCGCAAGCAGACGCTGCCGGGCGACATCATCCGGCTCAGCGCGATCGATCATGCGGCGTGTACGCGGACGGTGATCCAGGACGCGCGGCCGGGGCGGGTCTACCGGGTGCGCCTGGAGTACCGACAGGTCAAAGGCAAGCGGCCGCAGATCTGCCTGTGGCAGGTGGGCACCGACGGGTGTGAGTTGGCACCGCGTCCGCGGCTCGGTCATCAGTGGAACACCTACGAGAAGTTCGTGGTCGTCGATCAGGCGGCGTCGCAGGTGCAGTTGGTGCTGCATGCGGATGTGGGGGAACGACTGCTGGGGCGTACCGTCACCGACTATCGCAACGTCACGATCGAGGCCATCGATCCCGTCGCCCGAAGGACCCTGTGGCCCGCCGAAGTCCCCGCCGGGCGGGTGCGGGTACCTGCGGGTACGCATGAACTCGCTGTCGTCGGTGGCATGTCGGGATCGGCGATCGCCGAGTTCGAACCCCTGCAGGACTGCTTCCGCTACGACGACCAGACGCAGAAGGAGGCCGGACTCGCGGCGTCGGTTGAAGGTGACCCGGACAACCCGACGTTCACCCTCAAGGCTCGCGAGCACATGGCCTGCCTCGGCGCGACCGTGCCCGACATGGGGGCGTCGTCGCTTTACGAGTTCAGTCTGGAGGGCAAGAGCATCTCGGTTCGGGACCCGAAGTTCTGTCTCTACCTGCGGGGCCCGGACGCCTGCGAGAAGCTGCCGACCGCGGGACCGTGGGATGGCTGGACCCCCTTCCAGGCACTGGTCGGTCCCAACCAGGCCGCCGTGGAGACCCGGGTGTATCTGTACGGGCTGCGGGACCTGACCGGTCAACAGCAGTCGGAGGTTGCCTACCGGGATGTGAAGCTGCGCCCGGTGGCATCGCCGAGCAATGTCGTGCTGATCCGAGAACCGCCCGGGGGGGACGTCGCGCTGTCGGCGTCCCGGTCGACGCCGGTCCACTCAACGGCCGAGGATCCGCTCCGGACGTCGTTCGTCAAACCGGCCGGTCCCTCCGTGATCGGATTCATCGAGGGCTATGCCCCCGGGTGGCAACTGGCCGGTGCGCAGCACATCATGCTCGAAGGCTGGATGAACGGCTGGATCGTGTCGGACGATGAGGTCGCGGGCGTTCTCACCTATCGACCCGGCATCACGGCGAGGATGGGTCTGGTGATCCTGCCGATCGCACTGCTCGGGGCCGTCATCTCGATCTGGTTGTCCCGCAGGCGGACCCGGCGCTTGCGGGCCGAGGGGAGGTTGCCGTGACATCGGATGACGATTCAGCGCCCACTTCGCAGGCGAAGCGCATGCTGGGCGTGGTGATCACCGGAGTCATCATCGTGATCGGCATCTTCCTGCTGCTGCGGGCCTGCGCCAAGGAGGTGCCCGACTCGGTCACGGTCGTGGCGGCCGGGGACATGGCGTGTGATGCCAAGGATCCGGCGATGTCGAAGAAGAACCGGGATATGGACCAATGCCGGTTCAAGGAGGTCTCGGACATCGCGGTGTCGCTGCACCCCGATGCCCTGCTCGGGCTGGGCGACTACCAGTACGAGGTGCCCTCGACCGAGGCCTACCAGGACATCTATGGGCCGACCTGGGGTCGGCTGCGTTCGATCACACTTCCCGCGCTGGGCAACCAGGAGTTGAAGGTCTTCGACGCGAACACCTTCCGGGAGTACTTCGGGGAACGGGCCGGCCCCCCCGAGGGGTACTGGTCGACCGAACTCGGCCGATGGCATGTGGTGGTCCTGAACTCCAACTGCACAGTGGTCATCGGCGGCTGCGGGGAGGGATCGCCACAACAGGTCTGGCTCAGTGAGGATCTCGCTGCCGACGACTCACGCTGCACCCTGGCGATCATGCACCACCCGCGATGGTCGACCGGGATCGCGGGACCTGACGGTCGCACCGATGCGCTGTACCGCACCCTCGACGAAGGTGGCGTGGACATCCTGCTGTCCGGACATGAGGCCGACTACGAGCGGTTCGGTCAGCTCGACGCCGACGGCAACCCCAGCGCGGAGGGTGTCCGTCAGTTCGTGGTCGGCACCGGTGGCCAGGCCGTCTACCGTCCTGAGCAGGGAGCGGCCCCCTGGCGCAACAAAGGGGTGCGCATCCGCAGCGAGTATGCCGACTTCGAGCATCATGGGGTCCTCGCCCTCCAACTGGACCCCGACCGCTACAGCTGGGCGTTCCACTCGCTGGACACCGAGGAGGAGATCACCGACTCAGGGTCTTCCCCCTGCCGGTGAATGTCAGGGGCGCCCGCAGCGTCACCTGTCGATGGCACTGACGTGGACGTGGCCGACGCCGGATTCCTGCGAGTCGCGTAGTTGGATCTCGGCCGCGCGGACCAACATGTCGGGGGTGACGGGGCCCTCGGCCCCCGCACCTCCGACGCTCACGGTGACGAGGCCCTCTGGGGACTTGCTGTGCCGCACCTCCAGCGATCGCACCGTCGCCATGATCCGGTCGGCGCACGCCTGCGCCTCAGGCGCCGACGTCTGGGGCAGGAGCGCCGTGAAGCGGCCGACAGCCGCGCGACCGATCTTCTCGCCGGGTCGGCGCACCTCGGATTCGATGGCGGCCGCGATCGACGCGAGCGCATCGTCGGCGGCGATGGGTCCGTAGGCGGCGGAGTACTCGTCCAGCAGGTCGAACTCGATGATCAGCAGCGAGGTGGGCCAGCCGTGCTTGGCCGCCCGGGCGCATTCCGTCTCGAGCATTTCACCGAACGCCCAGGTGCTGAGAGCGCCGGTCAGCGGGTCGCGGAATGCCTGATCCACGAGCATGTCGGCCTGCTTCTTGAGGAGCAGGTGGGTCTTGGCCCGGGCCAGCAGAACTCTCGGCGTGACCGGCTTCGCGATGTAGTCGGCCGCGCCGGCCTCCAGACAGTGGGACTCGATCTCGGGCAGCACCTCGGCCGTGATGAAGATGACGGGCACATGCCGGACCAGGGGATCCAGCTTCAGTTCGTTGATGACATCGAATCCGTCCCAGCCGGGCATCTGCACATCGAGCAGGATCAGATCCGGGATGATCTGGCGGGCCAGCGCCAAACCCTCCTCACCGGAGTTAGCGGTCACCACCGTGCCGGTCGAGCCGAGGAGTTTGCTGAACAGCAGGGTCATGGTGACGTCGTCGTCGATGACCAGGAGCGTGGGAGGGACGTCATTGGCGGCCATGTGGCCAGCCTAGAGAGCGGGACACTTGTCTGGCGCGTCGCCGGTGCCCGGACCGTTGCGAAACAGGTCTTCCCGGGTGTCGCCGGAGTAGCATTGGCGATGGGCTTCGTGGGAGGTCGACAGCCATGCATCAGCCTTCCTGGGTGGCTAAGTCGGGGGAGTGGTTCTCTTCCTGGGTGCGCAGCCTCACGCGTGGGCTGCACCGCATCGCCGTGAACCCGGCAGTCGTCCTGGGTCGCGTACTCCTCAAGGAGCGCACCGACCCCAGCCGCGAGGTGTGGGTCGAATCCGGGCGTCTGTGGATGCCGGCGAATCGTGAGATCGAGATCAGTGTCGTGATGCCTGCCTACAACGCAGGATCCGGGCTGCGGCCGGCAGTGGATCGGCTCATCGAGGTCATGGAGGCCGAGGGCATCGGGTACGAGTTGATCGTCGTCGACGACGGGTCGACAGATGGCTCGATCGACACGCTCTCGGACCTTTCGCGCCAGGTGCGGATCGTGGAGCTGCCGACGAACCGGGGTAAGGGCGGCGCTCTCCACGCGGGCTTCTCCCGCGCCCGCGGCTCATGGGTCGGGTTCGTCGATTCCGACGGTGACATCGATCCCGCGCATCTTGTGCAGTACCTCAAGGTCGGCCGGGCCACGGGTGCGGACATGGTGTACGCGGACAAGAAGCACCGTGAGTCGGTGTCGGCCTCCTCGCCCTTCCGCAAGATCGTGTCGCTGACGTTCTCGCAATTCGTGACGACCCTGTTCTCGCTCGGGGTCCAGGACACCCAGACCGGATGCAAGCTCATCAAGCGCGAGGTGCTCGCGGACATCCTGCCCCGACTGCGTGAGACGCGGTTCGCGTTCGACCTCGAGCTCTTCGTAGCTGCGACATCTGCGGGCTACACCTCGGCGGTGGCCGCTCCGGTGGAACTCCAGGCGCGTATGTCGGGGTCGACCGTCAGCCGTTCGGCCATCCTGCGCACGTTGAAGGATGCCCTGGTCGTGCTCGCACGACGCCACTCGACGCCGACCTACCAGGAGGCGGTGCGGCCGGGGGTGCGGGTCTATGTGAAGGGTGCCCCGAGCGCAGGATCACAGAGGAGTGCGCCGCAGACCCGGTCCGGGGGCGCGGCCTGACGGGACGCCGGCCCTAACGGTTGGTGATCCCCGTGAGCAGCCCCTGGCCGGTGTTGTCGGTCAGGGTCACAGTTCCCACCGGAACCCGACCGCGCTGCGCGCCCACGAATATGCCGTACTCGGTGATGGGTGCGGGACGGGAATCGATGACGCGATTGGCCGTGACGACCGCCGATCCTCCGGTGACCGCGATGCCGTTGCTGGGCACCGTTCCGCATCCCGTTCCCCAGGAGTGGGTGCCCCGCGCGAACGGGTCGACCACGGAGTTGCCGGTGATGGTGTCCGAGCGGACCCCGGCGCCCGGGGTGCAGTGCAGGATCACGACACCACTCACGCCGCTGTCGGCGATCACGTTGTCCGCGACCATGTTCCCACCCCCGGCCACGCGCCTGCCGCCCTCGTCCTCGTACTTGATCGCAATGCCGTGCGCAGGAGCATCCACCACGGTGTTGGCCAGGATCCTGACGTCGGTGGGATTGACCGTGTCGCCCCGAGCGCGATACCTCGAGTCTCCCTGGACGGTGATGGAAGATCCGGTCAGGTGATTGCCCGAGATGGTCGCGCCGCGGGGGCCTTCGAGGTAGATGCTGTGTTCTCGTCCGGGCGTCCCGACCGCAACGTTGTCCGAGACAGTGACATCGCGGGGAGCGACCATGTCGACGGCGTTCCCCCAACTGGTGGCCTCGAACCTGTTTCCGCTGATAGTCACGCGGCTGGACCTGCCGCCGCCGATGTTGTCGTTGCCGCCGGACATCCCGAAGCGTGAGTCGAAGACGTTGTCCAGGACCCGCACGTCGGACACCCGATAGACCCAGATCCGGAAGTAGTTCATGTTGCTCGCCCGCACGCCTCTGATCGTCCAGCCCGTCCCGGCCTTGACCCCGCCACCGGTGTTGCCCGGGACACCCCGGGACCGGGATCCATCGAGGGACAGGTTGCGCACCGTCACGTTCGTCGCGCGCGGAGATGCGGGGGCAATCATGAAGGAGTAGCCGAACTCCGAGGCCGCCCCACGGGCGATGCGCAGCACCGTCCCGTCGGGGTGACCCGTCACGGTCACGCCGCGGGGGACGGCGAGAGGCCGTTGCAGCCGGGTCACGCCGGCCGGCAGGGTCACGGTATCGCCGGGACGGGCATGCGCGACCTCCTCGTGGAGGTCGCGGTTGACTGCGGCGGCACTCGCTGCGGTCGGCCAGGCCATCATGGCCGTCGCTGCCATCCCGGCAGTCAACAGGCAGATCCGACGCGGTCCGGGAGAGCGGACCGCGAATCCGTCACCCATACCTGCATGCATCGGCCGCCGATCCTTCGGCCTTGAACGGTGACGTCGGTGGATGTCGGTGCCGGGGATGCTGACCTCAGGTTCGATCCCGAGCGAAGTGCTGCGGGGGACTGCCAGGCTGGCACCGGCGCGAGGCGGGTGGGGGCCGCGGTAGCGTCACCGCCATGGGATCCAGGAGTGGATGCCGGATACGGCCCACGGCAATATGCCGCACGGAGCGGGATGGGGAGCATGAAGGCTGACGACATCGACCTGAGCGCGATGCTCGACTTCCAGCCCGAGCGCGGTCAGCTCCTGCTCAACCGGCAGCGCATGCTGATCTTCTCGCAGAAGGCTCTGGGCCGGTTGGATGAATTGCTTGCCGAGCATCTCGGCCAGGAGTTCGCCCGGGCGGTGTTCAGCCAGTTCGGCTACCGGTGCGGGATGGACGACTATCAGGTGATCGGGCAGTCGGATGCCTGGGAGTCGGACCAGGATCGGATCTCCTCCGGCCCCGTGATGCACATGTGGGAGGGCATCGTCCACGTGGAGCCCACCGAACTGAGGTTCGACCGGGACAGTGGCGAGTTCTTCATGGCGGGGCTGTGGCGCAACTCCTTCGAGGCCGAGAATCACCTGCGGATGTTCGGCCCGAGCGACGAGCCGGTGTGTTCCTCCCTGACCGGATACGCCTCGGGCTGGGCGACCGCCTTCTTCGGCAGTTCCCTGCTGGCCATCGAGACCGCGTGCATCGCGCAGGGAGATCCCACGTGTGCTTTCGAGATCCGGCCGACTGAGAGCTGGGATGAGCGGGCCGACCCATGGCGTGCTGCGCTGGACGCCACGTCGGACTCCATCGCCTCCGTGCTCGAACAGCGCGTCGCGGAACGGACCATCGCGCTGGAGGCCGCCAATCGTGATCTGGAGCAGGCGCGGGAGGCGGCCGAGGACGCCAATCGGGCCAAGAGCCAGTTCCTGGCGAACATCAGTCATGATTTGCGCACGCCCATGAATGGTGTGCTCGGCATGGCGGAACTGTTGAAGGCGACGGCGCTGGATGCCCGCCAACGCGAACTGGTGGACCTCATCGTGGAGTCGGGGAACCTACAGGTGGCGATCATCACCGACCTGTTGGACTACACCCAACTGGAGGTCGGATCCGACGAGGTGCGGATGGCGCCCTTCACGCCGGCGCAGACACTGCTGAAGGTGATCACCCGGTACGAGGCGGTGGCGCGCAGCAAGGGCGTCGAACTGGTGTCCGAGATCGGCGAGTCCTGCTCCGGGTCGTTCGTCTCGGACGCCGACAAGGTGGGTCGCGTCGTGGCCGGATTGGTCGGCAATGCGGTCAAGTTCACCCCGAGAGGAGGTCGGGTGGTGGTCGAGGCGGGCGTCGACGCCGGAGAGATCGTGATTACGGTGGCGGACACCGGCATCGGCGTTCCCCGGGAGCAGGCGGAGGCGATCTTCGCGCCCTTCGTCCAGGCGGATGCGTCGGCGACCCGGGTGCACGGCGGAACCGGGCTCGGCCTGGCGATCGCCCGCGACCTGGCCCACCTGCTCGAGGGGTCGCTGACGCTGGTGGACCGCCCGGGGGTCGGGGCCACGTTCGATTTCCGGTTCCCCGCACAGCCCGACGGTTCCGACATGACGGCGTCCGCTGCGGCGGGGGAGAGTATCCGCGTCCTGGTCGCCGAGGACAACCGGGTCAACGCGCGCGTCATCCAGGCCCTCCTCGAGTCTCTGGGCTGCGAGGTGGACGTGGTCGCGAACGGCAATGATGCGGTCGCACGCTCCACCGAGGCGTTCGACCTGATCCTGCTCGACCTGCACATGCCGGAACTCGATGGGGTCAACGCTGTGGTGGGCATCCGACGACAGCAGGGGGAGCAGGAACCGCCTGTGGTGATCGCAGCGGTCACGGCGGATGCCCGGGACGAGGTGCGAGCGTCCTGCTACGACGCCGGATTCGACGCCTTCCTGCCGAAACCCGTGAGTCAAGGGGATCTCGCCGAGCTGGTCGGTCGAGTGCGACGGGCAACCGATTCCCGCTGACCGGACTCAACGCCTCGGGATCACTAGGCTGAATGGCGGAGGTGGCGCATGCACGTGTCGGCTCATCGGTGGCGACGGGGAGCCTGGGATGTGGTGCCGGACGGATCCGTTTCGGGGCCGCGGACCCTGGTGCTGATCTTCGCGGCCAGTGGGTTCTGGGAGGACCGGGGCGTCCTCGACGAGGTCCGCGCCATGTTCTCCGATTCCGTCGTGCTGGGCTGTTCCACGGCGGGGGAGATTCTGGGGACAACCATCGAGGACGGCAGCGTGACCGTCGCGGTCGTGACCTTCCAGGGCACCGATCTGCGGGCGGCGAGTGCCGTCATGCCAGGCATCGCGGACTCGTTCACCGCCGGCGCGTCGATCGCGCAGCAGTTGCAGGGTGACGACCTGCGCGCCGTCCTGCTTCTGTCGCCCGGTCTGGATGTGAACGGCAGCGAGTTGGTGCGGGGGATCAACTCGGGACTGGCCGCGGACGTACTGGTCGCCGGCGGACTGGCCGGTGACGGTGCGCGTTTCGTGCGGACCTGGGCCATGGATGCCGATGGCCCCGGCGAACGCCTGGTAGCTGCGGTCGGCTTCTACGGCAATCGGGTACGCGTCGGACATGGTGCCCGTGGCGGTTGGAGCATCTTCGGGCCTGAGCGGGTGATCACGCGGTCCGAGGGTTCGACGCTCTACGAACTCGACGGAGAACCCGCCTTGGCGCTGTACAAGGACTATCTGGGCGAGTTGGCCGCGGGTCTACCCGCCGCAGCGCTGCGTTTCCCGCTCGCGCTACGGGAGTCCGCCGACTCGGACAAGCACTTGGTCCGCACCATCCTCGCAGTGGACGAGGAGCAGCAGTCGATGACCTTCGCGGGTGATCTGCCGCAAGGGTGGATGGCCCAGTTGATGCGGGCCAACTTCGACGAGCTGGTCGCCGGCGCCGAGGATGCCGCCGAGATGGCAGACGCAGGGGTGTCCCACGACGGGCTGGCCATCGCGATCTCCTGCGTGGGACGTCGCCTGATGCTGGGCGAGGCGGCCGAGGAGGAGGTGGAGGCGACAGTGGAGCGCCTTCCGGACGGGTCCACGCAGGTCGGCTTCTACTCCTACGGTGAACTCGCGCCGTTCGCGTCCGGTTCCTGCGACCTGCACAACCAGACCATGACGCTGCTGGTGATCGGTGAGGAACTGGCGAGCGTATGAACGAGGCCGAGCTCAATCCGACCCTGCGCCGGCAACTGCGGCGGCTGGGACTGTCGCCCGGCTCCGTGCCGGACTCGGTCCGCGACTGGCAGTCATTCCTCGCGCGTGTGGATCAGGCGTACATCCAGCACCGTGAAGGCGACTATCTACTGCAACGGTCCCTGGACAAGTTGTCGACCGAGATGCGTGGACTGTACGACGAACTGAACAGCGCTGCCGAATCCCGCGTGGCGGTGGAGCGTGACCGTCTTCAGGCGATCATCACCGGGCTGACCACTGGCTATGCGAATGTCGACACCGACGGTCGGCTGGAGACGGTCAACCCGGCGGGAGAGCGCATCATCGGGCCGTGGAGCACAGGGCAGCCGCTGCTGGACATGCTCCGCCTCAGCGATGAGGTGGCGGTCGACTTCCCCGGTCGCGGCGCGATGTGCAAGCACCTCATGACCGGGGCCACACTGCGTGACGACAAGGCCGCCATAGTCCGGGCCGATGGGACCGAGGTTCCCGTGTCGGTGCAGTTGTTCCCCATCAGGATCGCCGGTGAGGTCGCTGGGATCGGCATGATCCTGCAGGACCTGAGCGAACTGGTGCAGTCGGATCACACGATGCGTCGACTTGCTCGCGCGGTGGACGCCTCGGCGGACGCCATCTACACCACCGACGCCGACGGGGTCATCGAGTACGTCAACACGGCCTTCACCGCAATCACCGGATACACCGTCGACGATGCGGTGGGGGCGACTCCTCGGATCCTGCAGAGCGGCGAGACCCCGGCGGCTCACTACGAGCAGATGTGGCAGACGTTGAGAGCGGGCAAGGTGTGGCAGGGCCGGTTGCGCAACCGGCGCAAACCGGACAGCGGGCCGTCCGGGGAAGAGGTCTACTGGGCGCAGTCGACGATCTCCCCGTACTTCTCGGCCACGGGCAACCTCTTGGGATATGTGTCCGTACATCGGGACATCACTGCCGAGGTGGCTGCCGAACAACGGCGCGCAGCGGACTCCTTCGCCGCGTCGCTGCGGGCGGAGATCGGCCAGACGCTGCAGCGGGACAAGCCGCTGACCGAACGTCTCGACGACGTGTTGGAGGTCCTCGAGCACAGCTTCACGGCCGCGACACATGCGCCATTCGCCACCGCCCTGCGGTTGTACGCGAGTGATGTCCTGGAGCAGCCGCTGGCAGTCGATGGGCCGTCGCCGCTGCCGACGGGTTGGGAGCAGGTCGTGCACTGGCCCGCCCGGGGCGCGCACGACGCGACCACGGTTGGTTTGGAGGACGAGGCCACTCGGGACCGACTGGGCGGGTGGGTGATCGCCACGATTCCGGTCATGCACGCTCAGCAGGTGATCGGGTGCCTGGTGATCGCGTCTGCCGAACCGCGGGAGGTACCGCAGTCAGTGCGTGCCTCGGCGCTGCTCATCGGCGAGATGATCGGCCTGTCGGTTGCCGACGCTGCAGCACTGAAACGTGCTCAGATCGCGCGCGAGGCTGCGGTGGAGGCCACCAGTGCCAAGTCGAAATTCCTGGCCAACATGAGCCACGAGATCCGCACCCCCATGAACGGTGTCCTGGGGATGCTGGACATGCTGCGCCACACGGACCTCTCGCCCAAACAACAGGACTACGTGACGATCGCCTTCTCCTCATCGGAGAGCCTGCTCACGGTCATCAACGACATCCTGGACTTCTCCAAGATCGAGGCGGGAAGGGTCACCCTTGAGACCGTTCCCTTCGATCTTCGCGCCACGGTCGAGGACGTGGCCACGCTCTTCAGTGCAGCGGCGTCGGACAAAGGGGTCGAGGTGGTGTGCTTCGTGCCCCCTGACGTGCCCACGGGGGTCCGCGGCGATCCGACTCGGCTGCGCCAGGTGCTGTCCAACGTGATCGGGAATGCGGTCAAGTTCACCGAGGCGGGCCAGGTGGTGATCAGGGTCTCGAACCTGAAAGAGGCGCTGGACGACCCGAGCCAGGAGGTCGCCCTGCGGATCGAGGTCAGTGACACGGGCATCGGGATGAGCCCGGAGGCCATGGAGCAGCTGTTCGAGCCCTTCGCCCAGGCGGACAGCAGCATGACGCGGCGCTTCGGAGGTACGGGGCTGGGCCTGGCCATCGCGCGGCAACTGGTCGAGCTCATGGGAGGACGGTTCACGGTCGAGAGTGTCGAGGGCGAAGGCACGACGTTCGGCTTCGACGTCAGGTTGCCGCGTCAGCCGGACGCCGAGGACCACCTGCGCAGCGTCGAGTCACTGGCCGGCACCCGGGCCCTCGTGGTCGACGACCTCGAGATCAACCGACTCGTCCTCGAGCACTATCTGAGCGACTGGGACCTGCGGCTGACCACGGCGCGAGACGGACTCGAGGCGTGGGAGTTGATGCAGGCGGCGCATCGGGCGGGAGAACCGTTCCAGATCGTCCTGCTCGACGTGCAGATGCCCCGCATGGACGGCGGCACCCTGACCGCCAGGATCCGGGCGGATTCGCGGTTCGACGGCGTGAAGGTGGTGTGTGTCAGTTCGGTCGGTCTCCCCGAGGGCCGGATCGGTGACTGGGGCTTCGACATGGCCATGACCAAGCCGGTCCGTCAGTCGGTGGTTCATGATGTGCTCATGCAACTCGCCGGACAGGACGAACCGGAGCGCCCCACACCCGCACGGAAGATGGGCGGCGCGGACTCCGATGCGACGGGCATGAAGGTGCTGCTCGCGGAGGACAACGCGGTGAACCGCAACGTCGCTGTCGGCATGCTCGAACTGCTGGGCGTCGAGGTCGAGGTCGTCCAGGATGGGCAGCAGGTCCTGTCCGAACTGGAGCGCTCGGCGTTCGACCTCGTCCTCATGGACTGCCAGATGCCGGTGGTCGATGGGTTCGAGGCGACCCGGCGGATCCGCTCGGGGCCCGGGCCCAACTCCGACGTGACCATTGTCGCGATGACCGCCAATGCGATGGCCGGTGATCGTGAGCGGTGCATCGAAGTCGGTATGAACGACTACATCTCCAAGCCGTTCACTCTGGACCAGTTGGCCGAGGTGTTCGCCCGCTGGTCCGCCCCCAGCAGTTCGCTGGTGCCCGAGCAAGTTCGCTCCGACAGGCGGTCTGCTGGTGTGGTCGATGCGGCCACCCTGGACGACCTGCGTTCCATCATGGGTGACGAGTTCGACGAACTCCTGACGGTGTTCGAGGCCGAGTCGGGGGACTTGGTGGCGAAGCTGGAGGCCGCCGTCGAGTCCGACGATCCCGACGCCGTGAAGCGGGCTGCCCATTCACTCAAGTCCAGTGCTGCGGTGTTCGGGGCCATGGAACTCTCGGGGCTGGCCGCCGAGATGGAGGCATCGCACCAGCAGGCCGGCAGCCTTACGGACACTGTGGCCCAGTTGCGCCACTCGTTCATCGCTTCGCTGGCGAACATCCGGGTCGCCACGGGGCCAGGCACTGCTTCCGTCTGATTCGCGGGACGACGTTGAAGATCGCGCCGGAACGGCCCGGACAGATGCTTCCGACTGGGGTTTCGGTCATCACTGTGTTCCGGGTCGGCCGGCGTGTGGCCCAGTAGTGTGCAGGAGTGTTCGACGCTCTCGCCCAACTGCCGACGCTGGCGATCGTCGCGATCTTCACCCTCTTCTTCACCGTCGTGATGTTCGGGACCAGACTTCTCGTTCGGCGTCGGGTGGCCGCCGAACGACAGGCCGAGCTGGTCACGTTGGCCGAGGCGATGAACGCTCCCACCGGTGTTGCCATGGCCTTCCTGATCGGCTTTGCGGTGACCATCACGTGGGGCACCATCAACTCGGCGCAGACTTCCGTGGAGAAGGTCGCCGCCTCGGCGCAGGATGTCGCGTGGCTCACCCACAATCTCAGTGATCGCGATCGGGCGGCCGCCATCACCAAGGACTTGAAGGACTACCTGCGGGCCGTCAGCGAGGAGGATGTTCCGCGACTGGCTGCCGGCGACGTGCAGGAACTCCCGAGCCTTGTCTATCTGGATCGGCTGGAGGAGCGGGTTCGCGGCCTGGCCAAGCACGCCAGTGCGTCCGACCCTGAGGCTGACCGTGTCCTTGCCGTCGCCAGCAACATCGCCGAGGGTCATGTCGAACTGCTGTCGATCGCGCGGCGCCAGCTTCCCGTGAGTGTGTTGTGGCTACTCCTGACGGCGGGGACCCTCTCCTGCATCGTCATGGGAATCGTGGCCACCAAGGTCACGCGTCCCTTCCTGCTGGTGGGATGGGCATTGGTGTCGGCGATGGGGATCAGCGTCGTGCTGAGTCTGTACAACCCCTTCGCCGGGGATGTGACGGTGAACTTCCAGCCGCTTCGGGATGGTGTGGAGCGCATCCTGGCTCCCTGATCCCGCGACGGAACAGAACTGTTGCCGGGTAGCGCGTCTCCTTCGGGTGGGGCGCCCTTCCGGTGGGGTCAGTGGTCGCGGGGTGGACAGTGGGCCTCGGCGTGGCTGGTCGCGGGAAGCACGAGCACGAACTCGTCACCGCCCGTCCGGGCCAGGATGTCCGTTCCGCGCAGCACCGACGACCAGTCCTCCACCAATGCGGCCAGGAGATCGTCCCCGGCGTGATGTCCGTTGGTGTCGTTGAACCGCTTGAAGCCATCGAGGTCGATCTCCACGATGGACGTGGCCAGGTGCCGACGGATCTCGAGGTCGTGGACCAGATCGGCGGAATGCTGCAGGCCGCGTCGATTGAGCGCCCCGGTGAGTGGGTCCTGCACCGCCTCGAGTGCGCAGTTGCTCGACCAGTGACGACACGATCAATGTCACGCCATCCGCGAGCACTACGACCGCGATCAGATAGGCCGGACTGTCGAGCCGCCAGTTGACGAGGAGCGGCGGCGAAGCAGCAGGTGATCGTGCCGACGATCACCAAGAGCAGAAGACCGTGCGAGTGGACAGGCATGTGCCCGCATACATGCGCCCAGGACCGCGAGGTAGAAGCTCCGCGACGAGTTGCTCCCTGCCCACCGACTGCGACACCTGCGGACAGCCCGGGGAGCAGGATGCCGGGGCGACCAGGAGCCGGGATCGCGGAAGCCCGCCCACCGGGCCCACGCGGACCGCAACGCCATCGCCAGCCCGAATGCGGCCGCAGCGATCGCCCAGATGGCACGGCTGTTCGTGCCCGGGAGCGGCGACCATGCGGCCACGGTCGACAACTGCAGGGTGGCGATGAGGTAGTAGACGAGGAGCAGGATGAACGGCCGACTGGAAGGGTAGCCCCACGCCGTCATCGACTCGGCCATACCCCGATCGTATGCCGTTTCCCGGCGGGCAGATGCACAGCGCTTGATGATCATGGTGGCTGATGTGTGTGGTGCGCGGCGACCCCGTTCCTGTCCATGATCATCAAGCGCTCTGCACCTGAGCGCCGGCCCGACACTCAGGTCGGGAGCCGTTGGGCCGTCCCGCGTGGCGCGCCCGGAGGGATTCGAACCCACAACCGACCGGGTAGAAACCGGTTGCTCTATCCGTTGAGCTACGGGCGCCGGGCGCGTCGGGCCGCGCGCGGGGCTGCGTTCACGCCATGGTCAGTCTGCCAGAACGGGCCTCCCCACCGAGTCGCCGACGATGGACCACCTGCAACATGTCCTCCGCTTGGGCACTATGTCGCTAGCGGCGGATCACCGTGACCGTCGAGGACCAGGAGGTGCGCGTGACCCTGGCGGACCTGGTGCTGGTCCTCGGCGCGACGGCGGCCGTCCTCGCGGTCGCGTACGCGATGGTCGCGATGAGGAAGTTCCGTCGTGACCGGCGTGAGGCGGACAAGACCCAGCGGAGGACCCGGTTCCGGCTGGGCATCGCCGGGTCCGACGCGGAGCAGTCCGCCGTGCTGCGTGAGGCCACCGGGCACCCGGGCGGACAGACCGACCTCGTGGCGGTCCTGATGGGCCAGGAGTTCGATCCCGACTCGCTTCGCCGGCTGCCCGACTATCCGGCCTTCGCCGCCGATCTCACGAAGCGGGTCGGTTCGCGTCGGCCCATTCAGCGGGGCACGGCAGTGCTGTTGCTCAACATGCTGAGGGATCCGGACGGAGTCGCTGACGCGGCCGCGGCCATGTCGGACAAGGATGCGGATGTGCGACTGGTGGGGGCCCGCTCGCTCGCCATCGTCGGAACACCCGAAGCCGCCCGAGCGCTCATCGGCGCGCTGCGGGAGCGGCGCATGGCGTGGGAACGCATCGTCGAGCGTCTGGCCGCCCCATGGGCGCTGTCCGAGTGCCTGGCGGCGCTGGCCGCCGAGTCGGCACGCGATCGTCCCGACCCGATCTTCCGGAGCAACCTCATGCGCACCCTGGGCCTGATCGGGTCGTCGGAGGCGGATCCGCAACTGCTGGAGTTGCTGCGTCGGGGGACCGTGGAGGAACGGGTCAACGCGGCCCGGGCACTCGGTCAGGCGGGGACCGCGGAATGCGCTGTGGACCTGGAGAAGGCGCTGACGGACCCGGCCGACGTCGTCCGTGCCCAAGCCGCGACGGCGCTGGG
>JAXLSJ010000023.1:0-30015 GCA_046330625.1 Candidatus Nanopelagicales bacterium
CCACCGAGGTCGGCTACGCCACCGTCGCCACGCCGACCGACCTCGCGCATGCGCCGAACTCGGCCGGACGACCGCTGCCCGGGGTCAGGGTCGAACTGCGCGACAGTCACGGCACAGCGGTGCCGACCGGGGAGACCGGCGAGGTGTGGGTCGGGTCGGCGGCGGCCTTCGACGGCTACGTCGACGGTGCCGACAAGGAACGGGAGGACGGCCTGGTGGCCACCGGCGACGTGGGGGTGTTCGACGAGGCCGGTCTGTTGTTCATCCGCGGTCGCTCTGACGACCTGATCATCAGCGGTGGCGAGAACGTGCACCCCGCGGAGGTGGAGGACGTCCTGCGCGGGTGCCCCGGGGTCGCCGATGTCGCCGCCGTCGGGCGTCCGGACGGCACCTTCGGTCAGCGGGTCGTGGTGTTCGTGGTCCCCACCGCGGCGACCGACCACGAGGAACTCCGCGGTGCGGTGGCGGCGTGGGCGACCGAAAGCCTGGCCCCCTTTCAACGACCTCGCGACATCGTGATCATCGACGAACTCCCCCGCAACGAGACGGGCAAGGTCATGCGCAGACTCCTGCCGTCGTAGGCGGGACTCTCGACGGGCAACATCGCCACGCGCAGGACTACCGTCAACACCATGACCGTGCTGGACTCGCTGGCGGCTCCCCGGGATGCCTGGGAGGACTCGCCGGACTACGCGCCGGCGAACGCCGTCGAGCCCCTCGACGGCGACGAGGAGATCGACGTGGACGTCATGATCGACGACTTCGCGGGAGCCGGCTATCGGCCCGACACCGCCACCACTGCCACCGGCCTGCTGGATCGCCTGCGCCGCCCGGCCGAGGAGACCCGACCGGTGTGGTCGTCGTCGGAACCGCCCGCCGCCGGCGCCTCCTTCGACGACAAGATGGCCTACTACCGCTCGCAGCACCGGTCCGTGGGGGTCCGCGCGACCCATCTGGTCGGGATCCCGGGCGCTGCGGCATCGCTCCCACTGCTCCTGGCCCGCCCGAAGGTCGGTGCCGCGGTGTTCGTGGCCTCGTGGACCCTGCAGGTGGCCGGCCATCGACTGTTCGAGCGCAACAACCCGGCTCTCACGAAGGGCTTCGTGTCCTACCAGTTGTGCGGACTCGCGTTCTGGTGCGAGGAGATGGGCGACCTCATCAGCCGACGCTGAGCGCAGACCGGACGCTCACGCTCGCAGGGTCGCCCCCACGGCTTGGGTCGCCGCCGCCACTGCGGCATCGCGGGCCGTCGACACCTCGTCCGCGGTCAGGGTGCGATCGGGCGCGCGGAACCGCAGGGCGAAGGCCAGGGACTTGCGCCCGTCCCCGACCTGGGCGCCCACGTACTCGTCGAACAGTCGGACCGACTCGAGCAGATCGCCGGCACCCGCGCGCAGCGCCCTCTCGACCTCGGCAGCGGTGACTACGGCATCCACCACTACGGCGATGTCCTCCTTGGCCACCGGCATGGTGCCCACCTGGGGTGCCGGGGTGACCGCGGTACGCGCCCCCATAACGGCATCGAGGTCAAGCTCCATCGCCGCCGTCCGGGGGGGTAGTCCGGTGGCTTCGCAGACCTTCGGGTGCAGTTCACCCGCGTAGCCCACCGGGTTTCCGGACACCCGCAGCACTGCGCACCGTCCCGGGTGCCACGGGGGCTGCTCGCCGGGGATCACCTCGAGCGAGGCGCCCACCGCCCGGGCCACCAACCGGGCGGCGCCGATCGCGTCGGCCCAGGACACCGGACGCTCCGGCCCCCACCATCCGGCGGGTTCGCGCGCACCGGACAGCAGCACCGCGACATGTCGCGGCTGATCGGGCAGAAGCGCGTCCAGCGCGGCCAGTTCGGCATCACTTGGTCGCCCCTCGACCGACGGTCGCACCGACTCCGGGGAGCCGAACCCCGAGCGGGGCAGGAACACGAGACCCTGCTCGAAGAGGGCGAGGTGGTCAGCCCCCCGGGAGAGGTTGCGTCGGGCCGCTGCGACCAGCCCGGGAAGCAGCGTGGTGCGCAGCCACGGCTGCTCGTCGCTCAGGGGGTTGGCCAGCACGACACTGCGGTGGCGAGGGTCGTCGGGGGTGATCCCCAACGCGAGCAGGTCGCCCTCGCCGACGAACGGATAGGACGGCACCTCGACGTAACCCGCACCCGCCAGCGCGGTCCCGACCGATCGGCGCAGCCGGCGGGACTCCGGCAGTCCGTGCTGCGCCGGGATGGCGGGCAGATGCGAAGGGATGGCGTCATACCCGACGAGCCGGAGCACCTCCTCCACGAGGTCGTTCGGGTCGGTCAGGTCCGGGCGCCAGCTGGGCGGTGTCACCTGCCAGGCGCCGGCGCTCTCGCTGATCTCACAGCCGACGGCCAAGAGCTTCTCGCGCACGGTGTCCGCCGCCACCGGCATGCCCGCGACCCGGCCGAACAGCTCCGGCTCGATGGTGATCACGACCGGACGGTGTCCGACCTCCTGGGCGGTCAGCCCCACGTGCGTACCGCCGCCGTGACGCAGCAGGAGGGCCGCGGCTCGTTCGGAGGCGAAGGGCGCCAATGCCGGATCGACCCCACGCTCGAACCGGCGCGACGCCTCGCTGCTCAGTTTGTGGCGCCGCGCCATGCGGGCGATGGCACCCGGGTCGAAGTGGGCGGCCTCGAGCGCGATGTTCGTCGTGGTGTCACTGATCTCGGACGTGAGACCTCCCATGACTCCCGCCAACCCCAGTGCTGCCCGGTCGTCGGCGATCACCAGGTCGTCGGGATCCAAGGCACGATCCACGTGATCCAGGGTGACCAGGTGCTCCCCGGGGGCCGCGGCCCGCGCCCGCACCGGGCCCGAGAGTCGATCGAGGTCGAACGCGTGCAACGGCTGACCCGTCTCGAGCATGACGTAGTTGGTGACGTCGACAGCCAGGCTCACCGGACGCATGCCCGCAGCGGTGAGCCGGGTGCGCATCCACATCGGCGTGGGCGCGGCCGGGTCGAAGCCCATGATGGTGCGCAGCGAGAACAGGTCACAACGTTCGGGATCGTCGGTGCGCCCGACGTGCGGTTCCGCCTCGGCGACCGGCAACTCGGCGAGCTCGAGTCCGGGGTCGGTGAACGCGACGCTATACGCAGTGGCGGCCTCGCGGGCGACTCCGCGGACGCTGAGCGCGTAGCCACGATCGGGGGTCACCGCGATGTCCAGGACCTCGTCGCCGATCCCGAGCAGCCCGGTCACGTCGGCACCCGGTTCGGCGGAGTCCGGTGGCAGCACCAGGATGCCGTCGTAGTCGTCCCCCAGACCCAGTTCACGCTCGCTGCAGATCATCCCGTCCGACACCCGGCCATAGGTCGTGCGCGACGAGATCGCGAAGTCGCCGGGCAGCACGGATCCCGGGAGAGCCACGACGACCAGGTCGCCGGCGGAGAAGTTGCGCGCGCCGCAGACGATGCCGCGTACGCCGGGGGTGTCCGGATGTCCGTGTCCGGCGCCGACCTCGACGCGGCAGAACCGGATGGGCTTCTTGAAGTCCGTGAGTTCCTCGATGTCGAGCACCCGGCCCACGACAAGTGGACCGGTGACGCCCGCGCCCACGGTGTCGACCGTCTCGACCTCGAGTCCCGCCGCGATCAGACGCGCGGCGATGGCACGGCCCGACTGGTCGGCGGGAACGGGCGCGAACTCACGCAGCCATGAGATCGGGACACGCATCAGATCTCCAGTCCGAAGGGGAGGGTGAAGCGCACATCGCCCTCGACCATGTCGCGCATGTCGGTGATGCCGTGGCGGAACATGAGCGTGCGCTCCAAGCCCATGCCGAACGCGAAACCCGAATACTCGTCGGCGTCGATGCCACAGGCCAGCAGCACGCGAGGGTTGACCATGCCGCACCCTCCCCATTCGATCCAGCCTTCGCTGCCGCAGGTCCGACAGGGGTTCTCGGGATCGCCCACGGACGCACCACGGCAGACGAAACACTGCAGGTCGAGTTCGGCGCTGGGCTCGGTGAACGGGAAGTACGAGGGACGCAGGCGGGTCACGATCCCCTCGCCGAACAGGGCAGCCGCGAAGTGATCGAGGGTGCCCTTGAGGTGCGCCATCGTGATCCCGCGATCGACCGCGAGGGCCTCGATCTGGCTGAACACCGGCGTGTGGGTGGCGTCGAGTTCGTCGGTGCGGAAGACCCGGCCCGGGGCCACCATGTAGATCGGCGGGGTCTGCGTGAGCATCGTGCGGATCTGCACCGGCGACGTGTGGGTGCGCAGGACGACCCCCGACTCCGCCGAATCGACGAAGAAGGTGTCCTGCATCGAACGAGCCGGATGATCGGGGCCCAGGTTGAGGGCGTCGAAGTTGTGCCACTCGGTCTCGACCTCGGGGCCGTCGACCACGTCATAGCCCATGGCGACGAAGATGTCGGCCATCCGCTCCTGGATCGTGGTCAACGGATGCCGCGCGCCAGAGGGATCGCGGTCGTAGGACTTGGTGACGTCGACGGTCTCGGTCAGCAACACCCGTTCATCGCGTTCGGCTTCGAGTGTCGCCTGTCGATCGGCCAGCGCCTGCCTCACCCGCCCGCGTGCCTGTCCGACCCGCTTGCCGGCATCGGCCTTCGCTGCCGGCGGCAGCGCCCCGATCTCGCGGTTGGCCAGCGCGAGCGGTGAGCGGTCGCCGGTGTGGGCGATCCGGGCCATCTTGAGGGCCTCGAGGTCCGGGGCGGCCGCGAACGCCGCGAGCGCGTCGGTGACGTTGCGCGCCACGGACTCCTCGGACAGCGCCTCGACCGTGACGGGATCGAAGTCTTGGGTGGACACCCGGCAATCGTAGTGCCCCCACCTCCGGCCCAGCGGCCCACAGTCCGCTGCCGGGACCCGGTCACCCCGGCAGGGCAGGCGAGTGCTGGGCCATGGCTGTCGTATACAGACAGACAGCGGCCGCGCCGGCGAGGTTGAGGGACTCGGCCGATCCGTAGAGAGGGATGGACACCCGCCGGTCGCAGGGCACGTCGCCGGGGAGCCCGTGTGCCTCGTTGCCGAACACCCAGGCGATCCGCCCCGCGAGCACGCCGGCTGCCACCACCTCGGGCAGAGACTCCGGTGCATCGCCGTCCGCGGCCAGCACGGTCAACCCGGACTCACCGGCGACGTGGGCGACCTGCTCGAGGGGCAGGGACGCATAGGGGACGTGGAACAGCGAACCTGCGGTGCTGCGCACGCACTTGCCGTTGTACGGATCGACCGAGTCGCCGGTCAACACGACAAGGTCGGCGCCCGCGGCATCGGCCGTGCGCAGGATCGTACCGGCGTTCCCGGGATCGCGGACCTGGTGCAGCACGGCGACCAGCGAGGCCCCGGCCATCAGCGCGGCCGGATCGTCGGCGTCGAGGAATCGACACACGGCGGCGATCCCCTGCGGGTGCACGGTCTCGGTCATCGCCAGCAGCACCGGCTCCGGGATCGGCGTGATGCGCAGGCCCGCTGCGGTCGCCTCGGCGATGATCGACGCGATGTCGGCAGAGGCGTCCGGTATGACGAAGATCTCGTCGATCACGTCCGGTCGGTGCCGCACGGCCTCGCGCACCGACTGCGGACCTTCGGCGAGGAACCGACCGACCTTGTGCCGGAACGACCGGTTCGCCAGACGACGAACGGCCCCGACCCGGTCGGATCTGACCGAGGTGGGGCCGTTCGAGGTCACGTCAGGCTGCGGCGACCGCGGCGCGCGACTGCTCGACCAGGGCGGCGAAGGCATCGGGGTCGTTGACCGCGAGCTCGGCGAGCATCCGGCGGTCCACCTCGATCCCCGAGATCTTCAGCCCCTGGATGAACCGGTTGTAGGTCATGCCGTTGGCGCGGGCGCCGGCATTGATGCGCTGGATCCACAGGCGCCGGAAGTCGCCCTTCTTGTCCTTGCGATGGTCGTAGGCATAGACCAGGGAGTGGGTCACCTGCTCCTTGGCCTTGCGGTACAGCCGCGACCGCTGCCCGCGGTAGCCGCTGGCCTGCTCCAACACCTCACGACGCTTCTTCTGGGCGTTGACCGCCCGCTTCACTCTCGCCATGGTTCTCCTCGTTCCTGGTGGTGACTCAGCGCTCGCCGAGCAGGCGCTTCACGTTCTTGGTGTCGGCCTTGGACACGTCGACGTCCGCGGCGAGCCGCCGCGTCCGCTTCGTGGACTTGTGCTCGAGCAGGTGGCGCCGGTTGGTCTGCTCACGGCGCAACTTGCCCGAACCGGTCTTCTTCACGCGCTTCTTGGTCCCGCTGTGGGTCTTCATCTTCGGCATGGGATTCCTCACTGCTCCTCGGCGACTGGCGCCTGATCGTCGGCGCTCGGCGCCGTGTCGTTGCGTTCCGCGTCGCGGCGGTCCCGGTCGCGGCGCTGCTGCGATCGGGTGCCCTTGACCTCGGACTTCTTCTTCAGCGGCGCGATGACCATGATCATGTTGCGCCCCTCCTGCTTGGGCGAGTACTCGACGAAGCCGATCTCCTCGATGTCCTCGGCGAGCCGCTGCAGCAGCCGGAACCCGAGTTCGGGGCGACTCTGCTCGCGACCCCGGAACATGATCGTCACCTTGACCTTGTCGCCCTGGTTCAGGAACCGGACGATGTGACCCTTCTTGGTCTCGTAGTCGTGGGGATCGATCTTGGGCCGGAGTTTCATCTCCTTGATCACGGTCTGCGTCTGATTACGGCGAGCGGCGCGGTCCTTCTGGGCGGACTCGTACTTGAACTTGCCGTAATCCATCAACTTGCACACCGGCGGCCGCGACTGGGGAGCCACCTCGACGAGGTCGAGATCGCTCTCCCGCGCCAATCGCAGCGCATCGTCGATACGCACGATGCCGACCTGTTCACCGTTGGGTCCGACGAGGCGGACCTCCGGCACCCGGATGCGGTCGTTGATACGGGGTTCGACGCTGATGGCGCCTCCTTGGTCGCAGGTCCCGGATCGGAACGGACGGAGGCACAAGCCACGGCACGGGGCCGTGTTGACCGGACCGGACAACCCGGAGGTTGCTGGGTGGGATCGAGTCCGCTTGTGCATCCGACCCGCAGCGCGGATCCGGATGGGTCGTCTGTCAGTGTAGCGGCATGAGCAGCCCCGGGGAAAACGCCGAAGCCGTCGCCGCCACCCGCGACCTCGCCGCCCTCTCGGCTGTGGAGATCGTCGGAGCGAACGCGGTCGACCTGATGACCGCCGCCGCCGTCAAACTCGGGCTCTACGAAGGGACCAGCGGCGACGTGGACCTGGCCGAGGCCCGGATCCTCATCGACGCACTCGGCGGACTCGTGGCCGCGGCAGTCCCGCACCTCGGGCACCACCATGCGGCGCCCTTGCGCGACGGTCTGGCCAGCCTGCAGAAGGCCTTCCGCGAAGCCCAGGAGTATCCCGATCCCCCCGGCGAGGGTCCCGGGGAGGCGGTCACGGCACGCGCGGCCAGCGGCGCGCAGCGGGATCGGGCGGGTCGACGACGAGTCGACTGAGTTCCTCGGCCAACACCAGGTGCCAGGCATCGCGATCCGTGACCGGCGCTGCCACGATGCGGTCCACCGCCCCGATGGCCGCCAGTTCCGGGCCGATGATGCGCTGGCCGCCGACGACCTCGGCCGCCCGGTCCACCGTCCGGTAGCGGATGAGGGAGGCCCCTTCCGCCGGCAACGGGGTGACCCATGCGTCAGGGGCGGCCACCACCCGATCCGCAGGCAGCAGCGCGAGCGCCGCGCCGCCGGCACCCCCGCCCAGCAGCACCGACAGCGTCGGAGTCGGCAGCCCGGCCAGGTCGGCCAGGCACCGGGCGATCTCGCCCGCCAGAGCTCCGTGCTCCGCGGCAGCGCTGAGTTCGGCGCCCTGGGTGTCGACGACCGTCACGAGCGGAAGCCCCCATCGGGCGGCCAGCGACATGCCCCGCCGGGCCACCCGCAGGTCGGCCGGGCCCAGACCGGTCGCGGGGTCGTCGGCGGCCAGAGCCGCCTGGGTCCGCCGGTCCTGGGCCACGACCACGCAGCCCACGTCGTCCACCTGGGCGAGAGCAAGGATCGTGGCAGCCGCAGTCTCGCCGGCCTGGGTCCCCGAAAGCTCGACCACGGAGGAGCACGTCGCCAGGAGTTCGCGGGCGCCGGGACGTCCGGCCGTCCGGGTGCGCTGGATCCGCGCCCACGCATCGGGCCCTTCGGCCTCGTCGCGCTCCGGCGCGGGAGCGGCACTCGGATGACTCACGGCCGGGCCGGGGGACTCCCAGCCGGCGGGAGCGGTTCCCGCGGCCGGGTGGGAACGCCACACGGCGAGGATGTCGGAGACGAGGCCCCGCCACTTCGCCGGCGTCGCCACCCCGTCGATCACCCCGGCGGCGACGAGACCCTCGGCCGTCTGGGCGCCGTCTGGGAACTGTCGGCCGTACAACCCTTCGTACACGCGAGGACCCAGGAACCCGGTCAGCGCGCCCGGCTCGGCGAAGGTGACGTCGCCCAGCGACCCCCAGGTCGCGAAGACCCCTCCGGTCGTCGGATGGCGGAGGTAGACCAGATAAGGGAGACCGGCGTCGGTGTGGCGCCGCACGGCGCCCGCGATGACCGCCATCTGCACGAAGGCAGGGGTCCCCTCGTGCATCCGGGTACCGCCTGACACCGGCAGTCCCAGCAGCGGCAGTCCCAAGGCGGTGGCCCGCTCCACGGCGGCGACCAGTCGTGCGGCCGCAGCCACCCCCACCGATCCCGCCAGGAAGTCGAAGTCGCCGGCGATGACGGCGACAGGCTGGTCGTCGAGCCTGGCCGATCCCGTCACCACCGACTCGTCGGAGCGGGTCTGCGCCCGCGCCCGGGAGAGGTCCTCGAGGTAGTCGGGGGGCAGGTCCTCCGGGTCGGCGACCGGCGCGTCCCACGAACGCCACGAATCGTCGTCGAGCAGTTCCGACAGGAGCTCGGCCGTGGGGATCGACGCCATGCCGTCAGGGTAAGCCCGGCGGGCGGACGTGGTGGTGGATCCGGACTGAGGCCTCAGCCGCGGCCGGTGAGGCGCCGGGCAGTCTGACGCACATTGCGCACCGCCTCGCCGGCCACCGCAGTGGGCGCCGCACGCAGCGCCTCGGCCACGTCGACGTTCTCCCGCAGGTACTGGGCGACCCGCGCCGGATCCATCTGGTCGCGAGCCACGGACATCACGTCCACCTGCTCCATCGCCGCAGTCACGGCACGGGCGAAGTCGAGCCTGGTGATCGCCATGCCGGTGAAGTCGACCTCGTCGAGACTCGCCTCGATGAGTCGGACCAGGTCCATGTGGTCGATGGCGAATCCGGTGAGGTCGACCTGGTCGGCGGTGGCCTCCAACACCCGCTGGATGTCGACGTTGTCGATGGCCAGATCCGTGAGGTCCAGCTGCTCCATGACCAGTTCGATGGTCTCCGGCAGCACTGTGGCGACAGCGGCCGCGGCCTCGTGCTCGGCGTCGGCCCGCAGCCGGCGGCCTCGGTCGGCCAGGGGTCGGGTGAGCGCACCCAGCAACCGCAGCCCCCCTCCGGCGGCTCCCGTCACCGGCCCCGACGCCGGCGACCAGGCCCGTGCCAGCAGGGGGTTGAGATGGGTGCGCACCCCGTCGGCCACCCGTTCCCCGGCCTCGAGCGCCACGTCCGCCGCACCGAGCAGCACGTCCATGACCGGTTCGCCGGGGATCTCGGAGCCGGGGCGGACCACCGGATTGGCGCCGGCGGTGAACTGTCCGGCGCCGGCCAGGCCCAGCAGGGCGACACCGAGGCCCCGACGCACCGGCGCATTGGGCCACGATCGCGGGATCTGGGGCGCCGCGGACGCCACCGGGGCGGATGCCGAAGCGACGGCCCGCGACCCGCTCTCCCGGGATCTCATGGGCGCCGGCCGCCTGGCCGAGGTGCCTTTCCCTGACGCGCCGGTCGTGCGGGCCGGGGCCTTCTTGACGGGCTTCTTGGTGGGCGACTTCTTGCGGCTCGGCGCTTTCGTGGACTTCTTCGCCGCAGTCTTCGTGGCCGTCGTCCGGCGGGGGGCGGCACGGCCGGCAGGAGTGCTCACAGTCGGCACGCCGAGATCGCCGTGACCAGGATCCCCCGACCCCCGATGTCCGCCAGCCGGTCCATGATGCGATGCACCTGGTTCTTCGGGACCACCGCGCGCACGGCCACCCAGCCCTCCTCGGCGAGCGGCGAAACCGTGGGCGACTCGAGTCCCGGGGTGAGGGCGCAGGCGTCGGCGACCCGGTCGCGCGGGATGTCGTAGTCGACCAGGACGTAGGTGCGAGCGGTCAACACTCCCTGCAGCCGCCGGATGAAGACGTCCGCCTCGGCCGACGCCGGCGCCCCACTGCGGCGGATGAGGAGAGCCTCGCTCTGCAGGATCGGATCGCCGATGGTCTCGAGTCCGGCCAACCGCAGGGTCGCACCGGTGTCGACGACGTCGGCCACGGCGTCGGCGACCCCGAGCCGCACGGCGTTCTCGACCGCCCCGTCGAGTCGGACGACGTCGGCGGTCACGCCGATGGTCTCGAAGTAGGTGCGCAGGATCTCGGGGTAGGAGGTCGCCACCCGACACCCGGACAGTTCGGACGCCGTGCCGTACTTGCCCTCGGGCCCGGCGAGCCGGAATGTCGACGGCGCGAATCCCAGGGCGAGGATCTCGTCGGCGGACACCCCGGAGTCGGCGAGCATGTCTCGCCCGGTGATGCCCAGATCCAGCGTGCCGGCCGCCACATACGTCGCGATGTCGCGGGGCCGCAGCAGGAAGAACTCCACGTCGTTGTCGCGGTCGTGGACCACCAGGTCGCGCGGACTGCGGCTGCGGGCGTACCCGGCCTCGGCCAGCATTTGCTTGGCGGGTTCGGACAACTGTCCCTTGTTCGGGAGAGCGATGCGCAACAACGGGGGCCTGCCTTCCGTCACAGGTGCCGGTAGATGTCGTCGGGGGTCAGCTCGGCGGCGACCATCAGCACCTGGAGGTGGTACAGCAACTGGGAGATTTCCTCGGCCGTACGCTCGCGACCCTCGTACTCCGCGGCCATCCAGACCTCGGCGGCCTCCTCGACGATCTTCTTGCCGATCGCGTGCACGCCGGCATCGAGCTGCGCCACGGTCCCCGACCCTGCGGGTCGGGTCCGGGCCCGGTCGGACAACTCGGCGTACAGGCCGTCGAAGGTCTTCACGTCGCTCCAGTCACGCCGGGGTGAATCCAGCATAGGGCCGGGCCCGACCACCGATGGCCTGCACGGTGTCCAGGGTGGCCAGCACCGCGGCAACGGTCTCCCCGCCCTTGTCCTCGCTGCTGTCGGCCAGTCCGGCGCGGTCGAGGGCCTGAGCCTCGGTGTCGCACGTGAGGACGCCGAAACCGACCGGGACCCCCGTGCCCACCGCCACCTCGGTGAGACCCTGGGTGACTCCGGCGGAGACGTACTCGAAGTGGGGCGTGCCCCCACGGATGATGACCCCCAGGGCGACGACGCCGTCGAAGCCTGCCCGCGCGGCAGCCTGGGCGGCGACCGGGAGTTCGAACGAGCCGGGGACCCGGAACTCGGCCACCTCGGCCCCGGCGGACTGCGCAGCCCGGCGGGCACCGGCCAGAAGCCCCGACATCACCTCGTCGTGCCACGAGGCGGCGATGATCGCCAGCCGGCGACCGCGTCCGTCGGGGAGTTGCTCGGGCGCTCCGGAACCGCTCATGGCATCACCATTCCGCCGGGCGTGGGTGGCCCGGCACGTCGTTCGTGGTCAGGTCGTGGCCCATCCGCTCGGCCTTCGTCCGCAGGTACTCACGGTTCTGGTCGGTCTCGCCCACGATCAGCGGGATCCGGTCCACGATGCTGAGCCCGTACCCCTCCAGCCCGGCCCGCTTCGCCGGGTTGTTCGTGAGCAGGCGGAGGGTGCGGACGCCGAGGTCGGCCAGGATCTGGGCGCCCGTGCCGTATTCGCGGGCGTCGGCCGGCAGACCCAGGTCCAGGTTGGCGTCGACCGTGTCCCGGCCGGAGTCCTGCAGCCGGTACGCGGCGAGTTTGTGCAGTAGCCCGATCCCGCGGCCCTCGTGTCCGCGCAGGTACAGCACGACCCCGCGTCCTTCGTCGCCGACCTGTTGCAGGGCGGCATGCAACTGCGGCCCGCAGTCACATCGCAACGACCCGAGGGTGTCGCCGGTCAGACATTCGGAGTGCACCCGCACCAGCAGGTCGCGGCCGTCGCCGATGTCGCCGGCCACCAGTGCCACGTGTTCCTGACCGTCGATCAGCGAGCGGTAGCCGATCGCGCGGAAGTCGCCGAACTCGGTCGGGAGCAGCGTCTCGACGACCCGTTCGATCTGCGACTCGGTGCGCCGCACGTACGCGATGAGATCGGCGATGGAGATCATCACCAGACCGTGGGCGTCGGCGAACTCCCGGCATTCGGGAGCCCGCATCATCGATCCGTCGTCGTTCACCAACTCGCAGATGGCGCCGGCGGGGGTCAGTCCGGCCAGGCGCGCGAGTTCCACCGCGGCCTCGGTGTGGCCCGCGCGGCGCAGCACACCCCCGTCGACGGCCCGCAGGGGGAAGACGTGTCCGGGGCGGGTGAGCTCCCACGGCTCGGTGGCGCTGTCGGCCAGGACCCGGATGGTGTGAGCCCGATCGGCGGCGGAGATCCCGGTGGTGACACCGTCGCGAGCGTCGACCGACACGGAGTAGGCCGTCTGCTTGCGGTCCTGGTTGACGGGTGTCATGGGTGGCAGATCGAGCCGGTCGAGCTGGTCGGCGGGCATCGGCACGCAGATGACCCCGGAGGTGTGCCGGATCATGAAACCCACCAGTTCGGGGGTGGCCTTCCCCGCCGCGCAGATGAGGTCGCCCTCGTTCTCCCGATCCGCGTCATCGACCACCACCACCGCGCGGCCGGCGGCCACCGCCTCGATGGCAGCCGCGACGCTGTCGAGCGGGACCTCGCCCTCGACCGCGGGCTCCGCAGCCGGGGAAGGTTCCTGACCTCCGGTGTCGTCCTCGGCGTACAGCCGATCGGCGGGGATCACGTCGACCGCGCGGACAGCATCCGCTCGACGTACTTGGCGATCACATCGACCTCCAGATTGACGGTGTCCCCCACCGCGTGGGTCCCCAGGGTCGTGTGGCGCAACGTCGTGGGGATCAGCGCGACCGAGAACCAGTGTCCGTCATCGTCGGAGCCGGTGCCAACCACCGTCAGCGACACCCCGTCGACACAGATCGATCCCTTCGCCACCAGATAGCGCGACAGGTCGTCGGGGACGGTGACCACGAGTTCGTCGAAATCGCCTGCCGGCTGCCGTGAACGCAGCCGGCCGGTGCCGTCGACGTGCCCGGACACGAGGTGCCCACCGAGCCGGGTGGCGGGGGTGGCCGCTCGCTCCAGATTGACCGGTGACCCGGGCGTCGCATCGGCCAGCGCCGTACGTCGCAGGGTCTCGGGCATGACATCGGCCCCGAAGCCCGTGGGGGTGAGTTCGGCCACGGTCAGGCAGACCCCGCTCACAGCGATGGAATCGCCGAGGACCGTGCCCTCCAGGACCGTGTTGGCGGTGACGGTGAGCCGGACCGCCTCGTGATCGAGGGGATCGATCCGCGCGATGTGTCCGACCTCTTCGACGATGCCGGTGAACATGCCCGCCTCCTCGTCAGGCGCCGTCGGCGGGCACCAGGTCGATACGGACATCATCGCCCACCCGGGACACGTCACGCAGGGACAGCCGCCACGCCCGGTCCAGGGTGGTCACGCCCAGGTCGGGGACTGCGCCGACGCCCGCGGTGAGGATCGCCGGCGCGGTGTACCACACGACGTGGTCGATCAGCCCGGCCCGCAGGAAGGCGCCCGCCAGGGACGGCCCACCCTCGAGGAGCACAGTGTGGATGTCCCGCCGCACCATCTGGGACAGGGCGAAGGAGGGGTCGCGGGTCGGGATCTGCCAGAACCGATCCGCGGGTTCGGAAAGCCGGACCCGGGCCCGGGCCGGGACGCTGCGTTGTCCCATCACGATGCGCCACGGTTGCCGCGCGCCGTCGATCCGCGCGGTCAGTTCGGGGTCGTCGGTGAGGACGGTCGTGGTCCCGACGAGGACGGCGTCGTGCTCGGCGCGCATCTGGTGCACCTGTTCCCGCGCGGCAACACCGGTGATCCAGCGGCTGCTGCCGTCGGGTGCGGCCACCCGCCCGTCCAGGGTGGCGGCGACCTTCCAGGTGACCGTGGGCCGCTGACGGCTCATGGCGATGCTCCATCCGGGGTTGAGGGCGGTGGCCTCGTCGGCGAGCAGACCGCCGGTCACGGCGATCCCCGCGCTCCGCAGCACTGCCGCGCCCCCGGCGGCCTCGGGGTTGGGGTCCGACTGCCCGTAGACGACCCGGGCGACCCCGGCGTCGATGAGCGCGGTGGTGCAGGGTCCGGTGCGCCCGGTGTGGGCACAGGGCTCGAGGGTGACCACGGCGGTGGCGCCACGGGCGCGGTCGCCGGCCACCGCCAGGGCGATGACCTCGGCGTGGGGGGTCCCGGCGCCTTCGTGGGCCCCGGTGGCGACCACCTCTCCGGCCGCATCGAGGATGACGCAGCCGACGCGCGGGTTCGGGCTGGGGTCCCGGGTGGCCGCCGCCAGCGACAGTGCCCGACGCATGGCGTCGGTGATCTGGGCGTCCGTGGTCATCGGACGGACTCCACGGCTTCGGCGGTGGCACGCAGCGCCTCGACCATGGCATCGGGGTCCGGCGACCCGAACACCGCGCTGCCCGCCACGAAGACGTCGGCACCGGCCTCGGCGCAGATCCCGATCGTCTCGGCGTCGACCCCTCCGTCCACTTGGAGCCACACCTGCTGGTCGCCGATGAGCTCCCGGGCCCGGCGGATCTTCGGCACCACGACGTCGAGGAACCGCTGGCCCCCGAATCCCGGTTCGACGGTCATCACCAACAGCATGTCGATCTCGGGCAGCAGGTCGGTGAACGGTTCGACCGGGGTGGCGGGCTTCAGGGCCAGACCCGCACGCGCCCCCTGGGAGCGGATCTCCCGGGCGAGTCGGATCGGGGCGTGGGCGGCTTCGGCATGGAAGGTCACACTCCCCGCGCCGGCTTCGGCGTAGGCAGGCGCCCACCGGTCGGGGTCGGTGATCATCAGGTGGCAGTCGACCGGCGTGTCGACGTGGCGCAGCAGGGACTCGACCACCGGCAACCCGAGCGTGAGATTGGGGACGAAGTGGTTGTCCATGACGTCGACGTGCAACCAGTCCGCCGACGGGATGCGCTCGCACTCCGCCGCGAGTTCCGCGAAGTCGCTGGACAGGATGCTGGGCGAGATCTGAACGGCCACCTGGGCAGGTTAGCGCCAATGGCCGCCGGACAGCCGGACGGCTACTTGACCTTGAAGTAATAGAAGGTGTGTTCCGGCTTGCAGCCGTTCCGCTTCAGGACCTGCACCCGGATCTTGTACTTGCCCTTCTTGGTGGGCCCGAACTTGATCCTCGACTTGGCGACGCCATGCTTGTCGGCGTAGTCGACCGTGTACTTCTTGAAACCCTTGCCCCGGTACTGGAACCGGACCTTGCACCGCGGCTGGATCCGCATGGCCCGGGTCTTGATCTTCTGGCCCTTCTTGTACTTGACCTTGTTGGTCTGGACCACGATGTTCTTGCCCGGCGGGTACGCCTGGGCGTTCGGTGCGGCGACCACTCCCCCGAGGAGCAGGAACGAGGCGACGGACCCCGCGACGATCGAGTTCTTGTTCCAGGTCATGCTCGGCACCCTAACCCAGGTCGCGCCGAGGTAGACGTCATGGCGACGGACAGTCGGTGACGGCTTCCGTTTTCTGCGGAATCGCCATGGATTGGGGCCAGACCACCGGCGTTCCGTCGCCGGCGGGTTCCGAAAACCGGACGGTGAGGGTCGAGGTCTCTCCGCGGGCCATGGTGAGGTCGTACTGCCACACCGGGTGGCCGCGCTCCCGGCCCTGCCAGACGAACTGCTTCTTGCCGTCGATCTCCGCCGACCGCCACCGGGCCCCCACCGGCCCATAGACGTCGACCATCATGCGGGTGGTGCCGGGTGGTTCATCCAGCACCCCCTGCGAGAACCGCTCGTCATCGGTGGGTTCCGGGGAGTTGTTGGTGAGGGTCACCGTGACGCTGGAGGGACCCGCTCCGCACTGGGCCGCCTGGTACCGGACGGACGACGCGACGTAGGCGTCGAGTTTGTTCGCCGTGCTGTTGTTGAGCGCCACTGTCGTCCACGGACCACGCGCCACCGGG
Organism: Candidatus Nanopelagicales bacterium; assembly: GCA_046330625.1. GTDB lineage: Bacteria > Actinomycetota > Actinomycetes > S36-B12 > CAIWTL01. The sequence goes on from JAXLSJ010000023.1 coordinate 16,215, forward strand.
ACGGCGGCACCGATCTGCCATCGGGTGAGTGTCTCCTGCGTCGCCGGGTCGGCGCTCCACAGCGAGATACGGCCCTCGTCATTCACCGCCGCCAGCTCCCGGAGCAGCGTGGGAAGGTCGGCGCGCCCGTCCCCGACGGCCACGGACACCTCGTGCATGAGGTCGGCGACCACCCGGTCCTTCTCGGCCACGTCGGGGAACTGGGCGTAGACGGTCTCGTTGAAGAAGGTCACGGCGTTGGTGGCATCCACGGTGACGCCGTCTGCCGAGATCGGACCGGTCGCCGCGAGGATGGCGGCGACCCCGTAGGCGTCGAGGGCGATGACCTGGTCGACGGGGGTGCCCCGTGCCTTCATCCCGGCGGCGCTGAGCTGACCGATGTAGGGAAAGTGCCGGGTCTGGTTGTAGGAGTTCCATTCAGCGGTCTCGCCCCGGCCCCACAGCGCGTAGAACGAGGCCGGCATCCCACCGTTGGGGATGGGGGTGTCGAGGGTGTTGTTGGTGTCGACCTGGCGCGTGGTGAGGGCGCCCCGATCGGTGTCCACCAGCGAATAGCCGCCCACGAAACCGCCGGTCCCGCGCGCCTCGGAGCCGTTCTGCAGCAGGATCGCCGTCGTGCGTGGCCCGTCCGCGCCCAGGGTCTGCGCGACGATCCGCACCGCTGCTGCCGCTGATCTCGTCCGCTCCGGCAGGTCGGCCAGTGCCGTCGACGCCCGCACCCCCGCCTCCCCGATCGGTCCGAGCGCGTTCGGGTCCACGCCCTGGGCGGAAGCCGAGGCCGACGCCAGGCCCGGTACGGCGGCATCGAGCGCGTCGGCCAACTCGACGAGGGTGTCGGTGTCGATGGACCCGTCAGCCCGGCGGATCCGGTCGGCGGCCAGTTCGGGGAGGACCGGGGCCAGACTGTCGCCGGCCTGCGAGGCCTGCGCCACCGCCGCCGAGAGGGATCGGACGCTGGACGCCGACGAACCGATCACCGGGACATGGCTCAACCCGCGCCACACCACCCCGTCACTCAGATCCTGCATCGTCCCGGCGGACTGCCGGATCGCCGGGAGGTCGGCGCCCAACGCGGCCAGGTTGAGCGTCTGCGCATGAGACTCGGCCACCTCGAGTTCCGCCTGCAGTTGTCGTGCGGCCAGGGCTGTGCGCACGACACTCGCAGCGACCCATCCCACAGCCAGCACCACGACCGCGACCACAGCGAGGCCGAACCAGCGGCGTCGTCTCCGCGTCGAGGATCGGCGAGCCACCCGACCACCCTAGGTCACCCCGATCCGGCTCCCCCGCAGGCGATCACTGTCGCTGCAGGACCGCCAGGAACATGCCGTCGGTGTCGTGACGATGCGGCCACAGTTGGACGTAGTCGCCGACAGCGGCGTCCGCGACCTCGGGCAGCAGCGGACCCGCGGGGATCGTCCGGACACCGGCATGTCGGGACAGTGCGGCCCGCACGATCTGGTCGGTCTCGGCCAGATGCGGGGAACAGGTCACGTAGGCGACACATCCCCCGGGAACGAGGAGATCGAGGGCACGGTCCAGCAATGCCGTCTGCAACGCCCGGAGCTCCGGGAGGTCCCCCGGCTGCCGGCGCCATCGCAGTTCGGGCCGTCGGCGCACGGCCCCCAGCCCAGTGCACGGGGCGTCGAGGAGGATCCGCGCCGCATCCGGCAACGGCGCGGTCGTCGCATCCGCGGTGATCACCTCGACCGGCGCCCCGCCTGCCGTGGCCGCACGCACCAGGTCGGCCCGGTGGCGGTGCTGTTCCACCGCGATCAGCCGGGACCCGGCCTCTGCCGCCGGCCCTGCCAGGTCGGCGGTCTTGCCACCCGGCCCGGCACACAGGTCGAGCCAGTTCCCGGCAGGAGTCTCCAGTCGGGTGACGGCGAGGGCCATCAACTGGCTTCCCTCGTCCTGCACCCCCGCCGCACCGCTGCGGACCGCACCGAACCGACCTGGGTCGCCCGAGACCCGGACCGCCCAGGGCGACCAGTCGCCTTCCCGCCCCCCACTGGCCGCCAGAAGCGCCGAGCGGGTCATCCGACGGGCGCCGAGGGTCACCGGAGCCGGTTCGTCGTTGCGCTGCAGGAGTTCCGTCAGTTCGGTCTCCGCGCCTGCCCGCGCCAGGGACTCGCGCAGCGCCCGGATGATCCACGCCGGATGCGACCACTCGAACTCCTGGGCCGCCACTCCGTCCCGGGTACCGACGATCCGGTCGCGCCACTGTTCCCACGACTGGCGCGCCACCGCTCGCAGCACCGCGTTGGCGAACTTCCCCGCGCCAGGACCACGGCGCCGCTTGACCTGGTCCACGGTGGCTGACACGGCCGCGTAGTCGGCCACGACGAGGGTCAGGATCTGGTGAGCCCCGAGGCGCAAGGCGTTGCGGGTCACCGGGTCCACATCGACGAGGGGTCGGCTGCTGCACTCCCCCAGCACGACGTCATAGCGCCCCCGCAAGCGCAGGGTTCCGAAGACGAGTTCGGTGGCGAGTGCTGCTTCGCGGGGATCGGCGGAGCCGGCGAGTTCCTGCGACAAGGCGAGGTTCGCGTAGGCGTCGTCGAGTTCGACGGCCAGCAGGACGTCCAGGGCGACGTCACGCGCCGAGCGTTGTCGTCGGGTCACGCGAACCGTTCACCTGCCGCGGGCCGGACGCCCCGCAACCAGTCCCCGGCCGCCATCATCTTTTTCCCTGCGGGCTGGACCTGACCCAGCCGCACGGCACCCGTCGCCGTCCCCACCGCCCAGTCGCGCCCGTCGGGGACGAGTTCGCCGGGTGCGGCCATGCTGTCGGTGGGGACGGGAGTCACCGGGCCGATCTTGACCCGGTCCTCACGGAACGTGGTCCAGGCCCCCGGGGCCGGGGTGCAGGCCCGCACCTGCCGGTCCACCGCGTAGTCGGGGACCGTCCACACCACCCGCGCGTCGGTGACGTCGATCTTGGGCGCCAGGCTGGCGCCGTCGGCGGGCTGCGGCACGGCCACGAGATCCCCGGCCGCGAGGCCGTCGATGGTCGCGGCCAGCAGACCCGCGCCGGACTCGGCCAGTCGTGCCAGCACGTCGCCCGCGGTGTCGCGGGCGCCGATACGTTCGGTGACCGTCCCGAAGACCGGTCCGGTGTCCATCCCCTCGTCCAGCCGGAATGTGGTCGCGCCCGTGATGTCGTCGCCGTGCCAGACGGCGTGCTGGACCGGCGCCGCCCCTCGCCAGGCGGGCAGGAGCGAGAAGTGCAGGTTGACCCAGCCATGCTCCGGGACACCCAGAAGGGCGGACGGGACCAGACTGCCGTAGGCGACGACAGGGCACAGGTCGGGAGCGTGGTCGCTCACCGCCCGCTGCGCCGCAGGGTCACGCAGGGTCGCGGGTTGCAGGACCGGGACGCCGGCCTCGTCGGCCAACTGCGCGACCGGTGACCGGGAGATCCGTCGCCCTCGACCGACGGGAGCATCAGGTCGGGTCAGCACGGCCACCACCTCGTGGTGCGACTGGAGCAATCGCCGCAAGGACGGCACCGCGACATCGGGGGTCCCCGCGAAGAGCAGTCTCACGTCAGCGCCACCGTTCGCTGACGGCATGGGGGCTGGCGCGGACCTCGGGCACATCGGTGCCGAACCACTCGGCCTCGCGGATCGCCCTCATGGCCTCCTTGCGCATCTGCGGGTCCAGCCGGTCGATGAACAGGATGCCGTCCAGGTGATCGGTCTCGTGCTGGATCGCCCGAGCCAGGATGTGGGTTCCGGTCACGGTCACCGGATCGCCGTGCATGTTCCAGCCCTTCGCGACCACACCGTAGGAGCGCGGCGTCTCGACGGCGATCCCGGGCAGTGAGAGGCAGCCCTCCTCGAGCTCCTCGGTCTCGTCGCTGAGGTCCAGAGACGGGTTCACCAGGTGCCCCAACTCGCCGTCGACGTACCAGGTGAACACCCGCAGACCGACTCCCAACTGCGGCGCCGCGAGCCCGGCGCCGGGGGCGTCGAGCATGGTGTCGGTCAGGTCCTGCACGAGTCGACGCAATTCCTTGTCATATGTCGTGACCGGTACCGCCGGAGTGCGCAGCACCGGGTCGCCGAACAGTCGGATCTGCTTGACGGCCACCCTGGGTCCTTCCTCGTCCGCCCAGCCTAAGCCTCAATCGAGGGCCACCGGATCGATGCGCACGCGCAGGGGTCGACCGGTGTGCCGGGCGGCGCGCGCGATCACCTGCCGATGGAGCCGGTCCCGCAGGTCGGGGAAGTCATCGCTGCCCACGAGCACCCGGACGTCCCGGTCCGTCAACGGCCGTGGTCCGAGGACGTGCACGTCGGGGGGCAGACCGGCCAGCAGATCCTCGATGTCGTTCTGGTCGCCGTCGACCTGGGCCAGCGGCCGCGCCGGCGGCAGTCCCGCCGCAGTACGCCGCGCCAGCTCGGCCCGGGCACTGCCGCCAGGATCCCACCGGATCAGTGCCTGCACCGCGGAGTCGTCGGGCTCGGCGCACACGGCGAGCGGCGCCCCGGGGCGCAGCAGCGCAGCTGCGGCGAACCACCGGCGCAAGGCCTCCTCGCGGCTGCGCAGCCCCACACGCCACAGATCCTCCTGAGCGTCCAACAGCGCCCCGGCCGCATATCCGCCGGCCGCCACCGGCTCGACGCCGGGGGTTGCCACGACCACGGCAGCCCGGTCGTCCACGCCGGTGACCGCATGGTCGCCAGTGCTGGCCAGGACCGGTACCCCGGGGAACAGCCGACCGAGTTCCTCGGCAGTCCGCCCGACCCCCGACCGGACCGCACGCAGCCGGTCGTGACCACAACGGGGGCAGCGGAAGACGGTGTCCGTCGCACACCGACGGCACCGCACGACCCCGTCGGGGAGCACCTCGAGCGGGCCCGCACACCGGGGACACTCGGCGATCTCCCGACACTCGCGACAGGCGGTGACCGGGACGTATCCCCGCCGGGCCACCTGGACCAGGACCGGTCCGGACTCCAGCCCCGTGCGCAGCGCCGCCACGGCCGACTGCGGCAGCCGGCGGGCCTGGTCGAACGGCGATCGCACCCGGTCGGCGGTCGAGAAGGCCGCGGGCCGGGACTCCCGCACCCGTCTGACGTCGGCGATCTCCTTCATCCACCCGGCCTCGACCCAGCGCTCTACCTCGGCCGTGCGGGCGAACCCGGCCGCCAGCAGGGCGCAGTCCTGCTGATGGCTGCGCAATGCCAGCACCTCGCGCGCATGGGGATAGGGGGCGCGACGTTCCGCCAGGGAGTCGTCGCCGTCGTCCCAGATCACCAGCAGCCCGGGGTCGGCCACGGGGGCGAATGCCGCACCGCGCGTGCCCACCACGACACGGGCCTCGCCGGAGAGGACCCGCAGGAAGGCCGTGTAGCGGTCCTGCGGGCCCATGTCGGCGGTCAGGAGCGCCAGGGTGGGGCCCGTGGCCGGAGCCACGGCGGCCGCCACCCGCGCCACGTCGCGCCCGTCGGGCACCACGATCACGACTCCTCGACCGGCCGCGGCCACGGTGGCCGCCGCCGCGGCCAGGTCGTCGGCCCACGATGTTCCCGCCGGTGCTCCCCAGGTCGCTCGCGCCGGGCGCCCGGCCACGGCGGCCCGCAGGAACGACTCACCGGCCGGCCACTCGCGGGGATCCGGCAGGGACGGGGACGTGGGACCGGTCCACGCCGACTCCACGCCCGCCACCCGAGGCGGCACGGCCAGGCGCACGACGTCGGAGACCGATCCCGCGTAATGCTCCGCGACCAGGCGGCTCAGCCCGAGCACGTCCGGCGTCAGGACCGGCACCGGCGACACCACAGACTCGATGGGGGTCAGGGTGCCCGCATGGTCGGACCCCGGCCCGATCACGTACCCCTCGGTGAGGCGTCCCGCCAGGCGGACCCGCACCCGGACACCCGGGACCGCGGTGGTCGCGAGCCGTGCGGGCACCGAGTAGGTGAACGCCCGGGCCAGGTGGGGCAGGCGGGAATCGACGAGCACGTCGAGCGTCCCACCCTCGGCCTCGGCGACGCGGCGGGGGGCACGAGGACGCAGTCCCCCCCGGGGTCCGATCAGCGGCAGTTGATCGGACAGCGGGGTCAGCCCTTGACGGCTGCGGCGAGTGCCTCGGCCCGGTCGGTGCGCTCCCAGGTGAAGTCCGGGAGCTCCCGGCCGAAGTGCCCGTACGCGGCGGTCTGCCGGAAGATCGGGCGCTTGAGGTCGAGGTCGGCGATGATCGCCGCGGGCCGCAGGTCGAAGGTGTCGAGCACCGCGCCCGCGATCTGGTCGGTCGGCACCGACTCGGTGCCGAAGGTCTCGACGAACAGCCCCACGGGGTGTGCCTTGCCGATCGCGTAGGCGACCTGGACCTCGCATCGCTCGGCGAGACCGGCGGCGACCACGTTCTTGGCCACCCATCGCATCGCGTAGGCCGCGGAACGGTCGACCTTGGACGGGTCCTTGCCCGAGAAGGCGCCGCCCCCGTGACGGGCCATGCCGCCGTAGGTGTCGACGATGATCTTGCGGCCGGTGAGGCCCGCGTCGCCCATCGGCCCCCCGACCTCGAACTTCCCCGTGGGGTTGACGAGGAATCGGATGGTGTCCACGTCGAACCCGTACTCGTCCATGACGACCTCGAGCACGTGCTTGCGCAGGTCCGGGGCCAACATGCCGTCCAGCGAGATGTCCTTGGCGTGCTGGGAACTGATCACGACGGTGTCGACGGCGACGGGACGATCGCCGTCGTACTCGATGGTGACCTGGGTCTTGCCGTCCGGGCGCAGATACGGCAGCACGCCGTCGTGGCGGACCTTCGCCAGCGTGGCGGACAGCGAATGCGCGATGGAGATGGGAAGCGGCATGAGCGACGGGGTGTCCTTGCAGGCGTAGCCGAACATGAGCCCTTGGTCGCCCGCGCCCTGGAGGTCGAGCGGGTCGTCGCTGTGTCCCACGCGCTCCTCATAGGCGTCGTCGACACCCTGCGCGATGTCCTCGGACTGCTTGCCGATGGACACGGAGACCCCGCAGCTCTCGCCGTCGAAACCTTTGACCGAGGAGTCGTAGCCGATCTCCAGCACGACCTCGCGCACGATGTTGATCACGTCCGCGAAGCCCTGGGTGGTCACCTCGCCCGCCACGTGCACCTGGCCGGTGGTCAGCAGGCTCTCGACGGCCACCCGACTGCCGGGATCCTGCTCCAGCAGGGAGTCCAGGATGGCGTCGCTGATCTGGTCCGCCATCTTGTCGGGGTGACCCTCGGTCACAGACTCCGAGGTGAACAGTCGCTTGGCCATAGTTCCTCACACTTCTGTCGGGTCATCTCACGCGGGGCGCTGTGCACGCTGCCGCAGGAGACTGGTCACCGGCGGCGTGTCTGGGGCGCACCCTACGCCGCCGCCGTCGTCACAGGGTAACCGCCCCGGCCGACACCCCCGCCAGGATCGACGGCGACCGCCAGCTCTGGGCCGATCGGGTGGTCGCGGCAGCCATATCGAGAGTCGATAGTATTGTTTATCGATACAACGAATATCGTTATGGCTTGACCGGTGATCCCCCCCAGCCGGTGACGAAGGAGGTTCCGATGCCGGAACGCGAGATCCCCCGCATGACCTCGCCGCTGTCCTTGCTGCTGATCGCGGCGGCCGCAGTGCTGGCCACCATCGCGGTCGCCCTCCCCCTCGTGCAGATCACCCGCGACTCCGCCACGGCGACGGTGAACCTGACCCCGTCGGCCACCACCACGGCTCTGGCCACGGTGCCCCTGACCGCCGGCACCGTCGAAGCCACCGGCGACGACGAGATCACCGTCTCCCTGGTCGCCACCGAACTCCCCGGCACCCCGCCCCGTGCCGTACCGCCGGCGCTCAAGGTCCTCAGCCAGGCGGGGACGTCGCTGTGGGCGCTGGGGCTCGCGGCCGCCGCGTTCCTGCTCGCCCGGGTGCTCGCGGACCTGGCAGCGGGCCGGACGTTCGCCCCCGCCCAGGCACGTCGATTCGTGGGCATCGCCATCGCCGTGCTGCTCTGCTCGGCCGGAGCGGACACCGTGAATTACCTCAACGCCCGGCTGCTCACCGACGCCCTCGGCTCGCCGCCGAGCATCGCGGTGACGCCGTACTACTCGGCCATCCCGATCGCCATCGCCGCAGTCACCCTGGTGCTCGCGGGCGCCTTCCGCGCGGGGCGCCGGATCGAGGCCGACACCGAGGGGCTCGTGTGATGATCCGCTGCCACCTCGACGACCTCCTGGCCGAACGCGATCTCACCCTTGTGGAGCTGTCGCAACGGGTCGGCGTGACCCAGGTCAACCTGTCGATCCTCAAGAACAACCGCGCCAAGGCCATCCGCTTCTCGACCCTCATGGCGCTCTGCGACGTCCTCGACTGCCAACCCGGCGACCTCTTCACCTTCACCACCACCCGACAGGAGTCACGATGAACACCACCCGCGCCGACTACCCCGCCCCCACGGTGCCCGCCGTGCCCGTGTCCGTCCCCCCGCCCTCGGGGGCATGGCAGGGAGTGTCGTGGTTCGCCTTCGCCCTGGGGGCGATCACCTTCCTCTATGCCGCCTGGTACGCCCCCCTGATCACCGTGGGCGAACGGTACTTCCTCTACACAGCCGCCCTGTTCAGCCTCTACGGATGCCTCGGGGTCGCGAAGGTCGTGCGCGACCGTCAGGAGGGCATCCCGGTGACCGCACTGTTCTACGGACTGTCCTACGTGGCGGCCCTGGCCCCCTTCATCCTCGTGTCGTACAACCTGGTGTTCGACTCCGTGCTGCCCCTGTCGAGCCGGACGATCCTCGGACTGTCGTTCGCACTGACCGCGTACGCCACCTTGGCGATCGCCAAGAACGAGCGGGACAAGGCCTGCCTGCGGCCCACCGGGTTCTCGACGCCCAAGCGGTGAGGCGCTTTAGGCTCCGGGGATGGACGTCGCGCGTGCCGCCGACCTGAGCGAGCGCCTCGCCCGCCGGTCCGACCATTCCCCGCCGCGACGCCCCGACCCCGATCGCCTGATGCGCTGGACGGCCGCGGCTGCCCGTGGCGATCCCGAAGCACTGCGGCGGCGGGTGAGCCGGTGGTCGGCGGACCCGGCCGCACTGGTGGCGGAACTCGTCGCGACCGGCGGACCGGCCACACCCCGCTGGTGGGCGGCGATCGCGGACCTCCCCGATGTCGCACCCGGACCAGGTCCCCTCGGCACCGTGATCCCGCCGCTGCTGGCCCGGGCGGACAGGGTGCTGGGGCCCACCGCTTGGTTCCACCCGACGGCGCGATCCGACCTCGTGCAGGCTCTCGCCGATCAGCTGACCGTGGTCCTCCAGACCGGCGCCGACCGCCTGATCGGCGCCGGCGAGCCGGTGACCGCACCCGCCCTGTGGCACCGATTCCCGGTCCTCGCACGCCTGGCCGGCACGGCGGTCGGTGACTGGGTGGCCGCAGGCACCGAACTCCATCGGGCGGTGGTCGCCGACCACGCCGACCTCGCCGCCCTGACCGGGGCCCCGGTCACCGGGGTCCACCGGATCCGGACCGGACTGTCCGACCGGCATGGTGGCGGCCGCACCGTCAGCGTCCTCACCTGCACCACCTCGGCCGGCGAGCGCCGCGTCGTCCACAAACCGCACTCGTTGTCCGCGGAGCTTCTGCTCGGCGAGGTGCTGCGCTGGTGCGACGCCCGCGGGCTCGACCTTGGCGCGGCCCCGGCCGTGGTCCTGCGCCGCACCTACGGCTGGGCCGAGTTCGTGGAGGATCGACCCACCACCGATCCCGCGCGCTACTTCCGACGGGCGGGGGGACTGGCCGCGGTCCTCTTCGCCCTGGGCGGCAATGACTGCCACGCGGGCAATCTGATCGCGTGCGGGGACCAGCCGGTCATCATCGACGCCGAGACCGTGCTGCAACCGGCGCTTGCCGACGAGGACGGGGGACTTCCGCCCGACTCCATCCTCGACGGCCTGCTGCTCCCCCGGTGGCTGCGGGTCGGCGGTACCGCCGTCGAGATGACGGGCCTTGGCGCCGCCGCCGCCGGGCAGGGGTCGCGGCTGCGACGGCTCGAGTGGACCGACACCGAGCACGGACCCCGCCTGCGCCCCCGGGACGAGTGGGTGGACCTCGCGGTCGGCCCGGCGCGGGCCAAGGACGGCACTGTCCTGCGACCCGATCACCACGCCGAGGATCTGCTGGCGGGCTTCCGAGCGGCGTGGGACGTGCTCCAGCGCGATGCCGACGCCCTGCTGGCGGGGCCACTGGCCGACTGGGACGAGGTCAGGGTCCGCGTGCTCGTGCGCATGACCCGGACCTACGTCCGCATCGCCCAGACCTCGCTGCATCCTGATCTCCTGGCCGACGGCCTGGATCGCTCCCTCCACCTCGAGCACCTGGCCCGGTTCATCCTCGACCGGGACGACTGGCGGGAGTGGCTCGACCTGATCGACGAGGAACGCGATCAGATGGAGGGCGGGGACATCCCCAGCTTCTCCGTGGCCGGCACCGCACGACACCTGCGCGATCGCGTCGGCGCGGTCCTGGCCCCGCTGGCGGAGTCCGCCGCCGACCGCGCCGAGCGTCGACTGGCGCATCTGTCACCCGACGAGCGGCAGACCCAGGAGGATCTGATCGTGACCGCGCTCGCCGTGGCGCCGGTCGGGGTCCGCACCCGCATGCTGGCCCAGGCCCGGGCCGAGGCGGATCCGGACCTGGTGGCGACGCACGAGTCGGTCCGCACGTCGGCCCGGAGCCTGTTGGACGTCCTGATGGCCCAGACCCGCAGGACTCCGACCGGACTCGTCGCCGCGGACCGGGCCCAGTGGGGTGTCGAACGCCACCGCATCGGCTGGTACGACGGGACGACAGGGATCCTGGTGGCCACCGCCGCCGCGGCTGTCGCACTGGACGACGCGTCGGCCCGGGAACGGGCCCGCGGACTCCTCGGACACGACCTGGCCGAGGCCCGTTCGCGCCCCGGGCGACTGTGGCGCGGTCGCGGTATCGGGGGCCAGGACGGGGTCGGCGGCATCCTGGTCGGATGGGCGGCGGCAGCGCGGCTCCTGCCCGAGAGCGCCGAGCACGTCGCACACGCCGTCGACCACCTGCTGCGGCACCGCGTTCCCGTGACCGGCGACCCCGATCTCCTGCGAGGCAGCGGCGGACTCCTGGCGGGGCTGCTGGCGGCCCGGTCCGCCGGACTGCCGGTCGACGACGACTACGGCAGGCAGGTGTCGGTGGCCACCGTCGCAGCACTTCCCGCCGCAGGGGTGGGACTCAACGGGTTCAGCCACGGCGACGCGGGGGCAGCCGCGGTGCTGTCCGCGGCTGCCGCGGGGGGCGGGTTGGATGATCCGGCCGACCACCGCCGACCGCACGAACTCCTGCTCGGGGAGTCGCGCCGCTACGACCCGGACATCGGTGAGTGGCGGGACCTGCGGGTGCCCGGACGCGAGCGCCCGGGCCCGGGGTGGTGCAACGGCGCTCCGGGGATGGCGTTGGCCCGGATCATCGTCGGCGACCCCGGGGACGATCTGCCCAGGCTCGCCGCCGCGTGTCGCCGCGACGTCGAGCCGCGGGACAACCTCTGCTGCGGGGCCGCGGGCCGCGCCGAGGTGCTGCGCGCCTGGAGCGAGGCCGATCCTCGGCAACGGGCCGCCTACGACGCGGCGGTCTCGGGTCTGGTGGCGCGGACGTCGACCGCGCGGCTGCGACTCGGGGTGCCCCCGGGCGTACGGCTGCAGCCACTGGGGATGTTCCAGGGGGTCAGCGGGGTGCTGGTGGCTCTCGCCGGGTGGCTGTCCCCCACTCAGCCCCACGTGTTGGCGTGGGGCTGCGACACCACTCCTGCCCGGGAGAATTGACGGGGGCCCGGGCTTGACGCCCGGGCCCCACGCAACAGCTGAGTTCAGTCAGCACTCCGGCGAGCAGCTGTACGCCACGCCTTCGCTGCCGACCATGGTCAGGTCGGAATCGGTGAGTTCTTCGAAATACTCCGCCATACGGGACCCCTCTCGTCGCTGACTCGGACACTCCCGACAGTAGATCCGCACCCGGTGCCACGCAATCGGATCGCCCGATCGGCGGCACGGCCTCTGCGAGGATCGGCCCGTGCCCACCGGACTGACTCGTCGCGCGGTCGTGGCGTTGGTGGCCGCCGAGTTCTTCCTCACGCTGGACGGCAGTGCGGTCACCGTCGCCCTGCCGACGATCCGCGACCACTTCGACCTCGACGCCGGACCCCTGCAGTGGATCGTGATCGTGTACATGATCGCCGCGGCAGCGACCGCCCTGCCGCTGGGTGCCCTGGGCGACCGCCTGGGCAAAAGCACGGTGCTGACCGGGTCCCTGGCCGTGTTCCTCGTCGGCGCCCTCGTGACCGGCACTGCGCCGTCGCTGCCGGTCCTGCTCGCGGGCCGCGCCCTGGCAGGGGTCGGGGCTTCGGGGATCCTGGTCCTGTCGCTGGCCCTGCTGACCGCGGGTGTGGCCGAGGCACGGGTCCCGCGGGTGGTGGCGTGGTGGACCGCCGCCGGATCGGCGGCGTCGGTGGTGGCACCCGCGGTCAGCGGCCTGGTCGTCGTGACGGCCGGATGGCGCTGGCTGTTCCTGATCGCCGCGGTGCCGGCGCTGCTCGTCCTCGTGGCGACGCGATCGTCCCTCGGACGCAGCGAGTCGGGCTCCGGCGACGCCGTCGACTGGTGGAGCAGCGCGCTCGCCACCCTGGCCACCATCCTGATCGTGGGCGCCATCACCGCGTGGTCCTCGGACTCGGCCGGTGGGGCGTTCGAGCTGGTGCTGCTGCTGACCGGCGTCGCCACCGGCTGGTTGTTCTGGCGCCGCCAGCGCACTCCGGGTCATCGACTCACCGACTGGCGACCGCTCCGGACCCGCCCGATCCCCGTGCTGCTGGGTCTGCGATGGCTGCTCAGCTTCCTGTTCGTCGGGGTCGCCTACCAGCAGACGATGCTGCTGCAGAACGGCCTCGGGTACAGCCCACTGAAGGCCGGCGCCCTGGACATCCCCCCGGCGCTGGCCGCGACCGCCGCGGCGGCGGGTTCGGCGTGGCTGGGTCGGCGCTGGGGCCTGCATCTGGCGACCGGGGCGGGGTTCGGCCTGATGGCCGTGGGGATCGGAGGCCTGGCCCTGGGTGACCTGCAGGCCTCCCTGCTGATCCTCATCGGGTCGTTCCTCCTGATCGGGACGGGATTCGGTCTCAACACCTCGCTGCTCTCCTCGGGGATCCTCGGCGAGCTGCCGGTCTCCAGCCGCGGCGCCGGCTCCGGGGCCCTCAGCCTGCTGAACCAACTGGCGTCGGTGCTGGGGATCGCCGTGGTCGGGGCGGCCGTGTCCTGGTGGGTGACCCGGGCGTGGGCCGATCGGGGGGCGCAGACGTGTTCCGGGAACGACGATCTGAACGCGGACGTCATCGTGGGCTCGCTCGCGGAGATCCGCCGACTGTGCGGCCCGCACCTCGAGGAGGTCGCCCGCGAGGCCTACTTCGACGGGATCACCGACGCACTTCTCGCGGTCGCCATCCTGTTGACGTTGACGGCCGCGGCGGCCACCGTACTCCTGCGCCGAGCGCGACTCCCTCAGCCGGACTGATGGGTCAGGACGGCGTCCCACACCGCATCGGCGATCACCGACTTGTCCGCTCGGGCGACCGGCGTCAGGGAACCGTCGGCCCCCAGGATGACGACCTCGTTGTCGGCTGACCCGAACACGTCGCCGGACACGTCGTTGACCACCAGCAGGTCACAGCCTTTCGCGGCGAGTTTGGTGCGGGCGTGCGTGAGCACGTCGCCGTCGGCGTCGCCGGTCTCCGCCGCGAACCCGACGATG
>JAXLSJ010000024.1:0-22543 GCA_046330625.1 Candidatus Nanopelagicales bacterium
CCCGGGCGACCGCCTCGCCGATCGCAACGCGACGGTCGGGGATCTCCAGCACGGTGGCGCCTGACTCCGCGGCGGCACCGGCGAGCATGGCGTGCCTGATCATGGCCGGGTCCTCCGATCGCGGGTTGTCGTCGGTCACGATCAGGACGTCGGCGGCCCGCGCGGCCACCGACCCCATGATCGGGCGTTTCCGTCGGTCCCGGTCGCCGCCGCACCCCAGCACGACGAGCACCTGACCGGTGGTCGACGGGCGCACGGCCGCGATGGCCCGAGCCACCGCGTCCGGGGTATGAGCGTAGTCAACGTAGGCGGCGAATCCGGCACCGCCCACGGGCTCCATCCGCCCGGGCACCCCGGGGCAGGAGGCCAACCCGGCCGCGAGACGGTCGGCGGGGCGTCCTGCCGCCACCCCGGCCGCCAGGGCACCCAGCACGTTGGCCTGGTTGAACGGTCCGGGCAGGGGCGACGCGACCTCGACCTCGACCCCGGCGGGGCCGCAGGCGCTGCCCCGCCACCCGCCGTCGCCGCGGTCGCCGACCTCGCGCAGGGTCCAGTCCGCGGCGGTGTGCCGGGCGTAGGTGACCGACCGACGCCCGGTTGCCAACTGCCGACCCCAGTCGTCGTCGATGCAGATGACGGCGTGGCGGCTGCGCGCCGGATCGAACAGCGATGCCTTGGCGGCGAAGTAGTCCTCCATGCCGTCGTGGAAGTCCAGATGGTCCTGGCTCAGATTCGTGAACACGGCGACGTCGAACACCAGTCCCGCGACCCGGTCGAGGGCCAGGGCATGGCTGCTGACCTCCATGGCGACCGCCGAGACGCCGTTCTCGACCATGACCGCCAGCGCGGCGTGGACATCGGGCGCCTCGGGCGTGGTGCGCGCCGACGGCAGTTCCCGGTCGCCGACCTGGATCCCGATGGTCCCGATCACGCCGGTGGTGTCCCCGGCGGCGGTCAGCCCCGCCGCGAGGAGGTAGGACATCGTGGTCTTGCCGTTCGTCCCGGTGATGCCGATGAGGGTCAGGTCCTGCGCGGGTTCGTGATAGACCCACGCCGAAAGATCGCCCAGCCGCGCCCGCGGATCGGGCACCACCACGACCGGCACGTCGAGGTCTCCCGCCAGTCGGGCGCCTTCGGCGTCGGTGACGACGGCCACGGCTCCCCCGGCGACCGCCTGATCCGCGAACCGCGCGCCGTGGGTCGCAGCCCCCGGTAGAGCGGCATAGACGTCGCCGCGACGCACGGCCCGGGAGTCGAGCGTGACACCCGAGACCTCGAGTCCCTCGGGTACCCCGGTTCCGGCCAGCGCCGGCGCCTGGGCGAGGCGGCGCGGCCGCAACCGGGGTCGGGAGTCGAGGGTCAGGACACGCCGCCCCAGGTCAGCGGGTAGTTGGCCCGCTTGCCGCCGGTCGGGGGCACGTTGTGGGACGCCAGCGCCGTAGTCATGAGTTTCTGCACGATGGGTGCGGCCACGTCGCCGCCGTAGTAGCTGCCCTTGGGGTTGTCGAACCAGGCGCCCACGACCAACTGGGGATCGTCGGCCGGCGCCATGGCCATGAAGCTGGCGGTGTATCCGCTGTAGCACCCGCAGGACTCGTCGTACCGTTGAGCCGTTCCCGTCTTGCCGCCGACCAGGTACCCCGGGACCTCGGCGACCTTGGCGGTACCACCCTCGCCCACGACCATCTCCATCATGCGCTGCATGGTCTTCGCTGTCTCGGGTTTGATCACCGGTTCGCCCTGCACGGGGCTGGTCGACTCCGTGGTCCCGTCGGGAGCGGTGACGCTGTCGATGATCCGCGGCTGGACCGGCACCCCGTCGTTGCCGATGGTCGCGGCGACATTGGCGATCTGGATCGCGGTCAAGGACATGCCCTGTCCGAAGGCGAGCGTGGGGAAGGTGGTGTCGGACCACTGGTCGGGCGGCGGGATGTACCCGGTCTGCTCGCCCGGCAGATTGAGCCCGGTGGGCTCGCCCACACCGAACTTCTTCAGGTACTCGTAGAGTTTGCGGCCGCCGATCTTCTCCGACGCCAGCACGGTGCCGATGTTGCTCGACTCGGCCAGGACGCCGGCCAGCGTCAGTTGCAGACCTCCATGCTCGTGGGAGTCCTTGAACCACTGACCGCCCCGATACAGGGCGCCGGGCACCGACAACTGGGACCTGGGCTTCAACTTGCCCTGGTCGAGCACCGCCGACAAGGACATGAGTTTGGCGGTGGAGCCCGGCTCCATGGCCCAGGTGACGGGTTTGTTGGCCCAATCGGCCGGCTTCACCGCGTCGGGGTTCTTCGGGTCGAAGGCCGGGGCGGTGGCCATCGCCAGGATCCGACCGGTGCCGACCTCGAGGACGACCGCGGTCCCGAAGTCCGAGTGCGAGGCGCGGACCTCGTTCGCCACCGCCTGCTGGGCAGCCCACTGCAGGTCGGAGTCGATGGTGAGTTTCACGCTGCTGCCTGGCACCGGGTTCACCTGCTGCACGTCGGAGGTGGGGATCTCGGTCCCCCCGGCGGCCTGCTCGAAGGTGACGCTGCCCGGACGACCTGCCAGCAGGTCGTCCATGCCGGCCTCGAGACCGACGGCGCCGTGGCCCTCGGAGTTGGTGAATCCGATGATGTTGGAGGCCAGGGGCCCGTTGGGGTAGTCGCGGATCGTGCGCCGCTCGGAGAAGATCGCCTGCAGCACCGTGGGGTCGTTGGCGGGGTCCTCGCGCCAGGCCTGGATCGCCCGCCAGACGCGGGGGTCCGTGGCCTTCTTCAGGTAGATGAACCTGCGGTCGCCGGTCAGCAAGGGCTGCAGTTGGGCGGCGGGCATGCCGATGATCGGGCCGAGAACCTGGGCGGTCGCCGCGGGATCCTCGACGATCGTCTGGTCGGCGGTGATGTCCCGCACCTCGATCGAGGTCGCCAATGGACGCCCGTTCATGTCCGTGATCTCGCCACGGGTGGCCGGGATGTCCTGCGTGATGATCCGCTGGTTGAGGGCTGCCTCGGCGAGATCCGGCCCCCGGAGGGTCTGCAACTCGACGAGCCGGGCCGCGAACAGGCTGAGGATGAACGCGAACACCAGGATCATGACGTGGACCCGACGACGCGAGGACGCCAGCCGGAACGGGCGGCTCGTGGGCGGCGGACCGCCGGAGCGGCGGACGACCCGTGGGCGTTCCGGGGCGGGGGCGCTCATCGGCCACCCCCGCTGACGATTGCCCGGGCATAGGCGGTGACCCCGTTCGGCGTGACCGCGGCTCCGTCGGAGTCCCCGGCCTCCGGCGCTGTCCCCGCCTGCGGGGCTGATCCCGGCTGAGGTGCCGTCCCCGCCTGAGGCGCCGCCCCCGCCTGAGGTGCCGTCGGGGGCGCGGCCGGGGTCCCGGGAGTCGTCACCGTCCCCGGGGCGAGCGGAGCCGCCCCCGGGTCGTCCCCTCCAGCCTCGGCAGGCTGCGGCACGCCCAGGATCTCGCCCGTGGTCAGATCGATGTACGCGGTGGTCGCCGCCGCGACGAGACCGGCCTGCCGAGCTGCTGCGCGGAGGCGGGTCGGGCTCGACAGTCGTTCGACGTCCTGGTTGAGGGCCTGCTCCTGCTCACCGAGCAGGATCTGGTCGCCCTTGAGCCGTGCCTGCTCGAAGGAGCCCGCGGCCAGGCTGTTGTTGATCAGCAGCAGGGCGATCAGGCCCGCCCCGAGCAGTCCGGCGATGAGGGCCAGGAACGGCAGGAGTTCACGCGGGCCGACGCCCCGCCGCGCGCGATGGTGGGGAATCGCAGGCCCGGCGCGGTGCGGGCGGTGAGGCAGTGGTCAGCTGCGGCGACCTCCCAGCCGGGCAGGACGGCGCCGGTGCGGCTCACCGCGCGCAGCCGGGCGGACGCGGCCCGCGGGTTGTCGGCGATCTCGGCGTCGGAGGGTTTCTCCGCGCCGCGGGTGAGGAGGTCGAGGAAGGGGCGGGCCGAGTCCGGCACCACGGGGAGCCCGGCGGGCACCGGAGGATGGGCACCCGCAGCGAAGGCGCGCTTGACGATGCGATCCTCGAGCGAGTGGTACGAGAGCACCGCCAGTCGCCCCTCGAGCCGGGTCGAGCGGACGGCCACGTCGAGGGCCCGGCGCAGCGCGCCCAGTTCGTCGTTGACCTCGATCCGCAGTGCCTGGAACACCCGCTTGGCCGGATGACCCCGACGGCGCCCCGCCATCGGGACCGCGGAGTCGCACAGGTCGGCCAGTTGGGTGGTGGTGGTGACCGGTGCCGTACTGCGGGCGGCGACGATAGCCCGGGCGATACGCCCGGCGAAGCGCTCCTCGCCGTACTGCCGGAACACCCGCGCCAACTCCTCCGTGTCGTACCCGTTCACCACGTCAGCGGCGGTGACCGGGGCCGTGGGGTCCATCCTCATGTCCAGGATGGTTTCTCGACTGTAAGCGAACCCCCGGCGATCGCTGTCCAACTGCATGCTTGACACGCCGAGGTCGAACAGGACAGCAGCGGCCGTGTCCGCCCCGGCGGCCGCCAGCGCCACGGGGATGTCGTCGAACACCCCGGCATGGGGCACGAACCGGCCGGGGAAACCGGCGGTCCGTTCGGTGGCGATACGCAGCGCGTCGGGGTCGCGGTCGATCCCCACGACACGGACGTCGGGGAATCGCTCGAGGACCAGGAGGGTGTGCCCGGCCAGGCCCACGGTCGCGTCGATCATGACCCCGCCGGCGGACAGCGCCGGCGCCAGCAGCTCGCAGATGCGCTCGCCCATCACCGGCACGTGGTGCGGCTCGGGCATGGGGTGCCTTTCGTGGTTCCGTTCGCGACTGCCGTGCTGTCAGGTCCCCTCCCGCATTCCGATGCCGGGGAAGTGCATCGGAGTCGGCCTGGGAGGGCGCGTCGTCCGGTCACCGGGGAAGTGCGGCCGGTCGGGCGGGGGGAGGCCTCAGAGCACGTCAGAACAGTCCCGGAACCACCTCCTCGCCGAGCCCGGAGAAGGACTCCTCCTGGGCGGTGAGGTAGGCGTCCCAGGCGGGGACGTTCCAGATCTCGGCGGTGGCGCCGTTTCCGGCGACGACCACGTCGCGGTCCAGCCCGGCGTAGTCGCGCAGCCCTTGCGGGAGGCTGATCCGGCCCTGCTTGTCGGGAACCTGGTCGAACGCGCCGGAGAACAGCACCCGCAGGTAGGAGCGCACGGCCGCGTCGGCGCGGGACGCCTCGTTCAGGCGCGTGGCGTACTTCTCGAACTCCTCCGCCGGCCAGAGCACGACGCAGCGGTCCTGGCCCTTGGTGAGAACGACGCCGCCGGCCAGTTCCTCACGGAACTTGGCGGGCAGGACCACGCGGCCCTTGTCGTCGAGCCGGGGGGTGTGGGTGCCGAGCAGCATGACCCACCTCCCGACTCCCGTGGACTGCTTTTCACTCCACCTCGCCCCACCTTACTCCCTCTGCCCCCACCGTCAACCCAAACAGGTGCAGTTGACCAGTTGTTCGGGTGCCACCCAGTCGCTGTCGATCCGGGTGACCGACTCCGCCTACCAGAACCAGGGAGGGGCGGATTGCTCGATCGCACCGTTCACCGTCGGCCCGTACTCCCTGCGGTCCGGCGAGACCCACGGGTTCACGTTCGAGACACCCGAGCCGCCGGCGATGATCTGCACGCACCTGTTCACCGAGCAGCTCGTCAACGACGCCGGTGTCGTCCTGGCGACGGCAGTCCAGCGCTTCGACACCACCTCGCGCATCTGACGGCTCGCCCGTCAGGGACGCAGGCGGCCGGTGAGGGTGTGGCGCCACCGCGCCGGGAGGACCCGGTCCCACACCCACGAGTCGGCCCGGGCACCGGCACCGGTGACCGCGCGCCAGGGGACGCGGGCCGCGAGATCCGGGTTGTGTCCGTGGGTCGCATACGACGCGGTCATCGCCAGGGTCTCGGCGAACCCCGACGTGGTCAGGTCGATGCCGGTGAATCCGGCGGTTCGGGCAAGTTCGCGCAACTCGGGTTCGGTGAACGTGTGGAGGTTCGCCGCCATGGCCGCCAACTCCCAGAACTCGTCCTCCTGCGACAGTCCCCCACGCAGGCCGGGCAGCGCCAGCAGCCCCTTGAGCAGCCACGCGCCGTGGGTCTCGACGATCGGGGTCGGTTCCGACGACAGGACGACGGCGCCGTCGGGTCGCACGACCCGACGCCACTCCACGAGGGCCGCTTCGGGATCGGGAAGGTGGTGCAGCACGCCGCGCCCGACGACCACCGGGATGCTGTCGTCGGCGAAGGGCAGGCACGTGGCGTCGCCCTGGATCAGCCCGGTGGCCCCGGCGTCGTGGGCCCGGCCCAGCATCCCGGCCGACAGGTCCAGTCCCAGCACGGTGATGTCGGGGCGGGCTCGTTGCAGGCCGGCGGCGAACCAGCCGGTGCCGCTGCCGACGTCCAGGACGGTGTCACCCGCGGCCAGCCCGCGGCCGAGCAACCGGGTGACCTCCGCCTCGGCGGCGGCAGCACTGGACTCGTCGTGGACGATTCCGAAACGTTCGTCGTAGTAGGCGCACTCGTGGTCGTGGAAGACCTTGTTCAGGGCGACCGGATCCATCGCGGGACGACCGCGGAGGTCAGAACTGGTCGCGTTCGTCGCGGCGCTTGCGCCAGCGCTCCTCGAGCTTGCCCATGAAACCACCGTCGGCCTGGCTCGACGCCGCCGGACCACTCGGTGCGGCGGATGTGGCCGAGGCTGACTCGGCGGTCGTGGACGACGCGTAGGCGCGGTAGGCGACGAACGCCCCGGCCACCGTGGCGAGGAACCCGATCACGCCGATCAGCGGGACCGAGGTGGCGACTCCGGCGACGATGACCCCGAGGCCGGCCAGGGCGCCGATGGCCCCCAGGATCAGCTTCTTGCGATCGACGGCAGGACGGCGGGTCTTGCGCAGGGAGTCGGCGAACTTCGGATCCTCCGCATAGAGGGCCCGCTCCATCTGCTCGAGCAGTCGCTGCTCGTGGTCTGACAGGGGCACGCTGACACCTCCTTCGTCCTAGGATTCCACAATAGGCGCGGCCGCCGCGGGTGGAAAGTCGGGAACGGCTCCGATGTTCGATTGTCCCCCCGAAGGGCGTCTCGACGGTAGTCAGTAGTCCGGGGTTCGTCCTGCGGACCGCCCGGTTCGCCCGAAGTGTCCGGTGAGGAAAGGCCTCGAATGCCCGCCGATGTCAGGTCGCTGCCCGGCAGGCGCGGCGCCGTGGTGTGTCTGGTCCTGGGTGCGGTCCTGCTGGGGGCCGCCGCACTGCTGACGGTGGCGGTGCTCCGGGGGGCCACCGACGCCACCGACCTGAGCCTGGACACCGCGATCCACGAGGCGGTGCGGGGTCAGTGGTGGTTGCTGGACCTGTGCCGGGTGCTGCGGCTGACCGGCGGCCCGGCGTTCCTGACGGTCCTGTCGACCGTACTGGTGATCCTGCTGGCCGTGACCCGGCGCTGGGGCTGGGCGGCCTACCTGGCGGCGACCGCACTGGGCGGGGTGATCATCTCGGAATGGCTGAAGGCCACGGTGGCGCGACCCCGACCGGTGTGGGCGGACCCCTACTCCGTGGCCGACGGGTTCTCCTACCCCTCGGGGCACGCCCTGGCCGGGATCACCAATTGGGTGGTGTACGGGGTGATCGTGCTGTTCCTCGTCCCGGGTCGGGCAGGGCGGGTGGTGGCGGTGGTCCTGATGGTGTGGGGGGTGGCGATGGCGCCGAGTCGCCTGGTGCTGGGCGTGCACTGGCCCGCCGACGTGGTGGGAGGGTGGCTGTTCGGTTTCGGGTGGGTACTGGTGGTGTCGGGCGTGGGGTTGCTCCTGGTCAACCGCCGGGCGGGTCGATCAGTCGTGCCGGGCGAACCGCTCCCGACCCGAACCGTTCCGTGATCCGATCGACGGCCCGTTCGGTGCCGCGCCAGTCGGCGGCGGTGTCATCGAGCAGCAGTTGCCGCGGTGCGCTGGACTCGTCCACCAGCCCGGTGACCCGCACCCCCACCAGACGGACGCGCGCCCGCTGCAGTTCGAGGGCGGCGAACAGTCGGGACACCTCGGTGTAGATCTCGCGGGCGACGTCGGTGGCGTCCCGCAGGGTCCGCGAACGTGTGATGGTCGTGAAATCGGCGAACCGTACCTTGAGCGAGATCGTGCGGCCCACGTATCCCCGGGCCCGCATGCGGGCGGCGACCTTCTCGCTGAGGCGCAGGAGTTCCCGGGTGACAACCGACGGATCGTCGACGTCGGTGCCGAAGGTCTCCTCGGCACCGATGCTGCGATCGGGTTCGCGGGCGACGACCTGCCGGGGGTCATGCGCCCCACGCCAGTGCGGCCAGATGCCGCCCGGCGGCCGGCCCGAGCATGCGGCACAGGGTCTGCTCCGGGGTGGCGGCGATGTCGGCCACAGTGCGCAGTCCCAGCCGGTGCAGGGTGTCGGCGGTCTTGGCGCCCACCCCCCACAACGCTCCGACGGGCAGGGGGTGGAGGAACTCCACGACCCGGTCCGGGGGGACGACGAGCAGCCCGTCGGGTTTGCTCAGGGTCGAGGCGAGTTTGGCCACGAACTTGCTCGCCGCGACCCCCACCGAGCAGGTGATGCCCTGTTCGTCGTGGACCCGGTCGCGCAGGAGTTGCCCGATCTGACGGGGCGACCCCAGCCGGCGGCGGGCGCCGGAGATGTCCAGGAACTCCTCGTCGAGGCTGAGCGGCTCGACGATCGGCGTGACGGACCGGAACAGCGCCATGACTCCTTCGCTGGCCTCGCTGTAGCGCCGGAAGTCGGGGGCGATGACCACGGCATGGGGAGCCAGCCGCCGGGCCCGCCCCATGGGCATGGCCGAATGCACCCCCAGGGCGCGCGCCTCGTAGGTGGCCGACAGCACGACCCCGCGATGGGCCGAACCCCCGATGATGACCGGCCGACCGACCAGGTCGGGCCGGTCGATGAGCGACACCGACGCGTAGAACGCGTCCATGTCGACGTGCAGGACGGTGCAGTCGTGGTCGTCGGCGTCGGCCGGCTGGACGGCGCTGGGACGTTCGAGCTGGCTCCGACTCATGCGGACATCCTCATCGTGCGGATCCCCCCATGATGCCGGTCACCATCCGGAACTCCCCGGCGAGGAGTGCCACAGCTTGGCCGGGGCGGCGGGACGACCGGCCGGGTCGTCGCCGGCGGGACGGACGTCGGCGTAGGGCGACACCCGGTAGCCGCTGGCGTGGACCAGCACCCGACGCCGCCGCCCGGTCCGGCCCGCCGCGTCCGCCGCACGGGCTCCGACCGCCGGAGCGGGAGCCGGGGCGTCGGCCAGGAGGTTCTGCACCGTTTCGGGGCCACCGGACTGCCACATCTGCCGGATCTCGCCCAACTCCCAGCATCCGGTGGCCCGCAGCGACAGCCCCCGCGGACCGGTGCGGCGGATGACCCCTCGCACCAGGAGCAGCCACGAGTGGAACAGGGTCGCGGCGTACGGACCCTGGACGTCCTCGAAGAAGGTGGTGTCGACCGGACCGGTCCCGTCGTCGACGGTGAGGAACACGACCCGGCGACCGCTGCGCACCGGTGGGGTCTGGGTGGCCACCTTGACCCCGGCGACCAGGACCTCGGCCTCGGAGCGGCACGTCGACAGGTCACGGGCCCGGACCACCCCGAGCTGGTCGAGCATCTCGCCGTAGAACGAGACCAGGTGAGCGCTCACGTCGAGCCCCAGGATCTCGACCTCGGCCCGGACCTGTTCGGCGGCCCCCATCTCGGGCAGCCCGCTCGGGGCCAACGTCGGGGTGTCGGCGAGATCGAGCGCGAGTTGGGTGGGCCGGTCCTCGGGACGGCCCACCCCGGCCGGGGCCTGCGATTGTGCCCGCGCGGCCGATGCGGGGTCGCGGGGATCGGCGGTGGCGGCCCGCACCCGGTCGGCCATGGCCCGGACGCGCGCCCCCGGGCGCAGCGATCGCCCGTGCCGGTCGAGGTCGGCCAGGTGCAGCAACAGGTCGCGGCGGGTCACGTGGTTCATGCGGGGCCCGCCGCCGACCCCGTGCACGTCGTCGAACCCGCCGGCGAGGATCAGATGTTCCGCGGTCGGGCGGGACACCTGGGCCCGGTGCCAGAAATCCCCCAGCGAGGCGTAGGGCCGACCGGCGACGATTCCGACCTCCTCGGCCTCGCTGATCCCCTTCACCTCGGCCACCGGCAACCGAATCCCCCATCGGTCCTCGACCCGCTCCACCCGGTACTGCCGGTCGGATCGGTTGACGTCGAGCCCGAGCACGGGAACCCCGTGCCGGCGGGCGTCATCGAGGATGAGTCGCTTCGGATACATGCCCGGGTCATGGGTCAGGACACCCGCCGCGAACGCCGCCGGGTGATGGGCCTTGAGCCACGCGGACTGATAGGTCGGCAGCGCGAAGGCGGCGGCGTGCGCCTTGCAGAATCCGAACGAGGCGAACGCCCGCAGGACGTCCCACACCTGCTCCACGGTCCCGAGGTCGTATCCGCGGGACAGGGCGGCGGGATACAGCCAGGTCCGCACCTCGCGTTGGCCGTCGGGGCTGCCCAGGGTCCGGCGCACCTCGTCGGCCTCGGCCAGGGTGCAGCCGGTGATCACGGAGATGATCATGATCACCTGCTCGTGGAACACCACGACTCCGGCAGTCTCGGCGAGTACGGGACGCAGGTCGTCGTGGAGGTACTCCGCGGTGTCCCACCCGTGGCGGGCCCGCAGGAACGGGGTGATCATGTCACTCTTGACCGGGCCCGGCCGGAACAGGGAGATGTCGATGATGAGGTCGTCGAACGTCTCGGGGGCGAATTTGCCGATGAGTTCCCGCTGTCCGGGCGACTCGATCTGGAAACACCCCAGGGTGCGGGTGCTGCGGATGAGGTCGAAGGTGGCCGGGTCGTCGCGGGGCACGGTGTCGATGTCGACGGCGACCCCTTCGGTCCGGCCGATCTCGGAGACGGCATGCGCCATCGCCGACTGCATCCGGATCCCCAGGACGTCGAGTTTGAGGAATCCGAGTTCCTCGACGTCGTCCTTGTCGAACTGGCTCATCGGGAACCCCAACCACGACGCCTCGACCGGGGTCCGGTCGAGCAGACCCGCATCGGACAGCAGCACCCCGCAGGGGTGCAGGGCCACGTGGCGCGGCAGCCCGTCGAGTGCCTGGACCAGGTCCAGGAACGGGTCGAGCTGACCGTCGGCGGCGAGCCGGCCCAACGGGGAACGGCGCAGTTCGGGCAGGTCCTGCAACGCCGCCCGGGCGTCGCGTGCGGCGATGTGGGGGAACGCCTTGGCGAATTCGTCGATGTCGCCCGCGGGGAAGGCCAGTGCCGCGCCCACGTCGCGCACGGCGTGGCGCACCCGGTAGGTGTCCATCATCGACACGCAGGTGCACCGGTCTCCCCCGAACCGCTGCAGGATCCGCTCGTACACCTCGGTGCGTCGGGCGGACTCGACGTCGATGTCGATGTCGGGCAGAGCCCGCCGCAGCGGCGACAGGAACCGCTCCATGATCAGCCCGTGCTGCAGGGGATCGACCCCGGAGATCCCCAACAGATGGTTGATCAGACTGCCCGCCCCCGAGCCGCGGGCCGCGACCCGGACCCCCATGTCGCGGATCAGGTCGACCACCTCGGCGACGGTGAGGAAGTACCCGGCGAATCCCAGGGTCGCGACGGTCGCGAGCTCCTCGTCGAGACGGCGGCGCCGGGCCGTGGGATCCGGGAGCCCGACGAGCGCCGTCTCGCAGCGGCGCCGCAGGATCTCGTCGGCCCCTCCTCCCCCGACCGGGGACAGGACGGACAGTTCCGGGACATGGATCGACCCGATCCCCAGATCCGCCTCGGGATCCAGGGCACACGACCGGGCGAACTCCCCGGTCCGCCCGACCCAGTCCACGGCCTCCCGGCGGGCGTCGTGATGGCCGGCGGCGGTGAGCACCTGTTCGGCGACCACCTGCATCTCCGCCCGGGACTTCAGGTATCCCTCGCTGTTGCCCCGATCCAGGTGACGGACGTCGATGGGCACCAGCCGGCGGATGGCATCGAGGACGTCGACCACCCGGGCCTGGTCACGCCGGGCGTGGCGCACCGCGTTGGTGAGCACCGGCTCGATCCCGCTGTCACGAGCGAACCCGTAGAGCCGGGCGGCGACGGGCAACGACATCGCCCCCACCTCGTCGCGGGCCCGCCCGGAGTCGGGAGGGGCGGTCCAGTGGCACACGACCTCGATCCGGACATCCGCGCCGAGGACCTCCTGCCACTGCCGCAGGACCGCACGGGCGAGGTCGGGCCGGCGCCCGGTCAGCGCCCGGCCGCATTCCGAGTTCGGCCCGAGCAACACGATCAGTCCGTCGTGATGTTCCGCCACCTGCCGGAGGTCGACAACCGGTTCGCCGCGCTCCCCCGACAGATGAGCCGCGGACACCAGCCGACACAGCGACGCCCACCCCTGTCGGCCCCGAGCCAGCACCACCACCCGCGGAAGATCGTCCCCGGGCCGGGTCGCCCCACCCCGAGCCGGACTGCGACGCCGTCGAGTCGCGGCAGGGGTCGGCAACAGTCCGGTCGGTCGTACCGCCAGGTCCACCCCGAGCACCGGGGCGATCCCCACGTCCCGACAGGCCAGCGCGAACCGGACCGCCCCGTACACCCCGTCCCGATCGGTCAGCGCCAGCGTGGTCTGGCCCAGCTCGGCGGCGTGCCGCACCAGATCGACCGGGGTCGAGGCGCCGTATCGCAGCGAGTACCCGGACGCCACGTGCAGGTGGGCGAAGCCGGCCATGTCACCGGGTCGCCGGACGGGCGACGGCGGGCACCAGCAGCCCGACCACGACGGTCAGGAAATTGTGGGCGTCGCGGACCAGATCGTCGGCCTCCCGCACCGAGACGACCTGACTGAACCCCGCTTCGACCGCCACACGTTTACCTGTCCCGGCCGCGAAGAACCGGGCCCACTCGGTCAGTTCCGGCGCCACCGTCGGCAACACCGCCCACACGTCCCGCGGTGTCCCCCTCCGGTCGGGTCGGGCCCGGGCAGCCAACACCGCCGCAGCCGCCCGCCGGGCGCCCCGATGCCCACTGACGTACCGGTCCCCGGCCTGAGGCCGGCCCACCGCCTGTTCGATCTCCGTCACCGCCGACGCCAGCAGTTCCACGCTGGCTATCGGGATCTCCCGTGCTCTCATCCCTCTCCCGTCCCGCGGACCACGCCCGCTTCTCTCGTCGTTCCCACTCCCCGGACCAGCGCCGTGCGCACTAGTCGGCGACGGCCCGGACCGTCCACCCCGTCGCCCCACACCGCAGATCGAGAGCCGCGGTCACGACTCCCCGCCGCGCTTCGACCCGCCACACCGTCCACTCCCCGACCCCCGGATCGGGGAGCGAGCGACCCACCACCGCCGCCGTGACCGCCGACCACCACGACCCCGCCTCAACCCAGTACCCCAGCCGATCGGTGACCAGGTAGGTCCGTCCCCGCCACCGGATCCGGGTCGGCGCACCCGTGTCGTCGGTCCACACCTGCACCGGGTCGGCGTACCGTCGGCTCACGCGGTCCTCCTCCCTGATCCTGATTTGTTCGAACATTTGTTCGATAACAAGCACGTTACGACTGGGGTCCGACAGCCGTCAACCGCACCGCGACCCCGGATTCCCCCGACTACGCTCGCCACCATGGCCGACCTCCCGGGACCCGTCGCCCGGGTCGCCGGGGAACTGACCGGACTCGGCGCCGCCGGCACCCCGCAGCCCTCCCCCGTCGGGTTCCCTCCGATCGGCGAGGCGGTCGTCACCACCGAGATCTTCGAGGCCGACGGGCGCCCGGTCCTGGTGGTGTGCGACGGGCACGCCGACCCCGTCGACCTCGCCGGAGTCCTGGGGGCCATGACCGTACGTCCCGTACCTGCTCCGGTCGCCACCCTGTGGACCGGTCAGGACCCCGGGGCCATCGCACCGGTCGGCCACGCGCGCCCGGTCACGATCGTCATCGGCATCAACCTGGCCCGATGGCGACGCATCTGGGTACCCGCGGGCGCCCCCGGGTACCACTTCCCCACGACCTACAGCGAGTTGCTGCGGATCACCGCGGGCACTGCTGCCGAGGTGGGAGAACTCCCCAGCACCGGTGGAGCCTCCCCGATCCCCTCGTGAGGCTGTCCGCCGCGTTCGCGGCACTGACGGTGCTCAGCCAGATCCTCTGGGTGCTGGTGTCCGGCCCCCACCGCGATCTGCTGACCGCCGCCGGTGTGGTGCTGTTCTTCCTGGCCTCCCTGACCCACGCTCTGGCCACGCAACCCCCCGCCTGGACCGCCAAGGTCTTCGGCCTCCTGCTGGGGTTCGGTTGGCTCGTCGAGGCAGTGGGCACCACTTGGCACGTGCCCTTCGGGGACTACACCTACGGCGGTCAGCTGGGCCCGATGCTGGGTCCGGTCCCGGCGCTGATCCCGCTCGCCTGGGCGATGATGGGCTACCCCTGCTACGTCGTCGCGGCCCGGGTGAAAGCGTCTCGGCCCGGGCGGGTGGCCCTGGCCGCCGCCCTGCTGGCGACGTGGGACCTGTTCCTGGACCCCCAGATGGTGGCGGAAGCGCACTGGACGTTCGCCCATCCGGACCCCGGGATCCCCGGGGTGCCGGGGATCCCCCTGACGAACTTCGCGGGATGGGCCGTGGCCGCGACCGTCCTGATGATCGGGATCGACCGACTGGCGGGACCCCCACCGCAGCCCGTGCTCATCCGGTCCGCGCCGGTGGCCCTGCTGGCCTGGGTGTACCTGTCCAACGTGCTGGCCAACGCGGTGTTCTTCGGCCGACCCATCGTGGCGATCATCGGTGCGGTGGGCATGGGTATCCCGATCGCGATCGTGGCGCGATCCCTGGTCGCGGACGCCCGGGCGGGTGTCGCATGAGAACACTGCGGACCGCGGTGTGGGTGACGTCGGCACTGGCGGTGGCCGGCGCTCTGCATGCGGCGATCAACCGGCGACATCTGGCGCACCTGCAGCCGCGACCGGACACACCGGCGAACTCGGCGTCCGTCTCGGTGCTCGTCCCGGCCCGCGACGAGGCCGACGTGATCGACGACTGCCTCGACGCGCTGCGGTCCCAGCGGGGGGTCGATGACCTCGAGGTCGTGGTCCTCGATGACGGTTCGACCGACGACACCGCTGCCCGGGTGGCCCGGCACGCGGCCCGCGACCCCCGGATCCGACTCGTGACCGGAGCCCCCGGCCCACCGCCCGGATGGCTCGGCAAACCGCACGCCTGCTCCCAACTGGCCGACACCGCCGGCGGCGACGTCCTGGTGTTCGTCGACGCCGACGTCCGACTGGAACCCGACGCCGTCGCTGCCGCCGTCGCTCACCGGTCGGCGGTGCGCGCCGACCTGCTCAGTGCCTGGCCCCGACAACTCGGCACCACCGCGTTGGCCCGCATGGTGCAGCCGCTGCAGCAGTGGTCATGGCTCACCACGGTCCCGCTCGGCAGCACCGCTCGCCGGCCCTCTCAGGCGGTGGCCAACGGCCAGTTCCTGGTGATCACGCGGGCCGCCTACGACAGGTGCGGTGGCCATGCGGCCGTCGCCGGTGAGGTGCTCGAGGACATCAGCCTCGCGCGGGCCGTGCGACGGTCCGGGGGCGACACCCAGGTGGTCGACGCGTCCGCGGTCGCCCAGTGCCTCATGTACGCCGACGACCGCGCCCTGGTCGCCGGCTACACCAAGTCACTCTGGCGGGCGTTCGGAGGCCCGGCGCGCGGGTTGGCCGTCACGACGTTCCTCGCGACCGGCTACGCACTCCCTCCGGCCTACACCGTGCTGGGCCGAGACCGGGCCACCCGCGCGGTGGCAGGGCTGGGCTACGCCGCCGCCGTGGCGAACCGGGTGATCACCGCCCGGGCCACCGGCGGCGAGGTGTCGATGGCGGCGACCCATCCACTGGGCATGCTGGCCCTGCTCGGACTGACCGTGCGATCGGTCCACCAGCTGCGTGCCGGCACCCTGCGGTGGCGCGGGCGCCCGGTCCGCGCCAAGTCCTGAACCACAGACGGTCGGCGGCTTTCAGCCGATGGTCGGGTCGGGGTGGTCGTGGTAGGTGATGCCGGCCGGGCTGTGCCAGGTCCAGGATGTGTCGCCAGGGTCGCCCGCCTCGGAGGGGCTGGGGTCTTGCCGCCATCGCGTGTGGGTCTTCATCCGGTGATGGCGTCGACACAAGCCCGCCAGATTCTCCGGAACGGTCTTCCCCCGGGGGAAGGGCACGATGTGGTCCAGATCGGTGACCGTGCGTCGACACCCGGGCATGCGACAGTGCGGATCGCGGGCCCGCACCAACCGCGCCACCGCCGCCGAGGGACGGTAGGTGTCGGGACTGGTCGCGATCACGTCGGTGGCAGACCCGGCACTGCGGGTCACCCACAGTCGCCAGCGCCGATCAGCGGCCAGTTCCCGGGCCGCCTCGGCGGGGATCGGCCCGACACCGGGCACGTGGGCGACATCCTCGGCCAGCCCCAGCAGGGTCGCCAAGTCGATGACCACTGCCACCTCCCCGGCATCCCCCCACCCGGGCCCTGCCGGTACAGAGTCAGAGGAAAGGGTTGGGGAAGGGATCGGGGTCGGGGTCGGAACAGGGATCGGGGTGCCGATGGGGAGACGGCGTCCGGGATCGACCGAGGCCCCGACTCCGGGCACGCGCTCGCCCAGGAACGCCTGACCCAGCACCAGATCGGTGAACACATCGGCACGTTTCTGATCCACGCCCCGGGGGTCACCCGGGTCATCCAGACCTGCCGCCAACGCCGTCAACCGATGGAACACCCGCGCGGCGGTGTCGTCGCACAGATCCGCCGACACCGTGGCCAGGCCATCGCCGTGGTAGCGCACCCGCACCCCGCGAGCCGCCCGCGCGGTCCGCCGACGAGCCGCGAAATCACGATCCACCCGCGCGGCCACCCGTTTGGCGTGCCGCCGCAGATCCGTGAACGTCCACTCCGCCCACCCCTGACAACGCCGCCGCCGCAGATCCGCCAGCACCTGTTCGACCACCTCGCGTTGGACGTCCAGATCCAGATGCCGCAGATCCGACAACAGCAACCGGGCATGCCAGTCGATCACCAGACCCGACTCGACCGCCCGCCACAACGGCGCCACCGAGAACAACCACCTGGCGTTGGCCAACCGCGCCCGGGCCGATCCTGCAGACGCCCGCAACGCCGGCGCCAACTCCTCCACCGCCGGGTCCGTCAGCGTCCCCAGATCCGCCCGCCCCGGTGACACCGCCACCCGCACCGTCGACACCCCACCCGCCTGCACCAGCGCCCGGTCCGCCTGCCCCGACGCCCACGACGCCACCGCCGTCCACGCCGCCGCGATCACCACCTGACACCCACACGGGAACCCGGCGACCCCGACCGGCTCCGAGAGCGAGGGCCGGTGATGCGGGAAGCCGCACTCCCCCGCACGCTCCACCCCACGACCCCGCGCCACCCTCGCCTGCTCCACCAGGTCCGACGACCCTCCCCCCGACACCGCCTCACGGCGGCCCACGCCCGACACCGTGGCCGGCACCGCCGGAACCCGGAAATCCGGGGCTACCACCACCGACGACTGCAACGCCACCAACGCCTGCTGCAACTCCACCCCCACGGGCAGCCACATCAGCGCCCGCACCTCCGGGCTCAACGACGCGTCCCACCACCCCACCTGCGCCCACCTCGGCCGCGCCGCCACCCACACCGCCCGACCCCCCACGACGTCAACCGCCGAGGTCCCGGCGCCAGATCCATTTGCGCCAGATCCATTCGGGGGACAGACATCCGCAGAAGAGCCGAACAGGCCCATGACTCACCACACCACACAGGTCCGACAGACCGGCCCATCCGGCGGGGCACCTAGGCTGGGTCCATGGCTCGGGTGTGTGTGATCGGTGCAGGAGCGGGCGGCCTCGCCGTCGCAGCCCGCCTGGGTGCCAAGCGCCACGACGTCACCCTCCTTGAGGCTTCGGATCGGGTCGGGGGCAAGTTGCGGACCGTCCGCCGCGACGGGTTCGCCTTCGACGCCGGACCGAGCCTGTTCACCCTCCCGGCGGTCTACCGGGACCTGTTCCTCAAGACCGGGCCGCCACTGGAGCAGGAAGTCGACCTGCAGGAGTGCGAACCCGGGTTCCGCTATCGGTTCGCCGATGGCACAGTGCTCGACCTGCCGGGCTCGAGCATGGGCCGCACCGTCGCCGCCCTCGGTCGGCAACTGCCCGATCCCGCCGCCGCCGAATGGCGCAGCCTCATGGACCGCGCCGCGGACATCTGGCGACTCACGCGCACCGACGTGCTGGGCACCGCGATCGACGGTCGCCGCCAGTTGTTGACATTGGCCCGGCCTCGGGACCTGCGCACCGTCGCGCCATGGCGGTCGCTGCACGACATGGGGTCGGACCTGTCCGACCCCCGACTGCGCATGGTTCTGGACCGGTACGCGACCTACAGCGGATCCCAGCCCACCCAGGCCCCCGGCGCCCTGGTCACGATCCCCTTCGTCGAGACCACCTTCGGCCTGTGGCACATCGGCGGTGGGCTCGGCACCCTGGCCGACGCGTTGCAGCGACGATGCGAGAAGGCCGGGGTGACCATCCGGCTCGGCACCCGCGTCGCCGCCATCGACCATTCCCACGGGACCGTCACCGGCGTCACCACCACCACGGGCGAACACCTGGCCGCCGACATCGTGATCCCCGCCGGCGACTCCCGACTCCTGCCCGAGCTGCTGGGGACCGCCTCGTCCCGGCGCACCGACACAGAGTCGTACAGCGGGTTCACGATCATGGCAGCGGTCGACGGCACGACTCCCGACGCCCGCCACCACACCGTCTGGTTCCCGGCGGACTACGCAGGCGAGTTCCGCGACCTGGCCGCCGGCCGACCCGTCGCCGACCCGGCCATCTACGTCTGCCGGCCCGACGATCCGGCGATGGCCCCGGACGGCGCCGAGGCGTGGTGCGTGCTGGTCAACGCCCCCCGGCACGCGCCCGGTGCCCCCGACGGTCACGACTGGTCGGACCCTCTGGCCAACGAGGCCTACGCCGATCGCATCTTCGACATCCTGGCCGCACGGGGCACCGACATCCGCGATCGCGTGCGCTGGCGGATGCTCCAGACACCGGCCGACCTGGGAGCCCACGACGGGACCGGCGACGGCGCGATCTACGGAACGGCCGCCCACGGCGCACTGTCCGTCCTGCGTCGCGCCCGCAACCGGGGCCCGCTCACCGGGCTGTATCAGGTCGGCGGCACGGCTCACCCCGGCGGAGGCCTGCCGCTGGTCGGGATGGGCGCCGAGATCGTGGCCGAGGACATCGGCCGCGCCGACCGGACGTGACCTGACCTGCTCGGAGCGAATCGTCAGCGCCGCCAGCCGGCCAGACGCCCGTCCTTCGACACCAGGCGTAGGCGCTTGACCGCCGCCGACCGGGCCTTCTCCGTCGTCACGATCAACAACTGATCACCAGGCCGGAATCGCGTGAGAGCGTCGGGGACGAACCCGGAACCGTCCCGGACAACCAAGGAGACCGAGGCGCCCTTCGGCAGCCGCAGATCGGCCACATACAGCCCGGAGATGCGCGACTCCTCATCGACGTCGACCCCGAGCAGCGAGGCGTCCATCCGGTCCATCGGGGCAGCCTCGACCTGCAGCTCCTGCGCCTTCCATCCGACGTCCACCCCCAGGCGCCGACCCGCCCACGGCAGCAGCGGGGTCTGGACGACCGTCAGGACCACGACCAGCAGCAGGGTCGCGTCAAACACGACACTCGCCCCGGGAACCCCGAGCCCCAGCGGGATCGCGGCGAACACGATCGGCACCGCGCCACGCAGTCCCGCCACCGACACGAACGCGATCCAGCGGGCCGGCAGACGCAGGGGCGCCAGCGACACCACCGCCGCCAGCGGCCGGGCCAGGACCACCAACGCCACCCCCGCCACGGCGGCGGGAACGATGCTCGACCACGCCTGCTCCGGCTGAGCCAGCAGGCCCAGCATCACGAACAGCCCGATCTGCGCGGCCCACGCCAAGCCTTCGGCGAACCCGATCACCGAACGCCGGTGGGGCAGACCCTCGGTGCTGCCGACCAGCACCCCCGCCACATACACCGCCATGAAGCCGGAGGTGTGCACCACCGCCGCCGCCCCGTACGCCAGGGCCATGACACTCATCACGGCGATGGGATACAGCCCGACCGACGGCAGGGCCAGCCGCGGCAACGCCCACCGCGCGGCCAGCCCCACCGCCACACCGAAGGCGATGCCGCCGATCAGTTCGGCGATCACGATGAGCGGGATCTGCCAGGCGTCGGACTGGTCGACCGTCCCCGCCGACAGCACGACCACGAGCACCACGACCGGGGCGTCGTTGAACCCCGCCTCGGCCTCGAGCAACGCCCGCAGTCGGGGGTGCAGCCGCAGCCGCCGCAGCACCGAGAACACCGCCGCCGCGTCGGTCGCCGCCAGGACCGCACCGATGAGCAGTGCCACCCGCAGCCCCACATCCGTGAACAGCATCAGCGCCCCGGCGACCACCGCGATGCTCACCGCCACTCCGATGGTGGCCAGCGTCAGCGCAGGCCACAGCACAGGCCGCAGATCATGGGAGCGGGTGGTCAGACCACCTTCCGCCAGGATCACGATCAGGGCCCCGTAGCCCAATACCGTGGCCAGCTGCGCATCCTGGACATCGAGGGCCGGGAACAGCCACCCCAGCAGCAGGCCCAGACCCAGGTACAGCAACAGGCCGGGGATGCCGATCAGTCCGGCGAAGCGAACCCCGAGGACCGCGAGCAGCACAATGGCAGCCGACGCCAACAGCGCCAGAGCCAAGCCGTCGAGGTCCATGGGCGCAGTCTTGCAGCCCCGCCGGTCCGATCCGAGGGTCGCTCAGATCGCTGCGCCGGACGGCAGTCGGTGCTGCAGACCCAGCGCGGAGTAGATCTCGCGGGTCGCCGTCGAGCGGTTCAGCGTGTAGAAGTGCAGCCCCGGCGCATCGCCGGCCAGCAGCGTCTGGCACATCTGGGTCGCCACCGTGACTCCCAGGTCGGCGACTGCCGCAGGGTCGTGCGCCACCTGGTGGAACCGGCGCGCCAACCCCTCGGGGAAGGCCGCCCCGGACAGGTGCGAGAACCGTTCGATCTGGGCGACGTTGGTGACCGGCATGATCCCCGGGATGATCGGGATCGTCACCCCGGCCGCCGCCGCCCGGTCGCGCAGCCGGAAGTAGTCGGGCGCGTCGAAGAAGAACTGGGTCACCGCGAAGTCGGCGCCGGCATCCTGTTTGGCGCGCAGCACTGCGACGTCGCTGTCCAGATCGGTCGCCTCGGGGTGGCCCTCGGGGAACGCCGCCACCCCCACGGTGAAGTTGCCCAACTCCTTCAACAAAGCGACCAGGTCGACCGCGTGATCGAACCCGCCCGGGTGCGACTGCCACTCCGACCCGGGTCCGCCGGGCGGATCCCCCCGGATTGCCAGCACATTGGACACCCCCGCATCTGCGTACTGGGCGATCACCGACCGCAGGTCGTCGGCGCTGGCCGCCACACACGTCAGGTGGGCCACGGGCGTGACCGTCGTGTCGTCCTTGATCTGATGCGTGACCCGGACCGTGCGGTCCCGGGTGGAACCACCGGCCCCATAGGTCACCGACACGAAAGTGGGATGCAGGGTCTCGAGTTCCCGCACCGCCTGCCACAGGAGGTGTTCCCCGGCATCGGTCTTGGGCGGGAAGAACTCGAACGAGAACGAGCGCTCACCGGCAGCCAGCACATCGCGGAGCATGGGGCTGGGCCGAGGCATCCCCGAAGGTTATCCCACCCCGTCGGACCCGCTCCGCCCTGGCGATCCGGTCCCTCCGGACGGCCTAGGCTTGTCCCCGTGGAAACGGCACCGTGGGACGTCGACGGGGTGCGGGAGCGCGTGGGCAAACGCGTGGCCGAGTTTCTAGATGACCGGCGACTCGTGCTCGACGGGATCAGCGACGACGTCGGCGCCCTCGTCGACCCCCTGTCCGAGTTCCTCGCCGGGGGCAAGCGGCTGCGGGCGGTGTTCCTGTACTGGGGTTGGCGCTGTGGCGGCGCGCAGGACTGCGAGGCCGTGATCTCCGCAGCGTCGGCCATGGAGTTCCTGCAGGCCTGCGCCCTCATCCACGACGATGTGATGGACCGCAGTGAGACCCGCCGCGGCCGACCCGCGATCCACCGGCAGTTCGAATCCCTGCACTCCTCCGCCGGCTGGGCGGGTGCGGCGTCCGACTTCGGGACGGCCACAGCCATCCTGCTCGGCGACCTGTGCCTGTCGTGGGCGGACGAGTTGCTGTTGACCAGCGGTGTCCCCGACGAGCGGCTGCGCCGGGGCAAACCCGTGTACGACCTGATGCGCACCGAACTCATGGCGGGGCAGTACCTGGACATGCTCGAACAGGTGCGACGCAACGACCAGGTCGAGGCGGCCCTGCGGGTGGCGACGTTCAAGTCGGCGAAGTACACGATCGAACGGCCTCTGCATCTGGGTGCGGTGATGGGCGGAGCCCACTCCGACCAGGTAGCCGCCCTG
>JAXLSJ010000025.1:0-21353 GCA_046330625.1 Candidatus Nanopelagicales bacterium
GACTCATCGGCCACCGTCGTCGCGGGGGGCGAGAGCCCGCGCCATCCGACGCAGTTCTGCGTCCGAGTCCCCGTCCGGTGCCCGCGACTCGCGCCTGAGGAGCACCTCGGCGGCCATGGCCGTCACGACGAGGGGGATCGCCAGCCAGAGCAACGGATGCACGGCAGAAGTATCCCCCATGACCCGGCGCCCGCCGCCGATCGTGACCCGACGGCAACTCTCGGTCCACCATCCCGAGAGGGCGCTGCCCGGGTACGGTCGGCCGCGGGCAGGTCCCCGCTCCGCTCAGAGCGGACGGGCGGTGTGTCGACGGGTCAGGGCGGATACCGTGGACGTCGGCGGCCGAACCGCGGCCCCGAGAGGACGGCTGGGGCCGACGTGGTCCCGGCAGGGGTCGACGGTGGCCTCAGGAGGACATCCATGAGCGGCAACATCCCCTTCGGATTCCAGCCCCCCGACGGCGGCGACCGGGATCCGAACAACCCCTTGGCCGGGTTCGACCTCTCGAACCTGGGCTCCGCCTTGGAATCCCTCGGGCGCATGCTGCAGGCCGGTGGCGACGGCCCGGTCAACTGGGACATGGCTAGCCAGATCGCGCGCAGCAGTGAACCCCAGAAGAGCGATCCCGGCGTCACGGACTCCGAACGGTCGGCCGTCACGGACGCGGTGAACCTCGCCAATCACTGGCTGGACTCGTCGTCCTCCTTCGCCGCCGACACCGCGGCGGCCATCTCGTGGTCGCGGGGCGAATGGGTCGACGGCACGATCCCGGCCTGGCAACGCATCATCACCCCGGTCGCCGAGCACGTGCAGGGGGCGATGGCCGGGATGATGAGCGGCGAAGGCCTTCCGGAGGGCATCCCCGGGATCGATCCCACGCAGATGCAGGCCATGATGGGACCGCTCGCCGGCATGGCCCAGCAACTGGGTGCCGCGATGTTCGCCAATCAGGTGGGCCAGGCGCTCGGGATGCTGAGCGGTGAGGTGTTGTCGTCGTCGGACATCGGCGTGCCGCTCACGACGGACGGACGCCCCACCCTGCTGCCGGCCAACGTCAACGCGTTCGCCGACGGGTTGGGGATGCCCCGCCAGGAGGTCCTGCTCTACGTCGCCCTGCGCGAATGTGCCCACCAGCGACTCTTCACCCACGTCCCGTGGCTGCGGTCCCGACTCGAGGACGCCGTGGCCGCCTACGCCCGCGGGATCCGCGTGGACACCAGCCAGATGGAGGAGATGGTCGGTCGGTTCGACCCGTCCGACCCGGCGAGCATGACCGAGATGATGGGCAACGCCGAGATGTTCGAGATGCCGCAGACCCCCGAGCAGCAGGCCGCCCTGGCCCGGCTCGAGACTCTGCTGGCGCTGGTCGAGGGTTGGGTCGACCACGCGGTCAGCGCGGCCGTGGCCGACCGGATGCCCGGGCTGCCCCAACTGACCGAGGCCATGCGCCGCCGCCGCGCCGCGGGAGGCCCCGCCGAGAAGACGTTCGCCAACCTGGTCGGCCTGGAGCTCCGCCCCCGCCGCCTGCGCGAGGCGTCGCAGTTCTGGGCCCGGGTCGAGGCCGACGGCGATCTGTCAGCCCGCGACGGCTACTGGGGACATCCGGACCTGATGCCGACGGCCGAGGACCTCGACGACCTGGACGGCTTCTTCCAGCGCTCCGGCGCCGTGGACCTGGAACTCCCGACAGGTCCGGCGGAGACCATCGAGGACACCCATGGCAATGCCACGCCGAATCCCGACGCGGGTACTGACGACGACTCCCCGAACTGAGTTCGGCGCCGCCGTCGGACCGCGGGCCCGGGAACGTCCGGTCAGCTTCCCCAGTCGGGGCGCTGCGGCATGTTCATGGTGCCGTCGGGCGCGGTGCGGGTCGCCAGCACCTGATGCAACTGGATCATGTTGTGCGCGAATCCCCAGCGCGACAGCGCCAGGTAGAGCCGCCACACCCGCGCTTTGCGCAGACCGATCTCAGCGACCGACTCGTCCCAGTGGGCATCGAGGTTGCGCGACCACTTCTCCAGGGTCGCGGCGTAGTGCAGCCGCAGGTTCTCCTCGTGCTGAACCTCTAGGCCCTGCCGCTCCATCTCGTCGATCAGACGTCCCACGTGGACCAGTTCGCCGTCGGGGAAGATGTAGCGGTTGATGAACCCGCGCCGGTACATCGTGGGCTGCCTGGTGTCGGTGCGGGTGATGCAGTGGTTCAGGATCCGGCCGCCGTCGACGACCTTGTCGCGCAGGAACGTGAAGTAGTCCGGGTAGTTGTCCTGACCGATGTGCTCGGTCAGCCCGATCGACGACACGGCGTCGAACCCGGATTCACGGATGTCGCGGTAGTCGCCATGCCGGAAGTCGACGAACTGCGCCAGACCCTCGCGACGGATCATGTCCTGCGCCCACGTGGCCTGCTCCCGCGACAGGGTCACCGCCACGACCTGGACGCCGTAGTTCTTGGCCGCATGCCGCGCCATGCCGCCCCACCCGGCACCGATGTCGAGCAGGCGCATGCCGGACTGCAGACCGAGCTTGCGACACGCGAGGTCGAACTTCTCGTCCTGTGCCTCCTCCAGGGTCGAGTCCGCCTTGGGGAACACCGCACAGGTGTAGGCCATGGTGGGGCCGAGCAGCCATTCGTAGAACGTGTTGCTCACGTCGTAGTGGTGACTGATGGCATCGGAGTCCCGGTGCTTGGCATGGCGTCGTCCTGACAGCCTTACCTCCTCGGGCGGCGGCGGCAGCCGCTTGAGCGCGGCCGAGCCGAACTGACGGACGAGCTGCGCCACCTCGCCGACCCCGGGGCGTCGGTGGTGGGTGTAGAGCACGTCGAAACAGTCATAGACGTCGCCGTGGAAGTCCACGTCGCCGTTCACGTAGGCGCGGGCGAGGCCCAACTGTCCGGGGGCACCGGCGATCGCCTGGACCGCACGCTCGGACTTGACCTCGACACGAAGCGGAGCCCCCGCCGTTCCGCACCGACTGCCGTCGTACGCCACGAACTCCAGTCCTGGGGAGTCGGGAACGATCATGCGGAAAGCGTCGGCGATCTTCACTGGGTCACTCCTTCTCTCACCGCCATGATGACGGGTCGGGCCGCGCCAGTCATGACGACCGGACACACTTGTCATAGAGGTCGAGCAGCCGCCGTTCCGGGTCGTAGCGATCCTTCAGCCCTCGATAGGCGGCTCCCCCGTAGATGTCGTAGAACTCGTCGCGGTCGTAGTAGGACGTCGAATACAGCGACTTGCGGCCGCCGAGTTCCGTGACCGTCCGTTCGATGGCCCGGTTCACGCAGCCGGCCGCGGGATCGACCCCGGGCGGCAGTTCGACGCTGGACCAGAAGCCCACATTCACGTACGTGGTCGTGGGGTCGAACTGATACAGCGGCCAGA
Organism: Candidatus Nanopelagicales bacterium; assembly: GCA_046330625.1. GTDB lineage: Bacteria > Actinomycetota > Actinomycetes > S36-B12 > CAIWTL01. The sequence continues at coordinate 3,390 of JAXLSJ010000025.1, forward strand.
CCGCGTGCGGATCACGCTGCCGCAGCGGACACACCCACACCGGCTCGATGCCCACGTCGCGGTGGAAGAACTCGAGGAAGTCGGCCAGGGCGTCGATCGGCACCTCGACATCCTGGACGACGGCCTCGCGCAGGGGACGGTGCCGTCGTTGCGCGATCCGGTTCATGATGTTGTGCCGCCGCTCGTAGGCGACGATGCGCCAGTAGACGTCGCTGCGGAGTTTGGACTTGGGCCACAGCCGTCGGATCGCCGGCTTCTGTACCCCCATCGCGCGCGAACACCAGAACCAGTCGGTGTCCCAGCGCCACAGGTAGTCGAGGGTGGACAGCCGATCCGTGCGGCGACGCTGGATCGAGCGGTAGTAGATCTCCATGCCGGTGTAGTCCGAGCACTCGGCGACGTCCTCGACGTAGCGCGCCGTGGTCAGGTACATCTCGCCGCCGGAGAACACGGTGCCGTCCACGTAGTCGACCCGATCGCCGTCCAGGGAGCGGCTCGCCACGATCTCGGTGATCGCCCGGGATATGTCCTGGCTGTTGCCGAAGGGCGTGTGGCGCAGCACCATCTGGGGAGTCACCGGCTCGAGGTCGATCTCGATCAGGAGCGCATAGCCGAGGGTGCCGTAGGAATTGGCGAATCCATGGAACAGGTCACGGTGGGGGCCGTCGGGGGTGGCACGCACCACTTCGCCCGCACCGGTGAGGACCTCCATCGACCTCACCGACTCGTGCGGGAGTCCGTTGCGGAAACTGGCCGCCTCGATGCCGAGTCCGGTGACCGCGCCACCCAGCGTGATCGTACGCAGTTGTGGCACGCACAGCGGGACGAGCCCGTGGGGCAGGGTCGCGTCGACCAGGTCCTCGTAGGTGGTCAGGCCTCCGACCACGGCGGTGCGGGCCACCGGATCGATGGAGAAGACACCGGTGAAGGGGCTGAGGTCGAGACGCTGGGTCACCTCGGCGCGTGACCGGAAGAGGTTCGAGGTGCGTTTGGCCAACCGGATCGGCTCCCCCCTCGGCCACTCCCGCACCGTGCGTGCAGCGATCTCGGCGGCCTCCGACACCTCGGGCGCGAGGGTGGGGGCGGTCACGCGGCTCACTGTAGAGAATCGGGCACGCCGAGGGGGCGCCGGGTGTGACCCGACGCCCCCTCGATGTCGTGGGTCAGGCCTTGCCCAGGATGCGGGTGACCGTGGTACCGCAGACCGGGCACTTGCCCTTGGCCATGCGGGTCCCCTTCGCGTTGACCGACACCTCGCCGGTGAAGTCGCGCTTCTCCTTGCACTTCACGCAGTACGCGGTGCCGGTGAACTCCTCAGCCATTCCATGCCTCCTTGAGTGGTCGACCGCCTGCCGACCGGGTGCCAGCGTAGACACACCTGCCTGCCGAAGGTGGCACCGGGGCGGGTGCGGCACGCCGAGGGGGCACGCCGCGGCGACCCGTCCAGGTGGTCGGGACTGTGGACGACGACTGGCCCCCAGGCATCGGGGACGGCAGGGTTCGGCATGTGTCCGGCTTGCCCCACCCCTGGATCCCGGTGATCCGCACCCCCTCGGCCCGCTACGCGGGCACGGTCCTCGGGCGACCTCTGGGTCCCGGCGAGGACCCCGCCCAGGTGACGCCGGACGCACTCGCGGCAGCCTGGCGACGCGGATCCGACCCGGCGGTGCGCGCCCTGCTCAGCCGGGCCGACCGATCATCCGACGGCCGATCCATCCTGCGGCGCTGGGAGCAAGGGGTCCACGTGACCGGCGCCCGCGACCTGGTGGATCCCCTGACCGAGGCCCTCCGGACCGCCGGGTTCCGCATCGCCGAGCGGGACCACCCGGGCACGGTGAACGTGTTCGTGGGCCGGATCAGTCCCACGACGATCCAGCGCTGGACGTCGGCGGCGCGGCCCCACCTGGTCGTCAGTCCGCGCCCGTCGTCGATCCGCGTGGGACCGTTCGTGGTGCCGGGCAGGACCGCATGCCTGCAATGTCTGCACCTGGCTCGTGGCGATCGTCACCCGCACTGGGCCCAGATCAGCGAGGACCTGCGGCGCGCACCCTGGCCCGTCCCCGATCCCGCACTCGTGCATCGCGCCGCGGGCCTGGCCGCCCTGGCGGTCACGGGCTTCGCCGAGACCGGCGTGTCCGCCGCGGCCGGGCGCATGTGGACGGTGGACCTGGACGATCCGCAGACCCGGATCACCGACGTGGCCCGCCATCCGCTGTGCGGCTGCTGGTGGCCCGCCGTCGAGGCCCCCTGACGGCCGCAGGCCCTCGCATTCGACATCGGCACTGGGCAGCAGCCCCGGCGTGCGCGACAATACGACGGTGGCGGACCTCCCCCGAAAGACCATCACCCGCAGCGCGCGTATCGCGGCCCTGCCGCTGGGTCACGCGGGACGTGCCGCCCTGGGGTTCGGAAAGCGCATGGGTGGCCGACCGGCCGAGGCGGTGAGCACGGAACTCCAGCAGCGCACCGCCGAGCAGGTGTTCAAGGTCTTGGGGGAACTCAAGGGCGGCGCCATGAAGGTCGGCCAGGCCATGAGCATCTTCGAGGCCGCACTGCCCGAGGACCTGGCGGGCCCCTACCGCGCGACGTTGACGAAACTGCAGGAGTCGGCGCCCCCGCTGCCGGCGGACACCGTCCACGAGGTCCTCGCCGACCAGCTCGGCGCTGACTGGCGCGATCGGTTCGCCCAATTCAACGACCAGCCGGCCGCGGCGGCCTCCATCGGCCAGGTGCACCGCGCGGTCTGGCGCGACGGCCGTGACGTCGCCGTCAAGGTGCAGTACCCGGGCGCGGCGCAGGCGCTGGCCAGCGACCTGAACCAGATGGTGCGCATGGGACGGTTGTTCGGCACGGTCGTGCCGGGCCTGGACATGAAGCCGCTGCTCCAGGAGTTGCGGGAGCGGGTGCTGGAGGAACTCGACTACCTGACGGAATCCGACAACCAGCGGCGGTTCGCGGCGGCTTTCGAGGGGGATCCGGACTTCTTCGTCCCCCACGTCCTGGCGGCGGCTCCCCGGGTCCTGGTGACCGAGTGGGTCACCGGCCGGCCACTGGCTTCCGTCATCGCCGAGGGCACCGAGGAGGAACGCGATCACGCGGGCCTGCTCTACCAACGCTTCCTGCTGGCCAGCCCGGAACGAGTCCGCCTGCTGCATGCCGATCCCCACCCGGGGAACTTCCGGATCCTGCCCGACGGTCGGCTCTCCGTGCTCGACTTCGGTGCGGTGGCCCAGTTGCCCGACGGCATGCCCCGAGCGGTGGGTCGCCTGATGCGGATCGCCCTGTCCGGGGATGCCGAGACCGTTCTCGAAGGACTGACCGCCGAAGGTTTCGTGCGCCCGCACATCACCCTCGACGCCGAGCGGTTGCTGGACTACCTCACCCCCTTCATCGAGCCGGTGCAGCACGAGGAGTTCCACTACTCACGGGCGTGGCTGCGCGATCTGTTCTCCCGTGTCAAAGACCCGAAGGGCGCGGACTTCACCGTCGGGCTCAAGCTGAACCTCCCGGTGTCCTATGCGTTGATCCATCGCGTGTGGATGGGGGCCACCGGAGTGACCTGCCAACTCGATGCGACCATCCCCGTGCGGGCCGAGGTCGAGCTCTGGGTGCCCGGTTTCACCGACCCCGATCTGGTGTGAGGGCGGCGACGATACGCAGGATGTCGCTGCCGTAGTCGGCCAGGCGTTGCGGCCGCATCCCGGGGATGGTGGCGAGTTGCTCGGCAGTGGCCGGGCGGGTCTCGGCGATGGCCTGGACCGTCACCGCGGTGAGGATGACGTGTCCCGGCACGTGGTCGGCCTGGGCGCGTCGGTCGCGCCAGGCGAGAAGATCGGCCACGAGAGCGTCGTCGGATTCCGGCGCACAGGAGTCACACCGACCGAGCACCCGTTCCCGGCCGGTGACCAACGACCGGCTGCATCGGCGACAGCGGGCGGGCGGCTGTCCCGAACCGGTCAGGTCCACTCCCGGCCTCGGGGGCGGTGTGACGCGCGGCGGGGCGAGGACAGGTTCCGGTTCGGAGACTTCGCGGCCCAGCGCCGACAGGTACGGTGACGCCGAGCGGGGGGCACCGGTCGGTCCCGACATCGCCCAGGACACCACCAGTCGCTGTCGGGCCCGGGTGAAGGCCACGTAGGCCAGCCGGCGTTCCTCGGCCAGTTCATCGTCGGTCGTCGCCCGGACGAACGGCAGGGCCGAGTCGTCGGCTCCCACCACGAACACCGTGTCCCACTCGAGGCCCTTGGCCGCGTGAATCGTCAGCAGAGCCACCCCCGGCGCGCGCGGCGGTTCGTTGTCGACGCGTCGCCGCTCCAGCAGATCAGCGCCCTCGCGACCGGACAGCTCGTCGTCGAACAATGTCTGGAGCGCGGCCAGCGACTCCCAGCGCTCGCGGGCCGCGGACCCGTCGGGCGGCTCGGGCTCATGGCCCATGGCGGTCAGCGTGAGCTCGAGAACCTCTCGGGCCGACAGGTCGGGATGCACCCGCAGTTCGCCCCGGTAGCGGATGAGCGCTTCCCGAACCTCGGGTCTGTCGAAGAACCGGTCGCCGCCACGGGTGCTGAAGGGGATCGCCCGGCGACGCAGTTCCGCGACCAGCGGTTGCCCGTACTGGTGGATCCGGTAGAGGCAGGCGATCTCGTCGGCGGCGTGCCCGGCTGACACCAGTGCACCGATCTCGTCGGCGAGTGCGCGGACCTCGGCCCGGTCGTCGGGGTGGGTGCGGATGCGCACCGTCCCCGCCGGGTCGGTCCGGGCGGCCTGGAGGCGCAACGATCCGGGGATGTCCACGGCGAGGCGGTTGGCCACGTCGGCGATCACCGGAGCGCAGCGGTAGGTGGTGGGGAGCTCGACGACGGTGGCCGCCGGATAGCGGCGGGGGAACCCGGTGATCAACGACGGGTCGGCCCCGGCGAACCGGTAGATTGTCTGGGCGGGGTCCCCCACCACGCAGATGTCGCCCCGTTCGCCGACCCAGAGGTCGAGGAGCCGTTGCTGGAGGGGGGTCACGTCCTGGTACTCGTCGACGGTGATCCAACGGAAGGCGCGGCGGACACTCTCGCGCAGGTCGCTGCGCGTGCTCAGGAGCCCGACGGTCACCAGGAGTACGTCATCGAAGTCGATCACTCCTCGCTCGGACTTGACGACCTCGTACTCGGCGAGCGCGCGGGCGACCTCGGCCGGCGTCGCTCCCCCTGCCGTGCGGTCAGCGGCGACCTCGACGTACTCGGCGGCGGTCAGGCACGCCGCCTTCAGCCAGTCCAACTCCTCGGTCAGGGCAGCCACCACATCGGCCCGGGTCCCCAGCCCGCACCGCTCGGCCGCTGCCGCGACGAGACCGGCGCGATGCGCCTCGATGCGGGGGACGGCGCCTCCCACCGCGTCGGGCCAGAAATGGCGCAGCTGGCGCAGCGCCGCCGAGTGGAAGGTCCGCACCGCCACCTGGCCGGCGCCCAGGCGATGCAGGCGGGTGTGCAGCTCGGCTGCCGCGCGGGTGGTGAAGGTGACCGCGAGGGTGCGCGGCGCGTCGAAACGCCCCTCCTCGACACCGTGGGCGATGCGATGGGTGATGGTCCGCGTCTTGCCCGAACCGGGACCCGCCAGGATGAGCACCGGGCCGTCGAGGGCCCGTGCGGCCGCCTGCTGTTCGGCGCTGAGCCCGAGCAGGAGGTCGCTCACGACCGCGACCAGTCGCCGGGCAACGCGGAACCGAACCACAGTTCGATGAGCCATCGCGAGATGCTGAATCTCGGCGGGAGCCGGACGGAACCCGACTCGCAGGCGGCCGCCAACTCGTCGCGGGTGAACCAGCGGGCGTCGGCGATCTCGCCGCCGTCGGGGGTTACGTCGGTGGTCCGGGCCGTGGCGTGGAACCCGAGCATGAGGGAACTGGGGAACGGCCAGGGCTGACTGCCACGGTAGGTGACGTCGCCCACCACGACCCCCGACTCCTCGGCGACCTCGCGGACGACCGCATCCTCCAGGGTCTCGCCGGGTTCGACGAACCCGGCGAGCGTGGAGTACCAGCCGACGGGCCACCGCGTCTGGCGACCCAGCAGGGCACGCTCGGCGGGGTCGCGCACCAACATGATCACAGCGGGATCCACCCGCGGGAAGTGCTGACTGTCGTCGTCCGGGCATCGGCGGACCCAGCCCGCGTCGCTCACGACGGTGGGTTCCCCGCACCGGGAACACCGTGGGTGTCGATCGTGCCAGTTGAGGACCGCCAGCGCGGTCACGAGGGAGTCGATGTCGGGGCCATAGGGGTCGGCCAGTCCCAGGTCGCGGACACTGCGACGGTCGCCGACCTGGTCCGGTCGCGCGATCGCGAAGTGGGGTCGCGCGTCGGTGTCGGTTCCCAGGAACACCCAGTCCGCGTCACCCCGCTCCCCGATGCGGGACGTCGGCCACCAGGCGCCGTCGTCGGCGACCACCACCTGGTCCCCGGCGAAGACCAGCACCCGCGCACGGGGATCGGCCCACCGGGCATCCACCCAGGCGGGATCGGCCCGACGATCCCCGTGCCGTTCCAGGGTCGCTCCCACCAGGGGAAGCTCGGGCACGGCAGTCATCGGGCCAGCCTACGACCCGTGGGCGATCGCGCCGGCCGCGCGGACGAGCTCGGCAGGGTCGGAGAGTTCGTCGTGGATCTGGTCGCTGCCGTCGGCGAGGAAGACGAACACCCCGCGCACCCGGCGAGGGTCGCACCCCACCTGCCGCGCCCAGGCATGGGCGTACAGCGCCAGCTGGGTCGAGTCGGCGGATGCACGCGAGCCGGTCTTCCAGTCGACGACCTCCCACTCGAACCGATCGTCGTCGGTCACGGCGAAGATCGCGTCGATGCGTCCGGTCACCACCAGATCGGCCACGGACACGACGAAGGGCGCCTCGACCGCGTACGGCGTCCGGTCGGCGTAGCGCGTGCGGGCGAGGGCCTCCGCGAACGTGGTGTCGCCCCGTTGCTGCCCCGTGTCATCGAACTCGAACAGGGCCTGTTGCCCCATCCGATGTTCGATCCACGTATGGAACTCGACGCCGGTGGCTGCCGCCCGGCTGGGGCGGCGGGGCATGGGCCGGGCCAAGGAGTCGAGGTAGGCGTCCGGGGCCCGCAGCCACTGCAGCACCGCACTGGCGCTCATGACCCCGGGCAGGGTGGCCGGCGGCGACGGCTCGCGGTCCCTCACCAGCGCGTCGATGGCGACGCGCCAGGGGTCGACCGCCAGGTCGGGCGCCCGCGCATCAGGATCGGGGTCGGGAGACGCCAGCACCGCCCGGGCCACCTCGGCGGACGATTCCCGCACGACCGGCGGTGGCCACGTGTCGAGGATGGCGGAGGACTCCGACACCACGTCGGGCCGGTCTCCCGCCTCGGGTACCCAGGGACCGGGATCCGTGGCCACGCGACGGACGGCCAAGAGGTAGGCGGATGGACCACGTGGCCTGCTCTGCGTGGGCCCCCACCAATGGCCGGACACGATGAGTTCCTCCTGCGCGCGGGTGGCGGCGACATACGCCAGCCGGTCCTCGTCGTGTCGGTCGTCGTGGCGGCAGGCCGCCACGTAGTCGTCGTGGTCCTTGGCCGAGACCGACGTCCCGGGGAATCCCAGAGTGAGGGCAGGGTCGGGTTCGTCGACCGCCACCGGGGGCAGGGCGAGGGGGGAGGTGACCCATCGGGAGTTGCCGACCGCCGAGGGGAACACCCCGGCGCCGCAGAACGGCATCGCGACGACCGGGAACTCGAGGCCCTTGGCTGCGTGCATGGTCATGACCGTGATGCCGACCCCGCCCCCGGTGTGGGGTTCCTCCGGCGACGCGGAGAACCGTCGGCAGTCATCGAGGTAGGCCACGAAGTCCGCGAGCGTGCGGCCGCCCGACACGCCGCGGAACCCCTGGGCCAACGCGGTAAGGGCGGCGAAAGACGGCGGCAGGGTCGCCGAGTCGACCGGCACGATCCCGGGAGCGAGAAGCTCGATGGCCGCCGCGACAGTCTCGGCCACGGAACGATCTCGGGTCACCAGGTCCAGTTCCGCGCTGAACGCCGCCAGTCGCTCTCGCGCCTCGGCCGACAGGGGATATCGATCGGGATCTCCCGGATCACGGACAGCGTCGAGCAGGCTCGTCGGCCCGACCGCGCCGTCGGGTCCGGTCGCCAGGTCCCGGGCACGTCGGCTGACGGTGGCCAGATCACGGGGTCCGATACGCCAGCGTGGACTGACCAGGTGGTGCAGCACCTCGGGGTTTGCATAGGGGTCGACGATGAGGCGCAGCAGGCTTGTGATCATGTGGATCTCGGGCAACGCCAGCAGGTCGCGGCGCGAGGACACATGACAGGGGATTCCCACTGTCCGCAGGTGGGCGACCACGTCGGCCACCTGGTCGTTGGAGCGGCACAGGACCGCCATGTCGGACCACGGGCGACGGGTCCCGGCACGTCCCAGTTCGTCACCGAGCCACACCAGCTCGTCATCGTGGGTGCGCAGGAGTGCCCCGGTCACCCGACCACCACTGCGCGTGGCGGGCGCCTCGAGCGGTCTGACCTGCGGGTGGACCGCGCGGAGGTCGGCCGCGATGTCGTTGGCCGCGGTCAGGATGGCGGGAAGGGACCGTCGGTTCACCGACAGGGTGTGGATGGCCGCGTCCTCCCCCTGCGAGGGGAACTGATGCGGGAACTCGTCGATGTTCGTCACACTCGCGCCGCGCCAGCCGTAGATCGCCTGGCAGGGATCGCCGACGGCTGTCACAGCATGACCGTCGGCGAACAGCGCCTGCAGGGTGCGACGCTGCGCGCGGGACGTGTCCTGATACTCGTCGAGGAGGACCACGCGAAACCGGCGGCGTAGTTCCGCACCCACGGCCGGGTGGTCGTGGGCGATGCGACTGCCGAGTCGCACCTGGTCGGCGAAGTCCAGCCACTCCCCCGCGTGTTTCGCCTCGCGGAACTGATCCACCAGCCGGGTGAGCACCTGACGGCGCCTCGCCGCGGCCGCCATCCGGCTCACCAGGCCCGCCGGCCCCTCGATCGACGACAGGTGCTGCAGCAGTTCGGCGTCGTAGGCCCGGATCTCGGCAGGGTCGAGGTCCAGTCCGGCGCAGGTCTCGTCGAGGGCCAGGATCTGCTCAGCGAGGCGTTGCGGGGTTCCCTCGAGACCGTCGCTCTCGACCGGGTGACAGGCGACCCCGTAGGCGAGCCGGGCGCGCTGCCCGTCGGTGACCAACCGCGCCTCGGACTCGACCCCGGCGAGCATCCCGTAGTGAGTGATCAACTGGGCGGCGAATCCGTTGTAGGTCATCACCGTCGGGTCCTCGACCTCGTCGCCGTGACCGTCTGGCCGAGGCGTCCTCGGTCGATCCTGCGGGAGCCCCGCCAGGGCTGTCCGGATCCGGTGACGCAATTCCTGGGCGGCCTTGTTCGTGAACGTGAGCCCGAGGACCTCGTCGGCCCGCACCTGATCGGTGGCGACCAACCAGACCACCCGGGCCGCCATGACGGTCGTCTTCCCGGTCCCGGCGCCCGCCACGATGAGGTGTGGCTCCAGCGGCGCGGTCGCTGCCTGCAACTGCTCCTCGCTGAGGGGCAGATGCAGCATCCGCGGCAGATCGCGGGGGCTGAGCCGACTCACAGCGCACCTCCCTGAGCCGGACAGGTGGGCCGGAAGGCGCACGTGCGGCAGTGCGCTCCCGGTCGGGGGACGAACCGCTCGGAGCGCACTGCGGTGACGGCGTCATCGAGGACCTGGGGGAACCAGTCCTGCAGCTCCGTCGCCGGGGGTTGCACCCGGACCTTGGGCTGGTCGGGCTCGCGGGTCCCGGCCGGCACGCAGAGCTGGACCAGTCCGGCGCCGGCAGCCCGCAGACCGAGAGCGTCGGCGACGGCCTGCTGGTAGACCGCCAATTGGACGTTGCGTGCCGCGTCGGCGATCGACATCGGCGAACGTCGGGTCTTGTGGTCCCAGACCAGCAGGTGATCGTCGTGCACCTCGATCAGGTCGACTGCCCCCCGGAGCACCAGACGCTCGCCGGACGATGTCGCCATCTCGCGGTCGAGTTCGTACTCCGGCAGCAGGCGACCTGATCGACCGGCGAGCCAGGCCGCCGCCCGGGTCACGGCCGAGAGGGCGACCTGTCGTTCCGCCGCCGCCTGCCAGTCGGCGTCGAACGCCAACGGCTGCCACACGCGCTCGAGGACCTCCGTGGGATCCGATCCGGGTTCGGTCACCATCAGCGCCGCGGCTTCGTGCACGATCAGACCCAGCCCCGCAGCTGGACCCGGCTCTCCGTCGCCCCGCAGTTCGCGCTGGAACAGCCAACGCAGCGGGCACTCGTCGAGCAGGCTGAGAGCACTCGCGGACACCGCCAGGGGCCGACCGGCCGGCCGCAACTCGCAGGGCCCCACCGTCCAGTCGCTCACGCCCGGCCACCGACGCGGGTCACCCCCCGGAAGCAGCGGATCACCTGAGGCAGTGGTGACCAGACGACGCACCGCGCCCAACGCCGACCGGGCGTCGGGGCCCGCCAGCGACACCTCGCGGCGCGCTCGCAGGAGCGTGTCCAGGGGGGTCTGGGGGGTTGCCGGCAGCCCCCGGACCCGCTGGACCGGAAGCCCCGCCTGCTCCAGCAAGGGGGTCGGCGGGTCGTCGGCCCCACCCGCGGAGCACAGGAGCAGGCGGTGCGAGGCGCGACCCAACGCCAGGTTGAGCAGGCGTCGCCGTTCGGCCGCGGCACGGCGTGGGGGCACGGGAAGCAGACACTCGCCGGTGAGTTGCCCCGGATCGAGAAGTCCCAGTGTCTCCGCGGCGGACCAGGAAGACTCGGAGAGGCCGGTGACCACCACGAGGGGCCATACCCGACCCGGGGCACGGTGCAGGGACATGAGGGTGACGCTGTCCGAGTACGACGACGCCTTCTGATCGGGTTCGGCCGGGATCTCCTGATGCTCGATCTCGTCGATGAGCGCGCGCAGTCCCCGCCGGCCTCCCCATCGCTCCGGGGCCCGTTCCGCCAACCGGAACAGTTGGATCACGCTGTCGAGGTCGCGGGCTGCGGAGATGGCGCGGTCGCCGGTTCCGGCCGCCCGCCGCCGCAGCCGTTCGGGCCAGACACCGTCGGTTCCGTGCCACAGCCACCACAGCACCTCCGCCGGCGTCGCGGCCCCCTGATACGCCTCGCGCGCCCGTTCGATGCGGCTGCGCAGGGCGCCCAGCGCCTCGACGGCGGGGGCTGCGACGGGATGATCCGCCACCAGGACGGGGTCGGTCACCAGCGCCGTCACCGGGACCCCGTGCCTGTCCGCCACCCGCACCGCGGCCCGCCAGTCGCGTGCGGGCACAAGCATCAGGTCGGAGCAGGCCAACTGCTCCCAGGTGGCCTGGTCGTCGCAGCGATCGGGGTCGAGCACCAGGTCGACGAGGGTCAGCAGGGTCGCCACCGCCGGCTGTGCGGCCAGGGGAAGATCCGCCACCGGCACGTGGACGGGGATGTGGGCCTGACCAAGTCCCTGCACCAATGGCCCCCACTCTGTGGCGGGGCTCGTGACCAGAACCGCCATCTCACACCAGGCGGAACCTTCGCGATGCGCCGCACGCAGTCGGTCGGCGATGTGGTGGGCCTGGGCGACCGGGTCGTCGTATTCCTGAACGGTCACCTCGTCGGCGCCCCCCGGACTGACCACTGCCGGCATCCGGTACCGACGCCCGAGAGCGACCGGAAGTCCCGGATACCACCGCGTGCCCAGCAACCGGGAGCGCGCGTCGCGGGCACCCGCGCCACCGCGGTAGACCCGGTCCGCGACGAGCACCTCGCACCCGGCGCACAGGTCGGCGAGGGCGGTGAGGTCGGCCCCCCGGTAGGAGGTGACGCTCTGGTCCGGATCACCGGCCGCGATCAGCAGACCGCCGTTCGCCGTGAGGGCGGTCACCAGTCGGGCCTGGACCGGATCCAGCGTCTGAGCGTCGTCCAGGACGACCGTCCACCCCCCGGGATCGGCACGCGCCACGGCGAGCGCGCGCACGCCCAGCTCGGCGTAGTCGACGGCGCCCTCCCAATCGAGCACATCGAGGTACTCCGCCAGGAAGTCGGCGACCGCGATCCAGCCGCGGTCGCCCACCGCCGTCGCCTCGCGACGCAGGTCTTCGGGATCCCAGCCGGTACGTCGGGCCTGGGCGAGACAGCGGCGAAGCAGGCGGGCGAACGCGCGGGTCCCCAGGGCTGGTTTCCACTCGGCCGGCCAGTCGACGGCCCGGCCGGGGGACTCGGTCAGCGATCCCGTGAGCAGTTCCCGGACCCGGGCCTCCTGTTCCGGGGCGGTCAGGAGCCGGGGGCCATCGTCCGGATCGGCCGCGACCCCGAGGCCCGCCACCAGGTCCGCCGAGAACGAGGCCAGGGTGGTGACGGCGGGTGCCACGCCCGCGACGAGGCGCGCCAGGCGACCCTGCCATTCCCGTGCCGCCGCGCGGTCGGCGGCGATCGCCACGACCCGCTCACGGCGCGCCGCCAGGTGTGCGGTCGCCGCCACCAAGGCGGTGCTCTTGCCGGTGCCTGCGGGCCCCAGGAGCATCGTCGATCCGGTGGCGACCACCAACCGGCGTTGCCCCTCATCCAGGGCGAGACCACCCACGGCGGCCGTCACGTCGTTCATGATCACCTCCCAGGGATGCCGCTCCGCAGCGTGTTCCGCGGCACATCCGCGGACCTCCGCGAGGACAGTGGAGCACAGACCCCCGACACGCTCCCGGCGTCACACGCCGCGACATGCAACCATCGGGGGGTGACGACCGCCGACGACCGGACCCGGGGTGACGGCGGCGACGAGTACTTCCCCGACGACGCCGCGGAACGTCCAGGCGAGACCGTCTGGTTCGACGAACCCAACGAGGTCGAGGACGCGGTCGAGCAGGCCGAGGTGGACACCCGCCGACGACTGCCCGAGGCCAGCCCGACCGTCGTGATCGAGGACGGTGTCATCGGCAAACGGCTACGCCGTCCGATGGACCTCGTCCGACTCCTCGTGGCGATCCTGATCATGGCCGCCATCGCCGCGGTGGCCTTCTTCGCGACCTCGACGACGTCGGGGCTGGGCCAGGACATCACCGAGGCGTCCCGACGCCTGCCCGACCCCCTGGTCCTGGTGATGAACGTGATCGCCGGGCTGGGCCTGCTGACTCTCCCCGTGGCCGCGGCCGTGGACCTGCTGGTGCGCGGCCGGGGACGACAACTGCTCGATGCCCTGCTGGGTCTCTTCCTGGCCGTCGCCCTGCTGTCGGGACTCTCGCTGGCGATCGAACACTACGGGTCGGCCCGGTGGCAGTTCGCCCTGGCCGGGTCGGTCAACCCCCAGGACACCCCGCTGCTTCCGCTGCTGGGCGGACTGGTCGCCTTCATCACCGTGGCGCGCCTCATGGCACGGGCCCCGTGGAATGTCCTGGCCGGTCTGGTCGTCGTCTCGCTGTTCGTCGTGTCGGTGATCACCGGCGGGACCACGGTGGCCGGGATCGGCCTGTCCCTGCTGGCCGGCTGGGCCACCGGCCTGGCCGTCCGCTACGCCGTGGGCACCCCGACCACCCGACCGAGCGGGGTCCAGGTGGCGGGCACGCTGGCGGCCGCCGGGTTGCCGGTGTCGGTGTTGCGGGCGCAGGACGTCACCGACGTCGGCCGCCGCTACACCGGGGTCCGGGCCGACAACGGGGCGGCGCTCGAGGTCTTCGTCCTGGACCGCGACCTCGAGGGCGCCGGACTGGCCCAGGCGGTGTGGCGCAGCCTGCGGCTCCGGGAATCGTCGGCCAGCGGGTTCAACATGCGGCGCAGCCTCGAGCAGCGCGCCCTCATGTCCTATGCCGCGGCCAACGCCGGGGCCCCGACGACCCCTCTCCTCGCCGCTCGGGAGATCGGTCCCGACGCCAGCCTCCTCGCCTACGCCCACGCGCCCGGGCAGCCCTTCGACGGCCTCCTGCCCGAGGAACTGGACGACACCGCGCTCGACAACGCCTGGCAGGCGGTGGCCACCCTGCACGAAGCCGGGATCGCCCACCGTCGACTCACCGCCGACCACCTCTTGCTCCAACCCGATCACTCGGTGCGGGTCCTGGCGATCGGCGAGGGGTCGATCGCCTCGGGCGATGTGGCCCTGCGGATCGACCTCGCCGAGATGCTGTGCACCCTGGCCCTGATCGTGGGACCGGACCGCGCGGTGGCATCCGGCCGCCGGGTCCTGGGACCGGAGGTGCTCGTGCGGGCACTGCCGGTCCTGCAACCGGTCGCGTTGAGTCCGACCACCAAGCGCGCGGTGCGCAAGAACAAGCAACTGCTGATCGACCTCCGCGACCAACTCATCGAGCTGCGGCCCGACGCCGAGGTCGAGCACATCGAGCTGGAGCGGATCAAGCCGCGGACGTTGCTGATGATCATCGTCGGCTCGATCGCGGTCTACGTGCTCCTGTCGCAGTTGGCGCAGGTCGACCTGATCGGGCTGTTCCGCAACGCGAACTGGGGCTGGCTCCTGGTGGCACTCGGGGCGTCGATCATGACCTATCCCGGCGCCGCCTGGTCGCTGACCGGATTCGTTCCCGAGAAGCTCAAGCTCATCCGCACGGTGGCCGCTCAGCTGGCCGGCGACTTCGCCACCCTGGTCGCCCCCCCGACCCTCGGCGCGGTCGCGATCAACCTGCGCTACCTGCAGCGCGCCGGGGTCCACCCCGCGCTCGCGACCGCCAGCATCGGGGTCTCGCAGGTCGCGGCGTTCCTCGTCCACATCCTGCTGCTCCTCGGTTTCGGCGTCGCCGCCGGCACGCAGCAGGACTTCTCGTTCGCCCCGCCCCGGGCTGCGGTCCTGGCAGGCACGGCAGCGCTGATCATCATCGGCGGGGCCTTCCTGCTGCCTCCGGTGCGCAAGCTCGTCTGGAAACGGGCCGGTCCACTCCTGCGCCAGGTGGGACCGCGACTCATGACCGTGGCCCAGCAGCCGTGGAAGATCGTCGAAGGCGTCGGCGGCATGCTCGTACTGAACCTGGGCTACATCCTGTGCCTTGCCGCCTGTGTGGCCGCGTTCGGCGGCCAATTGTCGTTCGCCGCGATCGCCGTGGTCTACCTGACCGGCTCCGTGGTGGGTCAGGCGGCTCCCACCCCTGGTGGCCTCGGTGCGGTCGAGGCCGCGATGGCAGCGGGGCTCACGCTGGCGGGGATGGACTCGGGGATCGCGTTCTCGGCGGTGCTCCTGTACCGCGTGATCACCTTCTGGCTGCCGACCGTGCCGGGGTACTTCTCCTTCAACTGGCTCCAGCGCCACCAGTACCTGTGATGGGCAAGGCCCGCCGTCGCTCCCGGATCACCAGGACAGCAGGATCTGAACCTCTCGCGGTGCCGGATCGTCGGGCACGATCAGGCGCAGCGCGCCTTTCCTGCTGCGGAACTCGAACGGGGCGGTGAGATCCGGCCGATGCTCGCCGTCGACGGCGATCGGTACCTCGGGGGTGTCCGAGGAGATGACCACCCGCTCGGCGCCGAACGCCGCGCGCAACGTCTGCTTGGTGATCGCCGCGTCCACCGCATGCGCGAGGCTGGCGACCAGGTTCTCACCCCTCTCCATCCCGCCCCCGATGTAAACCCACACCTCGCCCGAGTCCAACCGCGGACGCAGGCGGGCCCCGGGCGAGAACGTCGGCGAATACGCGTTGTTCACGACCATGACCGCCGGGGCAGCCTCGCCGAGATCCTCCAGCGCGCTGCCGGGCACCGCCGTGGACAGGTGCGCCTGACCGCCGTCATCCTTGCTCACGGACTTGCGTGCCGCCCCCACCAGTGCCTTCACCTTGTGGTCGCGGTAGTCATCCTCGCCGACAGCGCTGGCGTACACCCCCAACGACGCGTTGTTGAGGAAGGTCGCGCCGTTCACCGAGCCGACATCCACGCTGCGCTCGTGCCCAGAGGTCAGACTCGCGCGGAACACCGCGACCGGATCGTCCAGGTCGAGCCCGACATCGAGCGCGAAGTGATTTCGGGTGCCGGCGGGCACGACGATCATCGGCACATCGTGAGCCATGGCCTGGTCCGCCACCGCGCACAAGGTGCCGTCGCCCCCTGCGGCGATCAGCAGATCGGCGCCGCGGTCCAGCGCGGCCGTCAGCACCTCGTCGAAGTCGTCGCCGGGCTGCACCTCGTGACACTCGACGTGCAACTCCTCGGCGGCGGCGACGATGGAGTCCTGGGTCTCGCCACCGCCCGATCCGGCGTTCACGAGCAGAAACGGCTGCATGCCTTCACCTTAGTGACGCGCCGTCGGGCACACCTCCCCGAGCGGGAGCGGCTCAGAGGCGTTTGCCGATGTCCCGGCGCTTCAGGTTCTTGACCTTGATCGTGCCGTCGGAGAACTGCACCTTCTCGACGTAGTACAGGGTCTTGGCCGTCCTGCCCTTCCGCACGACCGCCTTGTGCTGCTTCTTCGACAGCGCCACGAGCGTGTACTTCCCCGCCTTGTCCTTCAGCACGACCGTGTCGCGGCCCTGGTCGCCCCACACCTCGTCCTTGCCCTTACGGGGTTTGAGGATGTCGCGGCCCGCCGCGCCATGGATCAGGTTGGCGCGGTTGTTGCCCGCGATGACGTTCGCGTCCTGGCCACCCCAGATCGGCATGCCCGTCCCGCTGACCTTGGCCTGCAGCGCACCGCGGTCCGACCACTTGTACTGGTGGTAGGTGTTGTCGGCGCTGTCGCGGAACACCAGGTAGTGGAACGACCCGTCGGAACCCTCGGCGGGACGCAGGAAGAGGTTCTTCTTCAGGTACACGGTCTTCTTGGTCCAGCCGTCGGGCAGCACCGCTTCGTCGAAGGCTTCCGCCACCGCCTCGGGGGTGTCCTGGCCCGACGCATGCATGATGTAGCGGTTCCCCCACTGGTCGATGACGAAGTAGCGCGCCAACGGCACCGCGCCCGGGGTGCCGGGGTCGACGCCGTCCTCGTTGGCCCAGAATTCCATGTCCTGAGCCTTGTAGTTGGCGGTCACCTTCACGACCCCGGGCGGTGGGGTGGTGACCATGTTCCCCGCGTAGAACGCATTGATGTTCGACGGCGACGAGTACTGCGATCGGTCGTACGGCCACATGGCGTTGATGGCCTCGGACATCGCCCCCCAGGTGTAGCCGTCGTCGGTCGTGATGTAGGTGGTCTCGCACACCGGATCACCGGGGGACGCGATGAACTTGGACATGTTGAACTGGAGGTTCCGCGTGGTGTTGCGGATGTACGGCGACGGCGGTTCGTACCCGTCGTTCCAGTCGTCGTCGGAGATCGGGTTGTCACCGGCGCCCTTGTAGGTCGCGATGGGCGCCTTCGGGTCGGTCTGCACGTTCGCGGTGTTCAGGATCTCGTGGGCGACCGTCAGTTCGTTCCAGGTGCTGGTAGGGCAGGTGGTCGTGGCGTGCACCGACCCGTCCTGACCCGCCGCGGCCAAGGGGACCCCGGTGACGAGCAGGCCCAGGGTCAGGCCCCCCACCAGGGTCGTGCGTCGCCGGGAACGGATTGCCGGGGTGGATGTCATGGCGCTCTCCCTGCCTGTGCGGACGCCGAAGCCGGCACGTCACCCAGAGTCAGGCGAGTGACGCAGGGTGTCCACCCGGACCCCGGATGGAGCAACGCGAGGAGATCAGTAGTTCGGCTTGTCCGGCTCGATCTGGTCCACCCAGGCCACGACCCCGCCGCCGACGTGGATCGCGTCGGAGAAGCCGGCCGACTTCACGATCGCCAGCACCTCGGCCGAGCGGCCCCCGACCTTGCAGTGGAGCACGATCTGGCGGTCCTGCGGCAGATCGGCCAGCGCCGCACCGTTGAGGAACTGACCCTTGGGGATCAGTTCGGCCCCGGGGATGTTGACGATGTCCCACTCGTTGGGTTCGCGCACGTCGATCAGCACGAAGTCGCGCTCCCCGCGGTCGCGCTCGTCGAGCATGTCCTTCAACTGACGCACCGAGATGGTCGAATCC
>JAXLSJ010000026.1:0-15989 GCA_046330625.1 Candidatus Nanopelagicales bacterium
ACGACAGATCATGGAATCCGGATCGGCGGACCAAGAAGGGTGGCCATCAGCCACTGGGGCGATCCTCACAAATGTCACCAACGACGATGTCACCACCACCGGGTGACACCACCAACGCGTGACACCACCAGAATAGAACACATGTTCGAACACGGCAACGGTTCCCTGTCCTTTCGAGGAATCTCGAGACCTCGAAACCTCATCACGGGCAGAGGAAGCGGGGTCGAACGTCGGGGGCGCCCCCGGCAGGATTCGAACCTGCGCGCATGGCTCCGGAGGCCACCGCTCTATCCCCTGAGCTACGGGGGCTCGGGACGTCTCAGATTACCAGCCCGCGCCCGGGTGCCCTCAGCGTCGGGCCCGTCAGCGCGCGGCCGCGACCACCACGGCCAGCGCCGCCACGGACACAACGCCCGCCACCAGCATCATCCGACGGTCCGACACCTCGCGATGTCCCAGGACGCCGCCCCGACTCAGGGAACTCATCACCGAACCCACCGACATCGACGACATGGCCGATCCGACGCTCAACGCCGACCCGACGCTGAACAGCGACCCGGCCGAGCCCACACTGCCGATCGACAGGAACGACCCCGTGGACCCGATGGACAGCACCGACCCGCTGGACGCGATCGACAGCATCGACGGGGCACTCATTGGTTCAGCTGCACAACCGTGCCGCAGGAGTCGGACGCGGCGTTCAGCACCTGATTGACCTGTTTGTAGGTGACCACGGTCGGAACGTCGGAGTAGATCTTGAGCAGGCCGGTGCCCAGCACCTGGGCGCACTTCTTGGCCAGAGCCGATTCGGCCTGCGAGGCCGCCAGCTGGGCCGACAGGCTGCCTTCTTTCTGCTGGGCCTTGGCCTGTGCACTCTTGTACTCCGAGGCCAGTCCCTTGAGCGCCTGGGTCTGAGCCTGGATCTTGCCCGTGTCGAGTTTCAGGCTGGCGCGGTCGGACTCGGATTTCTTGCGCAGTTCCTCGATCTGGCGCGCCTGCGCCTTCTCGCGCGCCTCGTCCTTGGTCTGCTGCTCCTTGGAGTTCGCCTCCGCCTGCTGCAACTGCAACTGCAGGGCCGCGATCTGCTGGTTGGTCTGGGTCTGCAGATCGTTCAGTTTGCTGTTGGTCATGATCCCCCAGACCCCGAAACCGACGGTCGTGACCGCCAGCACCCCGGTGGCGATCTTCCACGGCAGGCTGGGGTCCTTCGGCTTCGGGGGTCCGGCGGCATGAGGGGCGTGACCGGGAGTGCCCGGCGGCGGTGGCTGCGTGCCCGGCTGGGCCGGGGTCTCCCCCGTGGGGGGCAACTGGGTGGTCGGGTTCTCGTCGTCGGGGGGCATCGGCGTGGACATGGCGGCCTCCTCGATGTGGGCTCCTAGTGGGAGGCTAGCGGGCGGCGCACCATGGTCGCGCCTCTTACGATCATCGGTCCTCGACGAAGGGTGTCGGGACTCCGAACACCGATCCACTGCCTGCCTGCCCGGGCCCAGCGACCACGGCGAGTCCGACTCCTGCGGTGTCCGACAGGCGCGCGTGGACCGAGTCCACCAGCGAGGTCCCGGCACCGGTCGCGGCGACGACCAGATCACCCTCGGTCGCCTGGGCGAGCAGCCAGGCCGCCGGGTCCTCGCGCACATGGGTCACCCGGGCGTCGCCGAACGGCACCAAGGCCTCGTCATCGACCCCTCGGCCGGCCACCACCAGGATCGGGCAGTGCCACTGACCGGACAGACACCGCGCCAACTCCGCCAGGAGCGGGGCGTCGATCACCGCACTCGCGCGGGTGTCCTCGGCCACAACGGTGACCACGAGCCGTCGCACCCACGGGGAGTCCATGAGCACGATCACCGGGACGGGACTCGCCGCGACGATCTGTTCGACCGCCCGGTCGCGGAACCATCCGGCCATCCCCCGACGCAGCCGATTACCCACCACCATCACGGAAGCGTCCGATTCCAGAGCCGCGTTGCGCAGACCCAGAGCCGTCGACTGGTCCAGGCGCACGGCCGCCTGACCCTCCGCACCGGCCGACGCGACTGCCGCCGCGAGCGATTCCCGCAGGTGGGCCGACGGGCGGGTGATCGCGGTCAGCTCGTCGGCGATCACGTGCACCGGATTCACGGTCCCGCCCTCGGAACGGGCCAGTGCCGTCGCCAGCGGGAGCAGTCCGTCGGCCTGGGCCTCCTCCGCCACCCCGACCAGCACGCGCGACCCCAGCGGAGGTCGCTCGTCGTGCGGCACGGACACCCGTTGGGCGAAGAACTGGGTCGTGGCGGAACTGATCAGCAGGCTGACCATCACCACGACCAGGACCGCGTTGAGGACGACGTCGTCGAACAGTCCCAGCGAGAAGCCCACGGAGGCCGCGGCCAATGTGGCGGCAGCCTGCGGCAGGGTCAACGAGAACATCAGCCCGATCTCGCTCCCGGAGAAGCCACTCCAGCGCCCGGCGATCACCGCCGCCAGACCCTTGCCGGCGATCACCGCGGCGGCGAAGGCGGCTGCCACCGCCAGTGTGGCGGGCTGGAACATGACCGACGGCTCGATGAGCAGCCCGATCGAGATCAGGAAGAACGGGATGAACAACGAGTTGCCGACGAACTCCGTCACATCCATGAGCGGCGAGCCGTTGGGAACGCTGCGGTTGAGTCCGAGTCCGGCGAAGAACGCGCCCACGATCCCCTCGAGTCCGAAGGCCTCGCCCAGCAGCGCGGCGGCCAGGAAGGCCAGGAAGATGAAGACGAACCGAGCCGCCCGTGATTGACCCTGATGCCGGAACCACCACCGCGCCGACCGGGGTAGCACGACCATCGTGAAGAGGCCCAGCACCACGAGCCCGAGGGGCAGGACGATGACAGGGTTCGCGTCGGAATCACCGCCCGACACCACGGCCAGCACCAGCAGCGCCAAGGTGTCCGTGATCACCGTCGCACCGACCGAGACCACCACACTGCGGCTGGACACCAGGCCCCGGCGGCGCACGATCGGATAGGTGACCAGGGTGTGCGAAGCCCAGACCGACCCGATGAGCAGCAGTGCCCAGGTGGTGAGCCCGACCCACCACCCCGCGATCACCCCGAGGACGAAGGGACAGATGAAGGTGAGCAGCCCGAACCGGATCCCCACACCACGATTGCGTTCGAAGAGACCGAGGTCGAGCTCCAGACCGGCGAGGAACATCAGGTAGAGCAAGCCGATCGTCCCGAGTCCGGACAGGCTGGCCGGGTTGATCAGGTCCAGCGCCTCGGGACCGATGAGGTACCCCCCCAGGATGAGGCCGAGCAGACCGGGGATGCGCAAGCGCTCCATGATCATCGGCGCGAACAGCGCTACCGCGAGCACGCAGAAGAGCAGGCCCTCGGCACTGTCCAGGAGTGGGCCGTCGCCCGTGGCGGCCATCACTGCGGTCATGACACTGCGAACTCCACCGTCCCCGTCCACTGCTCCCCGGGCCCGAGGACCCGCCAACCGACCTCGAGCCCTCGGGCGGTCAGGTGCACGGCGTCCGTGGGACAGGTGTACGGCTCGACGGCGATGGCCCGGCGGTGGGCGAGGGTGAACACCATGTCGCGGAAGGCCGAGTCGCAGCGCGGCGCCAGGTGGATGTCGCCGCCGGTCACGCGGGCCAGTTCCCATGAGGCCGTCGGGATCGGCGGCGAATGTCGGCAGTTCGGTCAGGACGTCGTCGAGCGCGGTCACCGACCGCGACCGGGCGGCGGAGATCCCGTTCACCGGTGACCGGTTCGACCACACCGGTGGGGATGCTGTCGACGAGTTCCCAGTACCCCGCCGCCGGCACCTGGACCAGGACGTCGGCGAGATCGGCCGAACCGAGGGTGGTGAAGTACGGGTGGTAGCCCAGGCCGAAGGGGGCCGGGCCATCTCCCGTGTTCGTCACCCGCGACTCGATGCGCAGCGCCCGGTCGGCAAGGTCGTACGTGATCGCCACCTCCAGGTCGCCCGGCCAGTCGGCCGCGACGTCGGCCGCGTCCCGGGAGATGCGGAAGGTCCCGGTCACCGCCGATTCCCCGCCGGCGGAGACGTCGGCCCACGGCCGCTTGGCGCAGAAGCCGTGGATCGCGTTGGGGTCGCCCGGGTGTGCCGGTGGCAGGGAACGGCTGCGACCCTGCCAGGGATACGTGGCGCCCGCGATCCGGTTGGGGAACGGGAAGAGCACCGGGATCCCGCTGCGGGTGCCGCTGCCGCCCGCCAGGACATCCTCGTCGTGGTACACGAGAGGCACCACCTGGTCGCCGACCGGCACCCGCCAGTCGACCACGTTGAACCCGGTGGCGGCATTGACGGTGGCCTGCGCGCCACCCGGACTGGTGAGGCGGATCAGGGTGCCGGGCTGCGAGGGCAACGGTTCGCCGTCCGGTCCGGGGATCGTGACGTGATGTCCGGTGGGGTCGATGTGCACGGCCATGGTCAGCATCGTGGCAGCGGCCCCCGCCTTTCGGTGGCGAAGTCGCGGAACAAACCGGACACCGGCCGACTCGCCGGGAGCCGCGCCACGGAACTGTCGGACCCCCGTGGCACGGTGAGCGCAAGGGAGCAGGAGGGGCCGCCATGAGCATCCAGTTGAGCGAAGCAGTCAGGGTAGACAACCGATCCCGCACCGCGGACGACTACGCCACCGCCGACCACGGCGCCGCAGGCGTCGACCGGGACTTCGCTTGCCTGGTCAGCGTCACCCACCTGGCCGGTGGCGATGAGCGCACCCTGCGGCGGGTCCCGGGGGTGACCGGAGTGATCGACAGCGTCGATGCCGCCGACGTCCACATGATCGTCACCGCCTCCGGACCACGGGGGGCCCGGAGAGCCTGCGTCGAGCGGGTGGCTCAGTTACTCCCGGCGGCCGTGGTCACGGTGCCGGAGGTCGTCGACTACAACCACGCCCTCCTGGCTTTCCTCGAGCAGCAGGGACGCCATCCCGACGACCCCGCCGACTCCGACGAGTTCGGCTGGTTCGATGACGCCCAAGCAGTGGCCGAGGTACTCGACCGGGCGTGACCGATCCTGCACCGGCCACCGCGAGGACCTTCTTCGCGCTGTGGCCGCCCCCGGAGTTGGCCGCCGAGGTTCACACCGCCCTGACCGATGTGCGGACCCGAGCCGGCGATTCCTGGCGATGGCAACCGCCGGAGCGCCTGCACCTGACCGTGCTGTTCGTGGGGGAACGCGGAACGGCCGGAGTGCGGCGGGCGGCCGACGTGGGAACCAGGGTGGCCGCGGACAGCCCACGACCCCGGTTACGGGTTCAGGGTGGCGGCAGATTCGGCAATGTCCTGTGGGTGGGGGTGCGGGGCGACGGACCGGCGGAGCTCCATCGGCGGCTCGCCGACACCCTGGATGGGCAGGACGGACGCTTCGTGGGCCATCTCACCGTCGGTCGGTGTCGCGGGGCACGACCCGGGCTCGAACTGGTCGCGGCCCTGCGCTGCCTCGATCTCGGCACCTGGGAACCCCCCGAACTGTGCCTGGTGACATCGCGGATCGGCCCCGATCCCCGATACGAGATCGTGGGTCGTTACCCGTTCGCGGGACCCTCGGACAGCCAGTCGACCATGACACGCTCACACGTCACGAGGTCGGACTCGGGAACGCGTTCATCCACCGCATGCGCCAGCGAGGGGTCACCGGGACCGTAGTTGACCGCGGGGATCCCCAATTGGGCGAACCGGGCCACATCCGTCCACCCGAACTTGGGGCGCGGTTCGGCACCGACAGCGGCCACGAAGTCCCGCGCGGCCGGGAGGTCGAGACCGGGCAGTGCCCCCGACGCAAGATCGACGACCTCGACGGGGAATCCCGCGAACACCTCTCGGACATGGGCCTCCGCCTCGGCCGGGGTCCGGGTCGGGGCGAACCGGTAGTTGACGGTGACCTCGCAGGCGTCGGGGATCACGTTCCCCGCGACGCCGCCGGCGATGCCGACGGCGTTCAGGCCTTCGCGGTACTCCAGACCATCGACGGTCACCCGCCGCGGCTCGTAGTCCGCGAGGCGCTGGAGAATGTCCATGGCCCGATGCACCGCGTTGTCGCCCAGCCAGGACCGGGCGCTGTGGGCGCGCCGCCCGGAGGTGCGGACCACGGCACGCAGGGTACCCTGACATCCGGCCTCGACCCCGGCGGCCGAGGGCTCCATGAGGATGGCGAAGTCCGCCGCCAGCCACCCGGGTTCGCGGCGCGCCAATCGCTCCAGCCCGTTGAACTCCGAGTCGATCTCCTCGCAGTCGTAGAACACGTAGGTGACGTCGCGCACCGGCTCGGCCACGGTGCGGGCAAGACGCAGGGCGACGGCCACGCCGCCCTTCATGTCGCACGACCCCAGTCCATGCACGAACCCGCCCTCGCGGCGGTGCGGCAGATTGCCCGATGAGGGCACCGTGTCCAGGTGCCCCCCGATCAGCACTCGTTCCCCGCGCCCCGATGTCGTGCGGGCCACCACGGCGTTCCCGTCGCGGGTGACGCTCAGATGGGGAATCGCCACCAGCGCCCGCTCGACCGC
The DNA here is from genome assembly GCA_046330625.1 of Candidatus Nanopelagicales bacterium. Classification (GTDB taxonomy): domain Bacteria; phylum Actinomycetota; class Actinomycetes; order S36-B12; genus CAIWTL01. The sequence continues at coordinate 6,512 of JAXLSJ010000026.1, forward strand.
ATCGGCGAGGTCGGCCTCGGCCCGGGACTCGCTCGGGACGTCGACCAGGTCGCCCGTCAGGGCCACCACGTCGCGGTCCAGGTCCAACTCGCAGTCAGCCACGTGGGTACGGTATCGGAGTGATCGACTCCGCCCTGTCCCCCGTCTCCGGCCCCGCCAGCGCCATCGGCATCGCCACCGTGCATGCCGGCGAGGTGGTCGAGGCCTGGTATCCCCGTCCGGCACTGGCGGACACCCCCCTGGACGTCGCCGACCTGGCCACCGGGATCGCCACCGACCACATCCGCGGCGTCACCAACGACACGATCAGCACCACCATCGGCGACCTGCAGCAGCCGCCGGAGTCGGTGGCTGACGTCTATCTGCGGCTGCATCTGCTGTCCCATCGCCTGGTACGCCCCCGGACGATCAACCTCGACGGCGTCTTCAGCCTGCTGCCCAACCTCGCCTGGACGTCACTGGGTCCGGTGCCACTGTCCGAGTTGCCCAACGCCCGGGTCCGGGCACGCGCCCATGGCGGTCCCCTCACGGTCCTCGGTGTCGACAAGTTCCCCCGCATGGTGGACTACGTCGTGCCCGACGGAGTACGCATCGCCGACGCCGACCGGGTCCGACTGGGCGCCCACCTGGCGGCGGGCACCACCGTGATGCACGAGGGGTTCGTGAACTTCAACGCCGGGACCCTGGGCGCCTCGATGGTCGAGGGTCGCATCAGCGCCGGCGTCGTGGTGGGCGACGGGTCGGACATCGGCGGCGGGGCGTCGATCATGGGCACGCTGTCGGGCGGAGGCACCCAGGTGATCTCCATCGGCTCGGGAAGCCTCATCGGAGCCAACGCCGGCTGCGGTATCTCGCTGGGCGACAACTGCATCATCGAAGCCGGCTGCTACGTCACCGCCGGAGCCAAGATCACGCTTCCCGATGGCGCGGTGGTGGCTGCGCGGGACCTGTCCGGGGCCGACGGGCTGCTCTTCCGGCGCAACAGCCTGACCGGCGCGCTCGAGGCCGTGGCGCGGTCGGGATCATGGGGCGGCCTCAACGCGGTGCTCCACCACAACTGACCGCGGGACCGATCCCGGATCAGACCCCGCAGGCCGCGGTGAAGGCCCGGTACTTGCGCGAGGCCATGGGCTTCACGAACACCCGCACGAAACCCGGCAGCATGCCCCAGGTGGTCTCCTGCTCGGTGGGGGTGGCCCCGTCGCAGACCCAGGGGAGAACGAGGATCGAGTCCTTCTGCTCGCGGGTGAACTTCATGAACGCCTTCATCTCCTCGGGCGTGACGTACTTCTGCACGATCGGGACGGCGTCGCGTTCCTCATGGGCGCAGTGACCGTCGAGGACCACCGCCAACTCGTCGAACCGAGCACCCAGCACAGCGGTGTCGGTGCCCGTCCCCAGGCTCGAGAACCCCTCGTCGAGTTCTCCCAGGACCCGTTGCAGGTCGCCGTGTTCGGACTCCATGGCCACCAGCACGACCTTCTCGGCCGGGGTGGCCTTGTCGAGCGCCGATGGCCACAGGAACCGGTCCTCGCCCTGATGGTGGACGTGGAGGGTGTCGGAGAAGAACGAGTAGCGCCGCTGGAGTCCCGCGACCGCAGCCCCGTCGGAGAGGTCGGCGGCGGTGAGCGCCGTGTGCAGCCGCCGGAGCTCGCGCTTGAACGCGCTGTGCATGTTGTGGTTCATCGTGAAGTCGGGCGTGTCGGACATGGCCGATCCTCTCGTGGTCAGCGGGCGTCGAGCGGGAGGTAGTCGCGCTCGGTGGCCCCGATGTAGACCTGTCGGGGCCGCCCGATCTTGGTAGCCGGGTCGGTGATCATCTCGCGCCACTGCGCGATCCAACCGGGCAACCGACCGAGCGCGAACAGCACGGTGAACATCCGGGTCGGGAAACCCATGGCCTTGTAGATGAGTCCCGTGTAGAAGTCGACGTTCGGATACAGCTTGCGGGACACGAAGAAGTCGTCGGCCAGGGCGACCTCCTCGAGCCGAAGGGCGATGTCCAGGAGCGGGTCGTGGACGTCGAGGCGGGCGAACACCTCATGCGCCTTCTCCTTGACGATGGCGGCGCGCGGATCGTAGTTCTTGTACACCCGATGCCCGAATCCCATGAGGCGTACGCCGTCCTCGCGGTTCTTGACCTGCCGGATGAAGGTCTTGACCCCTCCGCCCGAGGCGTGGATACCTTCGAGCATCTCCAGGACGGCCTGATTGGCTCCTCCGTGCAGCGGACCGAAGAGTGCGTTGATCCCCGCGGAAATCGAGGCGAACAGGTTGGCGTGGGAGGACCCCACCAACCGGACGGTGGACGTGGAGCAGTTCTGCTCGTGGTCGGCGTGCAGGACCAGGAGCATGTCGAGCACGTCGGCGACCACCGGGTCGACCTCGTACGGTTCGGCCGGCACCCCGAAGGACATACGCAGGTAGTTGCTGACGTAGTCGAGCGAGTTGTCGGGGTAGACGTAGGGCTGCCCGACGGACTTCTTATAGGCGTATGCGGCGATCGTCGGCAGCTTGGCGAGCAGCCGGATCGTGGAGATCTCCACCTGCTCGGGGTCGAGCGGATCGAGCGAGTCCTCGTAGAACGTCGACAGGGCGCTTACCGCGCTGGACAGCACCGGCATCGGATGGGCGTTGCGCGGGAACCCGTCGAACAGGCGACGCAGGTCCTCGTGCAGCATCGTGTGCCGCTTGACGCGGTCGATGAAGTCCGCGAGTTCCGCGGCGGTGGGCAGTTCGCCGTAGATGAGCAGGTACGCGACCTCGAGGTACGTGGATTGGGAGGCCAGCTGCTCGATCGGGTAGCCGCGGTAGCGCAGGATCCCGACATCGCCGTCGATGTAGGTGATCCTGGACTGACAGGCCGCGGTGTTGGTGAATCCCACGTCGAGCGCCACGTCGCCGGTCGCCTTGAGCAACTGCGAGATGTCGAGACCGGAACTGCCGTCCGTGGCCGGGACGACCGGTAGGTCGATCGTGGCGGCGGGATGCTGCAGTCGGATGTCGTCGCTCACGGTGCCTCCTCGACGGCCGTCGAACCACCTCCACGGTAGTCACTGTCCGGGTCAGGCTCTCCGACGGCCCCGGGATTCAGGCGCCGAGGCGCCGCGCCACTTCGGCGAGGTCCGCATCGGTGGCGGTCACCGACAGCCGGACGTGCCGTTCCCCGGTCGCGCCGTAGAAGCTGCCGGGAGCCACGAGCACGCCACGGTCGGCGAACCACTCGACGGTGACGCTGTCCGGTTCGTCGCGCGTGATCCAGAGGAAGAGTCCCGCCTCGGAGTCGTCGACCCGGAAGCCGGTGGCGGTCACGGCGGCCGCGAGAAGCGCCCGCCGCGCGGCATAGCGGTTCCGCGCGGCCTCGACCCCGGCGTCGTCGGCCAGCGCCGCGACACCCGCCGCCTGGATCGGCGTCGGCACGATCAGCCCCATGTCGCGGCGACGGCGCAGGAGTCGGGACACGACGGCGGGATCACCTGCGAGGAAACCGCAGCGGTATCCGGCCATGCTCGACCGCTTCGACAGCGAGTGGACCGCGAGGATCCCCTCGTAGGACCCGCGGGCCACCCGGGGACTCAGGATGGACGGCGCGTCGACCCCGGGGCCGGTCAGTTCGCGGTAGCACTCGTCGCTGATCACCAACGTGCCGCGGGACCTCGCCCAGTCGACCACCTTCGCCAGATGCTGCTCGGGCAGGACCCGGCCCGTGGGATTTCCCGGGGTGTTCAGCCACAGGACCGACACCCGACGGGGGCCGATCGCCACGGTGGCGTCTGTCGCGATCACCTGGCAGCCCGCCGCATCGGCGCCCGCCGCGTAGGTGGGGTAGGCGAGTTCGGGGACGACCACCGTGTCGCCCGGCCCCAGACCGAGGAGCCAGGGCAGCGTGGCGATGCACTCCTTGCTCCCCACCGTGGCGATCACGTCCTCGGGGTCCAACGCGGCGCCGGTGCTGCGGTGCAGCCAGTCCGAGTACGCCTCCCGCAGGGCGACGGTTCCGTGCGCCGGCGGGTAGCCGGGGGCGTCGGCGGAGCCGGCCAGCGCCTCCTGCACGGGTATCGGGGTGGGATCGGTCGGTGTCCCCTGACCCAGGTCGATCACCCGGAGGCCGGATTCCTCGGCGCGGACCCGGGACGCCTGGACGACCTCCCAGATACTCCAGCTGCGCGGTTCACCCATCGTCGGTCACCGTGACGGTGTCCGGGCCGAGAGCCACGATTCGGCGCCCACTGTCGCGCAGTTCCGCGGCGAGGCGCGCAAGGGCCGCATCACCGGACAGATCGACGACCGAGGCTGCCCGGGACCCGTCGTCGAGCCGGTCGCGGACGGTGTGCGCGACCGCGAGCCACCCAGCCAACGCGTTCGCGTCACCCACCTCGAGCAGGTCCGCTGCCCGGATGAGTTCGGCAGCGGCGGCGCGGGCGGCCGCGGCAGCCGGGACCGCGTTGGCGGTCACGAACTCCGCCGTGCGTTCCGGGGGCGAAGCACTGACCCGGGTGGCATCCCGGAACGAGCCGGCGGCCACGCCCGAGACCAGGTCCGCATCGGGATCCGCGGCGACGACATTGCCGAGCGCCCCGGCCTGCAGATGCGGGAGATGCGACGCCAACGCCACCACCCGGTCATGGCATGCCGCCGTCATCGGAAGTGCCTCGCCCCCGAGCTCGACGATGACCTCGAGGATCCGCCGCAGGGCGGCGGGCGCCACGTCGTCCTCGACGATGACCGGCCAGGGGCAACCGGCGAACAGATCGACGCGGCCGGCCTCGTGGCCCGAACGTTCCGATCCCGTCATGGGATGGGTCCCGATGAAGGGGAACGTGGGATCGCGCCGCCAGACAGCCATGATCGGTTCCTTCACCGACCCGAGATCGGCGGTGGGCACGCGGCGTCCCGATCTCATGAGGATCGCCAGGGTGCGGACGTTCTCGCCGGTGGGCGCCGCCAGCAGGATCAGGTCGCAGCCGAGGAGTTCGGTGATGTCGTCGACCGGGGTGACCCCCCACGATCGTGCGACGTCGGCGACCCCGGGGTCGAATCCCCTCACCTCGTGAGCGGGCGCCAGCGCTCGCGCCGCCGAGGAGCCGATCAGGCCCAGCCCGACCACCCCGACGATCACAGCCCCAGCCGCTCCGGAGCGAGCAGCGCCGCGATCCACGCATCGAGGGTGTCGGCTCCCACGGATCCCGGAGGGGCGGACTCGTCCACCCGGGCCACCGACGAGTCGTCGGCCAGCGGGAACGACCCCAAGATCTTGATCTCGGCAGGCAGCGCCACCACGGCCCGCAGCGTGTCCTGCAGCCGGGTGTCACTCAGGTGGCTGCGCGCCGTCAACAGGAAGCAGTACTCACCGGCACGGGTGCGGACCGGCCGCGAACTGATGGCGGTCAGACCGATGTCCCGTTCGGCGAAGCAGTCGAGGATGTCGGCCAGCACACCCGTCCGGTCCCCGATCGGCGTGGCCACGATGACGGTGCGGTCGTGTCCCGTCGGGGCGGCCAGCGTCCGCGCGAGCAGGGCCATGCGGGTGGCCGTCCCGGAGTGATCCTCGACGCCGGCGCGCACGACCGCCAGCGACTGCAGCCGGGCCGCCTTCGCCGAGGTGAGCGCCACCTTCGTGTCGGACCCCTCGTCGGCGATCCGCCGACACGCGGCAGTCACCGTGTCGACCAACTCGACGCGGGCGCCCGTCGACTCGACGAACCGACGGCACTGTGCGGCGGCGGTGGTCGTGGTGACGATGTGCTCGATCGATGCGGCCCGCGCCCCGGCCGTGCCGGCCACGACGTAGGTGATCGGCACGATCAGTTCCTCGTTGATGAAGCACATGGACGACCGGAAGACCAGTTCGTCGATCGTGCTGGAGACGTCTCCCTCGACGGAGGTCTCCAGGGGCACGACCCCGGCGTCCGCCTCGCCGGACTCCACGCTGAAGATCACGTCGGCGACGGACTCCCGCGGCTCGACCCGACCGGTCCACGGAGTGGCGAGCAGATCAACCGCGGCGTGGGTGAACGATCCCGCGGGTCCGAGGTAGGTCAGCAGACGATCGGCGCTCGCGGGATCCGCAGCACCGCTCACTCGTCGTGTTCCTGCGGCGGCAGTGCGGTGACCAGCGGGACGTCCTTGTCGAAGGGACCATGCTTGGCCGCCCCACCCAGATCGGAGTCCGGGATGCCGTTGAAGAACTCGGCGTTGGCGTCGGTGTAGGCCGTGTACTCCTCCGGCACGTCGTCCTCGTAGTAGATGGCCTCGACGGGGCACACCGGCTCGCAGGCGCCACAGTCGACACACTCGTCGGGGTGGATGTACAGCATCCGGTTGCCCTCGTAGATGCAGTCGACGGGACACTCGTCGATGCACGCCTTGTCCTTGAGATCGACGCAGGGCTGGGTGATGACGTAGGTCACCGGAGGCCTCCTCGAAGTGCGGCCCCGCGGTGGGACCTAGGTGGATTCTAGTGCTGTCGGGTGACCTCGTGGGCAGCCGCCTAGGATCGTGGTGACCGTCCACCGACACAAGGGGTCCCGTGCCGTTCCTGCCGTCCGCCAAGGCCCGTATGGATGTGGGACCCGCCGACGAGGGGCGGCGGCTCACGACCCGCTTCAGCGAGGGGATCGGGCGCCCGGAGTCCGAGTTCGTGGGTGTGCTGCTGCGGTGGAGCGGCGGCCTGTCCGACGGCATCCTGCGGTTGCGCCGCCGCGACGGGATCGAGAAGGGCCTACGGGTCGACGATCTTGTGTCCGCGCGCGTGATCCCGCCGGAACTGTCCGCCTACGCCGTACAACGCATGTGCCAGCAGGGTTGGCCACCCCTGGTGGCCGAGGATCGGGGACCGTGGACACTGCGGGCCTCGAGCGGCGCCACCGGTCGTGCCAACAGCGTGCGGGTCGCCGGCGCCCCCAAGGGCAGCATGCGGGCGGCCTTGGCCGACGTACGGCGCTGGTACGAGGACCGGGGCCTCGCGCCGCGGCTGCAGATCACCCATCCCAGCGGTCTGGAGTCGGCCTTGGACGACCACGGCTGGACCGGCAAACGGCGCAGTCGGGTGATGGTGGCCGGGGTCTCGCGACTGCTCAATGCCACCAGCGAGGCCCACCAACGCAGTGATCTGGACCTGTCGATCGAATCAGCCCCCAACCACGACTTCCTGCGTCTGGTCCTGGGTTACACCGCAGAGACGGCGCCGGAGTTCGACCACGTCTTCTCGGCGGTCCAGCCGGCGGCGTTCGTGTACTGCCGCAACGCGGCGGGCGACCTGCTCGGGATCGGCCACGCGACCCTGCAGGACACCTGGTGCGGGGCGACGACGATCCAGACGGCGCCCCAGAGCCGACGCAGCGGGATCGCGACGGCGATCACCGCGCAGATGGCGCAATGGGCCCAGGAGCAGCAGGCGTCGAACTGGTACCTGCAGTTGTTCGAGGACAATGCCGCGGCGCTGGGTTTCTACGAAGGCCTCGGCTTCATCACCCACCACCGCTACGAGTACCGGTGGCCCGCCGACGTGGTGGACGCCGACATGTGGCCCGAGCGGGACAACCACGCGGACTGAGGCCGCGGGACCCCGTAGTCGGGCGCTACTCGGGGACCTCGACGTCGGGGAGTGCCCGGTAGGAGGAGTGCCAGTAGAGCAGGGCCGGGGCCGCGGCTCCCAGCCGCAGCCTCTCCACCTCGCCGATGACGATGTCGTGGTCTCCCGCAGCCACGACCTGCTGGGTCCGACACTGCAGCCAGGCCAGCGACTGGTCGAGCAACGCCTCGCCGTGGTCGCCGCGGTGGTGCGGCACGCGATCCAGCTGCCCCTCGAGGGGTCGGCCCGAGGTCGCGAACCAGGCAGCATGATCGCGCGCGTCGGCGGCCAACATGGACACCGACCAGAACGGGGTGGCCTGCAGCGCCTCCCAGAAGCGTGCCGTCCGGGCGACCGCGACGAGGACCAGCGGCGGATGCAGCGACACCGAGGACACTGCGTTGGCAGTCATGGCGTGATCCACGCCGTCGGCGACACAGGTCACGACGGCGACTCCCGTGGCGAACGAGCCCAGGGCCTGCCGGAACTCGGCATCGGAGAAGGTCATGCGGGTGCCACGGGGCGCAGACGGGCGGGCACGTTGCAGCACGCGGTCCCCACCACGACACCCGCGAAGAGATAGCCGATGGCCACCGGATCGCGCGCGATCACGATGTCGCCGGCCGCCGTGGGGATCGCCAGGAGAACCGAGGTCGCGGCCCACCCGATCATCAGCACGATGGCGGGCCGGCGGGAGTCGAACAGGTGGACCAAGGCGCGGATGCAGGCCACGAGGCACCCCAGCACCACGACGGCACCGATCGGGAACCAGCCCCACATCACCGCCTGCAGGAAACCGCCGAAGAGTGCGAGCACCACACCGCAGCAGGCCACGATGACGGCCGTGCCCACGCCGAACCGCGACTCCCGGTCCGCCGCGGGGGTCGGATCGTCGGGTGTCATCCCAGGCCCACGAAGAGGTCGTCGACGACGTCGGTACCCGGCAGGTCCCCCTTCGCCAGGCGGAAGAACTCCTTGCCGAAGACCGGCGATCCCAGGTTGTTCGACAATGCGAAGAATCCGCCCTCGAGGTTGATCTGACTGGCATGCGCGGCCATCGCGGCGCGCTTGGCCGGGAGCTGCTCCGTCACGTCCACGGCCGCGGCGATGACGTCATCCTCGACGGCGAACGGCAGGTCGTCGGGATCCATGGCGGCGAAGTCGCTGGTGTCGCCCGCCGCCCGCAGCGCCTCGATGCCGGCCCGCACGCTCGACTTCGGAAGGGCCGTCCAGAAGATCCTGGGGATGTCCCACGGATCCCCCAGGTCGGGACGATACGACGCGACGGCCGCCAGTTGCGTCGCGTACATCGCGACCCGGTGGGCCTGGATGTGGTCCGGATGCCCGTAGCCGCCGAAGTCGTCGTAGGTGACCAGCACCTGCGGGCGGATCTCGCGGATGACTCCCACGAGGTGGTCGGCGGCCTCACGCAGATCCGCCCGCCAGAAGCAGTGGGGCCGGTCATTGCTGGGCTCGCCCATCATGCCGGAGTCCCGGTACGTGCCCGGTCCGCCGAGGATGCGGTTGTCCTCGATGCCGAGAGCGGCCATCGACGCCGCCAGTTCCTCGATCCGGTGCGAGCCGAGGTCGTCGTGCTGATCGGCAGCCAGGTGGGCGATCTCGGGGAGCAGGATCTCGCCCTCCTCCCCCAGGGTGCAGGTCACCAGGGTGACCTGATCGCCGGCCGCGGTGTGCTTGGCGAGCACGCCCCCGGTGGTGAGCACCTCGTCGTCGGGATGGGCGTGCACCACGAGAAGTCGTCGCGTCATGCGATCCAGGGTAAGGCCGGATCCCCCGTTCGCCGATGCGGTGGTCTCGGCTCCGCTCGACCACCGACGACTCGACCACCGGCGACGGATACCTGACCAGCAAGCGAGCCCGGGACGGGGTCCGGGTCGGCGTCGG
>JAXLSJ010000027.1:0-14210 GCA_046330625.1 Candidatus Nanopelagicales bacterium
GGAGCTGCGGGACGAGGCCGGCTTGTCAAAGGCCCTGACTCTGCACAGCCTCCGGCATTCGTACGTGACGCACCTGCTCGAGTTCGGCTACGCCGACCGATTCGTCCAGGAGCAGGTCGGGCACATGCATGCTTCGACGACCTCGATCTACGCCTCCGTCAGCTCGGACTTCAAGAACCGGGTACTCGCGGACGCATTGAAGGCCCTCATCGAAGGAGAAGCAGATGACCGTTGAGCTCGAGACCGCATGGAGCCTCCGCAGCGTGATGGCCTCGCGCGGGATCTTCCAGACCTCCAAGCTGAAGCCGTTGCTCGAGGAGCGGGGCGTCGACCTGTCCCGGGAACAGGTGTACCGACTGGTGACGCAAGCACCGCAGCGGGTTCGCATCGACGTGCTCGCCGCGCTGTGCGACGCGTTGGAGTGCTCGCTCGACGACCTCGTGCAGGTCACCCGCCGGGAGGCTGCGGCCCCGGTCGCGGTGGGTGAAGAGGCGACGCGGGGTGCGATCGGCGATCTGCGGCCCGTGCGGGCCACGATCCGTCGCCCGCGCTCGAAGTAGGCCGCGGTGGCGAAGCCTCCGCAGGAGCCCAGGGTTGCTGAGGTCGCCGGGCTCGTCCACGCGATCGCGCCGGAGATCCCGGTGGAGCGCCTTGTTGAGATCGTGGCTGAAGTCGCACCCGTGCCGCTCACCCAACGGCGTCTCGAACTCGCACTCCTCAAACAACCTGGAGTCCTCGAAGGGCGACACCGGAACGTACCGGTGACGGTGCAGGATCTGGCCCACGCTCTCGTGAACGAGGGTGCCGGGCGGGTCGTCTTGCCTACATGCGATTCCTGTGGACGTGCCGTTCGGATGCCTCACAAGACGCAGACCGGCGGTCGCCACTGCTCGCGCTGTGAACGGAATGCCCGATCGGTCGCGTGTGCCAGATGCGGACGAGTTCAGCCCGTGCAGCGCACCGTCGATGGGCAACGGTTCTGCCGGGACTGCTGGCGAGCCGATCCGCGGTCGTTCGGCGACTGCTCGCGATGCGGGCAGAACGCCACGATTATCGTCCGTCGCCCCGCGCTCGTCTGTCTCGCGTGCTACACCGCGCCGGTCAAGATGTGCGAGCTCTGCGGGGAGCCGGGCCGCGTAGCGACGCACCTGGACGGCCGACGGGTCTGCGCCCGCTTCTACTACGCGATGCGACGCCCCCAGCCGTGCCCGGAGTGCGGGCGGAAGGTGTTCCTCACTGGCTTCATGAATGGGCACAAGGTCTGCGCCGAGTGCGCAGGAGCTCCCGTGACGATGGCATGCCCGGGATGCGGGACGATCGAAGAGGTGCGCAAGCACCGGCTATGCGTAGAGTGCCGGCGACCTATCGCCATCCAGCAACTGCTTGCTGACGACAGCGGAGAGATCCGCCCCGAGCTGCACCCGCTCGCGGAGTATCTGGTGACGCACCACGGCAGTGCGATCTCCCTCGAGCGGTGGCTGTACAAGAGCCGCTGTGCGGTCGTCCTCCGTGAGCTCGCCGATGGCACGCTGCCCCTCACCGCGGACGCGATCATGACCAGAGCGCACGCCGGCCAGTCCGTGGCATTCCTGCTCTCGCTCCTCATCCGCTCAGGCGTGCTGCCCGATTTCGACATCCAAGCGGCGAGGTTCGAGCACTGGTTCCAACGGTGGCTTCCGACCGTCCCCCATCCCGAGGACCGGCTCCTCCTACGGCGGTACTGCACCTGGGAGCTGCTGCCGTCGGGCAGATCACTCAGGGGCAGACCAGCTACGGCCGTCCGATCCGGCTCCACCTATCAGAAGGTGCGTGCGGCGCTGAAGCGGTGCGCGGCCCTCCTGCAGCAGATCCGCGCGAGCGGCGCAACGCTGACGACATACCCGCAGCGATCTCTCGACGGCTTCCTCACCGGTTCGCCCTCACAACGGGATGCCCTCGCGCCGTTCACCCGGTGGCTGCGACGGCACCGCCTGAGCCGCCTCCGGGTCGAGTTCCGCAGCCATCGCCTCGAAGGGCGCGACTACGCCGCCGACCATCGGTGGACGATGGCACGCGCGTTCATCACGCGAGACGACATGGATCCCGTGACGCGAGTCAGCGGATTGCTCGTCCTGTTCTACGGGCTCCACCTGACCCGCATCGCAGCGATCACCCGCGCACAAGTCGATACGACCGCGCGCCCCATGACGCTGACGGTCGGAACTGAACCGATCGAGCTGCCCGAAGTCCTCGCCGAAGCAATGGTCCAGCTGCTCGACGGCAACCGCTCCGACACTTGGCTCTTCCCGGGCAGGAACCCGGGCCGACCGATCACCCCCGGGCCGCTCAGCCGTCGACTCCGTCAAGAAGGACTCCTCGCCGGCAGCGCTCGTGTCACCGCGCTGATGGACCTCACCCGACAACTGCATCCTCGAATCGTGTCCGACCTGCTCGGCATCACGGCGTCATCAGCTGCCGCCTGGGCACGCCTCTCCGGGGGCGAATGGTCCGACTATCCCGCGCTGCGCTCAACCTCGACCTGAGCACCAATGGCCTCCCGCTACGCTTGCGCCTCCAGTGGGACTGCCTGAATTATCGGACAGACCCCCGGGCTTGGCTACAGATAGCGGCAGACCTGATCCGAGCTGCACGTGTCGGGCTCGACGTGCTCGGCCTGGTCGCGGAGCCCGGCGAGGGTGTCGCGCAGGTCGTGGAGCTGCCTGAGCTGCTGGTCGATATCGGTGAGGCGTGCGTCGAGGAGGTCGCGGACGTGGCTGCAGGGCGCTTGGCCGTGGTCGCGGATGTGGAGGATCTGCTGGATCTGGGCGAGGGTGAGTCCAGCGGCTTGGCCGCGGTGGATGAAGTCGATTCGGGCGATGGTCTCGGCGGTGTAGTTGCGGTAGCCGCTGGGCGTGCGCCCGGCCGGCGGCAGGAGCCCCTGGTCCTCGTAGAACCGCAACGTCTTCGCCGTGGTGCCGGCCGCGTCGGCGAGCTCTCCGATCCGCATTCCCCGCCCCCCCTTTTCGCTGGTCGCAAATTTCGTGCTTGACCTTCCCCTGTGGTGGAAGGTTCATGATGAGTGTATCAGCGGGATGTTCCAAGATGTCCAGGGAGGAATAAGGATGCCATCGAGGTTTGATCTGGCCGTGATTGGGTCGGGTGGCGCGGCATTCGCCGCGGCGATCCGCGACACCACACTGGGAAAGTCGGTGGTGATGATCGAGCGCGGCACGTTGGGCGGCACGTGCGTGAACACGGGGTGCGTTCCGTCCAAGGCGCTGCTCGCGGCCGCCGAGGCCCGCCACGTGGCCGCGGATGCGGGCTCCCGGTTCCCGGGGATCGCCGCCACCGCTGGCCCGGTAGACATGCACGGGCTGGTGGGTGGCAAGCAGGACCTGGTCGAGGCGATGCGGAGTGAGAAGTACATCGACGTGGCAGAAGCCTACGGCTGGCCGGTCCGCCAGGGCGAGGCGGCGTTCGCCGGCACGCCGGATGCGTCGGTCCTCGAGGTCACCGCCGCGGACGGCACCGTCGAAACCATCGAGGCCGCCCACTACCTCATCGCCACAGGCTCCCGCCCGTGGGCTCCTGCCATCGAGGGGCTGGACGGCGTCGACTTTCTCACCTCGACGTCGGCGATGGAGCTGTCCGAGGTGCCTGACTCGCTGCTGGTGCTCGGCGGGGGCTATGTGGCGCTGGAGATGGCACAGTTGTTCGCCCGGCTCGGCTCGAAGGTGACTCTGCTGGTGAGGTCCCGGCTGGCGTCGAAGGAGGAGCCGGAAGTCTCCAAGGCGTTGCAGGAAATCTTCGCCGACGAGGGCATCCGAGTGGTCCGCCGCGCCATCCCCACCCGCGTCACCCGCGACCCGGGCACCGGCCAGATCGTCGCCGCGGCCGAGGTCTCGGGCGGCGTGCAGGAGTTCCGTGCCGACGAGATCCTCGTCGCGCTCGGCCGCGCCCCGGTCACCGACGGGCTCAACCTCGAGACCGTGCAAGTGAAGACCGGCGCGGCCGGAGAGGTCGTGGTCACCGACCAGTTGCAGTCCTCCAACCCTCGCGTCTGGGCGGCTGGGGATGTCACCGGGCACCCCGAGTTCGTCTACGTCGCAGCCCGGCACGGCACGTTGGTCGCCGAGAACGCCTTCACTGACGCCAGCACGTCGGTCGACTACACGCGGATGCCGCGGGTCACATTCACGAGCCCTTCCGTCGGCGCGGTCGGGATGACCGAGAAGGAGGTCATCGCGGCCGGGATCCGCTGCGACTGCCGTGTCCTGCCACTGGAGTACGTGCCCCGCGCGCTGGTGAACCGGGACACCCGCGGGTTCATCAAGATGGTCGCCAACGCGGACACCGGCGAGATCCTCGGCCTGACCGCGGTCGCCAAGGACGCCGGCGAACTCGCCGCCGCAGGTGTCCACATCCTCGGCAAGACCATCACCGAGGTCGCCGACGCGTGGGCCCCGTACCTGACCACGGCCGAAGGCATCCGGATCGTCGCCAAGGCCTTCACCACCGATGTGTCGATGCTGTCCTGCTGCGCCTGACCGCGCGCCAGACAGCGGATCCACCCCATCAGAAACTGGAGCCTCGCCCGCTCCTCGATCGGCCCGCCCGGGTCGAATCGATCTCCCCGGCCAGCGGCGACACGATCCGCGTCACCGTCGACTCGACCGCCGGTGTCACTAGCGTGGAACCGGCGACCGCGGTGGTGTCCTTGGTCAGCCTCGAGGCCATGCACTCGATTCGCTCCTCGTTCTGCAACCAGGTCCACTACTTCGCTTCCCGCGAGGACGCCGCCGGATGGCTCACGGAACACCCGATGGCCCAAATCCTCACGGTCGCCGATGCCTTCGAGGTTGGCAGCACCCTGATCACCGAGATGCTCGAGCGCCCCCGGACCGGTGCCGACGAACTGTCTGGAAGCTGCTGCGGTCCCGAGACCTGCTGCTGAGACGGCACCACGAGAGGACAGAACACCAATGCCTCCCAACCAGGACGACCAGCGAGGCGGCCGTGGCCTGCTCCTTGGGGCCGTCGCCGCACTGCTCGTGGTCGGCTGCTGCGCCCTCCTTCCACTTCTCGTCGTCGGAGGCACGATCACAGGGATCGGCACCCTCCTCCGCAACCCGTGGGTGATCACGGGCGGTGCCGCACTCCTGATCCTCGCGGTGGTTGCAAGCATCGTGATGACAGCGCGTGCCAGGCGACACCGCCGCGAAAACGACCCCGACTGCTGCCCGCCCCTTCGCCCGACCATAACGAAGACAGACCCGAGGCGAAGGGAAACCGGAACCAAATGATCATGGCCATTAGACCCCGGCATACGGCCCGCCCGATAGGCCCCTAGCCAGCAGGCAAGTCGCCGATCAACGCGCGCGAACTCTGATGTGAAATCTAAAGGTCATCCGCATGGTCCCGGATCAAGCCGTCACGCGGCGGCGACGTCCTGCGCGGTCACGTGCTTGCCTTCCGCGTCGACGCGGCGCGCAGGCCGTTGAGGATCACGATCACCTCGGCGATCTCGTGCACCAGCACCACTGCCGCAAGCCCCAGGACGCCAAAGAGGGCGAGCGGGAGCAGGGCGGTGATGATCAGCAGCGACAGGATGATGTTCTGGTTGATGATGTGCCGCCCCCGACGGGCATGGGCGAACGCGCGCGGGAGAAGCCGCAGATCGTGACCGGTGAAGGCCACGTCGGCCGACTCGATCGCGGCGTCGGAGCCCGTCGCGCCCATCGCGATCCCGATGTCCGCGGCGGCCAGCGCAGGGGCGTCGTTGATGCCGTCGCCGATCATCGCGACCGGCCCCTTCGCACCGAGCTCTGCGATCGCGGCGGCCTTGTCTTCGGGGCGCAGCTCGGCGCGGACGTCATCGATCCCTGCATGCGCAGCGAGGGCGCGGGCGGTGCGGGCGTTGTCGCCGGTGAGCATGGTCACCCCGATGCCCTGGGTCGCGAGGGTGCGGACCACTTCAGGGACCTCGGGGCGCAGCTCGTCGCGGACGCCGATCGCGGCGACCGGGACGCCGCCGCGGTGGACGATCACGACTGTCATGCCCTGCTCCTCCAGCCCCGCGACCCGGTCGCCGAGGGTCCCGGCGTCGAGCCAGCGCGGGCTGCCGACGGTGATCCGCGCGCCGGCGAGCTCGCCCTCGATGCCGTGCCCGGCCTGCTCGGTCACGCCCTCCGCCGCAGGGGCATCCGGCGCTGCGGCGGTGATCGCGGCGGCGAGGGGGTGGGTGCTGTGCTGCTCCAGAGCGGCCGCCCACGCCAGCGCCTCCGCCTCGCTCACACCGTCCACGGTGAGGACGGCGGTGACGGCGGGCTCGTTGCGGGTGAGGGTGCCGGTCTTGTCGACGGCGACGTGGCGGATCACGCCGAACCGCTCGAACGCGGCACCGGACTTGATGATCACGCCGAACTTGCTCGCCGAGCCGATCGCCGCGACCACGGTCAGCGGCACGGAGATCGCCAGTGCGCAGGGCGATGCCGCGACCAGCACGACCAGGGCGCGGGTGATCCACAGCTCCGGGTCGCCGAGCAGCGAGCCGATGATCGCGACCAGGGCGGCGAGGATCAGCACGCCCGGGACGAGAGGGCGGGCGATGCGGTCGGCGAGGCGGGCGCGGTCGCCCTTCTCCGCCTGAGCCTTCTCCACGAGGTCGACGATCGTGGTCAGTGAGTTGTCGGTGCCTGCCGCGGTCGTTTCGACCTCCAGTGCCCCGGCGGTGTTGATTGCGCCGGCGGAGACGGCATCGCCGGGTTCGACCTCGACCGGGATCGACTCCCCGGTGATCGCGGACGTGTCCAGGCTGGAACGTCCCGTGCGGACGACGCCGTCGGTCGCGATCCGCTCACCCGGCCGCACCAACATCAGCTGCCCGACAGCCAGATCCTTCGCGGCGACCTCGACCGAGACGCCGTCGCGGCGATCGTGGCGGTCTCGACGAGCTTGAGCAGTGCCCGCCCCGCCGCGGGCACGGTCCATCGCCTTGTCCTCCAGCGCCTCGGCGATCGAGCACAGGAATGCCAGCGTCATGGGCCTCCTCGACGTAGCCGAGGATCACCGCGCCGACCGCGCTGATGGTCATCAGCACTCGATGCCGAGCTTGCCCTTGAAGAGGTTCCGGATCGCGCCCGGTGAACGTCGACGCGCCCAGCAGCAGGCCGACCCAGAACGCCACCAGCGCCGGGATCTCCATCCCGGACCACTCCAGGACGAGACCGGTCAGGAAGGCGACGCCGGAGAATACCGGGACCATGATCCCGCGGTCCCGCCACCAGGGGCGCTCCGCCTCCTCGGCCTCTTCGCCGACTGCGGTCTCAGGCTCGTCGTGCTCGCAGCCGCACGCCGCGCTCACGCGCCCGCTCCCGTCCCGCAGCAGCCCGGCACCGTGCACGAAGCGTCCATGCAGGGCGCGTGCTCGTCCACCGCGAGCGTCACGTCCACCAGCGCGGTCAGCGCCGCCGCGAGGTGCGGGTCCGCGATCTCGTAGCGCGTCTGCCGCCCTTCCGGCTCGGCGACCACGATGCCGCAGTCGCGCAGGCAGGTCAGGTGGTTCGAGACGTTCGAGCGGGTCAGCTCCAGCTCACGCGAGAGCACCGCCGGGTAGCTGGGGCCGTCGAGCAGGGTCATCAGTATCCGGGAGCGCGTCGGGTCCGCCATGGCCCGGCCGAGCCGGTTCATGACGTCGAGACGTGGAGCAATGGTCAGCATGCACTGATCATACAGTGTTGACTGAACTAATCCCAGGATGAATAGTGCACCCTGCGACATTCGGCCCTACCAGTAACCCCGCGGGCGCGCAGCAGCAGCCCGGCGTTTTCGAGCGCGCCGAGGACGCGGACGATGCTGGTGGTGTTGCAGGACACCACCCGGGTCAGGTCCCGGCCGAGCGCGGTGGCGTAGTTGGCCTGGGCGACGAAGGAGTGCCCGGTGGTCGAGTGCGCTTCCCCGCCCTGCACGATCACCTTTACTCCCGCCGCCTGGTAGCGGGGCAGGTTTCCGGCGGCGACGTGCTTGGGGGTCGTATCGACGATCACGTCGCTCTGCGCGAGGAGATCGTCGAGGGTTCCCTCGGGGCGGATGCCGGTGTCCACCATGCCGCTGTGCGCGTCGGGGGTGGCGGCGAATACGGGCAGCCGCGGGACGGCGGATTGTATTCGCCAGTCGGTGACGATGTCCGCGACGCCCACCAGGTGCATGTCGGGTTGGGCGTGGACGGCGTCGGCGACCCTCTTGCCGATCACTCCGTACCCGTTGACGCCGACTCTGATCCTGTCCATCTTCGTCTCCTTTCGTGGTGTTCTTGAGCCGTGCGCGGGTCAGGGGCGGGGTCGGCGGCGCCGCAGCGTCCACAGCAGATAGCTGCCGAGGGCGCCGATCGTGCCGGTCCCGGCGCCGATCAGGACGCCTTCCCGGGAGCGCCATTTCGTGTTCCCGCCGACGAGGGTGCCGATCCCGCTGATCAGCGCGGCGGCGATCATTCCCGCGACGACACGGTTGCCGACGCGTTCGGCGCGCCCGACGAGAGGTTCCAGCTCCGTCGCGCGCAGGTGCACCTCGAACCCGCCGTCTTCGAGGAGATGCCGGAGCCGGCTCAGGGTGGCGGGCAGCTCGGTGAGCAGTGCCCCGGTGTCGGCTCCCGCGCGCGCCCATCGCCGGGCCAGAGCCGGCAGGGACAGCTGGGCGCGGGTGAGCTGCTCAGCGTAGGGCTGCAGGGCGTCGAGCATCTGGAAGTCCGGATCCAGCCGCGCCGCGGTCCCTTCGGCCATCATCAGCACTTTGAACAGCAGCGCCGTCTCCTGCGGAAGGTGCAGCTGGTGCTGCTGCAGGATGCCGAGCAGCTGCTGGAGCATGATTGCGAGGCTGATCTCCGACAGCGAACGGCCCCGGTAGCGGGCCGTGAACGCGGTGATCGCCTGCCGCAGCCCTGCCCGGTCGACGACGTCGGCGGTCCGGGAGAGTTCTATCAGGGCGGTGGTGAGGGTGTCCGGGTCGTCGCGGGTGAAGGCGAGCACGATGCCGGCGAGGCCGTCCGTGGTCTGTTCGGTGAGCTCCCCGACCATCCCGAAGTCGATCAGCGCGAGCGCGCCGTCGGGCTGCACGAACATGTTCCCGGGATGGGGGTCGGCATGGAAGAACCGGTTGTCGAACACCATCGTGAGCACGATGTCGGCACCCAGCCGCGCGAGTGCGACCCGGTCGATGCCGGCGGCGTCCAGGCCCTCCAGGTCGTCGATCCGCACCCCGCTCATCCGCTCCAGGGTCAGCACGCGCGAGGTCGTGGTCTCCCCGTGCACGCGGGGAATCCGCACCCGCGCCGCGTGGGCGAACTCCTGCGCGAACCGTTCGGCGTTGCGGGCCTCCTGCAGGTAGTCCAGCTCGGCACGCAGCGTGCGGGAGAACTCCTCCACCAGCCCGGGCAGGTCGTACTGCCGGATGGCATCCCAGCGCCGGTCGGCGCGGTCGGCGAGGTTGCGGAGAATGTCCAGGTCTTCATGCACCTGCGCGACCACGCCGGGCCGGCGCACCTTCACGACGACCTCGGTGCCGTCGTGAAGAGTTGCCGCGTACGCCTGCCCGATGGACGCCGCCGCCAGCGGCACCGGGTCGAACTGGGCGAACACGTGCTCTGGGTCGGCGCCGAGCTCTTCACGGAGCACGTCCCGAATGCCCTCCCACGGTGCCGCGGCGACGTCGTCCTGCAGTTTGGCGAACTCGGCGACCCATGCCGCGGGGAGCAGATCGTGCCGGGTGGAGAGGATCTGGCCCAGTTTCACGAACGTCGGCCCGAGCTCCTCCAACGCGACCCGCACATGCTCGGGGTTCGTGTAGGGGTCCTCCTGCCGGGCGTGTCCGAGGGCGCCGCGGTGGAACGGCACCAAGCCGCCCAGGCCCAGCACGCCGGCCAGGACGCCGAGTCCGTGCCGGCGCAGCACGGCCCCGATCTGCCGGTACCGGCTACTCCCCGCGCCCATCAGCTCACGCCCCTCTCGGCTGGAGTGCCGGCCGATGCTCGTTCGAGGATGAAGTCGACGCGCGCGTCGGGGGCGAGTGCGGGGACGGTGACGACGGGAAAGCCCAGCTCCTGGTACACCAGCCCGAGCAGGTCGTGGATGCGCCGCTGCGCGGCGGGGTCCTCGGTGCGCGCGTAGTCGGACGCCAGCGGGAGCAGGTCAAGCAGGAACACCGTCGCGTACCGGGCGCCGGCCAGCGCGCCCAGCAGGGCGGTGCCGGGGGCGAGGCCGAGGAAGCGGTAGTAGGCGAGCGAGTCCGGCAGAGCACGGTCCAGGAACACGGTCTGTTGCGGGTCGAGGGAGCGTTCCTGCTCGATCTGCATGTCGACGACGGCGCGCTGGAACTCGCTCTGCCGTGCCCGCACCTCCGCGGTGCTGCGCCCGGTGATCCGTTGCAGGTCGATGTAGTGGCGGGCGTGCTCGATTGTGGTCGTGTACCCGCGGCCCCGCAGCAGGTTGACCGTGGTGGTCTTGCCCGAGCTGGGACCGCCCGTCACGACGTGCCAACGGGTGGTCTGTGCGGGCCGCGGCTCCTGGATGCCGGTCATGACCTCACCCTACACCCTGTACCCCTACAGGGTATGGTAGATTGTGGGTGGAGGTGCGAGATGGCACACGGGTATGTGGACAACAAGCCGGCGCTGCTGGCGCGGCTGAGCCGCGCGGAGGGTCAGGTGCGCGGGATCGCGCGGATGATCGACGAGGACGTGTACTGCATCGACGTGCTGACCCAGGTGTCGGCGGCGACGAAGGCGCTGGAGTCCGTCGCGCTGTCGCTGCTGGAAGACCACCTCGCGCATTGCGTCGCGCAGGCGACCGCCGAAGGCGGCCCGCTCGCGGAGGAGAAGCTCCGCGAGGCGAACGCCGCGATCGCGCGCCTCGTGCGCTCCTAACGTCGTCCCCACTCACATCGTTCAACGCTCTTGAAGGGAGCACATCATGACCGGACAGGGATTCCAGGACCTCGGCCTGCAGGCGACCAGCACCGGCGGTGGCTGCGCCTGTTGCAGCCCCACCTCCCACGCCACGGCAGCCACCGACACCGGCGCGCCGGCGCAGCAGACGGCGGCGGGCGAGACCGTGTCGGCGCAGTTCCTGGTGGAGGGGATGACCTGCGCGCACTGCGTGCGTAGCGTCACCGAGGAGGTCTCCGCGATCGACGGTGTCTCCGACGTCGCGGTCGATCTGCACGCCGGTGGCGTGTCCACGGTGACGGTGTCCAGCGCGACGCCGGTGGATGCGGAGCGGGTGCGGGCGGCGGTGGAGGAGGCCGGGTACAGCCTCGCCGCAGCCTCATGAGCACGCTGGACGTCGATCTCGACATCACCGGGATGACCTGCGCGTCGTGCGCGACGCGGGTCGAGCGGAAGCTGAACAAGCTGCCCGGGGTGGAGGCGACGGTCAACTTCGCCACCGAGAAGGCCCGCGTGCACTCGGAGGCCCCGGTGCCGGTGGAGGAGCTGATCGCGGCGGTCGAGCAGGCGGGGTACGGAGCGAGCCTCCCAGCCCCGCCTGTGCCCGACACGGCTGAGCAGACCATCCCGCGGGACGATGAGCTGGCGTCGCTGCGGCAGCGGCTGATCGTCTCGGCGGTGCTGGCGGTGCCGGTCGCGGTGCTGTCGATGATCCCCGCCCTGCAGTTCACCTACTGGCAGTGGCTCACGCTCACCCTGGCCGCGCCGGTGGTGGTGTGGGGGGCGTGGCCGTTCCACCGCGCCGCGGCGATCAATGCCCGGCACGGGGCGGCGACGATGGACACTCTGATCAGCGTCGGGGTGCTGGCCGCGTTCGGCTGGTCGCTGTACGCGCTGTTCTTCGGCGGTGCGGGGATGCCGGGAATGCGGATGAGCGTCACCTTCGTCGGCACCCCGCAGGCCGGTGGCCACGAGGTGTACCTGGAGGTCGCCGCGCTGGTGACCGTGTTCATCCTCCTCGGCCGCTACCTCGAGGTTCGTGCCAAGCGGCAGTCCGGCGAGGCCCTGCGCGCCCTGCTGGAGCTCGGCGCCAAGGACGCAGTGATCCTCCGCGAAGGCACTGAGCAGCGCGTCCCCGTCGCACAGCTCGTTCCGGGTGATGTCGTGGTGGTGCGGCCGGGTGAGAAGATCCCCGCCGACGGCCTCGTCACCGAGGGAATGTCCGCGGTGGACGAGTCGATGCTGACCGGCGAGTCCGTGCCGGTCGAAGTCGCCCCCGGCTCCCGCGTGGTCGGCGCGACTGTGAACACCGGCGGGCGCCTGCTCGTGCAGATCACCCGCGTCGGCGCCGACACCGAGCTGGCCCGGATGGCGCGGCTGGTCGAGGAGGCGCAGACCGGCAAGGCCCAGGTGCAGCGCCTCGCCGACCGGGTGTCGGCCGTCTTCGTCCCCATCGTCATCGTCCTCGCCCTGGCCGCGTTCGCCGGGTGGCTGATCGCGGGGGCGCCCTTGGAGGTCGCCTTCACCGCCGCGGTGACCACCCTGATCATCGCCTGCCCGTGCGCGCTGGGGCTGGCGACGCCGACCGCTCTGCTGGTCGGCACCGGCCGCGGCGCCCAGCTGGGCATCCTCATCCGCGGACCCCAGGTGCTCGAGCGACCCGCCGCATCGACACCGTCGTGCTCGACAAGACCGGCACCATCACCGCGGCACCATGACCGTCACCGGCATCCACCCTGCTCCCGGCACCGATGAGGCGGAGCTGATCCGGTTCGCCGCGGCGCTCGAGCACGGCTCCGAGCACCCCATCGGCCGCGCCATCACCGCCGCAGCCGACGGCCCGACGGATGCCGTGGAGTCATTCGCCGCCGAGGCCGGTCAAGGCGTGCAGGGCATCGTCGACGGCCGCCTGGTCGCCGCCGGCCGCGCCTCCTGGATCACCACCCAATGGGCGCTCCCCATCCCCGCCGAGCTCGCCGCGACCATCGCGGCGGACGAGGCGGCGGGGGCGACGGTGACGGTGGTGGCGTGGGACGGGCAGGTGCGCGGGGCGATCAGCGTCGCCGACACCATCAAACCCACCAGCCGTGAGGCGGTCGCACGGCTCCGGGAGCTCGGGTTGACCCCGATCCTGCTCACCGGCGACAACCCCGGCGCCGCCCGCGCGATCGCCAACCAGGCCGGGATCGAGGACGTCCGCGCCGGGGTCACCCCGCAGGGCAAGCTCGACACCATCCGCGACCTGCAGGCCGCGGGCCGGGTGGTCGCGATGGTCGGCGACGGCGTCAACGACGCCGCAGCCCTCGCCGCCGCCGACCTCGGGATCGCGATGGGCACCGGCACCGACGCGGCCATCACCGCCGCGGACCTGACCATCGTCTCCGGCGACCTGATGCTGGTCCCGGACGCGATCCGGCTGGCCCGCCGCACCCTGGGCACGATCAAGGGGAACCTGTTCTGGGCGTTCGCGTACAACGTCGCCGCGATCCCGGTCGCGATGCTCGCCCTGCTCAACCCCATCCTCGCCGCCGCGGCAATGGCGTTCAGCAGCGTGTTCGTCGTCACCAACAGCCTCCGCCTGCGCCGCTTCCGCCCCCTGCCCACCCCGACCCGTGCCGGCGCCCCCGCCACCCGAGAGCCCGCGCCCGTCCAGGCCTAACCATCGCTCGAGAAGGAGACACACCATGTCCCACGACCACGACCACTCCGGGCACGACCACACGCACGGGCACGACCATGGAGGACACGAGCATGGTGCGCACGAGCATCACCATCACGAGCCGCCGGCGGGGGCGACGAACCTGGTGACCTGTCCGGTGATGCCCGGCAACCAGGTCGACCCGGCCTGGGCCGAGCAGCGCGGCCTGTTCCGCGACTACCAGGGCAGCCGGTACTGGTTCTGCTGCGCCGAGTGCGGGCCGCTGTTCGACGCCGACCCGGCCCGCTACGCGCACGCCGCCTGACCGGCCAGATAACCCGGTCGGAGATAGAGGGTGGACACGGCGGTCGGGCTGGTGCAGGCGTACCTGCGGGTCAACGGCTACTTCACCGTCGCCGAATACCCCGTGCTGGACGCCACCGGTCCCGGCGGTCCCCGCACCATCACCGACCTGGACATCCTCGCCGTACGGCTGCACCGCGCACCGGGAGCGTCCGGGACCGTCGACGCACCGCTGGACCCGGCCCTGGGCGCCGGGGGCGGAGCGGACATGATCGTCGGCGAGGTCAAGGAAGGCCGCCCGCACCCCAACCCGGCGATGCGGGACCCGGCCGTGCTGGAAGCCGCGTTCACCCG
>JAXLSJ010000028.1:0-10853 GCA_046330625.1 Candidatus Nanopelagicales bacterium
CTCCGGCGCGAGTCGCGGGTACCGGACGGGGACTCGGATGCCGAACTGCGTCGGGTGGCGCGGGCTCTCGCCCCCCGCGACGACGGTGGCCGATGAGCCGCCGCGGTCGGATCTGGGTGGGCATCGCCGGAGTGCTCATCCTCGTGGTGATCTCTGCGGCGGTGCTGCTTCCCATCCCCTTCGTCGCGCGCGCGCCCGGACCGGTGTTCGACATCCTGGGCGAGGTCGACGGCAAGCCCGTCCTGGTCATCAAGGACACCCCGTCGTTCCCCACCACCGGCACCCTGGACATGACGACGGTGTCGGAGTCGGGCGGATCCGCCGGACCCATGAACGTGGGCAGTGCCCTGGTCGGGCTGTTCGAGCCGGATACGTCGGTGCTTCCCGACCAGGCCCCCCGCGACGAGGGGCAACGTCAGGTCGACGAGGCCATCTTCGACGAGTCCCAGTCGGCAGCGCTCGGTGCCGCCGCCCGACACCTCGACCGACCGGTCCGCACCCGCGTCGCGGTCCTCGAGGTCGTCCCGGGATCGCCGTCGGAGGGTCGGTTGGCGGCCGGCGACACGATCGTGAGCATCGACGGGAAACGCATCACCCAGCGGTCCCAGGTGGGGGACGCGGTCGGAGCCCAGCCGGTGGGGACCACCTTCGACATCGGCATCGACCGGGACGGCGATCGCAGCACGGTCCAGGTCACCTCGGCGCCCGACCCCGACGATCCGGCGCGCCCCGTGATCGGGATCCTGGTCGCCGAGCAGTTCACGTCGGACTTCACAGTCACGGTCAACCTCGACAACATCGGCGGGCCCAGTGCCGGGCTCATGCTGTCGGTGGGGATGGTCGACAAGCTCACCCCCGGTGACCTGTTGGGCGGCCGCAAGGTCGCCGGGACGGGGACGATCGATGGCGAGGGGACCGTCGGCGCCATCGGCGGGATCGACAAGAAGATGATCGCCGCCCACGAAGCTGGGGCCGAACTCTTCGTCGCCCCCTACGACAACTGTGCGGACGTCACCGGCGCGACACCCGACGGACTCCAGGTCGTCCCGGTGAAGTCGCTCGACGACGCGGTGACGGCCATCCAGGACTGGCGTGCCGGGAAGCCACTTCCCGGCTGCCCGCGAACCGGCGACGAGTAGGGTTCGGCTCATGGCTTTCAACATGCCGGGAGGTTCGGGTCCCGGAGCGGGTGGTGCCCCGCCCCGAGTGGCCGAGCCGCCGTCCCGCGGACGGGTCCTGGTCCCGACCATCCTGGTGTTGAGCGGCCTGATCCTGGCGTTCGTCGTCTTCGCCACCTTCTACAGCGACTGGCTGTGGTTCGGGTCGGTGGACAAGACATCGGTGTTCTCGACCACCGTCATGACCCAGGTGGGACTGTTCCTCGTCTTCGGGACACTCATGGCCGGGGCGTTGGCGCTGACGGCTGCCCTCGCCTTCCGCACCCGTCCCGCCTTCGGTCGCATGACCGCCGAGCAGGCGTCGCTGGAGCGATACCGCGCGTCGATCGAGCCGTATCGCGTCGTGGTGACCGTCGTGCTGGCCGGCCTCATGGGTGTGATGACGGGTCTGTCGGCCAGTGCCGAGTGGGGGACGTTCCAACTGTGGCGCAACGGCGGCGAATTCGGTCAGACCGACGCGCAGTTCGGCCTCGACGTGGGCTTCTTCGTGTTCCAGTTGCCGTGGCTGCGATTCGTGCTCGGCTGGGTGTTCGCGGTCCTGTTCCTCTGCCTGCTCACGGCAGTCGTCGTCCAGTACCTCTACGGGGGGATCCGGCTGCAGGGCGACCGATCGGTCAGCCCGCCCGCGCAGAGCCAACTCGCGGTGCTGGCCGGACTGATCCTGCTGGCCAAGGCCGCTGCGTACTGGCTGGACCGCTACGACCTGGCGGTGTCGAGCCAGTCGTTGGTCCCAGGCTTCACGGGGTTGAAGTACGTCGACGTGAACGCCGTCCTGCCCAGCAAGTCGATCCTGGCCTTCGCCGCTGTCGTGGTGGCCATCCTGTTCTTCATCACCGCCTTCCGGCGGGTGTGGTCCCTGCCGCTGATCGCCCTGGCCATCCTGCTGGCCAGCAGTATCCTCATCGGCTGGCTGTATCCGATGGTGGTGCAGTACTTCCAGGTCCGCCCGACCGAGGAGGTCCGCGAGCGGCCGTACATCCAGAACAACATCAACGCCACCCGCACGGCCTACGGGCTCGACGACGTGCAGGTCCAGGACTACGACGGTCAGGTCGACGCTCCGGCCTCGGTGCTGCGCACCGCGTCGGGGACCCTCAAGAACATCCGTCTGCTCGACCCCTCCGTCGTCAGCCCGACGTTCCGCCAGCAGCAGCAGATCAAGGGTTTCTACGCGTTCCCGGACTCGCTGGACATCGACCGCTACCCGCTTCCCGACAAGCAGTTGCAGGGGTCGGTCGTCTCGGCCCGCGAGATCTTCCTCGACGGGCTGCCCGAGGGGCAGCAGAACTGGACCAACAACCACACCGTCTTCACCCATGGCTACGGCTTCGTCGCGGCCAAGGACAACACCGCGACCTCCGACGGCGCACCGAGCTATTTCGAGAGTGACATCCCACCCCAGGGGGATCTGGACATCACTGAGCCGCGGATCTACTTCGGCGAGCAGTCGCCTGAGTACTCGATCGTGGGCGCCCCGGCCGGCGACCCGCCGCGTGAGTTGGACTTCCCCGACGACGCCAGCCCGACCGGGCAGAAGAACAACACCTACAACGGCACAGGCGGGGTGGCGGTCGGGTCCTGGTTCAACCGACTGGTCTATGCCACCAAGTTCCAGGACTCCAACATCCTGTTGTCCGACCTGGTGAACAGCGAGTCCCGGATCATGTACGACCGCGACCCGCGCGACCGGGTGTCCAAGGTCGCCCCGTGGCTCACGCTCGACGGCGACCCCTACCCGGTCGTGGTGGACGGCCGGATCAAGTGGATCGTGGACGGGTACACGACGAGCAACAACTATCCGAACTCCGCGCGCACCCTGCTGAACGAGGCGACCAACGACTCGGTGACGGCGACCACGCGATCGGTGGCGGCCCAGAGTCGCGACCAGATCACCTACATCCGCAACTCCGTGAAGGCGACCGTCGACGCCTTCGACGGCAGCGTGAACCTGTACCTGTGGGACGACAGCGACCCCGTCGCACTGGCCTGGGAACGGGTGTTCCCGGACACCGTCCAGCCGCGATCGGCGATGCCCGAGGAGGTCGTGCAGCATGTGCGGTACCCCGAGGACATCTTCAAGGTCCAGCGCACCGTGCTGAGCCGCTACCACGTGACCGATGCGCAGGCGTTCTACTCAGGCCAGGACTTCTGGGTGATCCCCAACGATCCGACCAAGGACGTCGACGTCTTCCAGCCGCCCTACTACCTGTCCCTGCAGATGCCGGGTACTGCGGAACCGTCGTTCTCCTTGACCACGGCGTTCTCGCCCAGCAGACGGCAGACCCTGGCGGCGTTCATGGCGGCCAACTCGGCCCCTGGGCCGGACTACGGCACCATCCGGGTCCTGCAGTTGCCGCGCAACACGACGATCCCCGGTCCGACCCAGGTGCAGAACAACTTCGAGTCGGATCCGACGGTGAGTTCTCAGTTGAACCTGCTGCGACGCGGCGGCCAGTCGACTGTGGTGCTGGGCAATCTGCTGTCCCTCCCGGTAGCAGACGGCATGTTGTACATCGAGCCGGTCTATGTGCAGGGCGCGGGCGAGCAGGGATTCCCGCTGCTGCAGAAGGTCCTGGCCGCCTACGGCTCCGAAGTGGTGATGGAGGACAACCTCCCGGACGCCCTGGCGAAGGTGTTCACCGGATCCACCTCGGGCGGCGGCAAGGGCGGTGGCGAGAAGGGCCTCACCCCGAGCGAGGAGCTGACCGCCGCGCTGGCCGATGCCAACTCGGCCTACGAGGAAGGGCAGCGCGCCCTGCGCGAGGGCGACTTCACGGCCTACGGGACGGCCCAGGAACGGCTGAAGTCGGCGCTGGACCGTGCGGTGCAGGCTCAGTCCAAACTGAAGGGCGACGACTCGACCCCGTCGCCGAGCGCGAGCCCCGAACCGTCGATCACGGCGCCGGAGCCGACACCGGCGCCGACGGAAACGGCGGCCGCGGCTCCGTCTGCCTCGGCTGCGGCGGCGATGTCCACCGAGGGCTGAGGTCGCCACTGCGGTGGTCGAGCATCGGTGGTCGAGCGGAGCCGAGACCACTGCACACGGCCGCGGGTTGAGTAGGCGCGCCAGCGCCGTATCGAAACCGCGGCGTCCTCGGCATGTCTCGCTGCGCCCGGTCCGGGGTCCGGGCTCGGTGGGTGGGCATGCTCCGGTGGTCGAGCGAAGCCGAGCCCCCGCGTCCGGTGGTCGCGCCCCGGGCACCATGCTAACGTACAACCAAATGGTTGTAGAAATGCCGCGGCACCTCACTGACGATGAGGTCGACCGCATCTTCCAGGCTCTCGCCGATGCGACTCGGCGCGACATCGTCGCGCGGGTGATGGGCGAGGGCCAGTCGGTGTCGACGCTCGCTCGCGACTACGCGATGAGCTTCGCCGCGGTGCAGAAACACGTGGCCGTGCTGGAGCGTGCGGCGCTGGTCACCAAACAACGGCGCGGGCGGGAGCAGATCGTGCAGGGGAACCCCGATCGGGTGACCCAGGCGAAGCACCTCCTCGACACCTACGAACGCATCTGGCGCGACCGCGTCGGGCGCATCACCGATCTCCTCGGCGAGGAGCCCGAAAGGGAAGAACAGTGACAGTGATCGATGTGGTCCCGGATGTGGACAACCTCCAGTTGACTCTGACGGCCGATTTCGCCGCCCCTGTCGAACGGGTGTGGCAGGTCTGGGCGGACCCGCGTCAGCTCGAGCGCTGGTGGGGACCTCCGACCTGGCCGGCGACCTTCGTGCAGCACGACCTTGTCGAGGGGAGCATGTCCAAGTACTACATGACTGGACCGGACGGCACCCGCGCTCCCGGATGGTGGATCATCACCAGTGTCGAGGCACCCCGACGACTGACGTTCGACGACGGCTTCGCCGATGAGCAGGGTGAGCCCGTGGATCTCGATGATCGGACATCGTCGGTGGTCACGCTGGAACCGGTCGGGGACGGCACCACCCGCATGACCCTCGTCGGCTCCTTCCGCGACGCCGAGCAGATGCAGAAGATGGTCGAGATGGGGATGGTCGAAGGGCTCACCCTGGCCGCCGGCCAGATCGACGACATCCTGGCGGCCTGACCCCGCCCGGTGGTCGAGCGGCCGGTGGTCGAGCGAAGCCGAGACCATGCGGTCGACGGGTCTCGCTGCGCCCGGACCGGGCTCTGTGGGTGGTCGACCCGGTGGTCGAGCGGAGCCGAGACCACCGGCCCTGACGATGGGTCGCGCTGCGCCCGTGAAGGGTCTCAGTGACCCGCGAGACCCTTCACGGCCAGCACGCCGAGCACGATCACCACGATGAATCCGACATAGAGGAGTGCCCGGAATCGACTCGTGGGCACCTGCCGAGCGACGCGGTAGCCGGTGATCGCCACCATGGCGAGGATCAGAGCCTCGGAGACGAGGATCCCTGACGGGCCCAGGAGAAGCACGGGCAATGAGGCGATCACCGCAGCGACCAGGCCACCCGCCAGTTGCGCGCCCAACAGCCGCAACGCCCCCGCGTCGAGAAGTCCCCGATTCACCAGGCGAGTCGACAGCCGAAAGGCGACCTGGTGGGCCAACAGCAGTCCGATCGCCGTGACGAACACAGTCAGCCACAACGTCGATGCCGACTCCGTCGTGACGCCTTGTTGCGCGACCAGAACGGCCAGCAGCGACAGGCCGATGTAGAGGGCCATGGTGGTGGCCTCGTGAAACCACTCCAACTGATCCACTGTGTCCGTCGGCTCACGGCCCGGTTCGGTACCCATCGGACAAGTGTGGCGCGTGCGGGTCGACAGGAGTCACCGCGACACCGACAGGCGCCCGTCGGGCGACAGGTCCAGAGTCACGTCGAGGTCCAGCCGGTCCAGGAATCGTTGATCATGACTCACGACCAGGAGAGCGCCGCGGAAGGCATCCACCGCCCTGACGAGTTGATCGACACTGGCCAGGTCCAGGTCGTTGGTGGGTTCATCGAGCACCAGGAGTTGTGCCGGGGGATCGGCAAGGAGGATGCGGGCCAGGGCGACGCGGAATCGCTCACCACCCGACAGTGACCCGACAGTTCGATGCACCATGTCGCCGGTGATGAGCAGGCGCGCCAGTCGGCTGCGGAGTTCCCCGGGAGGCGCCTGGGGGGCGCACTCGCGCACGGACTCGAGCACCGTCACGGACCCGTCGAGCACGATCCGTTGCGGCAGGTACCCCGCCGTCACCGGGAGCCGCCGCAGCAGGTCCACCAGCAAGGTGGTCTTGCCGACACCGTTGGCACCGGTCAGGGCGACTCTCTCGGGACCGTGGATGACGTGGCCGGTGCCGCCCGCTCCGGGCAACTCCGCGATCCGCCGTCCAGCCGGGACCTCCGGGTCGGGCAGGTCGACGTGGATGTGGTCATCGTCGCGGACTGCACACTCGGCAGCGGCGACGTTCCGCCGCGCCGCGTCCACGCGTGCGTCAGCCGCAGTGCGCCGCGATCCCTGGGACTTCTCGGCGGAGTTGCGCCGGTCATCGATCGCTGCGCCGACGAACTTGCGGTTGGCACGATCCTTGCGCCCCTTCCGCCGGCTGTGCGCGATCCGTTCCTCGGCCTTGATCCGCTCGCGCTGTTGGTGCCGGAAAGCCTGCGTGGCAGTCCGCAGCTGTTGGCGGGCCGTGTCGTCCTGGGCGTCCCGCCACGTCCGGAACTCCCGGTAGGGGCCACCGAAGGTAGTCAGGGAACCGTCGCGGAGTTCGGTGGTGGTGTCCATGAGGTCGAGCAACTGCAGGTCATGACTGACGACGATGAGGCAGCCCGACCATTCCTGGATCGCCTGGTACACCCGGGTACGCGAGGGGACGTCGAGGTTGTTGGTGGGCTCGTCGAGCAGCGTGATGTCGGCGCCGCGCAGCCAGACCCCGACGATCGCGGTCAGCATCGCTTCGCCGCCGGACAGTGTCCCGACCGACCGATCCAGGTCGCTGGGGACGCCGAGCGCGTCCAGACGGGCGTGCGCGCGCTCCTCGATGTCCCACCGGTCGGCGACCGCATCGAAGTGGTCGAGATCCGTGCTGCCGCACTCGATGGCCCGGAGAGCAGTGCGGACGCCGGCAATCCCCAGCAGGTCAGCGACCGTCGAGGCGCCATGGGTCACCCCCTGCCGCAGAGAGGCCACGATCCCCGGAGCGAGCAGTGAGCCGGAGGTCGGCCGCAACTCCCCGGCGATGAGCCGCAGAACGGTCGTCTTGCCGGTGCCGTTGGCGCCGACCAAGGCGTTTCGCGCGGGACCGAAAGTTCCGGTGAGGTGATCGAGGGCAGGCGTGCCATCGGGCCACTGGAACGAGACGTCAGTGAGGGTGACGGAGTGAGTGAGGGTCACCAGGGCCTCCGGGGTGTCGTCGGATGCGCGACACCGACGGTGTCAGCGCGAAGGGCGGGTTCTCCCGGACGTGCTCATCTGCTGATCCCTGTGACTGGTCCCCGGCCAACCGCAATTCTGCGGGAGGACTCCACTATTCTCCCAGGTCGTCCCAGGTCCGACAACCCGTCAGCGTGGTGCGACCCGTCACTCACTGCCCAGCACCGGCGAGCCACTCGTCGAAGGTGATGGCCCCTCGGGGACCGTCGTCGACGGGGAGCAGCCCACCCTCCTTGATCTGGCGGCCGACTGCGCCCGGCATCGCTACCCGCAGCTTGGGTCGACGATCACCCCGCTGCTGCGCGAGGCGGCTGATCATCTCGTCCATCATCAGGTTCGGCTCCGGGCCGGCGAGGTCGGGTGTCCGGCCCGCGGGCTCCCCGACGGACAGGTCGGCGAGACGCTGGGCGACTTCCGTCAGCGCGATGGGTTGGCATCGCATCTTCGGAGCGAGGACGACCGGACCTCGGGCGGCCAACATCTGGGCCGCGAACTCGTGGAACTGCGTGGCGCGCAGCACGGTGGTGGGAATCGGTCCGGTCAACGCCAGTTCCTCCTGACGGCGCTTGCCCAGGTAGTAGCCGAGGTCGACCCGGTCGCACCCGACGATGGACAGCACCAGGTGGTGCGTCACGCCCGCCGTCTCTTCGGCCGCGAGCAGGTGGGTCGTGGCAGTCTCGAAGAACGCCTGCGACTTCTTCCGGCTCTGGGTCCGGATGTTGGTCACGTCGATGACCGTGTCCACTCCGGCCAGCCGTTCGACCAGACCCGCTCCGGACAGCACGTCGACTCCCGCACTGCGAGCCACGATGACGGGCTCGTGCCCGCCCCGGTGCAGGGCGTCGACGACCAGCTTCCCGGTCCAGCCGGTGCCGCCGGCCACCGCGATGCGCATGGGGAGACTCTCCCTCTCGCGGGAGCCCGTGGGTGCCGGGATCTCCCAGGTGGATCAGTCCACGACGGGCAACGGGACGACGGCATCGTCGGCGAGACTCTCGGCCACGCCGTGATGGGTGCGAAGAGGAACCTCAGGCAGCAGGAAACTCAGAACCAGGGCCACCAGCATGATCGGGACCGCCACCAGGAACGTCACGTCCAGCGCCCGGGCGAACGCTTCCAGGACCACCGACTGGATCGGCGCCGGAAGGTCGTGGATCGACGTCATCGACGTGGTGAAGTCCGTGCCGCCCGCCGGCATCTGCCCGGCGGGAATCGCGGCGGCCAGCTCCACTGCCAGGCGCGAGGTCCAGATGGCCCCGAAGGCCGCCGTCCCGAACGATGCGCCGATCATCCGGAAGAAGGTCGATCCACTGGTGGCCGC
The DNA here is from genome assembly GCA_046330625.1 of Candidatus Nanopelagicales bacterium. Lineage (GTDB taxonomy): Bacteria > Actinomycetota > Actinomycetes > S36-B12 > CAIWTL01. The sequence continues at coordinate 8,863 of JAXLSJ010000028.1, forward strand.
GCCCATGTGCGCGGGGTCCACATCGTTCTGGACGATGAGCACCAACACCTGCATGACGTTGCCGAGCCCGACGCCCAGGACGAACGCTGCGATCGAGAACTGCCAGTAGGGCGTGTCCACGCCGAGTCGGCTCAACAGGAACAACCCGATCGCCGCGATCCCGGTGCCCAGGATGGGGAAGATCTTGTATCGCCCGGTGCGCGAGATCACCTGCCCGCTGAGGATCGACGTCAGCAGCAGACCGCCCATCAGCGGGAGAAGCATCAGCCCGGCCTGGGTGGGTGTCGCCCCGTTGATCACCTGGAGATAGACCGACAGGTACACGATGGCGCCGAACATCGCGAACCCCACGACGAACCCGATGGCAGCGGTCAAGGAGAACGTCCGTGACCGGAACAGGTCCATCGACAGGATCGGCTCGGCCGCCCGCAGTTCCTGGAGAACGAACAACACCAGCGCGGCGATCCCGAACAGCGTGAGCCCGATGATGGTCGGCGAACCCCAGGCGTACTCATGTCCGCCCCAGACCGTCACCAGCAGGAGTGCGGTGACCCCGGCCACCAGGAGACCCGCCCCCAGCCAGTCGATCGAGCGCTTCTCGTGTCGCACCGGGATGTGCAGCACCGCCCCAAGGACCACGAAAGCCGCGATCCCCAGCGGAAGGTTGATGTAGAAGATCCAGCGCCAGGACAGGTGTTGCGTGAACAGGCCGCCGAGCAGTGGCCCCACGACCGAGGCGACCCCGAACACCGCCCCGAACAGGCCCATGTAGCGACCACGATCCCGGGGCGGGATCAGGTCGCCGATGACCGCCATGATCAACACCATGAGGCCGCCGCCACCGACACCCTGAAGGGCGCGGAACCCGATGAGTTGCCCCATGTTCTGCGACAGTCCGGCAAGCGCCGAGGCGATGACGAAGATCGCGACCGCCGACTGCAGCATGAGCTTGCGACCGTACTGGTCGGAGAGTTTGCCCCACAGCGGGGTGGTGGCCGTGGAGGTCAGCAGGTAAGCGGTGACCACCCACGACAACTCGTTCAGGCCACCCAGATCGCTGGTGATGGTGGGGAGTGCGGTGGACACGATGGTCTGGTCGAGTGCGGCCAGCATCATGGTCATCATCAGTGCGCCGAGGATGAGCCGCAGGTGACCGGGACTCTTCACGGCTGCCGCTCCGGTGGCCGTCGCCGCCGCCGGTTCTGCTTCGGCGGCCGCGGTCGCGGTCGCAGGTGTGCTGGGATTCGCTGCGCGGTGAGGGGTGATCCCCTCGGCGCCGGAGTGCTCGGGTGATTCGGTCATGACGCGTCCTTGTCCGTGGCGGGGTGGGGGCAGGTGGGATGACTGCCGTGGGCTGCTTCGGTGTCCAAGTCGTCGGCGAGCCGACGCAGGAGCGCCCCCAGGTTGTGTCGATCGACGTCGGTCCAGGATTCGAGGGCATCGGAGAGGGTGGCCGCCCGGGTGTCGAGACTCTGCCGTAGCAGGTCGTGGCCGGTAGGGGTGACCGTCACCACCGAGGCCCGACCGTCGCCGGGGTCGGCGGTGCGCTCGATGCACCCCTGGGACTCCAGGGCACGGATCTTCCTACTGATGGTGGACTGATCGAGTCCGGTGCGGGTGGCCATGTCGCTAGGCCGAGCGGCGCCGCACCTCCGCAACATCTCCAGCACGAAGATCCCCGAAGGGTCGAGGGCGTCGCTGGGGGACAAGCGGCGGATGTGTCCGACCACCTCGTACAGCGACTCCAGCAACCCCTGGGGAGCCGCCCGGACATCAGTTGCTTGCTGCACGCAACTATCGTGCCCGGTGCGAGGCCGGAGGGCAAAATCGGGTGACCTCTGGTGGGCTGACCCGCCACGTCGTCAGGGGGACGCTCCGGCATCCTGGGATGCCGAACAGCCGCGAGCGGTGCTCCCCGAAGACTGGTGGATGACTGCCAATCAGGACCAACGTCCCGTACCTTCCTCCCTGTCAATGGCCATGTTGCGGTC
>JAXLSJ010000029.1:0-10260 GCA_046330625.1 Candidatus Nanopelagicales bacterium
GCTGTCCGCCGGCGCCGAGCGCACGACCCCGGAGACCTCGCTGCCGGGGATGAACGGCGGGGGTGGCTTGATCTGGTACTCACCGCGCGACAGCAGGACGTCGGGGAAGGTGACACCCGCGTAGTGGACGTCGATGACGACCTGTCCGGGGGCGCCCGGCTCGTCGGTGTCCTGCACCCGCACCGCGGCGGGTCCGTCCAGGGTGGTCACGTGTGCGGCTCGCATGGGATGTGAGCCTATCGAGGCCGATCCCCGGCGCTACCCCTGGTTCGGCTGACCGATGCGCGGCTGCGGGCCGGCGGGCACGGGGAAGCGGCGCCGCGGGTCGAAGTCCATGGCCGGCACGGGCGGGGAGAACAGGAAGCCCTGGACCTGGTCGCACCCGAGTTCTACGAGGCGCGCGGCCTGCTGCTCGGTCTCGACGCCCTCCGCGACCACGATGCGGTCGGTGGCGTGTGCCATGGCCAGCACGGCGCGCACGATGGCCTCGTCACTGTCCTGCCCGCCGAGGCCGGACACGAACGAACGGTCGATCTTGACGATGTCCGCCGGCATGTGCCGCAGCGAGGACAGGCTGGAGTAGCCGGTCCCGAAGTCGTCGATGGCGATGTGCAGCCCGCAGTCGCGCAGCTCGCGCAGCACGGTCAGGGTGTTCCCCACGGCGTCCACGACGGAGCTCTCGGTGACCTCCAGGGTCACATCGGCGGGGGCCACGCCGTGGGTCTTCAGCAGGCTGTCCACCGTGGCGGGCAGCGCCGCGTCCGACAGTTGCCGCGGCGAGACGTTGATGGAGATGCCCAGGTGCATCCCGGCATCGCTCCAGCGGCGGCTGAGGGCCAGTCCGATGTCCAGGACCCGCAGCCCGAGCGCGGCGATCAGGCCGGTCTCCTCGGCCACCGGGATGAAGGCCGCCGGCGGCAGCAGCGTGCCGTCGAGGTCGCGCAGCCGGACCAGCGCCTCAGCGCCGACCGTGGCACCGCTGACCAGGTCGACCACGGGCTGCAGGTGGGCCTCGACGCGGTTCTCCGACAGGGCCTTGCTCAACGTCTCGCGCATGGCCATGCGCATCTGTACCCGCCGGTCCAGCGCTGTCTGGTAGACCACGACCCGGTCGCGGCCGAGGTCCTTCGCGCGGCTGAGCGCGACGTCGCCCTGCCGCAGGAGTTCCTCGGCGCCGCAGTCGCCGTTGCTGATGGCCACGCCGATGCTGACCTGCAGTTCGTGGCGCCGGCCGTCCATCGTCAGCGGCGCAGCCACGGTCCGCCGGATCTGCTCGGCGAGGTCGGTGACCTGCTCGAACCCGCGGCGGCCGGAGGTGACGATGACGAACTCGTCTGCGCCGAGCCGGGCGACGGTGGTGTCGAGCCCGGCCGCCGTGCGCATCCGCTCGGCCATGGCCAGTAGGACGCGGTCGCCGGTGTCGTGGCCGAACGTGTCGTTGATGTGCTTGAACCCGTCGATGTCGCAGCACAGCAGGGCGACCCCCGCGGGGATGCCGTCGCCGCCCTGCCCCGCGTGCGACAGCCGTTCCACCAGCGCCTGCCTGTTGAACAGGTCCGTCAGCGGGTCGTGCGTGGCGCGGTGGACGAGGCCGGCTTCCGCAGCCCGGGCGTCGGTGACGTCCTGCACCAGCGCGATGACGAACGGCGCACCGGCCTGGTCGGCATCCACCAGCGAACTGGTGACCTGCACCGTCAGTTCCACCCCGTCGTGCCGGCGCACCCGCACCTCGTGCTGGGCCGTGCCCTCGACGAAGGTGGGCGGGCCGGGCATCCCCACGAACGTGACGACGTCGGGCAGGAGATGTCCGATGATCTGCTCGTGCTTCAGGCCCAGCAGGCGGCAGAAGGCCTCGTTGACCTCCAGCAGCCTGCCGTACGTCTCACCGGTCCAGCGCAGCCGCGCAGTCGGCACCGGTGAGTGGCTGAACACCAACTGCAGCAGTCGCTCGCGGCGGACCTCGTCGGTGCGATCCATGCTCACGCCGCCCACCCCGATGACATCTCCGTGCTCGTCGCGCAGCGGGAACAGGGTGGTCATGTGCGAGGTCGCGCGGCCGTCGACGGTCAACGTGTTGTCGAACCGCAGCCGCTCGCCGGTGGCCAGGACCTGCTCGTCCTGCTCGCGGAAACGCCGTGCCAGATCCGGCTCGTAGAGGTCGTCGGAGGTTCTGCCGATGAAGTCCGCGGGCTCGAGCCCCAGCTTGTCGGCGAGCGTTTCGTTGGCGTCGATGTAGACGAACCGGTCGGTGTCGGCGTCGTATCGCTTCAGGAAGAGCTGGGCGCCGGCGCCGTCGAGCGCGCTGAAGAGGATCTCCGCGGACTGCCCGGCCTGGATGTCCTGCACCCGGACCCGTTGTGCGTACACGGCGAGCATGAGCACCCCGAGGCCGGTGACCAGCAGATAGGTCTGGGCGATGGTCAGGGCGTGGACCAGGTCACCCCCGTCATCGGCGAACAGGCCGATGCCGCGCACGCTGATCACTGCCAGCCACAGGGCCATTCCGTTGAGAATCGCCGAGGTCGCGAACGGCCCGAAACGCATCGCCGACCATCCGAGTGCCAGGGCCAGCAGGAACAGCGGTCCGCTGCCGACGATGCCTTGCGGGTCCTTGGTCGTGATGGTCCACATCAGGGCCACAGTGGCCGACACCAGAACGACAAGTTCGAGCGTGCGGCGGGTGGGCCGCCACGAGTGCGGTGCCTGGAAGGTCAGCGGCAGGCTGCCGGCGACGATGATGCCCGTCGCGGCCGCCAGCATCGCGCGGGCGCCGGCTGGGGTGAACTCCGGCGGGGTGTCGAACTGGGCTGCGGCCAGGCTGGCCAGCGAGGGCACCAGCACCGCCGCCAGGGCAGCCACGCCGGCGAGCCTGATCACGTCGATCGGGTCCGTCAGTCGCCGCAGTCCCATGCCCCAGCCCGCGAAGGCCAGCAGACTCATGGCGAAGATCGCTGTGGCGGTGGTCGCCACACCGACTCGCAGCGGGAAGCCGAACAGAAGATGGACGAGCGGGGAGCAGACCGCGTACCAGGCCATCACCCAGACGAGACGCTGCCGGCCGTAGCGGATCGTCAGGCCGGTGATGAAGCCGAGGCCGATGGCGATCATGGACAGCGGCGGAGGTCGCACGATCCCCACCTGCGTACCGATCGCGACGACTACTGGTATCCCGATCGCGGCGGGCAGCAGGGAGCGCAGGTTGCTGGTGCGCGCCGTGGTGCCCATGCCACTCCTGCCCCTGAACTTCCGGAATCTGATGGTAGGGGTTCGCGTGTGTGCCATGTCCGATCACGCGGCCGGCCGTCGCTGGCGGTGACCCACCGTGTTAGGTTCTGGGGCATGTCGCGCCGCACGATGCTGACCTCCCGCCGGGAGATCGACCACATGCGCGTGCACGCGATGTCCTGTCCCTGTTGCTGATCCCTCGATCGCCGGACACCTTTCCCCTTTCTGCAGTACCGCTGTATCCGAACCCACCTGGAGGAACCCATGACCATCCGCCTCGGCGACATCGCCCCCGACTTCACCGCCCAGACCACCGACGGCCCGATCCGCTTCCACGACTGGAAGGACGGCGCGTGGGCGGTGTTCTTCAGCCACCCCGCCGACTTCACCCCCGTGTGCACCACCGAGTTGGGCCGTACCGCTGCGCTGCAGGCCGAGTTCGACAAGCGCGGGGTGAAGGTGATCGCCATCTCCGTGGACCCGCTGGAGTCCCACCAGAGCTGGGCCGGTGACATCGGCGACGTGGGGGGCACCGACCTCAACTTCCCGATCATCGCCGACCCCGACAAGGCGGTCTCCGAGACGTACGGGATGATCCACCCCGGTGAGGGGGACACCTCGACGGTGCGGTCGGTCTTCATCATCGACCCGGCGAACAAGGTGCGCCTGACCCTGACCTACCCGAAGTCGGTGGGCCGCAACTTCGACGAGATCCTGCGGGTCATCGACGCGCTGCAACTCACCGACCTCGTGCCGGTGTCGACGCCGGTCGACTGGGAGCCCGGGCAGCGGGTCATCGTCGCCCCGGCCATCTCCACCGAGGACGCCAGGGTGAAGTTCGGTGAGGTCGAGGAGGTCAAGCCGTACCTGCGCTGGACCCCGCAGCCGCAGGTCTGAGCCCACGGGGCCCGCGAGCCCGCGTTGGGTGGGGCTCGGGTCCGGGCGTCAACCAACTGTGCGGCACTGGCGGGGGGCGCACCCGCGTACCACGATGGTCGTGTGCCCAACCGTCTCGCCGGCGCCCTGTCGCCCTATCTGCAGCAGCACGCCGACAACCCGGTCGACTGGTGGGAGTGGGGCGACGGCGCCTTCGCCGAGGCGGTGCGGCGCGACGTCCCCGTGCTCCTGAGCGTCGGCTACGCCGCGTGTCACTGGTGCCATGTGATGGCCCACGAGTCGTTCGAGGACGCGGGCATCGCGGCGCTGATGAACGAGCGGTTCGTCTGCATCAAGGTCGACCGCGAGGAGCGCCCGGACGTCGACGCGGTGTACATGGCCGCGACCACGGCGCTCACCGGGCAGGGCGGGTGGCCCATGACGGTGTTCCTGGACCACAAGCGCCGGCCCTTCTACGCCGGCACCTACTTCCCGCCGCAGCCGCGTGCGGGCATGCCGGGCTTCCCGCTGGTCCTGGCGGCCGTGTCCGACGCCTGGCGTGACCAGCGGGAACGGCTCCACCGCCGCCGCGACGCGCATCTCGGAGGCCATCAGTGGTGTGATGCCACCGGCTCTACAGCCTCGACGAAAGCCTCGCAGCGCGTGCCCTCGACGGCCTGCGCTCGTCGTTCGACGCCAGGTACGGCGGGTTCGGTGGCGCGCCGAAGTTCCCGCAGCCGATGGTCCACGAGTTCCTGCTGCGCCACCACGCCCGCACCGGCGATGCGCAGAGCCTGGCCATGGTCGGGCGGAGCCTGACCGCGATGGCGGCCGGCGGCATGTACGACCAGGTGGGCGGCGGGTTCGCGCGCTACAGCGTGGACGCCCGCTGGCTCATCCCGCACTTCGAGAAGATGCTTTACGACAACGCCCTGCTGCTGCGGGTCTACCTGCACTGGTGGCGGCAGACCGGCTCCGAGCTGGCGGCCTCGGTGGTGCGTCAGACCGCGGACTTCCTGCTCGCCGAGATGCGCACCCCGCAGGGGTGTTTCGCGGCATCGCTGGACGCGGACTCCGAGGGCCGCGAGGGTGCCTTCTACGTGTGGACACCCGAACAGGTCCGCCAGGCCGGCGGGGATCCGGAGGTGTTGGGCGTGACCGAGGCAGGCACGTTCGAGCACGGCACGTCGGTGATCCAGCGGCCCTCCGGCCCCGGCTGGGAACAGGTGCGGGGTCGGCTGCACGAACTAAGGGCGCAGCGCCCGCGGCCGGCACGTGACGACAAGGTCGTGCTGGCGTGGAACGCATGGACGGTGTCGGCTCTGGCCGAGGCCGGGATGCTGCTGGGCCACCCCGAATGGGTCGCCGCGGCCGTGACCTGCAGGGATGCGCTGTGGGCTATCCATGACGACGGCGGCGGCCTGCGCCGGGTCTCCCGGGACGGCGTCGCATCGCGGGCGGGCGCGGTGCTGGAGGACTACGCGGCGCTCGCGGCCGCGGAGTTCACGCTGGGCGCCGTGACCGGTCTGCAGGCGGATCGCGGGCTGGACCTTGTCGAGCAGTTGTGCAGCGACTTCCTGGCCGCGGACAGGGACACGCTGGCCACGGATGTTCCCGCCGGGTCGGTCGACATGGCGGACAACGCCACCCCGTCCGGCTGGAGCCTGGCGGCGGAGGTCCTGCTCACCGCGTCGGCCCTGACCGGGGACGTGGCCCACCGCGCGCAGGCCGAGGACGTGCTCGGGCGGGCGGTGCACCTGGTCGACCACCCGCAGTTCTGGGGTCACGGGCTGTCGGTACTGGAGGCGTGGCTCGACGGTCCGCGCGAGGTGGCACTGCTCGCCCCGGTCGGCTCCGCCCTGCACGCCACGGCCCTGCGGGGGACGGCGCCGGGGTTGGTGATCGCGCTGGCCGGGCCCCTGTGCGAGGGCCGCCCCCGGATCGACGGGCGCGACACGGCCTATGTGTGCCGGCAGTTCGTGTGTGCGGCCCCCACCACCGACGGGTCCGTCCTCGCCGGTCAGGTCGCAGCGGTCAGCGCTGCCGACCCAGCCACGCCAGAAGCGCGGCCGTGACCTGTTCCGGTGCCTCGTTCTGCACGAAGTGGCCGGCCCCTTCGACGAGGACGATGTCGGGTTCGTTGCCGTAGGCGATCGCCCGGCGCAGGCTCTGGGCAGCGATGAGGTCCAGGCCGAGGAACCGGTCCTCGACCCCCCAGATGATGAGGATGGGCACGGCGACCGGCCGCAAGCGTCGCAGGGCCGTGGGCCGGCGCAGGGCCCCGCGGTACCAGTTCACCGGCCCACGGGCGTCCGCCGGCGTCTGGTAGGCCGCCACATACGGCGCCAGGTTGTCGTGGTTCCAGGCCTTGCGGTTGTACGAACCCCCGATGAGTGCGCGGGGCATGTGCTCGACGACGAACTTCTCCGGCAGGCGAGGGATCTGGAAGAAGAACATGTACCAGGACTTCGCCAACTGCGAGGGATTGGTGCGCAGCGCGTGGGAGAGCACCGCGGGTGGCGGGCAGTTCAGCGCGACCAGGCGCTCGACGCGCTCGGGGTGCAGGTGTGCCAGCGTCCACGCGACCCCGCCACCCCAGTCGTGACCCACGACGGTGGCGGTCCGTGCGCCCATCGCGTCGATCATCGCGACGACATCCTCGGCGAGGTCCGCCGTGGCGTAGGAGCCGTCGCGCACGGAGCCGTGGTAACCGCGCTGGTTGGGGGCCAGCACCCGGTACCCGGCGTCTGCCAGGGCGGGGATCTGGTGGCGCCAGGAGACGTTCAGCTCCGGGAACCCGTGCAGCAGGACGATCAGTGGGCCGTCCTCCGGCCCGTCGATCAGCGACTCGAAGTCGCCACGGGTGGTGTGCAGGACCGTCATGACCCCATGGTCGCAGCCAACGCGTTCGCGACCTCCGGTAGGACCTCGCCTATCGGTTCGCGGACCACCACGTCGGCCTGCTCGTCGTACGGGGTGGCGTCGGCATTGACGATGGCCAGGTGCCGGGCCATCTCGGCCAATCCCGCGGCGGGCATGACCGTGAGCGTCGTGCCGATCGCCACCAGCAGGTCCGCCCGGCGGGCGGCGTCGATCGCGGCGTCGATCACCGCGGGGTCGAGGCGCTGACCGAAGGAGATGGTGGCGGTCTTGAGGATCCCGCCACACACCAGGCAGCGCGGGTCGGCCTCGGGTCGTTCCAGGGTCTCCTGCGTCGATGTGCGCCGCCCGCAGTCGAGGCACTGCACCTCCCAGATGGTGCCGTGCAGTTCCAGCACGTCGACCGACCCCGCCGACTGGTGCAGCCCGTCGATGTTCTGGGTGAGGATCGGCCCGAGCCGCCCCGTCCGCTGCAACCGGGTGAGGGCCACGTGTCCGCTGTTCGGCCGCGCCGTCCACGCCGGGTGGGTGCGCCGGCCCTCCCAGGCGCGGCGCCGGACCTCCTCGTCCTCGATGTAGGTCTGGATGTCGAACATGGCCGCCGCCCCCGGGTTACGCGTCCACAGGCCGTTGGGTCCGCGGAAGTCGGGGATACCGGAATCCGTGCTCATCCCGGCTCCCGTGAGGACCACCACGCGCTCGTTGCGACCCCACAAGTCGATGAGGTCGTCGATTTCGGCCATTGGATCAACGTACCCGCGCGCGAAGGTTGCGCGAAACGGCGCGTTGAACGCCGGGAACTACTCAACCTTCCGCCGGGCGCGGTTCGCGCCAGCGGCTCACCACGCGGGCGGTCACCAGGACCAGCCCCGCGCCGATGCCGCCGATCAGCAGGGTGACCAGCCCCTCGGCGTCCGGGGAGATGCTCAGCGCGAACAACTGCGACAGCGGCGGCACGAAGAGCACGACGAGGAAGGCCCCGATCATGCAGGCCACGATCGCCGCGCGGATCGGGTTCATCGGCCGGGCCGAGACCGCCAGGACCGTGACCGTGACCATGAACAGTGCGATCGTCGCGTCCGTGCGCGCCTCCTCGACGTCCTTGAGGCTCAGCGCGACGTAGTAGGTCGCGAACGCGGTGGCTGCGGCGATGAGGCCCGACGGGACGGCGAACACCATGACGCGCCGGAAGAAGCCCGGCCGGAACCGCTCGGTGTTGGGCATCAGCGCCAGGAAGAACCCGGGGATGCCGATCGTCAGCGCGCTGATCAGGGTGAGGTGACGGGGGAGGAAGGGGAACGGCACCGCGGCCACGCCGGTGGCCAGGGCCAGCAGCAGCGCGTACATGCTCTTGGTCAAGAAGACGTCGGAGACCCGCTCGATGTTCCCGAGGATGCGCCGGCCCTCGGCGACCACGGCGGGCATGGACGACCACTTGCTGTCCATGAGCACGATCTGCGCCACCGCCCGGGTGGCCGGCGAGCCCGACCCCATCGCGATCCCGAGGTCGGCGCGCTTGAGCGCGAGCACGTCGTTGACGCCGTCGCCTGTCATCGCCACGGTGTGACCGTCGGCTCGCAGGGCGTCGACCATGTCCTGCTTCTGGTCGGGGTTGACGCGACCGAAGACCGTCGCCCCGGCCACGGCGGCCACGGGGTCCTGCGTACGGGCGTCGACCGGCGACTGCGCTCCGGGCACCCCGGCGCGCCTGGCGATGGCGCCCACGGTGGCGGCGTTGTCGCCGGAGATCACCTTCACCTCGACGTCCTGGGCGAGGAAGTACGCCACGGTCTGCGCGGCGTCGTCGCGCAACTGCTGGTCGATGACGACCAACGCCACCGGGGTCGTGGCAGGCAGGGGGGAGTCGGCATCAACACCGGCGTCGGCGCGGGCGAGCAGCAGCACCCGGGCGCCTGTGCCGGACCAGCGGGCGGTGTCCACCCGGGCGTCGATCACGTCGGGGGCGCCGATCACCCACCACACGCCGTCGAGTTCGGCCGCCGACCACTTGCGGGCGGAGGAGAACGGCACGCACGCGCTCGACGGCGGGCTGTCCGGGTAGGCCGCGGCGAGCGCGATCATGGTCGGATTGGGTTGTTCCTCCGCTGCGGCCAGCGCGGCGAGCGCACGGTCGGGAACGGCGCCGTCGAGTTCGACGACCTTGCGCACCGTCATCCCGGGTGCGGTCAGCGTCCCGGTCTTGTCGACGCACACCACATCCACGCGGGCCAGGGTCTCCACGGCCGGCATGTCCTGGACCAGCGCCTTGCGCTGCGCCAGCCGCAGGACCCCGACGGCCATCGCGATGCTGGTGAGCAGCACCAGCCCCTCCGGCACCATGGTGACCACGCCGGCGATGGCGCCGCGGATCGCCTCGGGCAAGGTCTGGTCGGCCTGCAACTGGCTCCACGTGAGCAGCGCGCCCACGGGGATCAGCGCGTAGCTGATGTAGCGGATGAAGCGGTTGATCGAGTCGCGCAGTTCCGAGGTGGTCGGCTGGAACTTGCGTGCCTGCTCGGTGAGCCGGCCGGCGAACGAGTCCGCCCCGACGCGGGTGACCTGGTAGGTCGCGGAACCGGAGACGACGAACGACCCGGACATCAACTCCTCGCCGACGGCTTTGCCGACCGGGTCGGCCTCGCCGGTGAGCAGGCTCTCGTCCACCTCCAGCCCGGAGGCGTCGAGCACCTGGCCGTCCACTGCGATCTGGTCGCCGGTGGCCACCACCACGACGTCGTCGACCACCAGTTCGCGCAGTGCCACGTCGGTGGGGCGGCCGTCGCGGACGACCGTGGGGCGGGCCTCGTTGAGCAGGGACAGTCTGGCCAGGGTGCGCGCGCTGCGGTACTCCTGGATGGTCCCGATGAGGGTGTTGAACACGATCACGAGCCCGAACAGCGAGTCCTGCCAGGGCGCCACCACCATCATGGCCACCCACAGCGTCCCGATGAGGCCGTTGAACCAGGTGAAGGTGTTGGTGCGCAGGATGCTGGCCAGACTGCGGCTGCCCGTGTCCCGCACGTCGTTGACCTGGCCCGCCGCCACCCGTTCGCGGACCTCGGCCGATGTCAGTCCGTGCGTCGCGAGAGAGGCGCCCATCGCTACACGGTAGTCCGGTGCGAACGATCCAAGGCTGGTAAAGGGCGTGGAAACCGGCGTACGGTGGCGGTGTCACGAGCAAGTGCGACCCCGGGAGGACGCCATGACAGTCACCGTGAAACGTCCAGTCAGATTCTTCATCGCAGTCGGCGCCGGGCTCGCCGCCATCGCCGCGCCGGC
>JAXLSJ010000030.1:0-6667 GCA_046330625.1 Candidatus Nanopelagicales bacterium
AGCGCGCAGTGACTCCCGCTACGGCGAGACGTTCAAGCCCGCAAGCACCGCCCGGCCCAGAGCCTGATCACCGCTGACGCCGGCTGCCGCGGGGTCGCCGCCGCGGCCCGATCCCAGCCGCAGGAAGTCCATCGGTGCGATGGCCACGGTGGTCGTCGCGCCACCGGGCTCGACCTCCCGGCCGCGGCCGTCCTCCCCCACCCCGATCCACGCATCCACCCAGTCCGCGACGACGAGATGCAGCACGTCATCGGGTTGGGCCCCCGCACGCTTGACCCATACGAAGCCCAGGCCGTCGGCGATGAGCCCGGCGGTGACCCGGGCCGCGTCACCCAGGCGCGGTGCGGACATCCCCAGGGCGTCCCGGATGTCCACCTCGTGCAGGAAGATGTCGAAGCACCGCATCCGCAGCACCCGTCCCAGGGAACGCTCGATGCCCCCGACACCCCTGACCCGCGCCGACAGGTCCAGCGGCTGCGCGGTCAACTGCTCGGTGCGGATCGCAGCTGCCCTGGTCAAATCCTGCCGCAGTTGCTCCGGGCTCCTCCCCCGCCGGTAGTCCACCCCGATCTCCGTGTATCGCGAGAACATGTCGTCGGCGTGGGGCAGGGCGTCCCAGTCGGGTTCGTGCGCCGGCAGCGGCTCGCCGCTGAGCTCCATCTCGAGTGCGGCGACATGCGCGACGATGTCGCCGATCGTCCAGCCCGGCAGCAGGGACGCGCGGGTGAAGTCGCCGTCGGGGATCTGCCGCACCGTGTGCTGGAACGAATCGATGCCGTCCTGCCAGGCCGCAACCAGGGGGTCCATGGCCGCAATCTATCCCGGGACTCCTGCGGCCGCCGGGCCGCGAGTGTTGCATCGTTGCTGGTGGTCCGCCGCGACTGTTGCACGGTTGCTGCTTCCGGGGCCCCTGACCAGCAACGGCGCGCCACTGGCGGATCGCCGCCCCCGCCGCACCTCGGTAGCCTGACCACATGACCCGAGTGGCGGCGGTGCAACTTGCGCTCAATGACGAGCAGGACCCGGCCACCCGCCGGCACCGCGTCCGTGCTCTGGTCGGCACCATCGATGCCGACCTGATCGTCCTCCCCGAGTTGTGGGAGGTGGGACCGTTCGCGGTGGCCGAGAACCTCGACCACGCCGTTCCGCTCGACACCTGGGTCGCGCACATGGCCGACCTCGCACCGGGCCGGACGATCCACGCGGGCTCGTTCCTGGAACGCGACGGGGAGGACCTGTACAACACCTCCGTGGTGTTCGGCCCCGCCGGGGAGGTCCTGGCGACCTACCGGAAGATCCACCTCTTCGGCTTCGACTCCGGGGAGGCGGTGACCCTGTCCGCAGGGGGCGAGGTCGTCACCGTGCAGACACCCCTGGGGACGACCGGCCTGGCCACGTGCTACGACCTGCGCTTCCCGGAGATGTTCCGGGCACTGACCGATGCCGGCGCCACGGCGGTCCTCATCCCGACCGGCTGGCCGGCGGCGCGTATCGGGCACTGGAACGTGCTCGCCGCGGCGCGTGCCACGGAGAACCAGGTCTGGCTGCTGGGCGCGAACTCGACGGGCGTCAGCAACGGCACCGCGATGGGCGGACACACACTCGTGGTCGACCCGTGGGGGGAGGTCGTGGGCGACCTGCAGGAGCCCGGGGTCCTGCTGCTGGACCTCGATCCCGACCGGCCTGCGCGAGTGCGCGCCGAGTTCCCGGTGCTGCGCGACCGGCGGTTGTGACTACCGCGGAACCTTGCCCTTCTTGCAGGATGCCGACGAGTCCCGCAGCGCGGGGTTGAATGCCAGCACGCACACCTTGAACTTCGACCCCGGCTTGAGGTGGATGGGCCACTTCACCCACGCCGCCGCGCCCTGGGACTGTTTGTTGATGGCCTTCTTCTTTGTCTTCCCCGTCAGCGTGGCGCGATAGCCGGTGGCATTCGTCACCGGCGTCCAGGACCCTTTGGCCCACTTCTTCGTCGCCTTGACCTTGAGGTTCTGCGGCGATCCCAGCGGCGTGGGCGAGGGGCTCGGGGTGGGGACGGTCAGGCCGGTGCCGGAGAGGTTGACCACGTGCGGCGCCCCCAGCGCACTGTCGAGAACCTCCAGGTAGGCGGTGTGGGTGCCGGCCGACAACGGCGTGAAAGTCAGCGCAACCGTGCAGTTCTGCCCGGCGTAGAGCAGTACGCCCCGGCAGGTCGTGGACACGATCCCGAACTCGGCGGGGAATGCGCCCTTCAGTTGCAGGTTGTACTGCCCGATTGCCATGTGCTTGTTGCCGGTGTTCGTGATGGTCACGAGACGTTGCGTGGACGTCGTGCCGGCCAGTTGCTGGCCGAAGTCCAGCGCGGGCGGACTTGCGGAGAAGACCGCCGCCACCCCGGTTCCCGCGAGGGGCACCACGTACGGCGACTGCGGCGAGTCACTGGCGAACAGCAACGAGGCGGTCTTGTCCCCGATCGATGTCGGGGAGAACGAAACCGTCACCGTGCACACGTCGCCGCGCGGCAGCGTCTTGCCCGAGCAGTTGTCCTCGGTGACCGAGAACATCGCCGCGTCCGTACCGGTCACGGACAGCGCATCGGCTCCGAAGATCAACTCGGCGTCCCCGCCGCTGGCCGCAGTGATGGTGCCGGTGGCGGAGAATCCCACGTCCTGCGCGAAGAACTCGAAGGGGTTCGGTCCGGCGTCCATGTACGAAGTGAGCATGCCCGCGTCGTAGATCGTCCAGCCGTCGTCGGCCGTCAAGTGGTCGTGGGCG
Source organism: Candidatus Nanopelagicales bacterium (assembly GCA_046330625.1). Taxonomy (GTDB): domain Bacteria; phylum Actinomycetota; class Actinomycetes; order S36-B12; genus CAIWTL01. The sequence continues at coordinate 2,755 of JAXLSJ010000030.1, forward strand.
GCCCGGCCGAGCGACGTGTAGTGGATGCCGGGCGCTCCGAGTTGCAGCCCGTTCGGCACCGACTGGCCCGCCCAGCCGTTGAGCAACGAGTTGTAGTTGGTCGTGCTGAACGGACACGCGTTGAGGAAGTTGCGCAGGTCGCTGACTTGCGCGATGTTCCAGGCACCGAGGTTCTGGTTGAACGCGGTGGCACCGGCGAACATGCCCTGCATCGTGGTGACCTGGCTGACGTCCCACGTGCCGATCGGCTGGTTGAACGCCACCGCACCGCCGAACGTCTGGTACATGCTGGTGACGCTGCCGGTGTCCCAGGCCGACAGCGCCTGGTTGAACGCGGTCGCGCCGTAGAACATGTAGTCCATGTTCGTGACCAGACCGACGTCCCAGTTCCCGATGGGATGGTTGAAGGCAGTGGCGTCGCGGAACATGCCCCCCATGTAGGTGACGTTCGCAGTGTCCCAGTCGGCCAGTGCCTGATCGAACGACGTGGCACCTTCGAACATGCTGCCCATGCCGGTCACGTGCGAGACGTCCCATGACCCGATGGGCTGATCGAAAGCGGTCGCACCGCCGAACGTGCCCACCATGCTCGTCACGGCGCCGGTCTGCCAGGTATCGAGTGCCTGATCGAACGAGGCGGCGCCGCGGAAGGCACTGTCCATACCGGTGACGTGAGAGACATCCCAGTCGGCCAGTGGCTGGTTGAACGACGTCGCGCCCTGGAACATCCCACTCATGTCTGTGAGCGCGCTCGTGTCCCACCCCCCGATCGGCTGGTCGAATGCAGCGGCATCCCGGAACATGCTGTCCATCCGGGTCACGCTGCCCGTGTCCCACGTGCTGATGTCGTCGTTGTAGAGCGACGCACCGTCGAACATGCCGCTCATGGTCGTCACGGCGGAGGTGTTCCACCCCGCCAGTCCGCCGGTCAGATGTTTGGCCTGCCAGAACGCATTGTCCATGTCGGTGGTTCCGGTCAGGTCGGGCTCGTCGGTCGCGGGAATCGTCAGGTTCTCCGCGCCTGCGAAGTAGCCGCCGCTGTTGCCGAGGTGGAGGTCACCCCACTGGACGACTTCCAGGATCTTCGTCCGGTCCCCGTTGTACGCGCAGACGTCGCAGGACAGGAACGACCACCCGGTCAGGTCTCCGGAGATGGTGATCGTCTTGGTGCCGGCCACGGCGTAGGTGTGTACTCCCTGGGTTGCGGACGTGATCGTCTGCGACTGCCCGTCGCCCCAGTTCACGAGGACGTTGTACGTGCCCGTCGAGAGCAGGGGCAACTCCACGGTGTACTGGTCGCTGGAATCGAACGAGGTCTTCGTGGTGTCCCACGTGGTGATGAAGTCCCCCGGGGCAGCTACCGCCGGGGGGGCGGTGAATGCGGAGAATCCCAGTGCCGCGGCACCCAGCACCGCCCATAACCCCCGCAGGCGCGTGGTCATTCTTCTCGCCCCCTGCATTTCCAGTCTACGCCCGGGAGCGGGCCGCCTCACACGACGAAGATCACCGCCCCGAACCAGACCGCGGCGGCGAGCAGGCACGAGCCGAACTCGATCAGCACCGACCACCCGGCGGACTTCATCGCCTGTTTCGTGGTGGGCCAGGCGTCCTTGAACGTCTTCAGCCGCGCGGCCTCGGCCAGGAACACCCCGGCCACGAAGCCCACGATCAGACCGACGACCGGGATGATGAAGAATCCGATGATCCCACCGGCGGCACCGGTGAAGAGGACCCAGCTGGGAACGCCGCTGGCCTTCAACTGCCGGCCCGGGATGAGGTACTTCAGCAACTGCCCGGCGCCGACCAGCGCGAGTGCGCCGATCGCGACGGCCCACGCGGTGGTGCCCCCAGTCACAATGGCCCAGACGAGCAGCGCACCGGCCACGAGCAGGGCGCCCGGCAGGATCGGCACGATGGTGCCCGCGAGGCCCACCAGGATGGCCAGACCCACCAGCAGATTCGTCACCGGCCCAGTCTGACAGGGAGGTGGCGTCCCGGACTGTCTAGCGGCTGTTGAGGGCCTCGAACGAGCCCAGGACCTGGTCGACTCCGCGCAGGGACTTGTCGCGATCCAGGTCCTCGGAGCCCTCGCCGACCATGCGTAGGCCCTCGATCCCCTCCCCGAGCAGGCGGCGGGCCTGACGGTCCTCGATCTGCGCCAGGCGCGGCTCCAGTTCGTCGGCGACCTCCTGGAGGTGCCGGCCGAGGGCCTTCATCTTGCCGAACTGCAGCTTGTTGGCCATCGCCTGCAGTTGCGCCATCTCCGCAGCGGCGTTGCCGAGGTCGGTCTGCAGCGCGAAGATCCGCTGCTCGTCGGTGGCGGACTCATCGAAGGTGGGGGCGCTGTAGTTGGCGTACGTGGTCGTGGCCGAGAACATGTAGGTGTACGCGGCGAACCCACCGGCCACGACCAGCCCGAGGGCGGCGAGGGCGATGAGGATCCGGCGGGTCACACTAGCCATTCTCCCCCGCCGCGGAGAATGCGAAACCGGCTCTTCGCAAAGCGGGGTGCGCCGGCCGGTGAGCCGTTCCTGCCCGCACAGATTTTGACTAGAACGCTATTGTAGTCAACCTAATACTGTTCTAGAGTCGTCGATGTGTCCGCAGAATCGACCCGTGACTACCACTCTCCGCGCCGCCGGATGCAGGCTGAGCAGACGCGCGCGGCCGTACTCGACGCGGCCCGGCGACTCTTCGCCGAGCGGGGATGGGCCGGCACGAGCATGCGGGGCGTCGCCAAGGAGGCGGGCGTCGCGATGGAGACCGTCTACGCCGGCTTCGGCTCCAAGGGCCAGCTCCTCGCGGCCGTGATGGACGTCGCGGTCGTCGGCGACGACCTGCCCATCCCCCTGGCCCAGCGGGACGTCGCTCTCGGACTGGCCGTCGGCACACGCGAACAGCGAGTGGCCAAGGCAGCGAGCATGTCCACGGCGATCAGTGCCCGCACCTGTGACCTGGTACGGGCCCTTCTGCACGGCGCGACCACCGACAGCACGCTGGCCGAGCGCCTCACTGCGCTCGACGCGCGCCGGCGCGGCGAGATCGCGGGCTTCTTCGAACTGGTCGCGTCCAGACCCGCCACGCCCGAGGAGCTCGACGAAGTGTGGTTGCTCACCAGCGCGGAGGTCTTCCACATGCTCGTGCGCCGGTCGGGGTGGAGCCCCCAGCGTCACGAGCAGTGGTTGGCCCGCCGCCTCATGGAGATCACATCGGACGCCCCCGGCGATGCATTTCGCGTTCCGCAGTCAGGCCCGAATTGAGGAGTTGTCATGAAAACCGATCCCACCGCTCCAGCCGACACCCGCATGATGGGCATCGTCCACAGTGCGCTCCGGCGGGACCTGACCCGCTGCTCGGACGCGCTGTCGGGAGAACCCGCTCCGGGGGACACCCAGCGCGTGGCGATCGCCCAGCACGTTCAGGCGATGATGGATTTCCTCCACGTGCATCACAGCGGGGAGGACGCCTGGTTGTGGCCCACGACGCGCAGGCTCAACCCGTCGGCCGCCGACCTGCTCGACGAGATGGAGGACGATCATCGCGCGATCGTTCCGCACATGGAGAAGGTGAGCTCCGCGGCCGCCGAGTACGAGAGGTCAGCGGACGGGCGGGAGGCACTCGCGGACGCGCTGCGCGACCTTCGCGGCAGCCTCGACCCGCACCTTCGCCGCGAGGAGGACGACATGATGCCGATCGTCGCGCGCACCCTGACCGCACGGCAGTGGGACGACTGGGAGGAGCAGTACTACGTCAAGCCCAAGAGCACGGCGGAACTGGGCATGGAGGGGCACTGGCTCATCGACGGGGTCGACCGCTCCGACTACGACCACGTCATCGGCACGGTGAACCCGGTCCTGCGTTTCGTCCTGCTGCACTTCTTCGGGCCGAGATACCGGAAGGCGTGTGCCGCACG
>JAXLSJ010000031.1:0-4719 GCA_046330625.1 Candidatus Nanopelagicales bacterium
CGTCTTCAACTCACTCGAAGGTGCCGAGGGGATCACGACGGTCCCCAGCGTGTACTCCGGGTTCAACCAGATCGCGTTCAACATGGGTGCCGCACTGACCGACGGCGCCCCGATCGGGGACGGCAGCAAGCTGGTGCTCGACCCGCAGGTGCGCCTTGCCATCGCCCAGGCGATCGACCGGCAGGTCATCGCGGACAAGGTCTTCGGCGGACTCGCGAGTCCCGGATCGACCGTGATCCCTCCCCTGTACCGCGACCTGCACCTCGAGCCCGCGAACCCGGTCGGGTTCGATCTCGCCGCGGCGAACGCGACGCTCGATGCCGCCGGCTACACCATGGGTGAGGACGGCGTGCGGGTCTCCCCCGATGGCGAGCGGATGTCGCTGCGACTACTGGGCAGGCAGGAGTCCAGCGAGTCCCAGAAGACGGTCGAATACGTCAAGGACTGGCTGGCCCAGATCGGCATCGAGGTCAAGGTGAAGATCGTCAGTGAGGACTCGATGTACGAGCGTGTCGGCAACGGCAACTTCGACATGTTCGAGTGGGGATGGGTCGTCGAGCCGGACCCCGACTACCAGTTGTCCACCTTCACGTGCGGCCAGCGGTCGACCGAGGAGGACGGGACGATCTACGCGGGCTTGTCGGACTCCTTCTACTGCGATGAGGAGTACGACCGGCTCTACAAGCAGCAGAAGTTGCAGACCGTCCCGGCCGAGCGCGCCGAGACCGTCAGGCAGATGCAGCAGATGCTCTACGACAGCAACGCCTACGTGGTGACGGTGTACTACGACAACCCGACGGCATACCGGTCGGACCGCTGGACGAACTTCACGCCGCAGCCCGCACCGGACGGCGTTCTCCTGTTCCAGTACGGCACCTGGTCGTACGAGAGCATCGAGCCGGTGGTCGCCGACGTGACCGGCGAAGCCTCCGATGTGAGCATCAGTCCGGGGCTCATCATCGGTGCCGTCGTCGCCGGAGTGGGCCTGTTCTTCATCGGCTACTGGGTCGGGCGGCGACGCCCGTCCGACTACGACGTGGAGTAGGTCATGTCGCTGATCCAAGATGTCGCCGGCAGTGGTGCTCCCGACCCGATACCCGGCCCCCCGCCGCTGTCGCGCAAGGAGAAGGGGAGCCGCGGGCTGTCACCCGGGGCCATGTTCGCCCTGCGCAAGACGGGGGCGGCAGTGGGCACGCTGCTCTTCGTCCTCGTGGTCAACTTCTTCCTGTTCCGGATGCTGCCGGGTGATCCCATCGGGATGTACACGCGCGGGCGCAACGTCCCCGCCGAGCAACTGGCCGCACTGCGCGCCGAACTCGACCGGCCCATCCTCGAGCAGTTCCTGACCTACCTGCAGAACCCGTTCTCGAGCACGATCGACTCCGCCCAGTTCAACCGCCCCGTGTGGGAACTGGTCACCGAACGGATCTGGCCCACACTGCTGCTGGTCGGCACCGCCATCGTGCTGGCCTCGATCATCGGCGTGTGGATCGGTATCAAGGCCGGGTGGAAGCGCGGCAAGTCCTTCGACAAGGTCTCCACCGGCGTCACGCTCACGCTGTACTCGATGCCCGAGTTCTGGCTCGGCATGATCCTGTTGATCGTCTTCGGGGTCGGGGCCTTCGGGCTTCCCGGCATCTTCCCGATCGGAGGGATCTCGAGCCCCGGGGTCGACACCTCGTCGTTGGCGGGCTGGCTGGACGTGGCCTGGCACATGGTCCTGCCCGTCACGACGCTGACGTTGGTCTATCTCGCGGAATACGCGTTGGTGATGCGGTCCTCGCTGGTGGACGAGATGGACGAGGACTACCTCACCACGGCGCGGGCGAAGGGACTGATGGACAAGTTCGTGCGCCGTCGCCACGCCGTCCCGAACGCCATGCTGCCGACGATCACGCTGATCTTCCTGAACCTCGGGTTCACCGTCTCCGGCGCCATCACTGTGGAGACCGTGTTCTCCTGGCCCGGGCTGGGGCTGCTGTCCTACGAAGCCCTGCGCGGTCCGGACGTGGCACTTCTGCAGGCGATCTTCCTGCTGTTCTCCATCGGCGTCGTCCTCGCCAACCTGGTGGCTGACCTGCTCTACGCCGTGATCGACCCGAGGGTGAGGCAGTGATGGCCGGCGACCAGCCGAGTACGACATCGGCCGCGCCGCAAGGCCGTCGAGCCATCGCGAGGGCGCGCCGGCGCGCCGCGCTGGGCCGCGGATGGCGTCAGTTCCGCACACATCGCTCCGGCATGGCGGGGCTCGGGATCCTGGTGTTCTTCACTCTCGTGGCGCTGCTCGCCCCGGTCCTGTTCCCGCCGGACACCATCAGCGTGACGAGGGCCACCGGCGAGCTGCTGGCACCCCCGTCGGGCGAGTTCTGGCTGGGCACCGACGACTCGGGCCGGTCGATGATGGCCCTGCTGGCCTGGGGTGCGCGGGTGTCCCTCACGGTGGGCATCTCCGCGACGCTCATCTCGATGCTCATCGGCACCTCGGTGGGAATCGCCTCCGGGCACTACCGCGGATTCGGTGGCGCCGCCCTGCAACGGTTGACCGACTGGGTCCTGGTGATCCCTTTCCTGCCGTTGGCGATCGTGCTGGCCACCGTCCTGGGCGGAGGGTCGACCCTGACGATCATCGTCGTCATCGGTGTCACCTCCTGGGCGGGTACCGCGCGGCTCATCCGCGCCCAGACCCTGTCCGTCGAAGGCCGGCCGTATCTGGAACGCTCGCGGGCGCTGGGCAGCGGCAACTGGCACCAGATGACCCGGCACGTCCTGCCCAACGTGTTCCCGCTCGTGCTCGCCAACACCACCCTCACCGTCGCGATCGCGATCCTCTCGGAGACGACCCTGTCGTTCCTGGGGCTCGGCGATCCGCTGCGGCCGTCGTGGGGTGCCACGCTCGACCAGGCGTTCTCCAACGGCGCTGTCTCCGCAGGGGCCTGGTGGTACATCGGCCCACCCGGCCTGTGTGTCGTACTGGTGGTGCTGTCCTTCACGATGATCGGCCGCGCGCTCGAGCAGATCGTCAACCCGCGTCTCGGAGGCCGCTGACATGGCCGTACTGGAACTGGAGGATGTGAGCGTCACGTACGAGTCGGCAGGAGGTCCCGTGCCGGCGGTCCGCGGGGTCTCCTTGACCGTCGAGGCGGGCCGGTCGCTGGGCCTGGCCGGGGAATCGGGATCAGGCAAGACCACGGTGACGTCGACCGTCCTGCGGCTGCTGCCCAAGACGGCCACGGTGACCGGACGCGTGCTGCTCGACGGCGAGGACGTGCTCACCATGCGATGGGGCCGGCTGCGGGCCGTCCGGTGGGCCTCGGCCTCCGTGGTCTTCCAGGGCGCCATGCACGCGCTGAACCCGGTGCAGCGGGTCGGCAATCAGATCGCTGAGCCGATCCGGCTGCACGACAAGTCCGTGTCCGAGTCGGCCGCCCGCACGCGCGTCGGGGACCTGCTGGAACAGGTGGGTCTTCCCTCCCGGGTCGCGGGGTCCTACCCGCATCAGCTGTCGGGCGGCCAGAAGCAGCGGGTCATGATCGCCATGGCGCTGGCGTGCGGTCCGCATCTGATCGTCGCCGACGAGCCCACCACGGCGTTGGACGTGATGGTCCAGCAACAGGTCCTGGATGTCCTCACCGATCGGGTGCGGGACCTGGGGCTGGCCATGGTCTTCATCTCCCACGACCTGTCCGTCCTTGCCTCGTCCTGCGACGACCTCGCCGTCATGTACGCGGGGCAGGTGGTCGAGCAGGGCCCGTCCGATCTGGTCTTCGAGGACGCCCATCATCCGTACTCGCGCGCCTTGGGCGACGCCTACCCGCGGATCGGGGACCAACGGTTCCGGTACGCGCCGAGCGGCCTGCCCGGGGACCCACCGTTCCCGGGTGAGGCACCCTCCGGGTGCGCTTTCCATCCACGGTGCCCGGTGGCGCGCGACGAGTGCGCGACCACCGACGTGGAATTGCGCCCGTCCGGCGACCGGCGCTGGTCCTCCTGCCTGTTCGCTCCGGAGGTGGGTCGATGAGCGAGTCGGTGTTGGAGGCCCGTGACCTCGAGGTCACGTTCCAGGGGCGGGGCAAGAGATCGGCACGCGCCGTCGATGGCGTCGACCTGCGCCTCGGCCGCGGTGAGATCGTCGCGCTGGTCGGCGAGAGCGGATGCGGCAAGACGACGCTGTCGCGGGCTTTGCTCGGCCTGGAGAAGCCGTCGGGCGGCCAGGTCCTGGTGGACGGCCGTCCGTTGGAGTACTCGACGAAGGCCCTCAAGGAGCATCGGCGCACTGCGCAGTTGGTCCTGCAGGATCCCACCGGGGCGCTCAACCCCCGCCGGTCGGTGTATGAGGCCGTCGCGGAGGGGTTACGCGTGCACCGGTTCGACGGGGACGAGCGGGCCGCCGTCGCGGACGCCCTCTCACGGGCCGGGCTTCGTCCGCCGGAGCGGTTCTTCCTGCGCTACCCGCACGAGTTGTCCGGTGGTCAGCGGCAACGTGTGGTGATCGCCGGCGCGCTGGTGCTGCAGCCACAGGTGATCATCGCCGACGAGCCGGTGAGCTCGCTCGACGCATCGGTGCGCGGGGAGATCCTGGCCCTGCTGCTGGCGTTGCGGGAATCGCTCGGCCTGTCGCTGCTGGTCGTCACTCACGATCTCGGGGTCGCTTGGAACATCGCGGACCGGATCGCGGTCATGTACCTCGGGCGGATCGTGGAGCAGGGCCCCACCGAAGAG
>JAXLSJ010000032.1:0-4091 GCA_046330625.1 Candidatus Nanopelagicales bacterium
CGTCACCTGCAAGACCTGCGCCGGCACCGGCCGCCAGCCCTGACCCCGTCCGCACGCGTCCCCGTCCGCCTCTGCTAGCGTGAGCCCGGGCCGGTAGCTCAGTGGTTAGAGCAGGGGACTTTTAATCCTCGTGTCCTGGGTTCGAATCCCAGCCGGCTCACCACGTTTCGCGTGCACAGTGACCCTAGTACATAGGTATTGGTCGTCACCTGCCCGCGTTCTGTGGCGGCACCCTCGTCCTGACAGCCACATTGACAGCCACGGCGGAAGCATTCAGTGGGACACGGTGGACGGCATGCCACCCCGTGCCGGGTCCGGGACCGTTGGGCTATCGACCGGGAAGCCGACCACGGGTACTGTCCCGGGATGCGAGACCACGTCCCGGGCCAGCAAGCCCCCGACATCACGGTCGAGGTGCAGCGGTTCCGGGACTGGGTCGCCGCGGGTGCCCCCGACATCCTGAATCAGGGACACGGGGCCGAGTGGGAGTGCAACTACCCGGAGTGGCAGGACCTGTGGGCGTCCATCGCAGTCGCGCTGCGGTCACAGATAGACGGCGACACCTCTGATCTAGTCCTCCAGGTGATGGCGTGGGACAACGAGACCCAATTGGTCGCTGACACGCTCGAGGACTCGCCTGACCACGTGCGCGCCTTGCTCGAGCGGGCGCTCGAGCACCCCGATCCGAACGTCCGATGGCAGTTCGCCCATCTGCTCCCGCGTGCGATCGGCGCGGAGGCTCGCGCTCCTCTCGCCAGGCTCATCGAAGATCCGGACGATTACGTCCGGCGGCGCGCGGCCATGGCCGCGGACTGGCTGGCCGCGACGGCCGCCGAGGTGCCGCCGGATGGGCCGGACGAGGCATGAGCGACCGTGCCGGTAGGCTCCATGCTCGCGACGTGCACGCCATCAGAGACGCCTGGAGCACGGGCCGTCGCTCCCTCGCCGAGACCGCGATGGACCTCAGGGTGCTCATCGGCGATCGGGCCGCTGGGTCGCCATCGAGGGTCCGCTCCGGAGTATCTGGTGGGACATCGAGATGCCCAACGCCGTGGCTCTGGTGGAAGGCCGTCGTGACGCCGAGCTGACCGCCGACGAGCGGCGGGCGATCGATGACGCGTTCGACGCGATCGAGGCACTCCTCACGTCCGCCTCTTGACTGCCCGCCCCGCTGAGCCCTGAGACTTCCCAGGAGCGCTTGCTGGCCCCACCATTGCCGTGTGGCGCTGTACGAGACCAAGCAGATCCTCGTCGTGGTCAAGACCTACCCCACACCGAGCCAGTCCTACGGGGAGACCGTCTGCTGCGCCGGCGTCGACATCGAGACCGGGCGCTGGGTTCGGATGTACCCCATCACCTTCCGCCGCCTGACCGACAAGCGGTTCGCGAAGTACCAGCGCATCGAGTGCCAGGCCACCCGGCCGCGTGATGACTCCCGCCCCGAGAGCCTTCGTATCGACCAGGACTCGATCCAGCCCGTCGGGGAGCCCATGCGTGCCGGCGGACCCGGCTGGGCACGACGCATGGCCTTGCTACCCAAGCCATCCCTCTCGCTCGACGAGATCTACGCGGCCCAGAAGGCGGACGGAACCAGCATCGGGATGCTGCGGCCCGCTCGGATCGAGCGGCTGGTCATCGAGCCATCGAAGCCCTGGAACGAGAACCAGCGGGCCGCCCTGGCACAGGAGCAGCTCGGGCTGGGCACCGAGATGTCGCGGCAGCTGCGCGAGCTGGAGCAGATCCCGTGGGACTTCAGCTACCGGTTCACCTGCGACGACGACCGGTGCAGCGGCCACGAGCTCCAGATCATCGACTGGGAGATCGGAGAGGCGTTCCGCCGCTGGTCGCGGTCGGACCCGGGGCGCTGGGAGGAGATGATCCGCCAGAAGTTCGAGCGCGAGCTACCGGCCCGCGACCTGCACCTGGTCGTGGGCAACCTCGCCAAGCGCCAGCACACCTTCGTGATCATCGGGCTCGTCTATCCGCCGCGGATCGAGGTGGATGGCCTCAACATCCAGCAGACCCTCGATCTCATGGGCGAGCAGAGAACGGTGGCACGCCCCGGGGTCCGCCTCGAAGCAGAACAGGCAGACGCGCTCGCCATCGATCAAGGGAAGGATGCGCTCGAGCTCTTCCCGGACGAGTCCTAGCCGCTCGCGATACCCCTCGGAGAAGCGCCCCCAATCGACCGGAGCCAGGGCACGAAGGTCCTTGGGCGCACCGAGTGCGCGCACGGAGACATAGCGGATGCCGGCGGCGCCGAGGGCCGACGCGAGCGAAGCACCACGGAACTCGGGCCGACGCGACATCGGCGTCTCGCGGGTGTCGAGGAGCACCGTCACGTCGGCGTCGGTCAGCGTTTGGACCAGGCGTTCGAGGGACGCGCCCTGGTACCCGATCGTGAACATGGTCTCCGGCATGCCCCGAAGTGTAGCTGCACGCCTCTTGACGGTCCCCCTGGTGACGCGGTGCGGCTGCCATCAGACGTGGCCCTCCGCCACGCGGTTGAGCACCACCGCAGGTGCTTCGTCCGTCTCGTCGTCGGCGGCTGCGATAGCGATCGCCAGCGCGGAATTCTCGAGGATGAGCCGGTGCTCCTTGCGCGCGAGATCGGTGTCCCGCCAGGGCCCCTCGTCGATCGCGAAGCGTGCCGACACCATCGTCTCCATCGCCACCTCCGCACTGTCGCAGAGTCGATCATGGAGATGCTCGTGGATCCACCGGCTGGTCGACTGCGTGCCGTCGCCACGGCGGTACTGACGGCCCCGGCGACGGACGTTGTCCGATTCGCCGATGTAGACCTCGGCCCGATGCCTGGTCGCGAAGACCAGGCGGTAGACCCCGGGCTCCGAACGAAGTCCGTCCGGGAAATGGAGCTCCGCATGGCCGTCCGCGGCCACTGCGCGCGTGACCGGCCCCACACGCAGCCATTCGAACTGGACGGACAATCGGGTCATGGCGCAGCGTCTCCGAACGCCGCGACGACCGCGCCGGCGACGGCCGCTGGGCTTCGTGTCATCGGGTGGACGGCGACGACCCAGCGTCGGCCCTGTCCATCGTCCGCGACCCCTTCCACCAGGCCCTCCCGCCAGGAGACCTCCAGGCCGAGCGCCCGTGCGTATGGCTCGAACCAGTCTCGGCCAGCAAGGACGAGGACCCGCTGAGGGGCAAGCTCCTTCACCTCAAGACCGAGCAGCCGGATCGCGAGCGCCAGCTGGCTCTGCCGCAGACGCCACGGCGGATTGCCACTGGCCCACTTCGAGATCTTCGCGAGATTCGACCACGCGAGGTGGCTCGGCCAGTCCGGGTCCGATCCCGGGTCGACGGCGACGGCGACCGCTCGGGCGGTGACCCAGAACTGGCTGCGCGATGTGTCGTACTCGCCGTCCCCGGGCTTCCAGCGGTCGAGGACCCAGCCCATCGGGCAGCCGTTCACGCCGCCTTCCGCGGTCTGGCGGGCGACTCGCGCCAGGACCTCCGGATCCTCGGCCGTGTCGAGGTCCCATCGATCGATCCAGCCATTGACCGCGCGGCCGATGAGCAAGGTGCCCCCGTCGAAGCGTCGGCCGACCTTTGGCCAGAAGAGCGACAACTCACGCGGCGTGATCCTCGCGGCGGTCCCCACGATCGCGAGCAGCTCGGCGTAGGTTTCCTCGTACTCGCCGGACAGCCGGCCGCCGACCCGCCCGCTATCCACCGAGCACCGCGTCCATCGCCTGCGCGACCTGGCGCTTCCTCTGCTCAAGAACGTGCCCGTATGTATTCGAGGTCAGCACGATCGTCGAGTGACCGAGCTGGTTCTTGACGTCCTCGAGCGTCATCCCCTGCGCCAGCAGGAACGTCGCGGCGGAGTGGCGCAGGTCGTGGAAGCGCACGTCGGGCAGCTTGGCCCGGTCGAGGGCCTTCTGGAAGCAGCGGGTGATCGTCGCCGCGTGATGCGGCTTCCCCTGCATCGTCGCGAACACGTGACCGCTATCGACCCAACGTGACCCCGCCACCAGGCGGTCCGCCTTCTGCCGGGTTCTGTGTGCCCGCAGCGCGGTGATCACCACCTCGGGCAGGACGAGCGTCCGCCGGCTCCGATCGGTCTT
>JAXLSJ010000033.1:0-3285 GCA_046330625.1 Candidatus Nanopelagicales bacterium
CAAGAGCAGGACGAGTGCGGCGAGCAGGCGTTTCATGTCTCCACTGTGCGGGCCGCCGGGCCGGTCGTGCAGCCCCGAGCGCGCATGTGGACCGAACCCGTAGCGTCTCTTGAGGAGGTCTTGATGAACGACGGTCAGCGTGTACCTGTGACCGCTACCGACGTGCCCGCCCGCACTGCGCTGCGCTCGTCGGGACTGTCGCGCCTGGCCGCTCCGCTGTTCCTCGCCGTGCTCGTCCAGAGCGTGGCGAACCTGCTGTTCCATGCCGTCGTCGGACGGGCCCTGACCAGCGAGGAGTACGGTGCGCTGGGCACGGTGCTGGCGGCCATGACACTCGTCGCGGTCCCGCTGTCCGCGCTGCAGACCGCGAGTGCCCGCGCGACCGCCACCGCTGGCCTGACCGCGGCCACCGCCCGGACGCTGATCGTCCGGACCACCGTGTATAGCGCCCCGGTCGTGGTCCTGCTGATGCTCGCGGCGGCGCCCGTCGCGGACTTCCTGCACCTCGAGACGATCTGGGACGCGGCGATCCTCGCGCCGACCCTGCTGGTGGCGGCGCTCATCGCCGTGGTGCGCGGTCTACTGCTCGGCATCGGCCGCTCCGGCGTCGTGGCGGGCAGCTACATCGTCTCCACCGTCGTGCGGCTCGGCCCCGGCCTGCTGCTGGCGATGGTCGCCGGGGTGACCGGAGCCCTGCTCGGGACCCTGCTGGGGGAGTTGTGTGCGCTGGTCATGGTGGCCCTGAGTGCGCTGCGGGCCGGTGACGGTCAGGTGGCCCGGCTCTCCGGCGGCGACTACGTGCGCACCGGACTGGTCGTCTCCGGCCTCTTCGTCTTCACCACGGTCGACCTGTTCCTGGCTCGCCACTTCCTGCCCGCGGCCGCGTCCGGCGGCTACGTGGCGGCGGCCACGATCGGCAAGACGGTGCTCGCGCTGCCTGCCGCCGCCATCTCGATCGCCTACCCGCGACTGGTCGCGGGCTGGTCGGACGGCAAGCCCGCCCCAGCAATGCGATCGTCACTGCTGGTAGTCGGGCTGCCCGCGCTGCTGGCGGCCTCCGTGGTGGCATTGCTGCCCGGGCTGGTGCTCGGCCTGCTGTACGGGCCGGGCACGTTCGCGGGCGTGGAGCAGGTCACGCGCATCCTGGCGCTGGTGGCCGGTCTCAGTGCCTTCGTGAGCGTGCTGGTCCACGCCGGTATGGCTCGCAGCCGTTGGACGATGTGGCTGCCGTGGGCCGCGGCCGCCGTGGAGATCGCCGTGATCTGCACGTGGCACGGCTCGCAAACCGCCGTGGCTGCAGGCTCTGCGCTGGCAGGGGTGGCTGTGCTGCTCGTCCTGCTCGCCGCCGAACTGCCGGCTTGGCGCACCCGTGACTGAACGCTGAATCCGGGTTGTGCGGCTCTTGATCTTCGCTTGAACCCGGGCCTGCACGGTGAGGTCATGGCACAGATCACCCCCTCGATCCCGGTCCTCTGGCAGCACTCCCGGGCACTGTCCGCGCTCCTTCTCCGGCTGCTCCTGCTCGTCCCTGCCTTCCTCGCGGCGACCGTTCTCATGGTTACGCAGCGTCGCCATCCGCAGGCACCGGTCGTGATCGCCAATGACCTTCACCGGCCCGCCGAACTGGAGCTGACCGTGGTCATCCCGTTCTTCAACCCCGGTGACGCGCTGCGGCCGACGGTGGCCGAACTCGTGGCAGCACTGCAGGAACGCGGCATCTCGTACGAGGTGCTGGCGGTGTCCGACGGCTCGACCGACGGCTCGGAGGCGACGATCGCCGACCTCCCCGGGGTCCGCGTGATCGTGCAGCCGTGCAACCGCGGCAAGGGCGCCGCTCTGCACGCCGGGTTCTCGCAGGCCCGCGGCCGCTACCTTGGCATGGTGGACGCCGACGGCGACATCGACCCCGTCTACCTGTGCGACTACCTGCACCGGGCGCAGGTCCACGATCTCGACGTCGTCTACGCGAACAAGTACCTCGACTCCTCGCGCTCGGCGGCGAGCCGCTTCCGCAAGACCGTGTCCCGCGGCTTCGTCACGTTCGTGTCCGCGCTGTTCGACCTCGGCGTCGAGGACACCCAGACCGGCTGCAAACTCTTCCGGCGCGACGCCATGGCGCAGGTGCTGCCGCGGATGCGCGAGGAGCGTTTCGCGTTCGACCTCGAGTTCTTCGTGGCAGCCCGGGAGGCCGGGATCCGCAGGATGCAGGCAGCCCCGGTGGAGCTGCGTGAGCGGATGGCCGGATCCACGGTCGGCGCTAAAGCGATCCTGCGCACGGTGCGCGAGGCGTTGACCATCTTCGGGCGGCTGCACCTCACCTCGACCTATCGCGAGCACCACATGCCGACCCTGCACCTGCCCACCCACGACGACGTGATCCTGCAGGCGGCCTGACATGCGCATCCTCATCCTCACCTGGCGCGACCTGCACCACCCGCTGGCCGGCGGCGCCGAGGTCTACACCGAGCAGGTGGCCAAGCGATGGGCCGCCGAAGGTCACCAGATCACGCTGTTCTCCGCGGCCGTCGCCGGCCGTCCGGCCGTCGAGAAGGTCGACGGGTACACGGTCGTGCGCGGCGGCAGCCGCTACACGGTCTACCGCCGGGCGCGGGTCTGGTGGCGGCAGATCGGTCAGTACCAGGGCTTCGACCTCGTCATCGACATGATCAACACTGTTCCCTTCCTCGCGCACCGGTGGATCACCGACGTCCCGACCGTGGCGTTCATCCACCAGACCTGCGAGGAGATCTGGGCGCACAACGCGCCCTGGCCGGCCAGCCTGTTGGGGCGGTACTACCTCGAGCCCACGTGGCTGCGCGCCTACCGCGACCAGCGGGTGCTCGCGGTGTCCGCGTCCACGAAGGACTCCATCGCACGGTTCGGCGTCACCGACGTGACCGTGGTCCCTGAGGGCTTCGACCCGCCGGCTGCGATCCCGCAGGTGGCCAAGGCGGAGAGCCCGACGCTCGTGTGGTGTGCCCGCCACGTCCCGTACAAGCGCCCGCTCGACGCGATCGAGGCGTTCCGTATCGCCCGTGAGCAGGTCCCCGACCTGCAGTTGTGGATGCTGGGCGGCGGTCCGGAACTCGAGCGCACCGCTGCCGCGGCGATCGAGGGCGTCACCGTGTTCGGGCGGGTCAGCGAGCACGAGAAGGTCGAGCGGATGGCCGCCGCGCACGTGCACATCGCCACGAGCGTGCGGGAGGGCTGGGGGCTGGTCGTCAGTGAGGCGGCGGCCGTCGGCACGCCCACGATCTCCTACGACGTGCCGGGCCTGCGCGACTC
>JAXLSJ010000034.1:0-1635 GCA_046330625.1 Candidatus Nanopelagicales bacterium
GGGTGGTCTTCCCGCGCCGGGCCGGCGACAAGTACAGCCCGGGATTCCTCGCCTCGTTCCTCCTGCACCTGCCGCTGGGGATCAGCTACATCAGGGCCTTGGGTGACGAGGCACCCCTGACCCGCTCCGACTACGCGAAGGGAGCTCTGTACGCGGTGGCGTTCGCCGCGATCGGCGTCGCCGGACCCAACCTGGTTGGGCGCGACAAGGACAACCCCCACGTGTTCACCGAGGCGCAGATGGGTCCGCACGGCGCAACCGACGGCGCCTAGCGGGCGCAGGCCGGCGTCCGAACTGCGGATGGCCGGACGAGGTCCGACCGTGCGTTTCGCTCGTCCCCCGCAATCAGAACGTCACACGGGCCGATGCGAGGGATGCACGCACCCCTTCGGGAACCGCAGCCCACACTTCTTGCCGGACGCGGCGTCCGGACAGGTGGCGTAGGAATTCCACCGCGGGCAGGCTCGCCGTGAAGGCGTCCCGGTCTGCGCCGATGAGCCAGGTACCACTTTCGGCCCCTGTGAGCGTCAGAACGATGCCTGGGCCGTGCCAGGCGAGCGCGAGATCGCGGACGACCGGGGCAACGACCTCGGCCGAGGTTGGGTCGGGCGTGGTCGTCGAGTCGGTGGCGCGGGCGATGTCATGGCGATGGAGCCAGGTATCTCGAGCGAGGATGACGTCGACCAAATAGCCCACGTTGCCATAGCGGGGCAATCCGCCGACGGGGATGGGGACTCGGCGCAGAATCCGAGGAGATTTCGGGACGTCGATCCATCGCGCGAGGTCGGCCAGAAGTCCGGGCACCGGGTGGCCGCGTCGATGGTCGATGCCGACCTCGTTGGCCGCGTCCAGGAACGCATCGTGAGGATGCTGCAGCTTCCCCACGACCCCGTCGCGGATCCAGCGCAAAGGGTTGGCGGCGTTCTGAGTGGCCGCAGTGACGTGCGCGACCATGTCGAACACGGTCCAGCGCGGGCATTCGGTGATCGTTCTCCATTGGTCGGGAGTGAGGCGCCGCGCTTCCTCGACCAGGAGCAGCCCTTGCGTGCGGGCGACCTCGGACGCGAAGTGGGCGTCCGTTTGGGGAAGGTCAGCGGCGCGGGACACTGTGGTCATCAGCGCGGCTCCTCGCGAAGGTAGTGCTTCGTCACTGCGGTGGCCTGGGCTGGGAAATGTGCGCTCATCACTCCTCCTCAGAGGAGAAGGTACCCAGTCACACGAGTCGGTCCAGGTACGACCGCATCGATGTGGCGAACTCGTCGCTGCAGCAACGAGAGTGCTACATCGGGTTCTCGACAGCGCGGACGAAAGCGTCCGCGAACAGGCCGCAGGCGGTGTCGATGTCGATGATCACACCTCCGGTGCCGGACAGGGTCTGCTGCAGGGTCGCGTAGAGAAGCACGGGGGCGAGGAACTGGACGAGCAGCACGTCCAACGGGAGCGTCCGGATCGTGCCTTCGGTCATCTGGTCCTGCAGCCAGCGGCGTACCGGGTCGATCAGGCGGGGCGAGTTCTGTTCGATGATCGACCGCACGGCCTCGCTGTTCGGACGCGACAGCCCCTCGGCCACGAGGGCCGGGGTGAGCCGGGGCTCCCTGAGCAGGGCGGTGACGTAACGGCGGTACATGTGCTCGA
>JAXLSJ010000035.1:0-8698 GCA_046330625.1 Candidatus Nanopelagicales bacterium
GTGGAGCTGGCTCTATGAGGGATCAACCGGCTCATCCGAATCGAGGGTGTAGTTGGGGTCTGAATCCGCCGGTTTCGAGTAGTGATCGGGCGACGTAGTTGGTCAGGTTTCGGAACCCGAGTGCGCTGCCGCGGAGGTGTTCGAGCCGGCCGTTGATGGCTTCGGTGGGGCCGTTGGATGTGCCGGGCCGGTCGAAGTAGGCGAGCACGTCGCTGGTGCGTTTGGTCAAGGTGCGGCCGAGCTTGATGATCTCGACCAGTGCCTTCGGCACGCCGCTACCGATCGACTTGATGAGGTTGACCATGAGTTCGTGACCGCGGCGACGGTCTTGGTGGCGGTAGGCGGCGATCATTCGTTGGTAGATGCCCCAGGTGGCTTCGACCTCGACATGCTGCTCGTCAGCGAACAGGGTGGTGAGTCGTTCGATCTGCTTGTCAGTGAGCAGGTCGGCCCCGGTCGACAGGGTGCGGCGAGCTGAGTAGAGCGGGTCGCCTTTGCGGCCGCGGTGTCCGTGGATGGCCTGTTGGACCCGGCGTCGGCACTCCTCGAGCGCCTCGCCAGCCAGCCTGGTGACATGGAACGGATCCATCACCGTCACCACATCGGGTAGTTCCTCGACGGCGGCGGTCTTGAAGCCGGTGAACCCGTCCATCGCGACCACCTCGACGGCGTCGCGCCACGCCTGCGGCCGTTCGGCGAGCCAGGTCTTGAACGCCTGCTTGGAGCGCCCCTCGACCATGTCCAGCAGCCGGGCTGGGCCGGTGCCGTCACGGACCGGGGTTGGGATCGGTCGTCAATCTTGACGGCGCTTGTTCGTGAAGGGTGACGTCGCCGCACGCCATGGACCGGTCAGTGTTCGTGGATGTTGACGGCGGTGCGGGTGGCCGCTTTCAGGCCCGGGGTGCGACGAAGAAGCGGGCAGGGTCGAGGGCGCTGAGCGGAACGAAGCGTGTCGCGGCTCGTGTTGGTGACCGCTGCGTGCGGCCCGGTGGTTGCCGTAGCGCCAGCGCGAGTTGTGGGTCTTCGTCGATGCGCTGGACAAGCTTGTAGAAAGCGGCGAGGGCGAGTCGGCGGGGCTGTTCGGGTGGGGTCAGACCGATCTCGCCGAGGCGGGGCGCCAGCTCGATGTGGTTTTCGCGGAGAGCGGCAAGGAGGGCATCGGGGAGGTCGTCGAGGGCGGCGATCGGGTGTCGATGCAGGAGTTGGTCGACGAGGGCGGCGTCGGGGGTGTTCCAGGGTGGGATCTCCAGAGCAAGTTGGGCGTCCTGGTGCCGGTCGCGGAGGGTGACGTGGACGGTGTGCCCAGTGACGGTGGGGGGCTCGGGGCTGTTCCTGGCGATGCGTCGGGCGGCGATGAGTGTGGGGTCCGGTCCGCCGCTGTGCAGGGTCTCGATGCGACGGAGCCATGCTCTACCGGCGTTGCTGAGCGCGAACTCGCGGCTCACGGGGCGGCGGGCTGTTGGTGGGCGCGGGTGTGCGCGAGGCGGTAGGAGCTCGTGCCAGTCTCGATGATGTTGCCGCCGAAGGTGAGCCGGTCGACGATCGCGGCGCACAGCCGGGGGTCGGTGAAGGTCCTGGTCCAGCCGGAGAAGGACTCGTTGCTGGCGATCGCGACGGAGTTCTTCTCCTCGCGTTCGGTGAGGACCTGGAAGAGCAGCTCTGCTCCGCGGCGGTCGAGTTCCATGTACCCGAGCTCGTCGATGCACAGCAGGTCGACGCGGCCGTAGCGGGCGATGGTCTTGACCAACACCTTGTCGTCGGCGGCCTCGACGAGTTCGTTGACGAGCTTGGTGGCCAGTGTGTACTTGACCCTGAACCCGGCCATCGCGGCTTCGGTGCCCAGGGCGATGAGCACGTGGCTCTTGCCGGTGCCGGAGTCTCCGATCAGGCACAGGGGTTGGCCCTTGCGGACCCACTCGCAGGTCGCGAGGGTGTTGATGGTTGCGGCGTCGATGCCTGGGTTGGCCTCGAAGTCGAAGGTGCGCAGGGACTTCTCTCTGGGGAAGGTGGCCGCGCGGATGCGGCGCTCGGATCGGCGTCGTGCCCGGTCGTCGCACTCGGCGAGGAGGAGCTCGGCGAGGAACGCACGATAGGACTGTTGCTGGCGGGCTGCGGTGTCGGCGGTGTCGGTGAACACGGTCCGGATGGTCGGCAGGCGCAGCAGGCGGCAGGCGGAGTCGATTGCGGCGTCTGCGGCCTGCTCGGTCAGACCGCGTCGCCGCCCTTCGGAACTGGTGGTCACGGCCGAGCCCCCCTTTCGGGTGCGGTGACGGGGTCGGCGGGAAGGCCGGGTCGGTGCCGCAGGAGGCTGTCGTAGGCGGCCACCGACGGTGGTGGGCGGGTGTCGGCCGGTAGGTGCGTCAGACGGCGGGCGGTGAGCGAGGAGACGCTCGCGGTCGGCTCGGCCGGGATCGATGCCGGCTGGGGAGACTCGCCAGCCCGGCGGGCCTCCAGTGCGACGGCGTCGGCGGTCAGCGCCCCGGCCTGGAGGGCGGCCGCGATGCCGGCCACGACCTGCTCGTGCGGCAGGTGACGGTGCAGGAGCAGGACCTCGATCAGCGCCCGAGTGCCGGGTGCGTCGCCGTGGGCCTTGCGGGCAGCGGCCCACCAGGCGTCATGCAAGGGGGTGAACCGGCCGGCGGCCCGGGCCTGGTCCAGCGCGGTCGCGCCGGGCAGCGCGCCGGGCTTGCGGATCAGGGCTTCGAGGTAGTGGTCCAGGTCCAGCCGGGTCTCGCCCTTGCCGAGGAGCCGCTCGTGGTGTGCCACGACGGTCCGCGCCTCGTAGACGTCCAGGTCGGAGGCGTTCAGCATGACCCGCACCGGTCGGCCGATCAGCCGGGAGGGGACTGAGTAGCGGTTGGAGCGCACGGTGATCTGGGCGTAGCGGTCGACCCGCGGGGTTAGCCACCGGCCGGTCTCGAACGTCTCGACCGGCAAGGGCTTGAGCAGGGCCCGTTCTGCGGCGAACGCCTCGCCGACGGTGTGGACGCGCGCACCGATGCGGCGGTGCTCGTCGACGTCGTCGTAGCCGTCGATCAGCTCGTTGAGCGCGGCGATCGAGTCGACCTCGGGCACCGGCACGAGGTGGTTGCGGCGGAACCGACCGATCTCGCCCTCGACGCCGCCCTTCTCATGGGCGCCGGTCAGGCCGGGCTGGCAGTAGAAGGCATCGAGGTCGAAGTGGGATCGGAACGCGACCCAGCGGTCGGTCTCGACACGTTGCCGGGAGAACCCGATGACCTGGGCGACGGCGGCCTTGAGGTTGTCGTAGCGAACCTTGCCGGCCGGCACTCCACCGAGCCGGGTGAACGCGTGCACGTGCCCTTCAAAGAACGCCTCCTGGCCCCCGGTCGCCGAGGCCCGGTGCACCGCCTTGCCGGAGTAGGACAGCCGGAACGCGAACAGGTGACAGGTCACCAGCTGCCCGCGCAGGCGCACGGCGATCTCACCGAAGTCGACCTCGGCCTCCCGCCCGGGCAGGTGGGTCTGCGGGACGAACACCTCGACCGGGCCGCGGCCCTGCTCGACGCGAATCTGCGGGGAGCGGGCAGCGACGTAGGCGCGGACCACCGGGTAGGAGACCTCGCGCATCCCGTGCTCGTCGGTGAGCCGGGCGTAGATCCGGGTGATGGTGTGCCGCTGCTTGCGCGGTGCGTCCAGGTCGGCGATCAGGATCTGGTCGATGACCGGCTTGAACGGGTCCAGCCTGGAGGCCCGTTGCGGGTAGGGCGATCGTGGCGGCGGCCAGGCCGAGGCCAGCGCCGCCTTGACCGTGCGCCACCCCACGTGGTGCATGCGCTGCAGCGCCCGCTCGGAGACGCCCGCTCGCGCGTCGCGACGGATCGCGGCATACAGCTCGACCTTCGACGGCCGTCGCGCCGCGCTCACGACGCCGTCGCAACGGCCGGGTCACGACCCGCGGGGCGGCGCGGTAGGGCGAGGGTGCTCACCGCGGCGAGGACTGCCACCCCGGCGCCGGTCAGCAGAGCGGTCGCCGTGGCGGTGACGTGCACCGGGTCGGTGGCTGCCGTGTCGGCGGTCTGGGCGAAGTAGAGCGCGCCCAGGGTCGCGAAGCCGAGGGCCGCGGACAGCTGCCCGACCGAGTTGTAGACACCCGACGCCTCCGAGGCCAGCCTCACCGGCACCTCGGACAAGGCGATCTCCAGCAGCGGGGCGACGACCAGACCCATGCCCAACCCGCCCACGGCGACCCCAGGCACCAGCGCCCACCACGCCGGTCCAGGTGCCGCGGCCGCCGCGATGACGGCGGCGACCGCTGCGATCCCGGTCGCCATCACCAGCAGGCCGGCGCTGACCACGGATCGGCCCAGGCGCGGCAGCAGGACCGTCGTTCCCAGCCCCGCGCCCACCCCGACGAGAACCGACCAGGGCAGCACCAGCAGCCCGGACTGCAACGGGGTGTAGCCGAGGTAGGTCTGCAGGTACTGGGTGATCACCAGGGAGAACCCCATCACCGGGACGAAGAAGAGCAGCTGGGTGAGGGTGGCGGCACGGAACGTCCCGCGGCCTTGCAGGGCCAGCGGGACCAGCGGGGTGGCGCCGCGGCGGTCAGCTGCCCGCTGCGCGGCCAGGAACACGACCAGCAGCCCGACCCCGACGACCACCGCGCCCACGCCGAGAACCCGGGTGGCCGGTGCGGTCAGTGCGGACAGCCCACCCAGCAGCAGCACCGCCGCGCCCGCGGCCACGACGAGGCCGGGCACGTCCAGCCCCACCGTGGACGCGGTGCGCTCCTCTGGGACGCGCCGAGCCGCCACCACCGCCGCGACGACCGCGATCGGCACGTTGACCAGGAACACCGCTCGCCACCCGTTGGCAGGGCCGCCGACATCGGCCAGCAGCCCGCCGACGATCGGCCCCAGGGAAGCGGCAGCGCCCAGCAGGCCGGAGAACGCCGCCATCGGCCGGGCCCTCTCCGCCGGGGGATACATCACCTGGATCAGGGCCAGCACCTGCGGCACCATCACCGCCGCGCACAGCCCCTGCGCGGCCCGGGCGCCGATCAGGACCGCAGCCGAACCGGCCAGGCCGCACACCAGCGAGGTCAGCGCGAACCCGAGGGTGCCGACGACGAACACCCGACGCAGCCCGAACATGCGCCCCAGCCGGGCACCGGTGATCAGACCGACCGCGAACGTCAGGGTGTAGGCGGTCAGGATGCCCTGCGCCTGCGCCGAGCTCGCCGGCAAGTACGTGATGATCCGCGGCAACGCGACGTTGACCACCGTCACGTTCAGCAGGTCCAAGAACCCGGCCGCCAGCACGGCCACCAACCCCACAGTTCGTCCACGCACGTGGGCATAATAGTTGCATCATTCAGAGGTTTACCAGTGCAGACTGTTAGGCTGGTGGCGTGGGTCGAGCCGAGGGAGCCGAGGTCGAGGCGATCGTGCGGCAGCTGCCGGCGTGGCTGAACGCTGTCGACGCGGTCAACGAGCAAGCAGCCCGCCAGGTTGGCGTCGGGGTCTCTGACCTGGCCTGCGTCCACGAGCTGATCGTGGACGGACCGCTGGCCGCCGGTGAGCTGGCCCGCCGACTGCGGTTGAGCACTGGCGCGATCACCCACCTGGTCGACCGGCTGGTCCGCGCCGGGCTGGTCACCCGGGTGCGCGACGAGGACGATCGGCGCCGCGTGCTGGTGCGAGTCGACCCCGCCGCCCAGGACGGCCTGCTTGGCGCCTACGCCGGCCTGGACCGGCAGATCCGGCACACCCTGACGAAGTTCGACACCACCGAGCTGGCCGTGATCGACCGGTTCGTGGCGGCCTGCCTGGCCGACACCCAGGCCCTGCTCGGAGCGGTGGAGCGCTGAGCCAGCAGCTGACCTACCTGTCTCGCCGCGCCAGCTGGCTGGTGTGGGACCCGCACGGCGACCTCCCCGCCGGCGACCCGCCGGGCCGGACAGCGACCGTTCGGCTGGCCGTCCCGCACGGGCCCGCCGTCGGCGTGCGGCCGGTCACCGGCCGAGAGGTCGACCTCGACACCGGCTGGTCCTGGCTGGCGACCCTGCCCGCCGAGGGCCCCGGGCTCAGCGCGTCCGTGCACGGCTGGGCCCGCCTGGCCCAGGGGCTCGACCCACCCGACGTGGCCCGGCAGCTGCCACCGGCCGGGCACTGCGAGCCCCGACCGGCCGAGGACGGCATCCGCGCCGCCCAGGTCGTGATCGACGACCTGCTGCACACCCGCACCATCGGGCACGACCTGGCCCGGTCCAAGTTCCGCGGCCGGCTGCGCGACTACCAGCTCGCAGGCGTCGCCTGGCTGGCCAAGGTCGACCCGGGGGGCCTGCTCGCCGATGAGATGGGGCTGGGCAAGACCGTGCAGGCCCTTGCGCTCATGGCCCTGCGCCCCGACCAACCCCACCTCGTCCTGTGCCCGGCCAGCCTCGTCGCCAACTGGGCAGCCGAGACCGCCCGCCACGTCCCGACCCTGCCCGTGCTCGGCTGGCAGGACGACCCCGCCCCCGGGACCCTGACGGTGATGTCGTTCACCCGACTTCGCCTGCACCCCGACGCGGCCCGCCGCACCCGGTGGGGCGTAGTCGTCCTCGACGAGGCCCAGCAGCTGAAGAACACCCGCACCCTGGCCCACCAGGCCGCCGCCACCCTGCACGCCGACACCACCATCGCGCTCACCGGCACCCCCGTCGAGAACACCCTCGACGACCTGTGGGCCCTGGCCCAGCTCGCCCATCCCGGCACGCTCGGCACCCGGCGCCAGTTCCGCGACCGGATCGCGGGGCCCCTGCAACGACGAGCCTCCCCGACCGCCGCCGCGCGCCTGGCCGAACGCACCGACGGGCTCCTGCTGCGCCGCACGAAGACGGACGTGGCCGCCGAGCTCCCGCCCCGCCAGACCATCGACCTGCCCTGCAGCCTCACCCGCGAACAGCGCCACCTGTACCGGCTCGCCCTCGGCGAAGCGTTCGCCGACGGCCTCGGACGCGGCGGGCGTCGCCGCGCCGTCATCCTGGCCCTGCTGACCCGGCTCAAGCAGATCTGCAACCACCCCGCCCAGGCCCTGCACCAAGACGGTCCACTGCCGAGGCGCTCCGGCAAGTTCGATCAGCTCAGCACCATGCTCGACCAGGCCCACCACACCGGTACCGGCGTGCTCGTCTTCACCCAGTACACCGCCATGGGTCGGCTGATCACCGACCACCTGCACCGCCACGACCAGCCGGCCCCGTTCCTGCACGGCGGGCTCTCGCTACCCCGACGCGCCCGCATCGTCGAGCACTTCCAGGCCGGGCACGGCGGCAGCGTCCTGGTCATCTCGCTCAAGGCCGCCGGCGTCGGCCTCACCCTGACCCGCGCCACCACCGTCATCCACTACGACCGATGGTGGAACCCCGCCGTGGAGGACCAAGCCTCCGACCGGGCGCACCGCATCGGCCAAGACCTGCCCGTCACCATCTACACGCTGCGCGCAGCCGGCACCGTCGAGGACCACATCGCCGCGCTGCACGACCACAAGCGAGCCCTCGCCACCGCGCTCGGACCAGAGCCCACCGCCGCCCTCACCGCCCTCCCCGACGAGCAACTGCGACACGTCCTCGAACTCGACGCTGACCGCCTCCTGTGACGTCAAGATCCGCGAACAGAGCAGCCACTCGGGAACGACCAGCGACGCCAAACTTCACGAGCAGCTGACGTCAGACTCTGCCAGCGCAGCCACGGGGTCAGGTCGATGATCACCGTGACGTACTTGTCGCCCCGCCGGGTGTGCCTCCAGACGTGCTCATCGACGCCGATCACGGCGACCCCGTCGAACCGGCTGTCGTCGTCGATCAGGACCCGTCTGCCCTCGGCCAAGACGGCGCTGTTGGCAGTGTCCCAAGCGACCCCGAGCCCCTCGGCGACCCGGGCCACGGTGAGGTGCTGAACCACGATGCCCTCCAACGCCCACCGCACGCCGCGCCGGGACAGCTTCGCCCGCGGCTCAGCCGCCTTGCTGGTGTCTTGGCGCCACACATGCCCGCACTCGCCGCAACGGTAACGGCGCACCGTGACCTCGAGCGTGGTCGGCCGCCAGCCCAAAGGTTCGTGCGCCAACCGCCGGATCACCGTGTCACGAACAGCGCCCTCACCGCCGCAACGGCGACACCACTGGTCCGATTCGACGACCACGCAGGCCAGCACAGCCCGCTCGGGTTCAAGGCGCTGTCCAACGACAGCAAGGCCGAGCCCGTCGAGGCGAGCAAAGACAGTCAGGTCGGGGCGGCCAAAACCGGCCGGAGGGGTAGCGTCAGGCACGTCGAGGTCTTCCAGATGTCAGGCGTAGGAACCTTCATCTTCGGGAGACCTCGACCCCCAACCCGGGACCGACGCGCCAACAGACCACCCGACCCCGCCACACCCTCATCTGGGAAGAGCCGATCAACCCCGGGCGAGCGAGATCAGGGAGCCGACACTGGCTTGCTCTACGCGGAAACGCCGCCATGGACCAGCGTCCGAGGTTGTGCCGCCTTCGGGTCCGCTGTGCTCTAGGGTAATCGAGGGGATCCTCTTGGTGACTTCCCCGTCAGCGCTTTCAGCGGTGTGGCGATGCCGCCATCCCCCGTCGGTCTTCGTAGCGGACGCACTGACATGCCGCGATCGGGTCGGCTGCTTCAGAGGCGCCGTGGCGCGACTTGGATCTCAATCTCGGACTTCTCACGGATGTTGCACGTTAGTTG
>JAXLSJ010000036.1:0-13648 GCA_046330625.1 Candidatus Nanopelagicales bacterium
CGATCGAGTAGATCTCGAGGTCCGGGGTGAAGCGAGCCAGGACGTCTACTGGTGGAATCGACTGTTCGACAGTGCACAATTCTGGTCTGTCGGGAAAGCATGACTGGGGCACTGCGGAAGAGCGCCCAGTTCTCGTGACTGGGGCAGCTGGGCTGTGGATGAGCCACGGCTCTCCGTTCCCTGATGGCTTTCGGCCGGAGGGTCAGGCGCGGCTGAGTTCGAGGAGCTGTTCGGCGGCTTCGAGGGTGAAGGCGCCTTGGGTGAAGCCCAAGAACTGCCGCATCGGCATTGACTCGACCATCCGCAGCCCGTCCACACCCATCCCGTTCTGCTCCTCGCCGCCCATCGCTGAAGTCAAGCCGTCCAGGAGGATGCTGCCGACCACGGGGTGCGCGAACCACTCCGCCACCGCCGAGTCCAGGGACAGGACAGCGGCGCGAGGTTCCCCGGCCAACTCGACGGTCTCGTCGGCGACGATGCTTTCGACGGAGTTTCCAATGAGGATGCGGTACCGGCCGGGGGCGACGACCCAGTCGTGCGCGTCGATGTCCCAGTAGGCGAACGCCCGCCGGTTCAGGGCGAGGGTGACGGTGCGGGTCTCACCGGGGTTCAGGGTGATCTTGTCGAACCCGCGCAGCTCCCGCACCGGCCGGCGGACGGGGCCCTCCTCGGTGGCGACGTACAACTGGACGACGTGCGCTGCCCGCCGGGTTCCGGTGTTGGTGACGGTCACCCGGGCGGTGACATCGGCGGGGCCGGTGACCTCGGCGGTCAGGTCCTCGGTGTGGAAGGTGGTGTAGCTGAGGCCGTGTCCGAACGGGTACCGGACGGGCCGGTCGAGGGAGGTGAAGTGGCGGTAGCCGACCATGACGCCTTCACCGTACCGGGAGTGGCCTTGTTCGCCGGGGAAGGTGAGGTAGCTAGGGGTGTCTTTCAGCGTCAGCGGGATCGTCTCGGCCAGATGCCCGGACGGGGATACTACCCCGTAAAGGAGCTCGGCGATCGCGGAGCCGCCCGCTTGGCCCAGCAGTGTTGCGTCGAGGATCGCGTCGACGTCGTCGTGCCATCCTTCGAGCGACACGACACCCCCGTGGGAGAGGACGACGACAGTTTTCGTACCCGTCGCGGCGACCGCTTGGATGACGGCGACTTGGGCTTGGGGCAGGTCGATGGTGGTGCGGTCGAAACCTTCGGATTCGTCTTCGGCGGCGAGACCGACGAACACGATCGCGATGTCGGCGCCGTTGGCGGCCCGGACGGCGTCGTCGATCAGCGTAGAACCCTGATCGCTGCTTTGCTCAGACCAAGCCGGGCGCGTAGCTGACCTGCTGATTGGATCTGGATGCGAGAGCCGTGATGGAGTCGAGGGCGGTGTCGACGCGGGTGGGGGTGACGTGGGAGGTGCCGCCGCCCTGGTAGCGGGGGGTGACCGCGAATTCCCCGATCACCGCGATCCGCGCCGCTTGGTCCAGGAAGGGTGTCATTGGTGTTTCAGGCCGCACCGCGGCCCAACGCGAGTTCCTTGGCCAGGGCGTGGCCGGCGTCGATGTCGATGCTGCCACTGGCGGGGCGCACGAACGCGCCGAGCTGGAGGACGCGCCGGACGGCGTCATCAACCACGGATTCGGCGATCCGCCCCGACGTGACCGCGTCGATGATGCGGTCGGCGCTGTCGATGGTTCCGGGCATCTCCAGGTCCAGTCCCGCGGCGAGGGCTGCGACGGGGTCGCTGACGGCGCCCCAGTCAGAGACGACCACCCCGTCAAAACCCCACTCGGTTTTCAGGATCTCGGTGATCAGGTGCGGGTTCGCGGAGGCGGGGACCCCGTTGACCTTGTTGTACGCGGTCATCACCATCGCGGGGTGGCTGGTGGTGACCACGGTTTCGAAGGCGGGGAGGTAGATCTCGCGGAGGGTGCGTTCGTCGATGTCGGAGCTGATCTGCATCCGGTCGGTCTCTTGGTTGTTCGCCGCGAAATGCTTCACCGCGGTGCCGATCCCGGTCGCTTCGACAGCGGCGGCGTAGCTGGCGCCGAGGGCACCGGAGGGTGCGGGTCCTCGGAGAAGTACTCAAAGTTCCTCCCGCACAGGGGTGAGCGTTTGATGTTCACCCCCGGGCCGAGGAGCACGTTCACGCCGGAAGTACCGCTTCCTGTCCGAGGCGGGTTCCCATCCGGGCGGCGAGCTCCCGGTCCCAGCTTGCCCCGACGCCGACCGGGCGGGGAAGCAGGTGGCGGGCAGGCTCGCGGTACGCCCGGTGTTGTTGCCAGACGGATCAGGGGGCCGCACCCGTGGGGTCCGTCGGCGAGGACCACGGCAGGAATGCTGTGCTCCGGGAGGTCTTGGGTGGACCACAGGTCACGGCCGGATAGTAGCGACGCCTTCTCGGCGAGGGTGAGGGTGGACGGGTCGACGGTCGCAGCGTCTCCTTTGGCACGGATCGGCGGAGGTGTGGCCGCCGGTCGTGTGGGCTGTGGGGGTGAGTGTGGGGGTCATCGGGTGGCCTGCGTGACGGTCACGGCGACGTCCCAGGGTCCGAGGGAGAGGGTGTCGCCGCGGTCGATAGGCGCGCCGGTGTGCAGGTCGGTCATCGGGAACGGTGCGTCGAGCTCGGCCGGGGTCCAGGACCAGTTCTGGATGACGTGCAAACGTTCCCGGCCCGGTTGACGGCGCTGTGCACGCGGATGCTGGAGCCGGACCGGACCACGGGTGCAGGTCGGCGCGCGGCGCGGCCCAGCGGAACAGTGCGTCCGCGTTGCGGGTTCGGAAGGGTGCCGACCGTCGTGACCCGGCCCGCCCCGGCCGCGGTGGTGGTGACGGCGGCGTAGTCGCCGTGGAAGGGAGTGCTCGTAGCGGGCGAGGACGTCCGCTCCGGCCGGGTGGTAGGACTCGATCCGCCAGACCGGCCGCGTCGGCGGGCGGCACGAATTCCTCCGAGAGGCCGGTGACGGTCACCGGCTGGTCGATGTTGGAGTATTCGTCGTACCAGGCTCCGGCCGGGCCGTGCAGACGGGCGGGGGCGACCTCGAGGGCGGGCACGCGCTTCGGTGTCGGCGTACCCGGTGCGCGGTCCGATGATGAGGTGGCCGCCGGCCTCGGCGTAGGCGGTCAACCAGTCCAGGATGCGGTCGTCGGCGGCGTAGTACGCGGCGGCCACGAAGATGGGGACAGCTGGCGCAGTCTGGACGGGGTCGTGCTCAAGCGGACTGGGAGGCGTGGAAGAGGCGGGTTTGCAGGCCCGCGTCGAGGGCGCCTCGCTCGAACGCTTGCACGAACGGGGAATAGGAGTCAGCGCGGCCACCGTCACCGTCGGGCAGCGGGCCGAACCCGGCCAGAGCCCACTTACTCGGGTAGTCGTACAGCAACCCGACCTCCGCGTCCGGGGTCAACCCGACGATCCGGTCACCGAGCTGGCTGAGCTCTTCACCGATCGCGGCGATGTCGCGGTAGGTGCGGCCTGGCTGCTGGCTGTGTGGCAGGACACCTCCCCAGTAGGCTTCGGGACCGAAGTGCAGGGTGTGCCAGTGCCAGTACTCGATCATCTGGGCGCCGCGGCTGATCAGTGCCCACACGCTCTGCCGGCGCTGCCCCGGGTAGTCGGGGTTGTTCATCGCGGACAGCCCGATCGATCCGGCGCCGACCTCGGTGACGAGGAACGGTTCGTGGCGGGTGCCGAACATCCAATCCGCCGAGTGGTACAGCCCCCAGGTGCCCTGGGTCCACCAGGTCTGCGGGAGGATCTCGGTACTCGGCAACGCGAGAGCGTCCTGCGCTTTGAAATACGGGTTCCCGGCGGTGATCGTGAACAGCTCACCGACCGCGTCGTCTCGGAGGGTGGGCCTACCGTAGGACATGCAGGTGGTCACGAACCGGTCGCCGGCGTACTCGTCGACAATCGACGTCTGCCACGCCATGAACTCCGTCAGCAGGTCGGCTTGGAAGGTTTGCCAGGCGAGGGCGTACTGCGGCAACGAGTTCGCGTCGGGCCGCCACAAATCGCTCCAATCCGAAAGCCGGTGCGACCAGTAGGTCAGTCCCCATTCCCGGTTCAGGACGTCGACGGTGCCGTAGCGGTGGCGCAGGGAGTCGCGGAATCGTTCGAAGACCCCGTGATTATGCAGCACCCACGCGCCGGGTTCGTTATCGACCTGGAATCCGATGATCGCCGGGTGGGCGGCGTGGCGCGCGAGGATGGCACGAACGACCCGTTCAGCGTGGAAACGGAACGCGGCGTGCGAGACGTCGATCTCTTGCCGCAGCCCCCAGCCGAGCGGTTTCCCGGTCGCGATGTCGACGTTGATCTCCGGGTATCGGCGTTGCAGCCACGGCGGGATCGCGTAGGTGGGGGTGCCGAGGATCACCCCGATGCCGTATTCCTTGGCCATCTCCAGAACCGGCACGATCCACTCCAGGTCAAAGACGCCGTCTTCTGGCTCCCAGGTCGACCACACCGACTCGCCGATGCGGATGACGGTGAACCCCGCGGCTTTCATCTCGTCGAAGTCTTGGCGGAGCCGCTCGGTGGGCTGGTACTCGTGGTAGTAGGCCGCACCGAAAAGGACCTGGGTGAATTCGTGGGGCATCGTCTTCCTGGCTGTGATCGTGTCGTGTTGGGGTGGTGGGGCGGCGTCAGCGGACTTTTCGGATGAAGGTGAACGCCCCCTGATATCCGCCGGTGACGGTGACGACGATCGAGGTGATCACCGGGCCGAGCATCTGTCCGCCGGAGTTGGCCATGTTCAAGATCCCGAGGTCTTTGGCGGCGTGCTGCTTGTCCGGCAGCACTTCGATGTTCAGTGCCTGATCGACCGAGCCGAAAATCGCGTTGCCGAACGCGCTGATCGCGGCGGCGACGATCATCGCCCACGCAAACGGGGCGAAGAACGGGAAGATCGCTCCGATGGCGAGGATGATCGCCGCGCCGATCACGAACGGCTTCCGGCGACCGACCTTGTCGGACAGAGGGCCCGCGGCGAACCCGACGACCAGGGAGATAAGAAGCCCGATACTCCCCGCGATGGCGATGACCGATCCGGCACCCTGATCGTCCAGGCCGATGTAGTCCAGCAGGATGTAGAGCTGATAGTTGCTGAGCGAGTAGGCCCCGGCGATGACGAAGAACTTCCCGAACAAGGCCAGGTAGTAATCGCGGGCGCCTCGACGGGGGAACTTGAAGTTGCTGAGCAGCATGCGGGGGCTCAGGCGAGCACGCGGTTCGTCCTTGTTCGATTTCTCGGGCGCGATCACTGCGAAGACCAGTCCCGACAGTCCCACCGCGACGGCGAAGATCACGAGGCCCTGTCGGGGGTTGGAGATGAACATTGCTGCGGTGATGGAGGCGACGGTCGCGCCCACGGTGAGAGCCACCCCGTAGATGGCCGACACGGTTCCGCGGTATTTCGTGGTGACCCGGTCGGAGATGACGGCCACCATGGGGGCGATGATGGCGTTCAGAAGGAGCATGAACGCGCACCACCACACGATGAGCGCGACAACGGTGGTCGAGGTCGAGAAACCCCACAGGGCAAGGCCGGTGACGATGCCGCCGGCGACCATCCACGGGACGCGCTTTCCGAATCGTGACCGTGTCAGGTCCGACAGTGCCCCGAAGACGATGTTGGACAGCAGCGAGAGCAGGGCGCCGAGAAGGCCCATCGTGGCAACGAGACCGACCTTCTCGCCCGGCGCCACCTCCGCGACCAAGGCAGGCATCAGTACGGCGATGCTGGCGATGTACGGTCCGATCCACAGCGCACCACCGACGAACAGCCCGATGGCGACCCGCCAATTGAATCGGGACAGGGACACCGGGCCCACGGTCACGTTGCTGGTGGTGGCGTCCGTGACGGGTTCGCGCAGAGACGGGTCCGTCATCGCGGGATCGACCGGCGAAGAATCAGGTGGGGTGAGCGGAGGCAGGTTCGACATCGTTGTCCTTCAGAGTGAGCGGCGGGTGGTGAGGGGAGGTGAAACTACTGACGGCCGTGCCGAAGCTCAGAAAGCGTCGAGCTGTCGCAGGCGGGTTTCCCAGTTGTCGGCGAGGACGAGGGACAGGAACAGCTCGAGGTGTCGGGCGACGTCGAGGCCTGCCGGGGCGTTCAACCACTGGATCTCGATTCCCTGCCAGAGGGCCAGGAGCGAGCTGGCCGCGGTGTCGGGATCGACGCCCGGTCTCATCACCCCCGCGTCGGCAACCAGGCGGAACCAGGTGGCCAGGTCGGCGCGACGTCGTTCACCACGCTCACGGAAGTAGCTGTTGAGCGGGTGGTCGACGGCAGTGGCCTCCGCTTCCAGCACTGCGAACGTCCCCATCGAGCTGGGGTCGTTCGTGTTCGCGCGCGCGAGTTCAAGCATCGCGTCGGGCACGTCCGCGAGGCTCCGGACTGGATGTGCGGCAGAGAAGCCGCCCGTTTGCGGGTCGGCCTGCCCAAGCACGGCGAGGACGAGGGCCTCTTTCGAGGAGAAGTAGTGCATGATGCTCGACTGGTCGATCCCGGCGAGCACGCCGATCTTCCGCAACGACGCGCCACGGTAGCCATGCGCCTGAAGCGCCCTGCCCGCGGCATCAAGGATTGCCTTGCGAGTAATCGCCGACTTCCCGTACGGCCCACGACGACCCCCACGCCCGTCCAGTCGCGGAGCTGCAACGTCGGCAACCTGCGGTTCGACCGTGTCCATTCACGTCCCCAGACCTAGAAATCCATCAGCGGATGGAATTTAGTATCAGCTCTCTACGCTGAAAATTCAAGGCGTGTAGGAAATTTACTCGTGGCTGCCGACCACGCCCTTTCGCGTAGGCGTCAGGGCTCTACCGGATCACCCCAGGCGTGGAGAACCTGATGTGCCTCCGAGACGTTCCGGAAGCTGATGCCGGAAGGGCTGCGGGTGAGGGTCGCTTCCGGTGGCCTCGTGGGTCACCGTTGTTGCTGTTGGTGGGGGATGACGACTCGGTTGATGATCGTGACTCCGGCGGCAGCGATGGGGACGGCGACGAGGGCGCCGAGGATGCCTCCGAGGGCGGCGCCTCCGAGGGCGGCGACGATGACGAGTGCTCCGGGCATGGCCACCGCGTGTGCCATGACTCGCGGGGTGAGGATGTAGGCCTCTACTTGAAGGTAGGCGAACAGGATCGCGGCGACGATGATGGCGGGGATGAGCCCGGTGTCGAGGGTGATCAGGGCGGCGATGGAGGCGCCGATGACGGGACCGACGACGGGTATCAGGGCGCCGACGAACGCGATGAGGGCGAGGAGGGCCGGGGCCGGGCTTCCGGCGGCTGCGGTCACGATGAAGGTGACGATCGCGTTAAGGATGGCGAGAACGATCTGACCGCCGACGAATCTGCCGACTGAACCGAGGATGTCTTCGGCGAGGTCTTGCACTCGGGCACGGTGCCGGTACGCGATGAGCTGGTAGGCCTTGGTCTTGATGGCGGGCATGGTGATCGCGAAGTACACCGTGAGCACGGTGACGATGATCACGCCGGTGACGGCGTCGATGATGCCGGTGCCGATCTGCAACAGACCGCCGGTCACGTTCAGTAACTGGGTGGGATCGGAGATGAAGGCCAGTGCGCTGCGGGTGAGGTTGTTCAGATCGAGTGATCCGCCGAGGACGCCGGCCAGCCAGGTGAACCAGTCCTGGTTGGGGATGGCGGTGACGAACGCGATCGCGTCTTCGGCCAGCGTTGCCACCTGGGCGGACACGGCGGGAACGATCACGGTGCCGACAAACGCGGCGGCGAAGAGCAGGACCAGCGCGAGAGCGACGACGGCGACCCACCTCGGCACCCCGCGTCGGAGAGCGGTTTGCAGAAGAGGTTCGACCGCGATGGCGAGGAAGAAAGCAATCCCGAGGTAGACCAGCACCGTGCCGAGAGCACCGATGCCGCCCAGGATCGCTGTCCCCACACCCACCCCAAGGGTCGCGACGAGGGCATACCGGAACGGGTGCGGGGGAAGCCCCCACGCGGGAGTACTTTCGGGCTGGCGACGTCGGTTGCGTGCCGAGCTTCGTGACTGAAGCCGTGCGGTGTTCATGAGGGCTCCTTCGGATGCTCCGACACACCGACGGTGCTCCCTGGCCCTGCCGCCGACTCAGGAGAGCGCGACGCCTGGCGCAGCTCGTCGATCAGTTCCCCATGCTCGGGGTTGACGAACAGGACCAAGACGCGGCCGTTTGTGCTCACAAAGTGACTGTCGGCGGCAATCGCGTCCACGAATTTCACGTCGGCGGCGGGGTTGTCGATAAGGACGCGGCGAATCGTCGCGATGGTTCGCTCGGTATTCATAGCCGCGGCCCGGTGGGTTAGTGGGCGGCGCCGAGTTCGACGAGGAGGACGCCACCGATGATCAGTGCGATGCCGAGCGCCATGACCCAGGTGAAGGGTTCTTTGAACAAGAACTTGCTGGCCACCGCGGTCAGAGCAACGCCCGAGGCGGCCCAGATTCCGTAGGCGACACCGATACCGAGGCCAAGGGCGAGGACTTGGGTGAGGAAGAAGAACGCTCCGAGGTAGCCCACGACGACGGCGATGTAGAACAGCTTCCGGCCGCCGGTCGCGAGGCGCAGGGAGAGCGCGGCGCCGACTTCGAGGACGATGGCGAGGATGAGGAAGAGCCAGACCATCAGATGCTCGCCTCCTTCTTGCGCTGTGCCGCTTGTGATCCGAGCTCGACGGTGAGGACACCGCCGATGATCAGCGCCAGGCCGAGGAGCATGACCCCGGTGAGGGGCTGTCCGAACAGGAGTGCGGCCAGCAGCGCGGTCAACGCCACGCCCATCGCGCCCCAGATTCCGTAGGCGACCCCGAGGGCCATTCCTTCGCGCAGGACGAGCGCGAGAAGGGTGAACGTGCCGACGTAGCCGACGCCGAGGACGTACCAGACCGGGTGGTCCTGCCCGGCTTGGAGGGCGAGGGGTAAGCGACTTCACCTGATGATCGCGCCGGCAAGGAGAAGCCATTTCTTCGCAGTCAGTCCTTCAGGAGGTTGTGGGCGAACGCAGGCTGGGCTCGCTCGTCGGGAATCGGGGGGTAGAAGCTGGCGGCTTCGGCGGCAAGCCATCCGCCGTCAGCGAGAAGGCGAGGCGCGGTAGTCAGGTGCGTTCGGCGGGGTCCACGTCATCAGGCACGATCAACCACGGTGCGAGACGCTCGGCCCAGCGCCGCGTGAGCGATCGCCGCAACTTCGGGTCGCTCATCGCCACCAGGTCGGTCTCATCGAAACCCCCGGACAGCGACCAGTCGAGGTACGCGCCGATGCGCGCGAGCGCGACCGCCTCGGTTGGGGACGATCCCAACCGAGCGATCAGCGCCTCTTCCCACCGGTCCAGGACCGGAGATGACCAGGGCGAGCATGAGCGCTTCCTTCGTGGGGAAGTGATACACAAGCCACCCCCCGGCTTCGTCGGCCCACTCCGCGCAACCGAATCCAGGACACCGCCCGCCCCTCATCAAGTTGGTGAATGCGGCCGTGGGGATTGCAGGCCGAGGATCTGTTCGCATCTCGGTAAGGTTACCATCCGGAAGGTAACTACGCTGACAATGCTGTAAGTCCAGAAGGAGGAGTCGTGAACGCACAGTGGCCTCACGGCAAGAACCGCGGTGTCGACTACTTGGTGACCGCCCTCAAGCCCTCACCGCCCTCGGTTGCGGCGGATATGTGATATCTGGCAACGTCGTCATGCTGGTTGTGTGGGAGGCGATCGCGGCCGGGTACCTCCTCGAGGGCCTCGCTCGGCGTGGTATCGGCCGTGCGCGGCCAACAGGTGCCCCCACGGACGGGTGTACTGGACGCGCTGTGCGCCAGATCTTCCCGCTCGTGGCGAGCCTGGTGGGAGTGAACGCGGCTCTGCTGGCCGATCTGCGTCCGGGCTCCCGTCGACGGAACCGGTAGGCTACACGTTCACCGGGGTCGTGGCGGCCGTCGGCACATCATCCTGTCGTGAAGCTCCTGCACATCGGTTTCGCGCAGATCTACGAAAGCGTGCAGAACCTCCACCCCGGCAACCGGGCCTGGAGTTCCCGCGCACCGATACGCCAGGCCTCGCTGACTACCTCTACTTCGCGTTCACCGTCGGCACCTCATTCGCGACCTCCGGTACGTCGGTAACCACGGTGCGCATGCGGTGGCTGGTTCTCCTGCACAGCGTCGTGAGCTTCTTCTACAACGCCCTCGTCGTCGCCGTGGCCATCCAGATCATCCAACAAATCGCCGGCGCCTAGCTTCAGCGCGGCCCTCAATTACGACGTCGCTGATGGCATGGGCGTAACGCGATCGAGGATGAAGTGCCGTGAGGAGCGCTGAAGGACCCACGGATCACAAGAGCACGTCGCGATCAAGGTAGCCGCGGGAGTATTCGTGCTTGTCCCGAAATGTCATCTGCGACGTCTTGCCCAGACTCAGCGCTGAGCCGTGTTACGGAGCACACGCCGACGTGGCGCTGCGACGGACTCCTGGTGGCTCTGGTTCACCCCGCCGCTGCGTCGAACTCTGCGCGGGCGGCTTTTGATGGCGGGGAGGTGGGCGACGGCCCGTACGGCGAGGGCTTCGGCAGGGTCGATGAGGGTGCGGCCGGTGGGGGTGAGGCTGTACTCGACACGGGGTGGGACTTCGGGGTGCACAGTGCGGGGAGACCAGTCCGTCGCGGGCGAGGTGCTTCAGGGTGAGGGTGAGCATCCGTTGGGACACCCCGGGGATGTGCCGTTGGAGCTCGCTGAATCGGAGGGTTCCTGCCCGGAGTGTCGAGATGATCAGCGGCGACCACTTGTCTCCCACGCGATCCATCAGGTCGCGGATCGCCCTCGTCCGTTTGAAGGCACCGGTCCTCATGGCCCGTGAGCGGTGTCGGTGGCCTCGATCTCGGCGGTGTCTGGCATGGTGCGTTCCGTTCTGGGTAGGTACATGAATGTGCCTTTTGTAACCTCCCACCTGACCACTCATGATGGGGCTACGAACAGATAGTAACCATCCCGTTGTCTTTCATCGAGCGGCGGAGAACTCGAGGAGACTCATATGATCATTGCGTTGTGGATCGTGAACGCGATCCTCGCCCTCATCTTCCTGGCAGTCGGCCTGATGAAACTCGCCCGACCACGCACAGCTCTCGCCGCGTCCGGGATGGCATGGACCGCGGACTCAACCGACGCCGCCGTGAAAGGCATCGGCGCGATCGAGATCCTTGGCGCGATCGGCCTGATCGTCCCCCTGGCAACCGGGATCGCACCGGTCCTGACACCTCTGGCCGCGGCCGGCCTGGCTGTCGTGATGATCGGCGCCGTCATCGTCCACATCCGCCGGAAGGAGAGCGCAGTCGTCCCGCTCATCCTCGGGATCCTCGCCATCGTCTCCACCGTGCTCGGCTTCCTCACCCTCTAACCCACCCCTCACAAGGAGCATCAGCATGCCCACCATCGCCATCATCGGAGCGGGCCCCGGACTCGGCCTCGCCCTCGCGAAGAAGTTCGGCCAGAACGGCTACAACGCCGCCCTCATCGCCCGAAACCCCGACACGCTCGACACCCTCGTCAACGACCTGAGCTCTCACGGCATCAACGTGGCACGGTTCGTCGCCGACACCAGCGACCAGGCCGCACTCACCGCCGCTCTGACCGCCGCCCGCACCCACTTCGGCAGCATCGACGTGCTCGAGTTCTCCCCCCACTCCGGCGGACCCGGATCGATGACCAGCCCCACCGACGTCACGGCTGAGAACCTCCGTCCCGTCCTCGAAACCCTCCTGCTTGGTGCGGTCACCGCGGTGCAGACGGTCCTGCCCGGGATGGTCGACGCCGGCCACGGGACGATCCTGTTCACCGCTGGCAGCGGATCGATCAACCCCGTCCCGTTCTTCGGCACGCTGAACACCGCCCAGGCAGCAACCAGGAACTGGGCACTGAACCTGCACAACCAGCTCGCCGGCTCCGGCGTCTACGTCGCCCACATCGCGATCGGTGTGTCCATCGGAGACGCCGCCCCCGCGGAGGGCTACCCGTTCAAGACACCCGACGAGATCGCCGCCGCCTTCTGGGACCTCCACCAGGAACGCAGCACCGCCGAACTCGTCATCTCCTAACCACCCACCACTGCGGGGTGACCCACCCAGGCGCGGGTCACGGGTCACCCGCGACACCACTGACCGCCGGAACTCCCGGCTACAGGAGACTCACTCATGCCCACCATCGCCATCGTCGGGGTCGGCCCGAGCCTGGGCTTCTCGATCGCGAAAGTGTTCGGAAGCCAGGGCTTCACCGTCGCCCTCATCTCCCGCAACAAGACCAAACTCGACCACCTCGTGGGTGAGCTCGCGGACCTGGGTATCGCCGCGGCCGCGTTCCCCGCCGACGTCTCGCGTCGTACACGAAGGGATCTCAGGGGACGCCGGTCGAACCAAAGGTGATCGTGGTCAGCTCCGGGGCCGAAGAGAAGCGGCACCCGGCCGGAGCGGAGGAAATTGTCACATTCACCATCACGCAACCGAGGAAGGAATCATCGCCCCGAGGGGCGGAATGAGTACCTGCTCGAACGGCCGGGTGCCGCGGTCCCAGTGTACCGCGCGGGTCTCTCAGGGCGCGGGGGCGGTGCCTCCGATGAGGTCGTGGGCAACCTGGTCGAGCAGCTCCGGTGTGAGCGGGGCGCGCCGTCCCGCGTGCTTGATCGCGGTGATCGTCGCGGTGACTGCGGCGTGAGCTTCCGGCGTCGCGGGCACGGTCGACTGCGCGCGTCGGATCCTTGCGCTGAGGTCGAGGATCGCGGCCTCGTCGCGCTCGGTGTTCGCGTAGCCGGCGGCGAGCTCAAGGGAGCGCTGCAGCAGCCGGAAGTCAGCTGGTGTGAGGGTGTTCATCGCAGAGGGCTCCGGGTCGAGGTCGGTGCGGTGATATGGGCGAAGAGGCGGTCGACTTCTTGCTGGTCGAGGGTCTCGCTGGGAGTGGGTCTGGCGTCGTAGAAGTGATGCCGGATCGTGCGGCCGCGGTCGTCGATGATGCCGGGGCCTTCGCCCTCGGTGGGCGGGAGTGTGGCGGTCACCGTTACGGTCAGCTCACGCGCTGTGAGTCGTTCTCGGATGAGGATCCGATCGCCGCGGCGCATCTGTGGCCACGCGGCGTAGGTGGGGTCGATCATGCGGCGGTTCTCCTCGCGGTCTGGCGGCGCCGGCGTTCGGCTGCGCGAGCGGCGTCGGGGCAGGTTGTCCCGTCCGCGTCTCCTGGGCACTTGCTGCGATCGTGGCAGCCGTAGGAGTAGCCGGTGGCCGTCCCGTGGGTGATCTTTCGCGCGTTGCGTTGCCGCCGGCGGTAGTCGCGGTAGTAGCGCCGATGCGCCTCGGTGCAGGTTGGGTCGCCGGATCCGTGGTTGGGGCAGTCCTCGATGCGCTTGCATCCGCGGTTGAACCCGTGGGCGGTGCCGTGCTTGATCTGTGTCCGCGGCATCGGGCGTTTGCCGGTGGGTGCAGGAGCCACTGCGGGCGGGGGCGTCTCCGTGTTCGTGGCGGGCTGTTGAGGTCTGCGGCTGAGCCTGCGCGCACGCTTGGGGATGGGTTCGTTGCGAGGACGTCGACCGAGGGCCCAGTCTGAGCCGGCCGCGGCGTGGGCGGCGACGCAGGTCATGAGCGTGGGATGGCCGTGGTTGGCGCACCCGCCCTTGCTGCGGCA